>JAJCXR010000054.1 GCA_029263315.1 Acidobacteriota bacterium | reverse complement strand
TTCCGGCGTGGCGGTGCCTCGCCAGGTGGCGGTGACGTTGCCGTAGGCGTCCCACTGCCAGGCCCGTTCGATGCGCTCGAGGCCGTCCGGGCCGCGTAACGTCATGCGGGTCAAGTAGCCAGGGTTCTGCGCATCGTCGTATCGCAGCAGCCACCTCGAGCCGTCGGGACGCTCGATGCTGGCCAGGTCGAGTCCTTGCCAGGTATATAGCCATTGCCGGGAAGTCACGCCGTCGATACCGACTTGGGTCATCGAGGCCAGGCGCCCGTCGGCCTGGTAGGAGAGGTCGAGCCGTTGGCCGTCGGTGAGGTCGACCCGCACCAGTTGGCCCTGGGCATAGCGCCCGCGGGTGGTGACGCGGGTGCGCCCTGCCCATGCGCTTCGCCATCGCGCGGCAAGGCGACCACCTTACCGTCGAGTACTCCAGGGATCACGGCGCCACCTGGGTGCAACCCACCGGCGGCGCTCAAGGGGAGGTCGATATCGTCCTGCCTCAGGAGGTGCTGGTGGGGCCAGCGGTGGTGTCGTACGACCCGGCAGTGCCGTTCACTGCGGCGTTCGATGACTTCGCCGTCTGTCCTGTCGATGGGGGGGAGGCGCCGTGAGCTCGTTTAGTCACCAAGAGCGTGTGTCGAGCGGTCTCAGGAGCATTGAGAGTGGTTTAGGAGGGTGGGAGTTTCTCGGTGATGCGGATAGGTGACCTTTCTAGCCGAAACTTGTCTCGACACGGTCGCATCTACCCCAACAGAAGAGATTCTGGGGAAAAGTCAAGCTTGAGGCGAACCCTGGAAATAAACCAGGGTTTCTCTAAGAGAAGAGGATTTCAAGAGAATGCCGTACTACTCTTCTCCAACTCATGAAGCCGATTGGCTCTGCTGACCCCGGGGCCACGCATGATATTCACAACGACGCTTCGGTCTTTCTGCCTGATATGGTTGGCCAAATTGCCTCGAGCGCTGTGTCTTGAGCGCTGTGTCTTGAACGCTGTGTCTTGAACGGTGTGCTTGAGCGCTGTGTCCTGAAGACCTTGCAACAACTTTGGAGAGATCTCGTGATGAGAAAGACCATCCTGTGTCTGTCGTGTTTGATTTTGATCGGCTTTGCTACCGTCCTTGTGGCGGCACCGGCTTCGGAGGTGGAGGCGCTGTCGCAAGATGTGGAGACCGTCGAGGTCGAGCAGGAAGCTGCCTCGGTAGAGAGCTCGGAGGCGCCGTTGTGTGCCGTTTCGACTGGCTTGGCTTGGGGTCCCAACTACTGTGGTGATCCTTGCACCCAAGAGGGCCAAGAAGTGGGTTGCATCGATACGTCGGGCCCCTATTGGGTGCGGACGTTTTGCACGTGCACAAACGGTACCTTGACCTGCTAGCTTCGTAGGAGAAGATTTTCATCGGGATCTTGAAAAGAAATCGAAGGATTTCGGCGCCTCCGGGTACTCACCGCGCAGGAACCCATTTGTCCTGGCTAGACAACCCCTAGGCACCATTCAAGATCCCGATGATGCACTCCCCAACTTCGTTTTCAGAATCTGACCACCGCCAGCAAGACTGCCACAGTCAAGCTCGTACATGCAGTCAAGCTCGTACATATTGGGCGCTTTGGATGCTCGCCGTCTTGTGCTTGACGACCGCCGCCGCTGGCGAAACCGTCAAGGACGTGCGGCGGAAGATGGGCTCGCGGTTTGAAATCACGGTCGTCCATCGGGACGAAGCTACGGCCCGCCAGGCCATCGAAGCAGCCTACGCAGAGATCGAGCGCATCGAGGACATGATCTCCAGCTGGCGTGCGAGCTCGGAGACCAGTGCCGTCAATAGGCTGGCGGGGGTCTCGCCGCAGCCAGTGTCCCAGGAGCTGTTCAATCTCGTGCGGCGGTCCGTCAAGCTGTCGCAGCTCACCGACGGCGCCTTTGATCTGACCTTTGCCGGCGTCGGCAAGCTTTGGGACTTCAATAACCCGTCGCCTACCGTACCGGAAGAGGCGGCCATTCGAGCTGCCCTGAGCCACGTCGGCTACCAGAAAATCGTCCTCGATAGCGCTGCGCGTTCCATTTACCTGGATGACCCTGGAGCCCGTATCGGCTTCGGTGCCATCGGCAAGGGCTATGCCGCCAATCGGGCGGTTTGGGTGCTCAAGGAGCAGGGCATGGCCGGTGGCGTCGTCAACGCCGGTGGTGACTTGGTGGCCTTTGGCGAGCAGGAAGACGGCACTCCATGGAACATCGGCATCGCGCATCCTCGTCAACGGGATCGGATCTTCGCTCGCCTACACTTGACCGAGACGGCGGTGGTGACCTCCGGCGACTACGAGAGCTTCTTCATCCTCGACGGTAAGCGCTACGCTCACATCATCGATCCCCGGACGGGTTTTCCGGTCGATGATCTCGGCAGCGCAACGAATGTCTGTCCCGATGGCTTTTTATACCGCCGCTCGGGATTTGAGCGCGCTCGACAGTGAGAAGTACGGCCTTGGTTTACGCATGATCCTCAAGCGCAACCGTCGCGGTTGGAGTCGCTACTTGCGTGCCTTTGAAACCCGTCTGACCAACTACTCCCGTGACGACGGTCTGGAAGCCATCTCGGCGTCCTTCGCTTGGAGGATGCGTTTCTAATGATCCGTCGCCTAGGTATGGTGTCGCTTCTCTTGGTTCTCGCGAGCAACCTCTACGGCGGGGAGATTTTGGTCGAAGGTCACGCCGAAGACCAGTTCGGGGAGTCGCATGATCTCCAGGTCTTGGCCAAGGGCTTCCTGGTGGTGGATTTTGCGGCGGTCTGGTGTGAACCTTGTTACAAGGTATTGCCGAAGCTTGAGGCCCTGGCTCGCCAACATCCCGAGACTCGGTTTGTGGTGGTTAGTGTCGATGCTTCGCCGGCAGATCGCGATCGGTTGCTGGAGGAGCTGGGTTTGACGCTGCCCGTTCTCTGGCATGCGGGGCACCGAATCGTCGAGGAATTTGCCCCGAAGGGTTTTCCTGCCACGTATGTCGTCAGCGGAGGGCGGGTGACCACAGTGGCTCTGACGCTGAGGATTGGCAAGCGCTGGTTGCGGTGCTGGATGCCGGCGTCGCAGAACCCAAAATCGCCGGTGCTGGTCGATGAACCCGTTTGGCTCTCACCCTGGCTTCAAGGTGATGGGCTCCAAGAGAACTACCTTTAGAACAACTTCCTGCAAAATAACGGAGTCGTTCTACGTCTATTCCTTCCTGAAGGGCTGATTCCGGCCCGGTGGGCTTCGCTGGTCGCGAGGTCCGCTGCAAATCAAGGAGGACCGACGATGGGACGTGATCCGAGATACATCCTTCCGAACAGTTTGCAACATGTCGTCGATGTGGTGCATCAGAACCGCTTTTTGCTGTGTCCTTCTGAGGAAGTGAACGAGCGCTTCCTCGGTGTGCTCGGCCGGGCGCAGAAGCTATACGACATGAGGATCTGTGCTGTCGTGGTGATGGCGTCGCATTACCACCTATTGCTCCGTCCACGGGATGGCGCCCACCTGGCGACCTTCATGTGTTTCTTCAAGACCAATCTTTCCAAAGAGATCGGTGGTCGATTGCGTGGGAGGGTGCCGCCCTTCTTCGCCCGGCGCTACCACGCGTCGATGGTCAGTGATGAGGAGGCGGCGCAAGTGCAAGTATTGCGCTATGTGCTGAGTCATGGAGTGAAAGAGAACCTCGTCGACTCGGTGCTGGCATGGCCTGGGGTCCACTGTGCTGCGTCGCTGATCGATGGCAAGCCGATGGAGGGGATCTGGCTCGACCGCTCGGCGGCGTGGAGAGTTTGCGCAACCGATGGCGATGGGATGTTCGATGGGGATGCAGCCACGGCCCACGGTGGGGTCGCCGTTGAGAAGGTGGAGTTGGCGTCCCTGCCCTGTTGGGAACATCTACCGGAGACGGAATGGCGTCAAGCCGTCCGCGAGATGGTCGACGACATCGATCATCAGGCTGTGGTCGAGCGTCGGGTGACCGGCAAACCGAGCCTTGGAGTCGCGGCGGTATTGTCGCAGGATCCCTTCTACGCGCCAGATGATGTTGAAACGTCGCCCCCGCCGCGTTTTCATGCAATACGCCGCGAGGTCCGGGCGTCCCTGGTGGAAGCCTGGCGGCAAGTGCTAGCGGCGTTTGCCTTGGCGTCACGAGCTTTGCGGAGTGGCGACCGTAGCGTCGAGTTCCCGGAGGGGACATTCCCGCCGGCCTTGCCTTTTGTGCCGTTCACCAACCCAACGGCCGTCGTCCTGAGGGCGCGCGGTCAACCGGCTTGAGGCCGTGGTCGGTGAGTCTTGCCGGAAAGATGAGCCGACGAGGTCCCGAGAACCTTTGATATCCGGGCTGTCGTCGCGCTTCGGGCTCGGAAAGGGTGGGGTGTATGTCTTTGGACGAGGGAAATGGGCGCGGGGGCCTTTCGGATTGGAAGGATTTAGCTGGGGCGAGGCGTCAGCCTTCATCCCAGATGGAGGTGCCACGCACTTTTCAGAGAGAGGTGCCATGCACCATGGAAAAGAATACAAAGAGGATGTAGAGGATACCCATTCGTGGCATCGGGCCCGTTGGAGGACGCTCGGGGAGTTGGGGTTCCAGGCCTGGCATGGTCTTTGCTTCCCCTATGATGGTGAAGCGGTTGGAGATGGGCCCCATCTTCATTCTTTCAACTTGAATAACCGATAACTCGCCAGCGAGGAGAAACATGAAACTAGACTCACTTGAAAAATTGTTTGTACACCAACTGAAGGATCTCTTCAGCGCCGAGAACCAGATCGTCGACGCGATGCCCCAAATGATCGATGCGATCAGCGACGACGAGTTGCGGACCTCTTTTGAGGATCACCTTGCGGAGACGAAAACTCAGATTGCACGCCTCGAAGAAATCTTTTCGAAGATGGACTTTGGTCCGCACGGCGAACGTTGTCAGGGCGCTGCGGGTTTGATCGAAGAGGCCAAAGGGTTGCTCAAGGCCGACACCGAGCCGCCAGTCCTTGACGCCGGTTTGGTCGCCGCTGCTCAACGCATCGAGCATTACGAGATGGCCGGATACGGTTGTGCGGTTGCCTTTGCCGAGAAGCTTGGCAATCAGCATGCCGCCGATTTGCTTCGCAAGACCCTGGACGAAGAGGCCGCCGCGAATCGCAACCTCACCCGTTTGGCGGAGCGCAGCTTGAACTTTGAGGCGCTGGTCGCCTGATGCTCCCAGGTTCAGCTGGGGGCAGATCAAACCCAGCGTTACCGAGAAGAGTTGACGAATACCCCTGAAAGATAGGAACTGGAGAAATTGAGATGACTACTGACACACGCAAAGATGTTGAGACTTTGGACGCTAATCGTGACCCCATTACCGGCGAGCCCGGTTCCCACCCGGTGGGCACCGCTGCGGGTGCAGTCCCCGGTGGCATTGCTGGCGCGGTGGTCGGGACGGCCGTCGGTGGACCGGTTGGCGGACTTGTCGGCGGCGCGATCGGAACGGTCGCGGGTGGAATGGCTGGTCACTCTGTTGCTGAGAAGATCGATCCCACCGTCGAGGAAGAGTACTGGCGTACAAATTATGCCTCGCGGGACTACGTGGCAGACGGAGAACCCTATGAGAGGTATGGACAGGCGTATCGCTACGGTTGGGAGTCCCGAATGCGCGAAGCGGATCGCAAGTGGGAAGATGTCGAGGATAAGCTCGAGCGGGAGTGGGACGAATTCAGAGGTGAAAGTCGCTTGCAATGGAACAAAGCGAAGTACGCGACTCGGGACGCCTGGCATCGTGTGGAGCGTGCCATCCCCGGCGACGCGGACGGTGACGGCCGCTAGGAATTCGCCGGCCGATCGGGATTGTTTGACCAAAGGGCGCCTCCAGGGCGCCCTTTGTGCGTTGAGCCCATCCTGATGCCGCATTGAGTGTCGCTGGACCTGGAAGCGACACTTGCAGATGGTATTGTTAATGATGATCGGATATCATTCTCATCTTCGATCCGGACGATAACTCTCTGCTAACCGCAAGGCGAAGCATTCTCGACGACGATGCATAGCGACGATTTCTTGGCCATTTTGCTGCTGCTCGGGAGCATACTGCCCTTGGCGGCGGGGCCTTTCCTGGCCCATCTTGCGGACCGGGCCGAGGCTGCCCGCTCGGTGGTGGATGCTTTTGCCGCAGTCTCGTTGGGCGGTATCGTCGTCTTGCACATTTGGCCCCACGCTTTCTTGACGGCGGGAGCCTGGACGTTGGTGGGCGGCCTCTTGGGTTTGCTGTTGCCGTTTGTGCTGCATGGCTCGTTGCATTCCCATGAGCGCAAGATCTATCCGGGGTTTGTGCTGCTGGCGTTTGTCGGGTTGGCAGTGCATGCCACCTTGGACGGGGTCGCCTTGTTCAGCCCGTTGGCGGAGGCGGCGGCGACGGCCGAGGCGGCTGCTCCGATGACTTACCATGACGCCCACGGCCACGATCAGGGCAGCGCTATGCTCCTCGCCTTGGCGGTGATTCTTCATCGGTTGCCCATGGGTTTGGCGGTGTGGTGGTTTGCGGTGCCCATTCTGGGACGGCGTTTCGCCAGCGCTCTGTTATTGGCCATCGCGGCGGCGACGGTCTTGGGATTCAGTGTTGCGGGACAGCTATTAGTGGATCTTTCGATGCCCGGGATTGCGGTGTTCGAGGCGACGATCGCCGGCATGCTGTTGCACGTGGTGATGGGCCATGACCACGGCCATGCCGAGCAATCGGAACCTGCGGGGCACGACGCCACCCCCCAACTGGCGGCGCACTCAGGCTCGTCAGGGCACCCGGATCATGCCGGCCACGATCACGTCGGCCATGATCATGGCGGGACATCGGGTCACGGCACGGTGCCATGGGCTTCGGCGGTCGGGACGTTGGCCGGTGCGGCGCTGGTGGTCGGTTTGTTTGAATTCCATCCCATGGAGCAACGCTTGACGGACGCGATGTCCTTCAGCGATACGTTCATGGGTCTGGCCTATACCCTGGCGCCTTGGCTGTTGTTGGGTGTGGTGCTCGAGGCCATGGGCCGCTGGCTCGCAGGTCGTGGATGGCTGGCGGGACGGGGTTGGCCGGCGAAAATAGGGCAGCGATTTACCCAGGGCAGTGGGGGCCTGCAGCAGGGGATCCGCTACTGGCGAGACCTGGGGTCAGCGCGCCGCGCGGAGCTCGCCTGGCCAGCTTTCCTGGCCTCGTGGGGACTGATGGGCGGTGCCTGGACCCTATGGCGTTGGGCGGGAATCGTCGTTGTCTTGCTCATCGGTGGTGGGTTGCAGCGGTGGGCCACCGCGGGGTCCTCTCGACTCGGGACGGCGAGGCAGCTGGGGGAGAAAGCTCCAGGACTCTGGCGACGAATGCAACGGCAGGGCCACGGGGTCGTGATCTGGGCCCTATTGGGCTTGGGGTTGGTGGCCCTCCTGGAGCCCATGGTGCGTTGGAGTGTCGAGGGCTTGTCGCCGATTGTCGGTGTGTTGATGGCGGTGCTGCTCGCCACGACGTTCTATCGCAATGCCCTCCACGGCACGATTCTGGCGGTCCTGCTGCTGCATTGGGATTGGCCCGCGACGGCGGTCATGGCCTTTCTCCTCGTCGGCAGCCTGTGGACGGTTTTTAGTCGCCTGCACGAGGTCATTGCGGGGCGAGGCCGTTTCTGGCTGCTCTCTGGTTTGGCCTTCGGGGGAGTGGTGTTGGCAGTCATGGTCGCCTTGCCCGACACCGTCCTCTGGGGCGCCACCGGCAGTTGGACGGGACTTCGCCATCTGGCGACTCAGGAGCCCTGTTGGATAGCCAAGGGGTCGGCGATTTTGCTGATGTTACTGGGTATCTGGGTACTCTTTCAGAAGGGTTTCCGAGGAATTCTCCACCCGGTGTTCGACCCTGCCGAAGCTATCGAGGTGGGTGTCAAAGCAGACCACGGGCACTCCCCTCACTGAGCTGCGCTAGCCGGACGTCGTCGAAGGTAGCTGCACTTCCTGCGCCAGCTCCCGGAAGCGACACAGGCCGTTGGCCCAACGCATCATGTCCGGAGTACGGCATTGGGCTTCGAAAAGTCGTGGCGAAGCGACCAGTATGACCTGGCAGCGGGCTCGACTGGTGGCCACATTGAGACGGTTGGGATTGAGCAAAAAAGCCATGCCCCGCGGGGCTTCCTCGACGCTGGAGCTGCCCAGAGAATAGATGACGATGGGGGCTTCCTGGCCTTGAAAACGGTCGACGGTACCCACCCGCAGAGTGCCGGGCAGACGGCTGGCCAGTGCCCCGACGTGGGCATTGAAGGGCGCCACGACGAGGATGTCCTGAGGGGTCAGGAGATGGCTTTGGGAGTTGCGGTCGATCCAGCGGGCGTTGTCCCGCAGCAGATGCTCCACCAAGCGCACCACGTGCTCGACCTCTTCCGGTGAGGTGGCTTGGTTGCCGTGATGGGGAACCGGTAGGTAGTACAGGCCGTTGCCGTCGAGGGGAGCGGCGGTGATAGCTTTCTGCTGATCCAACGACGGGTGGGACTCGAGGCGGCCCTCGTAGTAGAGCTCAGAAGTGAGGGTGGAGATTTCGGGGCTGAGGCGCCAGGTGGTGTCGAGGAACAGTCCACGATCTGCCGGCAGCGTTGGGCGCCCATCCAGGAGATGCTCCAAGGCCGCAGCGTCGGCACCGTCGGGGTGAGAGCCCCTCTGTGGCTGCTCCAGTTGTTGGGGATCGCCGAGCAAGATCAGATTGTGAGCACTACGCCCCGCTGCCAGAACCTGCGCCAAGGACATCTGCCCTGCCTCGTCCACCACCAGGACATCCAACGTTGCCTCGGCTTGGTCACGGGCCCATAACCAGGCGGTGCCGCCCACCACTCGGGCTCCGACCGACGCCAGGGCTCGATCGTTGTCCTTCACTTCGTGGTAGCCGTCGGGCAAGCTGTCGTCGCCGTACTTGGCCTGACGGCTGCCCGGTTTGTGGGCCACCTCAAGCTCCAGGCCTTCCTCCTGGGCGGCCTCGAGGGTTTTCTCCAAGAGGTTGCGGATCACCTTGTGGCTGACGGCGGTGACGCCAACCCGACGGCCTCGCCGCATCAGCTCGACGATGAGCCGAGCTCCGAGGTAGGTCTTGCCGGTGCCAGGGGGGCCTTGAATGGGTAAGACGCCGTGGTCGAGATCGAGGGCCAAGGCCTTGGCGGCGTCGAGGATGCTCTCCTCGGGGGCTCTCAGCTCGCCGGGGGAGACCGTCGCCAGGCGCGGGGGACGGCGCAGCAGGAGATCCCTCAAGGCGCGATGGGGGCCGTGGCCGTCGATCCCGTGCTCCACCACGGTGCGGGCGAAGGCCAGCAGGGAGGTATCGAGGGGTCGGGTGGGTGGCGAGTCCTTGACGAAGACAGCCCGGGGATGTATTGCTACGGAATCGCCGCGCTTGCGAATATCGAGGGTGCGTCCAGCGCGGTCGATGCCCTCGACGCTCCCCATGACGGCGGCGTCACCGCAAGCGCACACCGTATTGCCGACGCGGACGGCGGTTTCTTGCTCCGGGAAGCTGTAGCGATGCACCGGAAGGCGACCAGAGCTCGAAGGTACGTCTGCCACGAAGGCCAGCTCGGAGATGGCCTTGCGCTCCTCCAGAAGTTGCTCTTCGTCGAGATCCCTGAGCCTGAAGACCTCCCAGTAGGCGGACTTGAGCTCGCGTCGGAAGTAGTCCAACAAATGAGCCAGCAAGAGAGACGCTCGATGGTCGGCCGGGCGTGTCGCCGGATCGTCGGCGATGCCCGCCGATAGGGCGTCGAAGACTGACTGCACTTCGGTCTGTTGGGCTTGCAGGTTGTCGCTGGCTTCACCCGGCGGAATCTCAGGACGCGGCACGCTGTGTCCGCGCTCGATCAGCTCCTGCCGCCGGGCTTCCAACCAGTCGCGCAGCGCTGCCGTCGACAGGCAATCGTCCCGGTTGTACGCCTCCACCCGTTGTTGATCTGCTTGGCGGATGAGCTCCGGGGTAGCCAATTCCAGGGCGGCATCCAACTGCCGCATGGAGGCCTGGGCCGTCCGCAGATCGACCTGCCGGTGGAAGTCGTAGAAAGGTTCCAGCTCCTTGAGGGAATAGCGCTCGACGCTGGCCCACAGCCCTTGGCGGGTGACCGCCAGCAGGTCGACGAAGCGTTCGCTGCGCAGAAGGTGGTCGATGGCGTCCTCGCGGCTGACGTAACGTCCCATCAGCCGTTTGAGGGCGCCGGGCTCGTAAGGGGAGAAGTGATAGACGTGAAAGTCGGGATGGGCCTCGAGGCGTGCGATGAGGAAGTCGACGAAGGATTCAAAGGCTTGCCGTTCCTGAGTGCGATCGAAGGCCCAATGGGTGCGGTAAACATAGCCGCCCTCTTCGTCCACCATGGCATAGCCGAAGAGATATTCGAGGCCCCCATTTGGAACGAACGGATCAGCTTCGAAATCGAAGAAGACATCGCCGGGGGAAGGGACGGGTAAGCGGGCCAAACCCCGACCCGGCTCGGCGGGGCGCAACTCGAAGAACGGTTCCCCGAGCTGTCGACCGCGCCACTGGGTTCGGGCTTGCTGATGTAGCCGTTGGTAGGTCTCGGGGCTACCTTGGCGAGGTTTGATCTCGAAGGGTAGGGGGCGGCTGGCGAAGTCGGCAAGTCGGCCGATCCCTTGGGTTTCCAACTCGGCGAGGTGCAGATTGCGCAGGCCCGCCACCAGGCTCAAGTGGTCGTCGTCATGACGCTGCCGGTCGCAGCGCTTCCACCAGCGGCAAAGATCGCATTGGGGCACCGGCAGGGGATAGGACGACTCCCCTGGACCGGCCTCGACGCGGTGCTCGAATTCCTGCTGCAAGCGGCGGAAGTAGGCGGCGAAGTCATGCCAGCGGAAGGTCTCTTGGGGGAAGCCGGGGCCGGGCTTGACCACATGCATGTGCTGCGGTGGAGTCCCGAGGTGAAACCCGAGGAGCTGGCTGTAGAGGCAGAGTTGCAGCAGGGTACCGGCCCGCGTCTGCTGGGCCAGCTTGGTATCGATCACCTCGTAGGACCAGGCTCCTAGGTCACTGGTTTGCTCCACCCGGCGCAAGATATCGATCCGACCGCCCCAGTGGCCCTGTTGCAACATCCCTTGCACGATGCCCTCGGCGCCCGCCGCCATGGCATCGAGGGTCCTAGCGATGGTGTCTTGCCCGTCGTCCACCGCTCGCAGGTCGACGAGGTCGAGCCCTTGGCCGAGCAAGTAATCGACATAGGCCTGCTCATGGGCCAAGCCGCGGTGTTGTAGCTGCGCCAGCCCTGGATCACGCCAGGTCGGTGGCGCCAGCTCACCCATCGCGACCCGGAGGTCAAGACCGGTGAGATGGCGGCAACCCAGGTAGTTGGAGAGATCGGAGGCGGAGAAGAGGGCCAAGTCTGAGTGGGTTTGCATCATGGGGAGGTGTGGGATAGCCGACGGGAACATGACAGCTTGCTCTCCGAGGAGACCTGCATGTTCGAAAAAGTCATCGAGGAGAGTCGCCTGAGGTACCGCTGGACAGGCGGTGGGCTGCTCAGAGCGGATTGGCGCTTCGTCCACTATGCATCCCGCCGCGGCGAGCTGTACGTGCGAGTCGACGACGGTTCCTGGGACAGTTACTCCACCCTCGGCGCTGGGCTTGAAGAATCGACTGTGCGGAACATTCTAGGGCGCGCTTCCACGGCCGAGAAGATCATTCAACAAAGGATCGACGAGAAAGTCGCGGTCAAACGCCAGCCGTCGAGCGGCAACCCGTATGGTCGCTTTCCGGAAGATCAGGTGATGGCGGTCCTCGGGAGCTACGAGGATATGGAAGAGATCGACTTCTTGGCTCTCAGCGACGGACTCGGGCTACGCGTCCTCGACGAACGTTTCATCGAAATCTATAGCAGTTTTCCGGAAGAGCTTGTGGACGAGTGGGACCGCCAATGGAAACGGGTGGCGTCGCCCACCGCTTTTAGGCCCTGGGCACTCTACCACCAAGGAGATATCGCCTTGGGAGCCCCAGATCCCAACACCATCACCGCCGTCGGCAAGTCCTGCAAGCTACCGGAGGTCAACCAGCTCTTCGTGACCCAGAGCCTCGACCACAGCAAGTTGAATGTCATCGGCACCTTGAACCGAAAATCGTTTGATTCTCAGAACAAGGTGATGAAGAACAACAGCGCCAACGAGGTGGCGAAGCTCCTTGGCTTGCCACCGGTGGGATATGAGTGGCTCCACATGGTTGCCTTTACCTTGGGCGGCTTCGAAGACGTGCCGCAAACCCCCGACAACCTGGTCCTCGGGACCGCCGCCGCCAACACGGCGATGATGATCCTAGAAGGGTTCATCAAGGCTTACATGCGCAGGCATAGCGGTGTCAGCGCCCGGATCTCTGTGTCGCGCACGGGCTTCCCTCCAAAACAGGGATGGTTCACGACCCAGATCAACTACCTGGTGCAGTTTTCTGGAGGCTTCAAGCCAGTCTATGTTCGCGAGGCGTTCGATCCCCTGTCGACGGTGGCGCCGACATATGATGTCAAGCAAATGGTCAGCAAATATAGTGGCTTTAGATCCGACCCTGCGCCACTGCCCGTTTCCGACACGGTACGGAAGCCGCGACCCGGCTGGCATTTGGGTCGCCGTCTATGACGCCAGGCGTCGACCCTGGGCCCATCTACTACTTGGGTCAGAGGGAGCCACCTCCGCCGTCACCTTCTTCAGCGTCGCCGTCTTTAGGCTGATCTTCTTTACCACCCTCGTCTTCGCTCGTTTCGGGCGCCGCTGCTTCGCCCGATTCTTTCTCCTGGTTTTCTTTGTCGTAGATCTCTTTGGCTTTCCAGATGCCCGCCTCGAAGGGGACGTCAGTGACCGGGTTCTCTTGGTCGCGACCATTGATTTGGTCGCGCATCCGCTGGCGGTATTCTTCCGTGTCCTCGTACTGATCGTAGTGCTCGAAGATGTCCTTCCATTCGTCGGGGCCGAAGCGACCATTGGCGCTGAAGCCTCCGTGCAAGGGAGCATAAAGCTCGACGGCGATCTGTCGGATACTGTCCCCGGGGTTCTTGGGGGGCGTAAAACAGGCCAGGGCCATCATCGGACCGATGTCGTCAGGGACCAGGAACATGGGCTCACGCTCGATGCGAGCGGGGAAGAAGGTGTCGAGCAACCCTTGGTGCACGGCGCTGTAGTACCAGCGCTTGACGGCTTCCTTGTCTTCAAACCATCCGAAGGCGCAGCGCATGCCGCCGGGGGTGGTGGCGTAGGTGGCCTTGACCACACCGTCGATGCTGCGTAGGGCCTTGGAGAGATTGGGGAACACTTCGCTGCGCGTCGGCTTCTTGGGTTTGGTTGAGTCGTCTTCCTGATCCGCCGTCGGGGCGGCGGAGGCATCCCCCTGCGGTTCTACGGTCTTGCTTTCGGCGGCTTCAGCGGCTTGTGCTTGGGGCGGCATGGCGCTCTTGGTGTCATCCGCGAGTGCGGGCCAGGCGAGCCCCATGGCGAGGAGCGCCAACAAGGCAAGGTGCAGCCACTGGGCTCTGAGTTCCTTTTTTTGCATGGTGTCGTCCTTCAAGTAATGATCGGTGTACGGCCATAGTCCGAGGTCAGCAAAGAAATTCGCAGTCGTTGGGAAGTCGAGTAGAGCTGCCGGCTGATGCTCTGCAACGGGGACATCACGGCTCATCCGTGTCCATCTCGGCCATCAGGGAGGCCAAGGTTTCTTCGTCGACGTCCGCCATCAGGTGCTCGGCGATGGCCTCGGCCAAACCGTAGACGGTGGGCGCTTCCAGCAGGGAACGGATCGGCAGGTCGACGCCGAAGTTCTCCTGCACTTGGCTCAGCACCCGGGTCGCCATCAGGGAATGACCGCCCAGGTCGAAGAAGCTGTCGTGGATACCGATGCGCTCGACGGCGAGCACCTCTTGCCAGATATCGACCAGCATTTCTTCAACGGCGGTGGAGGGGGCGACGAAATCCCCCTGGGCACCGTCCAGTTGGGGTTCCGGTAGCGCCTTACGATGGATCTTGCCGTTGGGGGTCAAGGGTAGCTCAGGCAACTGGACAAAGACCTGGGGCACCATATAGGCCGGCAGCTTGGCGGCCAAGAAGTTGCGAATCTCTGAGCTTTCCAAAGTGCTCGAGCCGGTGGCCAGGTAGGCCACCAACAGCGGCTCGTCGTGCAGGCTCTTGGCCATGACGACACTCTTGAGGACCTTCGGGTGTTGCTCCAAGCCCTGCTCGACCTCACCGAGCTCGATGCGAAAGCCGCGGATCTTGACTTGGTGGTCGAGGCGTCCCAGAAACTCGAGCTCGCCGTCAACCCGCTGGCGCACCAAGTCGCCGGTGCGGTAGAGACGGTTTCCCGGCTCTTCGGCGAAGGGGTCCGGTACATACTTCTCGGCCGTCAGGGCGGGCCGCCCCAAGTAGCCACGGGACAGCTTGTCGCCGCTGAGCAGGAGCTCGCCGGCCACCCCCTGGGGTACCAAGTTGAGACGAAGGTCCACCACGTAGGCGTTGGTCTGGGCGACCGCCCAACCGATGGTCGGTTCCTCGGCGCCGTCGGCGGGCACCTGGACCCATGTCGAGTAGGTGGTGTCTTCCGACGGACCATAGAGATTGTAGACCGCCTGCACCGAGTCCTGGGCATGGATGCGATCCACCAGGTTGCGCACCAAGGGCTCGCCGGCCAGGTTGACGGTGTGCACCGAAGGCGGCAAGCCGCCCGCCAGCTGGGCCATCGCCGAGGGCACGGTGTTGACCAATGTGATGCCCGCCTCGGCGGGCAAACGCGGCAGCTCCAAGGCATGCTCCACCACCACCACACGGCCGCCGACGCTGAGGGGCAGGAAGATCTCGTAAACCGAAAGATCGAAGCACACCGAAGTGGCGGCCAAGACGACGCGCAGCTGCTCGGCGGAGAATTCCCGTCGGCCCCAGCGCACCATGGTGGCGGCGTTGCGATGGCTGATGGCGACGCCCTTGGGACGACCGGTGGAGCCCGAAGTGTAGATCAAATAGGCCAGTTGATCGGCCGGAAAGTGATCCTGCTCTTTGGCGTTGCCTGCGCCGCTCGACGACGCCTCGTCCGGATGGCCGCTCCCCAGGAGGTCCGCCAGATCGAGACGCGGCAGGGAAGCGTCCGCCGTCTCCAGGCTGTCCGGCAGCTCTCCGTGATGCAGCAGCACGGAGGACTGGCTGTCGTCGAGGATGAATTCCAGGCGGGCGCCGGGATAGGCAGGATCCAAGGGCACATAGGCTGCCCCGCTGCGCAGAATTCCCAACAGTCCAACCAGCAGCTCCGGTCGCCGAGGGCTGCAAATGGCGACACGATCTTCGGGTCCGATGCCCAGACGGTGCAGCTGCTCTGCCACCCGCCGCGAACCGTTGTCGAGCTGACGGTAAGTCCAATGCTGGGCCTCGTCCCCCTCGCCTTCGGGGTACCACGAGATGGCGGTTTGCTGTGGTGTCTTACGGGCTTGACGCAATACCAAGTGATGTAGGCACAGCGTCTGGCTATTTTCCCCGTCGTCCAGCTCCGGGGTGCGACTGGCGCTCAAAACCTGCCGGCGTTCGGCGTCGTCGAGCAAGGCGAGCTGGGAGAGGCGCCTATGCGGTGCGGCGACGACCCCCTGGGCCAGCCTGTGCAGGCCCTCGAGCCAGCGTTCGGCGGTGGCGGCGTCGAAGAGATCGCTGTTGTATTCCAGGCAGGCGCTCAGATCGTCGCCGCTGTCCGCCACCTGCAGCGTCAGATCGAACTGCGCGCTGCGTCGGCTGAGTGGCACCGATTCCAAGGTCTGCTCGCCGAAGGCCAACTGGGCGCCACCCTTGCCGAGGGAGAATGCGGCGACGCCTTCTTCCCCGGGACGATCCTTCTGCAGCACGAAGAGGGTTTGGAATATTTGCGAGCGGCTGACGTCGTGGGGCGGTGCCAGGCGCTCCGCCAACCACGGGAAGGGGGCGTCGCGATGCCCGAAGGCCTGCAACACAGTGGCGCGATTTCGGGCCAGTAGTTGGGTGACCTCGGGATCGTCGCTGAGATCGCCCCGCAGCACCAACGGGTTGACGAAATAACCCACCAGGGGCTCCAGGGCGGCGTGGCTACGCAAGGTGAAGGGGGAGCCCACCAGGATGTCGTCCTGGCCGCTGTAACGTTGAAGCAGCATTTGGTAGAGGCTCAGCAACAGCATGTAGAGGGTAATCCCCTGCTGCTTGGCGAGCTGCCGCAAACCTCGGCTGGTGACGCTGTCGAAGGTGCGATGCGCCAAGGCGCCGTGGAAGCTCTGCACCGCCGGTCGTGGACGATCGAGGGGCAAGTCGAGAACCGGCAGCTCACCGCCCAGTTGCTCACCCCAGTAGGACCACAGCTTGTCCGCCGAGCTCCCCTCGAGCTTGCGAGCTTGATCGGCGACAAAATCGGCGTAGGTGGCTTCCAGGGGTTGCAAGGCCAGCTCCGCCGTCGCGAAATGGTCGTAGAGCTGTGCCAGCTCCCGCAGCAGCAGGGCCAAGGACCAGAAATCGCCGGCGATGTGGTGCATGGCGAGGAGTAGGTGACTATCCTGTGGCCGCTGGTAAATCACCAAACGGAGGACGGGCCCGTTCTCGAGGTCGAAGGGCCTCTCCGCCTCCGCCGTCAACCGTTGACGCAGCGCCTCTTGGCTCGAGCCGTTCGCTTCGATCGTCTGGAAATCCACTACCTGGAAATCCAAATCTGTCCCGCTACCGACCTTCGCCACGGGCTCACCGTTCACCAGTCGGTAGGTGGTGCGCAAGACGCTGTGACGTTGCACCAGATGGCGCGCCGCCCTTTCCAGGCGAGACATATCCAGGCGAGACATCTCGGAGCCTTGCCCCGCCGATATCTTGGCCGCGCCGCTGATGTTGTAGGCGGCACTTTCGGGGTCCAAACGATGCAAATACCAGAGGGCCCGCTGCCCGTGGGACAGGGGGTGCGCCTCGACGGCGGGATCGGCGATGGCAAAGAGGGTGGCTGGCGGTGCACCTTCGAGAGCGTTGAGCAAGAAGCAGCTGAGCTGTTGCAGGCTGGCGCCGTCGAGCATCACCTCGAGGGGGACCATCACCCCCAATCGCTCTTCGATGTCGTTTTTCAGCTGCACGGAGGTCAGGGAGTCGAGGCCGAGGCCGGTGAGCGGCGTCTCGGTGTCGATGCCGGCCCGTGGCACTTTGGCCAACCGGGCGACACGGTCCACCAGGAAGGCCAGCAGGAGCGCTGCCTGCTCACCGGCTTCGGTGGCCATCAAGGCTTCCCGGCTGAGCAAGACCTCCGGCGCGGCGGTTTCGTCGTGGGAGGTTGCGAGGCGGCTGTTGCCGACCACCGTCAAGCTGCCGTCCAGGTACTCCTGGCGGCAGGCGTGCCGCTGGATCTTGCCGCTGGAGGTCTTGGGCACGGTGGCCACCCGAATCAACACCACCTCGTGGACTTGCACTTCGTGGGTCTCACTGACCTGGCGCCGCACCGCTTCGGCGATGACCTCAGGATCGTCCTTGGGATGGCGCTCGATCTCGTAGATGACCACCAGGCGTTCCTCGCCGTCGATCTCCACCGCCACCGCCGCTCCGCTCCCCGGACGCAGATCGTCGTGGCTCAGCTCGGCGGTGCGCTCGATGTCCTGGGGATAGTGGTTGCGACCCCGCAGGATGATCAAATCCTTGGCCCGACCGGTGACAAAGAGCTCGCCGTCGGCGAGGAATCCGAGATCGCCGGTGCGTAGGTAGGGGCCCTGGTCGGGGGCCCCCGCCAGGCGGGCGCCGAAGATCTCTGCGCTGGCCTCGGGACGCTGCCAATAACCCAGGGCGACGCTGTCGCCACTCACCCAGATCTCCCCTACCTCGCCGTCGTTCAGGGCGACGCCGCGGTCGCGATCGGCGATCACCACCTCGAGCTGCCAACCCCGATGGCCGCAACCGACGAGCGCACGGCCGTCGTCTGCTTTGCTGGGGACGGCACGGTTAGCCTCCAGGGCCGCTGCGTCGAAGGTTTGCACCACCGGCGGAGCGGTGGGGTCGCCTCCGGTGGTCATCAAGGTGGTTTCCGCCATGCCGTAACAAGGATAGAAGGCCCCAGGTTGAAAGCCGCAGGGAGCGAAGGCGGTGGCGAATTGGTCCAAGGTCTCGGCCCGCACCGGCTCGGCGCCGGAGAAGGCGACTTGCCAGCAGGAGAGGTCGAGATCCTGTTTTTGCTCGCCGTCGATCCGTTGGCAGCACAGATCGTAAGCGAAGTTGGGACCACCGCTAGTGGTGGCGCGATACTTGGAAATGGCCTGTAGCCAGCGGATGGGTTTCTGCAGGAAGGCCACCGGCGCCATGAAGACCAGCCGGGCGCCCAGGTAGAGGGGTTGCAGCAGATTCCCGATCAGTCCCATGTCGTGGTAGAGGGGCAGCCAACCGGCGATGATAGCGCTGTCATCGAGGCCAAAACCGCGCCGGATGACCTCTTCGTTGTGCAAAAGATTGCCATGGCTGACCATCACCCCCTTGGGGGTCGAGGTGGAGCCGGAGGTGTACTGCAAGAAGGCGAGGGAGGTGGCTTCGATGGGTGGAGGGGTCCAGGCATCGGCCCGATCGAGGTCGACGGTGTCGGTGGCCAACCATCGGACCTCGGCAAGCTCGGCGAGCTTGTCGGCGACCCGGCGAATCTTGCTCAGCTCCGCGGAGGCAGTGAGGGCCCATTGGGGTTGGGCGTCGTCGGCGATGGCCCGAAGCCGTGGCCAGTGACGTTTGGAAGCGGGGGGAAAGGCCGGGACGGCGATGGTGCCGGCATAGAGGCAGCCGAGAAAGGCGGCGATGAAGTCGAGCCCGGGATTGTAGAGCAGCAAGGCCCGCTGTCCAGCCATGCCTTGGGCTTGCAAATGGACGGCGATGGCACGGGCCCGGAGGTCGACCTCGGCGAAGGTCCAACTGTCCTGCTCGTCCTCGCCGTCGGCGAGAAACGTATAGACGGTCTGCTCGCCCCGCTGCGCCACGTGGCGGCGCAATACATCGACCAGGGTCTTCGGGGAGCCGGCTCTCGGGGGTTCCATAGAATCCATGTCCTAGGGGCAACGGTCAGCGGTCGTCGCCGGGTCAAAAACGAACGCCGACCCCGTGCGAGCACGGGATCGGCGTCGATTAGCTACCTTCCGGCAGTCCTATCAGGGACAGGTGAGGAAGGCGCTGGTGTCGGTTACGGCCTGGGCCGAAGTGCCCAACGGGTTCGCGTAGGTACGAACCTCGCCGGTCTGCATGTCGGTGACGTTGAGCGCGTACTCGACGTCGGTCGACGCGGCGGCGAAAACCCAGAAGGCATCGTTGAAGTCACAGGCATCGATGAGCTTCATGTTCATCTCGATGGTGTCTTCGTTGAAGAACCAGAAGATGCCCGACCGCTCACCGTAGGGAATGACGTGGGCCTGGCCCAAAACGCCGTCATAACCCACAAATCCGACTTCGACCTTGAAACGACCGCCGCCGAGACAGAGGTTGAAATCGCTGTCCGGATCACACGGGGCGAGGGCGCTGTTGATGTAGCGGTCCCGCAGCTCGGGGGTCATCAGACCCGCCGCGACCGCCTCGTTGGTGGACTGCTTGACGCAGGCGTAATAGCTGGCGAGATTGCGGAAGCTGGTGCCGAAATCACAGGGGATCTCGGGCAGCGTCAACCTCTCGCCCGCCGCGACGACGAGGCGATTCTGCACTCCATTGGGCCACTGCACGATGGCCACGCCGGTGTCGGCTTGGCCTAGACCAAAACCGGCCGACAGGGCATCCTGCGAAGCAAAGCTCGAGCCACCGATGATCGGGCGAGCCGAGGTTTTGCCACCGTCCGGGGTGAAGAACACGGTCGAGCCGATACCGCTGCGGTTGGAAGCACCGCCGGTGAGGAGACCATAGGTGCCGACCAGGGAGATATCGGCCCATTTGTTGCCATTGTCACCGCTGTTGAGCTCGACCACCAGGGTACCCAAGGGCGGCGGGATCACCACACCGTTGTCGTCCGTCGGCGCCAGACGAGTCCAGGAGCCGGGGGGGAACGGGGCGTGAGACGCCTCGAACCGTGCCGTCGCCTCGAAGGGCGAGCCGGTGGTCGGATTGACGAAGAACGGAGGGCCTGTCATCGCCAGGTAGATGGCCGGATTGATGTTCTCAGCCGACACGGTGACGACATCTTCGAAACCGTCCATGTTGAGATCGCCCGCTGCCATACCGTTGACCATACGGACACGATGGTCCTTGACCACCGCGGCCTCGTCCCAGTCGAGGACGCCGGAGCAATCGCCGGTGTTCTGCAGCACGACGCCACCATTGCCGGCCAACCAGCCGGTGATGATGCCAAAACCACCGTGATAGATGGCATCGCTGTCACCGTCGTTGTCGTAGTCGAAGATGGAGACGCCCCAACCGAACGGGGTCATCTTCAAGTCGCCGACGCCGATGTCATCGAAGGTACCGTTGTGACGGGCGATCAGTGGACGAGACGGCTCGCCACTGGCCCAACCGATGTTGGTACCGAAGAAGTCCATCTTGCCGTCGCAGTTGAAGTCGCCAGCATCGAGACCCATCCAACCACCGATGATGTCGAGCTCGGCATCCCGCGTCACTTCGGTGAAGATGCCGTTGCCGTCATTGGAGTAGAGACGCAGGTAGCCGCGCTCTTCGGCGGGGTCACCATCGACCGGCATGCCTCCTTGGTTGTCACCAAAGAGAATGTCGACATCGCCGTCCAAGTCGTAGTCGTAGGTCATCACCACCCAGGAGAGGGCGGCGCCGGTGGTGCCGGGCTGATTCATGTTGGAGACGTTTTCGATACCCGAGGCGGCGCTGTTGTCGACGAATACGTTACCGCCGGTATTCATCAGCACCACGTTGTGCTCGAAGTTGTCGTAGTGCGGCCCGGCTTGGAACGGCCCACGCTGGTTCCAGCTGCTGTAGGTGTTGGCGATCACGATGTCCAACAATGCATCGCCATTGAAATCGGCGAAGGAGCAGGCGGTGGAATAGCGCTCGGGGGCGCCGGCGTTGGCGGCCATCGTGATGTCGGTGAAGGTGCCGTCGCCCTGGTTCTCAAAGAGGAAGTTGGGGGCGGCCACGGTGACCACGTAGAGGTCGTCATCGCCATCGTTGTCGATGTCACCGAAGCACACGCCGCTACCCTCGGGGACGGTGGCTTCGACGCCCGCCGCCGCTGCGACGTCGACGAAGGTCACCACACCGGTCTGGCTGAACTGGTTGGCGTAGAGGGAGTTGGGGGTGTCGGGACCGTTGGTGACGTAGATGTCTAGATCGCCATCGTTGTCATAGTCCAGAAGGGCGACGCCCGGCATGCCACGGGCCGCATGGGCACGCACGTTGACCGCCAGGTCGCCGAGGACGGCGCCAGGAACTTGGGCCGTTTGTGCCATGTAGCTGGCCACCGCCGCTTCGCGGACCGGGTTACCGATGCGCCGATACGTGATGCCGTTGGTGTCACCTTCGGTGATGCTGTTGAAGGTTACGCCGCCGTCGGCCCAAGCACTGGCCGCGACCAGGGCTAGGACGCTAGTTGCAATCCACTTTCTCATTCTCGGGTCTCCTCGATTGTTGACGAAATCCTTTGGCTTCGACCTCAGTTCGGTAGAGCGAACGCAAAAGACCAAGGTGCCGAGCTGTAAGGCGGATCCTTCAGTCGCAGGATCCTCGGCATTGACGGCCGGATGCGTCCGCGAAACCGTCCAGGATGTGCTTCAAGAACTTGAAGCGATCCCGGGTCGGGCAGAGTCAAGGCGTCGATAGAACGAATCTTGTCAGTCTACGCTGAGCTCTGAAGAATCCGCCAAGGCGGTTTCCTACCTGAGGTTTACGGGCATTGAACGACAGAGCTGTCCGGCCGACAATCTGTCCCTACACCCTGAGCCAACCCGTTCAGCGCGACGGCAAAGGAAGCTCGAAGCTTAGGCCAACAGCCCGAAAAGCGCAAGTCTTTTGACTTCCTGGAGGGCGCCCTCAACGTATCTCTGGCGCCTCTGCTTTTCTTTGCTTTTGTGCTCTCCGTTGCGGCACGGAGAGATTGCTGTAAATGTTTGTTAATTCTTCTGTCAAGTGGTCCGCGATTTGGCGCAGGCCAAGCCTCAACACTATACTTGGGGACTCCCGAGAAGTCGGTCGCCGAGAAGTCGGTTGCCGAGAGGTCGTCGCTTAGAAGCAGGTCTGCGATGTCTTGGGCGTCTTTCCCCCTTGGCCGGATGGAAACGAAGACGCGAGAGGCATGGCACACCCAGAATGACATCACGGTATTGCATCCCAGCTCCAGAGAGCCACCAAGTCCCAGCGAGCCGCGGCGTCAGGGATACGCTGCAGGGCTAGTGCACCGGGCCCTAGGCAAACGGGCCTAGGCAATGGCCTACGCAGACGGGGACGCATGCAGGAGCTTCGCTTGGCGTCGCTGCTGCTTGGGAGGTTTGCTGTTTCAAGTCGCAGCATTAGGCCGCGCTCTGGCCCAGTGCGGGGTTACAGCGCTATTTGTCGCTTTGACTGTCGGTGGCGGTTGGAGATCCAGCCCATTGCGGGCTGACCACTGCGAGCCTCAAAAATCAGTGCCTTTCGAACCGGATAGATTTTAAATACGATCATGAGTGGAACCTCAACTCGCCCAGGCAAAATGTCGCGTCAAGAGCTCGATCTGTTGATCCGGCGTCTAGGCGACAAGAAAAAGAAGACTGCCAGTCATTCCGTCCAGGCGATTCCCCGTCTGCCGCGGACGGATTTTCCGTGCCGTTTTCCACTGTCGTTTCCGCAACAGCGACTGTGGCTGCTGGATCAACTGCACCCGCAGTCGTCGGTCTACAACATTGCAGGGGCCATCGAGCTCGAGGGCCCGCTCCAGCCGGCGGCCCTCGAAACGGCGCTGCAGCAGTTGATCGCCCGACACGAAGTCTTGCGCACCACATTCGATGTCGTCATCGAAGACCCGGAAGCGACGCCGCAGCCGGTGCAGGTCATCGCCGCATCGGTGCCGACCCCATGGACGGTGGTGGATTTGTCGGACTTGGGGGCGGAAGAGCGGCAGCGACGGACGACGGAGCTTGCAGAGGAGGAGGCGCGCCGCCCCTTCGACTTGGGTCGCGGACCCTTGTTGCGAACCACTCTTCTACGCCTCGGCGACAACGATCACCTCCTGTTGGTGGTGATGCATCACATCATCGCAGACGGCTGGTCGCTGGGTGTTTTGCTGCACGAAGTGACCACCCTGTACGCTTCCGCCAGCCGTGGGCAACCGTCTCCCTTGGGGGAGCTGGTGGTGCAGTATGCGGATGTCGCCCAGTGGCAGCGGCAGCGCTTGCAAGGCGAAACCCTCGAGAAAGATTTGCAGTACTGGCGCCAGCGGTTGACCGATGTGCCGCTCTTGGAGCTACCGACGGACCGTCCGCGGCCGGCTCAGTCGCGATTTGTTGGGCAGCGTTTACCGGTTGTGCTGGATGCGCCACTGGCGGCGGCCTTGCGCCGTTTGGCCCAGAGCCAAGGCACGACCCTGTTCACGGTGCTGCAGACGGCGCTCGCCATCCTGTTGGCACGTCTCAGTGGCCAGCGAGATTTGACGGTGGGCATGCCGGTGGCCGGTCGCCGTCGCCAAGAGGTCGAAGGGTTGATCGGCTTTTTTGTCAACACCGTGGTCTTACGCTATGACCTGGAAGGTGATCAGGACTTCGCGTCCCTGTTGGCGCAAACCAAGGATCTGGTGCTCAGTGCCGACGCCCACCAAGAGGTGCCCTTCGAGAAGTTGGTCGAAGAGCTCAGCCCGGAACGCCATTTGGCGGCGACCCCATTATTCCAGGTGGTGATGGCTTTCGAAGCGACGGCCCTGGGTAAGGTGCAGACCGGCGATCTCACTTGGCAGACCCGGGAGCTGACCACGGGCACCGCCAAATTCGACCTGACGATGAATTTGACCGACCACGGCGGTACGACCGGTGCCGGGCCGGTGCGGGGCAGCCTCGAATACGACACCGAGCTCTTCGATGCCGCCACCATCCAACGCTGGCGGGGTCACTTCCAGGTCTTGCTCGAAGGGATGCTCGCCGCGCCGTCCACCCCTTGGACGCAATTGCCCCTGCTCAGCCCGGCACAGGAGCAACAGCTGGCCGTCGAGCGGAAGGATCGCTCGGCGCAGATCACCATCTCCGAGGACACGATCGCCGCCCTGGTGACCAAGCAGGCTCATTTGGCGCCGCAGCGACTGGCCTTGGTGGCTGGGGAAGGCGATACGACACTGACCTACGGCGAGCTCGAGGCCAGGGCCAATCGACTGGCTCACCACCTCCAGGCTTCGGGGGCTGGCCCCGAACGTATTGTCGCCGTGTGTATGGAGCGTTCGACGGATCTGGTGGTGGCCCTGTTGGCAGTTCTCAAATCGGGAGCCGCCTATCTACCCTTGGACTTGGCCTACCCCGCCGAGCGCCTCGCCTTCATGCTCGAGGACAGCGGCGCCCAATGGTTGCTCAGCGAAGAAGGCTTGCGATCCAGTTTGCCCGACTTCTCAGGGCAGTTGATCTGTCTCGACGATCCAGAGGTGCTTCAAGCGGTGGCGGCGCAGCCGACCTCCAGCCCCGACGCCGGCATTGACGGCGATAGCCTGGCTTACGTCATCTACACCTCAGGCTCCACCGGTCGCCCCAAAGGGGTGCTGATTCCCCACCGCTGCGTCGCCCGCCTGCTGGCCGCTTGCGATGATTGGTTCTCCTTTGGCGGTGAAGACGTTTGGACCTTTTTCCACTCCCATGCCTTCGATTTCTCGGTGTGGGAGATTTGGGGAGCCCTGGGCACCGGCGGGCGCTTGGTGGTGGTGCCCTATTGGGTGAGCCGTTCGCCGGAGGCGTTCTACGAGCTGCTACAAGAGCAGCGGGTGACGGTGCTGAACCAAACCCCTTCGGCATTTCGGCAGCTGGTGGAGGTGGCACGTCGCTCACCGCCCCGAGACTTGGCCTTGCGGGAAGTCGTTTTCGGCGGCGAAGCCTTGGATCTGACGACCCTACGGCCGTGGTTCGAACGCTTCGGCGACACCGCGCCGCGCTTGGTCAACATGTATGGCATCACCGAGACCACGGTGCACGTGACTTACCGGCCTCTGGTGGCCGAGGACGCCGAAACGTCGGGCCGTAGTCCGGTGGGGTGTGCGATTCCCGATCTGACGGTGCACGTCGTCGACCCTGAAGGGCAAATCCAGCCGCTCGGTGTGGCCGGAGAGATGTGGGTCGGTGGGGCCGGCTTGGCCCGGGGTTATCTGGGCCGTCCCGCCTTGACGGCGGAGCGGTTCATTCCCGATGCATTTTCCAAGCAGCCGGGGGCAAGGCTCTATCGCAGCGGCGATTTGGCCCGCAGCTTGAGCTCTGGCGACATCGATTTCCTCGGCCGCATCGATCATCAAGTCAAGATCCGCGGATTCCGCATCGAGCTGGGGGAGATCGAAGCTTGCTTGCAAGGCATGGAGGGTGTCGCCGAGGCGGCGGTCCTGGTGCGGGAGATCCTCGGAGAGCCCCAGTTGGTGGCCTATTGGGTGGCCACCCAGGGGGGGACGGAGTCGAGCGCTCCTTCTCCAGAAGACCTGTCGCTAGAAGACCCGTCTCCGGAAGACCCGTCGCCGGAAGACCTGTCTTCCAGCGCGCGGCTATCGAATCAGCAAATGCGCCAGGCCTTGGCAGCTCGTCTACCCGACTACATGATCCCCGCCTTCTACGTCGAGTTGGATACCCTACCGCTGACCGCCAACGGCAAGCTGGATCGCCGTGCCTTGCCGTTGCCGGAAACGGAAGCCGGAGCCGCGGCCTATGTGCCGCCGAGCTCCAGCACAGAGATTGTCCTTTGCGAGGTTTGGGCCAAGACGTTGGGGTTAGAGCAGGTCGGAATCAACGACGACTTCTTCGCCTTGGGCGGGCACTCGCTGCTGGCCACCCAGATCATGGTCCGGCTGCGCCAAAAACTGGGTGTCGACGTGCCGCTACGACATCTCTTCGAGGCTCCGACGGTGGCGGGCTTGGCGGCGGTGATCGACAGCCAGGAGAGCGCGCCAATCGTCGAGGTGCCGATGGCGGTCCTGCAGGACCACGGTCCTGCGCCCCTGTCCTTTGCTCAAGAACGCTTGTGGTTTCTCGAGCAGCTGGATCCGGGCAACGCCGCCTACAACATTTCCGCCTTGCTCAGCTTGCGGGGGCATCTCGATGTGGAGATATTCCACCAAGCCTTGGGCGAGATCGTGGTCCGCCACGGGGCCTTGCGCACCGTCTTCCGCGGCGTTGCCGACGAGGCCCGGCAAATCGTCCTGGATGCCGTTTCGGTGGAGCTGCCGGTGGACGATCTCAGCCAGCTGCCGGTGGCGGAGCGTTTTGCCGAAGCCTCCCGTCGGGCCCATGACGAGGCCGCCAGCCCCTTCAATCTGGAGGTGGGGCCGCTGCTGCGGGCGCGTCTCTTCCGGCTGGCCGAGGACGAGCATCAGCTGATTCTCACCATGCATCACATCATCACCGACGGCTGGTCGGTGGGCATCCTGCTGCAAGAGCTGGTGGCCCTCTACGCCGCCGGCTTGAAGGGGCTTCCGTCGCCGTTGGAGCCGTTGGCGGTGCAATACACCGATGTGGCCCTTTGGCAGCGGCAGGAGATGCAGGGCGATGCCTTGGAGTCCGAGCTCGATTTCTGGCGGCAGCAGCTGGCGGATGTGCCGATCCTCGAGCTGCCCACCGACCGTCCTCGCCCGGCGGTGGCCAGGCAGCGCGGCACCGTCTTGCCGGTGCGGCTCGATGGCGACCTCAGCGACGGCGTCGTGAGGTTGGCCACGGCACAGGGGGTGACCCCTTACATGGTGTTGTTGGCCGCCTTCGGCACCCTGCTGTCGCGGCTCACCCAACAACAGGATTTGACCGTCGGCTCGCCGGTGGCCAACCGTCGCCGGGTGGAGGTGGAGGGCCTGATCGGCCTCTTCGTCAATACCTTGGTGCAGCGTCTGGATCTTTCGGGGGAACCGTCCTTCGATCAGTTGTTGCAACGGGTGCGGGATGTGGTGTTGGCCTCCGACGCCCATCAGGATGTGTCTTTCGAGAAGGTGGTGGCGGCGGTGGAAGGGGAGCGGCAGCTGTCCACCAACCCGCTCTTCCAGACCATGTTGGTGCTACAGAACGCCCCGTTCTCCCGCATGACTCTGGAAGGTTTGGAGCTGGCCGCCCTACCGGTGGACAGCGGCACCTCCAAATTCGATTTGACCCTCGCCCTGGGGGAATCCTTGGTCGACGCCCAGCCAGGTTTGGCGGGGCATCTCGAGTACGACACCGATCTTTTCGACGGGGCCACCATCGAGCGCTGGTGGGGACATTTCGAGACCCTGCTGCGGGGCATCGTGGAAGCTCCCTCGACGCCCCTGTGGCAGCTGCCGATGCTCAGCTCGGCGCAGCGCCGGCAGCTGCTGACCGAGTGGAACAGCATCGACGGTTTCGAGGTGCCGACCGCAGACACCGGCGCCACGGTGAATGACCTTTTTGCGGCCCAGGCAGCCCGCACACCGGGGGCTCCGGCCCTCTACCATCAAGGCATGGTGTGGACTTACGACGAGCTGGCGGCGCGGGTGTGGCACTTGGCGCGCCGGCTGCAAGGGTTGGGTATCGGCCCCGACCGGGTGGTGGGGGTGTGCCTCGATCGCCGTCCGGAGATGATCGTCGCCATGTTGGCGGCGCAAGCGGCGGGCGGCGCTTACGTGCCCTTGGACCCAAATTATCCGAGCCAGCGTCTGGGTTATATCCTCGAAGATGCGGCGGTGCCGGTGGTGCTCACCCGCCGCGGCCTGGTGGACGTATTGCCGGCCCACGAGGGTGTGGTGATTTGCCTCGACGAAGAGCCCCCGGAGGCGACGCCGACGACGGTGCCGCCCCATGGTGCCGGCCGGGAGAATTTGGCCCACTTGATCTACACCTCGGGATCGACCGGTCGACCCAAGGGGGTGGCCATCGCCCACCGCAGCTCGGTGATCCTCATGCATTGGGCGCGGCAGGCGTTCAGCGCCGAGGAGCTGGCGGGCATGCTGGCGGCGACCTCGATCAATTTCGATTTGTCGGTGTTCGAGATCTTGGTGCCCCTGTGTTGGGGTGGCTCGGTGATCCTGGCGGAAAATGCCCTGGAGCTGCCGACGCTGCCGGATCGGGAGCGGGTGCGCCTGGTCAACACGGTGCCGTCGGCGATGGCGGAGCTGGTGCGTCAGGAGGGCATCCCCAGCGGCGTGCAGACGATCAACCTGGCCGGCGAGCCCCTGCGCCGCGCCTTGGTGGACGGCATCTACGACAGCGCCTCGGTGGACGGGGTCTACAACCTCTACGGTCCTTCGGAAGATACCACCTATTCGACGTATACCCGGGTGCCGTCGGGCACCTCGGCGGAGCCCACCATCGGACGGCCGCTGATAGCTACCCAAGCCTACGTGCTGGACCGTCACGGCGAGCCGGTGGTCCTCGGGGCGGTGGGTGAGCTGTACTTGGGCGGCGAGGGTTTGGCGCGGGGTTATCTCGGACGCCCGAGCATGACGGCGGAGCGCTTTGTGCCGGACCCCTTGGGCACGATCCCCGGAGCCCGTCTCTACCGCACCGGCGACTTGGTGCGTTATTTGCCGTCAGCGGAGCTGTTGTTCCTCGGTCGCCTCGATCACCAGGTGAAGATCCGCGGTTTCCGCATCGAGCTGGGTGAGATCGAGAGCGCCCTGCTGGCCCAAGAGACGGTGCGGGACGCCGTCGTCCTGGCCCGACAAGACCGGGAGGGGGACCCCCGGCTGGTGGCTTACATCACGGGAAATAGCCTCACCGGCGAGGCGGCTGACGACGCTGAGCTGGACATCGACCTGCTGCGCCGCGAGTTGGCCACCAGCTTGCCGGAGTACATGCTGCCAGCGGCTGTTGTGACCTTGCCGGAGCTGCCCTTGTTGCCCAACGGCAAGGTCGATCGCAAGGCCCTGCCGGCGCCGGAGTGGCAAGGCGACGCCAAAACCTATGTGGCCCCGCGCAACGCCATCGAAGAACAGCTGGTGGAGATCTGGCAGGAGGTGCTCGCCGTCGAGCGGCTGGGTGTGCACGACAATTTCTTCGCCCTCGGCGGCCATTCCCTGTTGGCAACCCAGGTGATGACCCGCATTCATCGGCGCCTGGGGATCGAGCTGGCCCTGCGTCACCTGTTCGAGGCGCCGACGGTGGCGGAGCTAGCGAAGTTGGCCGGCGATGCAGGTGCGGCGGAGCTATTGTCTTTAGCGGTCGGCGACCTCGGTGATGAGGCGGAGCTGTCCTTCGCCCAAGAGCGCTTGTGGTTTCTTGACCAGCTCGACCCGGACAATGCCACCTACAACATCACCTCCTTGGTGCGCTTGCGGGGTGCCCTCGATGTGCCGGTGCTCAACGCTTCCCTGAACGAGGTGGTAAAGCGGCATGGGGCCCTGCGCACGGTGTTCCAAGAGACCCCCAATGGGGTTCGGCAAGTGGTGCGGGCTGCACAGCCCATCGATTTGCCGGCCGTCGATTTGGAGCATCTGCCGGTGGCGGAGAGGCAGGCTGCGGCCCAGAGCCTGGCTCTGCAGGAAGTGACGCAACCGTTCGACCTGCGCCGTGGGCCGCTGTTGCGGGTTCAGCTGCTGCGTTTACACGGAGAGGAACATTGGCTGGTGCTCAACATGCACCACACGGTGTCGGATGGATGGTCGGTGGGTGTCTTGGTCCACGAGCTGAGTGCCCTCTACGACGCCTTCCGCCAAGGGCGGCCTTCGCCCCTCGATCCCCTGCCGCTGCAATATGCCGAGTACGCCCTGTGGCAACGCCGCTACATGTCCGGTGAACGATTGGAAGGGCAACTGGGCTACTGGCGAGATCAGTTGCAGGGTTTACCGACCTTGGAGCTGCCTACCGACCGGCCGCGTCCCAGGGAGCCTCGTCACCGGGGCGCCACCTTGCCGGTGCAGCTCAGCGCGGAGCTCGAGGCAGGCGTGATGCGGTCGGCGATGGATTTCGGCGTCACCCCCTACATGTTGCTGCTGGCTTCCTACGGGGCGCTGTTGTCCCGGCTCACCGGTGAGCTGGATATCGCCATCGGAATGCCGGTGGCCAACCGCCGCTTGGACCAATTCGAGGGGTTGATCGGACTCTTCGTCAATACCCTGGTGGCGCGGCTGGATTTCTCGAATCGACCGAGCTTCGAGACCCTGCTGCAGCGTAGTCGGCAGGTCGTATTGGAGGCGGATGCGCACCAAGACGTGCCCTTCGACAAGGTGGTGACGGTGGTCGATCCCGGACGCCGGGTGGCCGGGGAGCCGCTGTTCCGTACCTTGATGGTGCTACAAGGTAGCCCTGGAGAAGCGACGATGGAGGGCCTGGAGACGCAATTTCTGCCCTTGGACAACGGCACGGCCAAATTTGATCTCAGCTTGATGCTCGGCATGTCGTCTGCCGTGACGGATGAGGCGACGGATCGGCAGGGGTTGGGAGGGGTCTTCGAGTACGACATCGACCTGTTCGATGCCTCGACCATCGAGAGTTGGCGAGCCGCTTGGTTGACCCTGCTCGAGGGCATGTTGCGGGCGCCGGACCGCCCGTTCCAGGATCTGCCCTTGTCGAGCCCCGACCAGCAAGAGCAGCTGAGAGTCGATTGGGGCGTGCGCCAGGCCGACTATCCCGCCCACCTCAGCTTGGCGGACCTCTTCCGGCGCCAGGCGCTTCGCCGTCCGGACGCCGAGGCGGTGGTCTTCGAGACCTCCAGTGGCGAGGTGCAGAGCCTGACCTACCAGGAGTTGGACCAGCGCTCGGAGCGGGTGGCCCATGAGTTGGTGGCCGTGGGAGTGCAGGTCGAAGAGCTGGTCGGTCTGTGCGCCGACCGCAGCCTGGAGACCATCGTCGCCATCTTGGGAGTCCTCAAGGCCGGTGCCGCCTTCCTCCCCCTCGACCCGACCTATCCCCAGGAACGGATCAGCTGGATGCTCGAGGACGGTGGCGTACGGCATCTCCTGGTGCACCGATCCCTGCAAGGGCTGTTGCCGAGCAGCCATGGGGGGACGTTGCTTCTCTTGGACGGGCCGCAGGCCATCGGCCAGCAAGAAGTGGAAGCAGCCACGGCCGCAGCGCTGCCCACCGTCGGCGGCGGACATCTGGCGTACTTGATGTACACCTCCGGCTCCACCGGCCGGCCGAAGGGGGTGGCAGTAGAGCAGCACAGCGTCAGTCGTCTGGTCTGTGGGAGCAGCTTCGGCGATTGGGCTGAGGAGCGTTCTTGGTTGGGTTTTGCGCCCATCTCGTTCGACGCCTCGACCTTGGAGATCTGGGCCCCGCTGCTCAACGGTGGACGCCTGGTGCTGGCGCCGCCGCATCAACTTTCCCTCGACGAGTTGGCGGCGGTGATCGAACGGCACGCTATCGATTCACTGTGGCTCACCGCCGGTCTCTTCCATCAAATGGTGGCCCATGGGCCGCTCCAGCGTTTGGGCTCCTTGCGGCAGTGGTTCGCCGGTGGCGATACCCTGGCCCCGGAAGGTGTGCGGGGGGCATTGGAAGCGTTGCCCAATTGTCGGCTGATCAACGGTTATGGGCCGACGGAGAACACCACCTTCACCACCTGCCATGGGATGCGCCACGGCGAGGTGATCGGCAACCAAGTACCTATTGGGCAGCCGATCGAGAATACCGGCGTACAGATCCTCGATCCGTCCTTCTATCCTCAGCCGGTGGGCTTTTGGGGGCAGCTCTGCGCCTCCGGTGAGGGTTTGGCCCGCGGCTACCACCGCCGGCCGGCCTTGACGGCCGAGAAGTTCGTGCCCGATCCATTGTCCGAGGTACCGGGTGGGCGCATCTACTTGACCGGCGACCGGGCCCGTTACAGGGCCGATGGCGTGATCGAATTCCAGGGTCGTATCGATCGGCAGCTCAAGATGCGCGGTTATCGCATCGAGCCGGGGGAAATCGAGGGGGCCCTGGTGGCCCAGCCGGAAGTACACCAGGCTGCGGTGTCGGTGCGCCAGGACGCTTCCCAGGGCAAGCGCCTGCTGGCCTTCGTCGTGCCGGTGGACCGACAGGCGGTGGAGAGCCAGCCGGAGGACCTGCCGACGGTCGACGGCGGCCTGGAAGCGCAACTGCTGCGTCGCCTGGCAGAGACCTTGCCCGCCTACATGGTGCCGTCGTCCGTGCATCTCTTGGACGCCCTGCCTTTGAACGCCAACGGTAAGGTGGATCGTCACGCCCTGGCCGCCCTCGAGGTGGCGCCGACGGATACCGTGAGCGACCTCTTCGTGGCACCGCGGACGCCAACGGAAGAGCGTTTAGCGGAGATCTGGTGCGAGATCTTAGGGCTCGAGCAAGTGAGCGTCGAGAGCGATTTCTTCGATCTCGGTGGGCATTCCCTGCTGGCGACGCAGTTGGTGTCGAGTCTGCGTCAGGTCTTCGCCATCGACCTGCCCCTGCGTCAGGTCTTTCGTCACTCGACCATCGCCGCCTTGGCCCCTGAGGTGGACCGTCGCCAGGGAACGGCCGGGCCGCTGGAGGCGGAGTTTCCCCGCAATCTCGGCCATTCCGACCTCGCCCTCTCCTTCGCCCAGGAGCGCCTCTGGCTCTTGGATCGATTCGAGCCCGGCAACCCGGCCTACAACATGCCGTTTGCCTTGCGCCTCGACGGTCCCCTGGAGGTGGAGCTGTTGCAGGCCAGCATGCAGCGTTTGGAGGTGCGACACGAAGCTCTGCGCACCACCTATGCCGATGTCGGCGGCTTGCCGGTGCAGAACGTGGCAGAGCCCGGGGACGTCGAGCTGCCGTTGACGGATCTGTCGTCGTTGGTGGGGCCGCAGCAGCAGCGGGCCCTGGACGAGCTGGCCGGTCAGCAGGCCCACGCACCTTTCGACTTGGCCGCCGGGCCGGTCTACCGAGTGCATCTGGTTCGCCTGGAAGCGCAACGCCATGTGCTGTTGTTCAACGTCCATCACATCGCTTCCGATGGCTGGTCGATGGGGATTCTGACCCGTGACCTGGGGGCTTTCTATGCCGCTTTGGCGAGTCGGCGGGAGGCGGAGCTGCCGGAGCTGCCGCTGCGCTATGTCGAATACGCCCAGTGGCAACGGCAGTGGCTGCAAGGGGAGAATCTGGAGCGCCAGCTGGCGTACTGGCGTCGGCAGCTCGAGGCGTTGCCCCAGGGGCTGGAGCTGCCCACCGATCGGCCCCGCCCGGCGGTGCGCAGCTTCGTCGGTGATCAGCAGACCTTGTCCATCGACCGCCCCTTGGTCGAGGCCCTGCAAAACCTGGCTCGTCAACACAACGGGACCTTGTTCATGGTGCTGTTGGCCGCTTTTGAGGTGTTGCTCAGCCGCCTCTCCGGTCAGACGGACCTGGCGATCGGCATGCCCATCGCCGGGCGCCAGCGGCAGGAAGTCGAGAACTTGGTCGGCATTTTCCTCAATACCCTGGTATTGCGCGGTGATCTCTCGGATCAACCCAGCTTCGCCGCCCTGTTGGGGGCAACCCGCCAGACCACACTGGATGCCTATGGGCATCAAGACCTGCCCTTCGAAAAGCTGATCGACGCCCTGCAGCCGGAACGGGACATGGCTCGGACGCCGTTTTTCCAGGTTTTCTTCAATATGGTCAACATGCCCCTGCAGCCCTTGCGCTTGCCGGGTCTCGAGATCACCCCGATGGGGCAGCCGGAGGCGGCCTCGAAATTCGATCTGACCGTCTACGCGCAGGAAGTGAAGGACGGGCTGGATTTCACCTGGGTGTTCAATAGCCGGTTGTTTGACGGTGAGCGCATCGCCGAGATGCTGCGCCAGTACGAAGGGCTGCTGCGCCAAGTGGCAGAGGCTCCGCAGCGGACGGTGGATCAGCTGGACCTGCTCACCCCAAGGGCACACCGGCTGTTGCCGGATCCCTGTGAGGAGCTGGACGCCTCCTGGAACGGAGCGGTGCACGAGTTGGTGGCCGAGCAGGCGCGGCAACAGCCGGACAAGGTCGCGGTGCGCGATGCCAACGGCGCCTGGACCTATCGCCAGCTCGACCAGCAGGCCAACCGCTTGGCCCACTGGCTGCGCAGCGTCGGGGTCCAAGGGGAAGACCGCGTCGCCATCTTGGCGCACCGCAGCGCCACCCTGGTGTGGGCGGTGCAAGGGGTGCTCAAGGCGGGGGGAGCGTTTGTGCTTTTCGATCCCGCCTACCCGGCGAGCCATCTCGGGAAGACCCTCGAACGGGCCGAGCCCAGGGCCTGGTTGCAGCTCAGCGAAGCCGGGCCTTTGCCGCCGGAGGTCGAACAGCAGCTCGAGGCCATGGGCTGTCCACGCCTCGCCTTGCCGCCCTGGCACGAGATCGGTGCCGACGGTGGACCGGAGCCCTTGGCCAGCCAGCCGGTTAGCGCTCCGGCGGTGGACATCTCGCCGGACGATTTGGCCTACATCTCGTTCACCTCCGGCTCCACCGGTGTGCCCAAGGGCATTCTCGGTCGGCACGGGCCCTTGACCCACTTCTTGCCTTGGCAGAGCCAGTATTTCGACCTGCGGCCGGACGATTGCTACAGCATGCTGTCGGGTTTGGCGCACGATCCCTTGCAGCGGGATATGTTCACTCCCCTGTGCTTGGGTGCGACGTTGTCGATTCCGGAGCCGCGGAGCATCTTCACCACCGGTTACCTGGCCGAGTGGATGGTACAGGAGGGCATTTCCGTCGCCCACATGACGCCGGCCATGGCGCAGGTCCTCACCGAGCCACCGGCCCGCGGCAAGTCCGTATCGGTCGACAGCCTACGCTTGGCGTGCCTCACCGGCGACGTGCTGACCCAACGCGATGTGGTGCGCTTGCGCCGTCTCGCCCCCAAGGTCCGCTGCATCAACTTCTACGGCAGCACCGAGACCCAGCGGGCGGTGGGTTTCCAGGAAGCGCCGGCAGACCTGGGCAACGACGGTAAGCAGATCATGCCCTTGGGCCGAGGCATGCAAGATGTCCAACTCTTGGTGGTCAACGCCGCCGGCAAGCTGGCAGGGATCGGGGAAATCGGTGAGGTCTGGGTGCGCAGCCCGCACTTGGCCCGCGGCTACCTCGGCGACCCGGAGCTGACGGCGGATCGTTTCCTGGTGAGCACCTTTCGTCCCCAGACCGACGACGGGACGCCGGATCGCGTTTACCGCACCGGCGACCTCGGGCGTTACCAGGTGGACGGCACGGTGGTATTTGCCGGTCGCGCCGACCATCAAGTCAAGATCCGTGGTTTCCGTATCGAGCTGGGCGAAATCGAGGGCCAGCTGGCGAGCCTCGACGGCGTCCGTGAAGCGGTGGTGCAAGTGCGAGGCTCTGAGACCCGCAGCGGCAACCGGCGGCTCCTCGCCCTGGTGGTGCGGGATCCTTACTGCAACTTCGAAGTCAAGGCGGCGGCGTTGCGCGACAGTTTGCGTCAACGTTTGCCCGAGTACATGGTGCCGGCGGGGTTCGTCTTTCTCGACGGCCTGCCGCTCACCCCCAACGGCAAGCTCGATCGTCATGCCTTGGCTCAGATCGAGGATAGCAACCGGGAGATTCAGATGGCATTCAAGGCGCCCAGAACCGAGATGGAGGTGGCCCTGGCCGATATTCTCAAGGAAGTCCTGGAGATCGACAAAGTAGGGGCCGATGACAATTTCTTTGACCTGGGCGGCAACTCATTGCTGTTGGTCAAATTTCACAATCGTATTCAGCAAATCGTCGACCGTGACCTGCAGGCGGTCGAGATATTCAATCATCCCACGGTGGCTGCGCTCGCCGCTTACCTCACCCGCTCGTCCGATGGCTCGGTACCGGAAGAGACGGTGGTGGAAGATCGCAGTGAGCAATTGAAGAGTGGTCGCAATCGTCTCAAGGCGCGGTTGGCCAAACGACGTCGCCCGTGATGGACCGGAGTTTTTTTCTAAGGAGTTTCCAATGAGTGAGCAAAAACAAGAGTTGACCGGTCTAGAGATCGCGGTCATCGGCATGGCCTGCAAGTTGCCGGGAGCCAATGACATCGACCAGTTCTGGAAGAATCTTTGTGAGGGCGTCGAGTCCATCGCTACCTTGAGCTATGAAGATCTCGAGAAGCACGGAGATGATCCGGAGTTCATCCGCCAACCCGATTATGTGCGGGCCGTGCGGATGATCGACGATCCGATGGAATTCGATGCCGCCTTTTTCGGCTCCAGTCCCCGTGAGGCCGAGATCCTCGATCCCCAGAAGCGCCATTTCCTGGAATGCAGCTGGCAGGCCCTGGAGAACGCCGGCTATGACCCGGAAACCTACGATGGTTTGATCGGTGTCTATGCCGGTGAGAAGCTGAGCGCCTACTTGATCAATCTGTACTCCCACCCCGAGGTCGTCGGACGCATGGGTGAGTTCCAGATCCAGATCGCCAACGACAAGGACTACCTGGCGACCCGCATCGCCTACAAACTGAGCCTCGGCGGTCCAGCGGTGACGGTGCAGAGTGCCTGCTCCACCTCCCTGGTGGCGGCGCATCTGGGTTGCCAGACCTTGCTCAGCGGTGAGTGCGACATGGTGCTGGCCGGTGGCGTCTCGGTGAAAGCCGATCCGGTGGGCTACATGTTTCGCGAGGGTGAGATCTACTCCCGGGACGGTCACATCCGCGCCTTCGACGCCAATGCCACGGGGACCATCTTCGGCAACGGTCTCGGGGTTGTGGTGCTCAAGCGTCTCGAGGATGCCCTGGCCGACGGCGACAACATCCGGGCGGTGATCAAGGGCTCGGCGGTCAACAACGACAGCAATGTCAAAGTCGGTTACGCGGCGCCGGGGGCGGACGGTCAGGTTCGGGTCATCCGCGCTGCCCAGACCGTCTCCGAGGTGGATCCCTCCACCATCAGTTACATCGAGACCCACGGCACCGGCACCTCCACCGGGGATCCGATCGAGATCTCAGCCCTGACCCGTGCTTTCCGCGAGTCGACGGAAGAGAATCAGTTCTGTGCCATCGCCTCGCTCAAATCCAACATCGGCCACTTGGGGGCGGCGGCCGGCGTCGCCGGCTTGATCAAGACCACCCTGTGCTTGGAGAACAAGATGCTGCCGCCGAGCATCAACTTCGATGAGCCCAATCCGCAGATCGATTTCGAGAGCAGCCCGTTCTTCGTCAACACCGAGCTACGGCCCTGGGAAACCAACGGCGCACCTCGGCGGGCGGGTCTCAGCGCTTTTGGCATCGGCGGCACCAACGCCCACGCGGTGCTCGAGGAGGCACCGGCGCCGGCTCCCACCAGCGGCTCCCGCAGCCGTCAGCTGTTGTTGATCTCGGCCCGCACGGATACCGCCTTGGCGCAGGCGACGGAGAACTTGGCGAACCATCTGGAGGCCCATCCGGAGCTCGATCTGGCCGATGTGGCCTTCACCCTGATGGTGGGGCGAAAGGCGTTCGAGCACCGCCGTCTGTTGGTGGCCGAGAGCCGCGAAGACGCCATCGAAGCGCTGCGCAACGATCCTAAGCGTCTGCTCACCATGCTGACCGACGGTCGCAAGCGACCGGTGGCTTTCATGTTCTCCGGCCAAGGTGCGCAGTACGCCGGCATGGGACGGGGCCTCTACGAGGCGGAGGAGGTCTTTCGTCAGGCCGTCGATCATTGCTGCGACATTCTAGAGCCCCACCTCGGTCTGGACTTGCGCACCCTGATGTACCCGGCGGAGCAAGACATGGAGAGTGCCAGCGAGGTCCTCTCCGAAACCAAGAACACCCAGCCGGCTCTGTTTGTCATCGAGTACGCCACCGCCAAGCTGTGGATGTCTTGGGGCATCACGCCGGACGCCATGCTCGGCCACAGCGTCGGTGAGTACGTCGCCGCCTGTTTGGCCGGCGTCTTCACCGTCGAGGAGGGCCTCGCCCTGGTGGCGGCCCGGGGTCGCATGATGCAGAGCCTGCCCGCCGGCGACATGCTCAGCGTGCCGATGTCGGAGGAGGATCTCAAACCGCGTCTCGGGCCCCAAGTGTCGATTGCGGCGATCAACGCCCCCGGACGCTCGGTGGTATCGGGGCCCAAGGAAGCCATCGAAGCCTTGAGCCAGGAGCTGAAGGCTGAAAAGGTGCGCTGCGTGCCGCTGCACACCTCCCATGCCTTCCATTCCGGCATGATGGAGCCCATCCTCCAGCCGTTCATCGAAGAGGTCCGCAAGGTGGATCTCAAGGCGCCCCAGATTCCCTACGTGTCGAACGTTACCGGCACTTGGATCACTGAAGATCAAGCCCTCGACCCCAACTATTACGCCATGCATCTGCGGGGTGCCGTGCGCTTCCTCGATGGTGTCGGCGAGCTCTTGGTGGAGCCCGATCGGGTGCTCTTGGAAGTGGGCCCTGGCAATAGCCTTTCGACCCTCTCCAGCCGCCATCCGGCCAAGCAAGCGGACCACCGGGTGTTGTCGTCCATTCGCCATCCCAAGGCCAAGGAAGCCGACGATCTGGCCTTCCTGTTGGAGTCCATGGGTACCCTGTGGCTCTCCGGCGTGCGCTTCGACTGGCAGGCGTTCTACGGCGAAGAGACCCGGCGCCGAGTGCCGTTGCCCACCTATCCCTTCGAGCGCCGTCGCTTCTTCATCATGCGGGACAATCTGGGCGGCTTTGCCCCCAGTCCCGGAGCCCGCACCCGCAAAGAGCTGGCCGATTGGTTTGAGCTGCCGAGCTGGAAACCCTCGGTGGCACCACGCTTCCTGGAGCCGGTGGCGGACGGCGAGGAGGCCGAACGCTGGCTCCTCTTCCTCGACGACGAAGGGGTGGGGCAGCGCATGGCAGAGCGTCTCGAGGCCCTAGGTCATCAGGTGATGACGGTAAGCCGTGGCGATGCCTTTGCAGACCTCGGCTCGGGGGCCTTCGAGCTGCCCGTCGCCGAGCGCGAGTCCTACGGCAAGTTGGTGGCGGCCCTCAGCGAGGCCGAGACCATGCCCCATCGGGTGGTGCACCTGTGGAACCTCCAGGGGCAGCCACCGGAGGTGGCCGCGGCGCAGGACAACGGCTTCTTCAGCTTGCTCTACCTGGCCCAATCCCTGGGTAAGAAACCCACCGGGCAACGCATGCCCCTGTTGGTGGTCTCCAACGACATGCAGCGCCTGGGTTTCGATACCGCCGAGTCGCGGCAACCGCAGAAGGCGGCCTTGTTGGGGCCGGTACAGGTGACCAATCAGGAGATGCCCTTCATCGCTTCCAGCAGTGTCGACATCAGCCTGAGCTCCGGCCAGGTGGGCGACGAAACCATCGAGCTGTTGTTGGCGGAAACGGCGGCGGGTCACCGTGGCGACATCGTCGCCTATCGCCAAGGGGAGCGTTGGCAGCGGGCCTATGAGCCGGTCAGCCTCGACGGCGTGGCCGAAGAGCGGCTGCGCCTGAAGCCCAAGGGGGTCTACTTGATCACCGGCGGTCTGGGTGGTTTTGGCCTGACCTTCAGCGAGTTCCTGGCCCGCGATCACCAGGCCCGCCTGGTATTGGTGGGTCGCCGTGGCCTACCGCCCCGCGAGGAGTGGGACGGCTACTTGAGCGAGCACGACGAGGGCGACCGCACGGCCCGACAAATCCGTCAGGTGCGCGAGTTGGAAGCCTTGGGCGGTGAGGTGTTGGTGCTCAGCGCCGATATCACCGACGCCGACAGCGTACGCTCCATGCTGGAGCAAGCGCGGCAGCACTTCGGCGACCTCGACGGCGTCATCCACGCCGCGGGCATCGCCGGTGGCGGCCTGATGCAGCTCAAGACCGCCGAGGCGGCGGCCGGAGTGCTGGCGCCCAAGATGCAAGGCACCTTGGCATTGGCCGAGGGTTTGGGGGACGCGCCCCTGGACTTCTTTGTCCTCTGCTCGTCGACCATCGCGGTGCTCGGTACCTTCGGCCAGGTGGATTACTGCGCCGCCAACAGCTTCATGGACAGCTTCGCCGAGGCGCGGGCCGGACATGCCAGCAACACCCTGTCGATCAACTGGGGTGCTTGGCAGGATGTCGGTATGGCGGTGGAGACCCAATCACCGGGTCTCCAGGCCGCTGGCGCCAAGAAGGAGGGCGCAGCCCCGGCCGCCTCGGACGTCGCCATGGTCAATGGCTCGGGGACCGAGGCCTCGGCCCCGGCGCCGGTGGTGGAGACCGAGGGCGTCCATCCCTTGCTGGATCGCCGGGTTGCGGGCCAGGGCAAGCAGGCGATATACAGCAGCCAGCTCGATGTAAGCCGTCATTGGGTGCTCGATGAGCATCGCATCGTCGGCAAACCGGCCATTCCCGGCACCACCTACCTGGAGCTGGCCCGGGCTGCCTTCACCGACCACGTGGGGGCCGAGAACGGGGTGGAGATCGAAGACATCTTCTTCTTCCAACCCTTGATGGTGCCGGAAGGTCAGACGGTGGAGATTCGGGTGATCCTCGAACCCGCGGACAAGGGCGATGATTACGTCTTCCGCGTCGTCAGCCGTGCCGCTGACGGTCCCCAGGGGCCCCGCTGGATGGATCACGTGCGCGGCAAGGTGGGTGCCTCGAAGGGCACCGCGGCCCAAACCTACGACCTGGCGGAAATCACCGGGCGCTGTGAGAAGCAATTCGACAGCCTCGACGGCGATACCTTCGGAACCGGCGACGACAAGCTGGTCTATTGGGGTCCCCGCTGGCAGGTCTTGCAGACCATCCACCTCGGCGACAACGAGGGTTTGGCCAAGCTCAGCTTGGCCGACGAGTTCGTCGACGATCTGGCGGCACTGGACCTCCATCCGGCCATGGTCGATGTGGCCACCGCCTTGACCAGCGGTTTGACCGAGGGGGACAACTACTTGCCCCTCTCCTACCATCGGGTGCGGGTCTACGGCGCCTTGCCGCAGACCATCTACAGCTACTTACGCATGGTGGGCGACGCCACCTCCGGCGAGACGGTCACCGCCAACATCTCCTTGCTCGACGAACAAGGCAAGGAGTTGGTGGCCATCGAGCGCTTCGCCATGAAGCGGGTGGGTGCTGCCAAGGAGCGTCTGGCGGCGGACACTCCGAAGCCGAAGGAGGAGAAGAAGGACGAGGGTCTGTTCGCCGCCGGCGGCATGAAGCCGGCCCATGGTGTCGAGGCCCTGCGCCGGGTCTTGTCGCGGGTGCGGCAGCCTCGGGTCATCGTCTCGCCCAAGGGCATTCAGGCCCTGCGCGATCAAATGGCCGCCGCGACGATGAACATTTCCGGTATCACCGAGGGGGGTGGCCAGGGCACAGCGGTGCAGGAGAGCCATCCCCGGCCCAACTTGCCGGTGCCATACACGGAGCCGAGCAATGAGGTCGAGGAGAAGTTGGCGGCCATCTGGCAAGGGGTCTTGGGCCTCGACAAGGTGGGTGTCCACGACAATTTCTTCGATCTGGGGGGCGACTCGGTGCTCGGCATCACGGTGATCTCTCAGACTTCGGAGGCGGGTCTCGACCTGTCGCCGGAGCAGCTCTTCGAGCACCAAACCATCGCCGAGCTGGCCACCGTATTGGCGGCGGCGGGCGACCAGGCCGAAGGCTCCGAGGTGGCGGAAGAGATCGCCGACTCGGCCCTGTCGGGGGACCAACTGGACGAGGCCTTGGCCTTGCTGGACGAGATCTGATCCATCACCTGCGCCCCGTCAAACCGGCGGCGGGGTGCAGGTTTTCTATTGTTTTTCATCGCTTCAACGTACCGAGAGATACCCGCTGCAGGCACGCGTGAAGTCGAGCTCGCAGACGGCACGGCGCCGAGCGCCGGGGAATGCCAATGAGTCGTAAGAACATCGAGGCCATCTACAAGCTGACGCCGGTGCAGCAGGGCATGCTGATGCACACCCTGATGGCGCCGGACAGCGCCGCCTATTTTGATCAGTTCGTTTTCCCCATGGATGCGTCGATTCCGCCGCAGCATTTGGTGGACCTCTTCGTAGAAATGGCGGCTCGCCACGGCATTCTGCGGACCTCTTTCTTGTGGGGTGGCAAGCTCGCCGAGCCGGTGCAAGTGGTCCATAAGGAAGTCGAGGTCCCGAGCCGCGTCGAGGACTGGTCCCAGTTGACGAAGGAGGAGCAAGCGAAGCGCTTGCCGGCCCTTTGTTTGGCCGACCGGCAGCGCGGTTTCGATATGAAACGGGCGCCGCTGATGCGGCTCACCATCATCCACATGGGGTATGAGCTGCGGGTGGTGTGGAGCTACCACCACATCTTGCTGGATGGTTGGTCGGCGGGCAACGCCGTGAAGGAGCTCCTCGGTCGTCTCATGGGCAAGCCGAAGGGAGCGGTGCCGCGACCCTTCAAAGACTACGTGGGTTGGTTGCAAACCAAGAATCCGGCGGCCTCGGACGCTTATTGGCAGAGGGTTCTCGGAGATTTCGACGCCCCCACGCCGCTGGCCGTGGATCGTCCTTTGGAGGAGCGAAGCGACGGCCCAGACGGTGGTTTCGAGCGCCATACGGAGCTCCTCCCCGCTGACCTCGATCAAGCTTTGTCCAAGCTGGCCCGTGAGTTGCGAACGACCCCCTTTTCTTTCGTTCAGGCGGCCTGGGGCCTGACCCTGAGCCGCTATAGTGGCCATCGCGACGTCGTTTTCGGCATCACCCTGTCCGGTCGCCCGGCAGCGCTCAAGGGTGCCAAGGACATGTTGGGCTGCTTCATCAATACCTTGCCGGTGCGGGTTCGCATCGAGGGTCAGCAGAGCGTCGAGGCCTTCGTCAAAGAGCAGCAGAAGGGCTACTTCGAGCTGCTGGAGCACGAGCACAGCCCATTGATCCGCGTCCATCGTCACAGCGGCGTGCCCACCGATCAACCGCTGTTCGAGAGCATTTTGGTCGCCGAGACCTTCATTCCGCGACGCGACTACGAGTCGTTCCAACGCACCAACTATCCGCTGGCGTTGATGTTGCGAACCGGTCGCGAGGGCACGGACCTGGGGTTCGGCTTCGATCTCGACCGTTTCGAGCCGGCGGCGGTGGAGCGCCTGCACCGTCATTTGTTGTTCGCCTTGCGGTCGTTAGTGGAGGCCAAGGACCGGCCTCTCATCGAATTGCCGCAGTTGGAGCCGCACGAACATCAACAGCTGCTCTACGACTGGAATGCCACGGCGGAGATCTACGATGCCGGCGAGCAGACCTTGCCGGCCCTGTTTGCGGCGCAAGTGCGACGTGCCCCCGACGCCGTCGCCCTGATTTTTGAGAACCAGCAGCTGACCTACCGCCAACTCGACGAGCGGGTCGCCGCCTTGGCTGCCCACCTGCGTCAGCTGGGGGTCGGCCCGGAAGCCCGGGTGGCGGTGGCCATGCAGCGCTCCATCGATCTGGTGGTGGCCCTTTATAGCATCCACCGGGCCGGCGGCGCCTATGTGCCGATCGACCCTGAATATCCCCAGGACCGTGTCGCCTTCATGCTGCAGGACGCCGCCGCCGCCGTCCTGCTGACCGAGTCCTCGGTGGTGGCGGCCCTGCCGCCGGAGACCGAAAGCGGCCCGCCACGGATCCTTCTCGATCGGCTGAGCTTGCCCTCCGCCGGAGCACTGGAGGCTCGTCCGGCCTCCCCCGCGACGGCGGACCACCTGGCTTACGTCATCTACACCTCCGGTTCCACCGGTCGGCCGAAGGGGGCGATGAACAACCATCGCGGCATCCTCAACCGTCTGTTGTGGATGCAGCAGGAATACCAGCTGAGCGCCGAAGACCGGGTGCTCCAGAAGACCCCCTTCAGCTTCGATGTTTCGGTGTGGGAATTCTTCTGGCCATTGATCACCGGCGCCACCCTGGTGGTGGCCAAACCCGGCGGCCATCGCGACCCCGGCTACCTGGTATCGCTGATCGCCGAGCACCAGGTGACCACCCTGCATTTTGTGCCGCCGATGTTGCAGGTCTTCCTGCAGCATCCCGATTTGGAGCCCTGTCGCGGCTTACGCCGGGTCATGGCCAGTGGTGAGGCCCTGCCCGCCGCCATGGTGGATCGTTTCTACGAGCGTCTCGGTGATGACGCCGGTGGTGAGGACGGCGGCCCGCGGCTGCATAACCTCTACGGCCCGACGGAAGCGGCGGTGGATGTTACCTACTGGCCGACCGAAGCGGGCCAAGCCAATACCCCCATCGGCAGGCCGGTGGCCAATACGCGTCTGTACATAGTCGACGCGGATTTGCGTCCGGTGCCCATGGGGGCCGCCGGGGAGCTGTTGCTCGGTGGCGTGCAGGTGGCCCGCGGCTATCACGGCCGAGCCGGTTTGACGGCGGAGCGTTTTGTGCCCAACCCTTTTGCCGCCGACGGCGCGGAGGCCGGAGGCCGGTTGTACCGTACCGGCGATCTGGTGCGGTATCGCACGGACGGGGTCATCGACTACTTGGGCCGGCTGGACTTCCAAGTCAAGATCCGCGGTTTCCGCATCGAGCTGGGGGAAATCGAAGCTGCCCTCGAAGATTTGAGCGCCGTACGTCAGGCGGTGGTTCTGGCCAGGCCGTCGGCAAGCGGTGATCTGCGTTTGGTGGCCTATGTGGTGGCCCCTGAGACGGACTACTCGGTGGCCGGGTTGCGCTCTGCTCTGGCCGATCGCTTGCCCGATTACATGGTGCCGGCCAGTTGGGTTCGTCTCGACGAGCTGCCCTTGACCGGTAACGGCAAGCTGGACCGCAAAGCCCTGCCGGCGCCGGATCAGGATGATTTGGAACGGCGGGTCTACGTGGCGCCGCGCAGCGAGACGGAAAGCGTGCTGGCCACCATCTGGAGCGAGCTACTGGAGGTCGAGCGAGTGGGGGTGGAGGACCACTTCTTCGAGCTCGGCGGCCATTCCTTGGTGGTGACGCAAGTGGCGTCCCGCATTCGCCAGAGCTTCGAGGTCGAGCTCTCGTTACCGCGCATCTTCGATCGTCCGATCCTGGCGGATTTGGCCCTCGAGGTGGATCTGGCACGCCAGAGCAACGGTCAGCAGGCCAGCGCGCCGCCCCTGGTGCCTTTGACCAGCGACGGTGAGGGCGGTGTCGATGTCGAGCGACGCCAGCAGATGCTGGCGGCCGGTGTTCCCCTGTCCTTCTCGCAAGACCGGCTGTGGTTTCTCGACCAACTGATGCCCGGCAGCACGGCCTACAACCTGCCGGGTCTGTTGCGCCTGCGCGGCCCCTTGCGGGTGGATCTCTTCCGCCAAGCCTTGCATCTCATCGTGCAACGGCACGAGACCTTGCGCACCCGCTTCGAGAGCATCGACGGGCAAGCACGGCAGATCGTCGAGTCAGAGGTGGAGCTGCCCATGCCGCTGACCGATCTCAGCCAAGGCCCCTCGGCCCGGCAGGCCGAGGGCCAGCTGCGTCGCCGGGCGGCGGAGCTGACGGCGCAGCCCTTCGATCTGGCCCGGGCGCCGCTGCTACGCATCGAGTTGGTGAAGCTGGCGCCCGAGGACCACGCCACCATCGTCGTCATGCACCACATCATTTCCGACGGTTGGTCCCTCGGCGTCCTGCTGCAGGAGCTGCAGGCCCTCTACGACGCTTTGCTCAGCGGTCGGACCGCCGCCTTGCCGGAGCTGCCGGTGCAATACCCCGACTTCGCCGCCTGGCAGCGGCAGTGGTTGGAGAGCGGGGAGCTGCAGCGCCAGATGGATGTTTGGAAGCAGCGACTGGCCGATGCGCCGACGGTGCTCGAGCTGCCGACGGATCGTCCCGCCGGCAGCCTGAGCCAAGGGGACGGTGGCATCCAGGTGGCGCAGTGGCCGAAGCAGCTGCAACAGCATCTCCAGGCCTACGGGCGCAAGCGGGGGGTGACCCCGTTCATGGTCGTCCTGGCGGCCTTCCAAGCCCTCTTGGGGCGGTTGTCGGGGCAGTCGACGGTGCTGGTGGGCTCGCCGATCGCCAATCGCAACCGCATTGAAACGGAGGGCCTGATCGGCTTCTTCGTCAACACCCTGGTGCTGCGGGGCGACCTCGACGGGGACCCGAGCTTCGCCGAGCTCTTCCTGCGCAGCCGCGAGGTGACCTTGGAGGCTTACGGCCATCAGGACGTGCCCTTCGAGAAGTTGGTGGACGAGTTGGCGCCGCAGCGCAGCCTCGATCATTCGCCCCTTTTTCAGGCCATGTTCAGCATGCAACGGGCCCCGGCCAAGACACCGACCCGTGAGGGTTTGGTCATGGAGCCCATGGGCGAGGAGGTGGGCAGCGCCAAGTTTCACCTCAATGTGGCCCTGCACGAGACGGACGACGGCATCGTCTGCCTGTGGGCCTATCCGCGCCAGCTCTTCGACGGCACCTCGGTGCGACGTTTCAGCAAGTCTTTGCAAACCCTGGTGCGGGCCGCCCTGGAGAACGATGCCCAGAAGGTGGACGATGTTTCCCTGCTGAGCGCTGTGGAACGACAACAGCTTTTGGTGGAGTGGAATTCGCCGCGTCCCGACTATAAAACCATCGGCCTGGTGCACGAGCTGGTGGTGGAAACCGGCGAGGCACGGCCCGAAGCGGTGGCGGCGGTTTTCGAGGGGGACACCCTGAGCTACGGCGAGCTGTTGGCCCAGAGCGCCTTGGCGGCGGCGGAGCTCCAGCGCCGAGGTGTTGGCCCCGACGTCATCGTAGGCGTCTGCCTCGGCCGTTGTTTCCAGCAGATCGTCAGCCTGCTGGCGGTGTTGCGGGCCGGTGGTGCTTATTTGCCCCTCGACCCGTCCATTCCCGAGGAGCGCCTCGCTTACATGATCGACGACGGCGGCGCCTCCCTGGTGCTCACCGCCGAGCCGTGGGCCGAGCAGCTGCCGCAAGGGGTGCAGCAGGTGCGGGTCGATACCTTGCTCGGCGATACGTCGCCCGGCGATGCGTCGCCCGGCGATACATCGCCCGTCGACGGTGGGCAGCTCTCAGGACCGCGCCCGACGCCCGCCAACCTGGCCTACGTCATCTACACCTCCGGCTCCACCGGCAAACCCAAGGGAGTGATGATCAGCCATCGGGCGATGCGCAATCGCTTGATCTTCGACACCACCTCGGATGCCTCGGCCGACAGCCGCTACTTGGGCTTTTCGTCCATCGGCTTCGACATGTCGATGGCCCAGATCTTCCCGCCCCTGTTGTCCGGGGGCCGCATCGTGCTATTGCGTTCCGAGGATCTCAGCGATCCGGCCTACCTGTTGCAAATCGTGGAAAGGGAAGGCATCACCAACGCCGGACTGCCGCCGGTGGTCTTGGAATCGTTCCTCGGCTCCCTGCCGGAGGGGGCGGGCTCCAGTCTGCAACAGGTGGTGTCGGGCGGTGAGGCCCTGGCCCGCAGCTTGGTGCAGACCTTCTACGAACGCCTGCCCGGGGTGCGTCTGGCCAATCGCTATGGCCCCACCGAAGCGACCGTGGCGGTGACCTCGGGGGTGCTGCAGCCCGACCTCGAAGGCCGGGTGCCCATCGGTCGACCGATCGCCAAGTCGGCCATCTACTTGGTGGACCGCCACCTGCGCCCGGTGCCCTTGGGCGCCATCGGCGAGCTGTTGATCGGCGGGCAATCCTTGGGCCGAGGCTATCTCGCCCGTCCCGACTTGACGGCCGAGCGCTTTGTACCCAACCCCTTCCCCGTCCATGACGACGGCGGCAGCGGCGGGCGTCGTCTCTACCGCACCGGCGATCTGGCCCGCTGGCGCAGCGACGGCAACCTGGAATTCATGGGAAGGGTCGATCAGCAGGTCAAGATCCGCGGCTTTCGCGTCGAGCTCGGGGAGATCGAGACCCTGCTGCGGGAGCATCCGCAAATCGACGAGGTGGCGGTGGTGGACCTGCCCGACGGCTCGACCCGCCGTCTGGCCGCCTATGTGGTGGCTGAGGCGGGCATGCCCGAGGCCGCTGAGCTGCGCCGTTATCTGAGCCAGGAGCTACCGGATTACATGGTGCCCTCGGCCTTTGTCGGGCTCGACGCCCTGCCGCGCACCTCGGCCGGCAAGCTGGATCGTCGAGCTCTGCCGTCGCCGGAATGGCGCAGCGGCGGCGGTGATCCACCGCAGGGTGAGGACGAGCAGCGCCTGGCGGCGGTGTTTTGCCAGGTTCTGGGTTTGGAGTCCATCGGCCGCGATGACGACTTCTTCGACCTCGGCGGCCATTCCCTGCTGGCCACCCAAGTGATGGCCCGGCTGCGACAGGAGGCGGGCATCGACTTGCCCTTGCGCCTGTTGTTCGAAGCGCCCACCGTCGCCGGGTTGGCGGTTCATATGGAAGGGGCCCGTGGCCTGATGGACGGCGCACCTCCCCTGGTGCCGCAGCCACGGGACGACGGTGCGCCGCTCGTCCTCTCCCATGCCCAGGAACGGCTCTGGTTCATCGATCAACTGTTGGGCGCCAATGCCGTCTACAACCTGATCCTGGGGGTGCGGTTGAAGGGCGAGCTGGATGTCGAGGCGCTGCAATCCGCCCTCGACGCCATCGCCCTGCGTCATCAAGCCCTGCGCAGCCGTTTCCTGACCGTCGACGGGCAAGCCCATGTGGTGGTCGATGACCCCGCACCGGTGGCCCTGCGCCACATCGACTTGACCCACCTGGAGGTGGTGCAAGCCGAGGCCGAGGTGCAGCGCCAGGCCCGCAACGAAGGGCTCGAGGCCTTCGATTTAGCGGTGGGTCCGCTGTTGCGGGTCACCCTGCTGCGGCCGCCGGCGGTCGGTGGCGAGGCACAGCATGTTTTGCTCTTGGTGATGCACCACATCATCTCCGACGGTTGGTCGATGCAGGTGATGCTGGGCGAGCTGGCGCAGCACTATCGTGCCGCTGTTGGGGCGACCGAGGGCGTCGTCCAGTTGCCGCCGCTGCCCATCCAGTACAGCGACTTCGCCGCCTGGCAGCGCCAGTGGCTGCAGGGCGAGGTGATGGAAGCGCAGATGGACTACTGGCGACAGACCCTGAAGGGTGCGTCGGCGGTGCTGGAGGTGCCGACGGATCGTGCCCGGCCGACGATTTCGAGCTTCGCCGGAGCCAATGTCAACGACCGCCTGCCCCGTCCGCATATGGAGGCCCTGGAGGCTTTGGCCAAAAAGCAGGGTGGTACCCTGTTCATGGCCTTGCTGGCGGTTTTTCAACTGCTCATGTCTCGCCTGTCTGGCCAGTTGGACATCAACGTCGGCACGCCCATCGCCAACCGCCAGCGCACCGAGCTGGAGGGCTTGATTGGTTTCTTCGTCAATACCCTGGTCCTGCGCGGCGATCTCAGCGGCAACCTCTCTTTCGGCGATCTGCTAGAGCGCACCCGGGAAGCGACCCTGGGGGCCTACGCCCATCAGGACGTGCCCTTCGAGAAGCTGGTGGGTGAGCTGGCGCCGGATCGGGATCTGGCGCAGAATTCCCTCTTCCAGGTCATGCTGACGTTGCAGAATGCCGCCGTCGAGCCCATCGAGCTGCCCGGGTTAGTGCTCGAGCAGATCCCCCCGGACGGCGGCACCAGCCAATTTGATCTCACCCTGACGGCCCTGGCCCGCCCCTGGGGCTTGGATTTGTCGTTGGCCTATAAGACGGAGCTCTTCGACGACAGCACCGCCGAACGTTGGATGGGCCATCTCGAGACGCTGCTCCGGGCGGTGGCCGAGGCGCCGGATCGTCCCTTGGCGGAGCTGTCACTGCTCAGCGCCGCAGAACGGCATCAGCTGTTGGTGGATTGGGATGGACGCCCCACCGTCTACAACGCCGAGGTGCCCACCGTTCACCGTTTGGTGAGTCGCGTCGCCGAGGAAGACCCGTCCCGCTGGGCCTTGGTGGACGGCGAAGGCGGCCATCTGACCTACGGCGAGCTCGAGGCCCGGGCCAATCAATTGGCCCATCGTCTGCGCCACATGGGTGCCGGTCCCGAGCAACTTGTCGGCCTTTGCTTGGAACGGTCGATGGATCTGGTGGTGGCGCTGCTGGCGGTGCTCAAGTCGGGGGCGGCCTATCTGCCCCTGGACTTGGCGTACCCGCAGGAGCGTTTGGCCTTCATGTTGGAGGACAGCGCCGCTTGCCTGTTGATCAGCAACCGCCAGCTGGAGCCCAAGTTGCCCTCGTGGGACGGCTCCACCCTCTACCTCGACGATGAAGCGGAGCAGCTGCGGATCGCGGCCTCGCCGACGACCGACCCGGCGGTCGCGGTGCATGGCGACCACTTGGCCTACGTCATCTACACCTCCGGTTCGACGGGGCGTCCGAAGGGGGTGCAGATCCCGCATCGCAACGTCGCCCGTCTGCTGGCGGCGACCCAAGAGTGGTTTGACTTCGGGGCCGAGGACCGTTGGACCTTCTTCCACTCCCATGCCTTCGATTTCTCCGTCTGGGAGATTTGGGGTGCCCTGGCCACCGGTGGCCGTCTGGTGGTGGTGCCCTATTGGGTGAGCCGTTCCCCCGAGGCTTTTTATGGCCTGTTGCGGGACGAAGGGGTGACGGTCCTCAACCAAACCCCCTCCGCCTTCCGCCAACTGGTAGAGGTGGCTTGCCAGGCGCCGAGCGGAGAGTCCTTGGCCCTGCGCCAGGTCATCTTTGGGGGCGAGGCCCTCGACCTCAGCGCCCTGGCGCCCTGGTTCGAGCGCTATGGCGATCAACGCCCCCGGCTGGTGAACATGTACGGCATCACCGAGACGACGGTGCATGTCACCTACCGACCGTTGACCGCCGACGACCTGGGCCTCGGCATTGGTAGCTCCGTGGGAAGCAGCCCGGTGGGTCGGGCGATTCCGGACCTTTCTCTGCAAGTGCTCGACGCCAGGGGCATGCCGCAGCCCATCGGCGTGCCCGGTGAGATCCACGTCGGCGGTGCCGGTTTGGCCCGTGGCTACCTGGGGCGTCCCGCCCTGACGGCGGAGCGCTTCGTGCCCGATCCGTTCGCCACCGAGCCGGGGGCCCGACTCTACCGTAGCGGCGATTTGGCCCGTTATCTGGTGGACGGTGACCTCGACTTCCTGGGGCGCATCGATCACCAGGTGAAAATCCGCGGCTTCCGCATCGAGCTCGGCGAGATCGAGGCCGCCCTCGAAGACTTGCCCGCCATGCAACGGGCCGTGGTCCTGGCCTTGCCCGGGGCGGCCGGCGATCTGCGCTTGGTGGCCTATTTGCAAAGCTCGGAGCCCGAGGCCACCACCGTAGAGGGCTTACGCCTCGCCCTGGAAGATCGCTTGCCCGTCTACATGGTGCCCGCCGCCTTCGTCATGGTGGAGGACTGGCCGCTCACCGCCAATGGCAAGCTCGATCGCCGTGCCTTGCCCGATCCCGACGCCGAGCGCTTGCAATTGGCCGGTGGTTACGCGGCGCCCCGCAACGACATCGAGCGGGCCCTGGCGGAGGTCTGGCAAGGGGTCCTGGGCCTCGAGAGGGTGGGAATCCACGACAATTTCTTCGAGCTTGGCGGCGATTCGATCCTCAGCATCCAGGTCATTTCCCGGGCCAAGACCCACGGTCTGGAGCTGCAACCCCAGCACGTCTTCCAGCATCCCACCATCGCCGCCCTGGCCTTGATGGCCGGCGAAACGGTGGCCATCGAGGCAGAGCAGGGGGCGGTGACGGGTATGTCGCCGATGACCCCCATCCAGCGGCATTTCTTTAGCCTCGATCTGGCCCAACCAGCCCACTACAACCAAGCCTTCATGCTGGCGGTGCCGTCCCTCGACGCGGCGAGCCTGGAGCGGGCGGTGGCGGCCCTGATGGATCACCACGACCAACTGCGGGCGGTCTTCCAGCCGTTGCCGGAGGGCGGTTGGCGGCAGGAAATCAAGGGGCCTGGATTGCAAGCGCCCTGCACCACGGTGGACCTCTCTGCCCTGGCCGAGGAGGCGCGCCGTGCCGCCATAGAGACGGCGGCCCAGGAGGCGCAGCGGAGCTTCGACTTGAGCAGCGGCCCCCTGCTGCGAGTGGTGTATTTCAGTGGCCTGGGGGATGATGGCTCCCACCCGGATCGCCTGTTGATCGTCGCCCACCACCTGGTGATCGACGGCGTCTCCTGGCGCATCCTGCTGGAGGACGTGGAGCGCGCCTACAAGGCCGAGGCGGCCGGCAAGGCGGCCGACCTCGGTCTCAAGACCACCTCCTTCAAGGGTTGGGCGGAACGCCTCGAGTCCTGGGCCAAGGGTGACGACTTGGCGACCGAGCTGCCCTACTGGACGACGTTGGCGGAGGGGCTACCGGCGCCGCTGCCGGTCGATCTGGAGGGCCCGGCGGAACGCAATGACGTGGCCTCGGCGCGCAGTGTGTCCGTGCACCTGGGCAAGGAGGCCACCGAGGCCCTGTTGCGCCAAGTGCCGGCGGCCTACCGCACCCAGATCAACGACGTCTTGCTCACCGCCTTGGCGGAGGTGCTGGCCGGTTGGAACGGCGAGCGCCGTCAAGGGGTGGTTCTCGAAGGCCACGGCCGCGAAAATCTTTTTGCCGACGCCGATACCAGCCGCACCGTGGGTTGGTTCACCAGCCTCTTCCCGGTGCTCCTGGAGCTGCCCCCCGAAGGCGATGTGGGGGCGTCCCTGAAGGCGGTGAAGGAGCAGCTGCGGGCCCTGCCGCGGCGTGGCATCGGTTATGGCGCTTTGCGTTACGGTCGCTCGGAGACGGACAGTGGCTCGGAGACGGCTCGGCAGCAGCTGGCAGAGGTGCGGGATCCGCAGGTGAGCTTCAACTATCTCGGTCAAGTGGACCTCGACATGGGCCAAGGGGATTCCTTCTTCGCCCCCGCCGAGGAAAGCACCGGCGGCGATCGCGGCGCCGCCAACCGCCGGGACAACCTGCTCGACGTGACGGTGGGAGTCGCCTCGGGCGGTGCCCGTATCACCTGGATCTACAGCGACAAGGTGCACCAACGGCAGACCATTGAGAAGCTAGCGGCGGCCTACGTCGAGGTGCTGGAGGGGATCATCGCCCACTGCACCGCCGACGGCGCGGGCGGCTACACACCGTCGGACTTCCCCCTCGCCAAGCTCGAGCAGGCGACCCTGGACGAGCTCTTCGCCGGTGACCGGGAGGTGGAGGATGTCTACCCGCTGTCGCCCTTGCAGGAGGGTTTATTGGTCCATACTTTGGCGATTCCGGGTCGCTACTTCGAGCAGATGCGGGTCACCTTCCGCGGCAGCATCGAGGTCGATCGTTTCCGCCGTGCCTGGCAAAATTTGCTGCAACGACACACCATTCTGCGCAGCGCTTTCCTGTGGCGGGATCTCGACCGCCCCTTGCAGGTGGTGCGACGGCAGGCCGAGGTGGAGGTCAACCCGGTGGACTGGCGCCAGCTGCCGGCGGCGGAGCGTCAAGGGGAGCTGGAGCGTTTCCTGGCGGCGGACCGTCGCCGGGGTTTCGAGCTCGATCGGGCGCCCCTGCTGCGTCTCCACCTGCTGCGACTGGACGGCGAGCAGACGTGGATCATCTTCAGCCATCATCATCTGCTGCTCGACGGTTGGAGCACGCCCCTGTTGTTGCGCGAGGTCTTCGCCTCCTACGCCGCCCTGGCCGGAGAGATGGCCGCCACCCAGGCCATGGAAGCGTTGCCGCCGGTGCGTCCCTTCGGTGAGTACATCGCCTGGTTGGAGGAGCAAGAGACGGCCGCCCAGGAGACGTTCTGGCGCCGCTACTTGGCCGGCTTCGAGAATCCCACGCCGCTGCTTTCGTCGCGCCGGGACAAGGCCCTGCTAGCGGCCGAAGACACCGCCGTCCTGCAGCGTCGTGGGATCAGCAAGCGGGTTTTGCCGTCCCCGACCCTAAAGGCCCTGCAAAGTCTCACCCATCAACACAAGGTGACGCTCAATACTCTGTTGCAGGGGGTCTGGGCCCTGGTGCTGGGGCGTGCCGTCGGCGAGGACGATGTGGTTTTTGGCGCCACCGTCTCCGGACGTGGCGTGCCCTTGGAGGGCATGGAGCACATGCTGGGCATGTTCATCAATACCTTGCCGGTGCGGGTCCGTCTGCGTGCCGAGCAGCCGCTGGGAGAGTGGCTGACCGAGTTGCAAAGCCAGCAGGGTGAGGCGTCGCAGTTCGAGCACAGCTCGTTGATGGAAGTGCAGGGTTGGAGCGACGTGCAACGGCCGAAACCGCTCTTCGAAAGCATCCTGATCTTCGAGAACTACCCGGTGGGCGGCTCCGATCAAATGGGCGCCATGGGTGTCCAGGAGATGGGTTATTACGGCGGTAGCGACTATCCCCTGGCCCTGGTGGCGGTGCCCCGCGACGATCTGTCGCTGTCCATTGGTTACGATGTCAGCCGCTTCGATGTGACGACGGTGGAGCGGGCCTTGGATCATCTAGTGCGTGCCCTCGACGGCTTCGTCGCCGAGCCAACACAACCGCTGCACCGGTTGCCCCTGCTGTCGTCCGCCGAGCGGCAGCAGCTCTTGGTGGAATGGAATCAAAGCCAGGTGACCTACGAGGTGGCCTCGCCCCTGATGCATCGTCCGGTCTTCGAGCAAGCCGAGCGGCAGCCCCGGCGGGTGGCGGTGGCCTATGGCGGCGAGCATCTCAGCTACGGCGAGCTGGCGCAGCGGGCACGCCACGTGGCGAGACGCCTGCGGCAACTCGGTGTGGGGCCGGAGAAGGTGGTGGCGGTGCACATGGAGCGCTCCTTCGAGCTCATCGTCGGTTATTTGGCGGTGCTCGAAGCCGGGGGCGCCTATCTACCCCTAGATCCGGCCACCCCCGGGGAGCGTCTGGCGCACATGGTGCGGGATGCCGGAGTTGCGGTGTTGCTCAATCACGGTGCCTCCGTCGACTGGCTGGCGACGGCACAGCTCAGCGACGGGGTGCACGTCGAGCCGGTGCCGACGGTGCGCCCCGGAGAGATATCCGCCGATGCCGTCGACGGGCCGCTGGACGACCTCGGTCTGGGCGGCGATCATCCGGCCTATGTCATCTATACCTCCGGCTCCACCGGCCAACCCAAGGGTGTGGTGGTGCCGCACAGGGCGGTGGCCAACCGCCTGGCCTACGACTGCGCCTACGACGTGCATGCCGAGACCCGCTACTTGCAGAATACGGCGGTGGCCTTCGACATGTCGGTACCCACCATCTTTTCGCCCCTCTGGGTCGGTGGTCGCACCGTCCTGGTGGAGGCGGGGGCGCAGCAGGACCCCAACGCTCTCTTACAGTTGATGACCCGGGAAGGGGTCAATCGGGCGGGTTTCCCGCCTCAGATGCTGTCGTTGCTGTTGGACGAAGAGGCGCTGACGGACGGTCCGAGCTTCGAGTTCATCGGCTCCGGCGGCGACGCCATGTCCGCCGACCTGCCGCGGCGTTTCTACGAGCGGCTGCCGGAAACCAAGCTACTCAACCGCTACGGACCCACCGAAGCCACCGTGGCGGTGACCACCTGGCTCTTCCCGCGCCACGATGAAGGTGTCGACGGCCCGCCGCCCATCGGTCGACCGATGGCCAACGCCCGCATCGATCTGGTGGACAGCTGGCTCGAGCCGGTGCCCATCGGGGTGGCCGGCGAGTTGTTGATCGGCGGCGACTGTCTGGCCCGTGGTTACCTCGGCGATGCGGCGCGCACGGCGGAGCGGTTCATGCCCAATCCCTTCGCCACCACGCCGGGGGAGCGGCTCTATCGTACCGGTGACCTGGCGCGCCACCGCCCGGATGGTGCCATCGAGTTCCTCGGCCGCATCGATCATCAAGTGAAGATCCGCGGTTTCCGTGTCGAGCTGGGGGAGATCGAGAACCAATTGCTCGAGCACGCGGCCATCCGTCGTGCCGCGGTCATCGATGTTGGCGACGGCGACGATCGCCAGTTGGTGGCCTACCTGGTGGCCGCCGACGGCCAGACGCCGAGCCAGGAGGAGCTGACGGCCCATCTGGCGACGAGTCTGCCGGAGTACATGGTGCCTTCCGCCTTCATCCCCTTGGACGAGCTGCCGGTGAGCAGCACCGGCAAGGTGGATCGTCGACAGTTGCCGGATGCGTCGGAGTTTTTGCCGACGATTCCCTACGTGGCGCCGCAGGGCCCCTGGGAAGAAGCGGTGGCGACGATTTTCGCCGAGGTCTTGGGTCGCGAGCAGGTGGGATCGGCGGACGATTTCTTCGTCCTCGGTGGCCACTCCCTGATGGCGGCGCGGGTGGTGTCCCGGGTGCGCCGAGAGCTCGATGTCGACTTGCCCCTGGGAGAGCTTTTTGCCCAACCGCGGGTGGCCGACTTGGCGCAACGCTTGGAGAGGCTTGCCAGCGGTGCGGCCACTCCCCGTGACGGTATCTTGCTGCCCCTGTCAGAGGGCTCAGGGCGTCCCCTCTTCTGTGTTCATCCGGTGGCGGGCATCGCCCTCTGCTATCGTGATCTGGCGCTGGAGCTCGGTCCGGCCCAGGGGCTCGTCGGCCTGCAATCGCCGGCCCTCTCCGGCGGTGAGCTGGTATCGAGCGTCGAAGAGCTGGCGACACAGTACATCGAGGCCATCCGGCGGCATCAACCGCAGGGCCCTTATGATCTCGCCGGTTGGTCCTTCGGCGGCTTGGTGGCCTACGAGATGGCGCGCCAGCTGAGCCAGCAAGGGGAGCAGGTGGCTTTCCTCGGGCTGCTCGATGCGGTGCAGACGGCGTCCCGCAAGGCCACTCCGGAGCGCTCCGATATCGACCGACTGTTGCAAGCCTGCCAACAATTCCTCGGCGATCAAGTGCTCGCCCTAGAAGCGCGCTTGGCGGGGGTGGCCCCTGGGCAACAGCGAGCCGTTCTCGAAGCCTGGTTGGTGGGGTCCGCCGAGCTGGAGGTATCGTCCGCCGATCTGGATCGCTATCTGGAGGTGCAGGAAGTCTACGAAACGGCGCATCGCCAGTACCGCCCACGGCCCTATGGCGGGCGAGTCGATTTCTTCCGGGCCGCCGAGCGGCGGGCCGACGAGGTGGAGAATCCGGCCGACCCGTGGCGCCCACTGAGCGGCGAGCTGGTGGAGCACGTCGTTGCAGGACGTCACGAGAGCATGGTTTTCACACCAAACAGCGCCTCGCTGGCGGCTGCCCTGCGCCCCCTCTTGGCATCGCGCCGGGGTGCCACCACCGATGCCTCTTCGACAGAGAATCCCGACCCCGAAGCCGAACCAAAGATGACCGTCCCAGCGACGCCATCGAGGAGATGAAACGAAATGGAAAGTCTGCTGCGAGATTTGAAATTTGGCCTCCGGGTGGTGCGCAAGCGTCCGGTGGTCACCGTTGCGGGGGTACTTTGTCTGGCCTTGGGCATCGGCGCGGCCACCGTCGTTTTCAGCCTGGTGAGCTCGGTGTTGTTGGATCCCCTGCCGATCAAGGACTCGGAGGAGGTGGTTTACATCTACACCGAGTTCCGCAACCAAGGCGTCGTCAACGGCCTGGTCTCTGGCAAGGAGTACAGTGACTTCGTCGAAAGCAGCCGGGCTTTCGAGTCGGTGGAGGCGCTGACGCCGTGGTATTTCAACATCACCCAGGGGGACCAAGCGGAACGGCGGGTGGGGGCACAGATCAGCCCCGGGCTTTTCCCGATGCTCGGTGTTTCGCCACGCATGGGGCGCAATTTCACCGTCGAGGAAGCGGAGCAGAAGGCCGCCGTGGTGATCATCAGCCATGAGCTGTGGCAACGTTCCTTTGGTGGTGACCCGGAAATTCTCGAGCAGACGATTTCCCTGGAAGGCACGCCCTACGACATCGTCGGGGTGATGCCGCCGGGTTTCTTCTTTCGCCTCGAGACGGCAGCGGTATGGGTCCCCTGGCGGGCCAATCTGCAGTGGCCGCGGCATATCCGTTTTGCGGTGGGGGTGGCCCGGCTGACCCCCGGCACCAGCTTGCAGACGGCGCAGCAGGATCTTGACGCCATCGCCCAACGCATGCAGCAGGACCACGCCGCCGCCTATCCCGCCGACAGCGGTTGGGGCCTGAAAGCGGTGGAGGTACGGCAGGATTTGTTGGGCGATGTGCAAGCGCAGCTGGTGATTCTCATGGGTGCAGTGCTCTTGGTGCTGTTCATCGCCTGTATGAACGTTGCCAATCTGCTTCTGGTGCAGGCCGCCAAACGGGAGCGGGAGATCGGTATGCGGGCCGCCGTCGGGGCGCGTCCTTGGGACTTGGTGCGCCAGCTGTTGGTGGAGAGCTTGATCCTGGCACTGCTGGGTTGTTTCCTGGGTTTGGTTTTGGCCTTTTGGGGCATTCGAGCAGTGCTGGCTTGGGGGCTCGACATCCCCCGTATCCAAGGGGCGACCATCGATCTGCCGGTTCTGTTCTTCGCCCTCGGCGTCTCCTTGGTGACCGGTATTCTCTTCGGTTTGGTACCTGCCCTGCGGGCCACCAAAGTCGATCTCTACGAAGTCTTGCGGGAGGGGGCGAGGGCCGGGGAGTCGGGAGCCAAACAAGCCTTGCGCAAGGCTCTCGTCGTCGGTGAAATCACCCTGGCGGTGCTGGTCTTGATCGGCGCCGGCTTGATGATCCGTTCCTTCGAGACCTTCGACGCCGCCGACCCCGGTTTCAATACGGAGAACGTCGTCACCTCCGAGCTCTTCCTGTCGCCTAAACGGTTCCGTAGCGGTGACGACCGGCGGGCGCTCTACAACAGCCTGCTCAACGAGCTGGCCAATCGGCCGGAGATTCAACAGGCCGCCGTCACCACGCTGCTGCCCTTGGAGGTGTTGGACGAGGGGGGCACGTTGGCGGTGGAAGGACGCGAATCGACACCGGGCAACCCCGATCCCTCCGCCAGCTGGCGCATGATCAGCCCTGAGTTCTTCCAGGTGATGGATATCCCCCTGATGCAAGGCCGGGAGTTCACCAACCTGGACCACCAAGACAACCAACCGGTGGTGATTCTCGATGCCAATCTGGCGGCGCGTCTTTTTCCAGAAAATCCCATCGGTCGGCGCATCCGACTAGAGAAAGATCCGATGCAATCGCAGGGGGATGGTTGGCGCACCGTCGTCGGTGTGGTGGGCAACGTGCGCGACAAGAGCCTGGTGGGCGAAGACAATCCCTTGCTCTACGTGCCCTACCCGCAATATCCCTACACCATCATGACGGTGCTGGCGGAGACCTCCCTCGATACCGGGCAAGTACGCAACATCATGCAGGAGACGCTGCGCAAGATCGACCCCAGCCAGCCGGTGGCGGTGGTGCAGACGACCGGTGACCTGCTCGAAAAAGCCAAGGCTTCGGCCCGTTTCAACCGTTTCCTGTTCAGCCTCTTCGGCATCGCCGTGCTCCTGTTGGTGGCGGTCGGGGTCTACGGCGTCATGGCCTACACCGTCGCCCAGCGCACCCAAGAGATCGGCCTGCGCATGGCCCTGGGGGCGGCCCCCAACAAGGTCCTGGCGTTGGTGCTGCGGCAAGGCCTGACCTTGGGGCTCGTCGGTCTCCTGGCGGGGCTGGGGCTCAGCTTGCTGATGTCGATTCCCCTAGAAGGCTTCTTCGGAAGCCTCCTGCACGGCGTCTCGATGCTCGATCCCTTGACCTTCATCGGCGTTTTTGCGGTGCTCACCACCCTGGTGCTGTTGGGGACCTTTGTGCCCGCCTTCCGGGCGACGCGGATCGATCCCCTGCGGGCCCTGCGGGACGAGTGAGCCTGCCCGGGTCGTGGAAGAAGATCATCGCCCAAAATTGGGCTGGAGAGCGTGGCCCTCAGTCCCGGGCGTCGACGCGGGCCGGTAGTCGGGCCGCCAGGACGGCGGGCAGCAAGGTCAAGACGGCCAGCAAGGTCAAGGCGGTGGTGGTCGAGGTCGACGACCGTAGGGCACCGCTGGCAATGGGGGCGATGGGGCCGCCGATGGACCAGCTGAGACCGAGCATCATGGAGCTGGCCAGGGCAGCGGCCTGGGGCACAATGCGTTGACCCATGGTCATCACCATGGGGGTCGTCCACGAGAGGGCCAGGCCCAGGCCGATCAGGGCCGGCACCATGGCGAGGCCTTCGAGGTGCGGTAGCAGCATCAGGATCAGCCCGGCGGCGGCGAAGGAAAGGCTGCTGGCCCGCCGTTTCGAGCCGCCCCGCAGCAACGCCGAGCCGAGGATGCCGCCGAGGGCTCCACTGCCGGTGAGCAGGCTCAACCACAGGCCACCCCGGCCGATGGCCGAGCCGGTCCCCGATGTCGTCGCCAATTGCTCCGCCGCCAGCAGCGGCAGCAGGAAGCTCAGGCTGGTGACGACAAAATAGCGCACCGCGGAAATGGTCACCAGGCCGCTGAGGGCGGCCCCATGGCCTTTCAGCGTATCCCACAGCCGGTGATCGCTGGACAATCGGGGGCGGGCGTGGCGGCGTCCCCGGCCGAGGGTGATCAGCAGGAACGTCGAGACTCCGATCCCCCAGGCAAGTGGCCACATGCCGCCGTCCAGATCGCGGGTTGCCAGGGCGGTGACGAGCAGCGGCCCGAGGGTGGCGCCGATGGGACCGGCGGCCATGAACACCGCCGTCGCCAACGACGATCCGCGTTTCTCCAAACGCCCTGCCAGGGCGACGCCCTCGGGATGGAAGGCGGCGATGGCCGCGGCGTTGAGGACGATCACCAACAACAGCACCGGCAGCGACTGTGCGCGCAGGAAGTAGCCCGCCGCCGCCCCGGCGATGGCCGGCGACAGCAGCACCAACCAGCGCCCGCCGAGGCGATCCGACAGGTAGCCGAAGAGGGGCTGGCCGAGGCTCAGGACACCGACGTGCAGGCTGAGCAAGAGGGCGGCGCCGGAGTCATCGAGGCCGAGTCGAGGCGCCAGCACCAGGGCGACGATGGGGGCCAGAAACGAGCCGCAGCCGTCGACCGTAAAGTGGGCCAAGGCCAGACTGGCGAGTCGTCCAGCCCTGCCGGAACCGGTCTCGGTCTCAGCAGCTCCAGCCTTGGCGGTCACAGTCTCAGGCGTCGACGGCGACACGGGATCGCGGATCGACACTGAGCAAGTCGTCGAGGGACAGCTCCGCCAGCTCCAGGGAAGCGTCCCACGGGCCCTCCTCAGCTTGCCGTTGTCGCAGGCTCGCCGCCAGCCCGGGCATCACCGGCTCCGCCAGCTCAGCGAAGATGGCGACCCCGGCCCGCAGGGTGGCGCCGGGGTTGGCGTCGTCGTCGGCCACGGAGCTCAGGGTGTCGAGGGTTTCGGACAGCACCCGGGCCGCCTTGCGCAGGCTCATGGTTCGAATGTTGAAGGCTTCGTCCATGGCCTGGTTTTGGGCCTCCAGGCGAGCCATCACGGCGCCGTCGGGCTGCCCGTCGGCGCTGCCGTTGTCGGCCATCCGCCTCAGGGTTGCCACCAGGTGATTCCAAGGTTTCACCAACAGGCGGTTGGTGGTGTCGGCGAATTCGCTGAGCACAAAATCGGCCTCTTCGACCTCCGGATTGATCCAAGCCAAGTAGAAGCGCAGGTGATTGCTCGATACCTTGGCCAAGAGGTCATTGCCCCAGATGGCGTAGTTGCGGGTGGTGGAGAACTTCTTGCCGTCCAACAGGCAGAACTCGTTGGTCACACTGGTTTCCGGCAGCGGCCAGCAGAGCTTGGAAGCCAGCAGCAGGGCGTTGAAGAACACCGTGTACTGAAAGACGTTGTCGATGCCATGGAAGTGGACGATGCGGGTGTCGTCGTGGTCGCGCCAGTCCCAGCCGTCGGCCCCTTGGGCATCGCGCCAAACATCGAAGGTGCTGACCAAACCCGCCAGCAGCTCGAGGCGGACGTTCCAGGTCTGGCCGTCGTAGCCGTCCAGCTTGACGGGCATGCCGTAGGGGCTGGGGATGGTGGCCGGAATGTCCGGCAAGGGTTGATCGAAGGCTTTGAGCACCACCTTGAGAACCCGCGGCCGAAAAATGTCTCGCCGGGCCTCCAGCTCTTGCCGCAACCGGTCCTGGTGGCGCGACAGGGGCAGGAAGAGGCCGCGGTAGGAACGCCGCACCGGGGCCGCCTCGCCGCACAGGCGACATTTGGGGTCGCCGATATCCGACGGGTCATTGGGCAAACCGCAGGCTTCGCAGTTGTTGCCATAGCAATGGGCCGAGCAGTGGGGACAGGAGCCTTCGATGTAGGCCTGGTAGAGGTATCGCTCACAGCCCTCGCAGTAGGGTAGCTCGGCATCCTTCTCCACCAACTCGCCACGCTCCAGCAAGTCGACGAAAAACTCGTGGATGAACTGCTGTTGGCGAGCCCCTTCGTCACCGAAGAGATCCAAGGACACCTCATTGGCGGCCAAGGTGGCGAGGATGCGTCCGTTGAAGTGGTCGATGACCTCTTGGCTGGTCTTTCCCATCTTGCGCGCCGTCAGCTCGACGTATGTCTGGTGCGGGTCGGCGTTGGAGAAGAAGGCCACATCGTGCCCCTGCCGTCGTAGATGGCGGGTCAAGGCGTCGGCGGCGAAATAGGGTCCGGACAAATGGCCGATATGAAGGTCGCCGTTGGCGGTCGGCGGATCGGCCGTGATGATGAATTTTGAAGGCATGGAATCGACACTCCTCGTCGTCGTCTCGGCACCCCGAAAGGCCGACGGTTCTGGGTCCCCAGGCCACTCGAGAAGGGGTGTGGCCAGTGGACATTGGTGGTGAATTGGATGCCCTGATAATAGCACAACGGGGTTGTTCTGAACTTGCCGAAGGTCGAGCTTTCTGGTCCAAAAAACGCAGGAGAAATCTCTGCGGATTCACCATCGATTGGAGCTTCAGCGGTTTTGTACGAGTCGTCCGGAAAGGCGGTGGTGGAGGACGGTGAGGGTGTGCGATAGCTCGGTAGATCCAACGTGCTATCGGTGGTTGGGAGGGTGGACCCTCGGGCGCCGTGGGGAGTGGGTTCAGCGTTTATTTCGTCGTGATGAGGGAAACCCCATGCCGGCGACGCACTATAGATAAAGCCACTGATCCGTTCATTGTTGCCGAAGGGTCAGTATTCAAGTCTACAGAATCTAGATCTCATCCTTGAGGAGACGTTACACATGCTTCGATGCAAAACCACGTTGGCCGTCCTGGGGGCGGCCCTCGTCTTGGCGGCCGGCGCCTCGGCCCAATCCCTGTATCCGATCAGCGGTATCAACGGCTATGGGGCCCTCGACCACAGCAATGGCGACAAGGTCGCCAACGGTCGTTTCAACACGCTGCACACGGTTTGGGAAGACGGTGCCCTGATCAAGTACTCCACCTCCGCCGACGGCATGGGTTGGACCGCGCCGCAGCTCGTCGCCCCCGGTTTGGCCTCGGCTCTGCCGGCCATCGCCTCGGACTCCAATGGCACCCTGGTGGTGGCCTTCGTCGGCAACCCCAACGCCAGCGGCATGGGGTCCATCCACTACGCCTACAAACCTTGGGGCGCCACCAGCTGGACGGTGAGCAAGATCGTCGACTCCGGCACCCAGCCGGACATCGAAGCCCGCGGCGGTAAGGTCCATGTCACCTGGACGACCATCAACCGAGTGCAGTACACCAGCTTTTCCACCACCTCGCCGCCGGCCTCCATGGCCTTCGGCGAAGAGATCGAGATCACCGGCTGTGCCGGCACCGGTTTTGTGCGGCCCTCCGTCGCCCTGGCCCGCGAGAGCTGCAAGCTGGTGCCCAAGGTGGCCTACATCCGCTACTCCGACGAGACCTCCAATCCCGATCCCGTCTGTACATCCCTCATCACCGAAGTGGGGGCTCGGGTCTGCGAGCGTGATCCAACCCTCGGCACTTGGGGTCTCGAATACACCGATCTGGTGACCGCCACCAACCCGCCGCAAGGGGTCGAGGCCGTCGCCCTGTCGATGAACGCCCACTACACCACCGGCAATACCTTCGTCGCCTGGTCCGACATCTCCAACAGCACCGCCCGTACCCGCTTGGCCCATGGCCGCAACGGCACCTGGAACGCCATCACCCACAGCAACGACGATCTGCACGTGCACGTCGCCGCCAAGAAGAGCAGCGCCATCGGCGAGTATCGTCTCGCCTGGGTATCACGGGGTTGGTACCCGTCCTTGCCCTTCGTCGATGTCGACGGCCAGTTCCGCACCGGCAAGTGGCACAGCGGGGCCACCCCCACCTGGACCGATCCGTCCTCCACCTACATCAATGCCTCCATCGGTGGCATCCTGGTGGGCCACCCCCAAGCCACCTTCTGGGGCAAGTGCAGCAGCGGTCTCTACGACACCGTCGAAGCCGTCGCCGAGCTCGAGAATGTGTGCTCCACCTCAGGCCTCTCGGCCCACGTCACCGAGGACCAAAGCTGCCCCAGCGGTGGCATCATCGGCATCAACCCTTGCCACAAGGTGCAAGTGGCCTACACCTATGCCGATAGCCTGCGCACCCACGTCGACCTCGACGGTTTTGGTGATCCCGTCGAGCTGGGCTCCAATTGGGCTACCTACGCCGTCGAGTCGGGCAAGGGCGAAGGCTACATCACCCTCAGCTGGGATCGCGGCCGGGTCGACAACACCTGGGCCGGCGGCTTCTCCATCGACGATGCCAACGCCACCGTGCGTATCCAATCCGACAGCGTCGAAACCGACCTGGTGCGCCTGGAGTCGACGGACATCTACGAAGGCACCAAGCCTGGAGTCTGCCACAGGCGGTGATTGTCTAATCTGATCGTCTGAAGATTAGTAGGGCGCGTTGGCGATGGGCGACGCGCCCTTTTTGTGTCCGGGTATCTGTGCTTGGGGGGTGGGTCTGGGGGCGATCTATGTTTGGGATCCCCAAGTTTGGAGCCAAAGGCTCAGTAGGCCAACCAGAGCAGCAGCAACCCGATGGCCGCTGGCACACCTTGAACGAAGAATATCCGTGGGTTGACAGTGGCCGCCCCGAAGATGCCGGCGATGAGCACACAGCAAAGGAAGAACAACTTCACAGAGAATCCAGCCGGACCGAGGAGGAGGCCCCAAATCAAACCCGCCGCCAGGAAGCCGTTGTAGAGCCCTTGATTGGCCGCCATGGTGGCGGTCGCTGCGGCGAGCTCAGGTGTCAGCCCAAAGATGCGCAGACTGCGCGGTGATTGCCAGAGGAACATCTCGAGAACGAGGATGTACAGGTGAAGCAGGGCGACGAGGCCGATGACGATGTTTGTTACGGCAGCCATGGTGCGTGTGCTTTCTGAGATGGTGTCTATGGATGGAACGGTCGAGCCATGTGGCCCGCCGTTTCGCTGTCCGGCCTTCGACTTCCAGCAGGCGGATCTGATTCTCACATACTTTTTCAGGATGCGCCGCGGGGCGTCAGTGGTTTGGAACCACCCCATCTCCCCGATGAGGGACATTGCCGCCCTTTTGCGATAGACCCATTGAGGCATTTCAGCCGTGACCCCATCGCCTCGTTTGTCAATGTGGGGTCCAGAGTGAACATCCGGAGCTAGGAGATTTGCTATGTCGAGAGCCGCCTTCCCTGAAACGCTGCGCCTACCTTGTTGTGTTGTTCCCGTTGTTTGCCTTGTTTGGCTTAGTCTCTGCCAGTCGCTTGTTGCCCAAGCCCCACCGCAGGGCACGGAGGGGGCGGCTGAGATTGCGACGTTCACATCGCCTACGCTGCGTTGGGCGACGGAGTTGCAGCGTATCGAGGGCCTCGACGAGACGGCGGCAGTCAAGGGAGCCACCGGCAAACCAGCGCTGGCCGACTTCCTGGCGAGGCATGGAGGGGAGTGGGAGGTCCGTTGGGATCGTTCGAGCGACCGGCCGCATTTGGTGCAGGGGTCGGGTATTCCTCTGCTGCCGGAGATGGATTTAACGGTAGGGGCAGCTGAAGCAAGGCCGATGACCTTGCAGCAAGTGGAAGCCTTAGTGCTGCGATTCGTGGCGCAAGAGTCGGCGTTGCTGCGGGTGGACGCCTCGGAGTTGGTGCTCGATCCCTTGCGTAGTCACTGGTCCGGTGGTGGGCAGGGTGACGGGTGGTTTGAGCTGCAACAGACCTATTGGGGCATCGCCGTTGAAGGGGCGCGGGTCTTTGTGCGTCTCAACGGCGGACGGGTGATTCAGCTCGGGACGGATCGGGTGGCCGATGTGGCCATCGATGTGGAGCCCGCGATTGCTCCCCAAGATGCCCTGCGAAGCGCAGTCGCAAGGCTAGGTTTAGTTTCGAAACGGTTGCTGGCGGAAGCTGAACCGCAGCTGAAGATTTTTCCGGTGGTGATGCGGCGGGCCCTCGGTCACGGCGATAACGGTGAGGACGGCGATGACAGCAAGGACGGCGGGGCGTACGGTCATCGCCTGGTTTGGCAGATGACGGTTCGCGATGCCGTGGACGACAGGCCGTTGCGTCTGCGTCTCGATGCGCACGACGGTGAGGTGTTGGAGGTGGCCGATTTGCGAGTTTATGGCCAGGCCACGGGCAAGGTGCACGTGCCGGGGGCTCACTTAGGGATTACGATGCCCTTGCCGCAGCTCTGGGTTGATCACCAAGGTTTGCAAGTGACAGACGCCGAAGGCTCCTTCGATTATGTGGGCGGTGCGGCGTCGGCGGGTCTGGTGGGGGAGCTGATCGCGGTGGAGGACGCCTGTGGCCCTACGCATTTGACGACGTGGGACGGCAACCTCGACTTCGCCGGTGTCGAGGGCTCGGACTGTGCCGCACCGCTGGATGGCGGCCTCGGTAATACCCAGGCGGCGCGGGATGCCTACTTCTACCTGACGTCGGCCTACGGGGCGATCCAGCAACGCTTTCCGATGCGGCCATGGCCTCAGCCCTTGGTGGCCAAGACCAATCAGCCCCAACTCGACTGCGAGGCGTCTTGGGATGCGGCCCGCGGTAGTTTCTCATTTGCCCGCAGCGACGGTGAGTGTGCCAACAGCGCCGAGGTGCCCGGCATCCTATTGCATGAGGTGGGGCACGCGGCGGACACGGTTCTGGGTGGCGCCGCCACCGACGGGGCCTCCGGTGAGGCGCAGGCGGATGTCTTCGCCTTTTTGCAAACCGAGGATGCCTGCATTGGCCGTGGATTGCGGCCGGGCGTGGCATGCCTCAACTGTGATCCGTCGTGCACCGGGGTGCGGGATCTCGACATTTTTGCTAGCGGCAGTGCTGCACCGATCGCCCGTCCCGGCACGCTGACCGCCCCTGACGGCTTGAGCTGCGATCGTTTTGCCTGCCCTTACCCTGGGGGGGCGGCCTTCCAAGGACCCCTCGGTTTTCAAGCCCATTGTGAGAGCCAGATTGCCAGTGCCGCGGTGCTCGATCTCTATCGTGAGTTGGAGAAGGCCCGCGGTAGCACGGCGGGTCCCTTGGCCTTCGAAGAGCTTTGGTATGCCGGGCTGCCCACCTTGGGCGAGCCCTACGGCCTGGCCCAAGGTGGGCAGCTCTGCCAGGCGGCGGACGCCGCGGTGGACGGCTGTGGAGCGACGAACTGGTATTCCGTGTTGCTGGCGGCGGACGACGACGATGGCAACTTGGCCAATGGCACGCCGAACGGTTGTCGTATCTGGCAGGCGTTCCATGCCCACGGCATCGCCTGTGGTGAGCCGCCGGCCTGTTTCTGCAAGGAGGGTGGGGATATCGCCGACGCCGGACCCGACGTCACCATTTGCCGACGGCAGTCCGTGCAACTGGGCATCCCCGGGGGCGATGCCAGAACCTACCAATGGCAGCCCGGTGGTCAAACGACGCCGCAAATCTTCGTGTCGCCGGATCATTCCACCGAGTACTCCCTGACGGTGACCAGCTCCTGTGGCGTCACCCACGATGGGGTCGGCGTCGAAGTGGTGTCCTGTGCCGGCTTCGCAGAGGATTTCGAAGCCGGCAGCGCCGGCTGGACGTCCTCAGGTGCCTGGCACCGCGTCGACGCTAGCGCCTGCGCCAGCTCTTCCGCCGCTGGTGGCACGGCGGTCTTGTATTACGGCGACGACAGCACGTGTAGTGTCGACACGGTGGGCACCCGGCCGCGGGATCTGATCTCCCCAGGCATCGTGGTCGGCGAAGGCATGGACAGCCTGCGCTTCGATTACTTCCTGGCCAGCCAACCGGCGAATCGTCGCATGGGTCGAGCCGAGTTGGCGGTGAAGGTCGAAGGGCAGACGGAGTGGCAGCCCCGCTGGGCGGTGGAGGTGACGCAATTGACGGGCGATGTCTGGCAAACCAGCCCGGCCATCTCCATTGCCGCGCACCAAGGAGAGACCCTCCGCCTGCGCTTCCGCTTCGAGGCCTATCCGCTCCAAGGGGAACCCAACAAATACTTGGGCTGGATGATCGACAACGTTCGCATCACCGAAGGTCCGACCTCCGACGGCACCGTCGCGCCGACGGTGAGCTTGGTGGAGGCGCCCACCGAGCCGATTTCGGAATGCGAATGTGTCAGCTGCCGTTTCCTGGCGGTCGATGCGGAGGGGCGCGACTTGAGCGAGATCTTGACCTGGAGCTCGGACCTCGACGGTACCCTCGCTGCGGGTAGCCGATCGGCCTTGATTTTGTCGCCAGGGGAGCATCTCCTCACCGGCACGGTGACTGACTATGGCGGCCTCTCGGCGTCCCTTTCGGTACAAGTGCAGGTGATCGGCGATGTCTCATTCTGTGGTCTCGATCGCTGGCCGCCGGCGGAGCCACGGTTACATTGCAAGGACGATGAAGAAGACTGAACCTTCGCCCAGCCGGGGGCGCCTAGCCGGGGGCGCCTAGCCGGGGGCGCCTAGCCGGGGGCGCCTAGCCTGGGGCGCCTAGCCTGGGGCGCCTAGCCTGGGGCGCCTAGCCTGGGGCGCCCAGCCGGGGGCGCCCAGCCGGGGGCGCCCAGCCGGGGGCGCCTAGCCCGGGGCGCCTTGTAGCCGTCGTCGAGCTTCGATGGTGGCGGGGGCGTCCTCCCCGAGGGCCGTTTCGAGCTCCTCCACGGCGCTTTCGAGGAGGCGCCGCCCCTCCCCTTGGCGCCCGAGGGCGAACAGACAGCTACCCAACCAGCTTTCGGCCTCGGCGGCGCGCCAATGGCCCGGTCGCTGCTGTTGACGAATCTCGAAGGCCTCCACCAAAAGGGCCTCAGCGGTTGCCGGGTCGCCGCTTTCGAGCCTTGATCTACCGAGACGCAGGAGCGGAAACGAAAGGCTCCAGTGGCCGGGCTCGAGGCGTCGCCGCTGCATGTCGAGGGCCTCGGTGTAAGCCCGCTGTGCCCCTTGCAGGTCACCCTGGGTGCGCAGCCCATCGCCAAAGAACTGTAGCGTCGAAACGAGCTTGCCGTTGTCTTCCCCATAGGCATGGCGGGTGGCGGCCACCGCCAAATGGTACAAATCCACCGCCTGGTCGGCGTCGCCGCGCATTTGTACGGCCCGCGCCAGGTTGGCCAGGCTGTCGGCGTAGGCGGGATGTTCCGTGCCCTGACCGCGGCGGGTGATCTCCAGGGACTCGGACAGGTAATCGACAGCGGCGTCCAGATTGCCCTGGCGGCGGGCCAATTCCCCCAGGTTGTTGAGGGTGGTGGCGATCAGCGGATGGTCCTCACTGTAGAGGCGACGGCGGATGCTGAGGGCCCGTTGCAGCAGCTCCGTGCCCTCGCTGGCGTCCTGGCGGGCGAATCGCAACACCCCGAGGGTAGAGAGGGTAGTGGCGACATCGGGATGATGGGCGCCGAGCAAGCGCTGGCGCAGCTTCAGGGCTTGCCGCAGAGGGGCTTCGGCGGCTTCGAGCGCGTCTTGCAAGTATAGGGTGGCCCCGAGATTGTGCAGGCTGGTGGCCACCCGCCGATGCTCGTCGCCGTAGAGGGTGCGGTGGATGTCGAGGCTTTGGCGGAACAATCTCCCCGCCTCCTCGGAGCGCTCTAAGTCGTACAGCAGGTCGCCATAGGCTTCGAGGATCTCGGCCCACAGCGAGCCTGAGATCTCAGGCTCGGAAATCTCCAGGAGATCCCTAAAGAGGTCTTCGGCGGCACCATAGTCGCCCACGGCGTGCAGCCACTGACCCCGGTGCAGTCGGCTGGCCAAGGTGGCCTCGGCGGCGGCGCCCAAGTGCTCGCGGCGCAGTTGCTCCGAGACCCTCAACAAGGGGTCCGCCTCATCGTTGAGCCCCAGACTCGAATAGACGGAACCCATAAGATCCATGAGCTCCGCCCGCACCTCAGGCTGGTCCGCCAGCTCGGCGTCGATGCGGGCAGCCCCTTGGCTTAGCAGCTCCTGCGCCGTCACCTGTGGGCCGCGGACCCGTCCGGGGTCGGCATTCTCGAACAGGCCGCGCAGGAAGACGGCCACTTGGGAAGATTTGCGGCTTTCGATCTGCGCCCGGTTGCGTTCCGACGCTAGGCGCACGGTATAAAAAGTCACTAGGCTGATGAGGGTCAGTGCGACGACGAGCACACTGCTCACCCCGAGGCGGTGGCGTCTTAGGAATTTGCCGCAGCGATAGGTCAGGGTGTCTTGACGGGCGTGGACCGGCAAGCCTTGCAGATGCCGCCGTAGATCCTCCGCCAAATGATCCACCGAAGCGTAGCGACGATTCTCCTGACGCTGTAGGGCGTTCAGGACGATGGCATCCAGATCCCCCTGCAGTCGTCGTTGCAGAGCCTTGCTATTGGCCTTGCTGTCGTCGGCCTCGCCGTGGGCGATTCGCTGGCTGGGGGCCGGCGGGTCCGAGTCGCAAATGGCTTGCTCTTTCTGCCGTCGTCCCGAGGCGCCGTCGTGGGGTCGGCTAGTGGTCAACAATTCGTAGAGCAGGACCCCCAAGGAGTAGACGTCCGAGGCGGTGGTGAGGGTCTTGCCGAGGATCTGCTCCGGGCTGGAGTAGTCGAGGGTGAAGAAGCGAAGTGTCGCCGACGTGGCGCCGAGCTCCGCCGCTTGCTCGGGGTCGAGGAGCTTGGCGATACCGAAGTCGAGGAGCTTGACCTCCCCATTGCCGGTGACCAGGATGTTGGCGGGTTTGAGATCCCGATGCACGACGAGGTTGCGGTGGGCATAGGCGACGGCATCCAAGACCTCTTGAAACAAGGCCAGCCGCGCCTCGATGGAGAGGCCTAGCCGCTGACAGTATTGGTCGATGGGCTCGCCGTCGACGTACTCCATGACGAAGTAGGGCAGGCCCTCGGCGGTATTGCCGCCATCCAGGAGGCGAGAAATATGGGGATGCTCGAGGTGGGCCAAGATCTGGCGCTCTTGGCGCAAGCGACGCAGGATCTCGCCGCTGTCCATGCCCCGCTTGACCACTTTGAGGGCCACCAACTGACGGTAGTGCTCATCGGCCCGTTCCGCCAAGTAGACGGTGCTCATGCCACCGCACCCGAGCTCGTGGAGTATGCGGTAGGGCCCCACCTGCACCGGGTTCTCGGCCGTATTGGGCTGGATACGGGAAGCCAGCTCTAGGGTGTCGGCGATGACCCCCTCGATCCGTTGGTCGGCACCGGCTTCCGCCGCTAAGAGGCTTTCGATTTCCTCGATCCACCCTGAGTCTCCGTCGCAGGCGGCCAGCAAAAACGGGCGGCGTTCCCCGCTGGGACGTTCTGCCGCGGCGTGAAAAAGCTCTTCCGTCCGCTGCCAGGAACGGGGGGTTTGCCCACCCTTGCAACAAGGAGCCATGGCTCAGCGGGCCCGAGCGGAAGAGCGATGCGGTGTGGTGGGCATAGGGGCTGAGTATAGCCCCTCGCGGAAAGCCTCTGAGGGGGAGTGACTTCTCAGGTATGTACCTCGGACCTCGGCCGAGATCCGGCCAGGCTCCGGCCGATCTCCAAGGTCCCTGCGAGGTCACTCCCCCGATCTACTAGCAGTTGCAGGCGGCTAGCCGCAGGTTCCGAGAAGACGAACCTCGAGCGCTTCCATACGTCGATTCTGGCCTGTGGTACCGGCGAGCTGGTTGTAGGAAACCCACTTCATCCAACCCAAACCCGCCACATGGGCACGGTACTCAAGACTGCATCCGGTGGGGAAGTTGGTCAAATAGATGCGGATTCCCTCCATGCGACGCCCCTTGCCGGTGCTGCCTGCGGTTTGGCCGTTGCATACCAGCCCCGACCAACCATCCCCTCGGATGTAGGCTTCGTAGCAGACCCCCATTTCTCCAGGGCCGTTGGCGATGCGAATCTCCGCCGCCTCCATGCGCCGACTTTCGCCGGTGGTGCCGGCGGTGGCACCGTTTTGTACCCATTGCAGCCAGCCCTTGCCCCTGACATGGGCACGGTAGGTGATGTCGGTGCCCGGACGGTCGACGCCATAGCGGGCGACGGAGCAGCGGACGGCGTTCTGATCATCATTCTCGAGGGTGCGACCGACGACACCGATACCGCCAAACCATGTCGACATGGTGGGCCCATCGGCAAGCTCAGAGTGATGAATTCCCAGGCTGTGGCCCACCTCGTGGGCCAAAGTCCCTTCCAGATCGGTGGCCGTGCTGCCGTCGATGCTCCAGGCGATGCTCGGTCGCATGGTGATGTCCGACTCAACGATCTCCTGACCAAACTGCAAGACCAAGGAAGTCAGCGCTCGGCAACCGCCGGTGCAGCCGTTTCCTTCCGAGAAGACGACCGTGTTGAGGCCGTCGATGCCGAAACCGCCCGAGGTGGTGCCGACATAGTTGAGCACATAGTCGGAGCCTGTCACCGCCGTCCAGCTGGCCAGGGCATTCTGCAAGCGCGACGTTCTTTCAAAGGTGGCCGACAGAGCGTTCATTCGCCACGCAATGGTGTGGTTTTTCCAGTGGGCAAAGCCCTCAGCATCATCGCAAGTAACGAGCTCGCCGACGGTCACCTGACCGGTTTGTTTGTTTTGTAACATCCGGAAAGCATTGGCCGGTAGCGATAGGGTGAATCCGATGGCGATGACGGCAAGGGTCGCGGCCATGGTGGAAAGTCGATGTCCCTGGGTGGACTTAAAATGAGACATCAACATTACTTATCTCCTTGGGCAACGAGGGTCGTGATGGCGTCGAAGATATCGTCTTGCATGAGGCCGTTTTTACCTCCGGGCGGATCGGTCCGGCCACTGGCGTCCTGCGCCAAGGTATGTTGACTGGCCTGGCTAATCACCCGGAGCTCACCGGATTCAGAAAGGCTGATGTCGAAGACCCCTTGGCTGTGCTCCCGTACCGTCAAGGCGCGTTTACCGGGCAGCTCCACTTCGTCGAGGAAAAGCAGATAGGAATTGCCTGGCACCAACTGGGCCCCGGCGACGATGACGTTGGTCAAATCGCCGACGGTGCCACCCATCACGGTGACGGTTTGCTGGTTCTTGTCGGCGGTGCCCTTCAAAACCCTTTCGGAACGAAGGGTCAGATCCGTGAGGATGATGGTGTGATCGTCATTCCAGTAGCTGTGGGAATCCGTCACTTCGCCCACCAGGATGATGGCGTTGTCTTGCACCAGGGATTCGAGGCTGACACGCTCTAGGGTGGTAGCCCAAGTGGGCGCGCTGAGGGCGAGGGTCAGGAGGACGGTGAGAGTCCACGGCCAAGGATTACTTTTGTTTCTGAGCTGCATGGGACCTGCCTTTCTTTGACAAATCTGTTGATGTTCGAGCGCCGAGCGTTCTCGTGAGCTTCGTTCAACAGGTTCATCGCATAAGGCCGACAGAATGCCTCAAATCTTTTTTGATCAATTTGCTGCGAGGCAGCTGCGAGGTGGTGATCTAGCGATCCAGGGCGCGGGCCAACCAAGCCTTGGCGAGCTTCATCTCCCGCTCCACCGTGGCGTCGGAGAGCCCCAGGAGCTTGGCGGTTTCCTTGATCGTCATACCGGAGAAGTAGCGCAGCTCGAGGGTGCGGGCTTTGCGGGGATCGATCTCGGCCAGCTCGTGCAGAGCCCGGTCGAGGGCCAAAATCTCCAGGATCGGCCGCTCTTCGAGCATCTCGGGCGCTACGTCCATGGCTTCGTCCAATGACAGCTCGTGGTTGCCGCCGCCCCGCTTCAAGGCGAAGCGACGGCGGGCGAAGTCGACGAGGATGCGGCGCATCACCGTTGAGGCGACGGCGAAGAAATGGTCCCTGCCTTGCCAGTTGATGTCCTCGCCCACCAGCCGCAGATACGCCTCGTGCACCAAGGCGGTGGTCTGCAATAAATCTTGCCCGGCATGCTTGCGCATGTAGCGGTGGGCCAGGCGGTGCAACTCGCCATAGACGATGGGGGTGAGCTCGTCGAGGGCCTCGGGGTCGCCTTCCCGCCACTGCAGGAGAAGCTCGGTGACGGGTGAAGGTGGCACGGATGCCGGAGGATGGGCTGACGGCGTGGGTTTCACGACGCTCATCTTAGCAGCCAACGACTCAGCGCAGATCCAACATCCTGGCCTGCCAGCTACCGGTTTCCAGATCTTCCACCAGCACCACCCAGGCGGCAGCGTCGGGGTCCAGATCGTCGCCGGGGACCACTTGTCGTGGCTGATCGGTGAGGACAAAACGACGGTGCACGATGCGGATATCCCCATCGCTGGAGGCGCTTCCCAGGGAGAGCCGCAGGACGGCGGGGCGCTCTGCGGCTGGAGCGGCATCGGCTGCGACAGCTTCGGCCGAAGACGAGCGACGCAAGGTTAGGTAGAGGGTGCCTTGGTCATCGAGGGCGGCGTCGACGTTGGGGGCTGCGGTGTCGCCACCGGTGACCTCACCGTCGAGCAAGGAGCTGAGGCCGGGCTCGGGGCCCAGCAGTTGGCGCAGGCGTGCCTCGGTCACCGGCTCGGGGGTACCGGCGCGGCTCCAACGGGGATGGAGAAAGCGTCCTGAGAGACGATCCGAGGTGACTTGCACCTCCTGCAGCACGCCTTGGGGCAGATCGTCGAGTTGGTAGGTGAGGCGGAACTTGCGGGGTGTGGTGTCGAGGAAGGATCGCAGATCTTTGCCATCCCGTAGCAGGCTGCCGACCGTGGCGTCCGCCAGGGGGCGCAAGGCTCCCGCGGCGTCGATGAAGGCGATGCCAGTGCCCACCTCTTGGGCCAAGTCCGGGTTCAGGGACAGCGCCTTGTGGTAGGCCCCCTGGGCCCCTTGGCGGTCGCCGAGCTCGGCCATCATGTCGCCGACACCGGCCAGGGCCTCGGCTTGACGGTCGGCGGTGCGGGGATCTCCCGAGAAATGAAACAGCGCCTTCTCGTAGGCTTCGGCGGCGTCTTCGAGCTTGCCTTGGCCGTGCAGGGCCTGCGCCAGCTCGAGATAAGCCTCCGCCTTGTCGACATCGCGATGCTCTTCGTATTTGACCCGAAACCCCACCAGGATCAGTTGGTTGAGGCGGGTGAGCAACCCCCGGAGCCCATGCTGGTCGGCCCGGGCCGCGTCATCGGGTTCGTCGTTGATCTGATAGGGACGCAGGGGTTTGATGAGGAAGGGGCCGAGACGCAGACCGTAAGTCAGAAGCTCGGGCTCCGGCGGCAGCATGGGCAGGGCGACCCAGCCATAGGAGGCCAAGACCTGGCTCAGGGCCTTCGAGGGGTGAGATGCGGCGTTCTCGGCCCGGCTACTCAAGGTTGGTGGAGCCACTGCCGGTTCGGAACCCTCGCTATCGAGAAACGGATCGTAGAAGGCCGCCGGGTCGGCGTCGAAACCATCGCTGACGTAGAGCAAGGCACGGCGGTCGAAAGCTGGCAGGTCGGCCTGCGGAGGGTCTTGGGAGCGATCCACCAACCAGGTGGTCATCAGATCATGCCGCCGCGCCACCATGGCCAGCTCTTCGGCCGCCAAAAGGTGGACCAGATCTTCGTCGGCGGGCTGCTCGGCGATGTGGGCCAGAAACTCATCGCGTAGCTGCTGCAAGCGAGCCGTGCTCTTGGATTGCAGCGCCAGCTGAGCCAGGATGCGCTCGATCTCGCCGCGGTCGTCGGTGGGCCGCAGCAGACGCCGGGGTAGGGGATCGGCGATGACGATCTCGAGGTATCCCTTGGCCAGTAGGGGGTCGAGCTGCTGGCCCAACATCGTAGCGGCCCAGGTCAGTGTTTCTTGGCTGCTGAGCTGCGCATCGATGTAGATCAGGAAATGCCAGGGGGCCTTGTCGGGGAGTGCCAAGCCGATCACCTCCACCGGCTGACCGTCCACCCGCAGCGCCAAGTCCCCGGGGGCCAAGTCCTTGGGCAACTGGTCGCCGGCCGCCCATTGCTGCGCGCCGTCCCGTTCGTAGGTCATCAGCAGATCGACCGCCGTCACCCGTTGGGCGTCGTGGAACACTTGAGCCCCGCTCTGGGGGGCGATCAAGGTCGAGCACAGGAGGGTCGCCCACAGCCAAGGGGACGGTCGCCGCCGTCTCGGCCCCGTCGACGGGTTCGTTGGAATGCAAGCCGGGTTTTTTCTGTTGTAGGTGACGACGGACGTAAGGGCTCGACGGCTGATGATCGGCACTGTGGATGTCTTCATGTGGATGTCTTCACGTGGATGTCTTCATGGTGCGCCTCTTTCCAAAGGGTTGGGGCCCTCGAGTGAGCAAACGAGGTGCCAAGCAGTAGGCCCCGTCGACATCGTAGATGTCCGTCGGAAACATGTCCAGGGATCCGCCGTGAGCTGGCAGAGCGTATGAAATTACCGACAGGGTGGTGGCCGAGAGGGGCCTACGCTTCTCTCACGCCGCAGCCTTCGGTATGATCGCGCCATTCACCGGCCCCAAGGCCGAGATCCCTTCGCAACACCCACCTCAGCCCGCTCGCCACATCGATAGGCACGGCTGCGTCCCGTGGGATGATCCGAAGCACTGACGGAGGAAAGTATTTCCATGAGCACCAAGACCAAAAGCACCAAATCGAAGAGCTCGAAACCCGAGACCCGCGCATTCCAGGCCGAGACCAAGCAGCTTCTCGACCTGATGATCCATTCGTTGTACACCAACAAGGAGATCTTCCTACGGGAGCTGATCTCCAACGCCTCCGACGCCATCGACAAGGTGCGTTTCGAGGCCTTGACCCAGCCCGAGCTCCTGTCCGAGGACGAAACCTTCGAGATTCGCATTGAGGCGGACAGCGATGCCCGCACCCTGACCATCCACGACAACGGCATCGGCATGAGCCGCGACGAGGTGATCAACAACATCGGCACCATCGCCAAGTCCGGCAGCCGTGAGCTGATGGAGAAGATGCAGCAGAATCCGACGGACGATCAGCTCGGTGAGCTCATCGGCCAGTTCGGCGTCGGCTTTTATGCCGCCTTCATGGTGGCCGACCAAGTCACCGTGGTGACCCGCCGAGCCGGTGAGGAGACCGCCACCCGCTGGCAGTCCTTCGGCGACGGCGAGTACACCTTGGCGGAAGGCAAGAGGGATCGTCGTGGCACCACCATCACCTTGAATCTCAAAGAGGTGGACAAGGAAGCCGGTCTCGACGATTTCACCGACTCCTACGTCATTCAGCGCATCGTCAAGCAGTACTCGGACTTCGTGGCCTATCCCATCGTCACCAAGGAAGAGCGGCAGGAGCCGGAGCTCGACGACGACGGCAAGCCGATCGAGGGCAAGAGCACGACGGTCATCGAGGACAAGACTCTCAATTCCATGACCCCCATCTGGACCCGTCCGGAGAGCGAGGTGGAGGACAGCGAGTACGCCGAGTTCTACCGCCACATCTCCCACGATTGGACGGAGCCGTTGGACGTTCTGCGCTACAAGGCGGAGGGTCGGATCGAGTACCGGTCGCTGCTCTTCGTGCCGGGTCAAGCCCCCTTCGACCTCTACTACTACGCCTACGAGTACGGCCTGCAGCTCTATGTACGCCGGGTGATGATCATGGATCGCTGCGAAGACTTGCTGCCGCGCTATTTGCGTTTCATCAAGGGCATCGTCGATTCCTCCGATCTGCCCTTGAACATTTCGCGCCAACGCTTGCAGGAGGATCGCCACATCACGCAAATGCGTAAGTGGCTGACCAAGAAGATCCTCGATAGCCTGCTGGAGCTCAAGAAGAACGACGAGGAGAAGTACCTCCAGTTCTGGACCCACTTCGGCAAGGCGATGAAGGAGGGCTTGGCCAGCGACTTCGACAACAAGGACAAAATCATCCCCTTGGTGTTGTTCGAATCGTCCCACGACGCCGAGAAGCTCACCACCTTGGCGGAGTACGTCGAGCGCATGGCGGAGGATCAAGAGGACATCTACTACTTGACCGGTGATTCCCGCAACGCCATCGACAACTCGCCCCACCTGGAGGCCTTCAAGGCCAAGGGCATCGAAGTGCTCTACCTCACCGATCCGGTGGACGAATTGGTGGTGCAGCACCTCTCCGACTTCGACGACAAGAAGCTGAAGTCGGTGGGCAAGGGCACCGTCGAGCTGGGCAGCAAGGAAGAGAAGGAAGAGAAGGAGAAGCAAGTGCAGGCGCGGCAGGAAGAGGTCAAGGATCTCCTCGCCGCCCTCGAGTCGTCGCTCAAAGAGCACGTCAAGCAAGTCCGCCTGTCGACCCGCTTGACCACCTCCCCAGCCTGCCTGGTGGGGGCCGAGCACGACTACAGCCCGCAGCTCGAGAAGCTGCTGCAGCAGAGCGAGGCGGGTGGCCAAGCGCGGCAACGCCGCATCCTCGAGCTCAACCCCGAGCACTCCATCCTCAAGAAGCTGCAGGAACGGTTCGCCGTCAACCCCGGCGACCCGTTGATCAATGACTACGGCGAGCTGTTGATGGGTTATGCCCTGTTGGCCGAGGGCACGGAGCTGCCGGATCCGGTGCGCTTCAACCGCCTGATGGCCGATGTCATGGTGGCCCATTTGGAGGATGCGCCGATCCCGCCGAAGGCCGAGGTGACGCAAGAGGCCGCGCCGGAGGATGCCCCCGACGACGCCGCCGCCAAGCCCGAAGACGCCGCCAAGTCCGAAGACGTTGACGTCGCTGAAGACGCCGACGCCACAGGGTCCGAAGACGACAAATAATGGCCTGCTGCTAGGTGATGGCCGGTCGCCGGCCATCACCTACATCGTTGTTTGAACCAACTGGTATGCACGAGAAGAGATGACTCTGAAGTCGTCATGGGAGAGTAGACGTCATGGTTGGAGGCACGCCTCAGAGTATGCAAGGACATCCTTGGTTCGGTAGCTTGAAACCGAGACCTCGACCCCGGCTGCGCCTGTTCTGCTTTCCCTTCGCCGGTGGCGGGGCGATGGTCTATCGCACCTGGCACCAGGCGTTGCCGCCGGAAGTAGAGGTGTGCCCCCTGGCTCTGCCGGGTCGTGAACGGCGCATGCGGGAGAAGGGGTTCACCCGCATGGAGCCCCTGGTGGACGCCCTGGCGCAAGCCATGGATCCGTTCCTCGACGATCTGCCCTTCGCCTTCTTCGGTCACAGCATGGGGGCGGCCATCTCGTATGAGCTCAGCCACCGTTTGCTACGGGACGGCAGGCCCTTGCCGTCCCGATTGTTCGTCTCAGGGCGCCGGGCTTCCCACCTCGCCGGTGACGAGAGGACGGACTACCTGCTGCCGAACGATCAATTCATCGAGCGTTTGCGGGAGATGCAAGGCACGCCGGAAGAGGTGCTTGCCAACCAGGAGCTGATGGCCTTGATCTTGCCCCTGTTGCGGGCTGATTTCGAGCTCATCGATACCCACGGTCCTACCACCTACGGGCCCTTGCCTTGCCCCATCACCGCCTTGGGTGGTGTCGGCGATGGCGAGGTGGAGCACCATCATCTGGCGGCCTGGGAAGAGCTCACCGACGCCGACTTCGATCACCACATGCTGCCCGGTGGCCATTTCTTCATCCAAGAACCCGAGCCCCTGGCACGCCTGCTGACCGTGCTGAGCCATCAGCTCCGTCCCTATTTCGCCTAGCCCGATACCGCCTAGCCCCGCATCGATCCTCCTGAGGAGCGCCCATGTTGCCAGAAGATTCTAAGTCGATCCCCGATCACGCCGGCGCTCCCCCCCTTGGCCGCTCGACGGCGGGTCCTTGGCGACGGCGCATCGTGCGCGTCATTTTGGGCCTGTTCCTGCTGCTCGTGGGGGTGGCTCTGGTCGGTGGCTGGTGGGTGAACGGCAAGCTGCGCGGCAGCCTGGCCATCCTCGATGGTGAGGTGACGCTGGCGGCTCTGGAGCAGCCGGTGACCATCGAACGGGACGCCCACGGCGTGCCGACCCTGCGTGGCGAGAACCGGGTCGATGTGGCCCGTGCCCTAGGCTATGTGCACGCCCAGGAGCGTTTCTTCCAGATGGATCTGATCCGGCGGCAGGCGGCGGGGGAGCTCTCCGAGCTCTTCGGCGGCGGTGCCCTCGACATCGACAAACGCTTGCGCACGCACCGTTTCCGCTGGCGGGCCGCCAATATTCTGGCGGCTTTACCCCCCTGGCAGAGACAGCTCATCGAGGCCTATGCCGAGGGCGTCAATGCCGGGCTGGCGGACCTCGACAGCCCCCCCTTCGAGTATCTGGCCACCAAGAGCGAGCCCCGGGCCTGGCTTCCCGAGGACTCGATCGTCGTGGTGTTTGCCATGTATTTGGATCTACAAGGACGGTTGGCACGGCGGGAAGCGAGCTTCGGCACCTTGCGAGCGGTACAGCCGAAGCTCTATCCCTTCTTGAGCCCCAAGGGGGACCACTGGGACGCCCCCATCGTCGGCGAGGCGATGACCCCGCCCCCCATTCCGTCGGCCGAGGATGTCGACCTGCGGCGCCGGGTGGAGAGTCCGGCGATGCCGGAGGCTCAGGCGGTGACGGCGGCCCAGGCGGTGCCGGCGGCCTTCGACGGCTGGGAGTACGATCCCTTCAACAGCCTGCCGGACATCGTGCCCGGCAGCAACAACTGGGCGGTGGACGGAGCCCATAGCCGGCACGGCGGGGCCCTGCTGGCCAACGACATGCACTTGGGCCACGCGGTGCCCAATATCTGGTTCCGGGCCGTGCTGGCTTACCCCGATCCACAGAGCGGTGCAGAGCGTCGTATGGCGGGGGTCAGCCTGCCCGGAGCCCCGGTGGTGGTGGTTGGCAGCAACGGTCACGTGGCCTGGGGATTCACCAACAGCTACGGCGATTGGAGCGACTTGGTGGTCTTGGAAAGTGTCGAGGGTGAGGACGATACCTACCTTACTCCGCAAGGACCCCAACGTCTGGAACGGATCGAGGAGATCATCCGGGTCAAGGGCGAAGGGGAGGTCAAGATCGAGATCTGGCAGTCCATTTGGGGGCCGGTGGTGGACCGTGATCTCGACGGCAATCGCCTGGCCCAGCGTTGGGCGGCCCATCTTCCGGCGGCCGTCAATCTCGGTTTGGTGGAGATGGAGGGGGCCAAAGACATCGAGACGGCGATCGAGATCGCCCACCGCAGCGGTGTACCGGCACAGAATTTTGTCGTGGTCGATGATCAGGGGCGCATCGGCTGGACGATCATCGGTCCGTTTCCGCGACGTTTCGGCCACGACGGCTCGCTGCCCACCTCCTGGGCCGACGGCACCAGGGGTTGGGATGGGCTGTTGACCTCGGACGAAGTGCCGACGGTTCTCGATCCCGAGGTGGGGCGTATCTGGACGGCCAATGCGCGGGTCGTGGGCGGCGAGATGCTGGACTTGGTGGGGGATGGGGGGTACGCCCGCGGGGCCCGTGCGCAGCAAATTCGCGACCGCCTGTTGGCCCTCGACAAGGCGTCGGAAACCGACCTTTTGGCGGTGCAGCTAGATGACCGGGCGCTTTTTCTCGAGCCCTGGCACGGCGTCTTGCGCCAAGCCCTGGAAGCCTCGGAGGTGCCCCGGCACCAAAATCTGCTGACCGCCCTCGACGACTGGAGCGGCCGCGCCGAACCCGATTCCGTAGCCTTTCGTATGGTCCGTGTCTTCCGGGATACCCTGCGGGACCAAGTCTTCACCAGCCTGACGGCGGCCAGCGCGGCGGCCGATGGAGGTTTTGATTTCAGGCATCTGGGGGGCGATGAGCCGCCCCTGTGGCAGCTGGTCCAGGAGAGGCCCTTGCATCTGCTGGATCCCCGATTCGAAACTTGGGATGCACAGTTGCTGGCCGCCGTCGATGCCATGCTCGACGATCTGGAAGCCAAGGGAGGCGAGCTATCCGAGCACACCTGGGGCCAGCACAACCTGGTGTGGATTCGCCACCCGATGAGCCGTTTCATGCCCGCCGCCGCCAGCCGCTGGTTGGACATGCCGGCTAGGAAGCTGCCCGGCGGCCGTGACATGCCGCGGGTGCAGAGCACGACGTTTGGTTCGTCGGAACGTTTGGTGGTGTCGCCGGGCCGCGAAGAGGAAGGCATTTTTCACATGCCGACGGGGCAGAGCGGCCATCCCCTCTCGCCCTACTATGGTGACGGCTTCGAAGCTTGGGCGAACGGCGAGGCGACACCGTTCCTCCCCGGAGACACGGTGTATCATTTGCAGCTGAATCCCTGAGGGATAGTTTTTCGAAGGGATGGCCAGGTTGCGGAGGCCGCGCCCGGCCGAAGGGCTCCCACCCCGCATCGCTTGCTCGGATGGGATCCAGGTAGGTTGTGGCTGCCATGCCTCCGTGAACGTTGAAACCGCGATGGTGTGCCTTCCGAGAGACTGCTCGGAAGGTCTTGTCTGCGTAGGGCTCGACTGCAAAGAGCGGCCCCGATGTCATGGTAGAGAAGCGCCCATGGCGCTTCTGGAATCTCCGGTATGCCTGTCTCGCCAGGTCACCTGGTTTCGGGCCTGTGGGCCCGGCCGGTGCCGGTGAGCCATCACTCTTGTCTCGCGGTTCTCTTTCCGGGGCATGGCGCCTGCGGCTGATCGCCTCATCACCTCCTTCAACTTCACATGTTTGCAAGGCCGGCTGGTGTCATCGAAGCGGGTTTCACCCGCCGGTTTCGCTGCCAGTTCCCTAGACCGGAAGCATGTCCTCGAGATCCTCCCTCGACGACGGTGTCAGCCTTTCGCAACACAACCAGAATAGTCGCTGTGTCTTACGACCCGTATTACGTCAAAGAGAAAAACGCCAGTGGATACTGCTACGGATCGACCCCGGCCGTCGCCACCCCGGCCGTCGCCACGGCGGCCGTCGCCACGGCGGCCGTCGATACGGCGGCCGTCGATACCCCGGCCGTCGCCACGGCGGCCGCCGATACAGTTGACGCTTCAGACGGCGGCCGTTAGTCTGCTGGCGACACACTTGCGCCAGTGATTTAACGCGATTCCGTGGATTGGCCCCGGCTCTGAGCCGATCTGGCCGGCTTGATCCCGGGTCAGGATGCCGAGAGTAGAGGCAGGTTTCTTTCCGAAACTTGGTGGACCGTTGGAAAGCGAGGGTGGAGATCATGAAATGGGGCTGGATCGTTCTGGTGGTGTTGGCAGTTCTCTATTTTTTCTATCTCGGGGATGAGGCCGAGACGCCGGAATACAACGTGATGGAGCTCAGTTTCGAGACCGATCAAGGTCGTCGTTTGGGATTGACCTTGGCGGAGAAACTTCCGCCGGGGACCCCTTGCCAGAATGAAATGGTCACGGACGTGGGCAAGAGCATCAAGCTCAGCTGTGGTCGGGAGTGCCGCGTCACCCACTTTAAGTGCGGCTTGGGTTTGACGCCGGAGCTGCGCCGAGCCTTCGACGGCGAGACCCTGAATACGCCCTATCTGAGCTACGAAAAGGGCGGGCTCATGAAGCAACAGGATTTCCGCCTACTGTATAGCGGGCTCGAACGAACCGAGATGGAAGGTGCTTGCCTGGAGATGCGGGAGATGGTGGGCAACGATCTGATGTTGCTCATCGGTGGCGGCGCCGAGTGCGTTCGCCTATCCGTCGCCGAGTGAACCGTTGCTGAGGACCCGTCGGCGAGGACCCGTCGGCGAGTCTGGCGAGGTGGTAAAGCCCAGGGCTTTTCGTTAGTCTCTCGTCCTCGACTCAGGTGGCCCGCCAAGTGTGGGTCACTGTCCATTCAGGGGGCTGGTATGTCCGGCCGCAACAAGTTCAGGTGAGCCTGCAATGAGCCAGAAATATAACGACCTCGCCTCCGATGCGTCGGGCGCCAAAGCATCTTCCGCGGTGCCCCACGACTTCCTACGCGACATCGTCCGCCAGGATCAAGCCGAAGGCAAGCACGACGGACGGGTGGTGACCCGCTTTCCCCCCGAGCCCAATGGCTACCTACATATTGGCCATGCCAAGTCGATCTGCCTCAATTTTGGTATCGCCGAAGAGTTTGGCGGCCGCTGTCATCTGCGTTTCGACGATACCAATCCGGCCACCGAAGACACGGAGTACGCGGAGGCGATTCAGCGGGACGTCCGTTGGTTGGGGTTTGATTGGGGAGAGCATCTCTACTTCGCCTCCGACTACTTCGAGACCTTCTACCGCTACGCCCAGCACTTGATCCGCAACGGCAAGGCGTATGTCGACAGCCTCGACGAAGAGGCGATACGTCAGTACCGGGGTACCATCTCCGAAGCCGGCCGGCCGAGCCCCTACCGCGAGCGTCCGGTGGAAGAAAATCTCGACCTGCTGCGGCGCATGCGGGACGGAGAATTCGAGGATGGAACCCACGTGCTGCGGGCCAAGATCGACATGTCGGCCAATAACATGTTGATGCGCGACCCGTTGCTCTACCGCATTCGGCGAACCCATCATTACCGCACCGGTGATGCCTGGAGCATCTATCCGATGTACGACTTCGCCCACTGCCTCGAGGACGCCATCGAAGCGGTGACCCATTCCTTTTGTACCTTGGAGTTCGAGAACAACCGCGAGCTCTACGACTGGGTGCTCGACCACACGCCGGTGGAGCACCGTCCGCAGCAAATCGAGTTCGCCCGGCTCAATTTGTCCTTCACCATCACCAGCAAGCGCAAGCTGCTGCAACTGGTGACCGAAGGGCATGTCGACGGCTGGGACGATCCGCGCATGCCGACCCTCTCCGGTTTACGTCGCCGCGGTTATACGCCGGAAGCTATCCGGGACTTCTGCGAGCGCATCGGGGTGGCGCGGACCCACAACATCATCGACATGGCGATGTTGGAATTCAGCATCCGGGATCATCTCAATCAGACGGCCCCACGGGTGCTGTCGGTGCTCCGTCCCCTGCCGGTGGTGATCGAAAACTATCCAGAGGATCAAAGCGAAGAGCTGGAAGCACCTTTTTTCCCTAGGGACGTGCCGAAGGAAGGGTCGAGGATGCTGCCCTTTTCTCGGCGGATTCTGATCGAGCGGGAGGACTTTGCCGAAGCGCCGCCGCCGGGTTTTTTCCGTCTCTCCCCGGGGGCCGAAGTACGTCTGCGCTATGCCTACATCATCCGTTGCGTCGACGTCGTCAAGGACGCCGCGGGCGAGGTGGTGGAGTTGCGATGCACCTACGACCCCGACACCCGGGGTGGCGTCACCGCCGATGGCCGCAAAGTGCCGGGCACCATCCATTGGGTGTCGGCGGACCACGCCTTGCCGGTGGAAGTACGGCTCTACGATCGCCTGTTCACCGTCGAGCAGCCGGATGCCCAGGACGAGGACTACAAAACATTTCTCAACCCGGCATCCTTGCAGGTGCTCACCGACAGCCGCATCGAGCCCAGTGTTGCCGGGGTGGCGCCTGGCAGTCATTTTCAGCTGGAGCGGCAGGGCTATTTCACCGTCGACCCTGACAGCGAAGATGGGGGCGCCGGAGACGGCCGTTTGGTGCTCAATCGAACCGTTACCCTGCGCGACACGTGGGCCAAGCTGACGGGCCAAGGCAAGGCGGAGGAGCGCAAACGCCAAGCGGCTGCGAAGGCGGCTGCGAAGGCGGCGGCCAAAGAGTTACAACGCCAGCAGGCGGACGACACCCCCGGTGAGCGACCGTTGACCTCGGCGCAAGAAAAGATTTTCCAACACTTCCGCGAGGACCTTGGCGTCGGCGAAGCCGAAGCTCGATTGATGGCCTCCGAGGACTCGGTGCCAGCCTTCTTCGAGGCCGGGTTGGCGGTATGCGGTCAACCCCAAGGGATGGCCAACTGGGTCGTCAACGAGGTCTTGCGCGAGCTCAAGAACCGTCCCATTGAGGAGTTGACCTTCGACGGGCGGCAGGTGGGTGAGTTGGTGGCCTTGATCGAGGAAGGCACCATCTCCGGTAAGATTGCCAAGGAGGTCTTCGCCGAGATGATGGCCAAGGGAGGCCGTCCGGCCGAGATCGTCGAGACGCGGGGATGGAAGCAAGTGACGGATACGTCAGTGGTCGAATCGCTGATCAGGGAGGTCATGGAGCAGCATCCAGAGCAGTTGGCTGCCTTTCGTCAGGGCAAGACGGCCCTCTTCGGATTCTTCGTCGGCCAAGTGATGAAGCGGAGCCGCGGCAAGGCAAATCCACAGTTGGTCAACGGATTGCTGCAAGAAATGCTACCAAAGGGTTGATTTTGTGGTCGATGTAGGCACAATGTTGCCTAACAGAGGAGAGGATCAGGGCTAGCGGAGTGAAACATGGGGGCGAGTGGTGGCGCTCCTTTGTTTGAGCTCTGTCACTGTGGTGGCGGATCTGTGATCAGACCGGCTTGATCAACGGACCGATGCGGTCGTGAACCAATCTTTGCGGAAGGCGCTCTATGAGCCAAGCAGCGACGCGGGTACTGCTGGTGGAAGATGACCCCGGCGATGCCTACATCCTGCGTCACATGTTGCGGGTCGAAGGTGGCGACGAGTTCAAGCTCGAGCATGTGCGGCGTCTCGAGGACGGCCTCGAGTGCCTGGCGACGGGCAACACTGAGATCCTTCTACTCGACCTCGACTTGCCGGATAGCTTCGGGCTCGAGACCTTCCATGCCGTGCATGTGCACTACCCCGATATCCCCGTCTTGGTGCTCAGCGGCCACGAGGACGAGACGACTGCCCTGCGGGCGGTCAAGGATGGGGCGCAGGACTATCTCTTCAAGGGCAAAGTAGGGGGGCAGCTGTTGGTGCGGGCCATCCGCTACGCGATCGAGCGACACCATCTGAAGGAGACGCTGCGTAGCCTGACCCTCGAAGACGACTTGACACATCTCTATAATCGGCGGGGTTTCATGACCCTGGCGGAGCAGCAGATCAAGCTGGCCTTGCGGCAAAAGCAGAGGTTGTTGCTGATCTTTCTGGATATGGACGGACTGAAGGACATCAATGACCAGCATGGTCACGATGTCGGCTCCCAGGCCTTGGTAGCCACCGCCGACTTGCTACGGGATAGCTTTCGCGATAGCGATATCGTGGCTCGGCTGGGGGGCGACGAGTTTGTCGTCTTGCTGATCGAAGGCGGCGAGCAGACGTTTGCCGACGCTGCGAGGCGCCTCGGGGAAGGGGTGGCCCGGTTCAACGACCAGAAAGAGGTCGTTTATGAGCTGTCGCTCAGCTACGGAGCCGCCTCCTTCGACCCCGCAGACCCCTGCACCTTGGACGAGATGATCAAGCTGGCGGATATGGCGATGTATGAAGAAAAACGTCGCAAACGAGCGCAGCGTCCGGCGACCGACAGATCACCCTCGATGGGCTCCTAGGGTCAGGGCGCTGATCCTAGCCGGTAGGCCGCCGGTCGGCTGAAAAGCGATGCCCGATTGTTGAGGACGGGTGCTTTGGTCGGAGATCTCCAGCCGGCAGTGTTGCAGCACGGTGGCCAATACCACGGCCATTTCGAGCTGTGCCAACGCCATACCGATGCACACACGCTGTCCACCACCGAAGGGTAACCATCGGTTGAGGGGATTCTTCTGCTTCAGGAAGTGGTTGTCCGGGTCGAAGGTTTCCGGCTGTGCGAATGCTTCATGGCGGCTCGTCTCCTTGGTAGCTTGGGCGACAATGTGGCCCGCCGGGATGTGGAAGCCGGCGATCTCGATGGGGCGCTCAACCCGCCGAAAACCCACCAGGGGTGCCACCGGTTGCCAGCGCAGACCCTCTTTGACCACCGCATCCAAATACGGCATTCGGGCTATATCCTCTTGTCGTAAGGGGCTCCGTCCCAGCACCTCGACGATCTCCTGTCGTAGCCGATTTTGAACCGTTGGATTTTTGGCGAGCCCGAGAAATGTCCAGCCTATGGCCTTGGAGGTGGTTTCGGAGCCCCCGATGAGCAGGCCAGCCATCTCCTGCACGATGGCTTCCAGCTGCTGTGCAGGATCGTCCTCCAAGGAGCTGCGGGTGAGCTTTGCCAGGAGATCGTCGCCGTTTCGATCGCCATGGACGCCTCCTCCGTCTTCGCCGCCCCGTCGCCGAATTTCCTGTCGCAGGGCCTCGAAGAGTTGCCTGCGGCAGGCGGTGTAGTGTCCCCACGGGGTCAGGGAGCCCAAGGGCAAGCGTAGGAACGGGGTTTGCACAAAGGGTGACTTTATGGCTTTTAGGAACGCGCCTGCCCGCCGTACCAGATCTTCCGCGATGCTCGCCTCGGTATCGCCGAAGAGGATTCGGCTGATAACTCGCAGGGCGAGGCGATCCAGCTCCGCTTGCAGTTGAACGGTTTGGCCTACCGACCAGCCTTGCAAGGTAGCTTCGGTCAAGAGGCGGATGTTGTCCGTATGCTGCATCATCTGGCGATGGCCAAAAAAAGGTGTCAACTGGCGCCGTCGCCGCTTGTAGCGGTCGCCGTCCATGCCCAGGCTTATCTGATCACCGACGATGGAGGCGAAGAGCTTGTAGCGGATCGCCCCGGGAGCCAGGGCCTCGGATTCCAACTTGTAGATCTCCGCCAGGTGATCCGGTCTGCAGAAGACGACGCAACGTCCCAAGCCCAAGATGTGCAGCGAGAAGATGTCACCGAGGTTTTGCCTCACCTCGGACAATAGGTCAAACGGTTCCTCAAAGAAACGACGTGTTTGTGAGAGAACCGAAAACTTGGGGCGTGGGGGCGAAGAGAGCACCATCGGGTTTCCTTGTTGTGGGCGCCTTGTAGAAAGTTCTGATCGACCTCGAAACCTGATCATGCCACAACTGCCAAGGGGTGACTATGGCGGTGAGCCCACCTCGGAGGACACAGCCAGGGCTTGGCCGTCCGCTACGGGGCGATAGGGGGCCGGCAGCACGAAGTGGAGCAACAGGGCCAGCAGCAACGCACCGGCACCGGCCAAGCGGTAGGGGGCGCTGGCGTCTACATGGTCGAAGAGCCATCCGCCAACGGAGATCGAGACGATCGATCCGGCTCCGAAACCGGCGGCGGCGATCAGCGCCTGACCGGTGGACCGCAGGCGCTCGGGCACCACTTGCTCCAGGTAGAGGGGGGCACCGATGAGCACTCCGGCGACACCGATGCCGTGCATCAATTGCACCATTTGGACGACGAGCAGGTCGTCGGTCAAGGCACAAGTTGTCCAGCGAATACCCTCGGCCAGGAGCCCAATAGATACGAGCCCACGGGCCCCGAGGCGTTTCAGGGTGCGACCTGAGAGGGCGATGAGGGGAATCTCCAGAAGGAGCATGAAAACCCACATGCGACCCACGTCGGCGGCTCCCCCGCCGCGGTCTGTGATGTACAGGGGGAAGAGGTAGATGGGACCTTGCAGGCAGATGTGGGCCAGGAAAACGATGGCCAGCAATCTTTTGGCCGGCGGATGGCGCAACAGGCGAGCGATGTCCCCGGGATGGGAGCGCAAGGTCAGGGCGTGACGATCCGGAAGCCGGGATGCCGCCACCGATGCACACATGGCGCAGCAGAAGGTGAGGGGGAAAATCCACCCCAGGCTCTGCCAGGGCAGATCGTCGTTGTTTCCCCAGGCGTTGAGAAAATGCGGAAAGAGCAGCACCGAAATGAGAAATCCGACGGTGCCCCACATGCGCACCAAACCAAAGGCGTGGGGCCCTTCTTCCGCCATGGCGGCCAGGGACACGGCGGTCGACATGGACAGCACGACGGTGGAGAAGATGGCCAGGCCGGCGGTGGCCAGCATCAAGCCATGGAAGCTTTCGAAATTGCCCAACAGCAGGCAACTGAGCCCCATGCCGATGGTGACCACCGTCAAGGTTTGACGACGGGATCCGGAGCGGTCCGCCCAATGTCCCCACAGGGGCTGAGCCACCAAACCGACCAAGGGCAACATGGCCAAGACCAGCCCCACTTGGGTGCCGCTGAGTTGGCGATCTTGCTGCAAGTAAAGGCCGTAGTAAGGGAAGAAGAGACCCAGGCCCATCATGTAGAGCAGCCAGAAAAGAGAGAGTCTGAATCGCATAGGAGTAACCGTCGATCCTCTGGCCAGGGGTGGGTACCTGCTCGAAAGAATGTTCGCCTGGATGGCTGGCCGGATCTGGCGAAGGATTCTATCAGTTGTAGCCGACGAAGCCGGTTGCCGCCACGGTGCTAGAGGGTGATCCGACTCCCTAGGGAGGTGCCGGCGGCTTTGACAGGGACCGATTGGGGGCATAGTATCTGGAGCATCCACCATACGATCTCCGGCAGGCCGAATACTCAGCCGTCGCAAACGTAGGCTAGAGATCCATGCCGGGCCGGCGAATAGGGTGGATAGCCAGGGAATCGACGGCAAATCGAAGGTCGTAGGCCTTCGCTCCCAAGCTCCACTTCAGTTTGATTGTCGGCACATGACCGACCTATGTCCAGGAGACCTCAGCAATGCACATCCGTAAGCTCGATCCGTCAACGTTTCAGCCCTCGTACGGAGTGACGTGCACCCGCATCTTCCCGTCCCCTGAGAGCGGCGACACACCGTTTAATGCCTATTGGAGTCTCATCGAGCCGGGTGGGGCCAGCCAACTGCATCGACATCACGAGGGTGAAGCGTTCATCGTCGTACGTGGCACGGGCATCATGACCGTCGATGACGAAACCGAGCCCGTCGATGTCGGCGACGTCATCTTCATGAAGCCGCTGACCGACCATACCCTGGCCAACGCGTCGGAGACTGAGCAACTGCTCTTCATGAATGTCTACTGGGAAGACATCAAGCTGTTGTTGGCGGAGGACGACGAAGAAGAAGCAGCGGCCCCCAAGGGGGTGCTCACCCTGGCCTATCCGACGCCGCCCAATCCGAACGGCGACGTGCACTTGGGCCACTTTTCGGGTCCGTTTTTGTCGGCCGACATGTACATCCGTCATCGTCGGATGATGGGCGACCCGGCCTACATGGTGATGGGTAGCGACGACAATCAGGTGTGGACGGCGACGATGGCCGAGGCCCGCGGTGAAACGCCGCAGCAAACGGCCGACCACTTCGCCCACAAGATCGACGAGACGTTGCAGATGTCGCGGATCGACTGCCACTATTTCTTCCATCCCAATGCAACCGGTCTGAACCGGCAAATGCTCGACAACGCCGTTTCCAAGCTCTACGCCGACGGTCATTTGGTCGCCAAGGATGCGCCGGCCCTGTGGTGCGAGTCCTGTGACATCTACCTCTTCGAAGCCTTGGTGCGTGGTAAATGTCCGCATTGCGATGCCGAGTGTTGTGGCCATTCCTGTGAAGAATGCGGCCTGCCCAACCAGACCGTCGACGTGAAGGATGCAAAGTGCGCCCATTGCAAGAGCACCCCGGTGGAACGCAACGTACGGCGGTTGTTTTTCCCCCTGGAGCCGCACCGTGAGATGTTGGAGGAGTACCACCGCAAGACCATCATGTCGAATCAGCACCGGGCTCTGATCACCCGTTTGATGGGCGATGAGCTGCCGGATATCTGCGTCAGCCACCTCTGCGACTGGGGTATTCCGGTGCCGATGGAAGGTTTCGAAGGACAGATCGTTTCCGCCTGGTTCGAGATGGCCTTCGGCTATTTGGTGGGTACCGAAGAGCTGGCACAGCAGGAGGGCATCGAGGGGGGTTGGCGGGCCTTTTGGTGCTCCGATGAGGCTCGGGTCGTCGAGGTTTTTGGCTTCGACAACTGCTGGAACCACGGTGTGTGGTTTCCCGCCGTGCTCAAAGCCTTCGATGCCAATGCCAATCCGCCTGGGGCCTTTCTCTCCAACCAGCTCTACCGCCTAGACAATCAGAAGTTCTCCACCAGCCGCGATCATGCGGTGTGGGCCCGCGACATTCTGGCAATGAATTCACCGGATACGGTGCGTTGTTACGGCGCTTACACTTGTCCCGAGAGCGAGCAGACCAACTACACCCGCGAGGCGTTTGCCCAGTTCGTCGAGGAGGAGCTGATCGGCAAGTGGCAAGGCTGGCTGAGCAGCCTACAACAGCGCATGGATACCCTCTACGGGGGCAAGATTCCTGAGGCCGGGGCCTGGACAGCTCCCCATCTGTCCTTCCTCAAACGGCTCAAGGGCTTCCTCGACGATGCCACCGAAGCCTACTCCCTCGAAGGCTTTTCGCCCCAACGGGCGGCCCGGACCGCCTGCCAGTTGGTGCACGCCGGCAATGAATTCGGAAAATCGGAGAGCGCCTGGGCCAGCTCACCGACGGCCCACAACGAGTTGCGCACCTCCCTGGCCTTGGAGCTTGCGGCGGCCCGCTGCCTGGCCATGATCACGCAGCCGTTGATGCCGGATTTCTCCAATCACCTGTGGAGCTGCCTTGGATATGGCGAGCCGTTGAAGGAGTGGGAAACCGAGCCCCACTTCGTCACACCGGGCCAGATGGTAACGGGTTTGAGCGACGACTACTTTCCCACGCCGGTGATCAGCGAGGATTGACGGTCTTCTGATCGGGTCAGGATGCGTCAGGTAGTAAATTGTTTCTTGGCCCCCTCCCTCTACCGCCCTCCCCCGAGCCCTCACCCCCCGCCCTCTCCCGAGCCCTCACCCCCCGCCCTCTCCCGAGCCCTCACCCCCCGCCCTCTCCCGTAGGACGGTAGAGGGAGCCTGCATCGGAGCCCTCACCCCCCGCCCTCTCCCGTAGGACGGTAGAGGGAGCCTGCATCGGAGCCCTCACCCCCCGCCCTCTCCCGCAACTTCCTGGGGCGCGGGGCCTTACCTGGCCTCCCGAGCCTCTCCTTCCGGCTCGGTTCTGGAATACAACCGGCGGCGAAGTGCCAGACTCACGTGGACTAGGCTGATCAAAACCGGTACCTCGACCAGGGGTCCGACGACTGTCGCAAAGGCGACCGGCGAGGTGATCCCGAAGACGCCGATGGCTACGGCGATCGCCAGCTCGAAGTTATTGCCCGAGGCGGTGAAGGCGAGAGTCGCGGCTCTGGGATAGTCGGCGCCGACCCGCCAGGCCATGAGAAAGCTGACGAGAAACATGATCCCGAAGTAGGCGCTCAGAGGAACCGCGATCCATAGAACGTCCAAAGGCTGACTGAGGATCTGCTCGCCCTGAGCCGAGAACATCACTACTATCGTAAAGAGCAGTGCTATTAGGGTGAGCGGAGAGATGCGAGGCACGAAGACCCGGTCGTACCAATCGGCTCCTTTCAGGGGCAGCAGAATCTTTCGGCTCAAAATCCCGGCTGCGAAGGGAATACCCAGGTAGACCAGCACGCTCTTGAAGATCTCACCGATCGTCACCTCGACGACTGCTCCCTCGAGGCCAAAGAACGGCGGCAGGACGGTGACAAAGATCCAGGCGTAGATTCCGAAGGTCAAGATCTGGAAGATGCTGTTGAGGGCCACCAGCCCCGCCGCGTATTCGCTGCTGCCTTGGGCGAGTTGGTTCCAGACGAGCACCATGGCGATGCAGCGGGCGATGCCGACCAGAATCAAGCCCACCATGTACTGGCTCCAGCGCGGATCCGGTCCGAAGAGAGTGGGCGCAAGAAAGCCGAGAAAGCCGATGGCCAGCGCGAACATGAGCGCCGGGCCGACGATCCAGTTCTGGATCAAGGAGAGCCCGAGGACTTTGTGGTCCGCGAACACCTTCGGCATCAGCTCGTATTTCACTTTGGCCAGCGGCGGATACATCATGAGGATCAGCCCCGCTGCAATCAGCAAATTAGTGTTCTTGCCGACTGTCAGAGCTTCATTGAATTGTGCGACCCGCCCCTGGAAAAGGGACCCGACAGCCACCCCGACCGCCATGGCCAGGAAAATCCAAACGGTAAGGTAGCGGTCCAGGAGAGAGAGCTTTTTGCTGAGATTCTGTTCCATGAAGCTTTCCATGTCGGTACCTCAAAGACCTGCGACCAAGACTTTGGCCCGGCGCAGAGCCTTCTCCGCCAGGCAGTAGCAAACCCTGGGCCCGTCGACGGTACCCCGCACCAGGCCCGCTTTTTTGAGGGTCTTGAGGTGTTGTGAGACGGTCGACTGCGCTAGTGAGAGCTCATGGACGATCTCCCCACAAAGACACTCTCGGCGCCGGGCGAGAAGGCGGAGAATTTTCACCCGGGCGGGATGGCCGAGAGCCTTGGCGAGAGAAGCCAGCTCATGGTCGGCTTCGTCGCCTTCGATCGGCCGTAGATCCGGTCTGGCGTCTTCGGGAGGACAGTCACAGTGGTCTGTCGCTGGGTCATCGTTATTATCGTTCATCGTAGATTGACGATAACAGGTCGAGAGTCCGATTGTCGAACCATGACGAATTCGCCTCTTGATTGGGCACCTCGGCAACGGGTGCCAGGGCCAGGGGGATGATGGAGACTGACGAGTGGCTTCAGCCGATCGACGGTGTTGCTCAGATCAGCTCAAACAGATCCCGCACCCGTAGCAAGCCGGCGGCGGTGGCGTTGGCGATCCGTCGATCGAAATGGGCCTCGAAGGCCGCCACGAGCTCGACGTGGGTCAGCGAGTCGACTCCTAGATCGGCCAAGTAGTCGTCGCCGCTGAGCTGGTCGGGGCGTCGCCCGGTGAGGCGAGCCAACGTCTCAATGACCCAGGACTCGGCTTTGCTGAGCTGGGTTTCGGCGACCGGCGGTGTCGGCGTCTGGGCTGTTTCGCCGTCGCCCCGCTGACCTGCCAGGACGGCGTCGCGGAGCAGGCTACGCTTCACCTTCATGGTGGTGGTCTTGGGTAGCTCGCCACGCCAGATCTCGATGCCGGTGACCCGTTGATAGCTCGGGATGTCGGCCGAGCGTTCGGCGATGGCGCTGCGGATGCGCTCCACGTCCGCCGCCGTGGCGCCGGTTCGAGGCACCACCAGGGCCATCACCCGTTCGCCCCCGGTGGCATCGTGGCGGTCGGGGGCGTCGATCTTCAGGGGCAGCCCGAGGACGATGAGCTCTTCGACATCGGGGATGCCGCGGTAACGCAGCTCCACCTCTTCGGGATAGACGTTCTTGCCGGCTTCGGTGACGATGACGTCTTTGCTACGCCCCGACAGATAGAGGTATCCGTCCTCGAAGTAACCGATGTCGCCGGTGTTGAGCCAGCCATCCCGCATCACGGCGGCGGTGGCCTCGGGATTCTCCAGATAACCGGCCATGACGTTGTCGCCCCGCACCCAGATTTCGCCGCAGCCGGGGGCCACACCGACGGCTTCCGTCGGGGGCCGCAGCTCGATCTCGACCCCCGGTAGGGGCCGACCGGCCGAACCGAAGCGGATCTCCTGCCATGGATTGACGCTCAAGCAAGGGCTGGTTTCGCTCATGCCGTAGCCCTCAGCGACTTGGAAACCCATCAGCTGGAAGCTTCGCCCAAGGCTTGGACGCAGGGCCGAGCCGCCGGTGGCGATGCGTCGCAGGGAGCCGCCGAATTTACCGTGGACCTTGGCGAAAAGACGGTGACCATAACGCCCGCCGGTGAGCCGGGAGAGGGCGAAGAGCACCTTGAACAGCAGGCCGAGCATCGGCCCACCGGCCTCAACGCTGCGGAAGATGCCGGCATGCAGCAACTCGAGCAGGCGGGGCACGGCCACCAGCACCGTCGGCCGGGTGGTGGCCATCATCCAGTTGATCTCCGCCGGTTTGATTTCCGCCACATAACTGAAGGTGCTGGCGCCGGTGAGGGGCACCAGAAGCCCGACCATTTGCTCGAAGACGTGATGGATCGGCAGCACCGACAACAGGCGCTCGTGGGACAAGCGCATCAGGGGCACCAGGTCGCGCACGTTGGCCAGGTAGTTGCCATGGGTGAGCGGCACCGCCTTCGGAGCCACGGTGGTGCCGCTGGTGAAAATGATGCTCGCCAGATCGTCGCTGTGCCGCGGTTCCTTCTGGTGGCTGGACGCCCAGTCGTCGACTCCGGCCCGCAGCGAAACCTCCGGCGCCGGTACGAAGGGCTCGGCGAGGCATACCAGCGGACACGCCGGTGTTGCTTCGGAGGTGGCCAAGGCTGCATGTTGCGGCGGCGCAGCGCACAGCAGCTTGGCCCCCACCAGCCGTGCCGCTTGCACGACCTCTGGCACCGGCCATTGCGGATCCAGGGGAACGACGACGGCCCCCAGCCGGTGGATCGCGAAGCTGGCGAGCACCCACTCGGGGCAGCCGCTGGACCACAGAATGACTCGGTCGCCGCGACCGATAGCGTGCTCCGTCGCCAGGCGCCAGGCCATGTTGGCGGTGGCGGTCAAGGCTTGCCGATAGGTGTAGCGCAGCCAGTGACCTTGGCGGCAGATCTGGAAGGCCGGGCGGTCGCCGTGGGCTTGGGCAACGCTTTGGAACAGGTCGAAGAGGGTGGTGGCGTCGGCGGCGCGGGATTCCGCCGTCGCTTGCCGTTCGGACAGCGGCGGCAAGGGCTGGGGTGGCGGCGGGGCCCCGCTGTCGGCCTTGAGGGCATAGCGGATGAGGCCGGGCACATGGGTTCGGGAGATGTAGGTCCGCCAGTCGAGGGCCGTGATGTCGAAGGGGAATTCCGTTCTCTCGGTGGTCGAGAGCCGATCCCACAACCGGCGGGTGGCGTCGTCCCGATAGCGGGCCCCTTGGCTCAAGTAGGGCCGATAGACCTCGATCAAGTGGATGAAGTGATCCAGCAGGCGCTCCGCCATTCCTAGGCGTTTGGCCAAGCGGCCGGCTCCAACCTTCGTCAACAGGCGGGCTTGGGAGCGCACTCGCCGCCGACGGGCAACAAGCTCTTGGCGCAGGGACTCCGCCTCGACAAAGCGCGCCTTGGGCACGGAGATGGGATTTCCAGAGTCGTCGCGTAGGGGCGTCTGGGCGAAACCTTGGCGGGCAAAGGCCATCAGCTCGCCGAGGGTGATCGGGTGACGATTCGAGCCGACTTGGTAGACCCGGATGTCCTTTTCGCGTTCGCCATCGCCATCGTCATCAACGTCGCTGCCGGTCTTGCCTTCGTCTTTGGGTAGGTCGGCCAAGGCCGCCAGCAGAGCGTGGGCCACGTGGTCCACCGGCACCAGCTCGAGGGCCACCTCAGGGTCGCCGGGCAGCACATCCGTGCGGCCGCGTCCGTAGGCCACCAACAAGGGGTCGGAGACGCGGATGTCCTCGATCCAACCCGGGATCGGCTGCTCCGCCATGCTCTCGACGGTGGCCGGCCGTAGGATGGCGACGGGCACCGAGCCCCGGTGACGGGCCACCAGCCGTTCGCCGAGGGCCTTGCTCAAGGTGTAGACATCGTTGAATCCGAGACGGTTCGCCGCCGCTTGACCGGCGGTGACGAAGGGCTCGTCTGCCCCGGTGGCCGTTGAGGCGGCGAGCCGCCGGCATACGGCGTCGAGGTCCGCCAGGGTGGCGTCGAGATCGAAGGTGCCGTCGCCCTCCGTTGGCATCTGCACCGAGTCTTCGGCCACCAAGCTTTCGGCCACCGGGCCCTGGCGACGACCGCTGACATAGCAGGTGGAAACGTGGAGCAGCGGCACGTTGCCGGCATCGCGGGCCAGCTCCAGGGTTCGTCGGGCACCGTGGGTATTGAGGGTCAAGGCCCGGTCGAGGCGCTCGTCGAAGGTGACCGTGGCGGCGTTCGCCACGACGCGATCGACGCCACGGCACAAGGTGGCATAGGCCGCGGTGTCGAGCCCAAAATGGTCCTGCCCGAGATCCCCCGGCACCACCTGGATCTTGCTCGCTGCAAAGCTCTGCCAGGCGTCCCCGTGACGGGTGCGCAGACGGGCCATGAGCGGTGAGGTGAGGATGTCTTCCGTCAGGCGTCGGTTGGCGTCGCGGCCGCCGCTGGGTCGGATCAACAGCAGCAGCTTGCCCACCTCGGGAATCGACCACAACAGCTTCTCGACCAATACTTTTCCCAAGAAGCCTGTGGCACCGGTGACGAAGAGGCGCTCATGGCGCAGCGAGCCAACAATGTGGAGGGCTTCGGGCATGGTCGCACCTCAATCTGGAGACCTATCAATTCACCTGCGTAGGCGGAATTCTATGGCTGATTTCTATCACAGGGTCCTGTTAGGGCAGGAAAAAAGGCGCTACGTAACGCCTGCTTCCACCGTCCCGTCGTTCCAATCGCCTTCGTCGAAGAGCCATAACTGCTGGGGCTCCCCCAAATCGAATCCCGAGCCGGTCACCCCCAGCAGGCGGACGGGACGCTTCCCCGCCTCCGACTGTCGCAGCAGCTCCTTGGCGTGTCCGGTGATCACCGCCCCATCGGCGGTGGCTTGGTCCAGGGTCCGTGAACGGGTCAGCGTCGTGAAGTCGCTGTAGCGCACCTTGACGGTCAAAGTGCGGGCCGTCAGCTCGCGCTTCGCCAGACCCTCCGCCACCTTGGTGGACAACCCTTCGATCTGTGCGTCCATCTCGTGCAAGCGACTCAGGTCTTGAGCGTAGGTGCGTTCGTGACCGAGGCTCTTACGCTGGCGGTCGATGCGCACCGGACGCTCGTCGATGCCCCGGCTGTAGCGATAGAGGCCCAACCCATGGCGTCCGAAGCGTCGGCCCAGCACCTCCAGCTCAAGGCTCCGGAGCTCGGCGATGGTGGAAACGCCGAGGCGATTCAAGGCCCGTTCGGTGGCCGGGCCGACGCCGTGCAAGCGCCGCACCGACATGGGGTCGAGGAATTCTTGGATGCGGTCCGGCTTGACCACCGTCAGGCCATCGGGTTTGTTGTAGTCGGAGGCGATTTTGGCGATCAGACGGTTGGGACCGACGCCGACGCTGACCGCCAGTCGCCGCTCCTGGCGCACCAGACGGCGGATTTCCTTGGCGATGGCGGTGGCGTTGCCGAAGGGCTGCAAATGCTCGCTGACGTCCAGGTAGGCCTCGTCGAGGGAAGCCGGCTGCACGGTGGGGGTGAAGCGTCGAAAGATCTCAAAAATATGCTCCGACTCATCGCGGTAGCGGGGAAACTCCGGCTTGATGAACACCCCGTGCGGACAGCGTCGTCCCGCTTCCGCCGACGGCATGGCGGAGCGCACCCCGAACTGGCGCGCCTCATAGCTGGCGGCGGCCACCACGCCGCGGCTCTGCGGCTGGCCACCGATGATCACCGGTCGTCCCGCCAGGGCGGGATCGTCGCGCATGTGGACAGCGGCGTAGAAGCAGTCCATGTCACAGTGCAGGATGCGGCGGGCGTCGTTCACCTGGTCATTTTAGCGCCTTATTACCGCTTTGCGTAGGTGTGGCAAAGAAAAGAGCCCGGGACGGCCCGGGCTCTTCGAACAGTGGACGGTGCGTCGTCGCTACCGAGCGACGTCGCCACCGGCCATCGCTACTGAGTGAAGTGCAGGTCGTCGATACCCACCTTACCGGTGTCCGGGAGGATGATCTCCACCCGGTCGATGGCCGTCAGGTCGACATCCGAGTTGTTCATCTCGAAGGTGCGCAGCGGGATGCGCACGGTCTTCATCTGGCACGGACGGTTGCTGAGCGAGCGCTCGTAGGGGTAGGGGATCTGACGGAACTCCGAAGTCAGAGCCCAACGCTGATTGCCGGCGGTATCCACCAAGCGAACGAGCACTTTCTGGTCTTGATCGACCGGGTTCAGGGTGCCGCCGTCCGGCACCTGGGTGATGCGGAACGACAGATGGCTGTACTGACTGACGTCCTGATCGGCGGTCGGCACATCCGAAACGTAGGTGTCCTGATCGGTGATCCACGAGACCACCCCGCTGCCGTTGCTGCCGTCATGGAACGAGCAGCTACCGATGCCGCCTTCCGACACCGTCACTCCGGCAGGGTAAGTCACCGTGCCGCCGAGGGTATTGGTGGCCACATTGTTGTTTTCGTAGTCATCCATGGTCTGGCGATCGGGGTGTTGGTAGCTCCAGTGCATCTCTTCGTTCGGCATGGCCGCCAGGGGCAGCTTGCCGGTGAAGATCTGACGGTAGGGCTTGAGGCCCAGCAGATGTTGTCGCACGAAACCGGCGATCGGGCTGAGACCCGTTTGCCGCTGCTCGGCTTCCGTCAGGCGGGGACCGGTAATACTGGCACCGTCGTCGGAGGCAAAGGGGTCGATACCGAAGCTCGGCGTCCAAACCGTGTTCCAGAAGTTGTGGTTGGCGCCGTAGATCCAAGCCAAGCTCTTCTCGGACTGGTTGCTGGCGCCGGTGGGATAGGCGCGGTCATAGGGCCGGAATCCTTGGAAATTGGAGACGTCTCCGTCGGCCGCACCGATGAGCCCCAGATAGGGAGTGTGCAGCACTTCCCAGTCGAAACCCGCCTGTTGATCGGTGGGGGCGATGGCGATGACGGGGCCGATGTCGTGACCGTAGGTGCCCGGCATGTTGACGTTGATCTCCGCCGCGGCGACCACCCCTTCACCGCCGCGGGAATGGCCGGCGATGGCGATCTTGGTCATGTCGATGCGGTTCTGGAACATACCGCCCCAGGGGTCGGTGCCATTGAGATCCCAATCCTCCATGCGGTTCAGGTGCTCGAGGATGAGCACACCGCGGGCCTCGTAATTGTTGAGTCCGTTGGAGGGTTGAATGTCGTAGGCGTCCACCGAAATGGCGATGAAGCCTTGTTTGGCCAGGGCATCGAGGATGTAGTCGTAGCCCCGATGACTGGCCACCATGTCGGCGGGGGCACAGGCCGGGTCGAAGAAACCGCTGAAGGTGGCGGCACAGGTGCGATGGCGCCCGTGCAGGATCAAAAACACCGGGTAGCGGTCCGAGCCGCTGGGAAGCGTTCCACCAACGCCACCGGGGGATTGGGCCGGGTAACGGATGGTGAACCAATTGCGCACCAGGGGAAAGCCCAGGCTGGTCATGTCGAAGGCGCGGTTGGGATCGGAACCGGTGGTGACGTCGTCATAGTGGTCCTGCCGACCGACCGAGTGCAGGCAACAGCTGGAGGGCTCGTCGACCACCGTGAAACCCTCCTCCGGGTAGCGGTCGATGAAGTCCGTGCCTTTGTTGTAGACACCATCGGTGGCGTAGGTGCCGGAGGAAGTGGCCGGGGTGGCACCGAACTCGACGATCACCTGGTACTCGTTTTCGCCGCAGTTGGTGCCGGTCGGCTGGGCGTTGGGCCAGATGGGGGTGCGGGTCAGGTTGATGCAGCTGTATTTGACCAAGGCCACTTCCGGCTGCGAGGTGCCACCGGGGCCGGAGATGTCGGTCAATACCGGCGGCGTCGCGGTGTCCCAATAGGCGGCGGGTTGCTTTTCGACGACGTAGTACATGGCGTACTCACCTCCCATGTGGGTGGGGGGGAAGTCCGTCGGATCGACGGCGCCATAGACATCCTCGCCGCGCTCGAAGACGTCGGCGAATTCAAACCAGCTGGCCTGTGACCAGTGCACCCCTTCGAGGGTGCGACCGGCGATTTCCATGACGATGTGGCCATTGATGATCTCGAAAAGGGCCACCGCCGTGTCGGTACCGAAGGAGGCGATGTCGGAGCTCTGGAAGGTTTGAACCTGGCTGTTGAGGGTTGCCGGGTTGGGGGCGCTGGAGACGACGCGGGAGATCAGGTCATAGCGGCCGCGGCGGGGCAAGCCTTGGCCCCAGGCTTCGACGGTGAAGCTGGTTTGCCCCGGAGCCAGCTGGACGATGGTGACGTCGGATTCCAAACCACGGCCGGTGAGATCCTGGAAATGGACCCCTTGCTGCCACGAGAAGCGGTTGTCCACCACAAAAAGGAGCACCGTCGAGCCGGCCGGATAGTCCATGCCGGTGACGTAGAAGCGGTCTTTGCCGACCTCCATCGAATTCATCAGCACGCCCTGGGCATTGGACGGATAGAGCAACGGCTGGGTGCGTTGCGGAGCGATGGGTAGGGGATGGCGTTGAATGAGCTCACCGTCGTCGGTGCGCAGCTCGATGTAGGCGCGGTTGCCGGCCCAGTGTTTGCTCGCTTCCTCGAAGGTGACAAAAGCCGGGTCCGGACGATAGCGCAACTCGCGGCTGGTGGTGCCGATGACACCGGTGTTGAACCAGAAGACGGTTCGCGGGATATGCCCTTCGGCGTTGGCCGACAGGCGGGCATAGCTCCATTCCTGGCCCCGTTCGTCCACCACGTGGATTTGCACCTGCCGCCGCACCGGCAGATTCCACAGCTCGATGGCGATGGTGTCGCCCGGCTGTACTTCGTGGATGGGGCGATCCTGCGAGTCATAGAGGGCGTACTGCACGTTGTCGTAGTAAGGCTTACCGATGACCTCGACTCCGCTGGTGCATTGCGGACCTTGCACTGTGTGATCCCACTGATAGGGGTTGGGGTCACCGCGGGTGGCCAGTCGATCATCGACCAAGGCCGTACCCGGGGTCACCGCGGCGGAGCTGTAGCGGAAGGTGCAGTCGCCCTCCTCACTGCGGGAGTAGCCGAGCTGGAGGCATCCCCCCTCCGGCAAGCTCTGTGGCTCGAAGGCATCGAAGGCCAGGACGTAGGTGTCCCCCTGCCTGGAAGTGCGGTGACCTCGCAGCTCTTCGTCGCCTACCCACAGGACGGGCTCGGCATTGCCTTCGTCGTAGGCATCGATGGTGAGGCGGATCTCCACCGCTGCGTCATAGGTGACGGCGTCGCCGCCAAAACCGACCCGTGCCGGGGTCTCGAATTCGATGGCATGGAGCTCGACGGCGTGGATTTGAAAGTCCTTAGGCTTGGGATCTGGGTCCTTTTGCCCCTGGGCGGGGGCCCATGAGCCGCCCGTCAGGACGAGAACGAGGCTGAGGGGAATTGCGACGCGTTGCAAGAATTGCCAAAGCATAGGGGGTCTCCTCGAGGGTTGAAGCTACCGAGGGCCCTGGTTCCGGCCATGGGCACCTCGGCTGGGTGTGGTTATCTACCCTTCAATGCGCCGCCGAGGTGGGCAGTCCATCAACATACTTGACGCTGTCTGCTAAGAGGGGACCCTGCGTCTCAACGCCGCCCCTTGTCGTGTGTCCTAGCGTGTTGCTGGCTGTGGCTCTCCCCTTCGGCGGGGACGATGCCGTGGCGCAGGGCGTATCCCACAACTTGCGTACGATTGTGCAAATGCAACTTGTCGAGGATGTTGCGAACGTGAAACTTGACGGTATTCTCGCTGACCCCGAGGTGCTTGGCCAAGGCGCGATTGGAGGTGACACCAGAAACCATGGCTTGCAACACTTCCATTTCCCGTTGGGTGAGGGCGTCCGGATCTTTGGGCTCCTCCACCGCGGTGCTCTCGGGTTTGGCGAATTCCCGCAACAGCTTCCTCGCCAACGATGGCGTCAGGGCGGGCTCGCCCCGCACCACCCCCTCGATGAGATCGAAAAACTGATCGGCCTCCAGGTCCTTGAGCAGGTAGCCCTCGGCGCCTGATTTGATGGCCTCGAAGAGGTCTTCGTCTTCGTTGGAGGCGGTGAGGATGATCACTTTGACGTCGGGCATCTCGGCGCTGATCAAGCGGGTGGCGGTGAGCCCGTCCATTTCTGGCATGGCGAGGTCCATGAGCACCAGATCTGGACGTAGGGTCCGCGCCAGCTCCACCGCTTGGGATCCGGAGCCGGATTCGCCAATCACCTCGATGCCCCTAGCTTCTAGCAGGCTCTTTAGACTATTGCGGAAGAGCGTGTGGTCATCGGCGATGATAAGTCTCATGGCATTCCTCCGATCTCGGCGGGTCGAGGTTACCGACCGCCGTTCGCTACAACGTCAGAGGATCTCCCCACCTTCGTTGGTTTGGGTTTTTCTTGATGTTTTGGATAGATGATTTCGACCCGCGCGCCGCTGCCGAGGCTCGACGTCAGGTCCAACTCGGCGCCGATGGCGTCGGCCCGCTCGCGCATGGTGGCCAGGCCAAAACGGGGAATACGGCTGCGGCCGGGGCTCGCGGGATCAAAGCCGACGCCGTCGTCTTCGATGATGATGCGCAGCCGTTCGTCGTCGGAGTCCACTTTCAGGTGGACGCTCTCCGCCCCGGCGTGTTTGCGCACGTTGGCCAGAGCTTCTTGGATGATGCGCAGTAGCTGCAATTCGACATCGCTGGCCAGCTCGGCGGGCGGGCTGAGCTCCACCTCCACACGGATCCCGCTCTGATCCTCCCAACGCTCCAGGAAGCGGTTCAAGACATCGCTGAAGTTGTTGTCCTGGTCGACGACGGCCCGTAAGCCGAGAATGCCTTCTCGCACATCGGCGTAGATCTCACGGGCCGCCCCGGCCAGCTGCTCGAGCTGCACCTTGGCCTCTTCCACCTTGCTCTGATTGAGGTACTCGCGGACGGCCTGGGCCTTGGTGCTGACGAAGGCGAGCACTTGCGCTTGCCCGTCGTGCAGCTCCCGCGCCAGACGCAAGCGCTCCTCGGCCAGGGTCAAGCCTTCGAGGCGAGCATAGATGTAGGCGTTGTCGAGGGCGATACCGGCCTGGCTGGCGAAGCGCGACAGGATCACTTCGTCTTCCTCGGTGAAAGCCTCGCCGTCCAGGGGGTCGGTGACGTAGAGGTTGCCACGAAATGCTGTACGGGAAACCACCGGCACGGCCACCAGGCGTTGCATCATCGGGTGGTGCAACGGGAAGCCATGGACCCGAGGATCCTCCAATATATTGTGCAAACGCAGCTTCTCGCCATCTTCGAGCACCACCTTGAAGAGCCCCTTGCCGGTAGGCAGAGGGCCGATGAGCTCGATCTGCCGGCTGTCCATGCCCGAGGTGATGAACTGCATCAGCTCGCCGTCCTCGTCATAGACGGTGAGGGCGGCGAAGCGGGTCGCCAAGAGCTCCCGCGCCAAGTCGATGATCTTCTGAAGGACGACATCCAAGCTGAGCTCCGAGGCGATTCCGAGGCCGGCGCGATGGAGGGCCAAGAGCTCGCGGTTTCGTCGTTCCAAGTCCCGCTGATTGGCGCCGATGTGATGCATCAGACGGTTATAGAACAGGATCGAAATGACCACCGCCACGGTGGCGAACCACCAGGGTCCTGGCCCCTCGAGGGCGGACGGGCCCCGCATCAGGTGGATGAGCTCCAATGAGCCTATGAAAACCACCGGCGCCAAGATGCCGAGCCATTTGAGCTTGTCGAAATGCATCACGTACCCGTTGGAGACCTCACCCGGAGCCAGCTCCTGAAAGTATGGCGAGTAGAAGGCCGAATCGGTCATGTTGAGTGTCAAGACTAACATGCCGGAGGGGCCTTCGCTGGCTCGGGGTCCAAGGGTGAAGTGTCAGCGGCTGGTCCATCCGCCGGTAGGCGCTGGGGGCCGGAAAAGAAACTCATCAGGAGGGGAACCTCCTCGCCGCCGGTCTTGGCGATCATCCATTCGCAAGCTCGAACGCAGTCGCCGCACTCCAGGCAGTGGTTGCGGCCGGGGGCGTCGGCGATCGAGAACCCGGGGCGTTCCCCCGAGGAGGCCATCAGGTCTCGGGGTGCCAGATGGACCGGGCAGACGTTGTCACAGGCGTTGCACTCGACGCAGGAGCTGTTCTCGTTTCGAAAGTGGACGCCAAACCACTTGGCGGGCGAGACGAAGGAGTAGTAGAGGCCGATGGGGCAAGTGCTCATGCAGAAACCCCAACGCCACCAACGGCCGTGGGCATAGGTCAGCACGACGCTGACCACCAAGGCGCCCCAGGCGATGAGCAGGGCCTGGGAGGAGCCGCCCCAGAAGACCCGCAGGTCAACCCACCAGGCGAAGATCGAGAGCACCAGCAGGAGGCTGAAGGCGGCCCCTTCGAGGGCAGCCCGCAAGCGTTGTCGACGATTCAATCCGGGGGTGTCGACGGCTTCGCCAAAACGGCTGATCTGGCCGACGGGGCATCCCCAGCCGCAAAACAGGCGACCGCCGATGACATTGACCAGAAAGGTCACCACATACATGGCGCAGATGCCGACGATCACCCCGGCCAGACCATGTTTGAATGGGACCGAGCGAAACAGCAATGCGTGGTCGCCCCGCCATAGGTCGACCCGTGCCAAGCCGCTGAGCGGGACCAGGAAGAGAATCGCCAAGGAGATTCCGATCGTCAGGAGGCGCCGCAGGTCGTAGTGATGGGCGGTGCGGCGGAGTTGGCGCAGCACTTTGAGCCGTTTGTTGGTGAGCTTGGACATGATCTCAACGGGTCACAGGCTATGGGTCACAGGCTATGGGTCACTGACCGGGTGTCAGCGGCTGGTTTCCGACACGACGGAGCCCCATAGTCGCTGACGCCACTCCCTACCAGAGCAACACCTCCGACGGTAACACTCTCGTTCCGTGACCCGCCCCGCCCGTCTAGGGCGGCATGGCCCTACCCGATCAAGTCGTTTCCCTACCCTGTCGGGGGGTGCCCAAGGTTTCCGCCGATGTTACCTTGGGGCCGTTACAACAAAACGAGTCCTATCGGCTGAGATCGAGATACCCCTAGAAGCTGAGGTACCTCGAGAAGCAGTGCGGTCGGCAGCAATGCGGTTGGCGGTATGGCTTTTGTTACCGCAAGTTCCGATGCCTCGCGGCCGGAGACCTCACCTGCCGGATACCTCACCCCCGAATAGGTCGCTTGTCGGAGATGTTTGTCCATGGACGAAGCAACCCGCAGACGTCTGATCGAAAACCACCGGATTGCCATCGGCGAGCTCGAGTCCCACCGGGGTAGCTCCCCGAGCCTGGGGGAAGATGCCGTGGCCAAGCCTTGGCCACCGACGGATTTCTACCTCCTTTGGCATGTCGTCATCGGCATGATGCTCGGCACCGGAGCAGCCTTGGTCAGCTTGCTGGCCAACATGCTGGGGGCACCGCTCTTCGGTCGCGAGCCGCTACAGCTGATTCGTGTTTACCTGACCTTCCCCATGGGCGCCGAGGCGCTGCAGGCGGAGCGGGGTCTGTTGCTTTTTGTGGGATGCGCCCTCTACCTGGCCACCGGGGCGGTGCTCGGTGTTTTTTTCCACTTGTTCTGGATGGCGCGTTTGCGCCATGCCTCGATGGGACATCGTTTCCTGATGGCCACCCTGGCCGGGCTGGGGCTCTGGATCTTCAACTTTTATCTTCTGCTCAGTTGGCTTCAGCCGGTGCTGTTGGACGGTAATTGGATCGTTGAGATGGTGCCTTGGTGGGTGGGTGCCTTGACCCATCTCGCCTTCACTTGGACCCTCGCCGCCTTTGAGGTCTGGGGGCGTTTCGAGCCCTCACATCGGCCCTCAGATTGATACCTCAGAACCTGGAATAGTCGATGCGGAGCCCCATGCGATGAATTGGAGTCGTTCGAAGTCAACCCACCGGCGGATCGTCCCGTCCTTGCCGGTGGCAGGTCAGTTGGTGCCCCGTCCGTTGGTGGCGGGTCTGTTGTCAGCGGGTCTGTTGTCAGCGGGTCTCTTGGCAACGGGGTGCGGTGTGCAACCGGCCGAATCGGAATCCGTCGTCGCCGAGGCGTCCGGCCCGGATCCGTTGCAGTATCCGCGCTGGGAAACCGTTGGCCCCGGTGAGAATCTGGACTACAACCAACGGCTCAGCCTGGTGCAGCGGGGGCACGAGGTCTACAGCAAGTACTGCATCGGTTGCCATGGCGAATACGGCGATGGTCATGGCCCCGCCAGCCAACGTCTGTTGACCCGGCCGCGGGACTTCACCAGCGGCATCTACAAGTTTCGCTCCACCGACGCCGGCAGCCTGCCCTTGGAGGAAGATCTCGACCGCACCATCAAACGGGGGTTGGCGCGGGTCAGCATGCCGGCCTTCCGTCTGATGCCCGAAGGCGAGCGTCTGGCGGTGATCGAGTACATCAAGTCGTTCTATGCCGACTGGGAAGAGGAGAAGGGGCGGCGTCGCATCGTTCCGGTGCCCCACCCACCGGAAGATTTGATGCAGCCCGCCCGTGTGGACCGCGGTCGCATGGTCTATCTACAGATGGGCTGCTGGAAATGCCATGGCGTCGATGGACGCGGTGAGGGGGCCACCCAGACCGAGTACATCGATGCCTGGGGCGATCCACAGGCGGCCTTCGATTTCACCCGCGGCTCCCTCAAGGGGGGGAATTCGCCGCAGGATATCTACCGCACCTTCCACACCGGTCTGCGCAGCATCATGCCCTCCTTCGGCGGTGAGACCTTGGCGGCGGTATCCGGCGACGGATTCATCGGCGCCGAAGACTACCTGTCGACGGCGGAGGTGGCGGAGCTGACCCCTCTGCTGGCCGAGTTTCCCGCCGAAGCGGCCACCATTTTCAACGACATGAGTGAAGGCGAGCGATCGCAGCTGGCGGAACGCAACAGCTGGGATCTGGTCGCCTACATCCTTTCCCTACGGGATCGCTCGACCACCGCCGAGGCGGTCCTGGGTCCTGTGGCCGCTGTCCAAACCGGGGCGGACGGCCCCAACGAGGAGCATCGAATCGATGGCTGAAACGTCCCTAGCCGATGCGGCGGCGCAGGTGCCGATGACGGATACCACGCCGCTGGTCGAAAAGAAGCTCGTCAAATTCCACATCATGTCCGCTGCCCTGTGGTTCAGCATCGCCCTGTTGGCTGGTCTGTTCTATTCGATGCAGCTGTTGCAGCAATGGCCGTTACCGAAGATCGAGGTGTTGTCCCCGGGCCGCATCCGTATGATCCACACCAACCTGATCGCCTTCGGGTTCCTGACCAATTCTTTCCTCGCCATGCTCTATTGGACGGTGCCACGCCTGACCGGTCAGCGGGTGGCTTCCAAGACCCTGGGCTGGATCATCTGGGGTGCTTGGAATGCCATCATCCTGGCCACCTATATCGGCTTGCACATGGGTGAGGCGCAGGCGGTGGAATGGGGAGAGACGCCGGTTTGGGTCGATCCCTTTGTGGTGGTCGGTGCCATCCTGGTGTGGATTCAGCTCTACACCCCCATCGTGCGCAGCCGCGAGAAGTCCATGTACGTCAGTCTTTGGTACTTCAGCGCCGGTTTCGTCTGGTTGGGATTGACCTACATCATGGGGAACTTCTTTCCCCAGTACTTGGTGGCCGGTAACGCCGCCGGGCCGTTGCTCGGTCTGTACATCCACGATCTGGTGGGTCTGTGGGTGACCCCCATGGGCTGGGGCATGATGTACTTCTTTGTGCCCATCATCCTGCGCAAGCCCATTTGGTCCCACGCCCTGTCGCTGGTCGGTTTCTGGGGCCTGGCCTTCTTCTACCCGCTGCAAGGGGTGCATCATTTCCTCGGCTCACCGGTCCCCATGTTCGCCCAGTATTCGGCGGTGATCTCGACCATCGCCGTCGAAATCGTCGTGGTGTCGGTGATCATCAACTTCTTCATGACCTGGCGCGGTAGCGAGGGGGCGTTGCAGCGCAGTATGCCGATCCGCTGGTTCTGGCTCGGGGCCTTCTGTTACGCCGTCACCTGCCTACAGTGTGCATTCCAGGTGACGCTGACCTTCCAGCAGGTCATCCATTTCACCGATTGGGTCGTCGCCCATGCGCATCTGGTCATGTTCGGTGTGTTCAGCTTCTGGACCTTCGGCATGATCGAGCATCTGTGGCCGAAGCTGACCGGCAACGAATGGTGGAGCCCGTCGCTGCGTCGCTGGTTCTTCTGGTTGACCGCCTTCGGCCTCGGCATCATGTTCGTCAGCCTCACGGCCGGCGGCTTGGTGGAAGGTTTCATGGCCCTCAATCTGACCCCCCGGGAGACCATCTTGCAGTCCATGCGCCCCTTCTGGTTGACCCGTACTCTGAGCGGTTTGTCGATCATCGCCGGTTGGTCGTGCCTGATGGTCAACATGGTGGCGACGGCCCGTGCCAAGCGGGCGGTGAGCCACGTCGATACCGAGTACTCGCCCTTCGAAACCGTGGAAGACGAGGAGGTGTCCATTGGAGCGGTTTAGCTTCATCTTCCTGGTGGCAGGCCTGGGGTTTTTCACCTTGGCCTTCATGGTCAGCGGTTGGATTCCCATGCTGCCGGTGCAGGACTTGGAAGTGCGGACGGTCGAGCAATTGGCCGCCAAGCCCCCGGTGACCTTTGTGGAGCTTGGGGAGCAGTATCCCGAGGCCTATGCCAAAGCCTTCCCTGGAATGTCGTCCCAGGAGGCATTCGCCGAAGCCCTGAAGACGGGGCACAAGGTCTACATCGGAGAAGCCTGCTGGCATTGCCATAGCCAGCAGATTCGGCCCTGGGGTGGCGACGAGGCCCGCTTCGGGCGTCGCAGCTTCCCCGAGGAATACCACAACGAGCTCAACATGCCGCCGCTGTGGGGCACCCGACGCATCGGCCCCGACTTGATTCGCCGCGGCGGCAAGCAGTCGAACGACTGGCACGTGGCCCACTTTTTCAATCCACCGGACGTCAATCCGGTGAGCGTCATGCCCAGCTATCCCTGGTTCTACGAAGACGACGGCTTGACCCCCAACAAGAAGGGGTTGTCGATCATCGCCTACGTGCAGTGGTTGGGCAGTTGGATTCCGAATCTCGATGAAACCGTCTACGAGGTGCCTTTCCTCGAAGAGACGTTTCCCGCCAGCACGGTGGCCGGGCCCCGGCGCCCGGTGGCTACCGAGCAAGACGCCGCCCCCGAGGACGGTTTCGACGACGAGGGCGATGTCTGGGGTGATGGTGGAGATGCCGCCGGTGATGCCGCCGGTGATGCCGCCGACGGCGACGACGACTTCTGGGGGGACCCATGAGCTCAACGAAGACCAACCCGACAGCAAACGAAGAGAAGCGACGCCGAGGGTCAAGGCATGGCCTGCAGGTGGTGCCGGAGATCGATCAGGAGCCGTCGCCGAGGGCCCGCTGGTTTCTTTGGGCTTTCAGCGTCACCTTAGTGCTGGTGGCCGGCAGTGCCTTCTTCATGAAGCTCTTCGAATTCTTCAACATCGCCACCACCGACGGCAGCGATGCCTTGGCGTCCTTCCTGATTCCTGTGCTCAACTATCTCCTGGTCGCCGCCGGCTTCTTCTGCCTCTTCTTCTGGGCCTATCTGTCGGGCCAGTTTCGAGACATCGAAGCCGCCAAATACCGCATGCTCGAGTTGCACTGGGAAATCGAGCAGCAGGAGGAACAGCAACAAAATGGCCCATGAAACCCAGGACGAAGAGCGTCCCTTCAAGAGGCACAAGTATTTGAGCTACCAAGGATATGCCTTCCCTTGGTATGCCACGGTCCTGTGGATCTCATTCTTTGCCGGTGGTGTTTTCTATTTGGTCCGCAACATCCTGTTGCGCTGACCTGCCATGTCCCTGACCGACGATCTTGCCGAGGGATCGTGCCAGCATTGCGGTTTGCCCGTCACCGGCGGCGGGCCACCGTCGCAGCGATCCTTCTGTTGTTTCGGTTGCCGCGTGGCCCATGGTCTGGCCTTGCCGGTGTTGGAAGATGCGGCGGGCGACACCGGCGGTGAGACAGCGGCCTCGGCGCCCCCGACGACGCTTTTCCTGCGGCTCGGCATGGGCGTCTTCCTGACCCTCAACATCATGGCGGCCAGCTGGCTGTCCTACGCCCGTGACATCTTCCCTCAGGGGTCCGCCGTCGGCTCGCCGGGTGATCAGGCCCTGGGCAGCCTGTTTGCGTACCTGGCCCTCTTCCTGTGTACCGGCGTGGTCGTCTTGCTCGGTGTGCCCTTGCTGTCAGCGGCCCGGCAAGTGCCGACCCAAATGCTGATTCTCGTCGGCGTGGCCTCGGCCTATATCCTGAGCGTTTGGCATACTTTGAGTGGCCGCGGCAGCCTCTACTTCGATACCGCCGCCTTGGTGCTGGTGGCGGTGACCTTGGGCAGCCATCTGGAAGCCTCGGCCAAACGGCGTGCGGCCCGCGTCGCCTGTCGTTTGTTGTCGGTCCTGCCGCGGCAGGTCCGGGTGCGGCGTCGCGGCGAGGCGGGGCTCGGAGAAGAGCTGACGGCGGACCTCGACACGGTGACGCAAGGCGATCACCTACGTTTCCTGCCCGGAGACGTGGTGGCCGTCGATGGCCGCGTCTCGGAGGGTAGCAGCCACCTCGACACCTCCAGCTTGACCGGTGAGTCGCAACCGCGGCCGGTGGCCGAGGGAAGCGCTGTGTTGGCGGGCTCGATCAACCTGGACGGGCAGCTGTGGATACGGGCCGAGCAGGTGGGGGACACCACCGTCCTGGCCCACATGGAACGCAGCCTCGAGCGGGCCCGCCGCGAGAAACCGGCCGCCCAGCGCCTGGCCGATCGGGTGAGCCGCGTCTTTGTGCCGTCCGTGCTGCTGCTGGCGGTCTCGTTGCTGGCCTACCATGCCTGGCACGGGCAACCCACGCAGGGGCTGCTGACCGCCCTCAGCGTCTTGTTGATCAGCTGTCCTTGCGCCCTCGGGCTGGCGGCCCCCCTGGCCACCTGGCAGGGCCTGCGGCGGGCGGCGGAGGCCGGTATCCTGGTGGATTCCGCCGCCACCTTGGAGCAAGCGGCGCTGATCGATCGACTCTTCTTCGATAAAACAGGCACCCTCACCAGCCCGCGCTTGGTGCTGGCCGCCACCGTCACGGCACCGGGCCTGGAGCCGGGGCAGGCTCTGCTCCAGGCCGCCAGCCTGGAAGCCGCCAGTCACCATCCCATCGCCTTGGCGGTGGTCGCCGAGGCCCGTCGCCAAGGGTTGAGGCCCACCCCTCCGAAACGCTCTCGGCAGCTTCCCGGCTTGGGTATCGAAGGGCAAATGGCAGCTGTCCCTGGCCTGGACGATGAGCAGGGTGAGGATACGCACGGTGGTCTGGACGACAGGACAGACGGTGGTACGGACGAGGCAACACTGGCGCTGGGTGGGCAACGGCTCTTGGCGGCCTATGGTCTGACAGCCGATCCCCTGGCCTGGCGTGACGACGGCTCGGCGGCCGCCGAGCTGACCAACCCCCTCTATTTGATGGACCCGCAACAGGTCTGGGCCCGATTCGATCTGCACGAGGCCCTGCGACCCGGGGCCGCCGCGGCGGTGGCCCACTTGCGAGCCCTGGGGGTGACGGCGGAGATCTTGAGCGGTGATCGTCCCCCGGTGACCCAGCGGCTGGGGCAGCGGCTGGCATTAAAGGCCGAGGGTGGCCTGTTGCCGGACGACAAGGTGGCCCGCCTCAACGCCGCGCGGAGCGAGGGTGAGCTGGTCGCCATGGTGGGGGATGGTCTAAATGACGGGCCGGTGTTGGCGGCGGCCGACCTCGGTATCGCCATGGGCTCGGCCAGCGAGTTGGCGCAAACCTCGGGCAACGTGCGTCTGACCAGTGACCGGCTCGAGCGTATTCCGTTCCTATTGATGCTGGCGCGCCATGTGCGGGGTCGCATTCGGGCCAATCTCGCCTGGGCCTTCGGTTTCAATTCCGTCGGTATCTTGCTGGCCGCCACGGGGCGCCTGACGCCGGTCCTCGCCGCCGTGGCGATGGTCCTGTCCAGCTTGGTGGTGGTGCGGTTGTCGATGACGGCAGGCCGGGTGATCGACGCCGGGCCCACCGAGATGCCTCGGCCCGGCGTCGAGCCATCTGCTGAGCCGTTGGCCGAAAGCTTGGCTGAGGGTTTGAACGTGGAGCGCCAGCGTGTCTGAGTCCCTACCCTGGTTCGGTGCTCTGTTCATGGCGGGCCTGCTGGGCAGCCTGCACTGCGTTGGCATGTGTGGCCCCATCTTGCTGGCCTTTTCCCGTCTGCTGCCCTCGAAGGTCTCGCCAACGGACGGTGAATCAACGACGGCGGAGTCGCCTGCCGCCCCTCGGCGTTGGAGCCTGGCCTTGGATTTGGGGCTCTATCATGCGGGGCGCATCTGGACCTACGGCCTGCTGGGTTTTTTGGCCGCTTGGGCCGGCTCCGGGCTGCGCCTCGGCGCCGCGAGCGCCGGCCTGCAGCGGACGCTGTCGATGGCCGTCGCCTGCGCCGTCGTGCTGGGTGGACTGGTCGCCTGGTGGGGGCTGCCCGGTGGTAAAGCGGCCGGTTGGGTGGACTCTTGCCAACAGCTCTTGCACCGTCGTCGCGGCATCTTGGGGAGTCTGTTGCGGGCGCCGCAGCCGTCGGCGCGCTTCTTGGTCGGGTTGGTGATGGGGTTCTTGCCCTGTGCCATGACCTATAGCGCCCTGTGGGTCGTCACCACCTTGCCGACGCCGCTCCATGGCGCCGTGGCGATGATCTGCTTCGGTCTCGGTACCCTACCGGCCCTGTCGCTGGTCTTTGCCGCCGTGCCGACGGTGGGGCGGTCCCTGGGACAGCGACTCGGCCCCACCTATGCCTGGTGGGCGTCGCGGAGCAATCAATGGGCGGCGCTGCTGCTGGTGGCGGTGGGTCTCTTCATGCTGTGGCGAGCCTGCTGCGTCGACGGCACCGCCGTCCATGGGCATGGCATGCATTGAAGCTGTGAGTATGGGCCTCAGAGTATGGGGTCTCAGAGCATGGCGCTCAAGCCGCTCATCGGTTCCAGTTTGATGTGCCTGCGCGGGGAGCTCACAATGCAGGTATGCAATACACCCTCCGCAACATCCCCACCCACCTTGACCGTGCCCTGAGAGAAGTTGCAGCCAAGCAGCTCAAGAGCCTGAATCGAGTCGCCATTGAGGCCCTCGAGCGTGGCGTGGGGTTGACGCAAGAAGCCATCAAGTATCGAGATTTGGGAGATTTTTCGGGTTCGTGGCTTGAGGAATCCGAGGTTGATGAAGCTCTTGCCGATCAGCGCCGGATAGACCCCGACTTGTGGAAGACATGCGACTAGCTCTTGATACGAGACGCCGATCAAGAAAATTCTCATTCGATGACACAGAGGTAGAAGAAGCTGCGCAATAAGTAAATGACGGCAGCTTCTTCGATGACCGGGCCGGGACGTCTTCAGGCCGCGAATCGACCCAACACCGAGGGGGCTGCCGTCAGCTCCTTGCTCCCACCCCCACGCACCCATGCCCTCAGCTGCGGATCGGGAAGGATTGGCCCCTGGCAGGTACCACCACCGGCCATCCGAGCGTCCGGTCGATGTGAGATCTCAATTGCTCGCTGGCCTTTGGCTCCCCGTGCACCAGAAAGGTCTGCTCGGGAGGCCTTCGGGAGGTTTGAAGCCAATCCATGAGATCCCCCTGGTCGCCGTGCGCCGAAAGACCGGTCAAGGTCTCGACGGCGGCATGGATGCTGATGACTTGGCCGAACAGGCGCAGCGACTTCTCCCCCTGCTGCAGTCGCCAGCCGCGGGTCCCCGGCACTTGAAAACCGCTCAACAGGATGGTGGTGCTCGGTTGTTCTGCCCGTTGCAGTAAATGGTGTAAGACACGGCCACCGGTGGCCATGCCGCTGGCCGACAGGATAATCAGCGGCCCCCGTTGGGTGTTGATGGCGCGGGACTGTTCTGGAGTCCGAGTAATTTCGAGGCGCTGTGGCCGCAGGGGGGTCTTGCCGGTCTCCAGCTGACGGCGGATTTCCGGCTTGAGATCGTAGCCGTGGCGGCGGTAGATGTCGGTGGCGTCGATGGCCATCGGGCTGTCGAGAAAAATGGGCAGGGCCGGGATGCGCCCTTCCTTCTCCAGCTCGTTGATCAAATAGAGCAGCGTTTGGGTTCGGGCCACGGCAAAGGCTGGGATGAGCAGAGCCCCGCCCCGCCGAATAGCCCCCAGGATGGCCTTCTCCAACTGCAGCCGGGGCGGTCCATAGTGATAGCCGGGCTTGGGATCGGGAGGGTCTTCGACTTCGTCCAGGGAGTGTAGAGAACCGCCGTAGGTGGACTCCATGATCACGTAATCCGCCTCGCCGATGGGTTCGGGTGGCAGTTGTAGCAGACCATCGTAGCGTCCGATATCGCCCGAGAATACAATGCGACGCCCGGTGGCGCCGTCGTCCACTTGAAAGGTCACGGTGGCGGAGCCCAGGATATGGCCCGCCCGTTGGTACTGTACCGCCAGCCCCGGCAGCAGCCGCTTCCATTGCTGGTAGCTCAGCGTCTCGATACGCTCGGCGGCAGCGATGCCGTCCTCCTCCGTGTACAGAGGCTCGGCGGGCGTATGCTTCGACGATTTCTTCTTGTTGTGGTACCTGGCCTCTTCTTCCTGAAGCTTGCCGGCGTCGCGCAGCAGCACCTGTGCCAGATCCCGGCTGGCCGGGGTGGCCAAGACCCGTCCGGCAAATCCTTGGCGGATCAAACGGGGCAGGTAGCCGATATGATCGATGTGGGCGTGGGTGAGAACGACCCAATCGAGGCTCTGGGGCGGCACGGGAAAGGGTTCCCAGTTCAGCAGTCGGAGCTCTTTGCGCCCTTGGAAAAGGCCGCAGTCGATGAGCACTCGATGCTCACCTATGCGAAGCAAGTGCTTCGAGCCGGTGACGGTACCGGCGGCGCCGAGGAAGGTCAGCTCGTTCAAAGTATGCCTCTTTCAGATATTGGCGATGGGCGATGGGTTATGGGCGCTGCGAAAGTGGGTCGACAGCCTCGGATCCAAGCTCTATCCTATCCCAGTGCGGGAGCTCGGCTCATCGACCGAGCCGCTCGACGGTGTTGAGCTCTCCTGGTGTAGATTGCTAGCCAAGGCACTAGCGCTGTCGGTCGGTTCCTGCTAATATCCGGCCCCTTGCGCGGCCTGAGTGCGGTGCGGGCTGTTCGTGTGCCTGCAAATCGTGCGCCCCGCGCTTTCAAAGATCCCGCGCCGCGGAGCTCGTTCCGCGCATTTGGATAGCACAACGGAGGAAGAGAACATGTTGAAGATTCGGCTCAGCCGAAAAGGCAGCCGGCATCGCCCCTTTTATCGGGTCGTGGTTTCGGATGGCCGCCGTCGTCCCAGTTCTTCGGCCATCGAAGAGCTCGGATTCTATGACCCCCGCCAATCCCCGTCGGTGGTCAGCATCGATGTCGACCGCTTCGAACACTGGACCAACCAAGGTGCCAAGCCTTCGGAGACGGTGGCCAAGTTGGTGGCCAAGGCCAAGCGTGGCGATCTGACGCCGGAAGCGCCCGCCGAAGAAGCGGCTCCTGCCAAGAAGTCGTCGCCCAAAAAGGCGAAAACTGAAGAGGCGCCCGCCCAAGAAGCCGCAGCCAGCGAAGCAACGCCCGCCGTCGAGGCAAGTGCCCCGGCTGAGGATGCCGCACCCGAGGCAGCGGAAGACGCTTGATGTTGGCTCGTCGAGCCAACAGCAGGTCAACGCAAGAGGTAAAGAGCTTTGAGTAGACACCAAGGTCACGGTAAGTCGTCCTCCCAACCGAAGATCAGCCTCCTGGGGCGCGATCTCCGCAAGTTGCTCTCCTGGATGGTGGACTTCCCAGAAGAAGTGCACATCGAAGAGCGTAAGAACCGCGGCAATACCCAGTTTCAAGCCATGGTGGCGGAAGAGGATCTCGGCAAGGTGATCGGACGCAAGGGGCGCACCGTGCGCGCCATTCGCACTCTGCTGGATGCTCGAGCCAGTCTCGATGGTTGCAAGTATGGCCTCGAGATCCGCGAAACCTGAACCTTCCGTCCAGCGCAATGGGACGGTGGCGGCCGAGCCGGACAGGGTGCTCGTCGGAGAGATTGGCAAAGCCCATGGGTTGCGCGGTGAGGTCAAAGTGGAGGTCCACAGTGACATCGCCGAACGCTTCGTTCGGGGATCCGAGCTGTGGGTCGTCAAAGCCGGCCGGCCCGCCGGGCGACTGACGGTACTCCAAAGTCGACCGGTCAAGGGCGGCCTCTTGGTGGCCTTCGACGGCATCGCGGATCGGGATCAAGCGGAAGCCTTGAGCGGTAGTAGATTGGAAGTCGATAGCGATCAGGTGCCCGCAGCGCCGGATGGGTTGTACTACTACTTCGAGTTGCTCGGTTGCCGTTGTGTCGATGCCGAGCTCGGTGATCTGGGCGAGGTGATCGATGTCGTCGAGGATGGCGGTGGCACGTTGCTACAGGTCGCCCGCGGCGAAGAAAAGCTTCTCCTGCCTTTTGTCGATGCCTTTCTAGGCCAGGTCGACACGGCGGGCAAACGCATCGAGTGGAGACTGCCGGCGGGGCTCGTCGAGACATGCACATCCAAGTCCTGACGATCTTTCCGCAGCTCTTTGAACCGTTTCTCGTCACCAGTCTGATCGGTCGGGCCATGGAACGTGGTCTGCTCGATGTCGCAGTCCATGACTTGCGGCATCACACCTCCGATCGCCATCGCAGCGTCGATGACGAGCCTTACGGAGGTGGGGGCGGCATGGTGATGACGGCGCAACCCTGGTTGGCGGCGGTTCGCGCCCTGTCGCAGCCGAGCCCGCAAGGGGATGCCACGACAGCTGCCGAGGTCAAACCCTGGCGCATCTTGATGTCGCCCCAAGGGCAACGGCTGGACGAGGCGAAGGTTCGGCAGCTGGCAGAGCGTCCCCGTCTGATGCTGCTCTGCGGACGCTACGAAGGTATCGACGAGCGGGTGCGCCTGCAGGTGGTCGACGAAGAGCTATCGATCGGAGATTACGTGCTCTCCGGTGGCGAGCTGCCGGCGATGGTGCTCATCGAAGCGCTGTCGCGGCAGATTCCCGGGGTGGTGCAGTTGGCCGATTCAGTGGAGCAGGATAGTTTCCGCCACGGATTGTTGGACTATCCTCACTACACGCGGCCGCGTGAGATCGAAGGTCTCGAGGTGCCCGAGGTGTTGTTGTCGGGTCACCATGGCGACATCACCGCATGGCGTCGCCGTCGCGCTTTCGAGGCGACGTTGTTGAAACGGCCTGATTTGTTGGAAGGTATGGAATTAGAAGATGGGGAGCAGCGCGAGGTGGCGAGCCTGTGCCTAAAGCATGGCATCAGCCTGCCGCCGGGCTTGCAACGCCCCGACTAGGAATCGATAATAGTCAGCTCGTACGCGATGCACGGTGCTGAAGACGCAGTGCTGAAGACGCAGTGTTGAAGACGCAGTGTCGAGGAGGGCAGAGGGATCTCCGCCACCCCCAACCGGATGGAAGATCCGTCGGTCCTCAGCACCTGGTCGAGTACGTTCTCGCTTTCGAAAGTCAACCAAGACTCGGCCTGTGTCACCCGAATGGGGCGCTACCAAACGAGCTTGGATAGCATGGAAGGAATGCAGTGATGAGCCAGCTCTTAAATGTCGAACGTCCGTATTTGCGCGAGGATGTCCCGGAGTTTCGTGCCGGTGACACCATCAAAGTCCACGTGCGTGTCATCGAAGGTAGCAAGGAACGCATCCAGATTTTCCAGGGTGTGGTCATCTCCCGTCGCGGCGGCGGCACCCGGGAGTCCTTCACGGTGCGCAAGATTTCCGGCAGCGTGGGTGTGGAGAGGGTTTTCCCGCTGCACTCGCCCACCATCGACAAGCTCGAGGTGGTGCGTCACGGCAAAGTGCGCCGTGCCAAGCTCTACTATCTGCGGGAGCTGCGCGGCAAGGCGGCACGTATCGAAGAGCGTCGGATCGTCTGAGCAGCTATAGAATCTGAGCAGCGTCAAAGTCTGGACAGCGTCGGAGGGTCTGAAGAGCGACGCGGGGAGCGCGTTTGACGTCAGAAGGGCAGCTTTTTGCTGAGACGTACCGTTTGCGGTTGATGCAAGGCCTCGAGGATCTCCTTCGAGGCGCTGGATACGGTACAATTGCGGGCGTCGATGAAGCAGGGCGTGGTTGCCTGGCGGGGCCGGTGGTGGCTGGGGCGGTTGTCGTCTCGTCCCATGGCCTCGTCCCAGGAGTGGACGACAGCAAGAGGCTGTCGGCGGAGCAGCGCTGGCGCTTGGCGGAATTGATTCGGCGAGCCCATCCGCATCATGCCGTCGCGGTGGTATCACCTCAAGATATCGATCGGATGAACATACTCGAAGCCACCCGCACAGCCATGGCCCGTTCCCTCAATGCTCTTCGACCCAAACCCGACATCGCCCTGGTGGATGCCGTCCGCCTCACAGGGCAACCCTTCCCTTGCCTCGGTGTCATCCGGGGTGATCAGATCAGCTACGCCGTCGCCTGTGCCTCGATTTTGGCCAAGACGCACCGCGACGCCCTCATGGTCGACCTCGACCACCGCTTTCCCCAATACGGATTTGCCTCCAACAAGGGCTACGGCGCGGCCGCGCACCGCCAGGCCCTGCTCGACTACGGGCCCAGCGAAGTGCATCGCTTGACCTTTCGTTCCGTCGTGCCACGGTCGGCGGGGGGGAAGTAGGCCATGGCGTTGAACCGTGAATCGGTCATCCGGGCGGCGGAAAAGTACGTCTCCAAAGGCAAGCTGGAACATGCGATTCGGGAATACCGCAAGGTTCTGGCGGAGAACCCCAACGATGCCAATACGCTCAATCGGGTAGGTGACCTCTACGCTCGCATCGAGCGTTTCGACGAGGCGGTCAAGCTCTTTTCCCAGATCGCCGAGCAATACACTCGGGATGGCTTCTTCGTCAAAGCCATCGCCATCTACAAGAAGATCATCAAGCTCGATCCCTCGGCCCTGACGGTCTACGAGCGGCTGGCGGAGCTCTACTACAAACAAGGGCTGCTCAACGAGGCGCGCACCCAGTACCAAGTGCTGGCCGACTACTACCAGAAACATGACAACGCCACGTCGGCGACCACCATCTACCAGAAAATGTCGCAGATGGAGCCGGAGAATCCGAGCTTCCATCTCAAGCTGGCGGAGCTCTACACCGGGCAGCGCTTGACCGACAAGGCGATGCGCGAGTATCGCCAACTGGCAGACATCCTGATCGTCAACGGTTCCGTCGACGAAGCGACGCAGGTCTACGAAAAGGCCCTCGAAGTCGACAGCGACGATCTCGACTTCGTGCGCGAGGCCGTGGCGGGCCTCAACGACAGCGGACACATGGGGGCCGCCGCCAAGGTGCTGGCCAAGGCGGTGTCGCTCAATCCCGAGGCACGTGCCCTCGCCGCCCAGACGGGTCTGGCGGATGCCGGCGCGGGGGCTGCCGAGTCCGCTGACGCCGCTGCGGAGTCTACCGGCGGCGCCGCGCAGGCCGAGACATCCGCCGCCGAGGCGGAGGACGATGTCTTCGAGATCGATTTAGAGGAGGGGCCAGTTGCCACCGGCTTCGGTGAAGACTCCGTGGCCTATGTGCCGGGCGACGAGAGCCCCTTCGGCAGCAGCGATACCTTCGATCTTGCAGAGACTTCGTTCGACGACAGCACCCACGGCGGGTCTCTCGGCGAGGTCTCCTTCGATTCTGTACCGGCCGATGACACCGGAGGCTTGGGTTCGTTTGGCAGCCCCGCCGAGGCGGACGACGAGGTCTTCACCTTCGATCTCGATGACGACGAGATCCCCTCCAGTCAAGTAATGCCCCCGGACGATCTCGACGATGCGCCGATCACCCTCGATGAAACACCGGATATCGAGCTCGAGCTCGACTTGGGTGATGGCGCCGGTTTGGAAGATGGGGGGACCGCAGAGCTCGATCATCCGAGCCTTCAGGCCGGGACCGACGCAGTCGAGGCGGCGGCGGATGACACCTTTGACCTCGGAACCATCGACATCGATCCGCCCTCGACCGATATCGAAGAGCCCTCGGCGGCGGGTATCGAGATCGACTGGTCGATGGACTCCATCGACGATCTCGATGTCGGTATGTCCATCGGAGCGGGGGATGTGCAGCCGGTGGAGGTCGAAGAGCTCGACCTCGGAGACTTCGACGATCTGGCAACGGATGCGACGGATGAGGCGGAGGAGACGGCTGGCGACGATACGGTCGACATCCACCTGGACGAGGTCGGCGACGATACGGTCGATGTCAGCCCTGAGGTGGGGACCGAAACCGGGGTCGAGGACTTTGCATTCGGCCCGGAGAGTTTCGATCTCGCCGATCCCGACCAGGAGCTGGCGGCCGGTGAAGTGGAGATCAGCCTCGATGATTCCACCTTGGCAGTCGATTTCTCCGCCGAAGCCTCGCCAGAGGAGGAACCCGAGGCCATAACCCCCGAAGACTCTTCCTCGAAGGTTGCCGAAACGGACGAGGCGGTGCCTGCGCTCTCCCCGCAGGAGGAGCCGGCGGCGGCGGAGGAACAGCCTCCGGCGGTGCGTCGAGAAGAGGACTTACTGGCCGAAGCCGTCGTCTTCGCCAAGTATGGGCTCAACGACAAAGCCCGTGATCGCTTGAAAGATCTGCAAACCATCCAGGCGGACTATCCGGGTGCTTTGCAGCTCGAGATCCGGATGAGCTTGGAAGCCGGAGAGACGGAACAGACCGCCGAGCTGGCCAACCGTCTGGCGGCGGTCGCCGCGCAACAGGGCGGTAGCGAGATTTGGGACGAAGTGAAGGCGGATCTCCAGAAGGCGGGTTACAGCACTGAATCCGGCACCGTCGTTCACAAGCCGGAGGCACCCAAGAAAACTTCGGGTGATCGCATCGCTCAGTTGTTGGAAGACTTGAGCCTCGAAGACTTGGGAGCCCCAGAGCGGGCTCGCACGCCGCCACCACCCCCCGTCGAGGCGGTTGTCGACGATGTCGAAATCGACGTGGAGGTGTCGCCGAAGGCCGCCGCCAGCGAAGATCCGACGATGTCGCTTTCCCGCGATCTCTTGAGCGAGGCGTTGGCCGAGACCCGCGCCGCGGTGGAAGAGGACATCGAGGCCCCGGCAGCCGCCGCAAGGACCACCGGCGAGCACTTGACACCTACTGAGCCGGCACCGGCGAGGCCTGAGAAGAAGCTCTTCTCCCTGGCCGACGAGTTGGACCTCGACGACCTCGACGACGAGGAAGACGAGTCGGTGGGCGAAGAGCAAGGGGCGTCGTCGTCCGTCGATCCGATGGACGAAACCGGCATGAGCTGGCTCGACGACGTGCAGCCGGAGAGCCCACAAGCCGCCGCCAAAGTCGAGACCATTTTCGACGAGGAAGACGATTTCTTCGATCTGGCGGCGGAGCTCGAGAGGGAGCTCTCCGAGGAAGAGCTGGCGGCGGATGACGGCATCGTCGTCCAGCCCCAGGAGCAGTCGTTGGAGGAGATCATCGAGGGTTTCAAGCAGGGGGTGGCGGAGAACCTGTCACCGGAAGACTACGACACCCACTACAACCTGGGCATCGCCTATCTCGAGATGGGGTTGGTGGATGAGGCCATCGGCGAGTTCCAGTTGGCCTGCAAAGACCCCCGCTACCTGGTGGACTCCAGCTCGATGCTGGGCCAGTGTTTCCTCGAAAAGGGGCTTCCGGAGCTGGCGGTGCGCTGGTACCGCAAGGGGTTGGAAGCGCCGGACATCAAGGACGAGGTGTCGATGAGCCTGCTCTACGAGATGGGCAACGCCTACGTGTCCCTGGGGGACCAAGAAGCCGCCTACAAGACCTTCGTCGAGATCTACGGCATCAACAGCAATTACCGCGATGTCGCCAACAGGTTGCAGGATCTGCAGGGGGCTGCGCCCCAATAACGACCCGACCGTCGGTCTGTCGTTGCCCCGCGGTGAGTCGTCAACGGCCGGTCCGTATTTGGCACCATGAGGGCCCCGTTGAACGATCTCTGGCCCAATTGACGAAATCTCGAGACGGATGGGCCTCCTGTAGAGTCCAAGTCAATGGGTGCGAGCCTCAGATCCGACCTCAGTCATTCCAGTCAACCCGAAAGTCGAAACCATGGCTGATTCATCGAATCGCGTTTTTCTCATCAGTATCATCTTCGTCGGTTTGGTGGCCTTGGCGATCTTCATGCAACCGACGCTGCAGGAGCAGTGGGCCCCTGAGCCGGAGGTGGCTTGGGTAGCCATCGAATGCGGTGACGACGGGGTCGCCGAGGTGGGACACGTCGAGCCGGTCTTGGGCGAAGAGGAATGTCGGTTGCACGCGGTGCTCGAAGCTCGGGACCGTGACGATGAACCGGTGTACTACACACAGGCCAAACGACTGAGCCTCAACGGCGAGGAAGTCGACAGCGACCGCCTGCGCCCCTGGCGCAGCGGACGTTGGGTCAAGATTCGGTGGTTTACCCTCGAAGGGAACCGGCCCTACGTGCGATTGTCCGCTGAGACGGGGATTCAGGGTTTCAGCATGGAGGAATTTTTGCGCTCCGATTGGCCCCTGGCTTGGTCGATTCCGGCCGAAATCGACGCCGCCAACGACAATCACTTGACCCACGACTCGAAGCTGGATCGTCAGCTCTTCGGCACCCAGCGCTTTCATGTGCGGGTCGAGATTTACCGTCTTGAGGACGACCTCATCCCCATGCGGGTGGTTCGCTCTTGGGGCATCAAAGATCTCAAGGAGCACATCGATGCCTTCCCCACCCTGCGGGTCGTCTTGCCCGGTCGCCTAGCGCCTGTGTCACGGGTTTTTGGCCTGACCCAACTCGAGCCGCCGCCCGAGCCTGAAAGGCAGCTCTTGGAGCAGATCGAAGAGCTCAGCCGTCAAGGCATCGCCTTCAGCGCCCAGTCCCTGCTGCGGGATCAGATCCAGTATGCTGAACGCACCTTGGATGACTTGCGGTGGCAGACGGTCGATTTGTCCGGGGCCACCGCCAGGGGCGATAGCGCGGAGCGAGTCGCCGAGGACGGACCGCCGGCGCCGCAGGCGGGAGATCTGGTTCGGGTGGGAGACCGGGTGGTCATTCTCTATGATGACCAAGGCCTGCCGGGGCTGCTCGACTACGATGACTGGTGCTTCGACTTTGTACAGGGTATCGCGGTACGTTCCTTGCGAGAGGTTTTCAGCGGCGAGGGAGCAACCGTCGAATGGGCCTCCCTGGCTCCGCGCTCGCAGCTCAATGCTCCAAGCTCACAGCGATCACCGATTGATAACTCGTCCTCATCCCAGACGGGGTGAGGCTAGCTGGTCAGGAGAGACAACATGCAGAAGATAACTCTAATCCCCGGCGATGGCATCGGACCGGAGGTGGCCGGTGCCACCGTGCGGGTGGTGGAAGCGGCCGGCGGTGCCTTCGAATGGGAGAGTTTTGTGGTCGGCGCCGAGGCCTTCAAGGAGTCGGGAGATCCGCTTCCGGATGCCGTGTTGGAGTCGATCCAGCGCAACAAGGTGTGTCTCAAGGGGCCGGTGACGACGCAAGTCGGCAAGGGCTTCCGCTCCATCAATGTGCAGTTGCGTCAGGAGCTCGAGCTCTACGCCAATCTGCGTCCGGCCAAGACCATTCCAGGGCTCGAAGGACGTTTCGACAATGTCGACTTGGTGGTGGTGCGGGAGAACACCGAAGGGCTCTATAGCGGCATCGAGCATCAGGTGATCCCAGGGGTGGTCGAAAGTCTCAAGATCATCACCGAGAAGGCCTCGACCAGGGTCTCCAAGTTTGCCTTCGAGTATGCCCGGGCCAACGGCCGAAAGCGCATCACGGCGGTCCACAAGGCCAACATCATGAAGCTCTCCGATGGCCTGTTCCTAGACTGTTTCAGGAAGGTGTCCGAGGACTATCCCGACATTGAGGCGGACGACCGCATTATCGACAACATGTGCATGCAGTTGGTGATGCGTCCGGAGACCTACGACATGTTGCTGATGGAAAACCTCTATGGCGACATCGTTTCCGATCTCTGCTCCGGCCTGGTGGGGGGGCTGGGGGTGGCCCCCAGCGCCAACTTGGGATTCGATGCGGCGGTTTTCGAGGCGGTGCACGGCAGCGCTCCGGATATCGCCGGCCAAGGGGTGGCCAATCCCCTCGCATTGATGCGCTCGGCGGTGATGATGCTGCGTCACCTCGAGAGGGTCGAGGCGTCCGAACGCTTGGCCGGCGCCCTGCGCCAAGTGGTGGTCGAGGATCGTCTCTGGACCCGGGACCTCGGCGGCAAGGCCAGCACCCACCAATTCACCGATGCGGTGGTGCGGGAGATCGAGAAGCGCTAGTGTAGTGCCCTCGAAGACCGACGGCTCACTTGGAGGCTGATATCACCCGTTCCCTCTTCGACAATCCGACTGAGGTATCCGACGAGCCTGCCGGAGCAGCGGCCGGGCAGGCATCGGCACCCCTGGCTGAACGGCTGCGTCCGACGAGCCTCGATGAGGTGGTCGGCCAGGACGAGATCGTGGGACCCCAGGGATTCCTGCGGCGGGCCATCGAAGGGGATCGTCTGCCGTCGATGATCCTCTGGGGGCCTCCGGGCACGGGCAAGACCACCCTCGCCCAGCTGGCGGCCCAGGCCACTTCGTGCCGTTTTGTTCCCTTCAGCGCCGTCACTTCCGGCATCAAGGACGTCAAATCGGTGATGGCCGATGCGGCCCGTTTTCGCCAGGCGGAGGCGATGGTCGGGCGCGGCCGGCGCACCCTGCTCTTCGTCGACGAGATCCACCGTTTCAATCGGGCCCAGCAGGACGCCTTTTTGCCCTATGTCGAGCGGGGCGACATCATCCTGGTGGGGGCGACGACGGAAAACCCCTCCTTCGAGATCAACGGGGCGTTGTTGTCCCGCTGTCGCGTCGTCGTCCTATCGCCGTTGGGCAGTGAAGCGCTGAAACAGCTGCTACGGCGGGCCTTGGACGATGCAGAGCGCGGCTTGGCCCACCTGCTGGCCGCCGACGAGATGGCTGGCAAACCGGCCCTGGAGGTCCTGCCAGAAGCCCTCGATTTTATTGCCCAATGGGCCTCCGGAGATGCCCGCAAGGCCCTCAACCTGCTCGAGCAGGTGGTGGTCGATGTGGCCTCGGGGGATCGTGTGACCGCCCTCGATGGGCCGGCCGTCGAGCGCCTGGCCCAGCGCAAGGTATTGCTCTACGACAAGGCCGGCGAAGAGCACTACAACCTCCTCTCGGCGCTGCATAAATCCCTCCGCGACAGCGACGCCGACGCGGCGCTCTATTGGTTAGCGCGCATGCTCGAGGCGGGGGAAGCCCCCAACGTCATCGCCCGTCGGTTGGTGCGTTTTGCCAGCGAAGACATCGGCCTGGCGGATCCGCGGGCTCTGCAACAGGCCTTGGACGCCTGGCGAGCTTATGAGCGGCTGGGATCTCCGGAGGGCGACCTCGCCCTCGCCCAAGCGACCCTCTACCTGGCGGTGGCGGCGAAGAGCAATGCCGTCTACAAAGCCTTTGGCCGGGCCCGTAAGTTGGTGGCCGAGCGGCCCGCCGATCCCGTGCCCAAGGCGCTGCGCAAAGCGCCGACGCGGCTGATGAAGGACGTCGGCTACGGCCAAGGGTACGTTTATGCCCACGATACAGAGCACGGTACGGCGGGGCTCGACTGCCTGCCCGAGGCCCTGCGGGGCACCGTGTTCTACCAGCCGACGGAGCGCGGCGTCGAGGCAAAGCTCGGTCCCCGCCTCGAAGCGCTGCGGCGCTTGCGTCGCGAGGCGGCACAGCTCGGCGGCAAGGCCAGCGGAAAGAGCACTAAGAAAAAGTGAAACCGCGCCCCGCTTGGTGAGTATGGGGCGACATGTGGGCAGGTCACCAGGAGAGACAGGGCGAATCGATCGTTCGACAACGCAGGTCAACGTCGTACATGGCCGCCGCGGCGTCGGGACGTGGTCAAGAGGAGGGGCACGCGGTGTCTGGAGTTGCAGGACGAGATGGCCTGGAACCTTCCGAGGCCCCCCACGACCCTTCGCCGACGGGCTCAGGCGATCTGCTGAGGCTGCATTTGGCGGGGGATGAGCAGGCCTTTCCCGCCTTGGTGGCCGAGTATCGAGCCCCGGTCTACGGCTATCTGGTGCGCTGTGGCATCGCCGACGAGGACCGCGACGATCTCTTCCAAGACATCTTCGTCAAGGTGCACCAGGCGGCCGCCTCCTATCAGCCGGAGCGCCCTCTACATCCCTGGCTCTTCACCATCGTCTGCAATACCGTCCGCACGCATCTGCGACGGCTCAAGGTGCGCCGTCTGGTATTTCGTCAGAGCGATGAGCAGACCCCGGAGGTGGCCGACGACGCTGCCGACGGTGAGCGCCGGTCGCAAGCCCGACAACGGATGGCACTGCTGGAAACAGAGATGCAAGGGCTTTCCACCACCCAACAACAAGTGATTCTCCTGGCCGCTGTCGAGAAGCTGCCCCTCAAGGAGGTGGCGGCCATGCTCCGCATGCCGGTCAATACTGTCAAGACCCACCTGCGCAGGGCTCGGCTGGCTTTGGCCAAGGGGCTGAGCCGACGTGACCGGACATCGCAGGTGACCTCATGACGAGTCAAGGTGACGCCATGAATACCCCATGCCGAGGGATTCAGGAGAGGCTGGCGGACCGTGGGGCCGACGCCCTGCTGGACGATCCCCTCGCCCTGGATCATGTCGAGTCCTGTGATGCCTGCGCGGCGGTGCTCGAAGGGATTTGCCAGTTGGACGAGCTTCTCGGACAACTGCCACCCCTCGACGCTCCAGACCACCTGGTCGATCGCCTGATGCAACGTCCCGAGCTTTTGGTATCCCCGCAGCCCAGGTCCCAGTCGTCGTCGGTGATGGCTGCCCTCAGCCGCCTGGGACGAGCCATCGAGGGCGCCTGGCAGTCGGCCGGTCGCTGGCGGCACCCCGCCTGGGTGACGGTCGCCGCTCTCCTGGTGGTGACGGTATCTTGGCGTCTGAACCAGTCGCCACGGCACGGCGTTGTGCAGCAGCCTCGCTTCCAGGCGGACTCTACGGCCGTCTACGAGGACGATTTTGTCGTCAGCATCGACCCAAGAGGCGCCGCCCAACAGCAACCATCCGTCTCAGGCGGATCGACGGTGGAGCCTTCGTCGGAGGAGTGGGAAGGGTTGGAGGCCTTGGGATATGTGGGCGGTGGAGCCCCGGTGGAGGGGGAAGATCGTCGGGAAGGCGCCGCCAAGGGGAAGAGGGCGCCAGCCTCCCCCCCATCTCCTGCCGCAGTGATGAAGGCGCCGCCACCGCCACCGCCACAGTCACCGCCGTCACCGCCCGGCAGGATCGCCGATCAAGTGGAGGCGACCGTTATCGAGGAGCCCATCGTCGTCGTCGCTGAGCTGCAGTCGGTGCTCTCGACCCCCGAGGTGAGCCCGACAAATGACGGCGACAAGATTTCCAAACTGGATGCCATGCAGTTCTCTGCCTCTTTCTCCCGGGATGCCAGGGTTGCCGAAGAAGAGACGGCCGACGAGAAGCTTCGGGGTCGATTGGCGCTCGAGGGCGGTGAGGTCCCCGCCGAATCGTCCGCCTTCTCCGGCGGCTTGGTGGCTGAGTACGGCGGCTTTGTTGATGACTTGCCGAAGGACGCGGATGGTCAGAGCACCGGGGCCAAGAAAGAGGCGAAGAAAGAAAATTCTCTCGCCCGCTCGATGCAGGACGAAGCCGCCCGTAGGGCCGCCAGAACCTTCCTGGAGAACCTGCGCCGGACGGACGAGGTCGCCTTCCAAGAAGCGGCAGGCTACTGGCGTAATACCTACTTGCCCGGTGACCCGAGATTGCGTCATCTGGCGGCGCGTTTGGACGCCGTTGCGTCGCCGCTGGCGGGTCAACACGGTACGTCGCTCCGCTTGCACGGGCTGGCGCGCCAGCCCAGCCAACCCTTCGACCCACCGGACAATGCCGCCCTCGCCGTCTACCTACATGCCGACCAGACGGCCCTCGATGGGCGGCAGCGCCTGTTGGTGCAAGTGGGGCTCAAGGGCACCGAGCGGCACAGCGGCCGTCGTGGCTCCATGCAAGTGGCGGTGGTCTTGGACCTCACCGAGGTGCCGTCCCGCGACAAAGCTCGGGCCATCTCGGCCCTGCTATCGGCCTTGGCCAAGGCGCGGGACCTGGGGGATCGCTTTCGTTTCTTCATCGCCGGTCCCAGGGGCGGCGAGGCCCTGGCGGCGGACGACTTTCGCCACGGTCCCCTGAGCTTGGAGCTGGCGCAGCGCTTGGAGAATCTCCAGAGCGAGCTGGAGGGCTCGGGGGCCGGTTTCGTCGACTTGAAAGACGCCTATCGGCGGGCGCTGCTCGTCTCCTCCGGCGTCGACGATCCAGACGCCCCCTTGGGCAGCTCGATGGTGCTGTTGGTGACCCCGAATGGGTTCGACGATATCGGTCCGTTGTTGTCGATGGCCCACCTCGGGGCGGTGGGAGGCGTGGTCACCAGTGTCGTCGGAGTGGGAGAGCATGTCGATCTCGAAGAGCTCGATCAAGTGGCCTTGGCGGGTCAAGGCCATCGTCGGCTATTGCACCTGCCCGCCGACGCCGAAGGGCTCGTCGACCGCGAGCTGGCCGCCGTCGGTCGGGTCATCGCCCGGGCCTTGCGTTTGCGTATCCGCCTGGCGCCCGGGGTCCACTTGGTAGACGTCTTGGAATCCGAGCGCCTCGATACCCAAGCTTCGCAACGGGTGCGCCAAGCGGAGCAGAGCATCGATCAACGGCTGTCGCGCAATCTGGGAATCATCGCCGACCGCGGCGACGACGAGGAAGGGTTGCAGATCGTCATTCCAACCTTCTATGCCGGCGATTCCCATGTCGTGCTGCTCGATGTCATCGCCGACGGCGCCGGGCCGATCGCCGATGTGCAGCTGCGCTACAAGGATCTCGTCTATCTGGAAAACGGTGTGACTCGGGCACGCTTGGACATGCCTCGGGGCCAAACCAAGGCCCCTGGGCCCTTGGAGCGCAACGTCCTCGAAAACTTGTTGGCCGGCCGGCTGCGCGGTGTGCTGGAGGGGGCCGCCGAGGCCATCGCCGAAGGTGAGCCCGCCGTCGCCGTGGCGTTGCTCGCAGAGCACGAGATGCTGCTGCGCGGTCTGGGAGACAGCATCCCCGGATGGCTCGGAGATGCCGACATCCGGCGTGACCTTCACCTATTGGGCGAGTACCGAGCCCTGCTCGCCGCTTCCCTCGACGACGGGGCAATTCGCTATCTGGAGGATTCCTTGCGCCTTTCCGGTTTCCTCAAGACCCTACCGCGTCCTGAGGCGGTGGAGCCGGAAGAATGAAGGGGCCGGTAGGCATTGGGGGGCTAGGGAGATTTTCTTCGATATCGGGGAGCCAAGAATCCAGGCCGAAGCAGAGCAGCATTTTGGACGAGGAGACTGACATGGAGCGCTTCATCATGGGAACTACCATCCGACGATCGATCATTGCCCTGCTGCTAACCCTGCTCGTGGTGCCGTCCCTCTGGGGACAAGGGCCGGAAGTTACCGCCGGTGGCCAAGTGGAGATTCCGTTGGAGCTTTACAATCAGTTGCTGGAGGGCAGTCGACAGCCGGTCCAGATCGTACCGGCGGCGCCGGCCCGCTACGCCTTGGGAAAGGCCGAGGTGCGGGTCACGGTGGCGGCGACGGATGTTCCCAGCGCTGAGGTGAAGACCCAGCTCAGCCTCGATGTTCTGGAGAATGGTTGGACCTCGATTCCGGTGCTGCCCGCCGGCACGGCGGTGGCCAAAGCGACCGTCGACGGCAGCGCTGTGCAGCTGATGGCAACGCCTCGAGGTCTGGCTTGGAGCGTCGAACGGCGGGGCTCGTACCAAATGGAGCTGACCTATCGCGTCGATGGCCAGCGTTCCGATGCGGGGTGGTCCCTGGTCGTGCCGACGCCGCAGGCGGCGTCTATTTCCTTGGCCGCCTCTTGGCCTTCACCCGGGCTCGATGTGGCGGTGATCCCCGCCGCCGGTAGTCGGGTGGGCAGGGCCGGCCAGGGGACCCAGCTGACCGCCACGGTGCCCACCACCCGCGGTCTACAGATCAGCTGGCGACAGCCTAGCGAGCGCGATTTCACCCTGAGTCGGGCCCGCTATCGCGGTACGTTGCGGGGGGAGGCGGTCACCTGGCGCGGTACCTTGAGCGTGGAGGCATGGCAGGAAGGCACCGTGACGTTGCCGCTGCTCGACGACGCAGTGATCCTCAGCAATGTCCTGGTGGACGGCAAGGAAGCGCCGATCCTGCGTCAAGGGGAGCAGTTCGTGACCCTGTTGCGGGGCAGCGGCCAACACGAGGTGCAGCTGGATTTCGAAGTGGCGGTGGTACGGCAACAGGGGCCACCGCGCATCGTCATGCGGGTTCCCGAGGTGCCGGTGTCGCAATTTCAGTTGACCCTGCCGGGCAAGAAAGACGTGACCATCACCCCCGCCTCCCATGTGTCGCAGCAGGTGGCCGGCACGACCACCGTCGCCACTGCCAATGTGTCCCTATCGCCCGAGGTCAGCATGTCCTGGACCGAGGCGGTGCCGGACGAGATCAAGGCCGAGGTGCGGGCCAATGCCAGCGTCTATCACCTGGTGCATGCCGAGGAAGGGGTGCTCTACGTCCGCGCCTTGGTGGACTATGAGGTGTCGCGGGGCGAAACCAGCCAACTGCGCTTGGCGGTACCCCTTGCGGTGCAGGTCAACCGGGTCGAGGAAGCCTCTGGGGCGGTGGCCGACTGGCGCCTGACCCGAGACGACGAGCGACAGGAAATTCGTATCTTCCTCAATCGCCAGCTTCAGGGTTCGCTACAGCTCGATATTGCCTATGATCGCTCCCTGGCGGCTCCGCAGCGTGATGCCGTCCTCGCTGCTGCTGATCCCGCTACCGATGTCGCTACCGATGCCGGACTCCGGACGGAAGCCGATGCAGAAGCCGTGGCCTTGCGAATACCGCTTCTCCGCAGCCTCGATACGCAACGCCAGCGGGGCATGGTGGCCCTCCTGCAAAGCCAAGACTTGACCCTCGAGCCGCTATCGGACGAAGGCGCCACGCGGGTGGGGGAGAACCAACTTCCCGCTTTTGTGCGCCAGCTATCACCGCTCACCGTGGCACACACCTTCAAGTACGTCGAGACGACGCCACGGATCGAAGCCAAGGCCGCCACACCGGAGCGCCAGCAAGGGCGGTTCGATGCCCGTGTCGATACCCTACTTTCGCTCGGTGAGGTGACCCTCAAAGGGGCCTCCAGCATCGAGATCGACGTCAAATCCGGGCACATCATGGAGCTCGACCTCGACCTACCGGCCGGCACCAATTTGTTGGCCCTCAGCGGCCCGTCACTGCGCGATCACGAAGTCACGGCGGAAGACGACGGTACCCAGCGGGTGCATTTGGAATTTACCCAAGAGATGGCGGGGCAATTCCGCCTCGAGGCGTCCTTCGAGCGTCTTCTGGCGGACGGTGAGGACCTCATCGAAGTCCCTCTTTTGGGAGTGCGTGGGGTGGAAGTGGAGCAGGGGCGGTTGGCTTTGGAGGCCCTGAGCGCCGTCGAGGTTGGGGTCGAAGCGGCGGAGCAACTGACCGTCTTGGACATCAATGAGCTACCGCAACAGCTGGTATTGCGCACCACCAATCCCATCTTGATGGCCTACAAGTTCGTCAGCTCACCGTATCGATTGGTGCTGCGCATCACCCAACACGATCTGGTCGATGTGCAGGAAGCGGCCATCGACGAGGCTGTCTATCGCACCCTGTTCACCCGTGATGGCCTGGCGGTGACCACCGCCAGGTTTCAAATGCGCAACAGCCGGGAGCAGTTCCTGCGTGTCAAATTGCCCCGCGGCTCGCAAGTGTGGTCCGCCTTCGTCGATGGTCAACCGGTGAAACCGGCCCTGGCCGAGGACGATGACGAAGCTTGGCATTTGATCAAGATCATCCACTCGACCCGCGGTTTCCCGGTGGAGCTGATCTACCAGACGGAGGGTGGCCCCATCCAAGGTCTGGGTACGGTGGCTGCCCGGCTGCCCCGTCCAGAGATTCTAGTGACCCGCAGTCGATGGGACATCTACGTGCCCACCGGCGTTCGATATGGCCGTCCCTCCGGCGAGCTCGACCTGGTAGCCCAAGGGCAACCGATCAGCGCCGCTGAGCTGCAGCAAGAAATGGCCGCCATGGCCGATGGAGCCGGCTCTCAGCAAGGCCTCGAACCCCTGAGGCTCGTCGTCCCCACGGCGGGTGTACATTTTGCCTTCGAGAAACTCTACGCCAACCAAGGGGAGCGGGACGCCGGTTTCAGATTGCCCTACGCCTCCGGCATGGGGCGCGGCCTGGGAACCCTGGTCATGCTGCTGGGCATGGTGATGGTGCTGTTCAGCATTCCCCTGTGGCTGCGCAACCGTCGCCGCCAAGCCATGGGGTTGGCGCTGGCTGGCCTGGTGGTCGTCTTCGTCATGACCTGGCGTTACCAGATCTCGGCCACACCGGCGTTATTACTGGCAGCTTTCGTCCTGGTGGTCTACCTTGCCTATCGATGGTGGTTGGGGCGGGCGGTGGTGGAGGAGTAGTGCGTAGGCACCAGACTTTCGGGGGTTATCGCTCAATCTTCTTGAAGAAGACATCGCCGGCCCAGGTGCGCACGAATCGGTTGCCCCGCCGCACCAGTGCAGGGGAGAGAAACTTGAGGTTGTTGCCGTGTCCATCGATTCGCGAGAAGCTGGAGTAGCGGAGGTCGATCCAGATCAAGCCCCCCTCCGGCATCCCCTTAAGCTCCCAGCTTTCGGAAACCGCATTCTGGTTGCCGTCGTGCCAAAGCTGTAGCTTGGTGAATAGATGGTCCGAGGCGCTCAAGAAGCCATCGCCGTTGCCGCCATTGGAGGGTGCATCGAGGTCTTGTAAAGCCATATAGCCATGGGGAGCGACGAAGCCGTTGCTGAGAGGTGTTCCATTGCCAAAGAGCTCGCTCCCATCGTCGACAACGCCGTTGCCGTTTCGATCCATCACCAAGAAGACGTCGCCGCGGTTTCCATCAATCCATGTCAAGTGTTCTGCGACACCATTGTTGTCGATGTCAAAAGTGACAGGGCCTCCTGAGAAGGTGAAGTCGTCGCCGTCGAAATCGATCACAATGGGACAACAGAAAGGCCCGCAGGGTGCATTGGGATCGCAAGTAGGGTCCAGTTGGCAGGCTTCTTCCTCTTCCTCCCACTCGGTCTGGTTGGTCTCGTCGGCAAAGTTACATTCCGACATCTTGACTTCCCGGGTTGGTGCAATCACTGCCTGGCCACCAACATTGGACAGCAGAGCGCTGCTCATGATGTGACCGAAGCAAGGGCTGTCATTGAGGCCCAGGTAGTGACCAAGCTCATGGGCTATCGCGTCGCGAAGTGCCCCCGGAGCCGACCAGTTGATGGGAAGCTCTACACCATTGACCGTGGTTCTAGTAAACAGCTCGATGGTGGCATCCTGGCTATTTGTCAGGATTGTCATCTGGGCGATTTTATCGCCACCATTCATATCCAGAAACCTGACATCTATGACCGGAGTCCCGCTACTGCCCATGTGGAACTGTGTGAATGGGAAAGGGTTCAAAAAGTGATTGACACAGGGGGCGTCGTTCCAGTCCGCGATTCCTTGGGTGATTTGTGCAGAGAGGCCTTGGACAGGCGGGGTCAGAACAATCCGGGCTCTTTCGACGCTAGAGCTAAAACCTTGAGGCACGGTGCATTGAGCGTAGGTCAAGGAACTGCCAAAAAGAAAGGTGAAGAGTATCGAGAGTGATCCTGACAATCTCATGTCTTTGGCTCTAATTCTTCAGAGATTTGACTTGATTGATGATCTCTTCACCCCGAAGAGTGTTGATGTCTCTTCCCGGCCCCGATGCGGAGGTTCTGTGGCCTCGTGCTTTTTCTTCCAAAGTGATCAACATAGATCTTGGTTCGCTCAATAGTGGGCAAGACGCGCTGATACGGTCAGCCATGTAGAAGAGCAGAACTTGGCTCCCTTTCTCTGGAAGAATCTTTGGACCATTGATCGTTGTGCAGAAGGGTATTCCCCAGAGCGAAAAATCAGCCCCTGGGGAAAAAAAGAAAATATGAGGACGATCCTCGTTACCCTTGATCACTTCCTGAACAGCAATGCTGATTTTGTTGCCGGGGACAGAGCGATGAAAGCCAGGGACTGCTTCTCCAACCCGGCCCAAAACAATGGTCTCCGCATCAATCATAGCCTTGTCGAAGCTATGCCAACGGGAATAAAGACCGGTTTGAACAAAGTCTATAGAGATGCATTCCTCAGAACTGTTTGCAAAAGACGCAATGGTCTGGGCCAACGGAGCACCGCTCTTTAGGTGTTCTTGCACCCGGTCGTAGTTGAGCTGGAGTGTGAGCCGACGAATTCCGTCCGCGATGGTGCTTCCGAGCAGATCCTCGTTCAGGTCGTCGTGGGTGGCGACATGCTCCATGCCGACGAACATCAAGTCGTCGGTCAGCGCGGGGCACCGAACAATCTCACTCGTTTCGAGATCGTCGGCGGATGAGCCCCTGGCCGGAAGCATCAGGGAGGCGAAACTCATGAGCAGGATCAACGTCCAATGCATCTGATTCTCCTTGGCAGACCAACGTAGACTGGCCCAAGGTTGAGCGAGGCCCTTTGGGGAACGATATCTGGAAGGAAGCCGACCCGCTGTCCAATCCTTTGCGTGGCGTCCGCAATGTGTAGCCCTAGCCTAGCAGAGTGTTTTCTTTAGATTCAAGATCGAACCGAGAGTTGGGATGTTGCTTGTCTCCTGGCAGCCACCGCGCTCCGATTATCCAAAACGCTAGCGACCAAGCTCGACGCCCACCAGCTTCACCTGCACCGATCCGATGCGGGGCAGCTTGCCTCGGATCTCGAGGGGTAAACCCTGGGCCTCGTCGACGAAGATTTCCAGATCGCCTTCGAGGCCCAAGAGCTCGAGCTGGCCTTGCGACCGGTTGTCGAGGGCTTGGCTACGGACGACGACGCAGCGGGCGATGACGTCTGCTTCGCGGCGCCGTTGGCTGCCGTCGGCGGCGGTCTCTTCGAGATCGATCTTGATGGATGTCTTTCCCCTGGCCTCGAAGAGGACGCGGGAAAGCTTGCCATCGGAGAAGACGCAAAGGTTACCCGGGGGATTTTCGAAGTCGAGGGTGGGCAGCAAGTAGAGCAACTGGGTGGCTTCTAGGACGGCACCGCAGGGGGCGCTGGGGTTGTCGTCTGTGGCCTTGGGGGAGCTGTCTCGATAGGCCTCGAACTTGGTTTCCACCTTGCTCCAAGTGGTGGCGGGGCCGTCGGCCTCGGCGTCCGTGGTGGGGGAGCGGCGTCGGGTGTAGACGCCGTCGAGGGTGAATCGCGACAGCTTGTCGTAGGGCCTGGAGCCCAGCTTCTCCCGCAAGCGCTGCAGGGCCGAGTGGGTCTGCGGGTCGAACCAAACCAAGGTGCGACTGCTGCGCCCGGCGATGGAGGAAGCCAGCTCGATGGTCCAAGGGGCGTGGGCCGGCAGGGCCACGGTGCGACCTTCCGGGCTACTCAGGAGGTCGCTGTCGGTGAGGGGGGCGGGGGTTTTTTCCAGACGGACTTCCATGTGGGCCGTGAGGAAGAACTTGGACGCCTTGAAATGCAGTGCCTGCCAGTCGGGCAACGGATTCTCGTCGGCCGTTCCGGGTGCCGCTACCAGCGCCAAGAGGCTCAGCAAGCCAGTCAAGACGACGCGCCGCAAGGCTCAACCGCCCCCGGCGCTGACCACGCCGCCATCCGCCGATGCGGCGAGCACGTCGATCAGACCCCCTCGGGTCAGGATCTCGCCGAAGGCATGGGGCTCGCGACCGGGTCGGTAGAGGATGTAGAAGGGCACCGCTGAGCGTCCATGGCGCGCCAGATACTCGCCGATGACGTTGTCGCGATTGGTCCAATCACCCTTCATCGGTACCACCTCGTAGCGTTCGAAGGCTTCCACCACCACGTCCGAGGCGAGCACTGTCTTCTCGTTGGCTTTGCAGGTCAGGCACCAGGCGGCGGTAAAGTCGATGAATACCAGACGTCCGTCGGCGCTCAGGCGCTCGGCCTCCTGCTCGTCGAAGGGAATCCAAGCGATGGGACCTTCGTCCATGATGCCGCCGCGGCCGGCGGCCGGCGCGTTGGCCGCCACCACGATGCCCAAGACGGCGGCTGCGATCATCGCCAGGGCGGTCACCGTGCGCATCGTCGGACGGTGTAGGGAACGGCGGTGTAGGTAGGCGGCCAAGGCCAAGGCGAGGAGGCTGATCTGGAAGTAGGCCAAGGATTCGAGGGAGATTTGGGCCCCCAAGACATAGAACAGCCAAACGGCGGCGGCGGCCAGCAGGAATCCCATGATGTTGCGAAAGGTCACCATCCAGGCGCCGGGTTTGGGCAGCAGCTTGATGGCGCCGGGGACCGCCGCTATCAGCAGATAGGGCAGCGCCAGGCCGACACCGATGGCGGTAAAGACGGCAAAGATCACCAGGGCTTTCTGAGCCAAGGCGAAACCCACCGCGGTGCCGAGGAAGGGTGCTGAGCAAGGGGTCGCCATGAGGGTGGCGAAGAGCCCGGAAGTGAAGTGACCGAGCACCCCGTCGTTCTGTGGTTTGCCGGCCACCTGGGCGAGGGATTGGGGCAGAGGGATTTCGAAGAGCTCCCACATGTTGAGGGAGAAGAGCACCACCACAACGGCCAGGAAGGCGACAAAACCCGGCTGTTGAAACTGCATGCCCCAGCCCACCGCCGTGCCGGTGCGGGCAGCCAAGATGGCGAGCAGGGCGAGGGCCCAAAAGGAAACCAGGACGCCGCCGGTGGTGGCCAAGGCACCGACCACCAGATGGGAGCGGCCGAGGCCACCGGACTTGACCAATGAGAACACCTTGAGGGATAGCACCGGCAGCACGCAGGGCATGGCGTTGAGAATGAGCCCACCTATGACTCCCAACATCAAGATCCACAGGAGGCTCGGCGACCCGGAGGCCCCGCGGTCGACGATGCCGAGCGCCGGATCATCGGCCGTTGTCCCCGCTGCCGGGCCCTCGCCGGTGGCGACGACAGTGCCGGCGCCGTTCTCGGTCAAGGCGAAGAAGTCGGCGTGGGTCGTTGCACCGTCCACCCCCAGATCGACGGTCAGGCTGAGGGGCGTGCGCACCGGCGGCAGGCATTGGCTGTCGTCACAGGCCTGGTATTGCAGCTCTCCGAGCAGCTCCACCCGATCCGCGGTCCAGCCGACGGGAAGGTCGAGCTCGGCCAGGATGTGGAAGATGCCGTCGTAGACGGCGATCGGCTCGTCGGTGAAACTGAACTTTTGTAGCGAGTGGGCCGGGTAGACGTAGTGGATCTCAGAGCTGCCCTCGGGGGCTTCGAGGGTCAGCTGGGTCGGGATCAGGAAATCGTAGGTCGGTGTGAAGCTGTTGACGTGCCAGTGATCCTCGATTTCGACACGGGCCGAAAGGCGCAAGGTGGAGCCCGGCGCATAGGACGACCGATCGGCCACCAGCTCCACCTCGGCCTTTTCTTCCGGTTGGAAGGAACCTTGACCCAAAGCGGTGCCGGGCAGGACGCACAGCAAGAGCAAAACGGCCAGCCATCGACTGGCCCAAAACGAATAGGTGACGGGCATGGTATTCAGGCTCCTCGAGTACATTCCATCGCCTCACCCTTGCGGATAGCTTGCAGGGTGCGGCGAGCGTCGTGGGAGTGAATGCTCTTGGGGAAAGAGTTGACGAAATGCTCCAAGGTGGCCATGGCACGGGTGCAATCGCCGAGATCTTGGGCCACCTGCGTGGCGAGCAGAGCGATACGTTCCATCAGCTCGTTGTCCTCGAGGCGAACCGCCAAGGTATTGGCGAGCTCTAGCGTCTGGTTGGCGGACTCGTAGTGGCGGCCCATGCGCAAGGCATCCGCCATGTTGTAGGTCAGCCACGCCTCTGCGTCCGTTCCCTGCTGAATACGATCCAAAATGCGTTGGTAGAGTCGGGCAGCCCGGACGCCGTCGCCCCTGCCGTGGAGGTCGGTGGCCAATTTCTTTTGCAACTCGGCATCGTCGCTCGCCAGAACCTTGTCATAGAAGCTCAAGATGGTGGCGTAGCCGTCCATCTGCTCTTGCAAGTACTCGACAAAGGTGGGCATCGGCGCAAATCCGGAGACTGCCCCGATCTTGACCAGGTCGGCGTCCAAGATCAGGGTTGTCGGCAGGCTGTGGGCTCCGTAGCGAGCCTTCAGCCAAGTCCCTTCGGCCCGATCTTCGGTATCGACCCGCAACAGGACGAGATCATTGGCCTCGACGTATTTCTTGAAGTTGGGATGGGTGAAAACCTTCTCTTCGAGGGTATGGCACCAGCCGCACCATTCGGCGAACAGATCGACGAGGATGTAGCTCTTGCTTAGTCGGGCGGCTTCGACGGCCCCGTGGAGATCGGTCCGCCAGGCCAGCTCCGGCGTCTCTGGCGATGCCGAGACCTCGGCGACCGCAGCGGTGACCGTAAGGCTGGCGACCAGAAGGAAGATCAGCGAGGTCAAAAGGTGGGGTGGTTTCTTCATGGTGGTGTGCTCGGGCGGAGATGCAAGCTCGCCGTTGATTCGATCTGTGGATCTGGGTCCCTGGGTGGTGATCTGAAGTGGCTGCGGAGTCTGGAGCCCCGCAACCACGGCCGGGCCGATGATACCATGCGCCGCCATGCGATTCTCCCGACGAAGCAACGACCTGAGGGGGTCCTCGACGGCCCGGATCATGGCCCTGGCCAGCGAGCTGAAGGCCCGAGGAAAAGACATCATCGACCTCAGTGTCGGGCAGCCGGATGTGCCGTCGCCGGCGGTAGCGGTCAAGGCGGCACAGCGGGCGCTGGACGCCGGGTTCACCCGCTATACGGCCTCTTCGGGGATTCCGGATCTACGCCGGGCCGTCGCCGGGCGCTACCGCTCGCTGCACGGGGCCGAGTGGCAAGAGTCGAATACGGTGATCACGGTCGGCGCCAAGGCGGCCCTCTTTCAGCTCATGCAGACGTTGTTGGACGACGGGGATTCGGCCGTCTTGCCCACACCCTCCTGGGTGAGCTTCGGCGAGCAGATTCGATTTGCCGGTGCTCAGCCCATCGAGGTGCCGATGGCGGCTGCCGACGGTTTTCGGCTGCGGGCGGCTCCTCTGATCGCAGCGATACGGCCCAATACGCGCCTCGTGCTGATCAACTCGCCGTCTAATCCCACCGGTGGTTGTATGGACGGGGACGACATGGGCCGCTTGGTAGAAGCCTGCGCCGAGCGGGGCATTGTTTTGGTCAGTGACGAGACCTACGAGCATTTTGTCTATGACGGTCGAAGGCATGTCAGCGCTGCGGCTTGGAGCGCTGCGTTTCCTGAAACGGTGACGGTGGTGAGCTCCTTTTCGAAGACCTATTCGATGACCGGATGGCGCGTCGGCTGGGTTGTGGGTCCCGCGGCCTTGATAGAGAAGATCGCTGCCCTGCAGAGCCATTTGACGTCCAATGTCACCTCATTCGCCATGTCCGGCGCCTTGGCGGCGTTGCAAGACGCCCAGGCGGATGTCGATCGCATGGTGAGCTCGTTCGAGCAACGTCGACGTTTGACGGTGGACGCTCTGCATGCCCTGCCGGGTTTTTCATGCCGAGCTCCGGCCGGAGCCTTTTACGCATTTCCAAATATCTCTGACTGCTTTTCGGAAGGACGCCACGGATCTGTTCTCTGGGCAGAATATCTTTTGCACAAAGCAGGAGTCGCCTGTGTGCCCGGGGCAGCATTCGGCGAGGATCAGCATCTTCGGTTTTCCTTTGCATGTCATGAAGATGATCTGAAGCAAGCCTTTGAGAGAATCCGCCGGATTCTGCCCGTTTGACTCCCCTCTCGGGCCATGGCCGTTTCAGAGACACTGTAAAATAGAGATAGCCTTGCTCAAAAGTAGAGATTTCACTGGGTAAATTCGAGAAATCTCTACCAGATTGGTCCTGTCGAGGCAGGAAGCCCGCGTTAAGCACAAACAGCGATAGCTTAAGAGCAAACGATAGGGAAGGAGACGGCAATTTCGCCGTCAAAGTGACCCTGTCAAGGAGGTCCTATGCGTCACGTGACTCTCACTCTCGCCCTGGTTATCACTCTCATCATCTCCGTGCCTGCGACTGCCCAAGACACCTTTACGGTTGAAAAGGACGGAGTTTTCTCCTTAGTGCTGGACCATCTGAGGGAAGTTTTCTACTCACTGTTCGACAAGGACGCCGCCGGAGACACGACGGATGACAACCAGTCCTCGCCCGAAGAAGATCCCGTCGATCCGCCGAGCAATGAGTTCGGGCCCATGCTCGAGCCCAGTGGCTAGTCGTCAGTTGGCAGCGGCTGATCAACCTGGGAAGGCGCCGTCATCCATTCCAGCAGTGTAGCGTCAGGGGGGGAGTGAGAGCGTGTGAGGCCTGAGCGCATCGTCGGCTTTCTGGAGCCATCGAAGGGTCGACGATTTGAGTATCCAGGTAGCCCTGCGAGTGATCGCGGGGCTCCTGATGTTTTTTTCTGGTCGCTGGGATTTCGGCCTCGAAAACTCCACCACCTCGACGTCGTTGAAGGTCACCGTGCGCGACGGTGTCACGGGCTCCGTGTGTCCAGGGTTCCGTGGCGGGGAGAGGCGGGGTCGCCTCTTTGGGGGGCTGGAACAACTGAGCAGGGCATACCGATGGCCGACGCCACGGGCCTTGCCGAGCGTCCAGGGAGTTGCTGCTGGAGGGGAAAAAGTCGAGAAGAGGAGGCGGAACGGCTAGCGCTTGCGGGTCGTTTTGCTGGAGCTTGCTTTTTCGAGACCCGAAGTGATGCCGTCGAGAAGTCGACTGGTCAGGCCCTGTCCGGCCAAGGCACAGCGCACCATTTCGGTGATGGCCGCACTGGCGAGACGATTGGATTCGAGGGGTTTGAGCAAAGAAATCATGGCTTTGGCTGTGGCGTAGGCGGCGACGGCCTTGCCGATCTCCAACTGCCAACGCACTAGATCGACGGCGACGATACTGGCGGTCAATGGCTCAAAATCGCGGAAAATCTCGACGGTTTCGGAGAGCAGGGTTTCCGCCCGCTCACTGTCTCCTTGAGCCTTGGCGACTTCCGCCTGCAACCACATCGCCTTACCGACGGCAACCAATCCCTGACTGGCCATGCCTTGCCGCGCTTCGGCGGCGTATTTCTGGGCGTCCTCCAGCCTCCCAAGGTTCATACTGGTGACCGCCAGATTGAACTGAGCGCTGACCCGGGCCGCCTCCAGATTGCCGACGGCGTCTTCGGGAATCAAGGTCAGGGCGGTCTTGAAGAGCTCGATGGCTCGCTCCGGTTGTCCTTGATAGCCACTGAAGACGCCTTGGTCGACCAGTGTCTGGCCGATGCGGGCCGTATCTGCCAGCCGGGCGTAGAGGAGCGTCGCCTTCTCCAGGATGAGCAGGGCTCTTTCCTGATCGCCGTCGGTGGCCACAATGTAGGCGATACGTTGGATGATGTCGGCCTGCATGCTGAGATCATCTTGCTCGACGGCCAGGCGCAGGGCCTTTGCGGCAACGACACAGGCTTCTTTGAAGCGGGAGGCGGCGCGGCAAGCCGAAGCATAGGAGCCCAAGATGCGTGGCAGTTGGCTGATGTGGGCCTGGGTCATCGCTTCGCGGCACTCGCGCATGGCCTGACCCGGATTGCTGCGCCGCAAACCGTCGAGGTGATCGAGGACTTGCGTGTCGAGGATCTTGCCTTCTTCACCGAGCTTCCGTCGGGACTCCAAGGCGCGCAGAATCTGCGGTAGGCGCCGCATCTTGCGCTGCAGCTCCGCGACTTCACTCAGGAAGCTGTCGACGGGGTTGGACGGACCAAAGATCGAGGCGAAAAACTCGGAGGTTTCCACCTCCAGAATCTCCAGGGCACCCAGCAAGACGCGCAAATCGAGCCGCTGACGTTCAGGACGCCGTAGGTCCCGAAAGTAGCCGCTACCGAGTTGCAGCTTCTCCTGCACATGGGTGACAGAGCCGCGGCCGGCGATGCGAAAGCGCCTTTGCAGCTCGTCTTGGAGTTTTTGAATCGCCGATTGGACTGCCATCGCGCTAAGTTTACCCGATTCGGGTCCAAAGCTCCAAACCTCTCGTCACCTTGGAGTGCAGACGCTGGGTTTCGGAGAGCTCCGCGGCCCGGAAAATCATCCCTCGGCCGCCATTCTCCGGGCCACAATATCGCCCCATGAGCCTTCAATCACAGGTTATGACCCCTCGGGCGACGACGGCTTTTTCGGAGTCTGGCGGTTCTCGAGCGCTGTCTTGGGCGATGTCTTGGGGGGCGTCGACGGGGCGTAGTCGATGCTCCAGTAGCGGTCGAGCTGCTCACTTCGTGCTTTTTGCCGGGTACCGTCGGGCCATTGGATGTCGAGCTCAACGGGCTCTTCCGAAGGGCCCAATCCGAAGTGCAAGCGCAGATCGGACTGGGCCATGAAGCTGCCGCCGCTGCGCACCTCCCGCAGCCAGCGCCGGTCACCGCGGATCAAGGTGACGCGGGCGCCGATGGCCGCCCGATTGGCCTTGGGGCCCACCAGCTTCACCCCCAGCCAGTGATGGCCCTTGTCGACCCGGTTGTGCAGTAGGTCGATGCCTTCGTTGGTATTGGTGATCATCAGGTCGAGGCGACCGTCGTTGTCGTAGTCGCCGACCGCCAGGCCACGGCTGACCTTGGCGACTTGCAAGGCCTTGCCGGCTTGGGCGCTGACCTCGCGGAAGACACCGCCGCCGGTATTCTCGTAGAGCTGGTTGGGCTGACGATAGTGCAGGCCGGCCTCGAAGACTTCGATGTTGTCGACGGCATGGCCGTTGGCCACCGCCACATCCAAATCGCCGTCGTTGTCATAGTCGAAGAACTGGACGCCCCAGCCGACATGCTTGTAGGAGGGCTCTCCGAGACCGCTCTTCTGCGTCACATCGTCGAACAGCAATGCCCCGCCATTGCGGTAGAGGGTATTGGTCTCCATCGAATAGTTGGTGACCATGAGATCGAGCCGACCGTCGCCGTCGGCGTCCCCTAGGTCGACCCCCATGCCGGATTCGGCGGCCCCCAAATGGCTGAGGCCGGTGCCGGAGAACAACGCTTGATCCTCGAAATGGCCGCTGCCGTCGTTGACATAGAGGCGGTTCATGGTGCCGTCGTTGGCGACGTAGAGATCGGTATCACCGTCGTTGTCGATATCCGAAGCGACCACCCCAAAACCCTTTTCGTGCACCCCTTCGGCGATGCCGCGGGCCTTCGCCTGATCGACGAAAGTGCCGTCCTGCTGCTGGATGAACAGGGAATCGGTGACTCCGGCGAAGGCTTCAGGACGGCAGTAGGCTCGCAGGTCTCGAGCTCGGTCGCCACAGAAGGGATTGCGCTCGAAGGCGAAGTCCACATAGTGGGTGACGTAGAGGTCGAGATCGCCGTCGGCATCGAGGTCGGCGAAGGCACAGCTGGCCCCCCAACGTTCATCCGCCACGCCGAGGCGAGGGGCCACGTCCTCGAAAGTGCCGTCGGGCCGCTGACGGTAGAGGCGGTCGGGGCCGTAGTTGGTGACCAGGAAGTCGAGCCGGCCATCGCCGTCGACATCGCCGACGCAAAATCCCATGCCGTAGCCGGTATCGCCAACCCCCGCCGCGGCGGTGACATCGACAAAACGGCCGCCGCGGTTTTCGTAGAGATGGTTGCGCGCTGTGCCGGTGAGCGAAGATCCCGGCGTCGCGGCGCCGTTGATCAAGTAGAGATCGAGATCACCGTCGTCATCGTAGTCGATCCAACCGCCACCGCTGGCCGCCGTTTCGATGTAGTACTTGGCGCCGAAACGGGCGTCCTGGTGTTGGAAATCGATGCCCACCTTCGAGGCCACATCGACAAACCAATCCCCAGCGGCAACGGGTGTCGCCCAAGAGCTGAGGGCCAGCGAGAGGAGACAAAGGGAGGGGATGTGGTGGGATGTCTTGATCAAGATGACCTCGTAAAGGGCTGGTGGAGCCGACGAGCCTACCCGAGCCCCGCCTGAACAACAACTCGACCGTCTGAGCAACAACTCCCCCGGCGGAGCAACAGCTCCCCCGGCGGAGCAACAGCTTCACCGTTAGAACAACAGTTTGACCGTCAGGCTGAGATCACGGCCCGGTAAGGGGGCGATACTCTTCAGGAACGACGTATGGCTGCGGGCCTCTTCGTCGCCCAGGTTACGACCCCGGAGCAGCAAATCGATGATTTGCTGCTTGAGCAGCAGTCGGTAGCCCAAGCTGGCGTTGACCAAGGTATAACCCTCGGTGGGGGTTTCGTTGCGGGCCACATCGTCTTGCTCGTCCACCCACTGCACCTCGGCGGAGGCATTCCAGCTCTCACTGTGGTAGTGCAAGCCGCCCCCCAGGCGCAAGGGGGGAATGCGGGGCAGGTTGCCGCCCCCTTGATCGAGCTCGGCGTCCACCACGTCGCCCACCAGCCGCAGATGTAGGTGGTGGCCCTGGTGCTCGACCAACTCGACGCGGGCCTGTAGCTCGATGCCTTCGAGGGTGGCATCCTGTTGGCTGTAGAGCACCACCGGAAAGCCCTCCTCCTCGCCACCGGTGAAGGCTTGAAAAATGAAATCGTCGAAGCTCTGGTGGAAGAGGGTGAGCTCGCCGGAGAGGCCCTTGGTTTCCAGGCGGAAGGATAGATCAAGCCCGTTACCGACCTCCTCTTCGAGGTCTTGGTTGCCGATCTCGAAGGCTTGGGTGGCGACGTGCAAACCGTCGGAGTAGAGCTCCTCGGGGGCTGGTAGCTTGACCGAACGGGACACCGACGTGCCGATGGAGAAGATATCGTTGGCTTTCCAGACCAAGCCCAGGGAGGCGCTCAAACCCTCGTGGGAACGGGCCCTGGACGCCACGCCATCGGGGTCGGTGTGTTGACTCTCGAAGCGAGCGCCGAGTTGCCAGAGAAGGGGACCCGTCGAGATTTCTTGCAAGGTGAAAAGAGCCCAGCGCTCGGTGTGGGTGGGCGGCAGAAACGCCTCGTCGCCCACCGCTTCGAAGTCACGCTCAAAGTATTGCAGGCCCAAGGTGCCGTTGAGGCCTGTGCTGCTGCTCAGCTGGCGACTTTTTTGCACCAGCTCGAGGCGACCTTCGAGGGAGTCATTGAAAAACAGGGTGCCCACTTCCTCACCTTCCAGCTCCGCGTGCTCGTAGTCGGTGCTGCCGACCCGCAGGCGCAGACCGCGAAATATCGAGAACGGACGGGTGATCTCGCCCTTGAGGTCGATGCGCCGCTGTTGCATGTCGATGCGCACGGCTTCTTCGTCATCTTCGCCCTCTTCCTCCTCTCCTTCGGTCTCTTGATGGCCGTGGCCGAGGCCGCTGGGTAAACCATAGTCGCTTTCGAAGCCACCCACCGACAGGCCGAGGAAGCCGTTGACGCCAAAATAGGTGAAACCAACCCTCGCCCCCTGCGACTCGATGTCGGAATTGGGGACCAAGCCCTCCTCCACGTCTTCCTCTGCGTCGTGCTCCTCTTCTTCCTGCAAGCTGGCGAACCCGGGGACCTCGTAGTCGTCGGTTTGGCGGTGGGTACCGTCGACGTGCCAGGCCCAACGGCCGCTGCCGCCGTTGAGGTTGATGGAGGTGCTGCGACCTTCGTCGACGCTGCTGCCCTGCAGGGTCACATCGCCGGTCAGCCCGGTGGCACGGTGGGTGGGAATGCGCTCGTCGATGACGTTGACCACGCCGCCGACGGCGCTGGAACCATAGAGCAGGGTCGCCGGTCCGCGCAGCACCTCGATGCGCTCCGCCTGACCGGGATCAACGCTGACCGCGTGGTCGGCGCTCACCCCGGAAGCGTCACCGCTGCCGACGCCGCTTTCCAATATGCGCACCCGATCGCCGCCGAGGCCACGGATGATAGGACGGCTGGCCCCCGGCCCGAAGAAGGTCGAGCTGATGCCCGCCTCCTGAGAAAGGGTCTCCCCCAGGCTCGACTGCAAACGCAGGGTCAGCTCGTCACCGTCCAGACTGGTGGTGGGGGTGGCCAGATCGAGACTGCTGCGGTTGTTCGGCGAGGCGGTGACGAGGATTTCGTCGAAGTGGCTGCCGGGCTGAAGGACGATCTCGAGGGTTGAAGTCTGTCCGGCCTGCACCGTCACCCGCTCGGCGGTGGCGCCGATGCTGGGAACCCGCACTTCGAGAACGTAGGTGCCCGGCTGGACCCCGGTGAAGAGGAAAGAGCCGTCGGGCCGGATATCGACCTTGAGGGCGAGCTCGGCGATACGGGCGGTGGCCAGCACCATGTCGTGATCATGGGGTGGGGTGACGTTTCCGACGATGGAGCCTTTCTGAGACGTGGCACCCTCTTGGGCGGAGAGGCCGGTTGGAAAGAGAGACGCGAAGAGACACGCGAAGAGACACGCGAAGAGACACAGGAAGAGGCAAGAGCGTAGGGCGAAGCTGGAGCCACGGCGTCGCGGCGAGGGATGCTTGAAAGACGGCATGCTGAGAATTCGCATGGCAATTCCTTTCGCAGTGGCCGAAGGCTGGGACCGGTGAGCCGATGGGTCGCCCGGGACACTGCATGGGTCGAGACTGGAAACCTGATGATGGCGTCACCGAATGGATGACTCGGGGCGTTGATCCCCGGAGATCACAGGTCTTGCTGATGCCGGGGAATCAAAGTTTTGTTGCCACAGCTCCCCGGTCGACGTGGCCGGGTGTGGGCTGAGGGGAAGGGGTCTCAGACGAGGGGAGGGCCGCGCCGGTTGCCGCCGTTGCGGAGCACGGCGGTGCGCGGGGAGGCGTCGGCGAAAGGAGCGTTGCCGAGGCACACGTGGACGCCTGCCTTGACGCCTTGCCAAGGTTGCGTCAGCGAGCGCTTGCCGTTGAAGCGACAACCCAGGCAGTGGTGCTCGTGCAGTGGACCGGCGGTATGCCAGGCGCCGGCGGCGTGCTTTGTGATGTGCTGCTCGGATAGATGGGTCTCGGCACAGGCGTAGTCCGCCCCGCCGCCAGCATCGTGGTCGTGGGCAATCCAACCCGCCGTCGACGACAGCAGTAGGATGCACACCAAGGATGCAGCGATGAGACGGAATCTGTACATGAGATTCTTTTATCATCATCGTCGATGCGGGGCAATACCTGTCCTCCGAGGTAGCATGACGTTGCGGGGCCCAAAAGGCTGAGCTGGAGGGCGTCGAAAGCAGAATGAGGGAATTTGCGTGAGAGTACATTTGCGAGGTCAGCGGTCGACAAAACCATCTTCTAGAAGCTGGCTGGGACGGCTCGATCGGTGGATAGCCGTCGTAGTAGTGATCTGTGCCAGCGCCTGTGCCGCGCCGGAGCCCGAGCCGTCGTCGAGCCATCATGGGACGCGCCACCATGGGACGGTGAACGAGGGCCCGCAGATGGCACCCGGGAACGATGCCGAGACCTTGGCCATGGTGCAGCGGCTGCAAGACTTGGCCCAGCGAGACGACGATCGTGGCAACGCCTTCACCCCGGAAGCCATGGTGGAGTTTTTTGCCCAGATCGAAGAACCGCCGGATATTCGGTCGCGGGTCCAGCTTCAGGCCCGCTGGGCCAGGGCGCTCCTCTTTGCCGGTCGAACCCAGGAGTCGGTGGACAAGCTGGCGGCGGCCCGGCAGCAGGTGGCAGCCCATCCCCGTCTGTTCAAAGATCCGTTTGTCGAGTCGTTGCTGTCCCTCTCGGCCATTGCTGCCATGCGGCTCGGCGAGCAGGAGAATTGCGTGCATTCCCAGCAAGCGGCATCGTGCCTCTTTCCGTTCACCGCCGAGGGGGTTCACCGCCGGCAGCGAGGGGCGCGGCAAGCCATGGAGCTATTCCAGGAGGTTTTGCGTCGCCGTCCCGACGACCTCGAAGCCCGTTGGCTGCTGAATCTCGCTGCCATGGCGGTGGGAGAGCACCCACAGGGTCTTGAAGCTGGGCACGTGATTGCAGCCTCGGCCTTTGCGGCGGAAGATCAGGTTCCCCCCTTTCCGGAGGTGGCCTCGGCCTCGGGTCTCGACGTGGCGGGTCTGTCCGGCGGCGTCGTCTTGGAGGATTTCGACGACGACGGCCGACTCGATGTCATGGTGTCGTCCTGGGGTTTCTCCGATCCCTTGCGTCTTTTTCACAATCGTGGGGCAGAGGGTTTTGTCGAGGTCAGCGAAGCGGCGGGGCTCGGCGGATTGAACGGGGGTTTGAACCTGGTATCCGGCGACTACGACAACGATGGGTGGGTCGATGTCGTGGTGCTGCGCGGAGCCTGGATGGGCGAGAACGGTCACCATCCCAATTCCTTGCTGCACAACGAAGGAGGCCTGAAGTTTGTCGATCGCACCGCTTCGGCAGGTCTACTGGATTTCTTTCCCAGCCAGACCGCGGCTTGGGGCGATTACGATGGCGACGGTTGGCTCGATCTCTACGTCGGCAACGAGACATCCGGTCCCCACGTCCATGCCAGTCGGCTTTTTCACAATCTCCGGGACGGTCGTTTCGAAGAGGTGACGCAGGCGGTCGGTGCGGCGGTGAACGGTTACGTCAAAGCGGTGGCCTGGGGCGACTACGACAACGACGGGCGTCCCGATCTCTACCTGTCCCGCCTGGGGCAGAGCAACGTCCTACTGCGCAACGAAGGCCCCGCACCAGGTTCTGCGCCACCGCAGTGGAGCTTTCGAGACGTCACCGCCGAAGCTGGGGTCGGCGAGCCCCGCAACAGTTTTCCCGCCTGGTTCTTCGACTACGACAACGATGGTTGGCTCGACCTCTTTGTATCTGGCTATCCGGTCGACATCTTCGCCGCCGGTGCTGCCGGTGTGGCCCGTGACTACCTGGGTTTGGAGTCCGCAAACGACGAAACCCCTCGCCTCTTCCGCAATCGTGGTGATGGCAGCTTCGAGAACGTCACGGCGCGGGCGGGCCTCGACCGCGTCCTCTACACCATGGGCAGCAACTATGGGGACCTCGACAACGACGGTTGGAAGGATCTCTACCTGGGCACTGGAGCGCCGGATTTCACCGCCTTGATGCCCAATCGCCTGCTGCGCAATGGGCCGGCTGAGGACGGCCGTCGGCGTTTCCTCGACGTCACCAGTGCGGCGGCGGTGGGTCACCTGCAAAAGGGGCACGGCGTCGCCTTCGGCGATCTGGACAACGATGGCGATCAAGACATCTACGCCGTCATGGGCGGGGCCTACAGCGGTGATGTCTTCGCCAATGCCCTGTTCCAAAATCCGGGTTCTTGGGCAGAGAACCATTGGCTGGGCTTGCGTCTCGAAGGGGTGGCGTCCAACCGCTCCGCTCTGGGGGCCCGCATCCATCTGCAGCTGAAAACGCCGCAAGGGCAACGCGACGTGTACCACCTGGTGGCCACCGGCGGCAGCTTCGGCGCTTCCGGTCGTCGACAGGACATCGGGCTTGGAGACGCGGAGGCCATCGAGGTGTTGCAGGTCCGTTGGCCGTCGGGTCACCTGGACCGCTGGCTCGATGTCCCCTATGACCGCGTTCTGTTGTTGCGGGAAGGGGCGGCGGATTGGCTTCCCTGGGCGGCACCGCTTTCCTAGTGTAGTGAGTGTCCATCCAGAAATAGCCCGAGGAGGGCGGAGGCCCCATTGGGCTCGGCCGGGGCTCCGAAACTCGCCGGACCTTTGGAGGGCATCTTAAACTGTTGCTGATCAATGGTTTAAGAATTTCCGGCGGTGTACCAGCTCAAACACGCTCGCCCCTCGCTCGCACCAAGGGGCCTCCTCTGGCACCGATTTCGGCAAATCGGGACAGGAACTTAGCGAGCACCTCGGTGGACACTAGGTCCAGTTGAAGACCTTGGACAGCCAATTGATAGAAGCGAAGATCCGGCGTCTTTACGACTTGGCGGCGGCGATGGCAAATGCGGGATAGAATCAGGCAACTCAACGCTCCTATGCTGTTTCCAAGAGAGGTTTTGATGTCTTTGTACCCGAATCCTACGTGCCGTCCGGCCCGCCGCTGCTTGTTCGGCGCTCGCCTTCTTCTGGTCTGTGCCGCCGTGTTTGCTGTCGCCAATTCGGCCGTCGCTGACCCATCGAACGCCACCCCTTCAACCGCAACGGTTCCTTCCACCGAGGCGGCACAGCGTCTGCATGACCTCTTCGAACGCGAGTGGGCCTTCCGGTTGGCGGAGGACCCACTGCTGGCCACCTCCGTCGGCGTGGCCGACTGGGATCATCTGATGCCCGACGTCAGCCTTGCCGCCCAGCGGCGCCGGGTGGCGAGATGGCGGAAATTCCTCCAGGAATCGGCGGCCATCGACGGCAGCCGGTTGAGCCCTGAAGAGCAGGTCAACCAAGCCATCTTCGAGAACCAGCTGCGGGGTTTCGTCGAAGCCTTCGACATCGGTCACTACCGCCTTCCCTTGACGGTGGACGACGGTTTCCACATCGCCTTTGCCCGCCTGCCCAACGAAATGCCCTTGGCGGATGTGGCGGGGTATGAGGCATACATTGCACGGTTGCGGGCTTTTCCCGCCTATGTCGATCAGCACATCGCTCTGCTGCGCGAAGGTTTAGAGCACGGTATGACCTTGCCCAAGGTGGTGCTCGAAGGTTACGACGTGACCATTTCCTCCCATGTGGTGGAGCGACCCGAGGACAGCCTGTTCTACGCTCCCTTGCAAAAATTTCCGGCCTCGATATCGCCGGAAAACCGGGACATCCTCGAGCGGGCTGGCCGTACCGCCATCGACGGGTCGGTGGTGGTCGGCTATCGGCGCTTCCTTCAGTTCATGCGGCAGGAGTACATGCCCGGTGCCCGTCAGAGCTTGGGTGCCTCCGAGTTTCCCGACGGCGCCGCCTACTATGGGCAGCGCATTCGCTTTTTCACCACCCTCGACCTGAGCGCCGAGGAGATCCACCAGATCGGGATCTCCGAGGTGGCACGCATTCGTCAGGAGATGGAGGCGATCATCCGTGAGGTCGAGTTCGAGGGCAGCTTCGCCGATTTCCTGGCGTTCTTGCGCAGCGACCCCCGCTTCTACGCCAAGACCCCGGAGGGGTTGCTCAAGGAAGCGTCCTATTTGGCGAAGAAGATGGACGGCAAGCTGCCGTCGCTGTTCAAGCGTCTGCCGCGCATGCCCTATGGCGTCGAACCGGTGCCCGACCACCTGGCCCCCAAATACACCACGGGGCGTTATGTTGGGTCGGCCCCGGGAAGCACCCAGCCGGGCTATTACTGGGTCAATACCTATGCCCTCGAAACCCGCCCCCTCTATGTCTTACCGGCCCTCACTCTGCACGAAGCGGTGCCCGGACATCATTTGCAGATCGCCCTCAGCCAGGAACGGGATGACTTACCGCCGTTCCGTCGCTATTCCTACCTCTCCGCCTTCGGCGAAGGCTGGGGCCTGTACTCCGAGTGGCTGGGCATTGAAGCGGGCATGTATCCGGACCCTTATAGCCGGTTTGGTCGCCTCACCTACGAAATGTGGCGGGCCTGTCGCCTGGTGGTGGATACCGGCATCCATGCCAAGGGCTGGAGCCGTCAGCGGGTGATCGACTACATGGCTTCCAATACCGCCCTGTCGTTGCATGAGGTGACCACAGAGACGGATCGTTACATCTCTTGGCCGGGGCAAGCCCTGGCTTACAAATTGGGAGAGCTCAAGATCCGGCAACTACGTCACGAGGCGGAGGAGGCCCTGGGCAGCGACTTCGATCTGCGGGATTTTCACGACACCGTGCTGGCCGGCGGCTCGGTTCCCCTGTCGGTTCTGGAGCAGATCGTTGCCCAGTGGATCAAAAGCCAAAGGCAGCACCCCTAGCGGGACAGTTTACCGACGGACCTGATCCACCGACGGACCTCATCCACTGACGGAATGTACCCATGGGCGATGATTTGAAAAGCCTGCGCCACGTGGTGGACCAAGAGGTCGACCGGCTGCTGCGGGAACAGCACGAGCTCGAGGTCGAGCTGGCCGAGAGCCGTCGTAGTGAGGAGAAGCTGCAGGCCTTCGCCAGCCGCCTGGCGATCCTCAACCAGGTCTTTGTCTTCGGTGCCGGTGCCACCAACATCGATGAGCTGCTGTCGCAGGTGATCGCTGCCCTGATGGAGCTCCTCGAGCTTGATTTTGGCCGCGCTTACCTGCTCACCCGGACGGCGCCTTCCCACAAACCCATGATCGAGCTGCGCTATGCCCAGGAAGTCCCTTCCCACGAGTTTTCCGACCAGCCGCCCTTCAACATGGAGCGGACTCCTTGGAGCTTTGTATTCTGTGACGGTCTGCCCATCATCTCCCATCAGTTTCCCGAGCTACTGCCCGTCAGCAGCTGCGAGCCGGCTTTCAGCGCCGCTACCTTAGTGCCGGTGATGGCAGGTTTCGAGGTGGTCGGTGGTCTGAGCTTCGCTTGCCGTCGACGGACCGCTTGGAGCGATGCCGACATCGACACCCTACGGGCCACCGGCCAACAGATCGGCACCTTGATCGCCAAGATGCGTGCCGACGGCGAGCGGCGCCGGTTGGTCCAGGAGCTATCGGCCCGCAATGCCGAGCTCGAGCGTTTTTCTTACACCGTGTCCCATGAGCTGAAAAATCCACTGGTGACCATCAAGGGGTTCCTCGGCATGATGGACGCCGACATCAAGCGCCAGCGTTTTGGCGGTGTGGAAAGACATCTCGGCAAGATCGCCGCCGCCGCCGATACCCTCACCGACCTGCTGGACGGCTTGCGGGAGATCTCCGGTGTCGGTCGCATATGTCATAGCTCCGAGGAGGTGGATCTCGGCGATTTGGCCCGCGAAGCTCTCATCCACTTGGAGCAGCGGGTGGCGGAGAAGGGGCTGCGAACGTCGGTGAGTGACATCCTGCCGGTGGTTTTCGGCGATCGGCTGCGGCTGTTACAGCTGATGATCAACCTGATAGACAACGCCATCAAGTTCCAGCCGGAAGGTGGCATCCTCGAGGTAGGGGCCGAGTGGCGTCAGGGTGCCCCGGTCTGCTTCGTGCGCGATCGCGGCATCGGAATCGAGGCCAGGTACTTGGAGCGCATCTTCGGCCTCTTCGAGCAATTGGACCCCAACTGCGTGGGTACCGGCGTCGGCTTGGCCCTGTCGAGCCGTATCGTCGAGCACCACGGGGGTCGTTTGTGGGCCGAGTCGGCGGGATCGGGGGAGGGCTCGACCTTCTTTTTTGTACTACCGGAGATTGCTCCGTCCAGGGCTTGATGACGGGCACCATGGGACTATCCCAGGAGATCAACATGAAGGTTAGTAAATGGCAGCACCAAGAGACTGGTTGGCGGAACTTCCCGGTTGCAGGTCGTCGTGGGTGTCCACCGATCGCTCATCAGCCACCGGCTCAGCGCCGACTCGGTCAGAGCCCGTGGCTTATCTTCCTGCTGGTGGTCTTGGCCTGTAGCTGGCCAACTCAGCAGCTGTTGGCAGAGCTTGGAGATGTCGAGGGGCTGGTGGCTGCCTTGCTCAGTGAGACACCGATGGTGGACGATCTGCGCCAGCTGACGGATGAAATCGGGGGGCGTCCCACCGGCTCGGAAGCCAATGTGGAGTCGGTGGCTTGGGCGGCTGAGCGCTTCCGCGAGGCCGGGGTGAAGGTGCGCCTACAGAGTTTCGAGATGCCTGGCCTGTGGCTCGAGACCAGCGCTTCGGTGGTTCTCGAAGGGGACCACCTGCGCTTCGAGGCCGCTGCGGCGGCCATGCCGTTTTCCATCGCCACGCCGGAAGCAGGGTTGCGGGCTCCCATCGTCGACGGTGGCAGGGGTGGCACGGCGGATTTCGAGCGCCTGGGTGCAGCGGCCAAAGGTGCGTGGGTGCTCATTGAAACCGTCGAGTTGGAGGACTTGGAGGGTTTGTTTCGCGAATACGCCGAAGCGACGGAGATCGAAACCCGCGCCTTCGCCGCCGAGGTGGCTGGGGTGATTTATATGGGATCGCGACCGCGCAACGTGCTCTACCGTCACAATGCCTCGCGGGGCTTCGCCAATCAGCATCCCATGTTGGTCATGGAGCGCAGCGTCGCCCAGCGAACCCTGCGTTTGCTGCGCCATGGCAAAGGCCTGGAAGCCACCGTGCATCTCGATCTGAAGCGTGGTCCTGCCTTCACCAGCACCAATGTCATCGGCGAAATCCGCGGTGGTGAGTTGGCGGACGAGGTGGTCGTGGTGGGTGCCCACCTCGATTCCTGGGGCTTGGGGACCGGTGCCCTCGACAATGGCTGCAACGTAGCCATGTTGATCGACATAGCCCGCCAAATGCAGCGCCTGGGCATCGTTCCCAAGCGCACCGTGCGATTTGCCCTATGGAACGGTGAAGAGCAGGGTTTCTACGGCTCTTGGGCTTATGTCCGCGAGCAGCGGGACAACCTCGACCACCACGCCATGGCGGCATCCTTCGACATCGGTAGCGGTCGCATCAGCGGCTTCTTCACCGGTGGCCGACCGGAGATGGTGACGGCAGTCGATACGGCCCTGCGGCCGGTGGCCGGTCTCGGGCCGTTCCAGCAGGTGGATGTCCCAGTGGTCGGAACCGACAACTACGACTTCATGGTGGAAGGGGTTCCCAACCTGGTGGCGCTACAGGAATCCGCCAACTATGGCCCCAACTACCACGCCCGTACCGACACCTTCGAGCAAGTAGACCTCGAGCAACTGCGGCTCAACGCCGCCATCGCCGCCGCCGTCCTCTTCGCCTTCGCCGACCAGCCGGAGCTCAAGCTACCGCGGCAGAGCCGACTACAGATCGAGCAATTGATCGAATCCACCACCTTGCAGCAGGAGATGAAGTCCTTCGGTGTGTGGGAGGCTTGGGAGCAAGGGCTGCGTGGACGGCAGCAGTAGCGGGCACCTGCGTTTGTCAGATCGTGACGACGGTCAGGCTTGCGACTCGGTGCAAAGAGCGCCGACGTTTCTCAGTGGTGACCAGCTCGCTAGCTCCGACGGCGTGCGCTGCTGCGACATGCAGGGCATCGAGGGCAGATAACCCTGCCTGACTAGCCTCTGCCATTGCACTCTCGACAAGATCAATCCGCGGGTTCGGCCAGTGGACGACGCCGGCAAAGAAAGTCTCTAGGAAAGCTACTTCGTTGCTTCGCCGATGGTAGGTCGGCATCGGCAGGGCTTCCAGCCTTACGAACAGGCTGGATGCAAATTCACGTGTGGGGTCGTCGAGAATGGCAAAGGCTCTACGGCATGCGTCGCCGTCTCCGCGGACTGCGGCGATCAATACTCCGGTGTCGACAAACGTAATGGTCATTCACTGCTGAGTAGGTGGGCACCGCCGCGTCGTGCTTCGATCTCCTGCTCGATCTCACCAAGGCTCAGAAGGGGTGTATCCGAGCTTTCGATGGCACGTCGAATTTCGAGCAGGCGAGCCCCCAGCGGCGTCTTGGGTCGAAAGCCCTCGCTGAAGTGAGCAGGTGATCCCTGCAGCTTCGAGGTCGTGCTGTAGCCTTGGTCGTAGACCGCGGTGGGTTGGCGGATTTCCGAAACCAGATGATCCTCGGTGCCGGAACCCGGAATGGTCCGTGTCTTGTTGTCGAGTGAATCTTCCTTTTCGGTCATGATTTCGCCTTTCGAAGCTGTCCCATGGTTGAGCCCATGGATCCAGGCCTTGGCAAGAAGCTATCTGCCCTGGGGCTTGCTGTCAACCGCTCGGCCACCGGGTGTGGGGGCGAAGCCTGCGGGGACGGCAGCAGTAGCAAAGCTATTGAGCGATGCGGACCCCGGCCGGCGTTTCGGCGCTCAGCGTGATCTCGTTGGGGAGATGGTCTCCTTCGATCCAGAGGATCTTCTGGTGCTCTAGGAGATCCTGGACGTCTTCGAAGAGTTGCAGCATGCCCGGCGCTCCCAAGTACGGTCGATCGGGGGATGTGCCAAGCTGGCTCAGCGTTTTTTCCTCCGGAGCCCACACCAAGAGGGGAACCCGCAGGCTGCGCAGATAGCCTTGGGCTTGCTCAAAGCTCAAACCCGGAAGACTTACCGGTTTCTTGCTCAGCAAGAGAATGATGACCCGTCGCTGTCGGAGGTCTACGGCACGTTTACCCGCCAGGGCGAGGCTCCACCAGATATTTTGCTGCCTCGGCATGGTCAGCTGAGGGTAATCCTGAATGAAGAGGTTCCACAGACCGAGCTCGTTGAAATCGCTGGTCACCGGCTGGGGGCGATGGACGCCGCGGGGGTCTTGGGGCAAGGAAGATGTCAGGATGAACTCCACCCGATCTTCGGGATTGAGAATGCGGCCACCCTTGGCAAATAGGCTCTGACGCTTTTGGCGCAGCAGTCTTTTCAAATCGCGGTCGATGTGTGTGTCGCGCACGATGATGATGCTGCTGCCGTACCCATCCCCGCCGGCTGGATTTGAGGTCGGGGCGGTAGAACGGTCGCTGAGCAGATGGTCCCTGGAGAAGATCTTGGCCGGCTCCCCTGCAACTTGGAGCCATTGTTCGAGCTCCTCGATGGGCGGTAGCTTTGCCCCTTCGAGGACGACGGGGATAGCTGTCAAGGCCGTGGTCAGGGTTTCTCCGCCAAGGCCACCAAAGACGGCTTCCGCCTGAATGGATTGTTGATTGGAGAACAGCAGCTCGGCCTGCAAGTGATGCGGTATCGAGAGGTCGTAGCTCGGCAGCTCAAAACGTCCATCGGATTGCACCGATAAGGGTTGGTTGTCCAGGCGCACCTCGAGGGCGATAGGAGCCCGTTGGTCGGTGGTCGCCCAGATGACTTTGCCACTCCTCGGCTTGCCGTCGGTCGAGGGTTCGAGTAGCAACGAGGCTTCGCGGCTGCGTCGAGCGTAGTTGACCCACTGAGAAATCCGTTCGATTTCCTTGCCTCGCTCATCAAATGCGACAGCTTCGAGACGATGGGGCACCAGATCGCGGCCAAGATCGACGCGGAATCTCCACGGGGGCGCCGTTCGCTCCCCTACCTTTGCGCCGTCGAGATGCATTTCCAATCTGGCCACGGGTGCGTTGACGGCGATGTCGACGGGCAGGATACCGACATGAAGACTGAGAACCAGTGTGATGAATTTGATCATGGTGTCCTCCTCTGTAACCGCGAATTGTGCGAAGCGCGATGCCATCCAGCGGTGATCGTCTCCAGTTGCCTCAGCTGTCTCTCGTGGTCTCAGCGAGGCGGTCGGCGCCACAGGGTGACGCCGGTGCCGCCACTCCCCGGCGGCACGATGATTTTCTCGCGGCCGGCGAGCACCTCTTCGGAGGTCTCGATCCAAAGCAAATGCATCAGGAGATCACGCTCCGCACCCAAGGCTTCCGCCTGGCTCATGAAGGCCAGGGAGCGCCCCTCGGAGCGGGTGATGCGACTGGCGGCATCGGCTTTGCTACGCGCCACCAACAGGGCTGCTTCGCCGCGGGTCCGCGGGACGTCCCGTGCTTTGACCTCTTTGGCCCGATGGATGCGGGTCTGCTTATCTTCACTGGCGCTCGATACGTCGCGGAAGGCGAATACGGCACCGCTGGGGGGATGAATGTCCACCACCCGCAGGGTGTGCACCACAATGCCGACACCGAGGGCATCGAGACGCCGTTGCAGGCTGTCGGCGATGGCCATCTCGATTTCCCGTCGGCGGGTGGTGAGCAGCTCTTCGAGGATGTTGCCGGCCAGAAAACGGCGCGCCGCCGCTTCCGCATAGAGGGAGACGATGTTGTGGGTGTGGTCGACGCGGTAGAAGAAAGCGGACGGGTCGGACAGGCCGTAGTGGATGGTGAAGCTCATCTCCACCAGATTTTCGTCGGCGGTGAGGAAGGTGGCTTGCTCGGGATTGGTATTCATCGCCGCCACTGTGCTGTGCCATTCGTCAGGATTGGCGAAGCGCGCCAGCTCTTTGCGTTGGGCCAGCAAGCCCAGGTCGGTGCGGAATCCTATGTCGGCCTTGCGGGCGTAGTCGGTGCGCCACACCTCGGGGCGACCAAAGGGCGCCGGAGGTGCCCAGTGGAGCCCCGGCGGTAGATCTGCCGTGTGCAGGGCTTCGAAGCGCAGGGCGTAACCCTGGCTGTCGGTGGGGACGATGAACAAGCCGCTGGCCAGGTAGATGGCCAACAGCAAGACGAGGCCGACCACCGTCAAGGCCCGGCGGTGGCGTCGCCAGGCCGCCACGTCGACGGCGCCGGCAAAACCTTGGCGCAGCTCGGCCATGCCTTGTTTCCAGGCGCCGCGCCACAGGCTGCGGATCAACAACAGGCTGAGGAGGACGGCGAAGAAAGCCTCGATGCCGCCGCCGAGGGCGCTTTCTCCCTCGACCAACGGTGCCAGCACTTGCCAACCGAAGTAGCCGGCCAAGGCGTCGAGGGCGAGGCCAGCGATCAGCGCCCCGAGGACGACACTGGCCAAGTAGATCTCAATGAAACGACGGCTAAAAGTACGGCCCAGCAACACCAAGGTGGCGGCGTTGGTGGCCGGTCCGGCCAACAGGAAGACCAAGGCGGCCCCCGGGCTGATGCCCTTGGCCATCAGGGCGGCGGCGATGGGGGTGCTGGCGGAAGCGCACATGTAGATCGGAATACCCACCGCCAGCATCATCAACATGGGCAGCAGACCCGAGCCCAGGCCTCGGTCGCCGAGATCCGACGGCAACAGGGCCCCCAAGGTGCCCGCCAAGACGACTCCGAAGATCAGCCAGAAAGCCAAGTCGTCCAGCAGCTCGCCGAAACCGTAGCGCAAGGCGGGGCGTATCACGCTGCGCCACAGGCCACGGTGCGGCACCGCGGTGTCGTCGCTGGCGCTTCGACGCCAGCCTCGGGGCCACAGGCTACGCAGGGCCGCCAGGGCCTCCGGTGATTGGGCGTAGCCGATGCCATGGCTGTGCTCGTGGTCGCCGTCGCCGTGGTCATGGCCGTGGTCATGATGGCAGCCACAGTCGATGTCTTCGGCAGCACTGCTCTCGGCGGCGCTGTCTTCTTTGAGGCTGCCCGGCTTGGCAACCGCGTCGTCATCCTCGGGCAGGTAGGCGATCGCCATGACCCCGCCGATGAAGGCGGTAAAAAAAGCGGCGATGGGACGGGCGATGGCCAGAATGGGCCCCATCAAGGCATAGGTGAAGAAGATCGAGTCGATGCTCGATTCCGGCGTCGTGGTGAGGAACGACAGGCTCGATGGGGCACTGGCCCCCTTGCGCTTGAGCTCGACGGAGATGGGTACGACGCCACAGCTGCACACCGGCAATGGCACGCCGATCAAAGCCGCCAGGGTGACGCCGGAGAGGCCCGGACGCCCCATCCAGCGTTGGATCAGCGAAGAAGGCAAGAGGACGTGCAGAAACCCCGCCACCCCCAATCCCAAGATCAGGAAGGGGGCCGCCAGCACCAGAGTGCGCAGGGTTTCGAAGGCGATGGCTTGCAGAAGGTTCAGGGTCGAGTCCTCATTGGTTTGGAGTGGGCGGCCTGCCTCTCGCCGCGAGGGGAGTCTATTCTACTCGGCTAGGTGAGGAACTTGGACGGATCGCCGCTCGAGCTATGTGGTGGCCTTGCGGGCCGCCAGTGAAAAGGTCAGCGGGATCTTGCCCTCCAGCCCGGGGATCACGGCCCGTCCGGGCTCCACTTCCTGGGTGAAAGGGAAGCAGTTGTAGGGGCTCCAAGGGAATTCTTCGAAAGACTGCAGGACGAGGCCTTGACCGAGCAAGGCGCTGAGGATCTCAGACAGGCTGTGGCTCCAGACGAAGAGCTCCCCCTCAGTGTCGGCATCCGGGGCGGCATAGGAACCCTTTTCCACCAAGCGAATGGGCTCGTCGTGGGGAAAATAGGGATAGTGCAGGGTCTTGCCATCTTCGTCCAAGGTGCCGGCCAGGGGATGAAATTCCACCATGTAGAACAACCCGCCGGGACGCAGTCGGTTTGCGATGATCTCAGCCCAGCGATCGAGATCCGGTAGCCAGTCGAGCACGCCGTAAGAGGTGAAGACGATGTCGAAGGTGTCGTCGAGCACGTCGCCGAGACGCAGCACGTCGCTTTGCAGGAAGCGTCCGGGGATCTCCAGCTCTCGGCTCAGGCGTTGGGCCAACTGCACTGCCTCGTGGGAGAGATCCACACCGGTGACGCGGGCCCCTAGCCTGGCCCAGGAGAGGGTGTCGAGGCCAAAATGGCATTGCAAGTGCAGCAAATCCTTGCCGGCCACCGCGTCGCCCAGGGCATCGAGCTCGATCCGTTGCAGGCTGCTGGTGCCGCGACGGAAGGCATCCAGATCATAGAACTTGGACGTTTCATGGGCCCGGGTCCATTGGTCCCAGAGCTGACGGTTGGCGCCGATGGCGTCGTCATGGGAGCTTGGTTTGGGCATTTCCTCGGTTTTGGGCATCGTCGGCTCACGGATCTTCGAGGTCGTCGTCTGGCAGCAAATCGGCGCCGTCGATGGGGGTCAACAGTTGCCGCGCATGGTCGGCGTGCTCCGCGGCGACGAAGAAGCGGACCTCGCCCCTCGGGCGCATCAGGCTGGGGGCCAAGAGCTCGGAGGGAAAGAGCTGCATCATCACTTCCCCCTGAGTGTAGTAGGGGATCTCGGCGCTCTGCAGGATCGATTTGAGAACCGGGATGGCGGCGACCTCCGAAGTGCGCAACACCTCCACTTCCGAGGCCAGCTGGGCGCCGCAACGGTCGCAGTGCTCTCCGTCGGCGCTGTGGGTCTCTCCGCACTGTGGGCAATGGCTCATGATGGCAACAATCTCGTGGCAAGCTTTGAAGTGGGCTGAGCTATCTCAGGAAGGGGCTTTTGGCGCTTTTGGCGCTTTTGGCAGCAGCTTACCAGCTCTCACCACCCCGCAAACGCGGCAAGGCCGCTTCGATCCGGTGCCGTTCGAGTCCCAGACGCTGGCACCTGTCGACGACGGTGTCGAGATCGACGGGGTAGAGATTGTTTCGCCCCGGCAAGTCGAGGCCGATGGCATCGTAGGGAATGAGGGCTTGGCGCAGCCAGGGCAGCAGGCGGCGCCCGTCGCCCCTGGCCAGTCGTCGCTGGGCGGTTTCGAAGATCTCCACCAGCGCAGGATCCGAAGCACCGAGGAAGCCTTGCCAGCATAGGGATGCCCTATCGGCGGTTGAGGTCGTCAGCCGTTGACGCAGCTCGCTGTGGCTGACGGTGGCGAAGTACAGGAAGGCGACGTGCTTGAAGAGCTCGAAGTCCCCCTGGGCTGTGCGGGCGGCGCCGATCAGGCGGACGATCTGGGCCCTCTCTTGGCTGAGGAGCTCGCCATAGGTGGAGCCGTCCACGACCTCCGAGGGGCGGCGGGCGGCGCCCAGCAGATCGCTCAACCGTTCGACGGCCAGCAGGCTCCACGCCATGCCGGTGGAGAACATCGGATCGATGAAGGCATAGGTGTGGGGCAGGAGGAACCAGCGTTTCCCCGCCGCCTGCGATTGACCGTAGGCCAGGCGCTCGACGCTGCTCCACGGCCGCAAGGGTGGAGCCGAGCCGAGCTGAGCCCGCAATGACGGATAGCGGGCCAGGAGCCTCTGCCAGGCGGCTTCCGGCTCAGTGATCAACCCGGTGAACAACCCTGTGGCGCCGCCGTAGAGCACAGCCCCGACGCTGGTCCGGTGGACCGTGTCGTGTCCGTCGGAGGGCTCTGGATCGAAGGGCAAGACATAGATCCAGCCCTCTTCCAGCAGGTGATGGACGGCGGCTCGGTGGTCGTCATAGGGGCCGGTTGGGAATCCCGTGGACGGCGCCACCGCCTGCTCGAAGCTCCGGCGGCAGTCCACATGGGTCGCCAGCAGGCTGGCTTGGGGCAAGCTTTTGTCGGCCAGGGCGGCCAAGCCGAGGCTGCGCGGCAGGACGGCGGCGGGACCGCTGCCGTCCACCACATGGCGGGCCTGAAATGCCTGGGGCTCGCCATGATGGCTAGTATGCAGCAGCAGGTGGTCCGCCGCTTCGTCGACGGCCACGACGGTGGTGTCTTGGTGGACCGTGACCCCTTCTTCGATGGCGCGTTGCAGCAAGTGGTGGTCCACGTCTTGGCGCAGCCAATGGCTGTCGGCCAGCTGATCGTCGGGGCTCGCCGCCACCAGCAAGCGGTGGTCGTCGTTGGCCCTGTCGTCGTTGGCCCTGTCGTCGCTAAGGTTGTGGAATGGCTGCCCAGGTTGATGCTGATAGAAGGTGAAGCCCCGCTTCAAGCCGCGGCGTAGGTGTGGCAAATGCCGCATCCAGCGACCATAGGTGGCCAGCCGGAAGAGGTCCTGCAAGCCGCTGCGACGGGCCAGCCGCTCGAGGGCGAAGTTGGCCAGGGGGGTGGTGGATTCGCCCAGGGCGAAGCGCGGGTGGTGCCCCTTTTCCAGCACCAGCACTCGCTGTCCCTGTTGACGCAGCACGCGAGCCAAGATGGTGCTGGCAAATCCCGAGCCGATGATGGCGACATCGTAGATCTTTTTATCTTCGGGCGGGGTCATCGTCGGTCTTGGTTATCTTCGGGCGGTGGTTATCGTCGGGCGGTGGTTCGCAGGCTCGGCATCGCTGATCGGACCGGCGCAATGTGAGCAGGTCATCGGCGGCTCCGGCCGAGCGGTCAGGTGGATGCGCTCGAGCCGGTGGCGACGGGCGGTAAAACATACCTGGCAGTCGGAGAAACTGGCCAGATCCCACAGATCGGCGCTCACCAGGCCGGGGCCATCGAGCTCCAGGCAGCGATCCAGAGCCTCCTCCAAATGGCCCAAGGTCGGTGCCTGAAAGTCCCCTTGGCTGGCCAGCTCTCGCAGCGCAGCGTGGTCCCCCCGCACGGGAATCAGAGATACCTGCACGGCCCCGTTTTCGAAGGCGAAGGCGGTGCTGCGCGCTGCCCAGTGGGCGGCTTCCGCCAGGGGGATGAACGGTGCACCGACCAATACAAAGGCGCGCCAGACGATGCCCTCCCCCCGCAGCCGCTGCGCTGCCCGACGGTAGTCGTCGAGGTCGGCCCCCTTGCCGAGGCGAGGCTGCGCCTCGGGATGCACGGTTTCGAGCCCCATGGCCACTTGCAGGCGGTCCGGACCCAATTGCTGCGCCACCTCCAGGCAGCGACGGCCCACCAGTTTGGGGTGGGACTCGACGATGACCCGGTCGAAGGGTTGCAGCAGGGCGACCATGGCGTCGTCGTCAGCTTTGGGCACCGCCTTGACATCGAAGTAGTTGCTGGCGTTGTAGAGCTTGATGTGCTGCTCGTCGTATGTCGCTTCCGCTTCTGGCTGCCCATGCTCACGTAACAACCGCCGTAACTGTGCCGGCAACGCCCCGGGGGGCGTCGGCCCTTCGATGGTGTAGCGCCAGAGATCACAGAACACACACTCGAAGGGGCATTCCCGGCCGCTCAGGAAGGCGGTCAGGACCCGTGCCCGTCCACCGTTGGGCAGGCGCTCCGTCTCCACTAAGGCGCCGTGGGGTTTCCACACATCGACGACCGGTCGTTGGCGGCGGTGGCGGGATAGGAGACCCGGGTGGCTTGTCATCGACCCCGACGGCTCAGTCGCGATGTAGCGCCAAGAAGTGCTGACGGTAGGTCTCGCGATCGGCACTGAAGAGGCGCTCCACGGCCTCCTCGGAGACGGCACCGTGCTGGAAGCGCCGCTTCGGGAAGATGGGCATGTCGATGCCCGTATGGTGGGCGATACCGCGTCGTGTCACTTCGCCCTTGAGGGCATAGAGGGCCCCATGATCCCCCGCCGCCAGCTCGGCGAAGGGAATGGCCTCGGCGGCGGCGATCACCGGCGGCCGGGTGAAGGGGCTGAAGGTGTCGAAGCCCAGGCTACGGGCCGGGGCGTAGGTGCGCACGCAACCACGGCTCTGGCCACCGCTGTAGGTCAGCGAATGTTTGATCGCCTCGACTCCCCACCCTTCCTGATAGAGCATCGAATTGTTGACCACGCTGACGATGGTGAGCTCGGGGTTCTCCTCGATGGGGTAATCCTTGAGGTTCTCGTCGCCGCCGTCGCCGTCCACCAACAGACGCCATTCCGGGTAGCGCTGACGGATGGCCCGCAACAGGGCTAGGCCGACGGTGGCACATTCCACATCCCGGGGTTTGTAGTCCTCGATGACGGCGATGGCGGCCAGCGGATCGAGCTCCTCGGAGCGCACATCGACGGCTTCGAGGAAGATCTCCAAATCGCAGCGCCGTAGGAAGTCCCGGGCTTGCTCCAGGTCACGCCCTTGGCCATCGACGGTCAGGGTGAAGGCTTTCAAGCGGGCGGGGCTCTGCCCCAACTGCAGGAGCTGGTGGTAGAGCGCCAAGAAGACGGCGCCGCTGTCGCTGCCGCCGGAGAACAGGACGCCGATCGGGACATCGACCGGCTGCGCTTCGAGCCATTGCCGTGTTTGGGCCATCAAGGCGCCGATGTAATGCTCGCCGAGGAGGTCGAGGTCGGTGGAGGAAGTGGCCCGTGGCGGTGCGAAGAAGCGCCGGTAGACGGGGTTGGGATCGGGACAACCGATGAGGCGCAGGTGGGTGACGTGGTGGGCCGGCACCATGCGGGTGTAGGACGGGTGGAACTGGTTGCCGTAGCCATGCTCTTCCAAGCAACGGCGGATGGCATCGATGCGATCGGCGACGATCAGCATCGGCCCGGCTGCCTCTTTGGCCAGGAAATAGCGCAGTGGACGATCCAGGCTGCGGGCCAGACGCACTTGCTCGCCTTGGCGGGCGACCAAGGCGAAGGAACCTTCGATCCCGAGCACCGCCGCGGGATCGTCGCTCAGCAGCCGTTGGCGGGCGGCGTCGATATCCATGTTGAGGATGTATTGGTTGTCGGGATCGGTCAGGTCGAGAATTCGAGCCAGTGGTTTGATCATCGCAATGCTCTCCGTGGGCCAGGGAACAGGGTTTTCGACGGCGTCGCTACAATGGACCGGGGCTTCTGTACCCCGAGGGTCGTTGAACCGGGTACCATAGCAAGAACACCGGAAGGGGTTCGCCGATGACTATCCTATCTTGGGTCCTGCTGGCCGTCCCTGCGATCTTTGTTTGGGGTCGGGGGCGCAAGCTTGTGCCGAAGATGGGCCAGGCTGCCTTCGAGGAGCTCCATTTCCAGAAAGCTCGGCACAGCGGTTTGGCGTTGGGTATCGTGGTCGGCGTCGTCCTGTTCAACGATCCCAGTTATCTGCTCCTCAAGATGGGACTTCTGCTGCTCTCCGTCGCGGTTGCCGACTACCCCTATCGTAAGAAGTTGTTCGGTTTCAGCCAAGGGCTGGTTTCGTACCTGTCGTTCGCTCTGCGGCTCACCCTGGGGCTGCACGGCCATGTCATTCTCTTGGCCTTGATCCCCGCCGTGGCGGCCTGTTTCGAGGAGCTCGCTGCGACTGTGGGTGCCTCCGGATGGGGGGCGCCGGCGGCCATGGTGACGGCCTTACTGGCCCTCTTGGCGATGCATGGCACGCCGTGGCGCTTTAAGCTGCTGGTGCGAGCGTCGGTCTTGCCACCGGCCCAGCTCGATGCGCTGGGCCTCGGCATCCTCGATCGCGCCCAATGCCGGGTACCGGAGGTGCGGCACTTCGGCCCCAGGGGTGGCTTCTATTTCAATGCCCATGCCTTGACTTCCTTCTATCGTCCGCTGGTATTGCTCAGCGACGATCTATTGGCGACCCTCGGACCGGGGGAAAGCCGTGCCATCCTGGCCAATAGCGTGGCCCACATCGAGACCGCGACACGACGACAACGTATCGCCTATGAGCTGGGGTACGTCTTGCTGCTCGTAGGCGGCCTGTGGGCGACTTTGGTGGCGGGCCGGGCGAGTCTCGGAGCTCTGTCTTTTGTCGGCTGGATTTGGCCCATGGTGCTCCTCTTGGGACGCGGCTGGTGGGCGACCTCGAGCCAACGGCGGCAGCACCGCAGCGACCTGCGGGGCGTCGAGCTCAGCGGCGACGCCCAAGTCTGGGCCGACGCCGTCAACAAGGTGCATGCCTTCAACTATCTGCCCCGTCGCTGGACCGGGGACGATGGCGAGCTCAGCCATCCCAGCCTGGCCAACCGCCTGCGGGTGGTGCAGGAGGCGCAACCACCACAGACAGCGCCGCATTCGGAAACGCCGCCGCCACCGGTGATCGACGAGCTTGTGGTGCGCGGGGTTTCCGACCGAGGTACGGTGGTGGTGCTGAGCGGCGATCGCTTGCATTGGCTGGAGGGTGTGTCGCTGCATGCCGGCGCCGATCCCAAAGCAGCCTATGACCTGGCTAAGGTGCGGCGCAGCACCACCTACCGCGAGCTCGTCGACCTGCGTCTGCTGGCGGAGAGTGGCGGCCACTTCTGGCTCGAGGCCAAAGCTGCCGACGGCCATCGACGGGTCCGTTTGGCCCCTGGCGACGTGGCGGCGGTCAAACAAAGGCTGGATGCCGTCGACCAGCAGCTCTTGGGGACGGCCAGCGATCGTGCGCCGGTGGCGTCGGAGGACCGTGGCAAAAGCTTCACCCTGCGTTTCAACGGCTTCCTGCTGGCTCTGCTGGCGCTGTTTCAACCCCTGACCAGCGTCGTCGGTTTAGCTGGCTTGATGGTGCTGGCCCTGCCGTCCCGCACGGCCCTGGCCTTGGCGGGGTCCTTGGCCTTGATCAGTCAAGGGGTGGCCTTGCTGCGGGGCGAAGGGCTCATGGCATTGACCGGTGATCTCGAAGTGGGCGGTCCCCTGCTCAACGCCGTCTGCATGTTGCTGCTGGGCATGCTCTTCTTGAACGCCGCCGCACGGCGCTATCGACTGCGCACCGCCGAGCCCCCGTGGACGCTGTGGCTCCCCATTCTCCTCCTGACGCCGGTGGCCGTCCTCTCCGCCGCCTTGGGGGCCCTACGATTCAGCCTGCCGTCACCCCGCTGGCAGCTCTATTTGTGGGCCCGGGACATTCCCTTGGTGGTGCCGGTGCTGCTCGCCTCGGCGGTGGCCCTATTGCTTCTGCGGCGCCTGGCCAGCCGTCTGCTGGCCGTCGGCTGTTTGGCGGTGGCGGGGCTGGTAATCCTCCTGGGAAGCCCGGTGGCACGGCAAGTTTTTGTTGATGATCCGATGGCCCGACGGGGCGCAGCCTTCGTCCTCGATCCGACCCCGACCCCCCTCGAAGCGGTGCACCAGATGGAGATCGACTCCTGGGCCGGTCTCGTCCGCTGGTCCCCCTCGGGACAGCGCCTGGCGGCCCAGTCCGAAAATCTCGACTACGGCGACGGAAACCTCAAGGCGATCCGCAGCACCTTTTGGGTCGAGCTCGGCAATGGTGGCTCGATGCCCGTCGTTGCGGACGACCTGGCGTTCATCGACGAGCATCGCCTGCTGCTGTTCGATGGGGCGGGCGAGGCACCGCGGTTGCGTACCCTGGCCTTGCATCCGAGCGTGGAGGAGCCGCTGGAGATCCGGTTGCCACCCTTGATCGAGGCGTCCTTTGATTGGCTGGAGACGCAGCGGCAATGGCAAGTCAGTGGCTTCTTGGCGGATGCCGAAGGCACCTTGGTGCGTTACCGGGGCGATCTGACGGCGCGACCACGGGAGGATCTGCGTCTCGAGCTGCCGCCGGAAACCGATTCCAACTACCACCTGTGGACCCTTGGCCCACGCAGCGCCTTGCTGATCACCGAAGAGATCGGGTCCGTCGACTTGGGCTTGGGGCTGTTCATGGAGGGGCTGACGGGCTCCTCCGGGTTCCGCCGACTGTCCCTGGTGACCGCCGCTGAGGCCGTCGGTGAGCCACGGCACTTGGCGACCACGAGCCTGAGCTGCCTTTGCCTCGACCCGCCGCCCTCGATGGCCTACGGCATTTGCCTGCTCGGGGACGGCAGCGATACGACCTTGTGGTCGGTCGACCTGGACAGCGGCGAGCTGGCGGTGGTGGGCCATGTGCCCGGCGAGGCCATGGAAGCGTCGCATCTGGCGTCCGGTGTGGTCCTGCGCCTCGACGAGCACCGGTTTCTGCAGCTCGATCCGATGACCGGAAAGGGTCGTCGGCTGGAGATTCAGCCGGTGGAGGAAGGGGCCGGGCTCGACGGCGGGGCCGACGAGCCCGCGGGTTTTTTGGCTGAGCTGCTGATGGGCTCCTTGGATGGCTTTTGGAGCTCGAGCCTACTCACCCTAGACGGCGGACGCCTGGCTTTGATGGAGAGCTCGGCGGAAAGCTCGCGGATCCTTCTTTTCGATCTGCCCGCCGAGGTCCCCGCGGATTGATCCCAACGGAGGCCAGGATGGCAGGCCTTGCATGGCTCGGGGGAGGCGGATAGGATCGCGACCGGTATTGAAGGCCCATCCGCAGACGATTCTCAACTTTCCAGCTAAGGAGCTGCAGCCAGGGAGCCATGGTCAAAGTCTTTATTCCCCACGAGACCCGCCCCGAGACGCGGGTGGCCGCCACTCCGGAGACGGTCAAGAAGATGGTTGCCGCCGGCTTGGAGGTGGTGATCGAGCGCGCTGCCGGTAGCGGCTCGCACATTGCCGACAACGACTACGAGGCGGTGGGTGGGCACTTGGCCGCCGACGCCGCCGCTGCCCTGGCCACCGCTGATGTGGTGCTCAGGGTGAATGCTCCGAGCCCCGAGCAGGCGGCCCAAATGAAGCCGGGGTCGCTGCTCATCGCCCTGCTCTCGCCCTTCGACAACCTCGATACGGTGGCCCGCTTGGCCGACGGCAAGGTCAGCGCCTTGGCCATGGAGCTGGTGCCCCGCATCAGCCGAGCCCAAGGCATGGATGCCCTGTCGTCCCAAGCCTCGATCGCCGGTTACAAGGCGGTGTTGCTGGCGGCGCAGCGGTTGGGCAAGTACTTTCCTCTACTGATGACCGCCGCCGGCACCATCACGCCGGCCCGCGTCGTCGTCATGGGAGCCGGGGTCGCCGGTCTGCAAGCGGTGGCCACGGCCAAACGCCTCGGGGCGGTGGTGGAAGTGTCCGACATCCGACCGGTGGTCAAGGAGCAAGTGGAATCCTTGGGCGGTAAGTTCATCGAGTTGCCGGAGCAGGAGGAGAGCGGCGAAGGCAAGGGCGGCTACGCCAAACAGATGAGCGAAGACTTCTTGCGCCGTCAGCGGGAGATCGTCACCCGCCACGTGGCCAAAGCCAACGTCGTGATCTGTACCGCCTTGGTGCCGGGGCGCAAAGCTCCTACCCTGGTGACCCAAGAGATGGTCGAGGGCATGGGCTCGGGTTCGGTGATCGTCGACTTGGCGGTGGCCCAGGGCGGTAACTGCGTGCTATCCGAGAAGGATGGCGAGGTCGATCACGGCGGCGTGCTGATCTTGGGGCCGAGCAACCTACCGGCCGAGACGCCGATCGACGCCAGCTCCCTTTACGGACGCAATGTCTGGGCCTTGTTGCAGCTCACTCTCGGCGAAGGCGGGGCGATGCAGCTCGATCTCGAGGACGAGATCATCGACGGGGCGTTGCTCACCCACGCTGGCGATGTGCGTCATGGGGCGACCAAGGAAGCCCTCGGCCGAAACACTTCGAACCCTGAAGGGGACGCCAAATGATGGGGCCGCTGCTGATTGGGATCTATGTCTTCGTCTTGGCGATGTTCATCGGTTTCGAGATCATCACCAAGATTCCACCGACCTTGCACACGCCGCTCATGTCAGGCGCCAATGCGGTGTCCGGCGTGACGGTGGTCGGTGCGCTGGTGGCAGCTCAAACCAGCGACACGGAAATCTCCAGCCTCTTGGGATTTGTGGCCATCATCACAGCCACGGTCAATGTGGTGGGCGGGTTTCTGGTCACCGATCGCATGCTCGCCATGTTCAGCAAGAAGAAAAAGAAATGAGCGCATTCCTCAACTCTTCCCTGGTGCCGACCCTCTATTTGTTGTCGGCCGTCCTCTTCATTTTCGGCCTCAAGGGCTTGACCCGGATCCGCACGGCTCGCCGCGGCAATTTCACGTCCGCCCTAGCGATGCTGGTGGCGGTGATCGCGACACTGCTCGAAATGGGCAAGTTCGACCTCCAGTGGATTATCATCGGCCTGTTGGTGGGCGGCCTGGTGGGCGCCGTCGCCGCCGTCAAGGTGGAGATGACCTCCATGCCGGAGATGGTGGCGCTGTTCAACGGTAGCGGCGGTGCCGCGTCCGGCCTGGTCGCCGCCTCGGTGCTGTGGCACGAGGTGATCGAGAAGAATTCCGGGCAAACACCCGCCGCGCTGCTCGGCAACGGTGGCGTGTCCGGCATGATCACCATCCTTTCCCTACTGATCGGCTTTCTCACCCTGTCCGGCAGTCTGGTGGCCTACCTCAAGCTGGCGGGCAAACTAAGCGGTTCGCCCATCCTGTTACCTGGGCGTCACCTCTTCAACGCCGCGCTGTTGCTCGGTGTCCTCGGAGTGGGCGCCTATGCCGTCTTCTCCCTGAGCGACGCTGGCAGCTTGAGCTTGGTGGCCTTGGCGGTGGTGATCATGAGCCTGTTGCTGGGCATCGGTTTGGTGATTCCCATCGGCGGCGCCGACATGCCGGTGGTCATTTCGTTGCTGAATTCTTACTCCGGTCTGGCGGCGGCGGCCACGGGTTTTGTGCTCGGCAACAATGTGCTGATCATCAGCGGCGCTTTGGTGGGCGCTTCCGGCCTGATCTTGACGCAGATCATGTGCGTAGCGATGAACCGCACCTTGGCCAACGTGCTCTTTGGTGGTTTCGGTGCCGAGCCGGCCAGTGGTGGTGGTGGCAGCGGTGGCAAGGACGAGTACAACAATGTGCGCTCTTTCAGCGCCGAAGAGGCTGCCTTGGTGCTCGAAAATGCCGAGAAAGTGATCTTCGTGCCCGGTTACGGTTTGGCGGTGGCACAGGCCCAGCATACGGTCCGAGAGTTGGCCAGTGAGCTGGAGAGACGGGGCGCCGAGGTGTCCTATGCCATCCATCCCGTGGCGGGACGCATGCCCGGGCATATGAACGTGCTGTTGGCGGAGGCGGACGTCCCCTACGAGCAGCTCAAGGAAATGGACGAGATCAATCCGGAGTTCAAAAACACCGATGTGGCGATCGTCGTCGGCGCCAACGACGTGGTCAACCCGGCGGCGATGAAGGATCCCGGCAGTCCGATTTACGGCATGCCGATTCTCGAGGTCTACAACGCTGCCACGGTGATCATGATCAAGCGCAGCTTGAGCCCTGGTTTCGCGGGTATCAAGAACGATCTGTTCGAATACGACAATACGATGATGCTTTTTGCCGATGCCAAGAAGGCGGTACAAGGCATCCTGATGGAAATCAAAGAGCTCTGAGGTCATCCCGTCCTGGGAATCCCGGAGCCAGTGGAGCGCTAGCATGGATTTTTCCAATCGTCGCCGAGCCCTCAGCTTATTGCTGTCGATCGTCTTCTCGCTGTGCCTCACCGCCTGCCAGGGGGGTGAGCAGGATGCTGCGGAGAACGCCGAGCCGCCGCTGGGCGAACGGGTCGAGAATCCTCAGAACGGCGTTGCCCTGGCCGGCGTGCCCGGTTTCTTTCGCCTGGTTTCCAATGACCCGTCGGGCATTGTGTTGGCGCCCTCCGATGCCGCCGTACCCGGCACCCTGACGGTGAAGGCGGGCGAGAAAGAAATCGGTGGTATCAACTTGATCGCCGCCATCGAGCAGCACAAAGAAGCCGTCTTGGCGCGTCAAGGCGGCGACTACAAAGGACAGCGGGAGTTGGGCTCCCAACTCGGAACCGCCTTTTATTCCCGCGGGCACTACCTCGGCGACGACGGTGTGGCCCTGGAAGAGACCATCGTCTTCTTGGTTCATCCGTGGAACGACCGAACGCTGCAGTTGGTCTATGTCTATCCTGCCGGTGAGGATTCCGGGGAACGTATTCAGGAACAGCTTTTCGGCGTCCTCGGTGAGGTCGAGCCGTTGGGCTCAGAGCCGCCCACCACCGACCCAACGTCGTAACACGCTGACTTCGAATCTCGGAGACGGTTTATGGCGAAGGCAGGCAAAAAGCCGATCCGTGCTCCCATTCGCCCGCGGCCAAATATCAAGTTCGAGGACATCCTCTCTTGTCTCGAGCGCAACCAGCGTCCCCATGACCCTGAGTTTCTGCGCCGCGTCTACGATTACACCGAAGCCATGCACCGTGATCAGCGGCGCAAGTCCGGTGAGCCCTATTTCATCCATCCCATTTATGTGGCGTATCTGCTCGCCGACCTGAGATTCGATCAGATCAGTGTGGCGGTCGGTCTGCTGCACGATGTGCTGGAAGATACCTTGACCACCCGTCAAGAGTTGGAGGAGCTCTTCGGTCGCGACATCGCCGAGTTGGTGGATGGTGTGACCAAGATCGGCAAACAGTCCTATGTGCGCCGTGACGAGGCGCAAGCGGAGAGCTTCCGCAAGATGATCCTGGCTTCGGCCAAGGATTTGCGGGTCATCCTCGTCAAGCTGGCGGATCGTCTCCACAATATGATGACCCTCGAGCACATGACGCCCGAGGCGCGGCGTCGGATCTCCCGGGAGACCCTCGAAATCTATGCTCCGATCGCCCTGCGCCTAGGCATGTCGCGGTTGCAGGGGGACCTCGAGGATCTGGCCTTCTATCATCTCTATCCCCACGTCTTTGCTGACTTACAGGCCGGGCTGCAGGAGAAGATGAAGGGCGCCCAGGGGGCTCACCAGCAGATTACCAAGCGATTGAAGAGTGCCCTGGAGGAGGCGGGTATCGAAGCCGATATCAGCTTTCGGGTCAAGCGGTTTCATTCCATTTATCGCAAGATGAAGCGCCAGGGGATCGACCTGTCGCAACTCTACGATTACCTGGCCTTTCGCATCATCACCGAAGATCTCAAAGATACCTACGCCGCCTTCGGGGTGGTGCATCAGAACTGGCGACCTATTCCTGGGCGTTTCAAAGACTACATCGCCATGCCTAAACCAAACCTCTACCAGTCGATCCACACGACGGTCTTGGGGGAGAAAGGGCACCCCTTCGAGGTCCAGATTCGTACCCGTGAGATGGACTTGGTGGCGGAGGAGGGAATCGCCGCCCATTGGCAGTACAAGGAGGGGCAGGCGGGGCTCTCGTCCACCGGCGATCAGAAATTCCTCTGGCTGAGGCAGCTCTTGGAGTGGCAGAAGGAGGTCAACGATCCGCGGGAGTTTCTCAACGCCCTGAAGATCGACCTCTATCCGGATGAGGTCTACGCCTTTACCCCCAAGGGGGATGTCTTCGCCTTTCCCAGGGGGGCGACGCCCCTCGATTTTGCTTATCGCATCCATACGGACCTCGGACACCACTGCTCCGGGGCACGGGTCAACGGCAAATTGGTGCCGTTGAAAACTCCTCTGCGCAACGGTGACATGGTGGAGATCATGTCCTCGAGCAATCGCAAACCCAGTGGCGATTGGTTGAAGATGGTGGTGACCTCCCGAGCCAAGAGCAAGATTCGTCACTGGATCAATACCGAGCAGAAGCAGGAGGCCATCGCGGTGGGGCGGCGGCTGCTCGAACGGGAGCTCAAGCGTTTGCGACAAAGCGCCCGCAAGGTGTTCGAGAGCGAGAGGATGGCCCAATACCTCGCAACCGAGGGGCTCGGCCGTTTGGAAGACCTGTTCCAGCGCATCGGCTATGGCAAGATCGCCATCAAGCGGGCGGTGTCCCAACTGGTGGAGAAGGGGCAGCTCGAGGAGCCGGTGGAGGAGCGCAGCACCTTGCGCCGCGTCGTCGACCGGGCTTTGGGGCAAGGGCCTTTGTTAGTCAAAGGCGAGGGGGACATGCTGGCCTTCTTGGCCAAGTGCTGTGACCCGGTTCCCGGCGAAGAGCTGATCGGCTACGTCACCCGGGGGCGGGGCATTTCGGTGCATTCGGTGAAATGTCCGAACGTCGAGCAGCTGAGCTACGATCCGGACCGTTTGGTGGAAGTGGAGTGGTCGCGCCGCACCAGCTCGGTTTTCCCGGTCTATCTGTTGATCGAGACGGAGAACCAAACCGGCATGCTGGCGCGGCTGGCGGAGGTGATCGCCCGCGAGGCGTCCAACATCCGCAGCTGCGAAGCCGGAACCGATACCGGCAAGGGCCTCATTTGCATGGTGGTGGAGGTGCGCGATCGCCGTCATCTGGAGCGGATTCGACAATCCATCCGCTCGATGAAGGGCGTCTTGGCGGTCAGGCGTCAGCGTTCCGGCGGACCGTACGATGGCCGCCGCATTCGAGAGCGCCAGGCATCGTCGCGGATCTGAAGGGCCCCGTTGAACAGTCTCGTGGTGAATAGTCTCGTCGAGACCAGCCGGCAATCGCCCACTTCAAGCACGCACGGCAAAGCAGCCCACCTCGAGGAAGTGGGCTGCTCAGGGATACCGCTGCGCCGGGCAGCAGCTTAGACGGTCGGGTCGTCTCAGGTGGCGGAAGCGTCGGTCTCGGGCTTCCATTGCCGCACCGCCGGCTTCTGGACTTTGCCACTGCGCAAGCAGCGGGTGCAGACCAGGACACGGCGGGGCACACCGTCGATCACGGCGCGGACCTTCTGGAGGTTGGCCTGCCACGATCGGTTGGTGACGTTGTGGGCATGGCTGATGCTGTGCCCGAAGACGGTTCCCTTATCACAAATAGCGCAACGCTTGGACATTCTCTATATCTCCTAGGAGTCTCTGTCGACAAGAGCGCGGATTATCACATAGCCGCGGTGTCGATGCAAGGGGCGGTGGGACTTCCATCGCCTTTTGCGGAGCCCGGCGGGTCGGGCAAGGGGAGAGCTTGCAGGCCACGCCCTTCGAGCTGGTCGAGTAACATGGGAAGACTTTGCAGGATGACGGCTTGGCGCCGCCGATCCCGGGGGCCAAAGCCGTCGTGCAGCACCAGGATATCGCCGCTCCGCAGGTCGTGACCGAGGCGTTGGACGATGCGCCGTGGATTCCTCTCGACGGCGTCGAAACCCCGGCGCGTCCACGACACCAAATTTAGGCCCAGGCGGTGCAAGATCGGGCCGAGCAGCGGGTTCTGGATTCCAGCCGGTGCCCTGAACCAACGCGGTGCCCGGCCACTGAGCTGTTGCAGGATTTCCTGGGCGCCGGTGATCTCCCGTTCTTGTGCTCTGGAGCCGAGCAGTGAAAAGTAGGGCCGATGGTGGAGGGTGTGGTTCTCCACTCGGTGGCCCTCGTCGACCATGCGGCGGACGATGTCAGGGCGAGAGGCGGCATGGCGACCGATGCAGAAGAAAGAAACCCGCGCCCGCCGTTGGGCCAAGAGGTCGAGAACCCGCGGAGTGACCTCGGGGTCCGGGCCATCGTCGAGGGTGAGGGCGACCCAAGGGGTGGCCGTGTTGTGGTGATGAAAGTGGCTGGTATTCGGGCCCAACAGGCGGCTGCGCGGCCACATGCCGGCCGAGCAAAGGGCAAGATGATCTACCGCCAGCAAGGCGGCGAGGGGCTTCCAGAGCCGTGGTCGAAGGGCCAGAGCGAGTAACGCAACGCCATGCAGGGCGACGGAAAAGCTCACCAGGGGAGAGCTTTTCCAAGGTTCCTGCGATCCCAGTGGGGGCGAGGGTGCGCGGCGGGAAGCGGTGGTGTCGTCGTCGGTGGACGATGGGGCGAGGGCGTCGATCATCGCTTGCGTGGTGACATCTTTCTATAGAATCAGTGCTGGTGTGACGGCATCCGAAGACGCAGGGTGGGCGAACCCTGGTTTGGAGGATACACGATGAGTTTACATGCATTGAGAAGGACGTTGTCTTGACCCAGCGGCAATCACAGAAGGATCTTTCGTCCGTCGCCGTCGCCGTCACCGGTTTGGGGGCTGTCAGCGCCTGTGGTTGGGGCATCGCTCCCCTGTGGCAGGGCTTGAGCCGGGGTGAAACCATGGTTTCCCAGCCCCAAAAGTTTGAAACGTCGGATCAGCGGACGCGATTGGTGGCTGAGGTGGCAGCGCCCGATGCCGAGTGGAGGCAACTCTTTGCCGAGGACTCCACCGTCACCCGAGCCGACGGTTTTGCACTCTTTGCGGCTCGTGAGGCGATGGCCCAAGCGGGGCTCGACCTGCCGATGCCTGATTTGGGTGTCTTTTTTGGCGGCAGCACCGCGGGAATGGCCGAGGCGGAAGCCTTCTATGGACATCTCGTCGACGGGAAGATCGGAGGAGCTCGACTACGTCTGGTGGCGGGTCATCCGATCAATAGCCCGGGCGACGCGGTGGCCCGTCATGTCGGCGCCATGGGACCGGTGGTGACGCTCTCCTCGGCTTGCGCCTCGGGGGCTTTGGCCTTCGGCGCAGCCCTCGACGCCCTGCGGGTCGGCGAGGTGGAAGTGGCTTTGGCCGGAGGAGCGGATTCCCTGTGCCGTCTGACCTACGCCGGATTCAACTCCCTGCGTGCGGTCGATAGCGATCCCTGTCGGCCCTTTCGTCAAGGACGGCAGGGTCTGAGCATGGGCGAAGGAGCCGGGGTGGTGGTTCTGGAGACCCTGCAGCATGCCATGGCACGCCGTGCACCGATCCTCGGCTGGCTGGTGGGTGCGGGCTCGTCCTGCGATGCGCACCATATGACGGCGCCCCATCCGCAAGGACGGGGTGCCGCCGAAGCGATCAGGAGCGCCTTGGCGGACGGCTCCATCGACGCCTCGGCGGTGAGCTTCATCAATGCCCATGGCACCGGCACGCCCCACAATGATATTTCCGAGTGGCGGGCCATCGGCAGCGTCTTCGGGAAGCGCGCCGAGCATCTGCCGGTCACTTCCACGAAGGGGGTCATCGGTCATCTCCTGGGTTCTTCCGGGGCCATTGAAGCCGTGGCCACGTTGCTGTGTTTACAGCATCGATCGGTGCATCCCACCCCAGGGGCAGGCGAGATCGACGGCGAGATGGAGGTGGATCTGGTGACCGATGCCCCGCGGCAGATCGCGGCGGATAGCCGTGCCGTCTCCACCAGCTTTGCCTTTGGCGGCTCCAACGCGGCGCTGGTATTCGCCAGCCCAGGGTCCAGGGTGGAGGGGCGGCAGTGAGCGACGGGGCGGCAGCGAGCGAAGGGACGGCAGTGGACGACGGGGCCGGCATCAGGCCGGTGGTCATTTCAGGGTTGGGCTGGGTCGGCGCCGCCGGCTGTGGTCGCCAGGCGCTGACGGAGGCCCTGGGCGATGGCCGGGTGGTCACCTCGAGGGTCGAGGATCTGGATTCGTACGGTCGCCAACATGCCGGGCCACGTCACAGCCTCGACTACCCCGGCGGGCGCCTGGCCCATCTGGCGGCGGCACAGGATCTATCCCCTTGGCTCCACCCGCGCAAGGCGCGGCGTATGAGCCAGCCCTCCAAGTTTGCCGTGGCGGCGGCCCACATGGCCTGTACCGATGCATCCCTCGATGTGGCGTCCGGTGCCGGCAATATGGCCGTCGTCTTGGCCACCAATTTTGGTCCGTCGTCTTTCACCGAAGGCATTCTCGAACAGATTTACACCGAGTCGCCGGAAGCGGTGTCGCCGTTTCTCTTCACCGAGTCGGTGGCCAATGCTCCCACCGCGCAAGTGGCCCTCGCCCTGGGTGCCACCGGCCCCAACATCACGGTGACGCAGCGCGAGGCGGGTTGTTTGTTGGCCCTGGGGCGAGCCGCTAGGGAGATCGAAAACGGTCGGGCCGAGGTGGCGTTGGTCTTGGCGGTGGACGAAATGACGGCCCTGTTGCACCGCGTCTTGAATCGCTTCGGTGCCTTGGCCCGAGCCCGCGGTGGCGAGGAGATGGCACGACCGTTCGACCTGCGACGCAACGGCACGCTGGCGGCGGAGGGGGCGTGTGCCTTGGTGATGGAGAGCGCCGCCCATTGTGAGCGCCGCGGTGGCCTGCCCCTGGCTCGTTTGCGGGCGCAAGTGGCGGCCTTTGATCCGACGGCTCCATCGGCCGGGTGGGGACGGCGTCCCGAGGCCCTGGAGCAACGCCTACGGCAGGGGCTGCGCAGCCAAGGGGTTGTCGTCGACAGCATCGACCGCATCGTTTCCGGAGCCGGCGGCCATCGCCATGGGGATTGGGTGGAGGCGAAGCTGTTGCGAGCCCTGTGGGGGGAGGCCGCTCTGCCGCCTGTGCTGGTGCCCAAGGCGACGGTCGGCGACTATGCCGGCGGCTTCCTGGCCGCCGCGGTCCTGGCCGCGTCGGGGGTTCCTTTCGCTAGCACCCCGGGGTTTCAGCAAAGGGACCCGGACCTTGGCATCGTGCCCCACGATGGCTCGCCATCGGCGCCGCCACGCCGGCTTTTGGTCAGCACCTTGGGGGTGGGTGGTAGCGCCGCTTGGATGGTCCTCGAGCCATGACCCGGCACCCCATGGAACCTGGCACAGCCCCGACGGGGGGCCTGGCGTGGGTGTTGGGCAACTGGGTGACGGAGCAGCGTCGCCTGATCCTGATCGTCGCCCTGTTGTTGACGCTGGGTTCCCTGTGGCTCATTCCGCGGCTGCGTTTCGATACCGACTTGGTGGCGTTGCTGCCCCAGGACTCCCCGGCGGCGGCGGACTATCGCCTCTTCTTGCGGCATTTTGGAGGCTTCGAGAAAGTTTTTGTTGTCGTCCTACCGGCGCAGGAAGTGGGTGCGGCTGAGCTCGATGCCGAGGAGGTCGATGCGGGGCTGCTGATCAGCGCCGCCGAAAGCTTGGCCGAAATTCTGCGCGGCAATCCGGAAGTGGCGCAGGTACGTTCCGGGCTGGAGCCCGAGGACGAAGACTTCCTGTTGCGCCAGGTGGTGGCCCGGGCCCCTCTGTTTCTCTCACCGGAGGCCCTGGGCGAGCTGGCTGAGAACCTCGAGCCGTCGTCCCTGGAGGCGCGGGCACACCAGCTGCGATCGGTCATGGCATCGCCGATGGGCGGTTGGCAAGTCCCCTTCCTGATCCACGATCCCCTGGGGCTGAGCGATGCGCTCCAGTTGAGCCGTCGGGCGGGGGGAGGTTTACCCCTCGATCCGTTGACCTCGGCCTTTCTCGCCACCGACGAAAATGCCGCCTTGGTGGTCTTGACGCCCTCTGGAGCGGAAATCGACCCCGCCAGCGGGAGGCGATTGCAGGCGGCCCTGGAGTCCGCTTTCGACGAAGTACGGGCCGATGTCGGAGAGGGTGTGCGATTCGCCGCCGTCGGTGGGCCACTCTACGCGGCCCAAGACGAAGCGGTGCTGCGAAAGGACCTGGAGGCGACGGTGGCGGGCTCGGCCATCGGCTGCGCCCTGCTCTTGCTCTTGGCCTTCGGCGGCCCCCGTCAGCCGCTGGTTATCTTCGTATCCCTGGGCGTTGCCCTGTGTTGGAGCCTGGGCTTGGTGGTGCTGTTGCTCGGCTCCCTGAGCGCCGCCGGTATCGGCTTCGCCGCCGTTTTGGTAGGGCTTGGGGTGGATTACGGAATCCATGGCGGAACCCGCTTCCAACAGTTGATCTTGGCCGGACGCTCCCCCGCCGGGGCCCTGGCGGGCACCTTCGGCCACAGCGGCAGGGGAATTCTAGTCTCGGCGCTGACCACCGCCCTGGCCTTTGCGGTCCTCAGCCTGGCCATCTTTCGTCCCTTGCGGGAGCTGGGCACCGTCGTCGCCCTCGGGATCATGATGATCTTGCTGGCTGCCGCCCTGGTGGGTGGAGCCTTGGCCGTTTCGGTGGCCCACGGAGGGACGGGGCGTCGGAGCTGGTTGTGGCGCTGGCTCGGGCGTTGGGTCGAAGCCAGCGGCCGCCAAGCCCGGCGGCATGCGGGGGCGGTCTTGCTGCTCGCCGCCCTGCTGACCCTCGGCTCCCTAGGGGCGCTGCGACATCTCGATGTCAGTGCCGACCTCAGGGCCTTGCGACCGGTGGATCATCCCGCCTTGGAGGCGGAAAAGCTGCTGGTGGAACATTTTGGCGTGGGCCTCGATACGGCGACGGTGGTATTGAAAGCGCCGGATCTGTCGCTATTGCTGGAACGTACGGTGGCGGTCAGTGGGCTGTTGCGGCAGCGTCTGCCGGGGGTGAGCGTGACGTCCCCCGGGGATTGGATCGTCTCGCCCCGCGTGGTGGAGGAGCGTCTGCTGGAGCTACGGGCATTGCCTTGGTTGGAAGCGACGGAGACCTTCGAAGGCGCTTTACGGCAGGCCGGATTGTCGCCCCAGGCGTTCGAGCCTGGTCTCGAAGCATTGCGTGCCTGGGGCCGTGGTGTTGATCCGGCGGCGGACGACGCCGTCACGGCTTGGCCTGAGGTGGCCCACGAGCTCATTCGTCGGCCGGCGGCCGGCGGCGAGGGCGTCGACGGAGATGGCATCTATTGGGCAGCCTTGCAGTTGCGTCTGCCCAAGGGAGCTTGGGCCGAGGGTCCACCGACCGAGCTGCGACGACAGATCGAAAGTCTGGCACCCGGCGCGGCGATCGCCTCGGCGGTGGCGTTGGGGCAAGACATGCGGCGGCTGGCGCTGCGCGATCTGCGACGCCTTGGGCTGATCGCCCTGTTGGTGATGCTGGCGGTGGTCGTCGTGTCGTTCGGCGGCCGGTGGCTGCCCAGCCTCCTGTCCTTGTCCCCCGTCCTGCTCGGTTGCTGTTGGACCTTTGGCCTCTGGGCAGCCATCGGCCTTCCCTTGGACTTGCTGAGTCTGGCGGTCTTGCCAATTCTCTTGGGGATCGGTATCGACGATGGATTACATGCCTTGCACGGCATGCGGCAGGCTTCCGTGTCGGTGCAGGGCGACGGCTCGCCGACCTCGCATCATCCCCTGGCGGACTCGGTTTCCGAAGCGGGCCGGGCCATGGTGCTGACCACCCTCACCACCGCCGTCGGCTTCGCCAGCTTGACCCTGTCGTCGGTTCCAGGGCTGCAACGGGGGGGCGCTCTGGTTTCCATCGGCGTCTTTGCCTGCCTGGCAGCGACCCTATGGGTGCTACCGGCCATGGAGGCGTGGTACCGGGGAAGGGCTCAGCGGGGAGAGGGAGAGGGCAAGGGTACCGGTTGAGAGACGTCCGCCCGTCCACCCTTGAGACGGTAGAAGAGGCGCTCCCCTTCCATGCGTAACCAACTGGCCAGGGCCTTGGAGATGGGCGATAGGGCGGCACCTAGTCCGATGCCAAAGGATTTCGAATAGGCGTGCCAACCGGTATTGCGGCGACCGTAGAGACCGGCTTGGCGCCGGAAGCGGGCCAATTTGATGAGGCGTCCATTAAAAGCTTGCATGATGCGATAGGCCAGCTTGGCCTGCGGCAGATCGACCCCGAAGAGGGGCAGCGCCATGCCGTCGATGTCTTTGCATAGGGGAGTGACGACCCCCAAATAGTACATCGCGGTGTCGAAGAGGAAGGCGGTCCGGGTCAGCTCGGCATCGCCGAAGATTTCATATTTGCCCAAATAGAGGGCCGCCAGCCAGCGATCATAGGAACGGTGGAAGTTGCCGTTGTGCACCTCGAGGAGGTTGTCGAGGGCGCCGCCGTCGAGCTCACCGTTGAGCTCTTGCACCATCAGGCGAGCGGTGGCGTAGATCGACATCGAAGCGTGGTCGAGACCGGGGCTGTAGTAGGGGTCGGTGAAGGCCGCGGCATCGCCCACCAAGGCCCAGCCACGCCCCATGTATTGGCTGCTGCGGTAGGGCAAGTGGCTGTAGCCGAGGAAGTCGTCCTCGTCGAGCTCGGCCCCCTCGATCAGCTGCCGCAGGCCGTCTTGGGAGCTGACGTGGGCCCGGTAGCGGGCCACCGTGGACGAGCCTTCGGGCAAGGCGAAGAGATCTTTGTCGTAAACCACACCGATGCTGGTCTCGCCGCCGCTCAAGGGGATCGCCCAGGCCCACCATCCGTAGCCGCAGAAGTGATTGGTGGCCAGTCGCCTCGAAGCCGCGAGGTGGGGTAGGGAGCTCGACCTCGGATCGTCGCCGACCACGGCGCAACTGTCGAAATCCGTGGCGCCCTTCCAACGTCCCCAGACGGCGGCGGTACGGTGCCCCTCCACCCGTCGCCGCAATCCCTTGCGCCGGGCGATGAAGTTGTGACGGCCGGAGGCGTCGACGACCCAGCGACTGGTGACGGTGCGCGGCCCGTCGGCGGTTTCCAATTGCAGCGTGTTGACCGGCCAGGCATCGTCCAGGGTTTTGACCTTGGCCGGCCGCAAGACCTCGCAGCCTTCTTCGGCGGCGGTCGAGAGCAGATATTGGTCGAGCTTGGTGCGGTCGAGCTGGAACGACGCCAAACGGGGGGGCTCGGCGGGCCCCACCTCGCTCATCTCAGCGAGCTGGCGGTTGGCATCGTCGGTGAACCAATAGCGCAGCCCGTGCTTGGGGAGGTGCTCGCGGGCTAAATGGTCGTAGAGACCGAGAACCCGGTGCAGGAAAATGGCCGAGACTTCCACCGTCGCCTCGCCGACTTTGCGGCGGAAGGTTTCGGACTGCTCGACCACCAGCAGTCGTATGCCGGGCCGCCAGCGTTTGAGCAGGATGGCGGTGGAGGCACCGCAAAAACCACCGCCGATGATGGCAACGTCGTAGTCCGGGACGTTGCAGTCCGAGGCGTCGTCAGCCGTCGTGTTGTCTCGGCCTCCCGCCTTGGCGGTGCTGCTGGGTGGTATTGCATTTTCAGGCATTGCCGAACAGTCTATCCCTTCGTTGGTGAGCCTCACAAGGCGTGGCGTTGGCCTCGAAAGTTGACAGGGGTGTCTACTCTGCAACGATTTGACCCCGATCCTGCGCCGTTTTCTCTTGGTTTCTCGAAGTCTGGGCCCCTCTGGATGTGGAACGGATCTTGCTTTGCTACAATGGCGCTAGGCGCATTCAGGCGTCGGCAAGACCGGGACATGATTGTTATGGCGATTCTGGCCGACAAACCTCAAAATTCGCCGCGCGGTTCCTACTTTGACACCTTGTCGGAGAAATATCCGGATCTCGCTCGGGCCAGTGAAGTTGCGCCTTCCGGATCTTCTGTGCTTTCGAAACCTACAACCGAAGCGTCGTCCACGGCCCCTAGCCAAGCGGCGGCGGAGCAGCCGACTACCCAGGGCTCGGATACCCAGGCCTTGGCTAAACAGGGCTCGGCGGCCAGCAATGGACCGTCCTTCGAGTCCCCTTGGTTGCCCGTCACGCTGTTGGTACTGTTGGGTTTGGCGTTGCTTTTTCCGCCGGCCCTGCTCTGGCGTCCGTCATGGCAGCCGCAAGAAACAGCCGCTGAGCCGGTGGACAAGACAGGTGTTGAGACGCTGGCCCCAGCGACGGAGATGTCTGCCCAGTCCGTACCTGCGGAGCCGATTCCTGGTTGGGACGGGGATAGCCTGCGGGCAGCGGGGCCCACGGGCAGCCCCTCGGATCGCGCCGTTTTGGCGCCCGACAAGGTGGCCGAGGCGACCGCAGGGGTGGTGCCGCGGAAATTTTCCGCCGTGCAACGGACTATGGAGACTGCCGCACCTCCAGCTGCCGTACCTCCGACTGCCGCACCCCCGTCTGCCGCACCCCCGACTGCCATACCCCCAACTGCCGCAGCGCCGCCGACGGCGCTAGTTACGGTGGCCAACGAGCAAGCCGTCGGCCAGGATTCTGCCATCGACCGAGCCGTAGCGGATGACGCGGAACCGGCCTCCCTGGAGCTGGCGACGGCGGGTCCACGAATCGTGCCGGCTCGTCGGTTGTGGGGCGAGACGCCGCCCTTGACCAGTCCCGCAACGGCCGGTCAGCCGGCCCGTCTACGGCTGCGCAACCACATCGATGCGACGGGGCAAGTGGTGGGTATCGATATCCTGCAGGGGGCGTCCGAAAGCGTCGACCGCCAACTGCTGGAGGCCCTGTGGCAATGGCGATACGCCCCCGCCACCGTCGACGGCAACCCCGTGGCGTCGCAGCAGGAGGTGGTCTTTGTATTGCCCCTCGCCGGGCAGCCGGTGCAGCTCGCCGCCAACGAACCCATCGAGCCGGCTCGACGTCGGGTCAGCCCGCTGCCCACCTACACGGAGGAGGCTTGGGTGCAAGGCACGCAAGGCGATGTGGAGCTGTTGGCCAGCATCGATTCGAGAGGCAAAGTCACCGAGGTGGAGGTGCTGCGGGGTTTGCCCCATGGCCTGACCCAGGCTGCGGTGCATGCCGTGCAAGGTTGGAAATTCGAGCCAGCCCGGCAGAGCGGACAAGCCGTGGCGTCGACGCAGCGTCTGCTGCTGCGTTTCGCCTTCTAAGTACACCTTTTCAAAAATACGCTGGTATTCGAGCGCCGATGCATCCACGTCCGCGGCGTTACGCTCGCTGCAACAGAGCCCCACTATGCTTCGCTCGCAAGCCTTGCGGACGCGGCGCCTCGGTGCTCTCGATACGTCACCGTATTTCCGAAAGGTGTACTAAGGGCCCTGGGCCCACCTTTTCAAGCTCACCCCAAAGCCCAGTGGCGGTGGCTTCCATTCGCCGGATATGATGGCCACCGGTGGGTTCTCTCCTGGGCCCTCGATCTTGCCATCGATGAACAAAGTCTCTACAAAAATTCTCTCTCTGCTGGGCATGGTTTCGACGGGTCTGGGGTTCCTCGGCATCTTCCTACCTTTGTTGCCCACCACCCCTTTCCTGCTGCTGGCCGCCTATTGCTACGCCCGCAGTGATCCCAAGCGCTACCAAATGCTGCTCGATAACCGATGGTTCGGTCGCTACATCCGCGACTATCGGGTTGGCCGCATCCGCCGCCGGGAACGCCAGGTCACCTTGCTGGTCATGTGGCTGGTGATCGGTGCCGCCGCTGTCTATGGCTTCAACAGCTGGTGGAGCCGGGGGCTGCTATTGATGTTCCCGGCCGGTGTCACCCTCTACCTTCTACGGCTCGAGACCTATGTTCCCGAGGACGGGGACTCGTCGGTTTGATGCCGGCTTGGAGCCATCAACGTGAAGCCATCGACGTGAAGCTATCTACTTGAACCGGCTTGAAGCCTTCGCAGCTCTGGCATGCGGCTATTGGGCTTCTAACCCTCCGGCTACCCCCAGGGGGGATCTGGCGTCAGGGTTCCATCATGGCCAAGATGATTTGCTCAGTGACCCCGGCATCTGAGAGGGCGATGAGGGCATCCGTCGAGGTGTCGAAGCGGCATGGCGAGCCCTTGATCTTCTGAACGATGATGGAGTCCGGTAGCTTCTGTTCCACCATGCGGATGACATCGGAGTTGGTGAGGCTGTTGGCGATCTCGATCTTTTCGGCTTTGGCGCTTTCGACTTCCATTCTTTCGGCTTCGTAGGCCGCCCTTTCCTCGACCTTCTGCATCGCTGCCATCAGATCCTGGGCCTTATGGCAGTCGGCGATTGCCCGGGTGACGATATTTCCGGGACGCAGCCTTGCCGCTTCAGCGAAATATCCCAGGGCCTCTTCATACTCGTGGCGCATCATGTAGGCCATGCCGACGTTGTAGTGGGCATGGCCGAGGACCTTGGCTTTGACTTTCGGCGTGGTTTTGCAAGAGTCCAGGTTCTGGTGGGAGAGATCGAAGGCCCGATCAAGATCACCTATCCTGAGAGCTTGATAAGCCTGCTGCAGACCACAGGCCTTGTTGTTGTAAAACACGAGATCTATCCGTTCGGACCAGGAAAGGAACATGCGGTGCACGTCGGTGACGGCACTGTGGATAGCCACGTCCAAGACATCGAAGGTCGCTGGGTATTCCGGATAGCCGTCGTAGGACTCATGGGTCTTTTCAGGGGAGTAGTCCAGAACCCGAGCCGCGAAGACCCTACCGGTGGTGAGATCCACCGTCTGGATCGAGGCTTTGAGAAAGGCGCGGGTACGCGCCGAGTAGAGGCGGACGTTGTACTTCCTCTTGGTGGCTCGATCGTATCGAGATCGTGTTTCAGAAAACCGGTCTTGCTCGGTGGTACAGCGTTGAGACTTGATGAAGATGAGCGCCGAAGGCCCAAGAATCTTGCCGATGGCCGCTGCCTGGGAGGTATCGACATAGCCGCTGAGGTTCAGATCGTGCTCAGCGAGCAGCGTATCGAGATGCTGCCGGTCGATCACCTCGATCTGATTGGCGACGAAATCGCTGATCAAGGCTTCGACGATTTCGTCGGAGCACTCCCCCGACGCTGGGCCGAAGGCGATGCTATCGATTGAAAGACCGAGCCCCGGTGGATGCTGCAAAGTGACCGGTAACGTCGGGTTGGTGAGGTGATCGAGAAACTGAGCCTCAACCGCCGAGCAGGGTGTCCATAGGATCAATGGGAGCGCGATCATCCAACGCATTTGAAATCTCCGTTCTTCTTTGAGTCCAGGCATAGGTATCGGCTGGATTGATGCGCCATCTGCCTGGTGCCCATTCCTGGTGATGAAGCCCGATGAGCCTAAGTGTCGGTAGCGACAGCAGGTATTCCGGGAGCCCCGGCTTCATGTTTGACCTTCCTAGGAATAGACGCGGGAGAGGCGAGGAAAGCGGATCAGCCTTGACTCTCGAAGGGGCGGCCGACCGAAGACCAAAAAAGCCCCTCCCGCAGGAACGGAAGGGGCTTGTCTCATCGATCAGACTCGCAGTCGGCGATCGGCTCTCAGCCGATCCACGGAGCCGGCACGGGGCATCGTGCCGACTCTTTGCTCTTGTCAGCTCACGGTAGCCAGCCGCTACCGATCGCCGGACCACCAACGACGGTGGGGGGCACCGTCGGCACCGACTCCACCGGACTGGTACGGCAAGTGAGACCCTCGCCTGCGACGCTCGATAGCCGCTTCTCACGTTCCGGCGGCAGCTCCATCAGTTGAAAGAGTTGATCGCAGCGCGACAGGGTGAGGAAGCGTTGGAAGGACGCCTGCCCACTGCCGTCGGTGTCGACGCGGCGTACGATGTCAGCCCGGTCCAGGCCGAGGACGGTGCCCGCGCACTCGCCACGGTCGACGACGGCGGCGCCGGTATCCCGGCCACCCATCACCGCCACCGTGGAGTTGGGTTGGGCGTTGGTCAAGGTGAAGCTCAACATGCCGGGGCAGAAACCTCCGTCGATGGTGAGCTGCAAGGGCGGCAGCGGGAATTGCGGCACCAGGAAGAGCACCGCACCGTCGTGATCCGAGGAGCGCAGCGGGGTCATCGGCATGTCCCCGAAGTCGTCGCTGACGTCGGCGTTGCCTCGGCTGTATTGCATCTCCACCACGACGGCGTTGGCCGGCAACGAGGTGAGGAAATGGTCGAGGACCTGAGCGCTCTCGCCAAAAACAAACGAATAACGTTCGTTCGGCGGCAGGCTCAGCACCTGGTTGGTCAGGTTGGGGTCGATGTCGTCGGTGCCGGGGATCTGCGCCTGGCTGGCATCCGCCGGATCACCGACCACCTGGCCGAGGACGTGGGCGTAGCCGTCGGTGAACTCATAGGCGTTGAAATCACCGGCGATGATCAGGTGCTCCTGAGGATCCATCATTTGGCGACCGCCGATCCACTCGGAGAGGAACTCCGCTTGCGCTTGCCGTTTCATGCGCACCCGTGGGCCGCCGGTGGGATCGTCGATGCCGCTCAAGGAACGTTGGTGCACCGCCACGAAGGTGAAATCGTAGCTCGGCACGCCGCCTAGGAGGGTCATCGGTTCGAGGTAACGGGCTTCGAGGACCAACGGCGGGCGATCGTTGAGCAAGCTGCCGTCGAAGGGGAAGATCTCATCGGCGCCGATTTGCTCGACATCGAGGATTTGCACCGTATCGCGAACCAGGAAGCCGACATCGATGCCACCGACATCGTTGCCCTCCTCCAGGATCGCCGTGTAGACGACCCCCGGGTCGTCGAGCGCGATCTGCGCCGCCAGGTCACTGAGCGCGTTGAGGTTTTCCACCTCTTGCACGGAGACCACATCGGGGGAGCGCAGAACGTCCCGGATCTGGGCCGACAGCTTCTCGAGCTGCTGCTGGTACTCCATGGCCGTGGGCACCGGCTCGCCGATGCCGTCGTTGACGTCGTCGAACAGACGCAACATGTTTTGGGTGCCCAAGGTGAGCTCGCCTGGGTTACGTGTCCGCACCGGCCGTGGCAGCAGCGGCGGTAGATCGTTCAAGGCGCTGATGACGATGGGCGGCGTGGTGGGCAAGAGTTGATAGTCGCCGAAGGAGAAGGACAGCACGCCCTCGGCGGCGATCGGTAGATCGGCGAAATAACTAGCGTCGGCGGCGCCCAAACCGTCGGGGTCGATCTCGAAGGCTTCGGGGTTTCCATCCCAAATCGGCAAACCGGGCAGGCCGGGGAAAATGATGCCGGGCTCCCGGAAGAGACGGCTGATGTTGGCCACCACGAAGGTGTCACCGAAACGGTCGGTGGGGGCCGAGATGGTGCCGTTCATCATGCGTACTCGCATGCCTTCGAAGCGCTCCAAATCGTGCGGCATCATCGGAACCGTCGACGGTGTCGAGGCATTGAAGTCGACGATGGCGGGCAGCGGATTGACGCTCGATTGCACCGTCACCATGGGGCTGTTGGTGAATTCGGTGAGGCCGAAGAATTCCTCGATCTCGCCGACCACATCGACCTCGTCGCCGACTGCCACCGTCGGCGCCGAGCCGGTGAAGACGACGATGCCATCGGAAGTGGTGGCGTTGCCGTCGCTGCGGCCATCCGGGGTTTGCATGAAGAAACGGTCGGTGCCAACGGCGGTGACGATGTTTCCGAGGCTGGTGACCACTTGCCCGTCAAAGGGCGAGGCGTCACCGCTGCCTTGGATCTCGAAGATCTCCCGCGTGCCCACCGGGCAACCGAAGAAGCCGACGCCGTCGACCTTGGTGCCGGGGGAGAAAAGAGCTCCGTCGGAGCCCGTGGCCACCGAGTGTTTGACCATCGGCAGGGTGCCGACGATGTCCGGGTCGAGGGTGATGGACTGATTGTCGCCCCCCTCGGAACCGTAGGTCACCGATTCGATGTCCATCTTCGTGTCGTTGAGGGTTACGGTGTCACCACTGTTGTTGAGCCCGAGGGAGCCGGTGCTGGCGGTCTGGACCATGACATTGCCAAACTCGCCGGTGGGCATGCCGCCGCCGAAGACGACGATGCCGCATTGGTTGGGAATCACCGTTCCCGGCGGGAAGGTGTGTCGCACCTGTGTGGCATCGGACAGGGTCCAGCTCGAGAGATCGAGATCGCTGCCGCTGTTGTTGAAGATTTCGACGAGCTCATCGTCGCTGAAATCCGCCGTGCCGTCGCCGTTGGCATCGCCGTTGGTGGTGTCGGGATCGGCATGGATCTCGTTGATCACCACACCGGAGGAAGGTGGCGGGCAGCCGACGAAGCCTCCGCCGTCCACTCGCGTGCCGGGGGAGAAGAGGGCGCCGCCGGAGCCCGGAGCCGTGTTGTGCTGAATCAGCGGCGGCGTGCCGTTGATGTCCGGGCTGAGGGTGATGGAGGTGTTGTTGCCCCCTTCGCTGCCGTAGGTGAGCGCTGCGACGTCGGAGAGACCGTCGTTGAGGGTCACCGTGTCGCCACTGTTGTTCAATCCCAGTTGACTCGTAGATGCTACCTGGGTCATCGCTCCGCCAAAGGCGCCGGTGGGCACGCCACCGCCAAAAACGACGATGGAGCACTGGTCCGGTACGACGGTTCCAGCGGGGAAAGTATGCCGTGTTCCGACGGCGTCACTGACCGTCCAGCCGGAGATGTCGGTGGCGGCGCCGGTGGCGTTGAAGAGCTCGAGGAACTCGTCGTCGCTGAAGTCTGCGGTGCCGTCGCCGTTGGCATCGCCATTGACGGTGTCCGGATCGGCATTGACCTCGTTGATGATCCAGCCGCTGGCCGCGGCTAGGCAGCCGGAGAAGCGTGTGCCGTCCACCAAGGTGCCGGGCGAGTAGATGCCGCTGGCGCCACTGATCGTCGAGTGCAGCACGTAGGGCGGCATACCGGTGAGGTCCGGCTCGAGATTGATCGACTCGTTGTTGCCGCCTTCCGAGCCGAACATGGCCATGGCGACGTCGCCGACGCCGTCATTAAGGATGACGCTATCGCCGCCGTTGGTCAGGCCCAGCCCGCCGGTGCTGGCGGTTTGCACGATGGAATCCTCGAAGGTACCGGTGGGGGTGCCACCGCCGAAGACGACCACGGTGCATTGGTCGGGCACCACGGTGCCGCCGGGGAAGGTGTGCTTGACGCCCACCGCGTCGGACAACGTCCAGCCGGAAATATCCATGGGAGCGCCGCTGTCATTGAAGATCTCGACAAATTCATCGTCCGTCGTGCTGACGGTGCTATCGCCGTTGGCGTCGCCATTCACGGTGTCGGGATCGGCGTGGATCTCGTTGATGATCCATTCCGCCGGAGGAGCGGTCGGGCAACCGGCAAAAGAGGTGCCGTCGATGAAGGTACCGGGGGAGAACAGGGTGCCGCCGGAGCCGGTGGCGGCGGAGTGCAGGACGTAGGGCAAGGAGCCGGTGATGTCCGGGTCGAGGGTGATGGACTGATCATTGTTTCCCTCGCTGCCGTACATGGCCGTGACCACATCGCCCATACCGTCGTTGAGGATGACGCTGTCGCCGCCGTTGTTCATCCCCAGCAGGCCGGTGCTGGCCGTTTGCACCAGGGTATTGCCGAAGCTGCCCATGGGGGTACCGCCACCGAAGACGACGACGGCACATTGATCGGGGATCACCGTACCGGCGGGGAAAGTGTGGCGTACTTGGGCGCCGTCGGCCAAGGTCCAACCGGAGATGTCGAGGGGGAAACCTGAGTCGTTGTAGATCTCGACAAATTCATCCTGACTGGTGTCGACGCTGCCGTCGCCGTTGGCGTCACCGTTGGTGGCGTCGGGATCGGACTGGATCTCGTTGACGATCAGCACCGGCACCAAGGGCATGGCGCTGCAGGTGCCGGGGTTGGGGGCGGTATAAGGTGAGGCGTCCCAGGTCAGGCTGATGTCCTCGGTGGTTTCGTCGTCACCGGTGATGCCGTTACCGCCGCCGTTGGACTCGAAGGTGGCTTCCAGGAACAGTCGCTTGGTGGACTCGCCGAAGCCATGGGCCGACGCCTGGGAAGGGATGGTGAGCATGTCGGTGGCATACATGGAGGCGGTGGTGTCGCCGTCGGGGCCATCCACGGTGACGCCGGTTTTGTCCCCCAGATCATTGCTGGACGAAGGCAAGCCGACGTTGACCGCGTCGACATCTTGCACCAGGTCAGCGGCGCCGTCCCAGAAGAAGAGGGAGACGTTCTCGCCGCCGTTGGTCAACCCGGCGCTGGCGCCGACGTCGGTGGCCAGCATGTCCAGGGTGCCGGTGTCGGTCCCTTTGATCTCGAAGTCGGCGGCGATGCCGTAATCCATCAAGAAACCGGCGCCATCAAAGGCGACGACAATCACCCCATCGGCTGGGATGCTGCTACCGGGGGGAAATTGAACGATGAAGTCCGATGTACCGATGCTCGGGGCTGGACCGGCACCGCTGGCCCCGGGGAGCACGGCGTAGTCCTCGTCGTCGGAGAGGTAGTAGTTTGTCAAGTCGACGGCCACACCGGTGGGGTTGTAGATCTCGATGAACTCACCGCTGGTGGGTTGTTGTGTCACCTCACAGAGCAACAGGTGGTCGTCGATGGCGCTGACCGGCAGGGCGATCAGCAGGCCGAGCAGGACCAGCGCCAGGCAGGCCGATGAGACTGAGGGAGTGCGCGTGGGGAATAATTGGCTCATGGTGCTCCTCGTGTCCGAGAAATAGAGGGAAACAGGGCAAACGTAGGCCTTGGAGGCACCACGCTGGATCGGATGGTGGCTTAGAGTTGACCGTATTCTAGCAGCTTAAAGAAACGATGTTGTGGGTGTGAATGACTGCGCCGAACAAAGCCCGGGCACTCCTTGCAGGACGGCGCGGACCGCTGGCTGGGACAAACTGTTGCCAACCAGTTGCCACGCCTTGTGACGGGGCAAGGAAGGCGGTAGCCGAAACGTCTCAGGGAACCCCAACAGGCGTAAGATCTCATGGGGAGCGAAACGCCGGATCACCGTTTCTTGGTGCCGGGTCCCTTGGGGCAGGGTCCCTTGGCGCAGATACGAGCCGCTGCGCACCGGCGATCTTCCATAGGCCGAAGTGAAAGTGCGGGTCTCGGCCTCGGGGTCTTCGGCGTCGACGATGTGCAGGGCACCGGCGTAGCGTTCCTGCAACGCAGGGTCGACGACCAGCGTCCCGTCGTAGGTTGTGTCGATGAATGATGCCAAGGGCCGACGGGGAAGGGGGGCGTCATCGCCGGCGGAGGCTGACCAAGGTGCGAGGGGACGGCGACCGGCCACCAGGTAATAGCGCAGACGGCGATTGGGGAGCCCGAGGGTACTGGGGCAGAGCAGGCATTCGCGACGATGGATATAGCCCGAGGCTTCGAGGGTATCCAGGAGCCGCCGGTGGACGTCCGAACCGCGAAAGGCGGGAACGTTCTCGAGGGCCAAGAAGGTCGGGCGCACCTCCTCGAGATGCTCGATGGCACGCAGGAAGGTGATGGCCCTTGGGTCTCTGGCATCCCGCTGTTTGCCGCGACGGGTAAAGGGTTGGCAGGGCGGGGACATCCACCACAGATCGGCTTTCCAGGCCCGGAAGCGCTCGACCGGTATGAACTCGACCGCCGCTCCGATGACCGGATGGGAAAAATTTGCCGAGTAGACCTGACGGGCCAGGTGGTTGATGTCGAGGGCGGCCACCACGGTCGCCCGGGGAGCCACGGAAGCCAAGGCAGCGGCTAGCCCACCGATACCGCTGTAGAGCTCGAGGACACGCACCGCGGTGGTTTGCTCAGCGATACGGCGCGGGGCGGCTCAAGCCGAAACGAGGGCGTTCTGAAGTTGTTGGCGAAGGGTTGCCATCAGCGCCTCGTCCTGGGTGTCGATGACCGGGGTGTTGTCGTACTGCTCGAAAAACAAGCTGGGGGCCAAGTCTTCGGACGCCCCCAAAGCGCGTCGTATCTTGCGATTCTCTGGGATGAAACCACGGCAGGCAGAACGTTTGATGGTCTCGCCGATGGTACCTTGCAGACCACAGATGTAGATCAGGGCACGTTGGGCGGTCAGCCCACCGGGTGCATATCCCAGCTGCTGCTCCAGCTTGGCAAGGCGATCCGACAGGAAGAAATCTTCCACCCGCCCAACATCTCCTTGCCAGTCAGGGGCCTGCTGCGGACGGCTTATACTGGGGAAGTAGTGTAAACCTCGCTGTTGCAAGGTCATGAGCTCTTCCCGGTAACCCAGATCCTCGGGGTAGGACGCGCCGTGCAGGATGACCCAGCGGCTCAAGTCGCTGGAGGGGTTCTGCAAGAAGTCTTTCCGCACCATGCTGATGAACGGGGCCAGCCCGGTGCCGGCCGCCACACAGATGATCTGGCGTGGGTCGTCGTCGCCCACCGTGTGATGGATGGTGAACTTACCCACCGGTTTGGCCCGCATGAACATGCGATCTCCCACCTTGGCTGGCCACAGGAGATGGGTCAGTGGGTTGCTGGATTCCGGAAACTTCACCCAGCGGATGTAGAACTCGAGACTGTCCTTCTCCTGGGGGGCTGAGACGATGGACATCGGGCGTCTCACCGAACCGAGCTCAGGATGGGTTACATTGTTCATCCCCAAAGTTACATACTGCCCAGGGATCAGCTCTGGACCTGTCATGGGCTCGTCCGGACGGACCTTGAAGATCGACAGCTCCCGGGTCAGGTCGATACGGTCGACGATGGTGGAGTTGTATTCGAGTGCTTTAGGCATGACTTGACCGGAGCCTCCAAGGTATAGCGAACCGCCGTGGGGAGAGTGAAGGGGCAACAAAGAGTCGACGCATTCTAACCTAGGCCGGCCAAAGCAGGCAGCCGCATTTTCTTGGGCTGGCGGGTTCTGTCATCGCAATGCGACATATTTGTACCCCTGGGGTGTCGTGTTGGCACTTTTTGGGGACACGAGGGGCGTGGCCGAAAATTGGGGTTCGTGTCTGATCCTGGGCAAAAACGGCTTTTGCAATCTCTTTACAACTGAAAAATGGGCTATTCCGACCCATCTTCCACGGATCAACGGGGAGGAGCTTTTATTCCGCAATTATGTCCTGAGAGCATGGCGAATGCGGTTGAAATTATCGCGCCGAGGCCGGAAAACTGCTCTGGGGGCGGGGCCCGGCGCCCGTAGAATGTCTCTGGGGGGCCACAAAAAGATTCTGACAGGTGTGCGTACGGGCAGGCACTCGCCCCAAGATGGGCTAGGCGAGGAGGCCATTCGTTCGATGGATCGAGAGTCGGAAAGGGCAGAAGCGGGGACGATTGTCTGCCGACGGGGGCTTTGCGGGAAGTTGGCACATGCCTTGCTTAATTAGATCTGCAACAGCGGAGGATCCTTTACCGGATCGTCGCATGACGCCAAAACGTCATGAATTGCATGTCCCAAAAGTCAGGGCGCCTTCACCGGCGAACTGATCACGTCAAGAGCCTACCCCATTCCCTACCCCAAGATCCTACCGGTCAGCCGCCCTGAAATAAGGGCGGCCCCGCCGTATCTTTTGGTTTTTGCCGCTGGCTAGATCCGACTTCGCTCCACTGAGATCGTGGCTCGGGGGCCGTCCTCCTGCGCCCTCATCGACACCGTTTCTTGGATGGCCTCGAGCCAGATGCCATGGCGGGATGCAGTCATCGGTGTGCGACAATACCGGCCCATGAGTTGGATGAATACGCTGGTCGTGGTGGCGGTGGTGCTTGCCCTCGAGCTGGTCTTCTGGGGTCTTCGGCGCTGGCAGAAGGGCTTTCGAGGTGGCCTGCTCTTTCATCTCTGGGCCATCCTGCTGGCAATATTCATGGTTTTCGAGGGCACGCCGTGGGCCGACGAAGACGGTGCCCTGTGGCAACTTCTTTGCACCGGCGCGCTGGTTTTTTCCGTCCTGGTTTTGTTCGGCCTGCTGGACTCTTTCTTGGTGGTGCGCCCCTTGGATCCCAAGGCCATGCACCAGGAAGGGCGCTACTTGGTGCCGCGGCTGCTCTACAACGTGGTGCGTTTCTTGTCGGTGGTCGCCTCGGGCATTTTCGCCCTCACCGCCATCCACAGCGTGCCGCTGCCCACCGTCCTGGTGTCCTCGACGGTCGTTTCGGCCGTCTTGGGTTTGGCCCTGCAGGATGTGTTGAAGAATGTCTTCGCCGGAGTCTCCATGGAGCTGGAGGGACGCATCAAGGAAGGGGATTGGTTGTCCCTCGATGGCCAGCCCGCGATCGTGGAGTCGATGTCGTGGCGCTCGACACAGCTGCGCACGAACCTCGGGGTGCGTCTGGTGGAACCCAATGCGACCCTGGCGGATCGTCGCCTGATCAGCTATGGCTCCGGTAGGTTGCCGGTGGCTTTCTCTTTTATCGTCGGTTTGCCCTACGAGGCACCGCCGGCGGATTGCCGAGCAGCTCTCCTCGGGGCGGCTCGGGCCGTGGACTCGGTGCTCGCCGAGCCGCCACCCCAGGCCCTGTTGCACCGCTACGGCGACCACGCCATCGGCTTCGACTTGCGGGTATGGACGCGGGACGTCCATCGCATCGAAATGGTCGCCGATCAGGTGCGCACCCGTATTTGGTACGAGTTGCAACGGGCCGGGCTTTATGTTCCCTTCCCCATACGCACCATCCACATGCACCAGATGGATGCTCAGCAAGCGCGACAGAAGGAGGCGCAAGCGCAACGCCTGTCCTGCCAACTGGCGAACGTGGATTTGTTTGCCGACCTCGAGCCCGAGGCCCTGGGACGCCTGGCGGAGTGTGCGCGTCCCCTCGATTTCGACGACGGCGAAGCGCTGACCCGGGAGGGGGATCCAGGGGACTCTCTCTTTGTTCTCGACCGTGGACGGGTGATGGTCAGCCAGTCGGGGCAGAAGATCGGCACCGGCAGCATCCAGTTGGCAGCGCTGGGGCCAGGGGACGTTTTTGGCGAGATGTCGTTGCTCACCGGCGAAAAACGCAGCGCCACCGTCCGAGCCGATGGCAGCTGCCGGGTGCTCGTATTGTCGAAGGACGCCTTGATGCCTCTGATGCAATCGGAGCCGGGTTTGGCCGAATCCTTCTCCCGCATTCTGGCGCAGCGCAAAGCGGCCAATGTGGCAGCCTTCGAAGCACGGGAGAAGGCGCCGCGCACCCCGGACTCTCTCGAGGTGGAATCGCAGACCATGCTGCGCCGTATCCGACGCTTTTTTCGCTTGTCTTGAGGGAGTCTTCAGCGCACCACATGCCAGCGACTCTGGCGACCTGCCAGGTAGAGCACTTTCTGGCCGTCGAAGTAGGCGCTCTGTTCCAACTTGATCTGCACCATTTGACCGTCCCAGGCGGCGACCGGCACCTTGACGTTGCCTTCGATGGCATAACCGGTGTTGGCATAGAGCGGCCAGTCGCCCCGCACCGCCGTGGGACCTTGGTTGTCCCACATGCCGATGGTCGGCCCAGGGGCGTGACCGAAAAACCCCAGGGGATGGGTGTAGACGCTCGAGGTGATGCCCTCGGCCGTGGCGGCGTCTTGGGCCGCCGCTGAGATTTGGTTGCCGGAGCGGCCGGTGACAAATGCCTCGGTCAGCAGGTCCTGCCAGCGATTGCCCACCGCCAAGGCCTGTTGTAGCTCATCCGGCGCCTCCCCTTGGCCGATCTTCGCCACGTAACCCATCTCTTGGGTATCGGTACACAGCCGGAGATAGCAGATTCCGACGTCGGTGTGCAGCACATCGCCCCGCTGGATGATTCCGGAGATACCGCAGAATGGGGTGTCGGCCGTGCATTCGGTGCCCGGCCGTTGCAGATTGACATAGGGCATGAACCAGATGTCCAAACCGAGATCACTGTAGCGTTGGCGGATGTACCAAGCGACATCGTCGGTGCTGGTGACCCCCGGTGTGATGACCCGCTCCGAGAAGGCTTCGGAGATCACGCCACGGGCCAATGACACCACATGGGGATAGACCTCGAGCTCGGCTGCGCTGCGGCTCTCGATCCAGCGAACCACCAGTTCCTCGGCGCTGACCACCCGCTGTCTGAGCTCGGGGGAAAGTACCTCCACCAGGCGATCCCTCAGACCCGCGGTCAGCCCATCGGCCACCGGCCAATGACGGCTGATATCGACCCCGATACGTTGCGGGTTCCGCTCCGCCAGCACCTCGGCCAGGCGCTGCCATTGCTCGTCCAGATCCCCACCCTCCCAAGCCGGCTCATAGAGGGTGCCCAGGGGATAGCGGCTCACCGTCAGGCGCTCGACCCCTTCCTCCGGGCCGCGATCATGGAATACCAACATGGTGGTGCGACGGGCCGCAAAGACCGGCTCGGGTACCAAGGAGAAGTAGACGGGATCCTCCGCGTATTCGCGATTGATCACCAACCAGAGGTCGATGCCGCTCTCCCGCATCAGGGTCGGCAGAAGATTGTCGAGCCGATCCTCCAGCATCCGGTTGACCGGCTCGATGCGCTGGCGATGCTCGAGCACCGCCCCGGGGGCGTCGATGATGCGCCCTTGCGCTGGCCCGGCTTGCGCGGCCATGGAGCCGGGCAGCCAGAGAGCGATCAGTGAGGCCAAGAGAAGAAAGCGGCTGGCATGGAGCGATGGGCGAAGGATCGTCATAGAATTCTCCTGGCGGTGTGGCACGACGGTTTCATGCCGGTTCATCATTGGGCCCAACTTTGGACCTGACCAGATCGTTTGGAGATTGTATGCCCCGCAGGCGCCGGCTGGACAAATCGATGGCAGATAGGGCGAGATGTTTCGCTGTTGCAGGCTTCATGCTCGTACTCGGAGCCTGCGGCGGTCCGTCGGGCGGCGATCCGTCGGGCGGCGATCCGTCGATGATCACTTCGGCAACGCAGCCGCCGGAAGCCCCGCCGCCCGAGGTGGCGCGCCGGGCGGTGAGCCGCAGCCAACACGCCGGCCGTCGTCATCTGGAGATGGAAGTCAGTGGGGCGTCACTGGACGATGTCCTGACACTGCAAGTGGCCTTCGTCAATCGTCACGACGATGCCTTCGCCTTGGTGGGGGAGCTCGGCGCTGAAGATTTTCTACTGGTCGAGAGCGACGGTGGCCTGGCGTCGCCCCGAACCTTCGATCCTAGCCTGCAACGTCTCAGCTCGGATGGCACCCTGGCCCCTGGGGAGGCGCGGCGGGGGGCCGTTGTTTTTGCACCGCCCAGCGGTCGCACCTTCGAGTTGCGTTTTGCCGACTTCGCGCCCCTGTCCCTAGTGCTGGATCAGCCTGTGGATAGGGCCGCTCCGGCGCCGTCTAAGACATCGCCGGCCGCTGGCTCACCGGCCGAGCTGTCGCCGGGCGTCGGCACGCCGCGCGTCGCCACGCCGCGCGTCGCCACGCCGGGCGTCGGCACGCCGCGCGTCGGCACGCCGGGCGTCGCCACGCCGTCCGCTCACGGGGACCTTCGCAGTGCCATGCAAGACCTCCTGGATCGCCAAGCGGAGGCCCTGGAGCGTTACGACCTGGCAGCCTACCTGGAGACCTTCGCCCCTTCCCTCCATCCCCAGGAGCAGCGGTATTTCAGCAACATCCGCTCCCTGCCCCTGGTGGCTGTGACCTTGCGATTGGGAGACATCGAAACCCCACGGCGGGACGACCGGCCGCTGCAAACGACGGCGGAGCTGCGCTATGGCCTGGACGGGCAACCGTTCGACAATCCCTTCGTCCATGACCTGCGCCTGACCTGGCGTCGACGAGGGGCCGGCTGGCGGCTGGCCGGTATCGAAGTGTTGAGGGATCGCCCGGTGCCCTGGCGGGTGGAGGCGCTGAGCGTCCACCGTAGCCATCATTTTTTGCTCGCCACCGAGGGTCAGGGGGGCGATCGGCTGGTGGATTTGGCGGCGGATGTGGAAGCGGCCTATGCCAGTTTGTATCGTCAGGGCCTCCCCTTGGCGGCGGGCTATTTTGTGCATCTGGTGACCGATCGCCAACTTTTTGCCCGTCTGGCGGGCCGTCCCTCAGCCCTCGGTGTCGCCCTCGCCCGCCAGTCCATCGAGGCTGGACGGGTGGTGGTCGACAGTCGAGGTTTCTATGTCAATGGCTCGGTCTTCGCCGATCGGCGAGGCGATAGCACCCGCGACGATCTGCGACGTATCACGGTGACCCATGAGTTGGTCCATCTGGCCCTGGCCGAGGATAGCCGCCCGTTCACGCCCATTTGGCTGAAAGAGGGGGCGGCGGTGTACTTCTCCGGAGACCTCACCTATGACGGCAACCGGGCTTTCGTCCAGCGGGGGTTGAACGGGATCGATTTGGCTCGATTGACCAAAGCTCCGGTCCTTGGCCAGCACGATCTCGGCGGCCAAGGCACTGCCGACGAGTACGTCTATGCCGGAAACCTGGTGAGTTATCTCGTTGATTTGCGGGGCCAGCGGGAGTTTCTCGACTTCTACGCCTCGTTCGCCCGGCTACCCCCCAACGAGCTGGCGACCATCGCCCTTGGGGAGACGGTGCTGTCAGGCCCGGGGAGCGAGCCCAGGGTCTCCCTGGTCGGCAAGCTGGCGGCCCGATTGGGATCGCGCCAGTTAGAGCGGCACTACGCCCTCGAAGTGCAGCAGCTCGAGGCGGACCTCGCGGCCTGGCTGCGGCTCAAGTTTCGCTGACCGCAGGTCCAAGCCAAGCCTCCGTTTGTGCTGGATGGGCCTGGTAAAGACTCCGGCTGTCTGGTAGAGTCGGCGATATCGTGTGTCGGCTCACTGTCGGAGTGACCGCTTAGTGGTAACCATGCCAGCACTCGTCCCCAGCTGCATTTACGATGATCCGCCTAGTTTCGATGGCCTGTCTGTGATGGGCCTCGATGAGCGCTCCACTATCTACGCCCAGCGCTGACTCAATACCAACCCCCGCGTCCCCCGTGCACTTCGGGGGCGCCGCCGTGACCACTCGGAGGACAGCCATGTCCAACACCAACGAAGAAACCATCAACGAAGAAGTTTCCACAACACCGGATACCGCTGTCCAGGCAGCAAGTGGAGAGGCCGAAACAGCCGTAGTGGCTGTCGAAGCGGTAGCTGACGAGCCTCCGACCTCCAAGAACGTGCCCCCACAGGAGGCGCCGATCGTCGTCGAAGCGACATCCGCCGAAGCGACCGCTACGGCGGAGGTCGAGGCCGCAAATCTAGCCGAGGCTGCGGCGGCGGTGGCGGCTGATGTCGCCTCCACGGCGGCGAGCCTCGTGGAAGCGTTTGCAGCCGATGCCGCCGCGGCGGTGAGTGTCGCCTCTGAAGAGCTTGCTGCTGCGAAGGAGACCGTCGAAGCGGTGGCCGAGGCCGCCGAGGCGGTGGGCGAAGAAGTCGCTGTGCAGGCGGCTGAGACGGCGGAAGCCGCGGCTACGGAAGCCGGTGCGGTGGCCGATGCCGTTGTCGAGGCAGCCTCCGAAGAGCTTGCCGGAGCGTCGGAGAAAATTGAAGCGGTGGCCGAGGCCGCCGAAGTGGTGGGCGAAGAAGTCGCTGTGCAGGCGGCTGAGACGGCGGAAGCCGCGGCTACGGAAGCCGGTGCGGTGGCCGATGCCGTTGCCGAGGCAGCTTCCGAAAAGCTTGCCGACGCGTCGGAGAAGGTCGAAGAGGTTGCTGCGGCCGCAAAGGTTGTGGGCGAAGAAGCCGTCGCAAAAGCCGCCGAGAGCGTGGAGACGGCAAAAACCGTGGTTGCGGATGCTGCCGAGAAGGCCGTCGCTGTGACCGCAGCCGCTGGCGCCGAGGTCGTTGCCGGTGCGGCCGGCGAGCCAAGCGCCGAGGCGCCGCCGGATGCGACCATGCTGATGTTGGAGAAGGCCCTTGCCGACAAGATCCTCGTCAAGGGGCAGGTGATCGGCTGGAACAAGGGCGGCTACCACGTCGCCATCGAGAAGATCGCCGCCTTTTGCCCGGTGTCTCAGATCGAGATCGGCAATCCCCGCAGCCCCAAGCGTTATCTCGACAAATCCTTCGATTTCCGCGTTCTGGAGATTCAGAAGGGTGGCCGTCGGGTTGTGCTCTCCCGCGCCGAGGCCTTGAAAGCGGAGCGTGAGGCACGTGCCAAACTGGTGCGCGAGCGTCTCAAGGTTGGGGAGATTCTAGAAGGCAAGGTGACCTCGATCACCGCCTTCGGGGCCTTTGTCGATTTGGGGGGTGGCATCGAAGGCTTGGTCCATATTTCGGAGCTCAGCCGCCGTCGTGTCGAGCATCCCAAAGAATTGGTGCAAGTCGGTCGGGAGGTCAAAGTCACGGTGCTGAAAATCGAAAAGGGAGGCCAGCGTATCTCCCTCTCGATGAAGCGTCTGGAGGACGATCCGTGGGACGGCGTCGCAGACCGTTTCCCTCCCGGTTCGAAGTTCACCGGCAAGATCTTGCGCAAGACCGATTTCGGCATGTTCATCGAGCTCGAGCCTGGCCTCGAAGGCTTGGTCCATCTGTCGCGCTTGCCCCTCGGCAAGACGATGGAAGCCGAGGAGCTGGAAGTGGGCAACGAGGTCGAGGTTTGGGTCCACGAGGTGGAAAGCAAACGTCGTCGCCTCTCCCTGTCGATGCGCGAGGTCATCGGGGGCAACCCATGGAAGAACGTCGGCGAGCGTTTCCCCGAAGGGGAGATCGTCAAAGGCACGGTGGAGCGGCTGACCAATTTTGGTGTCTTCATTGAGCTCGAGCCCGGGTTGACCGGTCTCTTGCCCTTTGCCGCCATCCCCGGTATCGCCAATCCGCGGCGTAAGTTCCACCCCGGAAAAGAGGTCCCGGTACGGATCCTCTCCATCGATACGGGACGCAAGCGGATTTCCCTGGGTACGGAAAATTCCAAGGCAGAAGGCAGCCCGCAGGACTATCGCGAGTACCAGAAGAGCCAGGCCAAGGGGCAACGGGGTGGCATGAACACCTTGGCAGCAGCCTTTGCCAAACTCAAAGAAGGTGCGCCAGCCGACCAGCAGTAGCGTTTCGTCAAACGGAATACAAAAAGCCCGGAACCTTCCCGTTCCGGGCTTTTTTGTGTCTGGGGGTTACCGCTTTTCGGTCTCGATGGGCGCCCGGGGTGGCGTCGCTGCGCTCCTGACCCCGAGCTCGATAGGGAGTATCCCTTCGGGATCAAAGAAGCCGCTGTCCCGGCCTCCGTATCCGGTGTCCCGGAGGGACAAAACCTCGTAGCGAGTGGCTTTAGCCACTTGCCGGGGATTCGAACTCGAGTGGCTTTTGCCACTTGCCGGGACTTGAACGTTGGTGTGACCGGGATCGTTACGTCTCGGTCTCGATGGGCGCCCGGGGTGGCGTCGCGGCGCTCCTGACCCCGGGCTCAATAGGGAGTATCCCTTCGGGATCAAAGATGCCGCTGTCCGCTGTCCAGTCCCCGCTGTCCCGGCGTCCGTGTCCGGTGTCCCGGAGGGACAAAACCTCGTAGCGAGTGGCTTTAGCCACTTGCCGGGGATTTGAACTCGAGTGGCTTTTGCCACTTGCCGGGACTTGAAACGTTGGTGTGACCGGGATCGTTACGTCTCGGTCTCGATGGGCGCCCGGGGTGGTGTCGCTGCGCTCCTGACCCCGGGCTCGGTAGGGAGTATCCCTTCGGGATCGTAGATGCCGCTGTCCGGTCAGAGATCCAAGGACTCCGTGGAGATTTGCAGACGTTTCATCATCTCGTGCAGCGTCGTCGGCTTGACCTTGAGCAGCTCCGCGGCCCGTTTCTGGACTCCGCTCTCGTTGCGTAGGGCCCGGATGATGAGCTGACGCTCGAAGGCGGCCACCGCCTCCTTGAAGGACACGCCGTTGGATGGAAGCTCGGGGCTGTCGTGCTGCGAAGCGTGGGGCTCGCGCACCGTCGGCGGCAGCAGCTCGACACTCAAGGTGGGACCTGTCGACAGCACCGTCGCCCGTTCGATGGCATTTTCGAGCTCCCGCACGTTGCCCGGCCAGTGGTAGTCCATGAGCAGCTGTAGGGCGAGGGGGTCGATCTGGTGGATCTCTTTCTCGTTCTCTTCCGCGTAGTGCTGCAGGAAGTGGCGGGCCAGCAAGGGGACATCCTCCAGCCGTTGACGCAGGGGCGGCAGCTGTAGAGTGATGACATTGAGGCGGTAGAAGAGATCCTCGCGGAAATCTCCGGTGGCCACCCGCTTGCTCAGCTCGGCGTTGGTGGCGGCGATGACTCGTGCATCGGCGTGCAGAGTCTCGATGCCCCCCAAGGGCATGAACTCTTTCTCCTGGATGACCCGCAGCAGCTTGGCCTGGGTATCGAGGGGAATGTTGCCGATCTCATCGAAGAAAATCGAGCCGCCGGTCGCCAGGTCGAACAAGCCCTTTTTGCTGGCGATCGCCCCGGTGAAAGCCCCCTTGACGTGGCCGAAGAGATTGCTCTCCAGCAGGTCGTGGGGCATCGATCCTGAATTGACGGTGACAAAGGGGCCTTTGGCGCGGCGTGAGTGGTGATGAATGGCCTTGGCCACCAGCTCTTTGCCGGTGCCGCTCTCTCCAAGAATGAGGATGTTCGATTTGGAAGGGGCGGCGAGACGGATCAAGTCGAATATCTTTTGCATCGGCTTGCTCTTGCCGATGATATTGCTGAAATCGTAGCGCTGTTGGAGCTGTTGCCGTAGCTCCCGGTTCTCTTGCATCAGGTGCTGCTTCTCCAAACCTTTGCGAATGGTGAGCAGCACCTCTTCGTTCTTGAAGGGCTTGGGGATGTAGTGAAAGGCCCCTTTCTGCATTGCCTCGATGGCGCCCTCGATCGACGAGTAGGCGGTGATGATGACGATCACTTGGTCGGGATCGCGATCGAGGATCTGGTGCATCACCTCCATGCCCGACATGGTCGGTAGCATGAGATCGAGCAAGACCAGATCCACCTCCTCTTGCTCGAGGATCTCCAAGGCCCGTTCGCCGGTTTTGGCGCTCAATGGCTGCCAGCCCTCACGGCGTACCAGGGACGTCAGGACGTCCTGCAGCACATCTTCGTCATCGACAATCAGGATATTCATCAGTACCTAGATTGTATCCTGTCGCGGCAGCTCGACCCTAAAGGTGCATCCTGGCCCGTCATCGTGGTTCTGGGCGACGATCTCACCGCCGTGGCGCCGTACGATGTTGTAGCAAATCGCCAAGCCCAGGCCGGTGCCTCCTTGTTTCAGCTTGCTGGAGAAGAAGGGTTGGAAAATGCGCTCCAGGCGCCCTTTGGGAATCCCTGGGCCGGTGTCGGAGATACTCACTCGATACCGCCGCTCGGTGGCGGACAATTGGACCGTCACCTGACGTGGGGCGGTTCCAGCGTCGTTTTCGGAAGTGGTTTCCCGCTGAGCGGCCATGGCATCGAGGGCATTGACCACCAGATTGGTGAATACTTGGTGCAACTCGCCTTCGCTGCCCTGGACGCTGAACAGCTCGGCGGGGGGATGCCAGTCCAGGGCGACGCTGGAGCGCTGGAAGCGTTCGTCCAGCAGGTGCAGCGCCTCTCCGAGAACCTTGGTGAGAGACACGGCGCTGAGCTCTTTGTGACGGTTGCGCGAAAACTCGAGAAGGTTGTTGACGATCTGGGAGGCTCGAAAGGTTTGGGTCTCGATCTTTTTCAGGATCTCGTGCTCCGGGCCTTCCTCGTCGGTGTCGCTGAGCAGCATTTGGGCGTAGCTCGAGATGCCGGTGAGGGGCGTGTTGACCTCGTGCGCCACGCCCGCCGCCAACATGCCGAGGGCCGCCATGCGCTCCTTTTCCTGGAGCTCGAGCTCCAAAGCGATACGCTCGCTGGTGTCTTGGATGATCAAGACCTGTAGATCGTCCCGCTGTCCCCCCTGCTCGTAATGGGCGAGACTGAGCTGCAAGTAGCGCTCGCTGCCGTCCGCCTGACAGTAGCTGACATCCATCAAGCCGTCCTCCGGGTCGGGGAGCGGCGTCACCGGAATCAGCTCACGCATCGAGCAGCCCTCGACCTCGGAGCGCTGCCGACCGGCGATGGCGGCAAAGGCATGGTTGGCCGAGACCACCCGATGCTCACGGTCGAGGACGGCGATGCCAGCCGGAGACGATTCGAGGATGCCTTGGTTGCGTTCTTCCAAGCGCATGACCTCGATCAATTTGCCATGTACTTCTTCGAGGAGCTGCGCGTTCTCGATCGCCAAGGCGGCTTGGTTGAGCAGCTGACGTACCAAGTCCAAGTCTTCACTATTGAGGGGCTGGTCATCGTATTTGTAACCTACCAAGACGACCCCGACGCGATGGTTGCGGACGGTCAGGGGGAAGACGTAGCGCAGGCCGGCGGCGAAGAGTCTCTGCTCTGTCGACGCGCTGCCCGGGAGCTCGACACCGGATAGGCTGTCGACCTGCCGTTGCCAGAGGTCGTCACCGAAAGCGTCGAAATCCAGGCGACTCGGCAATGAGGCGTGGGGGTGCACCGGAACCATAGCCCCGCCTTGCGTCAAGTAAAGGGCCGCTTTGACGATCAAGCCCTCTTCCAGACGACCGATCAAAGCGTCGCACAGGGGATCCAGGTCGCGCTCGAAGAGCAGCTCTTGGCCGAGGTCGTTGAGCAGCCGGCGCTGGGAAAATAGCCCCCGATACTGCAAACGCTCCAGACCGGTGGCGATGACGCTACGGGTCGGCACCAGGGCACCGGCCACCGCCAAACCGGCGGCGAAGGTCAAGATGTTCCTGCCGATGGCCATCTGATCGAGGGCCCCGCTACGCAGCAGCATGTGCATCATCGAGAAGGCAAAAAGGCCCACCAGGGCGGTCAGGCCAAACGACAGGCTGTCGCGGATGATGACCCCGAAGTCGAGTAGCTTGTAACGCAGAATGGCCCAGGCGAAGGTCAAAGGAATCAACGCCAAGGGAGCCACGGCGGCGACGGCCGTCCAGGCGGGCCATGCCAGGTTCAGCAGGTATGGCACGACGTAGAGCATCAGGAAGGGCACGAAGCCACCCAGCATGCCGAGCAGAATCCATTGCACCTGACGGCGTTGCTCCCAGTCCTGGACCCGAGACAAACGCAAGCCGAGGGTGAGGATGGCGACGAAGGAGCAGAGGACAAAAAATAGCAGCTCGAAGCGGGATACCAGCTCCAGCTTGGCGGCCGTGGGTTGTCCGAAGACCCAAGGCCGTCCGAAGATTTCGTCGGCATGGAAGGCCAGGAGCAGCAGCGATGGTAGGTAGACCCACCGCACCCGTCGCCGCCAGGAGGCTGGGAGGATCGAGCTGGGAAAGGTCAGGAAGAGGTGCAGGGTCAGGGCCGGCAGCAAGGTGCGCGCTGCTTGATCGACCAAGAAGATGAGCCGCTCCACAGCTGTGGCGGGAATCAACGGAGGGCTCAAGGCATAGAGGGCAGCGGAGGTGAGGCACCAGAAGAAAAACAATCTGGTCTGAACCTGCCGGTCCTTGAACAGGGTGAAGAGACCGATCAGCAGATAGAAGATACTGATCGCCGTCAAGGCCAGATAGGCGAAATCGATGTCGAGGGCTGGAGGGCTGTAGGGGACGACCTCGAGAAGCTCTCCTCGTTTGACCACGATATCGGTCACTTGTCCGCCGACCAGAAGCTGACGCAGTCGCTCGGCATTCTCGATGCGTTCGCCTCGCACCAAGAGGATTTCGTCGCCGACGGCGATGCCCAGAGACTCCCCTTGGATCTCCGTGACTTTCCATGCGCCTTGGGCCGGCTCGACATCGAATCCCAGGGGCTGGAATGACGTCAGCTTGGCTTGAAAGCTGGCACTGCCCAGTGAAATGACCAGGGAGGTCAGCATCAAGGCGAGGATGAGAAATAGTGGCCGGCTGCGCAGCACAGGTTTACCTATGGGTTCTTGAGGAGCTTGAATGACCCCTTGTCATCACCAATAAGCAGTATCCGTGCCACCCTCAGTTTTTTGGATAGGGGCTCAAAACGACCGTCTTCGGGCTCTGATCTACCCTTGAGGGGGGGGCGAGAGTTCAATCGGCTGAATGGATACGACGCAATGGATTCAAAACACTGAGGCGTCGCTAGGGCGCTGCGGGGCGGTCTTAGAAGCTGACGGAGATACCGCCGGTCAGTTTCTTTCTCAGGTCGTCACTGGGGGTCAGTGTGTAGGGCGTCGATCCGCGGCTCAGCTCGACGTTGAGGCGAACGGCCCACTTCGATGCCACATCGACCAAGATATTCAAGTCTTGGGTCAGCATCAGCTGTAGCCGCTGCATTTCGACTTCGGGGGCCGCAGCGGCATTTTTCTGGGCTGAGTCCACCGGATTGAAGCTTTGCTCCAGATGATGGAAGGCGATGAAGATGCCGGTGGCGGTGTTTTGGAAACGGGTATCGAGGGAGGTGACGAGGTAGCGAACTTGGTTCTCGTAGGCTTGCTCATCGGTGGCGTAGAAGATACCGCCACCGCCGGCGGCGATGTTCGACTGCAGGCGGGCCAAGACTTTCGGCGAGACTTGGCGCACCATGCTGAACTGAACCTCGGGTAGGGAATCACCTTCGACTACAAAGACGCTCTCGAGGCGGTTGAAGAAATCGGGGCTGAAGTAGAGCCTCAGGGTTTCGGCGAATTTTCGATGCACCGCGCCGATGGAGATGGAGTCGCCCGTGGCCTCCTGGCTTTGCGAGAACATGACCTCATAGCAAGCTTCTCCGGCCTGTTGGCAGTTGCTGCGATCACCGAAGAAGGAGGAGCGGAATCCCTCGTAGATGTTGGGGTTGCGATCCTCTTCGATACGGTGGGAGAAGGAGGTGTGGGCTTTCCAGTCTTCGCCTAGCTGCACCACCAAGCCGCCGTGGGGGGTCAGGGACAGGCTGCCGTCCCGCACCGACGAAAAGAGGCCATACTCGATCAACACCTTGGGTTGGATTTGCGATTCGGCGGTGGTGAAGACGCCGAAGCTCTCGTCCCGTATGTGCTCGTCCAAGAGGCTGAGGGCGCCGTCGATCAGCCCCGAGCCCTTGTCGAAGGTGGAGGGGTTGTCCTCGCCGACCTGCTGCCGATAGGTGAGCCCCGCCTCGAGGGAGGTTTGCGGAGTGATCTGAGCGTTGTATTTGCCGGTGACATCGAAGGTCCGGGACGCTCCGGGGATTTCGGACGGGGCGAGCTGACCGGAGTTGTGGAGATTGCTCTCTTCGGCGTAGCGGGCCGTCACCCTGGACTCGCCGTTGGAACCTGCGTTGCCCCGCCAGTCGACACCATAGTGCTCGACATGGGCGGGCTCCACTTGCGCCGCTTCGAGACCGTTGAGCTGCCCGCCCCCGGCCGACACCCGCAAAGTGGATTTGTCGTCGTGCTCGACCTTGAGCTGTAGGGAATGGACTTCACCGTCGGCCAGGGCACCGAGCTCCGTTTGCGTTGCGCTGACTTGCGCCAGCTGTTGGAGGCGACCTTCGAGCCCAACTTTCAGGCTACCCACCGTTCCTTCGACAGCCACTTGCGTGGTGGTGATTTGGGCATCCCCCAGGCCCCCTCCAAGTTGCTCGACACCACCATCGGCCATCATTTCGGCGCTGAAAACGGAGGTTTGGTCGAGCTGCATGCCCGGGATGATCATCGACTCGGGGATCAAGTGCTGGGAGCCGATGTCGCGCAATACATCCGCCGGTAGACGCCCACGAACGCTCCAATAGCCTTCAGCTTGGCGCGCGTTAGCGGTCATTTCGTCTTGCATCTGCAATTCTACGAACTGCGGGCTATCGGGGTCTTTGCGTAGCAGGAGCTCGATGGTCGGGGCAAAGCCGTCTTTGTAGGCGACGATCTGGTACATGCCTGCGGGAAGGGACCTGAACGAGAAATGCCCCCGGCGATCGGTGAGGACCTTGACCATGGCGTAGGAGGCGACTTCGTAGGCGTAGACTTTGGCCGAAGCGAGGGGTTTGGCATCGCTATGCCTGGCGTCGCTGCCCAGAACCCGGCCTTCGACACGGGAATGCTTGCTGGAGCTTTTTTCGTCTCCTGGTGAGGCGACGGCGGTCGACAACGGGGCCATGGCCACGCCGAGAACGACGAGAAGGGGCAGCAGGATTCGGTTTAGCGGAGGAAGTTTGGTCATCTTTGAGTCGGGCCAGATCGTCAGATAGGTCGATTGGACACAGGCGACTATACACAGGGCGGTGCGTTGTTGCCAACTGGTGGCCGTCAATGGGAGGTAATCAGGGGCCAGTTGCTGTCTGTCGGCCATCGACCGAGTTGGGTTGCCGATTGTCGTTGGGTCTCGCATCTTCATCAAATCTGAAGTGCAAATTCCAAGCCATGTCACGATGTCATCGCATGGGCCTCCAAGCATCCTCGAGCAGGCCGGAGGGCTGATTTCCGGATCTTGGCGGGCATGGGGTTCGCCCAAAGTGTTTCCTTTACGCACACCGAGTGTCTCTTTTTGGTATCTGATGGTGGCCGTCGCAGACCTGATCGGCCGCTGGAGTGCGGGCGATGCTGAGCACTGTCAGGCTGAGCGGCTTCGCCCGTTGTATCGCCCGAGCCGCGGTTTCGAGGGTGGCGCCGGTTGTCAGGACATCATCGACCAGCAAGACGTGGCGTCCAGGGCACACTGCCGGGGAGCACAGGGTGAAGGCCCCTGTCAGATTTTGTCGACGCTCTGTCTTGGTGAGAAGACTCTGCGCCCTGGTGTGCCGCCGTCGTCGCAGGGCCTTCTGACAAGGGAGCCGCAGGGTTTTGGCCACCGCCCGGCTCAAGATCTCTGCTTGATCGAACCCCCGTGCCAGGCGTCGGTGCCAGTGTAGCGGCACGGGCACTACCAGATCGATGTTTTCGAGCTGAGCCCCCAAGCGAAGCGCCGCCAGACGGCCCAACGGCTCGCCCAGGTAACGCAGGCCTCGGAACTTGTAAGCCTGTAGGACGGAGTCCAAAGGAGACTCGTAGCTCCATGCGGCCAGGCATCGGTTGTAGGGTGGCGGCTTGAGACGGCAGGCACTGCATCGGTAGGTGGGGGGCGTGTCGGCGGCGCTCAGCGGACGTTGGCAGACGGCGCATCCGTCATCGGGCCAAGGTCGTAGGCCTGCGGCGCAGCCGCCGCACAGGCCGAGGCCCAGGTGGTCGGTCCACACCGGAGCTTGACAAGCCAAGCAGCAGCGCGGAATTAGAATATGCAGGACACGAGCGAGCAATCCGGCGGCGGTCTTGGCCAGATGGCCCGCTTTCATCATATGTCCCTCTCTCACCGTACGGCCCGTTTTCACCGCAGGGCCGATAGGTTGATTCGTTGTGACGTTCGGGGCTTCGTCTGCGTACACTTTCTGAGTCTCCTTAGGAATGTAGGCCTTGCGTGGCGCATCCACCGTGGCGCATCTACTAGAGACTTGTGACGAAATTCGTGCATGTTTTTGGCCGGTTGTGGGGATCGACTTCTTCAACCCCTCGCTTTCTGCCAAGATATGGCCACCATTGGCGTCCCGACGGATGCCCAACTGAAGACAACTGAGCACGGACGGCGCGACCGCCCGGCTGAAACGAGGAGAGGCTCTTGCAACATCAACGACTCCTGGCGAGATTCTCGGGACTTGCGTTCCGGCGTCAGAGCTTGCCGCTCGACCATCGACTGACCAATCACCGAGGAACCCAAGGTCCGATCGGCTTGGCTGTGGTTCTGGGAATGTTGCTGGCGCTCGGTTCGCTGGCCGGCGATGCCCAGGCGCAGAGCCCCTACGACTTCACCATCGGCGTCATGGGCGGCATCGGGGGCGCCACAGATGCCGAGCCGGACAGTGGTTTGACCAACCTGGGCTTGCAGGTGCTGTTCGGCATCAAGAAGGACAACAACACCCGGTTCAGCATCCGTGCAGGGACGATGGAGCTCGATGACGATGGCGCCGTCGGTCTCTTCGGTGCCGTCGACACCAATTTGACGTACCTCACTTTGTCGGGCGAGTACCTGTACACCGAGCCGAGCTACGAGTCGGGTATTTTTGTCGGTCTCGGGCTCTACGAAGTGAGCGACGGTCTGGAATTCGATGGCACCACGTTTCGAAGCTTCGACGAATCCACCGTCGGTTTGACTTTGGGCGCGTCGGGGGACTTCCAAATCGGTGACCATTGGAGCGTGCTCGGCGAGCTGTCCGGCCACTATGCCGATCTCGACTACGCCCGTTTCTTCGTCATGGCCCACGTGGGTTTCGGCTTCCATTTCTAGAAGCCTCCAACCCCGCCGTTTGTTTTGGCAGGTTCTGAGGTGGCTGGCCCGCCATCTCCCCGCATCCCTCGGCCGCAAGGTCGTGGTTTGGATGGCCGGTTGGACGATGGGGGCCGATCGCGCTGGGCGGCGATCCGGACGCCGTGCTACCGCCTCGGTCTCGGTGCAGGAGCGCTACCGTCACCGTGGGCTCGCCGTCTGGATCAGTGAGATGATCGCCGCGGCGCCTCGGCGGTCGTGTCGTTATTTGCGGTTTTCCGGCTGGCAGGCTCTCGCACAGCGGTCCGCGGGCAAAGGGCAAATGGTGCTGACGGCCGATCCCATGTGGGTTGCCTCGGTCTGCGCCGTGGCGCTTTTTCATCGCCCGATCGAGCTGGTGGTCGATCCGGCCCGTCGTGCTACGACGGCAGGGCTGCCCGCCCACGGAGCCTTGGCGCACCGTTGGAGGTTGCAAGATGCCGCCGACATACCGGCGCTGAGGTTTCTACTGGAGAGCGGCAAAACGGTCGTTTGGGTCCTGGGGCGTGACGATTTCGCAGCCATGGCCGCAGGCGCTGGGGGAACGGCCCCGGCCTGGGCTCGTTTGGCGGCGGCAGGGGCGTCGGAGGTTCTTTGGTTGCGAGCCCAGGCGGAATCCGACGACGGCCTGCGGCTCATCGTCGAAAGGTTGCCCCCGGCGACGCAACGGACGGCGGGCGATGCGTCAGCCTGGGTCGATGCCGTCGAGGCTCAATTGCGACGCGGGGTGGCGTCGGAGCCGCTGTCCGTGTCTTGGGACTTGTCACCGCAGGCGTCTGAAGGGGACCTCACTTGATCGATCTGCTGACAGGGTTGCTCGACGATCCAGTGGCCATGGCGCAAACCCTACCGGTGGCCGCTATCCCGATCATCGTCCTGGTTTCGGCGTGTTTGGAGTACGTCGTGCCCCCCTACCCTGGAGACACCGTGCTGCTGGTTGGCTTTTTCCTCGCCGGTCGAGGTGTCGTGCCCCTCGGTTTGACCTTTGCCTGTGCGTTGGCGGGCAGCATCTTGGGTTCTATCCTCGCCTACGGCATCGGACGGCGCATCGGCCTCGACCTGCTGCTCAGGTTGTTGTCGCGGCGCGGCAGAAGGCCGCAGCGCGAAGACATCGAAAAGCTCCTGGGGGGCTCGGGGGAGCGCATTCTATTGATCAACCGCTTCATGCCCATCGTGCGGGGATTCATGCTCTTCACCTCCGGCGCCCTACGCCAACGCTTTCCCTGGGTGGTGATCTACGCTTCCTTGGGCAACATCCTGTTTGTCGTCTTTGTCATGGCCCTGGGGGTTTGGGGCGCCGACTCGTGGGAGCAGATGGTGGGGCAAGCGCGGAGCGTCAAGCTGATTCTCGGGCTGCTGCTGGTCGCCGCCGTTGGAACGTGGTGGTTGCGGCGTCGTCAGCCCTGGCGGCAATTGCGTCGTACGCTATTCTGACATAGGATCGGATGGCCAGGTTTCACCCACCATGTTGGAGACAGCGATGAAAAAGATCTTGCCCCGTATGACTCGCCTCGGCTGTGCGGCCCTCGCCATGGCCCTGGTCTCGGTCGTCGTTCCTGCCGATATTGCTTCGGCCAACCCAGGTTCATTGCATGCCATCGCCAAAGGAGCGCAGCCCCTCGACGTGGTCGAGAAGCACCTTCAGCCGTGGGTCGACAACGACGCCCTGCTGGCGGAAGATGCCCTCACCGCCGGACCTGGCGTGCCGGTGCGGTTTGCTACAGCCATCGAAGTGGCCTACGACGCCAAGACCCACGGCACCTGGGAAACCCTCCATGACGGCAGCGAGCTTTGGCGTTTACGCATCGAGTCTCCGGGGGCCGAGAGCCTCAATTTTGGCTTCTCCAAGCTCTACCTGCCGGCGGGTGGGCGTATGGTGCTCTACAGCGCCGACGGCGCCACCGTCCAAGGGCCTTTCGACGCTGGGCAGAACAAGGCCCATGGCGAATTCTGGACCCCCATCGTGCCCGGCGACGATGCGGTGATCGAAGTGCAGCTGGCCGCCGGTCAACGGGACCAGCTGGTGCTCGAGCTGAGTCGTATCAACCACGCCTACAGATCTCTCGACGGCGCCGACAAATCAGGATCCTGCAACATTGATGTGGTGTGTCCGGATGGTAATGCCTGGCGCGATGAGATCCGCTCGGTGGCGCGCATTACCATCAGCGGTCTTTTCCTTTGCACCGGCTACATGGTCAACAATACGGACCAGGATTTGACGCCATACTTCATAACGGCGGATCACTGTAACCTCGGTGCCAACAATGCCCAGTCCCTGGTGACCTATTGGAACTACGCCAACTCGACCTGCCGCATTCCGGGGGGTGGCGCCAGTGGGGCCCCGGGCAATGGTAATTTGGGGAACACCCAAAGCGGCTCCACCTTCCTGGCAGGCAGCGCGACCTCCGACTTTACCCTGGTGCGGCTCGATAGCGCTCCATCGTCGGCCTTCAACGTCTACTGGGCAGGTTGGGACGCTCGCAACATCGATCACACGAGCGGCGTCGTGGCCATCCACCATCCGCAGGGCCAAGAGAAACGCATCAGCTTCGAAGACGATGCCACCTCGACCACCACCTACCTGGGCACTAGCAGCCCGGGCGACGGCACGCACATCCGGGTTGCCGACTGGGACGACGGCACCACCGAAGGTGGCTCGTCCGGTTCGCCGTTGTTCAACCAGGCGGGGCGCGTCGTGGGGCAGTTGCACGGAGGTTTTGCCGCCTGTGGCAACAATCTCGCCGACTGGTACGGCCGGATCTCCTCTTCGTGGAACCTAGGTCTGTCGCAGTTTCTGGCCCCCGGCAGCTCCGCTTTGGTGCTGGACGGTCGTGACGAGAGCACCGGCGGTGGCGGTGGTGGCGGTGGTGGTGGTGGCGGCGGCGGTGACGCTTGCGACGACCAGGTGTCCGCCCCCTTCCTATGCCAGGAAGACGATCGAACCCTGTGCTTGAGTGATGATCGCTTCCAAGTGGAGGTCGACTGGCGCGACTTCAGCAACGCTTCGGGCTCGGCCCAGGTCGTCGATCAAGTGAGCTCCAACGATTCGGGGTTGCTCTACTTCTTCAATGCCGACAACTGGGAAATGCTGCTCAAGGTGATCAACGGTTGCGGCTTCAACGACCGCTTCTGGGTCTTCTCAGCGGCGACCACCAACGTCGAATACACCTTGCGGGTCACCGATTCGGAGACCGGTTGCGTCAAGGAGTACTTCAATCCCCTCGGCACCTCGGCGGCGGCGATCACCGATACCGATGCCTTTGCCACGTGCCCCTGAGCCCATTGCAGGGCGGAGCGAATCAGCTTTGATTGGCTGACCGACGCCATCCACTGCTCGCGGCATCTGCCGAGGGAGCCGTGGTTTTCGAGCCGGTGGTTTCGACCGCCGGCTCGTCTATTTCTGGGCCCCGATGCCGTGGCGACCAGCATTCCGAATCCGTGGGATCAAGATTTTGACAAAACTTTCGGGCTTGGCCAGCCAAGGGGAGAGTGGTCTCAGCGAGACCACCGTGGGCTATCTCTACACCACCGGTTGTTTTCTCGTTTGGGGACTGAGCCCGCTATTCTGGAAGTTGCTCTCCAACGTTCCGGCCGGTGAGCTGCTGGCCCACCGAATTCTCTGGTGCAGCGTCATGATGGTGCCGTTGATGGCTTGGCGCCGTAGTTGGTCCAAGTTTCGACAGCTGTTCAAGTCCGGACGGACCCTCGGTCTGCTGGTGCTGTCGACGGTGCTGATCGGCATCAACTGGTTTCTCTACATCTCAGCCGTCAATTCGGGGCATATCGTCGATGCCAGCCTGGGCTATTTCATCAACCCGTTGTTCAATGTCCTGCTGGGAATCCTCTTCTTGGGTGAGCGTCTGCGCCGTTGGCAAGGGGTGTCGGTGGCCTTGGCGGCTTTTGGCGTCCTGCTGCTGACCGTCAGCCTGGGCTCCTTGCCGTGGATAGCCCTCGCCTTGCCGGCCAGCTTCGGATTCTACGGCTTGGTTCGCAAATCGGTGGCGGCGTCGCCGGAAGAGGGGCTGACCTTGGAAGTGTGGCTGCTCTTTCCCTTTGTCTTGGCCTATTTGCTGAGCCTCGACAAGCCGATTTTCAGTCTCGAGCAAGGAGCGGTCCAACAAGGCCTGCTGGTGGCGACGGGGTTGATCACGGCGCTGCCGCTGATCTGGTTCACCCACGGTGCCAGGCGTCTGCCCCTCTCCACCGTCGGCGTGTTGCAATACCTGGCCCCCACCGGGCAGTTTCTGCTCGGTGTCTTTGTCTTCGACGAGGCCTTCTCGCTGCCCCATCTGGCGGCCTTCAGCTGTATTTGGCTGGCTTTGATCGTCTTCACGGTGGATGCGCGGCGGGCCGTCCGACGATCACCGGCAGCCCCCTAAGTGCACCTTTCCGGAAATACGGTGACGTATCGAGAGCCCCGAGGCGCCGCGCCCGCAAGGCTTGCGAGCGAGGCATAGTGGGGCTCTGTTGCAGCGAGCGTAACGCCGCGGAGGTGGATGCATCGGCGCTCGAAGACCAGCGTATTTTTGAAAAGGTGTACTCAAAGGCCTATTGGTCGACCGGCTGCGCCGCTGGCGTCATGGCTCCTAAGTCCATGATCTGGACCCCCTGCGGCGGTGTGTAGACGAAGAGGTCTGCGGCCAGGCTCTTTTCGTCGAGGAACTTGAAGTCGGAGAAGGTGATGGCGACGATGGGCCGTTCTCCACCCATCGAAAAGCGCCGAGGGAAACCGGTTTTTTCGTCGAGGATCAAGGTCATGGTCTCGAGGCCGGGCAGCGCCGCCATTTGCCCGAGGCTGGTCTTGGCTTCGTCGGTGATCTTGGCCTCGAGATGGGCTTCGCCTGCTTCCACCTTGACGAGCTCGAAGTCCAACTGCTCGGTCATCGAGCGCAGCTGTTGCACCGGATCCATGGGAGCCGGGTTCCCCATGCCGACGCCTTGGGCTCCGGCCAATTTCTTCGCATCCTCCAGGCTGATCTTCATCACCTGCTGCATGCCGAGGGCGGGCATGTCGATTTGAGTCCAGGTGAGCTCACCATCGCTGACCGAGAGCATCTGCATCTCCATGGTCTGATCGGCGGGGGCGCCGGGGATTCCCGCCAGCAGCATGCTCATCTCCATGTGCATGTGGGAGGGATCGCGGTAGGTCAAGGAGCCGTCCATGGAGCCGTCGACGGATTGATCGCCGTTGTCGATCTCGATATCGGCCGTGTACTTGGTGCTGAACGGGCCCTGCTCGTAGACCCCCATGAACTTTTCGAGCCATTTTGTGGCTTGGGGGGTGCTCTCGGCCGGTGCCACGGCCGGCAGCAGGACACAAAGCGACAGGGCGCTGAGGATGAGGCGTCGGATGGACGGTTGCATGGGGGCTCTCCTAGGAGTCATTGAAGCTCAATTTTGCCGCCGGAATCTTAGCGGCTCCGATCGGGGGCCACAAGAATAGCAGCCCGGCACCTATTCGATGATCGGTATGGCCTCGTCGCGGCGCCAGAAGCGGTCGCGGCGGGGGGTGATGCCCTGGCGAAAGAGCTCGATCTCAGCGTATGGGTTGCTGGGACGCACCAGCAGACCGGTGCGACGGTCGACAGGCAACTCGACGATGCCTTCGGGGCGGGCCACGGAACGCCGGGGATGGCGTCCCATCGACTTGACCATGAAGTCCCGCCAAGGCGGTGCCGCGGCGCTGCTGCCGGTCATGCCCAAGGGCTGACCATCGTCCCGGCCGACCCAAACGACGGTCACCAGGCCATTGCCATAGCCGGCCAGCCAGGCATCGCGGCGCTCGGAGGTGGTCCCCGTCTTGGCGGCCACTTGCCAGCCGTCGATGGCGACGGAGCGTGCCGTGCCGCCCTCGTCCACCACCGAGCGCATCAAGTCGTGCACCAGGAAGGCGCTGGCGGCGTCCACCAAATGGCGCTGCCGCACCTTGACCCGTTTCAGGGAGCGCCCACCGGGGGTCTCGATCCGCAGGACGGGCCGCGGACGAAGCCGCTGTCCGTTCGCCGCCACCGCCGTGTAGGCGGCCGCCAATTGCAAGGGGGAGGTCTCGACGGCCCCCAAGGCCAAGGACAAGGGCGCCGGCTTCGGGACGTCCAAACCGGCCTGGCGAAGGTGTTGGGCCATGTTGGTGACGCCGCACCAGCGGGTGATGCGAACAAACGGCACATTGAGGGATTCGAGCAGCGCCTGGCGCAGGGTCACGGTACCGCGGAAGCGTTGGTCCGAGTTGCGGGGCTCCCAGGGGCCCGACGGCAGGTCGACGCGCAGGGGCGCGTCGGCGACGCGGCTCGCCGGGTAGAGGGATGGGCGCCGGCCGCAGCTGTCGAAAGCCTGCATCAGAAGGAGCGGTTTGATCGTCGATCCCGGCTGTCGGCGGGCGTTGCGCGCCCGATCGAAGCCGCCGCTGCGCTCGTCGGGATGCCCTCCGACGTAGGCCACCACATCGCCGCTTGCGGCGTCGAGGGCCACCAGCGCCATCGAGAGGTTGTCACCGCCTCGGCGCCGTAGGGTGTCGAGATGCCGACGGACGGTTTTCTCGGCCTGCGCCTGGGCCCAAGGGTCGAGGGAGGTTTCGATGCGCAGGCCACGGCCCTTGGCGAGGCGACGGGGGACTTTGTCTTCACTCCAGGCCTTGACCCAACTGCGGAAGTGACTCGCCAAGGGCGCTTCGAGATGTCCCGAGCTCAATCCCAGGGGGGTTGCCTGCGCCTTTTTGACGGCCAAAGGTTCTGACCACTCCAGCTCTGCCATGCGCTGCAGCACCCAATCGCGACGTTTGCGGGCCGTTTCGGGGTGGCGCTGGGGCGACAGACGATTGGGGCCCTGGATGATGGCGGCCAGCAGCGCAGCCTCCGGCAAGGTCAAGTCCTGGGGCGACTTGTCGAAGAAGGCCCGCGCCCCGGCCCCGAAGCCGTGCACCGCCAGGCCGTCGACATGGCCGAGGTAGACCTGATTGAGATAAGCCTCGAGGATCTCTTTTTTGTCGTAGTCGGCCTCGAGGGCCAGCGAGCGGAGGGCTTCCGAGGCCTTGCGTCCGAGACTGCGGCGGGGGGAGAGATCCCGATTCTTGATCAGTTGCTGGGTGATGGTGCTGCCCCCCTGGGTGACCTTGCCGGCCTTGGCGTTGGCCAGCAAGGCCCGGGCCAAGGAGCGGGCGTCGAGCCCCATGTGGCTGAAGAAGCGTGCGTCTTCAGCCGCCAACACCGGTCGCCAGACGTGCTCGGGCAAGTCGTCGAGGGCGCAGGGTAGGCGTCTTGCCCTGACCCCCTTCAAGCTTTCGGCCAGGAGCATGGGCTCGAGGCTGGCTTCCAGGCCAGCGGGTGGGGTACCGGTGGTATTGGAGGCCCTGAGGATACGACCGGAGTCCTCGTCGAGCTCGAGGCGCAAGAGTTGGGCCGCCACCTCGTCGCCACCATGCTGAAACGATCGGCGGTAGATCCAGAAGACCTCGTTGCCCCAGAAAAACTCCCCAACCCGTTGCGGTTGGCTTCGGACACGACGATAACCCAACTGCTTTAGACGATCGGCCAAGGCGTAATCCCATACCGTGCCGCCGGCTTCGAGGGCAAACGGGGCTGAAAAAATGCGCACCTCCGAGCGGCCGATCGCTTGCTCGAGGGGGTTCTCGGACCACGATGCCGCGTCGACTCCCGAGGTGGACAGCAGCGAGGCGGCGAGCAGGACGGCGAAGATCGCGCCGGGGCTGGGGCGAAGGTAGGGCAGCGAGATAGGACCGATCATCGGCCAAGCTTATGTCAACGGGTCCAACATCACACCCTACGGCATGCTTTCTGCGCCTGGATTTGCATACAATCACAGGGCCCGGCCCGGATGCATCGGGTCGGCGACCTCTGGAGACTCCGTGACTGACCTTACGCCGCCGTCGAAGACGCCTCTGAAGACGCCGCTGAAGACGCCGCTGACCGAGCATACCGGTATCGAGATTCCACTCATCTGCGGTGCCATGTATCCATGCAGCAATCCCGAGTTGGTGGCCGCGGCGTCGGCCGCCGGAGGCATGGGCATCATCCAGCCGCTTTCCTTGGTCTATGTGCACGGCCATGAATATCGCGAAGGGTTGCAGCTGATTCGGCGTTTGACCGATCGCCCCGTGGGCTTGAACGTCATCGTCGAGAAGTCGTCCAAAGTCTACTTGGACCGCATGATGCGCTACGTCGACGAGGCGATCGAAGAGGGGGTGCGTTTCTTCGTCACCTCCTTGGGCAATCCGCAGTGGGTGGTCGACAAGGCCCATGCCGTCGGGGGCCACGTTTACCACGACGTCACCAACCGCAAGTGGGCCCAGAAGGGGCTGGATGCCGGCGTCGACGGCTTGATCGCGGTCAATCGGCGTGCCGGTGGTCATGCCGGCGATGGCTCGGCCGAGGCGTTGCTGGATGAGTTGGGCGATCTGGGCGTGCCGGTGGTCTGTGCCGGTGGCATCGGTCACGAGCGGGACTTCGTCGCCGCCTTGCGCATGGGGTACGCCGGTGTGCAGATGGGCACCCGCTTCATCGCCACCACCGAGTGCAACGCCCACGACGACTACAAGCGGGCCATCGTCGAAGCCGGAGAAGAAGACATCGTCCTGACCGAGCGCATCACCGGTGTGCCGGTGGCGGTCATCAAGACCCCATACTTGGAAAAGATCGGTACTAAGGCCGGGCCCATCGCCCGCTGGATGCTGCGCGGCCATCGCACCAAGCATTGGATGCGTATGATCTATTCGCTGCAGTTCCTGTGGAAGCTCAAGCAATCGTCCATGCGTCGCTTTTCGTCCAAGGATTTCCTGCAGGCCGGCAAAAGCGTCGCCGGGGTCACCGCCATCGAGCCCACCGGCGACATCATCCGGCGTTTCGCGGCGGCGGCCCGTTCCGAGCTCGGCTGATCGCTTCGACGGTCCCTCGTCACAGGCTACCAAACCTTGATGGATCAACTCCCTGAGCCGGTTCGCCAGCCCAAGATCCTCCTCGGGAACCTGGGGTTGAGCCCCTACCAGCATCGCTCTCTGGCGTCTTTGCCCTGTGATATCTTCGGGGCCAGGAGGTCTGGACGATGCGCCGTACATTGCAAGAGCTTGAGTCCGAGGCCCTTGGGCTCCCCACCGAGGCCCGGGGCGAGCTAGCCATGACGCTGCTCGAAAGCCTGGAGCCCTCGGATGCAGAGATCCAGGAACGCTGGATCAGGGAGGCGGAACGGCGCGCCGAGGAGATGAGAAGCGGCCAGGTTCGCGGGGAGCCGATCGACAAGGTGCTCGCTCGAATCCGCGCCCAGTTGGGATGATTCCCGAGGCCGATATTCCTCCTCTGGCTGTCCGAGAGCTCGAAGAAGCCACCAAGTTCTACGAAGAGCGCGTCCAGGGACTCGGCAAACGATGCCTCCGCACCGTCACCAAGGCAATCGAGGATGTCCTCCTCTTTCCCGAAGCTGCTCCGCTGGTCGGCGAGTCGGCCCGCCAGAAGGCACTCGGAAGCTTTCCATACAACATTCTCTACGTCTCCGAAAACGACACGATTTTCTTCGTGGCGATCGCCCACCAGAAGAGGGAGCCCCTGTACTGGGCAGATCGGGTCAGCGCCTGAGTAGCCTCCAGCTCGTCTCATTGAGGATGCGCTTCGTCCCAAAAATTATCTTTCTCGTTTTTTTGTGGAACACATCGAGCTCTCGTTCGTAATGATAAGTGAGAGTCGCACAGCGTAACCCGCTGCAAGGCACTCTCCCGAAACGACTGACACATCGCGTCTCCGACGTGCCCTGAGTTGATTCAAAATTCCTGGGCCCAGGGAAGCTCTGTCTCCCGGCCGCTGCAGAATTAGAAGGAACGAGCCATGAAAACCTCATACATCGGTGCCCCCGCCACTTGCCGAAAGTCATTCAGCACTGCGCTTCTGTTGGGCGCCACGGTGCTATTAGTTGCTGCCATCTTCCTCCCACAGGCCGCCTTCCCCCAGAGCCATGACGATGCCTTGGCCGGGTCCCGCTGGTTGGGTCCCGATGGCCAGTTTCTGCCCTTCACCCAGGACGAAGAGGTCCTAAGCTTCCTCGCCACCGCCGAGGTGGTGGATAGCGAAGAGATCACCGGTACCTCCAGCCGTCCGCTCAAGCTGACCTTGAAGAAGGATGGCATCACCGCCCACGCCATCTTCCGCACCGTGAATGTCGAGCGTGACGCCATGCGCAACGTGCAAGAGCACGCCCGTGGCTTTCGTGACTTCTACGGCTACGAAGTCGCGGCCTATGAGCTGAGCCGGTTGCTCGGTCTCGACAATGTGCCACCGGCCACCTTGCGGACCCTCGACGATCAGGAAGGCTCGATCCAGCTTTGGGTGGAGCAGGCGATGGGGGTCGAGGACCGCATCGAGAAGGGCATCGACCCCAACCATCAACAGCTCTGGCTCTTCCAGAAGCAAAACATGGCGGTGTTCGACAACCTGATCTTCAACTTCGACCGCAATCCCGGCAACATCCTCATCGACATCCAAGGCAAGGTCTGGTTTGTCGATCACACGCGATCTTTCAAGATGCTGCCGTCGCTCAACGGCCGCAGCGAGATGCGGGTGTGCGAGCGCAAGCTCTATGAGGGGCTGCGGGATCTCGATACCGCCTTGCTCCAAGAGCGCCTGGATCCCTACTTGCGGCAAACCGAGATCGATGCCCTGCTCAAGCGGCGTCAGAAGCTGTTGCGGCTGCTCGACCGCAAGATCGCCCAGAAGGGTGAGGACGCCATCCTCTTCTCGTTCGTGCGCACTTGAAACCGCATTAATCGTCCCCGTCGTCGGCTGATCCAGCGGGCCCCGGAGTGCCCACGGCTCCGGCCCCGGTGGCGTGGTGCACCCAGTCGGGGCACGACGGCAGGTCGTCGCGGGATCGTGCCTGGCCGTCGTCGGAGATCATGATCATGTAGCCGTGGGGCCCCTGATAGCCGATCATCGGCAGTTTGGGATTCTTGTGCCAAGCCTGAATCGAGAAACCGATGTCCTCAGGTTTCAAGTCCGGGGCGTAAAACATGACATGGGGCGGAAACCATCCCAGATTGCCGGAGCTCGGATCAAACGGCCGGTTGTAGCGCGACAACATATAGGCGATGCCCGGACGGGCAGGCGAATGGAAGCGGCCGTCCTTGAACCCCTGGGCCACCTCCTCGTAGATTTCGGGGACGGCTCGACCAGCCGCCAGCTCCCGCCCAAAAAACAAAATCTTCGGCACGATGCTAGTGCCCCCCTCGGCATCGAAACAGGTGGGCTTCAAAACCCGCGGATGGTCTCGGTTGACCAGACAAGTAAACGGGTTGTCCCCCTGCCGCACCTTCACATAGCCGGCCGCTTCAAAGGCATAAACAGTGGCCCCCGTCCGCAAGTGCTCCGGGGCAGCGCTCAGCGCCAAGTCCACCTCGCAGTCCCGCGGCAGCAGCGGTACTTCGAGTCCCTGCGCCCACGTCGAGCCGGTGGAAACCAGCCCCAAGATAGCCAGCAGCAGGCCGAGGCGCCGGATCATCGCCAAGTCCAAAGGGAAACGCTCTGCGAGTCGTGGTCGATCGAGTGCCATGGGTTGTCTCCTGGTTGATTCGTCCAAGAGCCTACGGGTTCCCACGCCAAGCTGCAAAGTCCAATTGGGGGTATGAGGCCCAAGCCGGGCCTGGCACCCGAGCACCACCGTAGAAACGGCTTGTAGCACCTCTCAGCTGAGACCGAAGAGGCTGTCACCGATGACAGCATAGTCGAATTGCGTCTTTTCGACGGAGACTTGGTATACTCGCCGGGCAAACTTATCTACTTGAGGCTCGCTGCGCGAAGATCAGTGAGTTTTGAAGACCTGGGAGGTCGCCGATGACGATGATATTGCCAGCCCTCTCGCACCTGCGAGTCGGCTTAACCGATGGCGGTCAGACAAGCAATCTACAAATAGCAAACGGCGTGCCAGTTCGGCCGCGGTTTCGTCCAACCTAGGTTCTATCCAACGTCCATGAAGGGTCTGAGGTGGATCGAGAATTGTGGCTGGACGTCGGATAGAACCCTTTGTGTTCGCCGTACCAAGGAGGTTAGCATGAGAACCCTGATCATCGTTCTGCTTCTCGCTCATGTCACGACACCCAGAATAGAGGGTCAAGCTCCCGAAGACGGTTGCGCGGAGGTGCTGCGTCTCACAGGGCGAGATTCTTCAGTTTCCTATCAGCAGCAGGCCGCGAGGGCATACGTGTACAGCAACTACTGCTCAGGTAGCGAGATTAGGGAGGGCGTGAATCTCGATCTTGGTGTATCCGATTTGGTGAACAGCTTTGATCTTGGTTTCGGATCGACCAAAGATAAGGTCGAGCACGTCTGCAGAACATCGCAAGAAAGTAGCGCTTCCTCTTCTGTGGACTTCAAGAGATCATCTGTCGTAGTACGCGACGCTATAGCCTCTTGGCTAGAGTGCAAGAAGCTCAACAGTGACGGCTTGACTGTGAAGCCACATCTCGGCCAAGCATCATTCGATATTGACTTGCAGCGCTGGGGCCCTGATGTCGTGCGAGTCAGCGGCGTTCATTATGACGATGCCATTCTTAGCTGCAAAGCGAAGCTCGAGATCGACGGCGATGCTGTTGTCGTAGACGAGAACACGTCTTTTGAACTAACGGATGGCGACAATTGGCCAATAACCTGTTGGAGGACGCCCCAAGGAACGGCGCCGCAGCGTTATCCGGAAGCCGAGATAAGCATCAGCACGACGGCGGGAACTTTTCGAATGCGTGTACCACGCGATGAGCGGCCGTCCTACTCCTGGGCTAGTGATCTTCAAGACTCGCAGGACGCACTCGAGCAGATCGTAAGAGCCCTGATCACGAAGCTATCTACGGACCCTGAAGTCTACACCAGAGACTTTCAACAGCGTACTACATCAGGCCAGACACTCTCGGCAGTTTGCGCTCTAGGAGAGGCCCTTGTAGAGGTCGGCGTCACAACCAGCGGTGGAGGACTGGTGCAACGTGTGACGCCCAAGTGCACGAAGTTTCCGAGACCTGACCCTTTACCATAGCTGCGACTATACGTAACATGGGCGAATATCGGCGAACAAGAGACTGGAGCGGACGCGCAACGCGCCTGCTCAGTTCTGCCGTTAGGCATCTCTAGCGCTCGACAATGAGGTTTCAACAGTGAGTTCCGAATACGAATGGGATTTCTTCCTGGCGCATGCAGGTGTCGACACACCCTCGGCTGAAGTGCTGTATCAGCATCTGGCGCCAAGGACCCGTGTGTTCTTGGACACTCGGTGCCTACTTCTGGGCGATGACTTTGACGCTGAGCTGATGAAGGCACTAAATGCGTCTCGCGTTACTGTCGTCCTTGTGTCCGAGAACACCGAGAGTGCCTATTATCAGCGTGAAGAAATCGCCTTGGCCATCAGGCGCGCACGACAAGATCCTGCAGCGCATCGAGTCGTTCCTCTTTTTCTTGACGCTTCTACGCGTAGCGGTAGCGAGACCTATGGCCTTACTTTAAAGCATGGAATCCTCCTTAGTGATGAGGTGAACTTGGCATCGGCGGCGGACCGCCTTGTTGATCTCCTTATCCGGTTGGGCGTCGAGATCAATGGTCTTTCCCAAGGGCAAGCCTTGGAGTCTGACGAAGTGACGATACTCTTTCTCACTGCGGATCCTGACGGGATTCTAGCGATTGAAGAGGAGGTCGAGCTGATCGGGCAGGCGCTGGCAAGTGCGCCCTATGGAAGCTCGATTAATCTAGAAGTTGTCAGAGACGTCACGGTGCCGCAGCTCCATCAAGCGATGCTCGAGCACCAACCAGATGTCGTGCACTTCGCCGGAAATGCACAGAAGGGGGAGCTTCTACTCTGCGACTCGAAAGGACTCCCACAGGCCTGTCAGAGTGCGATGGTTGCAGAGATGCTGAGGTTAACGGGCAACAAACTACAACTTGCAATTATGAATGCCTGTGACACAGCCGGGTTGGCGCACTCTCTGACCTCCTCAGTACCGTGCGCTATTGGAGTAGATGGCCAAATCGCGGATGAGGCAGCGATACAATTCTCACCTGCGTTCTACCGGTCAATGGCGTTCGGCAACACAGTAAGCGCTGCGTTCGATCAGGCGTCCATTGTGCTTCAACTTCAAGGTTGGGGTGCCAACGCTCCTGCGGCGGTACATGAGGATCTTCGTCTAATAGGCAAAGAAACTGTGGCTCGAGACGTGAGAAGAATCGAAGCGTCAACGCCTCGAGCGAGAATAAGCGTTCCGCAGATTTTCTGGGGGACTGGTATGGACCCGAAAGAGCTTCGACTCGTAGGTAGCGATGCCTAACCCAGCGGCTCCAGCCGCACGCGCTTCGCGCGGCGCTGAGACGCGGAGCGAAAAGCGAAGTGAGGGCACGGGCTTGGGCGACTTCCTCTCAGATCTCTCGTCGTGGCAAAGGCCATTGAAGCCCGAAGGATGAATCAGTTTGTAGATGCTAGAAAGAACCAATATCTAACTTGGGAGTGGATCATGCTGGTGAGAAATGTATTGTGTACCATCGTAGTGCTGGGATTCATGTCGGCCAGTTCTACCCTGGCACAGGACGAAATCTCTGCCATACCGTTTGACGCTGTTCCGGACGGAACGAAGTTTAATGGAGGGGGAGCATCTATTGAGCTCCAGGGAGATACTGAAGTTTCAGGCACGCTTACCGCGACAGGGGTGATTGGGTCGGATATCGGGGTTCGCTTCCCAGATTCCACCCTACAGTCGACAGCTGCTGCCGGGGCGAGCACAACTGCCAATCAAGGGCAATATAGCAACACAATCGCCGATTTCACGCCACCCAATGCATACACTGAGATCTGCATCAAAGCAGGCATGGTCGCCTTCGATATTCATGCTGCGTCAGAATCAACGCAAAGCGGCAATTGCCTTCCTGGTGATGTCGGCTGGATCATCGAACGTTTCGAACGCGAAGCTGGCGCGCAGGTAACGTGGTATTCAGCGCGTCTGGAGTGTTTGAAGAATGGAATGAGGTTGCCTGAGTCATTCGAGTGGAGAGTGACCTGCGACGATTCAGCAACTTTCGCGGTGAGCGATATGGAGGATCTTTGGGAGTGGACCTCAAACGGGGTTGAAGGTGAGATAGCCGGGGGCACGACGGTCCTTACTGCTATGGTGATGGGTAACGGTTCTTGCAGTCACGGTGCGGTTGGCACCGCGTCGAACGAGCAAGGGGTGTCAACCACTTGGGAATATCGGTGTGCGTTGTGACGTCGGTTCCGATTCGCGCATATCCCCGCGGCTTGAGCGCACGGCGCGGCGTTGGCGCTCAGCCGCGTCGCGTTCTGCGGACAAACTTCACTCGTGACACCTACGCTCGCGAAGTGCTCATTTGAAATCGAGCTAGGATCGACAGTTCAACTAGAGAAAAAGCAGATAAGCTATGGGAATATCGACGTTAATCTCTCTGATCGCACTTGTAGCATCGCTACTCGCGGTTTTCTATTCGTACAAGAACTATAGCGACGCAGCTGGCTCGGCAGCGATTCAGGAGTCGTATCGACGGTTCTATGACATGAATAGTATAGGAGTTTCAAACTCCGACATCAGCCACATCTATGCCTTGCCTAGCATGTATGCCGTCGTGAGGCAGCAGGTCGAAGAAGCGAATGCTGGCCTCTCACGAGAGCAAAAACTCAAGTTGGTACTGAAAGAACGGTCAATCGCCCTGTACGTGTTCACAGTATTCGAAGAAATCTTCCTTCTTGAGGCGCAATCGTGGCGATTCGGCCACTTTCAGCGTCGCGACTATTATCAGGACATGTTAAACTACCTTACCGGAAGCCTCCTTAGGAACCCACGTCTTCTCTACTATCTGTCCCCCAAGGGAGCAGGCCTCTTGGACTACCTTGAGGCGGACACACAGAAATACCTGCGGGAGAAGTTGGAGCAAGCGCTCGACCCAGGGCAGTTCGACGGAATTGGACCGTTCCTTCCGGACTCTTCGAAATGAACATTCGAGGCGGCGCCAAGCCTTCGGTTGAAGCATACGGCTTGCGCTGGTACTTAACCTTGGCCGTTCGGGCAAACCGTAAACTCGCCTTGTTCACACCTCGACTTTGATAGGAAAACGTGTTGATGACTACGCCAATAGAAGTGATCCCAGCACAAGCCTTAAAGGTTGCTGTGATTGGCTAGGCGGTCATCCTCGCCGAACCCAGCGGCTTGAGAGGCACGGCGCGGCGCCGGCGCTCAGCCGCGTCACGTTATGCGTCACCAACACCCGCCGTGCCCGGGGTGCGGGGTCCGCCTCGCCGACTCCGGGGGGCCATCCCACCGCTACCTCGAAGCGTCGCCTGGATGTTGGGCGACGTACGGGGAGGTCCTGGCCCGGGAGTACCAGGACCGGGCGTACATGGCCGTTCACCGCCTGACCGTCGATGCGTACGCGGTGCAGCATCCGGGCCGCCCCTCTCCCCAGACGGTCCAGTCGGTCGCCGTCCACCTCATCAGCCTCCACGCGGTTCTGGAACTGGGACTCGGGGTGAACGAGGCGACTCGGCTGATCGGCCGGGCGACGGAGTCCGAAGGCTACCGCTGGCTCACGCGGCCCGGGGCGTTCGGCGACCTGACGGTGGCCGACGTAGTAGGAGCCGACTCCGCTGCCAAGCACGTCGAGGCGGTGAGGTCGTGGGCGGAGTGCGCGTACGGGGCGTGGCAGGACCACCACGATCAGATCAGGGAGTGGGCTGGTGCAGTCTGGTGACGCATAACCCGCCGCTGCAAGCCGACGAAGGGCGTCAGCGTCCTCGGCTCGCTCCGAGCGTCGGCGCTACTATTGCTTCGTTCCGCCTAAAGTGCCTGGTCGAAGGTCTTCCTCTGAGATCGGCGTCCCCGCCTCCTATCCCTCACGACTGATTCTAGAATCGTGCCAGAGAGGAGCTTCCACAAGCGCTGTAGAGCCTCTAGATCCCAAGTCTTCGCTTAGCCTGGAGGGCAGCCGTAGAAAGCAAAAGCGGAAGCAGCACAGCTACGAAGTGTCGACCATTAGGAGCTTGGCAAGGCACTACCTTCGCCACCCCAGTGGTCGTAACCTTCCGCTGGGAGTAGACGGCCTGGCAGGCAGCGTCTATTGGGAAATCTTCCAGAAGGTAGACCCAAAGAACACTATCAAGGGTTTACAATTGTTCTATGGCAATCAAAAGTTCAATGAGCTTCGCCGTGATGGGACACGGTTCCTTGTTACTCTCGTACAGGGAATCTGGACTGGGTCGAGGCCGGACCGCCTCCCCATTGTTGAGATCCAGACGAGTGGATGGACCGAAAGGCAACGCGCTTATGTTTGGAGGGAGCTGGTTATTGCTCAGGAGGAAGCAAGAAAGGACCATAAAAGGGGTGGTAAACGGAAGGCATGGTTCTTCTTCATAGGAAGGCAAGCGTCAGCCAATAGATTTTCTTACTCTTGCGAAAATCACAGACTAGTCTGCTCTCTTTTTGAGGAGTTTCGCGTTGATACTTAAATTATCAACTAATCCAAAAGTGCCAGCCGCAAGCGCTACCCGCTGCGCTGAGCTGCGTCGCGTTCGAGGTCGTGTCGGGGGTGGTTTGGTGCATGGGATTCCTGTCGGTTTGATCGGGTGCCGGGTAAGCGTATCGCAAGCGCCGCCGATCCGCAGATCCTCGAGCAGGGTTTGCCTCGTGCTCACATCGCGTCGCGCCGGGTAAGTGTACTATGGCTCGATCGGCTCCACGATGCCGCGCTCGAAGCCCTCGCCGGTTGAGCTTGCCGGTTGAACTACCCTTCACCAAAACTTCACACACCCTCCCCACAGTATTCACAAACCCCTTACAATCCAGCGCTAGTTTCTCCTCGTCCCCCCGGGGACTCCCATGCCCGTTCTTCAACGGGACATCCAAGCACACATGGAGGTAGGAGAAGCATGCTCAACTCCCGCATTTGTCGTCTTTTGTCGGGCCTCTCGATTCTGGCCCTCGTCACCAGCCCCACCTTCGCCCAAGTGAAAGTAGACGAACGGCTCCCCGAATACAAAACGGTGCAGGGCGTCTCCGGCACCATCAAGAGTGTCGGCTCAGACACCCTCAACAACCTGATGACCCTCTGGGCCGAGAAGTTCAAAGAGAAATACCCCAACGTACAGGTGGAAATCGAAGGCAAGGGCTCTTCCACCGCGCCCCCCGCCCTCATCGCCGGGGCTTCCAACTTCGGCCCCATGAGCCGCAAAATGAAAGACGCCGAGATCGATGAGTTCGAGAAGAAATTCGGCTACAAACCCGTGCCCGTCAAGACCTCCATCGATATGCTGGCGGTCTACGTCAACAAAGACAACCCCATAGCCAAAACTGGCCTCAGCTTGGAGCAAGTCGACGCCATCTTCTCGAAGACCCGCAAGGGCGGCCACGCCAACGACGTCTCCAGCTGGGGCCAAGTGGGCCTCGAGGGGGCCTGGGCGAACACCCCCATCAGCCTCTACGGGCGCAACTCGGCCTCGGGCACCTACGGCTACTTCAAAGAGAAGGCCCTCTTCAAAGGCGACTACAAAGACTCTGTGAAAGAGCAACCCGGCTCCAGCTCCGTGGTGCAGGGTGTGGCCAGCGACAAAAACGGCATCGGTTACTCCGGCTTGGGCTACAAGACCGCCGACGTGGCCACCGTACCCCTGGCCAAGAAGCACGGCGACGAGGCCTGCCCCGCAGAGCCCGCTTCCGTGGCCGACTATCCCCTCGCCCGCTTCCTCTTGGTGTACGTGAACAAGAGGCCCGGGCAAGACCTCGACCCCCTGCGCCGTGAGCTCATCAAGCTGATCTTTAGCCAGGAAGGCCAAGAGGTGGTGGTGAAAGATGGCTACCTGCCGGTGTCTTACGAGATCGCCCAGCAGGCCCTCGCCGACGTCGGGATCGACATCGACGGCTGATCTCCCCCCAAGAGACATCACGGGAGGGCCCCACCGCCCTCCCCGCGTTCGTGGTGCCGGCTCCGGTCGGCGCCATGAACTTTCATCGCTTCGCTGTACGACCGTCGCTGGACAACCCTCGAGCTCGAGTCTACCCAGGCCAGATGTTCGACCACTGCTTTGAGGAATCCCCGTGTCCGATTCAACACCTGCTTTTACCGGTCGCCGTCGGGAACGCAATACCAAGAAATCCGTGCTGATCGTCGATCGGGTCGCCAAGGCGCTGATCTCAGTGGGTGGTATCGGTACCATCCTCGCGGTGCTCGGCGTCTGTGTCTTCCTGGTATCGGTAGCGGTTCCCCTCTTCCTGCCCGCCGACATCGACCCGGTGGAAGACTTTCCCCTCACCGAGAACGAAATCGCTCATTTGGCGGTAGATGAATACCGCCTGCTGAGCTGGATTCTGCGGCCTTCGGGCCAGGTGGAAGTCTATCGCCTCGACACTGGCGCCCTGCGCGACGAGATGCAGATCTTCGCCGACGGAGAGATGGTCTCTTCCTCCTTCCTTATCCGCGGCGACCTCGCCGTCTTCGGCCTCGTCGACGGCCGGGTGCGCATGGCTCAGGTAGGGTTTGAAACCTCCATCGTCGATGCCGAGGCCCTGCCTCCCCAGGTCGTAGAGGCCCTGGAGCGAAACCCGGAAACTCCGGCCGACCACCAAAACGGCGTGGTCGCCAAGACCCCCCAGGGCCAGTACCAGATTCAAAGCTTGAAGGTAAAACTCGGTAGAGAGGCCCGTATCGCCGACGGCCCGGTGCGGAAGATCTCCCATGTCATCGGCCCCAATGGCCCCTTGATCGCCGCCCTGGCACAAGACCGGGGCACCCTGAGCGGCACAAAAGCCTTTGGCCCTAAACCGGAAGACGCAACGCAGGTCACAGCGGAAGTCACAGTGGCCGAGCCTGCCTCCGATGCCGACTCCCCAGACCTCGCGGAACCCACCACCCGGCTCTTTCTGATCGCCGGTATCGAGCGCTCGAACTTCCTCACCGGCGAAACCAGCCTGGAGCTCGAAGATCCGGTGGAGGTGCCGTTCGAGAGCACCGCCGCGCCCAGCCACTTGCGACTTGCGGGGGCCGGAGACAGCCTCTACCTCGCTTGGCCCAATGGTGCCCTGGAACGTTACGACTGCTCCCAGCTCGACGCCACCTTTCTCGCCGAGAAGGGCAACCTGGTGGCCGATGGGCTCGAGCTAACATTTCTCGAATTCATTCTCGGCAACAACACGCTGGTGTGGGGCGACTCTGCAGGCACCGTCCAGGCCGGCTTCCCCATTCGCACCGAAGACCTCGCCGAAGAGATGGGGCTGCGCAACGCCCAGCGCAACCCGCAGGCCGGCAAGAGCCTCGTGCCCACAAAAGACCTGAACAAAGGCGAGGGCGTCGCGGCCCTCTCGATGGCCTCTTCTTCCCGCACCCGGCAACTGATCGTGGGCTTCGAAGACGGCCACATCTCCATGTACAACGCCACCAGCGCCACGCGCTTGGCCGAAGACAGCGTGCCCTCCGAAGAGGCGATCTTGCGGGTAGTGATGGCGCCGAAGGAAGATGGCCTGGTGGCGGCCACGTCCACCCGGCTCTACTCCATGGATCTCGACCCCCGGCACCCTGAAGCCAGCCTCTCAGCCCTCTTCCAGCCGGTGTGGTACGAAGGATATCCGCGCGCTGAACACACCTGGCAGTCTTCGAGCGGTACCGATGATTTTGAAGTGAAGCTCGGCCTCATACCGCTGATTTTCGGTACCATCAAGGCCACCATCTACTCCATGATGTTCGGCGTGCCCCTGGCGCTCTTGGCGGCACTCTTCACCAGCGAGTTCCTGCATCCGCGGGCCAAGGCCTACATCAAGCCCGGCATCGAGCTCATGGCCAGCCTGCCCAGCGTGGTGTTGGGCTTTCTCGCCGCCCTGGTGTTCGCGCCCTACATCGAGAAGGTGGTGCCCGCCACCCTGGCGAGTTTTTTCACCATTCCCTTCGCCTTCCTCCTCGGCGCCTTCCTCTGGCAGCTCTTACCGGTGCACCTCGCCGTACGCCTGGCGAATTGGCGCTTCCTCTTCATGCTGGCGGTGGCGCCTCTGGGCCTGCTGCTGGCCGGCGCCGTGGGGCCCTTGGTGGAACGTCTATTCTTCGCCGGCGACCTGAAGGGGTGGCTGGCCTGGGACTCGGGCGAGGAGGGAGCGGAACGCTTCGCCTCTGGAGCCGGCGGTTGGCTCCTCGTGGTGGTACCCCTCTCGGGCATGCTGGTGGCGCTGCTGATCAGCCACTACGTGCACCCTTGGATGCGCGCCGCGGGCGTTGGCTGGGATCGCCGCCGATTCGCCCTGATGGACCTGGCCAAGTTCGCCTTCGGCATCGTGGGCACCTTAGCCCTCGCCCTCTCGATCGCCTACCTGCTCCAGAGCTTGGGGCTCGATCCCCGCGGCGGGTACCTCGACACCTATGTGCAACGCAACGCCCTCATCGTGGGCTTCGCGATGGGCTTTGCCATCATCCCGATCATCTACACCATCTCCGAAGACGCCCTGTCCACTGTGCCGGAGCATCTGCGCTCGGCCTCCCTGGGAACCGGGGCCACCCCCTGGCAAACCGCCACCCGCATCGTGATTCCCACCGCCATGAGCGGCCTTTTCTCGGCCATGATGGTGGGGCTCGGGCGCGCCGTGGGAGAGACCATGATCGTGCTCATGGCGGCGGGCAACACGCCGGTGCTCGAGTGGAACATCTTCGAGGGCTTCCGCACCCTCTCGGCCAACATCGCCGTGGAACTGCCAGAGGCGGTGCGCAACAGCACCCACTACCGCACGCTCTTCCTCGCCGCTCTGGTGCTCTTCGTCATGACCTTCGTTGTCAACACCCTCGCCGAGGTGATCCGCCAACGGTTCCGCAAAAGGGCCTACCAGCTATGAGAACTGAGCAGCCGCAAGACGAGACCTCGCCAAAAGAGAGCTCCTCGAGAAAAAACGCCCCTAGAAAAAACGGCCGGGGCGCATGGAACCAGCGGCGCGTACGGTCGAAATCGTCTCTTTTCGCCATCGGTGAGCCCATGATGTGGCTCAGCGGCGGAGCGCTGGTAATCTGTGTGGTGATGGTGCTGGGTCTTTTGAGCCTGGTGTTCTGGAAAGGCGCCGCCACCTTCTGGCCGATGCCCGTCGACCGCTTCACCACCGTCGACGGACGCCCCTACATGGGGGAGATCACACGCCACGACACCTATCGCCCGGCCCTTACGGCCTACAACAACCTGGCCCCGGAAGTGGTGGCCCAAGCCGAAACCCTGCTGGCCGACACCGGCGGGGTCTCCGATCGCGACCTGGTGCGCACGGGCAACTTCCGGCTGACCCAGAACCACTTCCACTGGGTGGAAGAGTTTGAAATCGCGCGCCGCGACCAGCCGGAATGGGCGATGGTGCTGGAGCGCCTGGAATGGGGCCGTTTTTACGGTCTACTCGAGGCGTTTCTGATTCTCCACCCCGCCGCGTCGGCCGAAGAGGCCCACACCCTCCTCGCCGCCCTCGAGCCCGAGATGGGCCTCGCACTTCGCCTGGTCGACCGCCGATTCATCGACGGGGCCGAGCAGACGGTGCTTTTGCCCCCTACCGCCCTCGGCGAAGCCCAAGGTCTCCTGGCGGTGGCGGAAGTGGCGAACGGCCCAGAGGTCGCCTGGCAGGCCTTCGAGGAACACCACGGCGAGGTGCGGGAGCGCTGGGAAGAGCGGCGTCGACTCGAAGAATTCGATACCGGCGAAGTCAACCACACACAAGAAAAAGCCCGCTTGGCGGTGCGGAAGGTGGAGCTTCAGCTGCAAGAGATCGCAGAGCAAGAGGGCGAACAGTCGCCCGCTTGGCACACAGCCCAGGCCACCCTCGAAGCGAAGCGCACCAACTACGCCAAAGTCTCGGCATGGGCCGATGGCGAATTCGCCCGCATCCGCGAAGAGATCGATGCCATCAACCAAGAGAACAGCCGCTATCAGCTGCTCTTGCGCGCCGCCGGGGAAGGTGCGATTCCGGCTCAGAGCACCCTGGTGCGCCTCGACGACATCGTGCGCGCCTACCCGGCGAATCGCGTGTCTTGGCGCGACAAGTTGGGCATCTACCTTTCGCGGTGGCACGAGTTCCTCACCGATGACCCCCGGGAAGCCAACAGCGAAGGCGGCGTGTTCCCGGCCATTTTCGGCACCGTCACCATGACCCTCATCATGTCTCTCCTGGTGGTGCCCCTCGGCGTGCTGGCGGCACTCTACCTGCGGGAGTACGCCAAGGCGGGGCCGCTGGTGAGCGGCGTGCGGATCGCGGTGAACAACCTGGCCGGCGTGCCGAGCATCGTCTTCGGGGTGTTTGGTTTGGGGTTCTTCTGTTACGTGATGGGCGCCTCCATCGACGAGCTTTTCTTCGCCGCCCACCTGCCCAACCCCACCTACGGCAAAGGGGGCTTGTTGTGGGCTTCCTTCACCTTGGCCTTGCTCACTCTGCCGGTGGTGATCGTGGCCACGGAAGAGGCGGTGTCGGCGGTACCCAATTCCATGCGCGAGGGCTCGTACGCCTGCGGCGCCAGCAAGTGGCAAACCATTCAGCGCATTGTGCTGCCGCGGGCCCTGCCCGGAGTGATCACCGGCATGATCTTGGCCATCGCCCGCGGCGCCGGAGAAGTGGCGCCTCTCATGCTGGTGGGGGCGGTGAAACTAGCGCCGGAACTCCCCATCGACGGCCTCTTCCCCTATCTCCACCCGGAGCGCAGTTTCATGCACCTGGGTTTTCACATCTACGACGTCGGCTTCCAGAGCCAAAACTCCGAAGCGGCAAAACCCATGGTCTTCACCACCACCCTGTTGTTGATCGGCATCATCGCCGTTCTCAACTTCACCACCATCTGGCTACGGAATCGACTCGGTAGACGCTTTGGCGGCGGCCAGTTTTAGGTCAAAGCCGGGGGAAAGGCCCGCCGGGCTTTCACCAAGGAGGCAATCATGAGCTCCACCCAACAGATCAGCCAAGCAATGGAAGAGCAAATCACCCCCACGGTTCAAGGGGCCCCGGGTCTTGTTTCCAGGGCGACAGCGGCGGGGCGTGCAGAGCGGGAAGACCCCCTCCAGGCCATCGCCGAGGGCCGTACAGTGCCGAGCGATATTCACCCCAGCCTGCGCCCCGAAGCCATCGTACTCGAGGTGAAGAACTTCAACCTCTGGTACGGAGAGGCCCAGGCCATCTACGACATCAGCATGAACATACCCCGCGGGCAGGTCACCGCCCTCATCGGCCCTTCGGGCTGCGGTAAATCGACCCTGCTGCGTTCGGTGAACCGCCTCAACGACCTCATCGATATTGTACGCATCGACGGCGAAATGATACTCAACGGCGACGCCATCTACGGGAGGGCCGTCGATGTCATCGAGTTGCGCAAACGCATGGGCATGGTGTTCCAGAAATCGAACCCCTTCCCCATGAGCATCTACGAAAACGTGGTATACGCCCTGCGCATCGACGGCGTGAATCGCAAAGGCATCCTCGACGAAGTCTGCGAACGCAGCCTGCGTGGCGCCGCCCTTTGGGACGAGGTGAAAGATCGCCTCGACGACCTCGCCCTCGGCCTTTCCGGCGGGCAGCAACAGCGCCTCTGTATCGCCCGGGCCATCGCCGCTGAGCCCGAAGTGCTGCTCATGGACGAACCCTGCTCCGCCCTCGACCCCATCGCCACCAGCAAAATCGAAGATCTCATCCACGAGCTGCGCGGCGAATACACCATTCTCATCGTGACCCACAACATGCAACAGGCCTCGCGCTGTTCCGACAACACCGCCTTCATGTATCTGGGGCGCCTGATCGAAATGGGCCAGACCTCCGATATCTTCACCAATCCCCATCTGAAGGCCACCGAAGACTACATCTCCGGCCGCTTCGGATAGTTCCTCCCCACTTTTCACCGGGTCTTCCCGGTGTCTTTACACAACTACCCGAGACTCATTGCGTTGCACAAATCGCTGCACACAACTTGCGTTGCACACATTGCAACCTCATACCTTTCGCCCCCCAAATGCTCTTGGACGGGCACCGAGTGCCACAAGGAGAATTTTGATGAACATCACCACTTCGAGGTGGGCCAGGCTCACAGCGCTCACCCTCTGCCTCGTCTCCGCGCCCTTGCTCATGGCGCCCGCCGCATCGGCCGATGACGATTGGAGCTACAGATGGTCGAACGGTTTCAAGCTTGAATCTCCCGAGAAAGACTTCAGCCTCAAATTCGGCGGTCGCATTCAGGCAGACTACACCTTCGTCGACGCAGACTCCGTGCTCGGTGCCCTGGAAGACGGTTTCGAGCTCCGGCGGGCTCGCCTCTTCTTCTCCGGCACCATCTATGAACGCATTGAGCTCAAGGCCCAGTACGACTTCGCCGGCGGCGACGCCTCCGCCAAAGATCTCTACATCGGTGTCAAAAACGATTGGGGCACCGTACGTTTCGGCCACTACAAGGAATACTTCAGCCTAGAAGAGCTCACCAGCTCGAAGTACATCACCTTCCTTGAGCGTTCCTTGCCCGTGCAGGCCTTCGCCCCGAGCCGCAACTCCGGTATTGGGTTCCACGGCAAAAAGGGCGACAAAATGAACTGGGGCCTTGGTGCCTTTTACGATGCCGATGATTTCGGCGAATCCACCAGCGAAGACAATGTAAACATCACCGGTCGCATCGCCTTTCGCCCGCTGTGGGAAGACAAGGGCGCCCGTATGTTCCACATCGGCCTCTCCGTCACTCAGAAAGAACGCGAGGGCGCCCTTCGCTTCCGGGCCCGCCCCGAAGCTCACCTCTCCGGCCGCTTCGTCGACACCGGTAACTTAGCCGCCGACAGCGCCACCCTCTATGACCTCGAACTTGCCACCGTGCAGAGCTCTTTCTGGGCGTCCGCCGAATACATCTCCGCCGATGTCGATGCTCCCACTCTGGGTGACCCCACCTTCGACGGCTACTACATGCAGTTGGGCTACTTCCTCACCGGCGAGCACCGCAGGTACAAAACCTCGAGCGGAGGCTTCGACCGCCTGAAGCCGAAAGAAAACTTCGGAAAAGGGGGCGGCAAGGGCGCCTGGGAGCTCGCTTTCCGCTACTCCAGCCTCGACCTAAACGACGGCCCCATCAGCGGCGGCGAGCAAGACGACTGGAGCCTCGGCCTCAATTGGTACCCCAACCCTGCCACCCGCCTGATGATCAACTACATTCATGCCGAAGTCGATCGGGTGGGCGAAGCGGACTTCTTCCTCGTCCGCTGGCAGGTAGATTTCTGATCCTCCCAGCTCTCCGAAGACCTGAGCCACCCACCTTCCTCTGCTCCCTGCGGAGGAAGGTGGGTGGCGTTGGCGAAAGGACCAGCCATGGCCATCCATTTGACCCGTGATCTCGAGAACCTCAAGAAAGAACTTCTTCTGGTGGGTTCGCTGGTGGAAGATGCCACCAACAAGGCGATCATCGCCCTCACCGATCGCCGCCCGGAGCTCGCCGCCGAGGTCATCCGCAGCGATCGCGACGTCGACGACAGAGAAGTGCTGGTGGAAGAAGAGTGTCTGAAGCTCCTCGCCCTCCACCAACCGGTGGCCACCGACCTCCGCTTCGTCATCGCGGTGCTCAAGGTCAACAACGATCTCGAACGCGTGGGCGACCTGGCGGGCAATATCGCCTCCCGAGCCCAATTCTTCTCCGTCCATCCCACCGTGGTGATTCCTGAAGACATCAGCACGATGGCCCACGATACCCGCGGCATGCTGCGCGAGAGCCTCAACGCGCTCATTCACCTCAACACCGACCTGGCCCGGCAGGTGCTGCGCGAAGACGAAGCGGTCGACGCCCGCCACGCGAAGATCTTCTCCTTGGTGGAAACAAAGCTCATCGACCTCGAAAAGCCCGACGACATCAAGGCCCAGGTGCAACTGCTCTCGGTCTCGCGTTGCCTGGAGCGCATCGCCGATCTGGCCACCAACATCGCCGAAGACGTGATCTTCATGGTCGACGCCGAGGTCGTGCGTCACCGTTCCTGGTAAAATGGGAGTGTTATGTCGCTTGTGAAAATCGTCGTCATCGAAGACGAACCCGACATCCGCGAGGTGATCGATTACAACCTCACCCGCGAAGGATTCAAAGTGGTGGCCGTCGACAAAGGAGACGAAGGCGCCCGCACCGTGGTGCGGGAAGCTCCCGACTTGGTGCTTCTCGATCTCCTGCTGCCCGGCCTCGACGGCATCGAAGTGTGCCGCAAGCTCAAGATGGATCCGATCACCCAGAACATTCCGATCATCATGGTGAGCGCCAAGGGGGAAGAGAGCGACATCGTGCTCGGTCTCGGCGTGGGCGCCGACGATTACATCACCAAACCCTTTCGCCCCAAAGAGCTCATCGCCCGTGTGCGGGCGGTGCTGCGAAGGACTGCGCGCAGAGACGAACCCGCCAACACCGACCGCTTGGTGCGCGGCGCCCTGCTCATCGACGTGGGCCGGCACGAAGTCAAAGTCGACGGCGAAGTGGTGAGCCTCACCGCCACCGAATTCCGTCTGCTCCACCTTCTCGCATCGCATCCAGGGCGGGTCTTCACCCGCGACCAACTGGTGACTCGGATCATCGGCGGCGGCGCCGCAGTGATCGATCGCAACATCGATGTGCACGTGCGCTCCATCCGCAAGAAGCTCGGCGAATATCGCAACCTCCTCGGCACCATTCGGGGAGTGGGTTACCGGTTTCAAGACCATGAAGTCACCGACTGAAACATCATTTCGGAGCGCCTGATGAAAAGCCGCTTCCTGTGGAAACTCTACGCCGGGTACGCCCTGCTCATTTTTCTCGCCACCGGCTTGATCGGAGGCTTGGTGGCCACGCGCATCGAAAGCGAAACCCTGGCCGAAACTGATCGCCACCTGCAGTCGGAATCGATGCTCCTGCGCGACATCGCAAAGAATGCCCTGAGCGGCCCCCAGGCCGCCGGTTTGCAAGAGAGGGTCTCCACCCTGGGCCAAGAGGTCGGCACTCGATTCACCATCATTCGGGCCGACGGCACAGTGGTGGCCGATTCGCAAGAGCGCCCGCAGGCGATGGACAACCACGGGAATCGTCCGGAGGTGTTGTTGGCCCGCGACAAAGGAATCGGTACCGCCACCCGATTCAGCAAGACCCTGCACCAAAGCATGCGCTACCTCGCCGTGCCCATCGAGGGCGAGCAGGGCATCGTGGGCTATGCCCGCGCCGCCTTGGCCCTCACCGTGCTCTCCGAGCGCCTAGAGCAGCTGCGCACCCTCGTGCTGATCTCGGCGCTGGTGGCCACCGCCGTGGCCCTCCTGCTCGGCTTCCTCCATGCTCGCCGCGTCACCATGCCCCTCACCGAACTGGCGGCGGCCACGGAGGCCATCGCCGGCGGCGATTACAAGAGTAGGGTAGAGGCCTACTCCAACGACGAGTTGGGCGATCTAGCTCGCTCGTTCAACACCATGGGCGCCGCCCTCGAGCGCTCCTCCTCCATCATGCGGGCCGATCGCAACAAACTCACCGCCATTCTCAGTAGCATGGCCGAAGGAGTAGTGGCCGTGGACCGCGACGAACGCGTGGTGCACATGAATCGTGTGGCCGGGCGCATGATGGGGCTCAACCCTCAGGAAGCCTTAGGAAAATCGATCTGGGAGCTCACCCGCATCCCCGAGCTCTTGGAGGCCCTCCGCGAGATTCTGCGGCGAGAAGAGCTGGTACACCGCGGTGTGCACCTAGTGGGCCCCCAAGACCGCATCTTCGAGCTGAACGGCACCCCGTTAGACGCCGGGGGAGGAATGGTCGCCGGGGCGGTGTTGGTGCTCGAAGACATCACCCAACTGCGCCGCCTCGAAACCATGCGCCGCGATTTCTTCGCCAACGTCTCGCATGAGCTCAAAACCCCGATCACGGTGATTCGCGGCATGGTGGAAACCCTGCTCGACGACCCCGAAGTCCCCCTCGAAGTGCGCGAGCGCTTCCTGGGCAAAGTGCGTGAACAGAGCGACCGCTTAGCCACCCTGGTCAACGATCTGCTCTCCCTTTCCCGGCTCGAATCGGGGGGTATTGAAGCCACCCTCGCCCCCCTCGACATCCGCGGCGTGGTGGAAGAATCCATCGACTCACTGCTGCCCACCGCCGAGGGCCGAAGGATCAACCTGATGCTGCAAATGCCCGCCGATCCGGTGGTCATCGAAGGGGAAGATGAAGCCCTTCTCCAGGCGGTGAACAACCTGGTAGACAACGCCCTCAAATTCACCTCGGAAGGCGGCTCCGTGTGGGTGCGCCTGCGCGGCGATGGTGTCCTGGCGGAAATCGAAGTGGAAGACAACGGCCCGGGTATCGAAACCCACCACCTAGAGCGCATCTTCGAACGCTTCTACCGAGTCGACAAAGCCCGCTCCCGAGAGGTTGGCGGCACCGGCCTCGGCCTTGCCATCGTGAAACACACCGTGCGCGCACTCCAGGGCGAAGTGACGGTAAAGAGTACCCCGGGCAAGGGAACCACCTTCCGCATGCACTTTCCCCAGGTGGTGGAGACCGACGGGCCGGAGGAAACGGAAGCGGTGGGGATGGAGATCTCATTGCTGATGTAGAGCCTCTCCAAACCGGCGGTAAGTCACCCCCCCCCGCTCGGCCGCGCGCATCTTCTCGCGCCGCCTGCGCGCCACCGGCGCTCAGCCGGGTCACGTTCCGCTCTCAAAGCCATCGAGGAAAGTCTTCATGAAAAACCACTTTCTTGTCCTCCACACCGGCTTGGGGCCGCCCGGCGGACCGCACTCGTTCGCGCCAGCTTTCCGCGTTGCGCTTGGGCGCCCGACGCTCTTCGAGCCGGTGATCGCCGCCCGCCCTGGACTCCGGGCGTACCTCATGCACGCAGGATGGTCCTACATTGAGGAAATGAAGGCGATGCTGTACATCTATCCCAGTCTTTACGCCGACATCGGGGTGCTGGCGTGGGGGCTCAAGCGAGAGGCGTTCTACAGCGCCCTCCGCAATCTAGTCCCAAAACTAGCGCTAGTCTCCTGATCCGGGGCTAGCGATCGATCAAATTGGGAGATTCTTTCCCACTTCCGCCACCTTTACGCCTGCCAATGTCCGCTCATGATTTCGAATCGGCTGTTGAGCCACCAGAATGGGCCACGCAAGCGCGATCTGAGTGCCCAGCAACCCCCCATCGTGCTCGCTGGGCACACCTCTCCCTACGAAGGCACGGACTCGGAACGGGCAGCGTCAGGCCCGCTGGCCGTGTTTTAAGAACCGAAGACCGCTCGCACGCGCGAGATGCTGGAGGATCATGTCATCCCGGCGGTCACCGCCTTCCTTCAAGAGCGCGGTCTACGGCTCTCCCCGGAGAAGTCGCGGATCGTGCACATCGCCGATGGTTTCGACTTCCTCGGCGCGCACCTGCGCAAGTACAAGGGGAAGTTGCTGATGCGACCGACGAGGATGAACACGATCGCCATTGCTCGGGATCTGAAGCGGTACATTCGAAGCCAGCGAGGAACCTCGCAGGAACACCTGATCCATCAAGTCAACCGTCGTCTCCGTGGTTGGGCAAATGCGTTCCGGCACTTGGTCTCTTCGCGCGCCTTCCGGCAGATCGACACCTGCGTCAACCGTCAGCTCTGGCGCTGGGCGTGCAAACGCCACGGCAAGAAAGGGAAACGGCGGGTGTGGCAACGCTACTACCGCCGTCTCCGCAGCGGCACGTGGATCTTCGCGTGTCGGGCTCGGGGAAAGACCGCGGTCCTCTTCCGTGCCAGTGATCTGCGGATTCGCAGGCATATCAAGGTCCAGTCGGCGGCGACATTGTATGATCCCGCTTACGAGGGCTACTTCGAAGAACGCCGGATCCTCCAGCGCAACGCCCGGCAACGGGACTTCTACCGCTGGCAGAACCGGAAACAGCTGGAGTTGGAATGGGTGTCGTGAGCCCAAACATGAACAGCCGGGTCGACCTTTCGTCGGCCTTCGAGATGCTTGAGCGGAGTTGGGGTGAAAGTCGCACGCTCCGTTCTTAGAGGGGTAGGGAGCCGGTGACGGCTCCCCGCCTACTCGACGGCATGAGAGGCATTGAGAGGGATTCTAATGGGACTGAAACTATCGTGGCTTTTGATGACCCTCTTGGCATTTGGTGTGGCAGGTTATGCAATAATGAATCTTGCTCTACCTGCCTTTAGAAATCCTTTCGTACAGAATATATTTACGCTTTCTCCTTCGGCTATTTCAATGCACCTTTTTGGCGGTAGCATTGCTATGATCCTTGGGGCTATCCAACTGAACTCACGATTTCGAGCTCGATCTATTTCCGCGCACCGTTGGCTCGGTCGTCTATATGTTTTGGCGGTTATTGTGGGAGGGGTCGCTAGCTTTATTCTCGCGTTAAGCTCATCTGGCGGGTTGGTCACTCATTTTGGCTTTGGGTTGATGGGAGTTTGCTGGGTAGGCACAACACTGGCAGCTTACTGGCAGATTCGTGCTGGCAATGTCCTCGCGCATCGAAATTGGATGTTGAGAAGCTACGCAATGACATTTGCAGGAGTCACATTGCGAATTTACTTGGGTTTAAGTGCCCTAGTCGGAATTAGCTTTGGGGATTTTTATCCGGTTTTGTCGTGGATTTGTTGGGTGCCAAACCTCTTGATAATTGAGTGGTTTGTGTTAACACGCTTATACAGGACGTCAAATGCCTAACAAGAGCATAAATCAGGAGGCTCTTCATCAACTTGTGTGGAGCGCGATCGGTTTGAGCACCTCCAACGTCATGTCGAGGCCTCCCAGGTGGAAGTAAATCGCCGTGCGAAATCGATCCCGATTGCGGAAGCCGCGGGCGGTGTACTTGATCCACTGAGTCCGCGAGTTGATTCCCTCCGCTCGAGCGTTGGTGACGCCGTGGTAGATCGCATTGACGATCCCTTCGGGGTGCCGTTTCACCATCCGGGCCACTCTTTTGATGGGCTCCAGGCGGGAGCGAACCGGCCAGCTATACTAGCGCTGCATCGCCGTCCGGGCCCAGGCCCGCCCCACTTCAAGCCTGGAGGTGCCGCACGCCTCCTCGGTGTGCCGCCCGGCAAGTTGGCCAACGACCATGTTGGTCTTAACGATCTGGACGGGAATCCGATCGAGCTCCACGAAGGGCCCCGGGATTAGGGCTAGCTGGTCATGGAGTACCGGTCCAACAAGGGCTTGCAGCTGACCGCGCTACGCGCTGCAGCTGAAGCCCAAGGCGTTAGGCAGAAGCGATGTGGGCGGTAGCAAAACTAGAGATCCAGTCAAGGGAACTGGACTTCAGTTCGTCCGGCATGGGACGACATTCTACAACCGCGCTGCTTGGTGACGGCGTCGAGCTCGTGAACGCGCTCGACCTTGCTGACTTCTCGGAACCAGCACAGCTCACCGTCTGCGATCACTGCGGTACCGTTGGGTGCAACTCCGGAGATTGGGTCGCCTTTCGACGGATCGGCTCGGGCCTGGCGTTCATTCCTTGCTTCGCGGAGATGAGCGATGGAGGATGGGAATCAACGGAGTACGTCCCACCTTCCTTCATGAATAGGAAAGGTATTCCGTTCTTCTCGGGCGAGGCTCTCTCCATGCTGAGGGCCTTCGTGCCATATTTTGGTACATTCGACCGCTTCCCTCATCTGTCAGGTAAGGAAGCTGTGCGGATCATGCAATGGGAGGCACCGGCGACCATCTTGGGGCAGTTCCCGTCCGAGCCGTTCCTCAACTCCGACCTTGTGCTAGCTGTGAATCCCGGCGACGATAAGTCGACGATCGCCGTCCTCACAGATCTCGTGTCGCGTGCCTTTGCCAGTGACGACGCGATCGTACTGACGGACGGCGATCCTGTGACCCTCTATCTCGACCTCCCTGGATTCCCGGAGTGGACTCCACTTTCGATCAAGGGGGAAGCCCACCTGCTCACTCTTGGAGCAGGCGTATCGTTCTCAATTGTGGGCTCTACGCAACCAAGCGTTGGAACCGACGGGGCGGCGCCCCGCGGCTGAACGCCCAACCGTTCGGCCGCAGTTGGAATCGGGCGTGACCGGCCGCCCGCCCTTGATTTATCCGGCCGAAAGCCATTCCGCTTCTGTATCACAGTCCGTTTGGCGCAGGGTGATCACCTGTCGCCAGATCATTGCTTCCACCTGATGCGCGCCCAGCCTTTGCTGCGTGGTGTCGAGGACGTTGCCCCGCAAGCTACCAAGGACTTCCTGCCATACGATGGGAATCGCAGGTGTAAGCTCAGAATCCTTCTTGCCTTCGATGGGTGGGTCGCAGAGAATCATGGCGCAGACTCCTCGGGTACGTTTTTGGTCACTCGCACCCTGTCTCGAAAGAGGAGTCTGCATTTTCTGTTTTTGGCGGTTCTCACTGGATCAGATGTTGTTCACGGGGGAGCGGGCGACCGGTCACGCCCCTTGGCTTCAGTCGGTATTCCGCTCTCATAGCCATCGAGGAAAGTCTCCATGAAAAACCTCTTTCTTGTCCTTGCTTCTCTTCTCGCTCTGCTGGGAGCAGAGGCTGTCGCACAAGGCGGCCCCGTGATCGATGTCCACTTGCATTCCTATGCAGAGATACCGCCGAGGATACGAGCCGATTGGGCCGACGGTGCGGACGCCCGGGCTCTGACGGCTCCAGCCAGCGCCGAAGAGCACATGCGAGCAACGCTCGCCGAGATGGATCGCAATAATGTCGTACTTGCCATCGTGAGTGGATCCGAGGCATCCATCCGCGCCTGGCAAGAGGCGGCTCCGGGCCGCTTCATCGGCGGGGCAGCCCTCGGCGACGATGGGCTGCCTGAGCACTCCGTCGACTCGCTCCGGGCTCTGGTCGAGGAGGGGACGGTGGGCGTGCTCGGCGAGCTTGGCCTGCAATACTATGGGATCGCACCGGACGACTCGCGGCTCGACCCGTACTACGACTACTTGGAGGCTTCTGGTATCCCGCTGGCTCTCCACACCGGCTTGGGGCCGCCCGGCGGACCGCACTCGTTCGCGCCAGCTTTCCGCGTTGCGCTTGGGCGCCCGACGCTCTTCGAGCCGGTGATCGCCGCCCGCCCTGGACTCCAGGCGTACCTCATGCACGCAGGATGGCCCTACATTGAGGAAATGAAGGCGATGCTGTACATCTATCCCAGTCTTTACGCCGACATCGGGGTGCTGGCGTGGGGGCTCAAGCGAGAGGCGTTCTACAGCGCCCTCCGCAATCTAGTAGAGGCAGGTTTTGAAGACCGGCTTCTCTTCGGGACCGATCAGATGTTTTGGCCCGGCGCGCTCACGCTCGCCATCGAGACAGTCGAAGTGGCCCCATTTCTCTCCAACGAGCAGAAGCGGGCGATCTTCTACCACAACGCCGCTCGCTTCCTCAACCTGAGCGAGGAGCAGATCGCGGCACACCACGGCCGCTGAGTGGCAGCAGAAATAGTCCGGTGCTGCATGCGGACCCGGGGCTAGTCGGTGCCAGCTGGACCTGCCGCTGTGGGTTTTCCTGAGCTTGAGTTGCACCGCCCGCAAGCCCTGGGCCGATGAGTGGCAAGCTTCCCGACGATCTCGACACGTAGGTTGCGGTGCACTGCTACCGAGCGTGGCTCGAAGGTCTGCGCAGCCGCCGGTCGCGATGCAAAGTTTGCGAGGAAGGCCTGCTGATCGCCATCGAAACCCTGGCGGCGGTACCTGAGACCAAAGCTGGGCCTGGCACCAGAGCGCCGCCGTAGATTTGGCGTGATGGTGGCTCCAGTTGAGACCGAAGAGGCTGTCACCGATGACAGCAGGGTCGAGTTGTGTCTTCTTGATAGAGACTTGGTATACTCGCCGGGCAAACTTATCTACTTGAGGCGCGCTGCGCCAAGATCAGCGAGTTTTGAAGACCTGGGAGGTCGCCGATGACGATGATATTGCCAGCCCTTTCGCACCTGCGAGTCGGCTTGACCGATGGCGGTCGGACAAGCAATCTACAGATAGCAAACGGTGTGCCAGTTCGGCCGCGGTTTGGTCCAACCTAGGTTCTATCCAACGTCCATGGAGAGTCTGAGGTGGATCGAGAACTGTGGCTGGACGTCGGATAGAACCCTTTGTGTTATGCGCCTAAAGGCAGCCGCATCTTGATGAGGATCCAATGAAACAACCCACGCGAACTCCCCAGATCGTCTTCCTGCTTCTTGGCGGATTGCTTCTCGTTATCGCGTATCTGCTCGCAACTCTGATCGTCAATCCTTCTGAGTCCACAAAGTTTTGGACAAGCTCACTCCAGAACATCGCGTTCATCATTCTCACCATCGTGATCATCGACTTTCTATGGCAGATAATTGGTGGCGAACCAGTGCGCGAAACACTAACGGCCCTCGCGGCAACCCTGAGCGAGATGCGGTCGTCAGTGGTATTGCTCGAGGACAGCAAGAAAACCGGTCTTCATCGCCTATTCTCCGTTAGCGGAGCCCTAGGCTCGCACAGAGAGTGGATGGAGCGCTTGAAAAGATCTCGTTCTCATGTTGATCTCCTTGGATACACGCTCCACGTCTGGACAAGGGGTGAGAACTTCGAACAGGAGATGGTGTCCATGGTGAAGGCTGGAGTTCACGCGCGAATCCTCATCATGGACGAAACTAACTCTAATTTGTCAAGCTTCGTGAACGAGCCGCAGATCTCCTCAATTAGCGTAGATGCGGTACAAGCAGAAATCGGAGTTGCCAAGAAAGCATTCATGTCCATTGCGGCCACACTTGAAAATGAAACTTTGCTCGGCTCGTACGAATTCCGAACTCTCAAAGAGGGGCTCGTTGTGTGTCAGATCTGCCGCACGGACTCTCGTCTTACAGCGGTCCAGTATTTGTATTCGGTCGTCGCGAGCCGTAGTCCATTGGTTGATGTTCGCGGGGCGGATACAGAATTATTTCAAGTTTACATGGAGGAGTTCGAGACGTTGTGGAGTTCGGCACAACCGTCATGATGCGAGTTAAATCAGGAGAATAGCATGCGCCTTCTGAAAGCAAATGGTCGTCAAGAACTCGGGAGCCAAAGACCTGCTGCTGGAACTGGGCGCATAACAAAGCGCATGCAGAGGGACGCCACAGTCGTATCTACCATCGGTAGCGGGCGTAAGGCTGGCAGCTTCGCCGGTTATCAACAGTTTGTTGAAGGGGCGCCCCTGATGCGCGTGCCGTTGGGCGGCAATCGGTGTCAAAGTTCTGAAAGTCATTGAAGGAGCCCAGAAATGAAGTGCCTACTGACTATCCGCCTGGTAGATCAAAGCGACGGAGCTATATTCCGGTTAACCGAACATATCTTGAGGGCGCAGCGCCTAGCATGGTTCTCAGATGGGATGGAGCATCCTGATGCTGCTGAGGTGTGCGAGCGCATCGAGAAGGCGTATAACCCCCGAGCGATGCTGGATCTCGAAACACTCGGTCGTCAGATGGCCTACGAGCGTGCCGGTCCCTCTATGGATTTCGAGCACTCACCGGGACTTCGCTATTCCGGGGATGTGCATGATTCTACGATTATGGTCAACGACGTCAGCAAGGGTTCCTTAGTTCTCGAACTCGCCATTCCGCTTACCGCGTTTGTGGCTGTCTACATAGCGCGACTGGTCGCAGAGGATCGGCAACAGAAGAGAGTCTTCGAGGCTCGAATGAGGACGATCGATGCGGTCGTCGATCAGCTGAACTACAAACCGAACTCGAAACGCCGTGCTCTCTCCGCAGAAAGACGCGAGCGGCTGTTAACGAGGATGATTGATGGCATCGGTTCCTTCGAGTCGAAAATAATAGATAGCCTGAGGCTCGATATCGCGGGTAGTACCTTGGAACTTGGCACCGGAAAGCTCCGTGGTGATTCGAAAGACGTTGATCTCGTTAGAGCCAGCGCCGGGCTTGATGAGAACCAAATTCAAGATCGAGCTGAGGAGCATGATGTCAGGTAGCCGCACAACCCAGCTGTTCCAGCGAACTCTCTCCGGCGCATTGGGCGCCTTCGCGAATCGCTGAACAGCAAGCCGTTCTGCGGCTAGAACCAACATGATCATATGATTCAAGAGGGGTAAGAAGACCATGGCAAGATCCAAAGAGCCGGAGCAAGTTGAACCCGGTAATCTTGATGGGAAGGAAGAGCATCGGCTTGAGTATATCAAGGGAATGCTAACTCTTATCGAACAAGATATTCGCCAAGTGCATCTCTATATTACCTTTGCTCTGGCCACGTCTGCATTCATAGCAACCCGTCTAGATGACAGCGCTGTGGGAGCCCTGCCCAGTTGGGTCAGGTGGATGGCATTTCTTGGCATTCTACTGCTGGTTTCCGCTGCGCTATGCTTCTTCAGCTATATTCGAGCACTGCATATCACGCGAATGAAGGTCACCCGCTGTCTTGCGTCATGCAACGTAGTCCGTACCCGCGAACTCTGGGCCGGAGACGCAGGTGTTTGGGCGGAGGACGGATTCAAGTATCGCCTAGGCCAAGCTTCCGTAGGCCTGGCGAGCCTATGCGTCGGAGCCTTTTTCTTTTACACGATTGTCATGTTCGTCCCGCCTCTAGCCCCATGAAGGATTAGCGATGGCAAAGAATCGGAACTGGCAATTGGTAGTGAGTTCTTTGGGACCTGAGCAAGTTCCTATTCGCTACTATCGCGCTAGCCATCCAGCTCGGAGGCGCATCAAGACCGTAATTGTCGCATATCCCCTGCGGTCAAGCGGACAGCTTCGCTGCCGCTTACCTTGGTGCGATATGCGGACTGGATCGATAAAATCCGAAACACGAGAATCACTGAGCTAGGATCCCGGAATGCTAACGATCAGACTTCTGGTCACTCAAAACGTCCTAGATGTTGTCAACCAGGGGCGAGACGAGCAGCGCCAGATCGCTGTCAGGCGGCCGAGTCTCGAGATTCGGGGCGAGATCGCCGAGGCGACAGCAGCCGCGAGATTTCACCTCCGACTCGGCGAAGCGATTACACTTGTCATCGGTGATAACAGTGCAATTTGGCGCGTACATCAGCCTGATCCGGAGGATTTCGATAGCCTCTTTGAACTTCTTTCCCGCAGACCAGGTCATGAAATGGAGTTCGTTTGTGATCGTGAATGACATCGTTCTTGGGTCAAACCTGTTTTTCGGTTCAGGCAGGTCCTGGCGGATCTTGGAGTTCTATCCCTCCAAGCGCAGTTCTGGAGCTGAGAAGGTTAGAGCTGCGGAGGCTCGAAATAAGCCCGAAAATCGAACGAATGGCGAGGAAGAAAAGATAGTGGCAAGCGAGGCTGAGGCTACACGTCCTTGGAAGGAAATCAGCTTCCGATTGCCGCATATCCCAGCGGCTCCAGGCGCACGCGCTTCGGCGGCGCTGAGCCGCGAAGCGTTATGCGACCGAAGAACGAAGAGGCAACCCTTACAGGTTTGGGGAGTGCGAATGACGCCTACCAAGGGTGGCACTTCGCTTACCTGGGCTTCAAAATAGGTCGGGGAAGCTGCCATGGCTAAATTTCGAACAACGCGTGAAGAAGCGAAGCGGTTGTATGAAGACCTCGCGCGACACACGACCGTGGTGGGTGCCTACAACTTTGCAAGTGAAGAGGACGAGCGCCGCCTGAGGCTGTGGGATAGGCAGACAGAAATCGCCGCAGATTGCAAGGTAACAGCCGAACCAAAGAACGACCACGCAAGTGGTGACCATCCTCCTCAAATTCTTATAGAAGTCCCAAGCGTATGGCACGCGGTCATCCACATGCTTGTTAACAACCGATCGTCGTGGATGACGGGAGAGGTCGCGCTGAATCGTCGTATGTCATTGATATACCGGGGGCAGCGAGACTGTAGGTGGCAACTCGAACCATCTCTTGCCCGTCCGGGAATCGATGTCGAGAAGGAACAAGCGAAGCAGTTGGCGTTCTCCGACTTGCTGCGGCGGCTCTTGGACTCAGAATCTCAGTTCAACTGGCTTCTCGGTCTGTCAAGTATCGACACATTTGTGGGTAAGGACACCCCAGACTTTATCAGCATTGCCGCGGCACAGCACTATGGAATAAGAACGGATTTGCTGGACTTCACGACCGATCCAGCGGTTGCTGCATGGTTTGCGTGCAGTGGATCGAAGGGTAAAGGTGAAGAGACGGCATCGCTCTTCGGACTACCTATGGAGCTGGCAGCTCACAATGGCGTCGGCCTGATTCTTCCTCACCCTTTTGTTGAGAGGGTCTACAATCAACATGGAGTCTTTTCGTACTACGCAGGTGGCGCGTCGTTACGCGGAGTGTGCGTCGAAGTGAGATTTCCTCCCACCCCAGACTTCCAAGTGCTTCGCGACAATGCAGTGGTAATGGAGGCCTTGCCGGCCGATAGATGGTGGATGTCTCTCGTGCGAGTCGCCGAAGAAGTAGTTGAAAACGATCGACTAGATGACCTGCTTGCGACCGAGAAGCACCCCTTAGGGGTAAATCTAATCGATCTCGATCTCCCGAGTGGAATCGATTTTATCGGGCTGCCAGAGTTCGCCGCGCGAGATCAAAAGGTTCGATTACTTCGAAACTCAATTGCTCAGCTTACAAACACACTGCTCCATTTGACAGTACAGCTTGACGGCCAAACGCCGCGAGTCATGAAATCGGGCGTTCGAATGTGCATTCAATTCGGTGGCTTTACGCTTCGCGGAGTACTGCCGCTTCTTCGCGAGCGGATTGAGTCGATGAGTAGCGACAACTGGTTGCCGTCAATTGTCGAGCCAATGCTGGACGCGTTTGAGGAGGGTCTTCGTGGCCGCCTATGAGTTGTCTGTCGAGGCCCAACTGGCCGAGAGGCCAGATAGATATACAACCCTCACAGGGTTGGGGAGTGGGAATGACGCCAACTCAGGTGGCGCTTCGCTTACCCTAGGCTTCAATATAGAACCCCTTGGGTTTTAAGATCAAGGCTCTTCCGGATCCAGAAAATGAAGGAACGGTCGCATAACAATGAAATGCACGGGACGCCGCAGTGGTATCTATCGTTCGTGGCGGCTGGACGGCCAGCGGCTTCGATGGCATCAAGTGCCCTTCCACGGGCGCCCGTGATCTCAATGCCGTTAGGTGAATCATGTTTAGGCGAAAGCAGAAGCGATTGAAGAGCCTGATGTTGAGCTTTGGTGATTCCGATATTGCCGATCGGCTTCCGGAGCATCTTGACATGTTCGCTAATGGTGAATGGGGGTTGGCGCTTGAGATGTTGAGCTCGGACATCTATGAGCTCGATGTTCCTGTCTCACCCGAACAGGAGCGCTTGTTCCGAGAGGTCTCGCCGCAATTCAACGTGCCGGTGGAGTCTCACGCATTCATAGGTCGATCACCCCCGTACCCGGATCTCCGAACGACTGAGCAGATGTCTGACGACGAACGCGCCGAGCAGGCAAGGGCACATCCTTCGTTTGAGTCTGTTGGCCAGAGGGCGAACTTGGGATCGGGTGTTGAGGCAATACGAATGTACCGCGCGATGACAGGCGCAGACCTCAGATCCGCGAAGGAGGCGGTTGATCGCCTCGCCGAGGATGCCACCGAAACCCCCTCATACAAGTGAGGTGTGCCCATGCCAAAGGTCGTCGAAGTTGACACAATACGAATTCGAGGGTGGGAAACATCCCATGGCGTCTTTGACGAACTATTGGGATTCCCAGGATTCTACGGTCGAATCGTGGACGCGTGGATCGACCGTCTGACGTCGTTAGACGAGCCTGATGATGGACTGACAACGGTTCATCCTGCAAGGGGAGGCATGCTGGTATTGTCAGTTACGGATGTGACGCACTTTGCATCCAGGTGTCCGGAGATCTACGATGCCTTGGTGGAATGCACTGCATTCGTGAACTATCGCAACTTCGACGTGGGGGAGTCGCCCGTTTTTGCATTGTCGTATTGGAAGAAAACATCTAACAAGCCTCTGCACCGGACTAGCCTTCGGCTCGCCGTTGATCGCCAGAGTCGTTAGGCGGCTGCACGTGTCGATCGACCGAAATAGTTGGCCCGAGTTCGTCTACAGATTTGTCGAACACTACTACTGGGAACGTCAGCACCTCGGCCCCAACCTGGCAGCGTTTCATCGCAAAATTCGATCCCAGGAAGTTCCACTGAACTTTCTATTCAACATCCTCCTCTATGCTCTCTCCCCAGCAGCGACTCGGTCGCTCCTTTCAATGACAGGCGTCGTTGCGTCGCGCGGGGCAGTTCTAGATGTTCAGAATGCACAAGACGCAAGCTTTACCCAGGCCGATGTTCAGCTTGACTCGCCCCGTGAACGGGTTTTCATTGAGTTGAAAGTAAGAGCAAGAACCGGAATCGAACAGGCGCAGAAGTACGCGCTGCTGCATGCGAAGCTCGCTTTCAGCGACCTCGAACCAAAGGCGCCGTCTCTGCTCTTCATCACGGAGAAGGCCTTCGCTCGGCACTGGGCTCCCGCACGAAAGGCCCCAGCGGATGGTGAGGCTCTGGCGAACGCACTGGCGGTTGAGCCTCTTGCCGAGAGGCTTTCCCGTAATCCAGAAGCCAGATCCCTGGAGAAGATCTATCGTGCACTCTGCTCGGACCTGCGTGTTAGCTTCGTCACTTGGCAGCAGATCGGCGACCATCTCCTCGGCTGCTCCAGCCCCGGCGTCGAAACACAAGAAGCGTTCGTGCGCGACTTTCTGGCAGACCTTTCTCGCCGTGGCCTCTGGGCAGCCACCTAACGAGGGGTTGCATCTGGCCACCTACCGCGGCCTCTCCCTGAACTTTTGTGGCATCATGAACCCAGCAACAGGGCACAACAGCCAGGCGCAAAACGGCGGCAGCTGAACCCCTGGCCCGTTCCGCGGCCAGAGATCTCATCTCCAAGTCGACGAATAGACTCAGGCTCTTATGGAAGCTGGGACCGCGAGGCTTAACACATACTCCAACTTAAGCGGAGAAGAGACAATGGCAGGCGACCAATTTAGCCAGGACCCGTTCGACACTAGCTCAGAAGGTGCAGATTCTCACTTCTTTGCAACGTCCATTGCGAAGCTCATAGTGCTTTCGCTGGTAACTTTTGGTTTTTACGAATTATATTGGTTCTATAAAAACTGGAAATCGATCAAGGAGCGCGAACAGCTAGACATTTCCCCTTTTTGGAGAGCTTTCTTTGCACCACTATTCTGCTATTCTCTGTTTACGGAAATCAATCGTGCGGCAGTTCACCACGAAGCAAAAGAAATTCCGGGGCCCGGAATACTTGCACTTCTTTGGTTTCTACTAAATGTAGCTTCACGGCTTCCTGATCCATATTGGTTGGTTTCTTTCCTTTCTTTTCTTTGTCTCCTGCCGGCCCAGAATTCTGTAAATCAAATAAATCGAATCGTAGCTCCAAAGCATAATGAAAACAGAAGATTCTCTCCTTTGAATGTAATCGGCGTGATCATTGGAGGCCTGCTCTTGGCGTTGGCTATACTAGGCACTTTCTTCCCCGAATAGGAGCTTGAGAGATGGCCACAGACCAAGCATTTCAACGGATGCTTACGCAGCCTTGATAGGTCGAAGTACCTGGATGTTTCGGCGCTTGAGCCAGCCCCGCACATCCCTATCCATGGATCTCGTCCTGTATGGGGGCTTGCCGTCGTGGACCATCCAGTCATCGAAGGGCGGAGCCGTGCCGCGACAAGGGGGGTGTACATCCTTGCTGGAGGGCCTCCGCTCCGTTCGGCCGCAGAACAAGGCGCTCCAGACGAACCGTCGGAGCCGTTTTTATAGATTTCTCTCTCCGAAGGCTACTGGCTTCGGGGACCATCCAGCACCTTTGGTGGCGCCGCGCGCTTGGCTTGGTCGTTCCACGGCTCTCGTGACTATGAGCTATTCCGAAGCCGTGATCTTCCGTATCGCGTGTGTTCTAGCCGGAGTAGCCGGAGTAGCGAGTCCACCATCGGAGCACTCATGAAGGTTCTCGTCCTCACGATCGGAACACGGGGGGACGTTCAGCCCCACGTCGCCCTCGCTCAGGGTCTCCGCGAGGTTGGCCACTCGACCACCGTTTGCACGAGCCCGCGCTACCGATCTCTCGTAACCGAGACCGGGCTCGCCTTTGCTCCGCTTTCGGACGACATCGTCGCCTTTGCAGAGGCAGCGGCGGGCCGGGGGGCTATCGAGGACTTCGGCGGCCTCGTTTCGGGGCTCAGGGGCATCAAGACGGTCGTCGAGTTGGGGTTGAAGTCTGGTCAAGTCCAGCGCGACCTCGTTCGTGACGGGTGCTGCCCACCGGAGCCAATTCTGCCCCTGCCTGAGACGGCCCGCACACTCAGACAGGTGTCTCTGCCGTCGGGCGGCGTAGCGCCATCGGACCGAGAGGACGCCGAAGAAGAGAATACATGGCGGCCGCGATGCAGAGTTTGTGAGGAAGGCCTGCTGATTGCCATCGAAACTCTGGCGGCGGTGCCTAAGTCCCAAGCCGGGCCTGGCACCAGAGCACCACCGTAGAAACGGCTTGTAGCGACTCTCAGATGAGACCAAAGAGGCTGTCACCGAGGACAGCACAGTCGAGTTGCGTCTTCTCGACGGAGACTTGGTATACTCCCCGGGCAAACTTATCTACTTGAGGCTCACTGCACCAAGTTCAGCGAGTTTTGAAGACCTGGGAGGTCGCCGATGACGATGATATTGCCAGCCCTCTCGCACCTGCGAGTCGGCTTGACCGATGGCGGTCAGGCAAGCAATCTACAAATAAAAAACTGTGTGCCAGTTCGGCCGCGGTTTCGTCCAACCTAGGTTCAATCCAACGTCCATGGAAAGTCTGACGTGGATCGAGAGTTTGTGGCTGGACGTCGGATAGAACCCTTTGTGTTGGGCGTCTGAGTGAACGAAAGGACCCTTCAGTGAGCAATTCACCGATTTCTGGCTTCTGGGCTGAAGGCCCCGAAAGGCTCCGCGAGTCGCTGGTCGAACTTCGATCGAAGGTAGCAGAGCTCAAACGGCGTATTAGCGAAGCTCCGTCTCAGACCGAGAAAGCACGGCTAGAGATCAAACTGGGGGAGCTCCTCAAGGAATACCAGCCGACCGATGACGAGGCAGAGAAGTGTCTCCATCTACTAGGCTAGTTCCTGCCAGCGTCTTCGTACGCCGCCCAACCAACCGCTGAACCGGACCCAACAAGTGCTTCCCACAAACACACATCGTTCCGCTTGGCTCATCGGCCTTCTGTCTGCCGAACGGGCCCGCCGGTTGGGCCGGTTAGCTTCCGTCCTTTAGGCGGCACACCAGTCTGGTCGGACAACCACGGATTACGAGGGCGACTTTCGTATGACAATCGCAGTGACAGCGGCCAGCGGTAGGCTTGGATCTGAAATCGTAAAGGCGGTATCTCGCCTGGGAACCAACTCGGTCATTGGGCTGGCCCGAGCTCCAGCGAAAGCTGAACGCCTTGGCGTCGAAATCAGAAAGGGCGACTACGGTTCTCAAGTTGAGCTTGAGAAATCCCTTCGATCTATCAGCACTGTGCTGCTCGTGTCCGGTATGGACGAACCCGCAAGGCGCGTCGAACAGCACCGCAACGTGATTCGCGCGGCCCAGAAGGTCGGTGTCCGCAAGATCGTCTATACCAGCGTGCAGGGGGCAGAGGCCGGAACCGGGTTCTCTCCGATCGTTCAGAGCAATCGTCAAACGGAGCGGGACGTTCGGGAGAGTGGCCTAGATTGGGTGATCGGTCGCAATGGTATCTACATCGAGCCGGACGTTGAGTACATCGATGCCTATGAGAAAGCTGGGTTTATTGCGAACTGCGCCGGAGAGGGCGAGTGCGGATATACGACCCGTCCCGAGCTCGCCTACGCATATGCGCGGATGTTGACCGAGGACAAACACAACGGGCGAACTTACAATCTGCACGGCGAGCCGATCACCCAGGCGAAGTTGGCGACCTATCTGAATCGCGCTTTTGATACGAACCTCATCTACAGGGAGATGACGGTCGAGCAGTATCGGCGTGAACGTATTGCCGAGCTGGGAGAGTTCCTCGGGGGAGTCATTGCAGGCATCTACGAAGGTATTCGAGAGGGCGCCTTGGACAATCCGAGCCAGTTTTCACAAGCGGCAGGTCGGGAACACCAGCCCTGGGCGGACTACTTCGCGGATGTCCGAACAGCGTAACCGCAGCGACAAGCACTTGGAGGAATCGTTTAATCAGCAGCTACATGGCTGCCCAACAGAAGAGGATGTAACGTGAAGAAATTGCTAATGCTTTTGGTTTTTGCGGTGCTTGTTCCAGCGATTGCAGGGGCTGGTGAGAGTACCTCAGAGATAGGTGTAAGCGAGAACGCCGCAAGCGCTCTACAAGAACGCGATGGGTGCGAAGAAGACCTGCCCTTTAGTAGTACACTGGAAACAGTCCCGGGCAGCGCCCATAACTCCTCATCGGGGAGTTGCTGCAGTTGGGACGAAATGAACAATTTCTGTAACGTTGTATGCGGCGAAGCGGGCTGGAGCTCGAATGGCGGTTGGTGCCTTGATGGGCACTGTCAGATAAGTTGCACCTGTAATGGTCCAGTTCTTGAGTAGCCACAGTAACGGTCCAGGTCTTGAGGAGCCATAATTCGAGATAAGCGGAATTCCAAGAGGATATTCCGCTTTCGGATTACTGTCCGATCAATAGGCCGTAGAATCCTGCCACTCCAGCGCACTCAGCTTCACCGCTTCCCGGCTCCGCTGGGCGCTGAGTGGCTGCCCGTGCGCCGTTCGGCATCCAAGACGGCTCGGGGAGGAGCGCAAGCGCGTGAAACTTTACCGTGGCAGCCGCCGGCAACATCGGAGGTGAAGTGAACGATAAAGTTTACATCGACCGTAAGGTGCAGAAGCTTCAGGAGCTTTACAAAAACCTGTTTGACAGAGAGTTTTATGCGCTGCCGATTGGAACGCAGCTTGAGCTGCAGGCAGAGATCCTGACGCAAGCCCACCGCAATCAGAACCGTTCTGTCGCTTTCCAGATCGCCTCGTGGCATCCCAAGTTAGTGGGAAAATCGGATGCGCAAATACTCGACTACACTTTCACAATGAACGACGGTAGGTTAACCATCGCTCGAGAATACGGGTACAAGAATTGGAATGAAGTAGAAGCCCTTGAAGACAAATCGTCGAACGCCGACTTCGAGCAAGCGGTCAACACTATGCTTGCCGGTGATCTACCCTCATTGGTGGAGCAGATAAAAGAAAGCTCCAACTTGGTACGTGCCCGGTCGCGATACGGCCACGGCGCGACGTTGCTCCACTATGCCGGCACGAACGGGGTGGAATCGTACAGGCAAGTCGTGCCTCAAAACTTGGCCAACATCGTCGAATTCCTTTTGGCATCGGGTGCAGATCACACGTGTGAGGCCAATATATATGGGGGAAGCACGGCCCGCGCGCTGTTTGAAAGCAGCAAGCATTCTTACGAATCCAAAGTTCACGAGAACGTCGTGGCTGTGTTCGAGAAACATGAACATGCAGCCTAAGTGGCAAAGGCTGCTCAACAATCAGATGCAGCGGACATATCAAAAGCGTTACGCCTCTTGCTTGCGCAAAAGCTTCACCGCTTCTGCGCAGCCGCCGGCCGCGCTGCAAAGTCTGCGAGGTAGGCCTGCGGATCGCCACCGAAACCCTGGCGGCGGCGCCTGAGACCCAAGCAGGGCCTGGCGTCCAAGCGCCGCCGTAGAATTGGCTCGGTCGCGACTTCAACTGAGACCCAAAAAGCCTGTCACCGATGACAGCTCGGTCGAGCTGCGTCTTCCCGGGGGAGACTTGGTATACTCACCGGGCACTTATCAACCGGAGGTCCACTGCACCAAGATCAGCGAATTTTGAAGACCTGAGAGGTCGCCGATGACAATGATATCGCCAGCCCTCTCGCACCTGCGAGGCGGCTTGACCGATGGCGCTCAGACAAGCAATCTACAGATACCAAGCGGCTTGCCGGTTCGGCCCGCGGTTTCGTCCAATTTAGGTTCTATCCAACGTCCATGGAGAGTCTGAGGCGGATCAAGAATTGTGGCTGGACGTCGGATAGGACCCTTTGTGAGGGACGTTGCCAGGGACTTCTCACCACATTCGAGGCCTCATGAAACACGTTGAGACACACAGGACACACAGGGTCGGCTGGTTGCGGGCGGCTGTCCTTGGCGCAAATGACGGGATTGTCTCCACTGCGAGTCTTGTCCTGGGTGTAGCTGCTGCGGGGGCTGACTCTCAGGGCATCTTGGTCGCAGGCGTGGCCGGCCTCGTCGCCGGGGCGATGTCGATGGCTGCCGGCGAGTATGTCTCCGTCAGCTCGCAGGCCGATACTGAGCGTGCCGATCTGGCCCGGGAAAGCAAGGAGCTCGCCGAGGACCCCGAGCACGAGCACGCGGAGCTAACGGCAATCTACGTCAAGCGTGGGCTGGACGCGGCGCTGGCCTCCGACGTAGCTACCCAGTTAATGCAGCATGATGCACTTGGTGCACATGCGCGTGATGAGCTGGGCATCTCCGATTCCTTGGCGGCTCGACCCGTTCAGGCCGCGCTTGCCTCCGCCGGGATGTTTGCGGTGGGCGCCGTTCTTCCGCTTTTGATCGTGTTCTTGTTCCCGGTTGCCGCGCTCATGTGGGCTGTTTCAGGCAGTTCGCTCTTGTTTCTAGGGCTGTTGGGTTCGCTGGCCGCCAAAGCCGGCGGCGCCCCGGTGGTTGTAGCCGCCTTACGCGTCACCTTTTGGGGGGCCTTGGCAATGGCGTTGACCGCCGGAGTGGGTGCGCTCTTCGGAGTGGCAGCTTGATTCTCTTGGCGCCGTGAAGTCGACGTGCTCCATTCGACCGCTACGCGGCGGCTGAGGTCACTCGTTGGAGAGATAGTAAATCGTGAGCGGTGAAACAACTTGTGTAGTGGTTCAGCGGGAAACAGACTTTCGGTGATCATCTCTAACGGAATCAAGTCCTGATCCAGAAGCAGAACAATAAGGGTAAAGGCCCTGTCGGCGAAGCTTTCGAGCATGGCGTGCCTCTTCGAGCTTCCGATCGCGTTCCGCCCAGATCTCCTTCTCGTTGCCGGTCAGCATATCGAAGGGTGTGATGTACCCGATAGCGCTGTGCAAACGTTCTTCGTTGTAGTGTTTCACGTACAGCTCGACAATGCGTCGAGCCTGCTCGGGATCCGACGGCTCGAAGCGACGGATCGCCTCGCTCTTGATCGTCCGGTGCCAACGCTCGATCTTGCCGTTCGACTGCGGATAATAGGGCGCTGTGCGGACATGGGTCATCCCCGCCACTCGAATGAAGCCCTTGAAGTCCTTGGCAATGAAGGCCGAGCCGTTGTCCGAGATGATTCTCGGCCGGGCGTCTGGGAAGCGCTCTCGGGCCCGCTGGAGCACGACCTCGACATCCCACTCGGTCATGGATTCGCGAAGCTCCCAGTGCACCAGGAAGCGGCTGTAGCCGTCGAGCACGGAAATCAAGTAGTAGAACGTGCCTCCCAGGTTAATGTGCGCCACGTCCGTGTGCCAGTGCTGGTGGGGCTTCAGCGGCTGGTTGAAACCCGTTCCCTTTTTCGATGCCTTCTTGTTCCAACGATCCAGCCGCCCGGCGGCTGACAAGATGCGATAGACCGTCGCCGCGCTGACCGCGACCACATCCGCGTCGAGCATCATGAAGGTTGACCTGCGGTAACCCTCGAGGGGGTGCTTCTCATGGAAATCTAGGATCGCTTGCCGCTCCCAAGCCTCCAGCCAGAAGTCCCGAGGGACCTTGCCGTTGTGCTCGTTGGCCTTGCCATAGCGCTGCTTCCAGGCGTAGAACTTGGGCCGGGATAGTTCCAGCCAAGCGACGAAGGTCTTGTGGGGAATCTCCGTCTTCTCGGACCAATCCACAACGAAGTCGACGACCTCGTCGCGGAGATCATGGGGGACCCAACGGCCCTTCAAAGCCCCCCAGCTCCTTTTTTTGCTTTCACGAATTCTTCGGAGATCTCGGCGATGACCTGGTCCTTGCGCAGGAGCTTGGCCTTCAGTGCCTCGACTTCAGAGCCGAGCCGCACTTCGCGGCGATCGGACCGGCGCTTCGGCTCCAGGGCGAGCGCCGCGTTGTCGAACAGCTGGCGTTGCCATTGGTAGAACACGCTGGGCTGGATCTTGTACTCGTCGCACAGGTCCGCAACGGAGACCTTGTCGGAGAGGTGGCGGCGGAGAATGGCGGATTTTTCTTCGGGGCTGAAGTGGCGGCGGCGTTTTCTCGTGGTCATTTTGGGGCTCCTTCTGGCTCCGTATTATGGAGCCGGTAGAAGTCTCTTTCCAGCTGAGGCAAAACACTTGAATACATTATTGTCTGCGTTGTATCCGGAGCTCATGGCCGGAGAATTCGTGTTTTGCTCCTTTGGGAAGTCCGAGTATGGAGATCATTCATGCCTAGAGCCCATAGCCATGGTCCTCAGTTCCTATCTAAACATCCATAACACGGCGTTTGTTGTAATGGAGCGAGAAGGCTGGACACTGTCAATACGAGCGCCGATGACACTGGCAGGCGAACGCAAACGCTAAATAGGAATGACAGCAATAGCGGCTGGCTGTTTAGCGCCCTAGAAATGAATAGATCCAAACGAATCTTCAACAGGAGACGAGCATATGCATTTGTCGCGGATGTGGACAATTTTCCCCTTCCTGCTGCTTGCAGTCGGCATCGCTGGGACAGTCCACGGCCAAGCTAGTAAAACCGCCAGCTCGCCTATCCAAGTCGAGAAAGTTTCGCGACAAGGGGTATGGCAGCCGACTGCTGGCGGTACGCAGGTGCAGCTTTGGCCTGAGAACACCGTTTTAGCGAAACCCGATACCGGCGATCATCCCGAGGAAACCGGCAACGGCTCATCTCTTGTGGGTGGGAAGAAATGGTATTGGGCGAGTTATGTCACCCGGCCGACCATGACCATCTATCGACCAACGGGGCGAAATACCGGAGTCACAATGTTGGTCCTTCCGGGCGGCGGGTTTGCTGCAGTGGCGACGGATTTGGAAGGCACCGAAATCTGCGATTGGGTCATCCAACAGGGGGTGACTTGCGTCATCCTGAAATACAGGACACCGCAGGAATGGCCCGTGGATAAGGAAAAGGGGTTCGGTCAGCGACCGAAGGTGTTGTTGGGTTTGCAGGACGCCCAGCGCGCCATGGGGTTGCTGCGGCAGCGGGCTTCCACCTACGGGATTGATCCGCATAAGATTGGCGTGATTGGGTTCTCTGCTGGCGCGTATCTTGTGGCAAACATGAGCAACACCGAAGAGCGCGCCTATACGCCGGCCGACCCGGCCGATCGGGAAACCTCGCGGCCCGACTTCGCGATTTTGGCCTATACGGGCCGCCTTTGGGATCAAAGCAATGCCAAGTCCAACCTTGGGCTGGCGCCATGGGTGCGGATCAGCGCGCAAGCACCGCCAACACTCTTGATCCACGCCATGAACGACCCGGTCGACAATGTCCGACACGCGATGGCTTATGCGCTGGCGCTGAACGACGTCGGCGTGCCGGTCGATATGCGTATCTACGCTAAGGGCGGCCATGCCTACGGGATGCGGCCGACGACCGATCCGATCACCACGCAATGGCCGGGGCAGGTCAAGCAATGGTTGCACGACATCGGCGTGCTGTAACGGAAAGTCTGAGGTGGACGAGAGCTGTTGCTGGACCTCGGATAGACCCTTTGTGTTCGACGGCAAAAGGATGACATGATGGGGGAATCTGGTGAACACGCCGATTAACAAGGTTATGAGGTTGGAGGCAATTCTGAGTGAAAACGATAGCCCTTAATTCTTCACGAGCCCCTTCTCCGGATGGGGGGTATTCGCAAGCCATGCTTATCGAGGGCATGGACAGGATTCTGTTTATCAGTGGACAAATACCCGAAACAAAGGAGGGAAAAACCCCTGACGAATTTGAGCCACAGTGCCGCCTAGTATGGGCGAATATTTTGGCACAGCTAGAAGCTGCAAAGATGACCGTTGCGAACTTGGCTAAGGTGACAATATTTCTGTCATCCAGGGAGCATGCGGCAACTAACAGCAAAGTTCGGCAGGAGGTCCTTGGAGATAACAACCCTGCGTTAACCGTCATAATCGCGGGAATATTCGATGAAAAGTGGTTGCTGGAAATTGAAGCAGTTGCAACCTCATAACAAGGCGCTGCAGTCGGTAAAAATGCCCGCTACGCATGCATTTTGCCGCTGAGCGCAGCGTTAGGTTGACCTAGTGCCACGCTGGACCACCCGCCGTCGCTTGCTTCACCAACGACCCCATGACGTCTCAACCGAACGCCCGCGACCGCCTCGGCACCAGGGCGGACGAGATCTTATCTCCCTGGAGCCGCTAACCGATCGGTAGAATCGAGTATGTCCGAGCACACACCGACCTTTTTCCCCGCACCCTCCGACTTCCGAGCGTGGCTCGAAGAGCACCACGCGACGGCCGATCACCTCTGGGTGGGCTACTACAAGAAGGCGACGAACAAGCCGTCCGTGACCTGGGAAGACACAGTCGATGAAGCGCTGTGCTTCGGCTGGATCGACGGGATCCGGAAGTCCCGCGACGACGAGAGTTACATGATTCGCTTCACCCCTCGGAAATCGAGGAGCGTCTGGAGCCAGAGAAACATCGACCTCGTCGTACGGCTCACCGCGGAAGGCCGCATGAAAGCTGCGGGTCTCGCTGCCTTCGCCTTCAAGGATGTGCACCCCGATAGTGGCTACGCGACAGCCGAGCTCGACGGAGCGTTGACTGACCAGATGGTAACCCGATTCAAGGAAACCGCGGGCGCCTGGGAGTTCTACCAAGAGCAACCACCTGGCTACCGCAGGCATGCGGCACGTTGGGTGACGAGCGCGAAGCGTGAGGAAACTCGAGAGCGGCGGCTGGCGACGCTGATCGGCGACTCGGGGAACCGGCTGCGCATCAAGCAGCTTCGTAAGGGTTGAAGGTGGTTGATCGGAGCTCCGCGCCGCGCGTCCATGCAAGGAAGCCTGTAGCTCGGCAACTTTCTGGGCGAATTGGGTGGGCTCGTCGGCCCGAAGGGCGAGGAGTTTGCGCCGTCCAGTCTAGCCTTTTGTTCGTGGGCCGGCCTACTCTTTAGGGAATCGACACGTGATCCGGTGGGCACGGCGCCTATCCGCCTCTCCCTCAACGCTATCTGGCAGCGAAGACTGCAGAGCCAAGAACATCGCACGGTAGATCCCCAGCGCCTGCTTTGGACGATCCTGCTGGATGTGACGAACACAGCGACGGATCGTCTGATGAATCTGGTCGAGAATTTGATCTGCATCGCGGCGGGCCTCGATCCTTCTCAGGACGTCCGGAGCCGTTTGGTAGTACTGCTCGATAAGAGTGGGTCCCCCGGGAAGCCGTCTGAGATAAGTGTCTCGAAACGATCGGAGGACACAGAGCTCCTCGCAGGAATCCGGCAACCCTTGCGATTGCGTACATGCGGTCGTGAGATAGCACCAACCTCCCCCTCCGACCTGCTGCGGAACCCCAAGAGCGTTTAATTGATACTCGATCGTTCCCGCCGGGTCGCCTTCATTGGCAACCTGCCCAACGGGGATCTCTGCGATGTCTCCGGTGGCCGGATGCAAGGCCACTTGCCGCCATACTGCGGCCCCTGGAGCTCCGATCGGCCCCAAGGCCTTGACCGTCCGGTGATCTCGGGCATTCAAGATATCGAGCCCTGCGAGGTTCAGCGTCTGTAGGAAGCCCGTTTGCCACGCTGCGTTACGGCCTCCACCTCCAGCCAGCAAGATCTCGTATTGATTTACATTGCCGCCGTTGCCGTCTAAAAAACCGACCATGTGCTGGATGCCAGGCCCTTCCGGGGTGATTGGAGAGAAATGAGCGATGCAGCCGTTGTGATGTTGTGGATCGTAGATCACGACGATCAGGCATCCAAAGGCATTCCGCGAACACACTCCACCCGCAGTCGAGGTGACTAGGTAGTCGGTGCGCACATTCTTGAACTGGAGATGAGCCATAGTATTCAAATTGACGAGGTTCATTTGGCCTTCCTTGAACTAGGTTGGTTGCAAGAAAGCTCAACAAGCGGCGGCGGACGGCAACGCGAGTGCTTCCTTCACCTTCTAGTTGTCTTGATTGACGACATCGTCTCACCCAAAGATCGATCTCTGACCAATCTGGCTCTGTTCTAGCGGCCGAGCTCTGTCTCGAGTTCCTGCTCGAAGTCCCAAGTGCAAGGCATCGACGAGCACCGGATTCACCTGGGCCGGGACCGCTTCAATTTGCTCGGTCAAAGAGGTCTTCTCGAGGGAGACTTGGTATCCTCGCCGGGCAAACTTTCTACCTGTGGCTCACTGCGCCAAGATCAGGAGTTTGGGAGACATGGAGGTCGCCGATGACATCCAACGTCCATGGAGAGTCTGAGGTGGACGAGATTTGTGGCTGGACGTCAAATTGCACCCTTTGAGTTAGCCTGTAGGAGGAAGCCTTGGCGTTAATCCGAATAGCAGAGACGAATGACATTGCGACGTTACTTCCTTTGATAGCGGACTATTGGGATTTCGAGTCAATTCCCGGGTTTGATCCTGCAAGCGTCGCCCCACAACTTGAATGCCTACTCTCAACGCCAAGCCTCGGAGCCGGTTGGCTCGCTTTCAGAGACAACATTGCTGTTGGGTACTTGCTTGCTGTGTATGTTTTCAGCATGGAGCACATGGGGATTACTGCGGAGATCGACGAGTTTTTCGTCATACCTGCGGCACGCGATTCAGGGGCCGGTGCTGGTTTACTTCGAACGGCGGAGACCGAATTCATCCGAGTAGGATGCACGAATGTATCCTTGCAGCTTTCACGAGAAAATGACTCCGCACGCCGGTTCTATCATCGGTTTGGATACACGGAGAGGTCAGGGTTTGAGTTACTCGACAAAACCCTGTGCGGCGGCCAGCAAGACGCTGCACAGGACCGCAACTACCCTACGCTTCATCGCCGCCGGTGAGCTTCGCGTGACACCTCCATGACTTTGCCGGGAAATCTTGACTCGTGAGGGGGAAATGTAAACTATTCACTATGCCAGATCTCAGTTCTTATCCCGATGCCGTAATTAGTTCTTGGCTCGATACCGTAATACGAGACGTGAAGGTTTGTATAGATCACCTTCCTGCGGAAATCCTGAGCCGGGTCTCGGAGCTTTGCAGAGGCCGCCCCGCGCTCACCATATCTGCCAGCGATCGCAGTAGATCTGCGAGATCGTCGCGGCCCCGAACTTCAAATGGTTGGTCAACAGGGCGATCTCCCGCTGCTTCTTTTGGTCCCAGATGGTGATCCGCCGCAGTAGCCGAGGACAGTCCTGGCGTGCTTTCTTGGACAGCTCCAACTGCCTGGCCTGATGCTCGTCGATCGGTAGGGCTGGCTCGGGGGGACGAGAACCCGCATTCGGGATGTCAGCTTGCGGAGGCCCTATGAAGCTGAAGACTTCACGGGCCCTCCAATGAGTTGAGGTCAGCCGGATGAGGCAGTTGCACTGGCGGTTGCGTGCTGGTGCCGGGCGTCGCGGTTTCTGGTCAACACCGCGGGTGTTTGGCCGTTGGGCAGCTATGGTGTCAGGCTCGTAAACATAGGTATGAAGTATCGAGCCGCACTGGTTGTCCTAGCGCTAGTTCTAGCTACTCAAGTCGTCTTGTTTTTCAATGGGATCAGAGACCCCTGCGGTATGGAGCTCGGTGGCATTTGGCCGTGGTCCACGGCGGCAGTCTTCATGCTTGGCGTGGCTTGTTGGGTTCTCAGTTGGCATGCACCAACTCGAATCAGGAATGCCATTCTCCTCCTCTTGGTCGCTGTCGTCTTGGCTGATCTTGGCCAAGCCAGGTATCGATCGCGTTTGGGCAGTCTGGGTCTTGGCGGAGTTGAGTCTCTGGTCCGACACGCGAGCTCGGCCGAGTCTGATCACGAATCGCTGACCTGTTTCGCTGTCGTCGCTTCTGCAACCCAATACGGTCCCGATGTCGCCCGGACCTTCATTCTCAACAACTTTAGCTCGACTGAGCAGGTTCGACTGTTTCGCCTAATGGCTCAGGCGATTCCTAGTCGTGCCCCGCTGTTCAACGACGATGCTGCTAGGATTCTTGAGGCTGCGGAGCCCACCTCAGACTCGTTTCACGCTGAGCCCTGAACACCGCAAGTCGAAGAGAAGGCTTCTTAAGGACGGGTGGTTTCTAGACATGAGTGAAGTGCAAGTCCACGGATACGATCCAGAATGGCCAGCGATTTTTGGCCGAGTCCAGCCTTCCACTGGGCTCACCGCTGTCAACTCCTGCTATCATTGCTGCTTGTTTAGCCAGTTAGCTTCCGGTCGCTAGCAGTCTGTGGCAAAAGTCGAGCCGCGCTGCGAGCAGCCTTTTTCCGCCAGCTCAGCGTTGCAAAATCTCGAAAGAGCACCAGTATTCCTGCAATTTTGCTCCTTGATCTGACGAAAAATTGCTCGCTCTCGCCAGCGCCTGACTTTCACCACAGACTGCTAGGCCTCTCAACTTAGGAGTCCGTCATTCATACAAAAATCGCCGCCGTCCTTGTCGGTCTCTTGTCGGCCGGTTGGCTCATTCCGCTGTGGTTTGCAGTTGGAATCTATGCGTCGTTTTGGCAGCACGAGGTGTGGCCTGTGCTATTGGGTAACAGTCAAACGGGTTCATTCCCTCACATGCACTTCGCTGCCACACTCGCAAAGACATCCATTGCATGGCTGGCCATCGCGATTGCCTTTTGGGCTTATGTTGGTTTTTCAGCGGTCGCCCGTCGGCGAGCAGCTTAGCTCGTGTCCGTCCCGTTTTACCGAAATCGGTGCCTGCGGAAGGCCCTTGGCGGGCCCCCCTTCGAGCGAGCACGGACGGGTTGAAAACGGCGAGAGAACCTTCACGTGCTGGCCAACGTGATGTCTAGTAGGATGCCAACCATGAGTGACCCCTTGGTCCCACGCGTTGGCGGAATCCTCAGCGCCGACATTGCCGTTCCCGAACATGAACGTGTAGTGCGCTTCTACTCACGTGTGCTCACCACGGGCGAGAATCCGCTTTGGCGCGAAGATCTGATGAACAACCTGGGCATGCCGATCATCGGTTTGGGCGCCCGTAGCGCTGAATATGCCCACCTCCCGCTGCAATGGATGCCGCACATTCAGGTCGCCGATGTCGCAGCCAGTGTGGAGTGTGCGCTCGATCTGAACGGGAGTGAGCTCATGCATGCCAAAGACGACGATGGAAAGAGCCAATGGGCGGCGCTGCTCGACCCGAATGGGGCGGCGTTCGGGATCATGCCCGTCGTCTCCGCGGAGGAGATCCCCCCAACTGACAGCGCCGCATTGCGCAACATTGCAGCACCTGTTGGACGCATCTCTTGGCTCGACCTGACGGTCTCCGACGCCTCGGCAACCCGTGACTTCTATCGCCAGGTCGTTGGCTGGTCGGTGCAGGACGTCGAAATGGTGGACGCAAGCGAGCGCTACGCCGACTACAACATGCTCGGTGATGATGGAAGCCCGGCTGCGGGAGTTTGTCATGCGCGCGGCGTGAACCTGGGTCTGCCGCCTATCTGGATGATCTATCTTCCCGTTGGCGACCTGGCCGAAAGTCTCCGTCGTGTACGGGAGGGAGGCGGCAAGATCATCAAAGCGACGCGGGGGACGGATGGGGAGTACGCATATGCGGCTGTTCAGGACCCGGTGGGGGCGTGCCTGGCGTTGGTGCCGGGATAGAGTCACGTAGCGAATTGCTGGCTGATGGCTAACCCTTCGCTCAAATGTTCGTGCGGTAAGGGAAGATCACCGTGGCACTTTGGGCAAAACTGACGCTGTTTGGTCTCGGCCTATTCGTAGCCGGCCTCGTTCTCGCACTTTGGCTTGGATCCCGCTCACAGCGACGAGCCTTATCGCAACTCGGCGATTCCCTTGTCGGCCTCTCCAGAGCTCGGGGCGCGACTCAAGTAAATCCGCATGACCTCGTTGAGCTGCCGGCGCCCGTTGCAAGATACTTCACGCGAGTCCTCCGGCAAGAGCAACCCATCATACAGGTGGCACGTTTCACGCAGACGGGCACGCTTCGAACCGGCCCCAAGAGCGATCGCTGGCTGAAATTCGAGGCAAGCCAGATCGTGGTTCCACCTTCGATCGGCTTCCTGTGGGATGCCCGCGTTGTGATGGCTCCTCTACTTCATGTTCGCGTACGCGATGCGTTGATTGCGGGGCAAGGCTCTGGACAGGTGAGCTTTCTTTCCGCGGTCACCGTCGCCGCCGCAGGGGGTAACCTGGAAATGAATTCAGGTGCCTTGCATCGCTTTCTGGCCGAGGCGGTGTGGTACCCGACGGCGCTTCTTCCGAGCGCCAAGCTGCGGTGGAGCGCCATCGACGACGACACGGCTCTGGCTACTCTGACGGACGACGGGCTCACCGTCTCTCTACAATTTCGATTCAATGCCGCAGGCGAGGTCGCTGGCATCTACACACCGGCTCGATGGGGCACCTTTGATGGCGGGTATAAGCAAGTTCCCTGGGAAGGTCACTTCCGAAATTATGTGAACAGAGGCGGCTTCGTTGTGCCTTCGGAGGGTGAGGTGGGCTGGTACGTGGATGGAAAATGGCGATCCGTTTGGAAAGGAACAATTGCGGAATTGAGCTACGAGCTGGCTCGTTGAATGAGCCCTTTTGCAGCAATGGCGCCCAACCCTTCGCTCCAGCGGACGTGCCTATGGCGGCGCTGGTTGGCTCGAACCGTTCTCTGGATAGCTCCTTGCGGCAGCGAAAACCCCAGCTGAGACCGAAGAGGTTGTCACCGATGGCAGCAAAGTCGGAGTTGCGCATGTGAGCGAGATTTGACACAATCATAGAGCAAATCTATCCAAGTGAGGCACGCTGCGCCAAGATCAGCAAGTTTTGGAAGTCTAAGAGGTCTCCGATGACGATGATATTGCCAGCCCTCTGGCACCTGCGAGTCGGCTTGACCGAGGGCGGTCAGACAAGCGATCTACAGATAACAAACGCTGTGCCGGTTCGGCCGCGGTCCCGTGCAGCCTGGTTCTATCCCCGCCCATGGAGAATCTGAGGCGGATCGAGAATTGTGGCTGGACCGATGGATAGAGCTCTATGTGTTGAGTAGTGTTGAAGCTTTAGTGGCGGGCGGCAATCGGAGATTTCGAGTGTGCAGAGAAGATTGATGTCTTGATCAGCGTAGGCACTCCGAAAGAGGTGAAAATGAACAGCTCGAGGATGAAGAACGGTTTGTTCGTTTTGGTGATGGCTGCGTGCCTCCCCGTTTCCTCGGGAGCGGGTCTAGTGGCCAAGTACTCCTTTGAAGGTGATACCTCTGAAGGAGGATCTTGGCAAGGAACCTCTGGGAATTACGTGCCCGGTGTCTCCGGCCTGGCGGCTGGCTTTGATGGTGTCGACGATATCTTGGACCTGGGATTGGTCTATGGCATCGGTACTGGAGACGTGTCGGTTGCCCTTTGGGCTCGATTCCTCAACGGGCCGCCGGATCAGCAGCTTCTATCGACCGGCGACCAAGGGGCGTCTGGGCTGATTGCAATAACTTATGCGAACAGCGGTAGCCAGTTGATCCGTTTAGTGACCCAAGAAATCGTCAATGGAATTCCCGCCTCGGATAATTTGTACACAAACGACGACTATGGACAAGGCGAGTGGATCCACATCGTAGTAACCCGGTCTGGTTCTAGTGGTTCAATTTATATTGACGGTGAGCTCCAGAATACAGAAACCGATCTCCGCCCGGGAGACTTGGGGTCGGGATCTTGGCGCCTGGGGCTTGGCCATCAATCGTCATATTTTGAAGGCGAGATCGATGAGCTCATGATCTTTGACCACGCTCTCGACCAAGACGACGTGGACGACATCCTACAACCCAATCGAGCGACGGCTTCGCTGAAGGTCATCGAAGCACCTGGGGCTCCAGGCGAGGTCATTGCGATCGCGAAGGGGCTTTTTGTGGATCCACCAGCCGGAGAAGCTGTCACTTTCAATGCCACTTTTGATTGTGCCGGGTTCACCTCGTCTCATTCCTGTACGATCGACTCGATCACGAATACGATCGTCAAAGCGACGACGGACGGTGTTGTGATGAAGTGTGTCTACGAAACAGGTGCCGTGTCCACGGCGAGAATCCGTCTAAAGACCAAGAACACTGTTCTCGAAGGTGATCTGTGCATGACGACCCTAGCCGCCCAAAGCGACTCAGGCATACTGCTCGACGCCGAGGCCACCGCAGTGTTGAACCAATAACCTTTGGCACTTTTATGAAAACGGTCAGAGTTGAACAATCGGTCCCAAGCAAGCTCTTCCAGCGAGCCTCTTCGGTGCCATGCGCCTCCGATTATCGCTGAAGAGCAGCCGATTCTAGCAGCCAAGACCTCGTTCTCAAGAAAGGAAGTCGTATGAAGAAGAGAGCAATGTTGATAATTGGTGTGAGTTTCTTATCGTTGGCTTTTTCGGGAGCCGCCAGAGGCGACTCTGGGTGCAAGACTAGCGAGACTTGCGACACAGGTTACTACTGCGCCAAAGCGGACGGCAGGTGCCAGAGCAAAGGCGAGTGCAAGGTCAGGCCGGAAATCTGCACGGACGTCTATAAACCGGTCTGTGGCTGTGACGACAATACGTATTCGAATGCGTGCTATGCCGCGCGTTCCGGCGTCAACGTAATGTCACAAGGTAAATGCGAGCCCAGTCCCCCTAGCGGAAAGAAGTGCTCTGCAAATACTGATTGTCAAGAAGGTTTCTTCTGCGAGAAGCGGCTTGGCGCCTGCGATAAGCGCGGCAAGTGTCAAGTGCGGCCGGAGGTATGTACGCAGCAGTACGACCCGGTCTGCGGATGTGATGGACAAACCTATTCGAACGCCTGTTCTGCCCATGCAGCCGGGGTGAGTATTCAGAGCAATGGTGAGTGCTTAAAGCAGAGCTCCCGGTAGATGGTCCAGTTGCTGTAGAAGGTGGTGTCATAGCCTCTGATACAGCCGCTGATTCTCTCGAGCGCCTTTTTGCCCTCCCGCCACGAAAGGTGCCGCTTCGTCAGCCGGACGGCCGCGGTCTCAACGCGAGATCGCGACCTTCATGGCTTTGGTCTCGGCCGCCCTGCCGAAGACGTCGTACGCCTCCATCATCTGGTCCAGCTGGAAGCGGTGGGTGACGAATTCCTCGGGCTTCAGCTTGCCTTGTCTGACCAACTTGAGCAGCATCTTGGTCGTCGTCGCGCTGACCAACCCGGTGGTGATGCTGACGTCCTTGATCCAAAGGTCTTGGAGCTTGAGCTCCACCGGGTCTCCGTGCACCCCGACGTTGGCGACCGCTGCCCCCGGGCGGATCAGCTCCGTGCACATGTCGAAAGTCTTTGGGGTGCCCACGGCTTCGACGGCGACGTCCACTCCTAGACCTCCATCCGTCATGGCTAAGACCACATCTCGCCAATCCTCTGTGCTGCTATTGACCCCGTCCGTGGCGCCAAAGGCCTTCGCCATTTCCAGGCGGTTGTCGTCCAAGTCGATTGCGATGATGCGCGATGCGCCATGGAGCCCAGCCGTCATGATGACCGAGAGACCGACGGGGCCTGCGCCCACGACTGCCACGATGTCGCCAGGCTGCACGTCTCCATTGCGGACGCCGATCTCGAAGCCGGTGGGCAGGATGTCGGACAGCATGATCGCTGCCTCGTCGCTCACCTCGTCGGGCAGTTTGTGAAGAGAGTTGGCCGCGAACGGAATCCTCACGAGCTCCGCCTGCGTGCCATCGATCAAGTGGCCCAGAACCCAACCGATGCCGGACATTCCCTCGTTGTCGAGGCAGTGCGACGGAAGCTGCTGGTGACAATAGTCACATGAGCCGCATGCGGTGATGCAGGAGATGATCACGCGGTCCCCAACGTCCAGACCGCTGACCGCGGATCCGACCTCGGTGACGGTACCGACTCCCTCGTGTCCGAGGATCCGGCCGTCGGTCACGGCTGGGACATCCCCCTTCAGGATGTGCAGGTCGGTCCCGCAAATGGTCGTCGTATCGATCCGGACAATGGCATCCGTTGCGTTCCTGATCGCGGGATCCGGGACATCCTCCCAGGCTTTGCGACCGGGACCGTGGTAGACGAGTGCTTTCATAGCGTTTTCTCCTTGATGGGCTCAAAGCGCCCTCATTGTTGCGCCCTGGCCTGGATTCGTCGGCCGGGCAGTCAGTTGTCGAATCGCCGAAACGAGCGTCCCCCCAAGGCCGACGAGGCAGAGGCCAGCGCCCAGGATCGCCATGAGCTCGAGCGCCTCTTTCGCCGCCGCAGTGCCACCCAACGAGGGGGCGATGAGCCCCGCGGCCAGCCAGAAGAGCGGATAGATGAGCGCCCCGGCGCCGAACGCCGTTGCGGAAACTCTCTCGAGAAGACCGACGCGGCCGAGTAGGCCGAGAAGCACGATTGAAGAAAGAGCGGCCGTCCCGATCGCCCCGCCGTGAAGGTGTGCTCTCTTGAGGTAGGTCCACGATTTGGCGACGACCGCATCTCGTACCTCGCCGTCGCCGGCATACGCTGTTTCGAGCACAGCGTCCGCCGAGGACTTCAAGCGATTCTTGATGAAGCTTTCGGCCATACCGAAGGATCCACCGAGGAGGAATCCAAAGAGAATCGCCAAGATGGCAAGAATCAAGCCTGGTGCTAGCGGTCTGAGCTGGGTGGACGGGTTGGTTGACATGTCGTGCTCCGAGAATGCGCTGCAGGGTTTACGTCAGATCGAAGAGGTCGCAGCAAACTTCCTGACCAATGAGGCACTTGCCAGACGTTCTAGCGGTTCTTCTCGCGACCGAGAACCTCGAGAATCCGTTGCAGCAGAATCCGATCCACGAAGGGTTTCTCGAGGAAGTCGACCGCACCGGCCCGCACCGCCCGGACCACCTGATCGACTTCGCCGTGCCGAGCCAGTACGATTGCGAGGAGCTCGCTCTGGCGGTCGCGAAGACGGTCCAGCAAGTCGAGCCCACTCATGCCCGGGAGATCGACCTCGGTGACCAGGCAACCCAACCGATCCGGGTCGAAGGACTCGAGGAATCGCTCGGCGCTGTCGAATGCCTCGGAGTCGATGCCGACCGTGCTGAGGAGCAGGCACAGGCTGTCACGCACTGCCGAGTCGGCATCTATGACGTAGACGATGGTCGATGGCGGCGGTCTTGTACTTTTGTTCATCGGTTCCACCAGGGGGCCGGGACGGGCAACCCTCAACGCTCATGGCCGTCGGTTTCCGTGTCGGTGCAACGACCTGACCCGAGTTTGGAGGCCAGCTGGCCCGGCGGGAATACGGGGTTGTACGTACTTCCGAAGGATCTGCCCAAGCTTGACGAAGATCGAGCCGAGCTCCTCCCCAACACCGGTGCCGTCGCCGAATGAGCAGGCTGATCATCCTTCGCCCCATCGTCGGTCTCCGACCGACGAGCGCCATTCCCGGAATCCAGCACAGCGATGAGACATTCACTCTTGCAGCCACTGGCGCGCCTGGGCGATATCGGCTTGGTCAAAGTAGCGAATCTTGGCGGTAGTAAACGGTTTGCAGAAGATCGCCATGCCGTGTTCCCATTTCGATTCGCCGACGATCGCCAACCTCTCGATGTGATTGAAATGTTTCAGATCGAACTTGATATCTTCCCACAGGGCGCCGGCATCCCAGCCCTGAAAATCGTGCATAGCAAAAAGAACGCGGATCTTTCCGTGCTCTTCGATCTGACGTTCCGCCGAGGGTACAAAGCGCTCGTAGACCTCCTTGTCGAGCTTGCCACTTACGTGGACTTCCAGAAGCTTGTCTAGTTCGTATTCAGTCAGCGTGATTGACATGGTCCCATCCTTTTCTTGTTGTAAGTAGGTGGATATCTGTCAGCAGAATAGCCAGGTGCGTGAGCAGCCCGTAATCGGGAGTTGTACCTATCGAAGTTGCGATCAATACATACTCCGGCCAGGATGAGCGAGGCGCTCGACCTGACCCAGGCCCAGCGGGTCCAGGCTCATCCCAGGCCATCAGGCGCCGCAGGCTGACTTACCTATCGGCCCACACCGCAGCCGCGACTAGGCCTCCTTAGGTTGGGGAGCCGGTCGTTCCATCAGAACGGCGCGTCGATGTCGACAACGTCGATCAGCCTATGGTTCACGAATTCCTTGATGCCCAGGCCGAGCAGCTCGCGGCCATACCCAGAATGGCGAATACCCCCAAACGGCAGATCCGCCTTCACCATGGTCGGGTGATTCACGAAAACCATTCCGGTGGAAATCCTTTTTGCTACTTCCGCGCCGTGCGCAGGATTGGCCGAGAACACCGATCCACCCAATCCGAACGGTGAATCATTGGCGATCCGGACAGCGTCTTCCTCGTCCTTGGCACGGAACAGCATGGAAACCGGTCCGAAGAGCTCCCAGTATCGGGCCGGATTGTCCTCGCCAATGTCGGTCAAGATCGTCGGCTGCACGAAGGCTCCCTGTTCGGGAACCTTGGGGCCAACTTCGGTAGCTTTCGCCCCGTGCTCGACCGCCTGGCGAATCAGCTTCTCGAGATCATCGGCCGCACCCCGTGAGGACAATGGCGCCAGGGTCGTTGCCGGATCAGAGGGATCGCCCGCCCGCAAGTCGGCTACGCCGGCGGTGTATCGCTCTAGGAACTCGTCGAAGATCGTGTCGTCGACGATCATCCGCTTGGACGAGACGCAGACTTGCCCACCGTTCCAGTGGCGCCCGAAAACCGCCCACTCGACCGTCTTGTCGAGATCCGCGTCCGCCAGGACCACGAAAGCATCAGCGCCGCCGAGCTCCAAGGTTGACTTCTTGAGCGCCTTCCCGGCCAGGGACGCGATGACCGAACCGGCGGCCTCGGATCCGGTGAGCGCCACGCCGCGCACCAACGGGTGATTGATGATCAGCTCGGTCTGTGAATGGGTGGCGTAGAGGTTCTGGAAGGCGCCTTCGGGCAGGCCCGCGTCGAGCATCAGTTTCTCGCATGCGGCCGCGCATTGGGGGACGATGCCAGCATGCTTGAGGAGCACCGTATTACCGGCCGACAACTGTGGCGCGATGATGCGAGCGACCTGATAGTAGGGAAAGTTCCACGGCTCGACGGCGAGCAATACGCCGAGAGGCTCATGAAAGAGCACAGCTTCGCCTTCGGTCAGATTGGCCACCTGCAGTTTTTCGGGCGCTAGCAGTTGCTCGGCCTTCTGGGCGTAGTATTCGAAGATGTCGGCGGACAGCTCGACTTCGGCTTTTGCCTCGGAAGCCAACTTGCCCATCTCGAGCGTCAAGAGCTCGGCATAGGATTCAAGGTCCTGGCGCAGCAGATCGGCCGCTTTCTGCATGATCTCGGCTCGCTCGGCAAGGGAGGTCTTCCTCCACGACCGGAAGGCTCTGTCTGCCTCTTCTATCGCCTCCACGATCTCTGCGTCAGTGGCGTCGGGGAATGTCTTCAACAGTTCGCCGGTGTATGGGTTTGTCGTCGTGTAACTCATCTTAGGCTCCTTGTATGTGACGGTCTCTACAACAGCCATACTGGATTCTCCTGGCGTATCCCACAATCCGAGATTGTGCATAGGGCGGTGCGGCAAACACCTATTCGCCGCCCTTGCGCTAGACTCTGGGCGCACATTGAATTGATCTTCCAGCCACGGGACGGAGGCCCCATGCCCGAGAGTCGAGACCAGACGGCGCAGGCGGCGGATGCGATCTCGGCCGCTGGGTCGCCGCCGGAACCGGAGGCCGCCGAGCCGGCTGCCGAGTCTCCGTTCGATGCCCTGTCGGGAGCGCTTGTCGACGCGGTCATCGTGATCGGCGGCGACGGGCGGATGCAGCGGTTCAATCCCTCGGCGGAGGCCATGTTCGGCTATCGTTCTGCCGAAGTGCTCGGCGAAAACGTCAGCCTGTTGATGCCGGAACCGTTCCGGAGCGAGCACGATGGCTACCTGCGCAGCTACCGGCAATCCGGTGTTCCCAGGATCATCGGGATCGGGCGCGAAGTGGAAGCGCGCAGGAGGGACGGGAGCGTATTCCCGGTCGATCTCTCCGTAGGCCACGCTCGGATCGACGAACAGGATGTCTTCGTCGGTGTTGTCCGCGATCTGACAAAGAGGCGGGCGGCCCGCGCCGCTGTCGACGAAAGCCAGCGGGCTCTGGCTACCTTCACGGAGAGTCTTCCCGGCATGGCCTATCGGTGTTTGAATGACCCGGCCCGAACGATGCGCTTCGTCAGCTGTGGCAGCCTCGACCTGACCGGCTATCCGCCCGAGGCTCTGGTGGAGGGCGACGTCACCTACGCGGATATCGTTCATCCGGATGATCGGGCCCGCATAGGCGAGGTTGTGGCCGCCGCGCTCGCCGCCAGAGAACCCTTCGAGCTCAACTACCGGATTCGCACCCGCTCCGGCGACGAGCGTTGGATCTTGGAGCGCGGCCTGGGGGTCTATTCGGAGGAGAACGACCAGCTCCGGTTCATCGAGGGATTCATAGAGGACGTGACCGAGCGCTTCCGTTCGGTCCAACAACTGCAAGAGAGCGAAACGCGGCTCCGAACGATCATCGATCTGGTGCCGCAGCTGATCTTCGCGAAGGACGAAAACGGGATATTTATTCTGGCGAATCGGGCCATGGCCGAGATCTACGGCATGACGGTCGAGCAACTGACCGGGCAACCCCAGAGGGCGATTCACCACATCCAGGAGGAAGTGGAAATCATGCTAGCCCAGGACCGCCAGGTCATCGAGAGCGGGCGGCCCCTGACCTCGTTGGAGGTGGAGCTCACGGATGCCACCGGCAGCAAGCGGTGTCTTCAGGCCGCTAAGATTCCTTTTCATGATGCAGGCATCAACAGGCGTGCCGTTCTTGGCGTTTCCGTCGATATCACCGAGCAGAAGAGGGCTTCGCTGCGTCTCCGAGAGCAGGACGAGCTCATCCAAGTGGCGTTCGATCACACCCCGGTCGCAATCCTGACCTCCGACCTGGATGGCCAAGTGCTCAGCGCGAACCGAGCGGCAACCAGGATTCTCGGGTACTCTCGGGAGGAGTTGTTGACAATGAACACCAGCGACTTCGCCGACCGAGAGCTCGGCGCACGGATTCGAGAGCGGCTCAACCAGGTGCGAGAGGGCGTGATCGAAGAGTACACCGAGGATCGCAGTTACATCCGCAAAGACGGCTCCGCTGCGCACGGCAGGACGCATGCCAGCGCAGTCCACGACGCCGACGGCGATCCCGTGATGGTGGTGATCCAGTTCGAGGACAACAGCGAGCGACGACGCGTCGAGGCCGAGGCCGATCGTCTGCGCGAGAACCTGGCGCACGTTGGGCGCGTCGGCGTGCTGGGCGAGATGGCGACCGGCATCGCGCACGAGATCAACCAACCCCTCACGGCCATCAGCAACTACGCGCAGGCGTGCCGATTCATGTTGGAGCGGGGCACGCTCGACGAGCCGCGCTTCCTGGAGATCCTGGACAACATCAGCCGGGGCGCAAAGCGGGCCGGCGAGGTGATCCGCCGCCTCCGGACCCTTGTCCGCAAGAGAGAAAGCCAGCGCGAGCCAGCTCAGATCAACGAGCTCGTCGCCGACGTCGCGGCGCTGATGGAGGTCGACGCCCGCCTGGTAGACTTGGAGGTCGATCTGGAGCTGGACGCAGCGGCAGCTTCTGTGAACGTCGACAAGGTCCAGATCCAACAGGTCGTTCTGAACCTGATGCGCAACGGCATGGACGCGATGATGGACGTCGAGGGGGAGCAGAGGCGACTTTTGGTCCGGACCGTCGCGCGGGACGAATCCGAGGTCGAGATCATGGTTCGCGACCGGGGCGCCGGCATCCATGAAGGCCTCGACGAGGAGCTATTCCATCCCTTTGTGACCACGAAGGAAACCGGTATGGGAATGGGGCTCTCGATCTGTCAGTCGATCGTCGATGCCCACGGCGGGCGGCTCTGGTTCGTACGCAATGGAGAGAGTGGTACGACCTTCCATTTCACCCTACCGACCACCATCGGAGGTTCCTAAGACTAGGCCGAGGCGCAGTCGCGATACCCAGCCCTGAGAAATGTTAGATTAGGACGTAGGCTCGGCGGCCATCGTGGTGGTCGGGCGGGACGAAAGGAACAGATTTCGATGGCCGATCCTGAGCAGACAGTCTTCGTTGTCGACGACGACGACGAGGTGCGCGACTCCTTGAGTGTCCTTCTCGAATCGGTCGGATTGACCGTCGAGAGCTTCGGCTCGGCTCAGCAGTTTCTGGACGCCTACGATCCGGAGCGCTCAGGGTGCCTGATCCTGGACATCCGCATGCCCGGCATGAGCGGCATCGAGCTCCAGGGTCGTCTCAACGAGAAACGTGCCATCCTTCCGGTGATCGTCATCACGGGTCACGGCGATGTCTCGCTCGCGGTCCAGGCCATGAAAGGGGGCGCCGTCGACTTTCTGCAGAAGCCGTTCGATGAGCAAGCCCTCCTGGACCGTGTTCACCAGGCGCTCGCGGACGACGCGCGTCGACGGTCGGAGCTCGTCGAACGTCGAGGTGTTCTGGATCGCCTCGCGACCCTCACGCCCCGCGAACGCGAGGTGATGGAGCTGATCGTCGACGGCAAGGCAAATAAGAACGTGGCCGCGGAGTTGGGCGTCAGCCAGCGCACGGTCGAGATCCACCGAGCCAGGGTGATGGAGAAAACCGAGGCGGGCTCGCTCGCCCACCTCGTGCGCATGGCCCTTCTCACCGACGATTGATACGCCCGATGGGTCATCGGCGCAAGGGGTCGCCAGCATGCTGAACATGAAGACCGCGGCTCGCCGTGCCGCGACGATGGTCCGCGGAAAGCGGCGGGAATGAGCAGCTTGCGTCCGAGTGTCCCCTCACGGGTCGTTGAAATCACCCCTGACGACGATAGAAGCCCGTCGATGCAGGCCGGCGAACGGAAGGCCAGCCAGCAATCGCCGTGGGACGGTGGGACTTGCTCCTATCCCATTGATCCAGTAACCTCATCGACCTACCGGAATCGATTATCGGGCGGCTCATGTCCGGGGAGGGCTCCGGGCTTCTACGAGGCGAGGTGGTGGACAATACCTCGCGTTGAAGTCTCGACGAAGGCCGGATCTCTCCGCCCAGGACAACGACGGGGGGAGCGAATGAAGCGATCGTTGGGCGCTTTCTTGGGTGCTTTCGTATTGTCTGGTGCAGCGATCTCTGTCTCAGCTCAGAACACGACGTTGACCATTGCCACCGTGAGCAATGGCGACATGATCCGCATGCAAGGGCTTTCGGAAGAGTTCGAGGCGGCCAATCCCGACATCGAGCTCGACTGGCTCGTCTTGGAAGAGAATGTCCTGCGTCAGCGTGTCACCACCGATATCGCGACCGGCAGCGGCCGCTTCGACGTCCTGACGATCGGCATCTACGAAGCGCCCATCTGGGCCGAGCGTGGGTGGCTCGTACCCCTCGATGATCTGCCTGAGGCGTATGATGTCGACGATCTCCTGCCGCCGATCCGCGAGGCCCTTTCGTTCGATGGCGTTTTGTACGGCGCACCGTTTTATGGCGAGTCGTCGTTCACCATGTACCGGACCGATCTTTTCGCGGAATCCGGGCTCGAGATGCCCGAAAAGCCGACGTGGCAGTTCATCGGGGAGGCTGCCCGCAAGCTGGCCGACCCGCGCAACGGGGTGTATGGGATCTGTCTCCGCGGCAAGCCGGGCTGGGGGGAGAACATGGCGTTGCTGACCGTCCTAGCCAATTCCTACGGTGCTCGCTGGTTCGATATGGACTGGAAACCCCAGTTTGACGGTGAAGCCTGGAAGGCGGCGATCACCGACTACGTCGAATGGATGCGGGAAGTCGGCCCGCCAGACGCTGCGGACTATGGCTACAAGGAAAACCTCGCCCTGTTTCAGTCCGGCCAGTGCGCCATATGGATCGACGCCACCGCCGCCGGCCACTTCGTGACCAACGCGGACTCCGATGTCGCCGATCGGGTCGGCTTCGCGCTGGCGCCGGACAAGGGTCTGGGCAAGCGCGCGAGCTGGCTCTGGGCCTGGGCCCTGGCGATCCCCGAGAGCTCTCACAATCGGGATGCCGCGAAGAAGCTCATTGCCTGGGCCACCTCGAAGAGCTACCTCGAGCTGGTCGCGGCGAAGGAAGGATGGTCGAACGTACCGCCCGGTACCCGCACCTCTCTCTACGAGAACCAGGCCTATCTGAGCGCTGCGCCTTTCGCCAGAGCGACCCTCGCCTCGATCCAAGCAAGCGATCCGGACCATCCGACGATCGACGCGGTGCCTTACTCGGGAATTCAGTACGTCGCCATTCCTGAGTTCCAGAGCATCGGCACGGCGGTCGGTCATCGCTTCGCGAAGGCGTTGGCGGGAGAGATCTCGATCGACGAGGCGCTCGCCAACGCCCAGTGGGTGACCGGGAAAGTCATCGAGCGCACCCGGTTCCTCCAGGAGAGCCGAGGCGAGGAGGAGTAGTCCGTGGGACGAATCATGAGCGACACGGCCGTCGATCCTCGAAAGTCCATTGCGGACATGGACGACGAGCTCCTACCTGTCCCCCGACACAGACTGCATGGGCCCGGGCACTTCCTGGGCCTCTATGCCGCGGAACATGTCGCGGCGACGGAGTTCGTCATCGGCGCCGCATTCGTCGCGATGGGCGCCACGATCCACGACATCCTTATCGGGCTGCTGATCGGCAACGTGCTCGCCACGCTCAGCTTCACCCTCATCACCGCACCGATCGCGGTCAAGACGCGGCTGAGTCTCTACACCTATCTCGAACAGAACCAGGGTGAGTTGTTCTCCAGGCTCTACAACGGGGCGAACGTGCTCATCTTTGTGGCCATCTCGGCCGCCATGATCACCGTGTCGGCCACGGCGGTTCGGGTGCTCTTCGACATTCCTCCCCAGATCTATCCGTATCCCACCAACATCTACTTCGCTCTCATCGCCGCCTCGGCCAGCGTGATCGCGGTGCTGGTGGCCTATTACGGCTTCGAGGCGCTGAGCGAGTTCGCCACCATCTGCGCACCCTGGCTGATGGTGATGTTCACGGTCGGTGGCATGGTGCTGATCCCGGCGTTGAACGAAGCGCTGACCGGCTACACCACGCTTTCGAGCTTCTCCGATTTTGTCGCCCTGGCGGGGACCACCGTCTTTACGGGCACCAATGCCGCGGGCGAGCCCGGCATCGGATTGTGGGAGGTCGTCGGCTTTGCATGGGCTGCGAACACCTTCGCCCACTTCGGCCTCATCGATATGGCGCTGCTGCGCTTCGCGAAAAAGTCCATCTACGGCCTTTGTACCGCCACCGGCATGATGTTCGGCCACTACATCGCCTGGGTCTCCGCGGCGCTCATGGGCGCGGCGACGGCCTCGATCATGAAGTTGAGCATCGCCGTTGTTTCACCCGGCGATGTCGCCTACTACGGCCTCGGTGCCACCGGTTTCGTGATCGTGATCGTCGCGGGGTGGACGACGGCCAACTCGAACCTCTATCGAGCGGGTCTCGCGGCCCAGGCTGTCGTACCCAGCGCGCCGCGCAAGCGGGTCACGCTCATCGTCGGCACCGTGGTGGTAATCGGAAGCTGTTTCCCCTTCATTTATCGCAGCATCCTGCCGATTCTGACCTATGCCGGGCTCGTCCTGGTGCCCATCGGCGGCATCGTGTTTGCCGAACAACAGATTTTTCCCCGGCTCGGCTACAAGAGCAACTGGCACCGGCTCAAGGGCGTCAAGAACAATGTGCCGGCTCTGATCACCTGGGCGATCGCCCTGGTGTTCGGGTTCGGGTTGAACGTCCTCGACGTGATCCCCTTCGTCTACCTATTCCTGCCGACGTGGTTCGTCTCGATCGCCGTCTATACTGTCCTGGCGAAACGATTCGGCGCCGACCGCAGTCGTCCAGAGGCCGAGAAGCGGGAGCAGGCGTTTCGACAACAGGTCGAGGCGTACCACGCCGAGCTGGCGGCGAATGAGCAGCACCACCAGGTCCGCCGCACGACGGTATCGATCAAGCTCATCCGAGCGATTTGGATCGTCAGTCTGATCGTACCGTCGGTGCTCGCCTGGCGTGTTCTTTTCGACAGTCCCGATATCTACGTCTACTACGTCAACGTCGAGTTGTTCTATGACCTGGCGATCTGGTGCACGGTCATCTACTTCGTATTCGCCTACTGGGACCTGAAGCTCTCCAAGGCGCTCCATGGATCTCAGGCAGCGGTGGCAGAGCTGCCAGCAGTGTCGTGACCGGTCTCGAGCCTATTGCTAAACTCGGAAACAAATGAGAATGGGTGATTGACGGAGAGCTACATGAAGGAACGATTCACCGTCGCTGGGATCGGAGAGCTACTCTGGGACGTGTTTCCACACTACAAGCGTCTCGGTGGTGCCCCGGCGAACTTTGCTTTCCATTGCTACCAGCTCGGCGCCAAGGCCTATCCGGTGAGTTGCGTGGGCAAAGACGAGCTGGGGCGACACATTCGGGAGGCGCTACGGGAAATGGGTGTGGACACCAGCTATGTGCTGGAATGCGACGCCTTCCCGACCGGAACGGTACAGGTGACCCTGGACGACCATGGCAAGCCCTCCTATCGGATCTTCGAAGATGTGGCGTGGGATCAAATTCCCTTCACCGACGGGCTCGAGGCGCTGGCAGCAAAGCTGGATGCAGTGTGCTTCGGATCGCTGGCGCAACGTTCGGCGGTCTCGCGCGCCACGATTCGCTCGTTCGTGCGGCACATGCCTCGACAGGCCTTGAAAATCTTCGATGTCAATCTGCGGCAGTCGTTCGTTTCGAAAGAGCAGATCGAAGGATCGCTGCAGCTCGCCTCCATCCTGAAGCTGAGCGACGAGGAGCTGCCGGTGCTGGCCGGCTACTTCGGTCTGCGGGGCGATGTCAGCACCCAGCTCGACGCGCTGCGTGAGCGTTTCGATCTGAACCTGGTCGCCTACACACGCGGTCCACGTGGCAGCGTGCTCGTCCGGAGCGACGAGATCGACGATGCTCCTGGCCAAGGCGGACTCGCTGTGGACTCGGTGGGAGCCGGGGACTCTTTCACCGCGTCGCTCGCCATCGGAGCTCTCGAGGGCTGGCCGTTGAGAGAAGTGAATCGGTTCGCGAACAGGGTGGCCACGTTTGTTTGTTCACAAAAGGGGGCGACACCGGCGCTTCCCGAGCATTTGATACCCTCTTGAAACAACTCACACAAAAGAATCTTCCTTTCCTCGCCGACGAGCTCGTCCGTCCGTCCTATGACCGCAGCCGTCTCGAGGCCGGCATCGTCCATGTCGGCGTCGGCGGATTCCACCGATCCCACGAAGCGTTTTATACCGATGCGCTGATGAACGTCTCCGAGGCTGCCGCTTGGGGCATCTGCGGCGTCGGCCTGCGCGAAGCCGACCGCAAGATCGGCGAGATCCTGAGAGCGCAGGACTACCTCTACACGCTGATCGTGAAGCATCCCCAAGGCAGGATCGAAACCTCCATCATCGGTTCACTGATCGACTTCATCCTCGGCTGTGACGATCCCGGCGCCGTCATCGACAAGATGGCCAGCGCGGACACCAAGATCGTCTCGCTGACCATCACCGAGGGCGGGTACAACGTCGACCCGGCCACCGGCGAGCTCGACTTCGGCAACCCCGATGTGCGCCACGATCTGGAACATCCCGCCAGCCCGAAGACGGTGTTCGGTTTCTTGACCGCGGCGCTCGAGAAACGTCGATCCCAGCGACGCCCGGCCTTCACCGTTCAATCGTGCGACAACATCCAGCACAACGGCGACGTGACGCGCAAGATGCTGCTCGCCTTCGCCCAGCGACGGGACGCCGAGCTGGCGCGATGGATCGAGAGCCAAGCGCGCTTCCCCAACGCCATGGTCGACCGGATCACGCCCGTGACGACGCCGGAAGATATCGCTTTTCTCGCCACCGAACGGGGATTGAAGGACGCGTGGCCAGTCACCTGCGAACCGTTCAACCAGTGGGTCATCGAAGACGACTTCGCCGACGGCCGACCGGCGTGGGAAACGGTCGGCGCGCAGTTCGTTGCCGATGTCACGCCGTACGAGAAGATGAAAATACGGCTGCTCAACGCCGGGCATTCCGTCCTCGGATTGCTCGGCTCGGTCCATGGTCACCAAACCATCGACGGTTGCATGGCGGATCCGCTGTTCGCCACCTTCGTGCGCCGCTTCATGGATGTGGAGGCCACCCCGGTGCTCGACCCGGTGCCGGGGATCGATCTAGCAGCCTACAAAGACAGCCTCATCGAGCGGTTTGGCAACCCAAACATCAAGGACAGCGTGGCGCGGATCTGTCTGGAAAGCTCAGCCAAGGTGCCTACGTTCCTGATCCCCACGATCACCGAGAACCTGGCGCGAGGTGGCAGTATCCGATTCGCCAGCTTGGCGATCGCCGCCTGGTGCTTCTATTGCGACAAGGGCGTCGACCGGCATGGTGCACCACTCGAGATCGTCGATGCGATGAAGGACGAGTTGCAGCGGGCGGCGAAAGGCACGCCGGATGACCCACTGTCGTTCCTGAAACTCGAATCCATCTTTGGCGATCTCATTCGCGATCAGCGGTTCACCCCTTCGTATTCGGAAATGGTCCAGGCGCTCTATGCCAATCCGGACATTTCGCGGAAGATGCGACAGCTCCTGTCGAGCGCGTGATGACGGTCGATCGCACAACCGAACGGAATCGCTGATCCCGCTCGCACCCAGCGCGCGCCGCGGCACCGCTAACCGCGGCTCGGCTTCGAGAGCGCCCGTGCACCGCGACTTGGAGGCGCGAACGGAATCGCGGGGATCCTCAACGATGAAGTACAAGCAAGGTACGAGCACCAGCGCCACCGCGGTGGATCACGCTATTATGGGGCGGCTAGGCAGCTACTAATTGCAGCGTGTCCTAGCTAGTAGACATTAGAGCGTGCCCCGGTAGACATCTTTTCGATGGGCCACCTTGACGACAGTGATCACCAGTCTGTTGGACTCGATCGCATAGACGATTCGGAAATCGCCTTGACGAATACGGTATCGATCTTTGCCCGAGAGCTTCAGGCTGCCTGGAGGGCGAGGATTTTCAGCAAGCTGCAGAATTCGTTGGACAATACGCTGCCGGTCCTTCTTGCGCGGGATGTGCTCTATCTCTTTGGCCGCCGACGGCTTGATGAGGACGCTAAATCTTCCCACGTTTCTTCAGATCCAGGACCACGGCCTCAAAGGGAAGATTGGGTTCGCTCGCACGTTCTTCAAACGCGGCCATATCGTCAGCATCCTCAGCAAGGGAGAGCCTAACCGCCTCGTTGACGATTTCTGAGACGGTGCGCTCGGTTTCAGCAGATTTTATGCGAAGAGCATGGTGAAGGTCTGCCTCGAAATAGACGGTTGTCCGTTTGTTGGGAGTAGCCATGAGGTGAGTATAGCGTCATGACGTCAAAGCTCCAAAACGTCGCTTTAAGACTCAAGCTTCTTGCGACGTTTGAGCACCTATTTTCTCCAGGTGTCCAGGGTATCGATGTCCTTCAGGACCTCTTCCGCGTTTGGAAACGGAGCATTGATGGCCGCTGCGCTGTCATGTCCTGCAAGCCAGGTAGAGATTGGGTCATCCCGTTCTCGATGACCTTGAGGTCAGCTTCAGTCATGTCAGCGAGGTGTCGAAGCGGGTCCTCGTGGTTCCTTTATTCATCAACGGTATCCTCTGAGCTGGGCCGATCAGCGGCGGTCATTCGCTCCAAGAAAGACAATCATCACAACAAACTCAACTGCTGCTGCTGCGGACCCTCGTCGTCCTTTTTCTTCTCGTCTTTGCGATGTTCCAAAAGGCGATCGTCAATGGCTTCGAGGAACGGTGAAGGACGCCCCTTGAGCCGTTGACCTTGAAACCTGCGACGGCGGGGCCAGGAGAGGAAGAGACGGGAACGGGCGCGGGTCAAGCCGACGAAGAAGAGGCGACGCTCTTCGGCCAGCTCGGCTTTTTTGGGGTGCTTGCCGCCGAAGTGGAAAGGTAGGCAGCCGTCGTTGAGGCCAACCAGGAAGACGACGGGAAACTCCAGGCCCTTAGCGGCATGCAGAGTGAGCAGAGAGACGCGCTCGGCGCGGGGATCCCAGGTGTCGACTTCATGGCCCAGGGCGATGCGATCGAGGAAGCTGGCTAGATCTCCCTCATGCTCGTGGGTGGCGGTGCTGAGCAGACGATGGGCCCGCTGGAGCAGGAGGTTGTGGGCCTGGTGTTTGGCATCGTCGGAGAGTAGCTGTTGCAGCGCCAAGTCGAGGCGATGACGCAGGGCATCGCCGCTCACCAGCTTGACGACTTCGGGGAAGAGGGCGGTTTGCTCGAGGGCCAGGGGGCCGTCGCCGAGCTGACGCAGCACCGCCATGTGCTCGGCCACGCCGGGTTGGTCGAGGAGACGGTCGTGGGAACGACGCTGGTAGGGAATACCGGAGCGTTCCAAGGCTTCCATGACGGCGAGGGACTGGGCGTTGGTACGGTACAGGACGGCGAAGTCGTCGAAGGACAGGGAGCCCATGGCGTCGTCTTGGGTGACCCGGCCGCTGTCGACGGAAAAGTACGACGTGCCCCCCAGCAGACGCTCGATGTTGTGCACCACGTGCTCGGCTTCGGCCGCTTCGCTGGCGGCGGCGTGCAGCACCACCGGCATTCTCTGCTGGGGTGTCACGGCGTCGAGACGGCGATTCGGCACCAGGCTGGTGGGGGAGATGGCCTGTAACGCCGTTTCGACGATCACCGCCGAGGAACGGTAGTTGCGCTCCAGTTGGACCCTCCGGGCGCCGGGAAAATCGCTTTCGAAGCGCAGGAAAAAGCTGACGTCGGCGCCACGGAAGCGGTAGATCGATTGATCGGGGTCGCCGATGACACACAGGTTGCCGTCCTCCGCCACCAACTGCCGTACCAACTGGTACTGCGGTGCGTCGATGTCCTGGTACTCGTCGATGGAGACGAAGCGGAAGCGTTGGCGGTAGCTCTGGCGCAAGTCTTCGTCGTTGGCTAGCAAGGTCATGGGCCACAACAACAGGGCTGCGAAGTCGACGGCATCGGCCTCGACGAGGGCCGCCTCATAGGCCGTGAGAAAGCGGTGGGCTTCCCGTGCCTTGGCGGATGTCGGCTCGGCCATCTCGACGTCCGCATCGAGTGCCGCCAGGGCGAGCTGCCGCCGCACGGCGGTGACCTCCCGCAACAGGCGGCGGGCCTTGCGTCCTTGCATGCCGCTGGCCTTGGCGGCCAGTTGCACCCGCTCGTCGGGATCGAGGATGCGGAAATCTGGGCTCAGGCCGACCCTGGCGTGTTCCCGGCGCAGGATGTCGAGACCGAGGGCGTGAAAGGTGGTCACCTGAAGGTCCTGGGCTTGGCCGGGCAGCAAACCGTGCAGGCGGTGACGCATCTCCTCGGCGGCGCGGCGGGTGAAGGTCAAGGCCAGGCATTGATCCGCTTTGGCCTGACCTTGCTCCAGCAGATAGGCGATGCGATGGGTCAGGGTGCGGGTTTTGCCGGTGCCGGGGCCGGCGACGATCAGCAACGGGCCGTGCAGGTGCTCCGCCGCCTGTCGCTGGTAAGGGTCGAGGGCGGCTAGCAGCGGGCTGTGGGCATGGCTCATCGTCACGGCATCCTCGGGAATCGTCGTCGATTCGGGAGCTGGCGCGGCGACATCCATGGTCTGTAAGACCGGCAGGGCAGGGGCTTCCGGTGCTGGGGCCTCGAGCCCCGGAAACAACGACGCGATGCGCAGCTGCGGGTCCACCTCCCGCGGCTCGAAGAGGCGGATGACGCCGAATTCGCCGTCGTAGCCGGATTGGCGGCGGACCTCGCCCCGTCGCAGGCGAGCGATGGCCTCAGAGAACAGCGGATCGCCGCTCTTCGCCACCTCTTCCAAGGGCAGGGAGCTGAGGATGTCGAGCTCGGGGCCGAGACGGTTGACCATCTCGCTGACCCGTCGCTGCACGGTCTTCGACTTGGGGCCGACGCGCTCGATCTCCGACAGAATCTCCGGCAAGGGCACCAACGAGCTGAACGGCGAGGCCGCGCCGGGACGGCGGCCGTCGGGATGGTCCGCCAAGTCCTCCACCCGATGCATGACGCCGACGGTCACCGGTTTGCCACAGGCCGGGCAGCGGCCGTTGTGACGTCGGGTTTCGTCCGGTTCGAGGCAGACGCCACAGGAGCGGTGGCCGTCCAGGTGGTATTTGCCCTCCTCGGGGAAGAATTCGACGGTTCCGCCGTAATCGTCGCCGGTTTCCAAAGCCCGGCGCATGGCGAAGTAGTCGAGATCCGTTTCGAAGACGCAGGCCTCGCGGCCCAGCATGGGCGGCGAGTGGGCGTCGGAGTTGGACACCAAGGTGAAGCGGTCGAGGGCCGAGACCCGCCAGTTCATCGGCGGGTCCGACGACAAACCCGTCTCGACGGCGAAGATGTGCTGCGCCAAGTCACCGTAGCAGTCGTCGATGGAGTCGAAGCCGGACTTGGAGCCCAGGGCGGCAAACCACGGGGTCCAGATGTGGGCCGGCACCAGATAGGCGCCGGGGCCACTCTGGAGGGTGATTTCCAGCAAGTGACGGGAGTCGAGCCCGAGGATCGGGCGGCCGTCGGACGAGATGTTGCCGATCCGCCCGAGGGCGTCGCGGAAGCGTCCGGCGGTGGCCAGGTCCGGGGCATAGATCAAATGGTGCACTTTGCGGGTCTTGTCGCCCTTCTTGTAGATGGTGGAGATCTCCACCTCCAACATGAAGCGCACCGTGCCCTGGCAAGTGGCTGGGGAGCGGCGGTCGATCTCTTTCTCGATTTCCGGACGCAGCTTGAACAGCCCCGGCTCCGCCGCCACCAATTTGTCGTTGATCTCCTGCCACCAGGCCGGGTGGGTGAAGTCGCCGGTCCCCACCACGGTGATGCCCTTGCGCCGTGCCCACCAGGCGAGGTTCTCCAAGTCACAGTCGCGGCTGGTGGCGCGGGAATATTTGGAGTGGATGTGGAGATCTGCGTAGAAGGCCATGGGGGAGACGTCTCGGGTCGTGGTGCTCGGCGTCGGCAGTGGGTCACGTGCCCAGGACTTCATTTTGCCAGCTAGTTGGGCTTTTTCAAACGAAAGACTCTGGATCGGCCGGCCGACCGCCCCAGGGGTGCACCCACAACAAAAAATGGCCCCCCTCCGAAGAGCGGGGCCAAGGTGTAGATCAGCGGAGTTGGGAGATCGGTTGAGACGCGATCACTGATCTACAAGACTTACAGAGCCGATTCCGTCATCGAGTCCTCCGAGGGAGCTGAAAGCAGATCCTCGGACGTCTTGCTGAAGTAGGCGTCCGCCTTCTCCTGCATCAGCAACCAAATCGTGTAGACGCCGAGGGCGGTGCCGAGGGGAAAGCTGAGCAGATGGAGGAATCCCAGCACCAAAACCAGCATGCGCGACCAGCTCTTGCGTCGCATCAAGCCCCAACCGCCTATCAAGGCAGGAACTGCCAATAGCAGCATGAGCAGGCCGACACCGGCGGCGAGACCCCAGGTGAGCAGAATCTCATTGGCGGAGAAGCCATTGTCGCCGTTGGCGGCGAAGCCACTTCCCAGAAGAATCAAGGACACTCCGCCAGCGGCGGCCAAAACCAGTGCACCGCTGGCAAGATAAAGGATGGATAGAATGGTGATGTGTCGATCGTAATTCATGATGTTTGTTCCTTGATGCCAGTGCCAGCCGCGCTGATGCCCAAGAGTCTGGGTCGTGGGGTACTTGGCGATATTCAATATACGATAGGTATCAAGAGTCTATTCGTCTTATTCGTCTTTGGAGTGATTTGACGGAAGTGACCGGGGATACGGCCCCGTTCCGGCTCGGCCGCGCCCAGAGGGGCTTCCCCTCCAACACGGGGGGCCTCGAAGGCAACACACCAGGTCGCCTAGGTATAGGATGAGTCACCCGGGGCGATGTCCGTCCACGGGGTTGCATGGGATCGACGTGGATTCAGCCGACTCTTCTAGAACACGACGCTTGGGGGAAGCACGAAGCCGTAGGGGGTGGAGGTTCAACGCCTGCGGTGCGGCCGCGGTGTGCTGCATGGTCGCCATGTGGGCCGGGGCGGTGGGCGCCTCCGAGCCCGAGACGCCTTTGCCGGAGCCGTCCATCGTGCTCACAGGTCTGCGTCTCGAACCGAAGGTGCCGCCCCCTGGGACCTTGTGCCAGGTGTGGGTCACGCTGCGCAACGACGGCTCCCACACCGCCTCGTGGCTGCATTTCCGTTTGCGCCTCAACGGCCAGATCATCCCAACCTACGAAGACGATGTTTTTATGCATTCCCTAGCGGCCGGAGAGGAGCAGGAAATTCGCCTATTCAACGTGTGGAGCAGCGAAACCGGTCGACCGCCGGGTCCGCAAGGGCGTCTCGAAGTGGAGCTGACGCTGGAGGAGGCTACCTGGATCGAGATCCAAGCGGCGAGCCCTGAGACGGACGGCGAGGAGGTGTGGACGCCCATCGGTGCAGTTGCCGGGTTGCCGTCGGCCCTGCGCAGGGTCTTGGGAGGCAAGGTATGAGCTCGGGGACGGAGCTCGAGAAAGCCGGTGGCTGGCGGACTCGGGGTCGACGTCTGCTCGGCAATCTGGCGCTCCTCGTCGGCACCGTGGCGTTGCTGCTCGTCGCCTTCGAGCTGTCGCTGCGCCTGACCGGCTTTTCTTTCGTTCTTTATCCCAAAGACATCGAGTTCGGCCGTCCTGATCCGGTGATGATCACATCGGGTTTCCTCGAGGACGACGAGCTCTACTGGGTGACTCGGGACTATCCCCAGGAACTGGCCGAGCTATCGGAGGAGCGTCCGCACTGGATCTTCTTGGGGGACAGTTGCACCCATCTCGGGCATTACGACGCCGCCCTGGCGCGACGGCTCGAAGCGAGGAGCGGCCAGCCGTTGCGCTACGGCAACCTGGCGGTGGCCGGGTGGTCGAGCTACCAAGGACGCCAGCAACTGGCGCGGGACGTGGTGCCCCTGAAGCCGCAGATCGTCAGTCTTTACTTCGGATGGAACGACCACTGGATCGGTTTTGGCATCGAAGACAAGAACGTCGCTCGGGTCAAACGGCTGTTCTCCAGCCGTTGGAGCCGGCTGCGGCTCAGCCAATTGGTGACCCAAGCGGTGGTCGCCTGGGGGGCCCGCGAAACCGCCTACCCCAACCGGGTCTCGCCCGAGGACTTCAGCGACAACCTGCGCGCCATGGTCGATACCAGCCGGCGGGCCGGCATCCAGCCCGTCCTGATCACCGCCGCCACCTCCCACCGTCGTGGGCAAGAGCCGTCCCACCTCACCCAACGCTGGTTGCGCAATTTGGACGACCTCGTGCCCTTGCACCAAGAATACGTCCAACGGGTGCGGCAAGTGGCCGCCGAGAAGGACGCCACGCTCTGCGATCCCGCGCAAGCCTTCGCCGAGCTGCCAGCCGGCGAGATGGCCAGCCTCTTCATGCAAGACGGCATCCATCTGACGGCCGAGGGGGATGAGCGCCTGGCCGAGCTACTGGAACATTGCGTCGCGGAGGCTGGGTTGTTGGCTGGGTTGTGGGTCGAGTGAGAGGGTGGGTTCGACTACTCCACTGGCCATTTCTCTGGGAGATTGCTGACATCATCCAGGTCTTTGTGGCGCCCCGATGCCAGTTTGTTCGTCCGCAAGTCCTCGAGGTGGATAATCCTTACGGAAACCCCATCTATCTTGTCGGTCAGGCCTTTTGCGTAACATTCTTCGAAGGTCACCCCTGAGATCGCCATTAGGATCTCGAGCCTCAGAGGAGGGGTGCCCAAGCGCACTACGGAATCGGTCCTAAGAAACGCCGCGCTCGAAACGGCTCCCGCCGCGAACCCGAAATTTGTCATCACTTCGACCATCTTGCTGGCATTGATTGGATCGACAGCGATCCAAATATCCATATCGTGGGTCGCACGAGGATAGCCGTAATATCCGACGGCCCAGCCGCCGACCAGAAGGTAGCGAGCCTCACTCTCGTTCAACAATCTCAAAAAATCTTTGAAGTCTGGCGGTAGTTGCGGCTCTTCCATAATTGATTTGCCTCATCTGCTCCATCGCAGCCCACCTCTCAGCGGGAGATCGACTATGCCAATAGGCTCGTCTCTCGAGGGTGTCGTCGAGAGTGCCGATCGAGACTACGGTCTTGTCTAGTTTGGGCATGTTCATGGCTCTGCGCATCGCTCAGGGAGCGTGTAACGGCGCGCCGAAGGCAGCAAGCGCTTTGAGCACCCTCTGCGCATTGCCTTGGGTCGGCCGAATCCAAATATCCAAATCTCTGGTCGCTCGGACAAAACCGTGCGCTGCCAAAGCATAGGCCCCGACCACAAGATATTCAACGTTGTAGGCGTTGAGCTCGGCTAACAGATCTCTGAAGTCTTGGTTCATCGGTCTCTGTTCGATTCCATTCGAGGCATAGTCGGGTCAGTTGCCAAACGGCTTCCATACGTTCGGTAACGGTTGTGTCCGACCAGTCGTCCTCTGGAGGAATCTCTCCGTTGCGGAAGACTCTGCTCGTTGCCATGCGGTTTGTGGAATGACTATCTTGCATAGGACGTTGATTTTATCGCAATTCTCCACAGGCCATCACCACCCGCTTCAACATCTCGATGCCCCGCAGGAAACCATCGACGGGAATGGACTCGTCGACGGCGTGGATGCCGCGTTGTTGGTCGGCGTTAAGGGCAAAGGGAGAAAAGCCGTAGGCGGCGATGCCCCGCTGACGGAAAAAGCGGGAGTCGGTGGTGCCGGTCATGAAGGTGGGGGTGACTGGGCCGCGCACGCTGAGGGTGGATTCCAGGGCTCGGTAGACGGGGTGGTCGGTGGGGGACGGGTCGGCCAAGGGGGCGTCGAGCACCACTTCGACGTCGATGTCGGGTCCGAGGAGCTGGCGCACATGTTCGAGGTAGGCGTCGCCGTCGGTGTCGGGTAGCAGACGGATGTCGATGCGGGCGCTGGCCTGGGAGGCGATGACGTTGCTGCCCCGGCCGTTGTCGAGCTCGGTGACTTGTAACGTGTCGACGAAATAGGCCGGGACGCCGGGTGCCAGGGGACGGGTGGGGCCGTCGGGTTGGATGACTTCGTCGAGGTGATGGTAGAGGTGGTCGGGGCTGTTATCCAGCTTCGCCAGACCGCGAAAGTAGATGCGGGCGGCGTCGCTGACCCGGTAGCGCAGGGGTTCCTCCACCAACCGGGCCAGGGCGAGGATGAGGCGGTGGGTGGCGCTGCCGGGGTTGAGCCCGGAGGCATGGCCGCCCCGCCCCTGGCTGGTGACCTTCAACCACAGGGGGCGCTTCTGCACCACCTCGATGCCCCACCACACCAGGCGGTCATTGACCACGCGGTTGGAGCCCCCCTCGTTGAGCACCCCGACGACACCCTCGAAGAGCTGCGGTTGGCTGTCGAGCAACCAGCCGGCGCCGGAGCGTCCACCGGCCTCTTCATCGGCCACCGCCAGGTAGATGAGGTCGATGCCCGGATCGATTTGACGGCGCTCGAAATCCACCAAGGTGGCCAGTTGGGCAATGCCAAGACCCTTGATGTCGAGGGCGCCGCGTCCCCAAATGCGGCCCTGATGGAGGCGGCCGGAAAATGGCGGGACTCGCCAGTCGTCGTTGGTGGTGACGACATCGATGTGGTGCATCAACACCAGGGCGCGACCCTCGCTGGTGGGGGAGACGCGACGGGCGTAAAGGCTGGTGCGACCGTCGGGGCTGGTGAGTAGCTCGGGGCTCAGCCCCTCCGCAGCGAGGATGGCCGCCAGGTAGTGGGCCCCTTCCTCCTCGTTGCCCGGCGGATTGACGGTGGCGATTTGGATATAGTCGCGCAACCAGCCGACGGCCTCCGCTCCACCTTGATCAGGGGGTTGGGAGAGGACCGGAGGTGCCCCCCAGCAGAGGGCACAGAGCAGACAGAAAAAGACGTTGAGGAGAGGCTGGCGCATGATGGTGAGTTTAGCAGCAGCTCATCATCGCACCGCTCGGTGGCCGAAATGAAGACGCTGCCGTTGCTCGCCCGGCTGTGGGAGAATGCCCGCGTCGATGGATGCCCTGTCGGCAGGTACGGCTCGAGAAATCTCGAGGAAAGGGCTAACTTCTTGAGAACGACGCAGGAGCTGAGGGATGCACGCCAGCTGGCGCCGGGGGTGAGCCTATTGGCCTATCCGCCTCCCTATCGCTGTTGGCTGACCCTGTCCAACGATCCCGACAACACGACGTTGGCCGGGTGGCAGGAGCTCCATCGGGTTATTTGGCAGGAATTGGCCTTGCCCTTTGCCGATTCTTTCTTCCTTTTTGCTTACAACGACGCCATCCCCGATCAGGTGTGCGTCGCCGCGCACCCCGAGATTCTCGACGCCCACCCCCACGACACCATGCATACATGGGGCGACTACACCATGTCCGAGAGCCGCCTCTTCAGCCGGCGGGAGGCGCAGGCGGGGCTCGATCTGCTGCGACAGCTCGGCGCTCGCCCGCGCATCTGGACGGATCACAGCGACTTCATCGGCAACATGTTGCACCGCAATACCAAGGGGGCGCTACCGTGCATCGAGGACGCCTCCGGCCAGGTCTACGACAACTGCGTCTACAGCCTCGACCTGGTGCGTCAGGCGGGGGTGCGCTATCTCTGGGAAGGCTCCAACCTGACGACGGTCATCGGCCAGGACCGTCCCTTGGGCCGTGGCGAGTGGTATCGAAACCAGCACGGCGACGGCGCCAAGGGGCGTCTCCTGGCCTGGGCCGACCGCCTGGGACGTCCGTTGCTGCGTCGTTTGCAGAGCCCGCTGCTCAGCTTCGAGGAGGGCATCAATCGGCAGCTCTACGCCGACACCTTGGCCGACGGTCAACGCTTTCACATCTTCCGCCGCTACACCCACTGGCCCTTGGCCGACATCGACGGCTTCGGCGAGGTGATCGCACCGTCCATGGTGGAGCGTTTGATCGCCCAGCGGGGCACGGCGGTGATCTACACCCACCTGGGCAAGCAGCGGGCCGGACGCCGGCCGGACGAAGACCACATCCCGCCGTCGACCCGGCGCTCCCTCGATCACTTGGCGGCCCGCCATGGCGACGGATCGGTGCACATCTCGGCCACCTCCAAGCTGCTGGACTATCTGGTATTGCGGGACGCCGCGTGCTTCGACGACGGTGTCCTCGATTTCCGAGCCGACGGCGTGCGCTTCGAGCGGCTGACGGCGGCGGATCTGGCGGGCCACAGCTTCGGCCTCCGCTCCAACGAGTCCCGGCCGCCGACGGTGCGCTGTGAAGGAACGGAGGTCGCCGTCGAGTGGACGGAGATGGCGGCCGGCGTTTGGTGCTCGAGCTTCGAGGAGGACTATCATGTCTGAGCATCCCGCGACGTCCGACGGCAAGGTGCTCCTGCTCACCAGCCCTGGCTTGCCCCAGCGTCTCTTGGCTCAGCGCCTGCACCGGGAGATCGGCCTCGACGGTCTGGTCGTCGAACGGCGGCGGGCGCCTCTGGGGGGCAAGGCGGCGGCTTTGAAACGATCGGCCAGTCGCGTTCTTGGGAGAGCGCTTTTCGATCGCCTGCTGTCGATCAAGCACCGCCTGGGGGAGCCCAGGATGGAACGCCGGGTGCGTCGGCTCGAAGAAGATTTGCAGCGGGCGGCGGAGCAACGGCTGCTGGCGGAGCACGGGCCCGACCCTGCGTCCTGGCCGCCGGTGGACATCCTGGAGACGCCACGGGTCAACAACGGGGACGCCGTGGCGTGGTGCCGGCGGCGGCGGCCGGACCTGATCCTGGTCTATGGCACGTCCATTCTCAAGCAGCCGATGATTCGCCTGCCCCGTCTCGGGGTGCTCAATGCCCATTCGTCCATCCTGCCCCATTTCCGTGGCGTCTTCTCCGAATTCTGGCAAGTGCTGCAAGGGGATTTCGACCACGTCGGCGTGACGGTGCATTGCATCGATCCCGGCGTCGATACCGGCGATGTGGTGCTGCAAGCCCGTTCACCTGTGGATGGGGAGAACGTCGATCCCTATACCTTGCGTTGTCGCAATGCGGCCACCACGCTGGAAATCTATCCGCGGGCGGCCCGGGCGGTGTTGTCGGGTGAAGAGACACGGCAGGCGCAAGCCGCCTCCCCGGCTCCCACCTACCGCAGCCGCGACTTGACCTTCGAGCGTCGCCTGGAGCTGTGGCGTCGATTGGGTCACGATCTGTGACCTCGGTGCCGGAGGCCCCTCCCAACCCGACGGCCAGGCAGCGACGGCGGGTCTACCTGTGGCTCGGGGCCGCCGCCTTGCTGGTGCGCTGTCTTTACCTGAGTGAGCACTCCACGTCGGCGTTCTTCGGCATCCCTATCCTCGACGAGCGCTACTACGACGAGTTGGCCCGTCGCCTCTTGGACGGCCGGGGGGCGGCGATCCTCAATCCCGGCTTTCGTCCCTGGCTCTATCCCGGCATGGTGGCGGCGGTCTATGCCCTGGTCGGGGAGCACGGCATGCTCGCCGTCCAGGTGCTGCAACATCTCATGGGGGTGGGGATCACCTTGCTGGTGTGTTCCCTGGCGATGGATTTGTGGCGTCGTCCCGCCGCCGGGTGGTTGGCCGGCGGTTTGTATTTGCTGGCCGGTCCGCCCCTGTTCTTCGAAGGGGAGCTGTTGATCACCACTTGCTTCACACTCTTGGCGTTGATCACCCTGCGCTGTCTGCTCGCCGCTTTGGGCTCGGGGACAGCCGAGGCGACGGTCGAGATGTCGACGATCCCTTGGCGCTGGCTCGGGGTGGGCCTGTGCCTCGGCTTGACGGTGCAAGCGCGGCCCAACATTCTGCTCTTGGCCCTGGCGGTGCCGATGCTGGCGTTGGCCAGCGCCGGGTCGGGTTCCGGTCGCTGGCGTCGCGCTTCGGCCTGGACCGCCTCGGCGGCGGTGGGTTGTGTGGCGGTGTTGGCCCTCTTCGCCGGTTGGCAGCGTTCGCTGATCGGGACGTTTCAGTGGTTGCCCCAGAGTGGCGGCATCAACCTCTATCTCGGCAATGAGCGCCAGGCCGATGGCATGCAGCCGCGGCAGGACCAATGGGTGAGCTATGGCGAAGACTACCGCGACTCGGTGCAGGTCTTCGCCGAAGCGATCTATCGCCAGGAAACGGGACAGCCGGACGGGGAGGTCAACGCGGCGGCGATCTCCCGCTATTGGATGGCGCGTGCTTGGCGGGAAATTCGGGCCGATCCGGTAGCCTGGGCGGGGTTGATGCTGCGCAAGACGATGTACTTGGCGAGCGATTTCGAAATCCCCAACAACAAGAGCTACGACTTCGTGCGCCGTCACGAATCTTCCCTGTTGCGTCTCTTGCCGATCCGTTGGGGCCTGCTGGTGGCTTTGGCGGTGGTCGGTTGGCTCGGCCTGTGGGTGGCGGCGCCCGGCGGCCTGCGTCATCGACTCCTGGCGGTGATGTCTTACCTGTTGCTGTTGTCCCTCGGCATTTGTGTGTTTTTTGTCAACGGACGCTACCGCATTCCCCTGTGGCCGGCCTGGGCGGCCCTGGCGGGGGGCGGCCTGCTCCATCTTTGGGATTTGTTCCGGCGACGGCAGTGGCGAGCCTTGGGGACCTCGGCCTGTGGGGTGCTGGTCCTGTGGGTCGTCTCGTCGACGGTGGGGACGCAGGTGCAGCGAGCGACCACGGAGGGGCTGCAATACCGGGACTTCTTCTACCGCTCCCTGGCCCACTACGAAAAGGGGCAGCTCGAGCCGGCCCTCAACGACGCACGACGCAGTGTCAGCGCCTTGCAGGCGTCCGGCGGCGAGGACGCGGCGGTGTGGTTTCAACAGGGCAATGTCGCCATGGCCCTGGGGGACGATGCCTTGGCCTTCGACAGCTATCGCCGGGCGGCGGTGCTGAGCCCCGACGAGCCTCGCATCTTCAACAACATGGGCATCCTGCACGAGCGGCGACAACGCTATGCCGACGCCTACCGCGGTTACCATTACGCCCTCACTTTGGCGGACGACTATCCGCCTGCCCTCGTCAACTTGGCGCTCTTGGAAATTAGGGCGGGTCTGCTCTCGTCCGCCGCGGCGCGGCTCAAGCGTGCGGCAGAGCTCGCCGAGCCGTCGGTGCCGGCCCTGTGCGGTATGGCCTTCCTGGCCCGGGCCCAAGGGGAGGCGGAGCAGGCCCGCCGTCTGATCGAGCAGGCCAGGCAGAGGGATCCAGATGTTGCCCTGCGACTCTTGATGGAGCTGGAGCAACCGCTGGCAACGGAGCGTTTGGGCCTCCAACCCTAAGCCGATTGAGGGACGAGGAATTTCTCGTCTTGCCATTCCGTTGGCCAAGACGAGATATGCTTGCTAGTGTCCATCCTGTTCTACCGAAATCGGTGCTAGCGGGAGACCCTTCGAGCGAGCACGGACGGAGTGCTGTCTGAGCCGCAGGGCCAAGGGAACGGGGTCAAACCTTGATACAAAGGGGTTTAGATCGACACGTCAGCGTTGGGGCGAGTTTGCGCAGGCCGCGCGCAGCCGAAGGGCTCCCGCCCCGCATCGTATTCTCGGATGGGAACTTGCTAGCTGAACGAATCGCCGCCCATGCTTTGGGGATTGCCTGACCATCAACCAGCCATGACGACCATCGTTTCCAACCAAGCCAGCGTCGCCGATACCCTCGGTCGGCCGATGACCGATCTGCGAATTTCGGTGACCGATCGCTGCAATTTCCGCTGCACCTTTTGCATGCCGGCAGATCGCAAATACAATTTTCTGCCGCGGCCCCACATCTTGAGCTTCGAAGAGGTGAGCCGTTTGGCGCGCCTCTTTGTGGCCATGGGGGTCGAGAAGATCCGCCTCACCGGCGGCGAGCCCCTGTTGCGGTCGGAGATCGAGAAGCTCATCGCTTCCTTGGCGGCCATCGACGGCGTCGACGACTTGGCTTTGACCACCAACGCCTACCTGTTGGAAGAGAAGGCGGCGATGTTGCGCCAGGCCGGCCTGGGGCGGGTCACCGTCAGCCTGCATTCCCTGGACCCTGAGCTCTTCGGGCAGATCAATGGCCTGGGTCTCGACTTGGCCAAGGTATTGCGCGGCATCGACGCGGCGCGCCGGGCGGGGCTCAATCCGGTCAAGCTCAATGTGGTGGTGATGCAGGGGGTCAATGATCACGAGATCGTCGACCTGGCGCGCTATGCCAGGGAGACCGGTTGTGTGGTGCGCTTCATCGAGTACATGGACGTCGGCACGGTCAATCAATGGGATCCCAACAAGGTCGTCTCGGCGCAGCAAATCATCAAAACCGTCGATGCGGCGTTGCCCCTCGAAGCCCTGGGCAAGATGCGGCCCGGCGAAGTGGCGGATCGCTATCGCTACCGGGATGGGGGTGGCGAAGTCGGCGTCATCACCTCGGTCACCCAGCCGTTTTGTGGCGACTGCTCAAGGGTTCGCCTGTCGGCGGAGGGGCAGCTCTTCACCTGCCTTTTTTCAAGCCTCGGGCACGATCTCAAGACGCCACTGCGGGATGGGGCCAGCGACCAAGAGCTGACGGAGCGAGTGCAGGCGATCTGGCGAGGCCGCACCGATCGCTACTCGGAAGAGCGCTCAGCGGCCCTGCGGCGGGGCGAGTTCGTGCCCACCGACAAGGTGGAGATGTTCCGCATCGGCGGCTGAGATGCGAAGACTCGGGGCCCGGGTCCTGGGCCGCGGGACGGGGCGCCGCTTGGGGGTCTCAGAGGGTCAAGACCAGCTTTCCCAACACGCCGCCGGCCGCCATGTCGGCGTAGGCTTCGGCGATGTCGTCGAAGGGCCGCACATCGTGGATGATGGGCTTCAGCTTGCCGGCCGCCAGGGGGGCCGCGGCGAAGCTCCAGAAATCTTCCACCAAGGCGGTTTTTTCCGCCAACGAACGGGCTCGCAAGACCGATCCGATGAGCCGCAGGCGTTGCCGCAGCAGGAGGCCGAGATCGATCTCCGCACGGCTACCGGCGAGCAGACCCACTAACACCAAACGTCCACCGTGGCGCAAGGCACCGAGCCGTTGCGCCAGCCCTTGGCCCCCGGCCAGCTCGAGGACGAGATCCACCCCCTGCCCATTGTTGGCGGCTTTGGCCGCCTCGGGCAGGGAGTCGTCCAGTAGTAGGCAGGCATCGGCCCCCAGGGGCTTCAGTCGCTCCAGCCGCCCGAGGTGGCGTCCGGCCACCAGCACGCGGGCGCCGAGGGCCCGAGCCAACTGGACGGCGAAGCTGCCGACCCCCGAGGCGGCGGCGGTGATCAGCACTGTCTGCCCGGAGCGTAGCTCGCCCTCGGCCACCAGATTTGTCCAAGCGGTGATCGCCACCTCCGGCAGGGCGGCGGCGTGGGCAAAATCGAGGCGGTCGGGAATCGGCATCAGCTGGCCTTGGGGCACCGCCACCCACTCCGCCTGACCCCCACCCGCCAGCAGCGCCATGACCCGATCCCCGGGCTGCCATCCCTCGACCCCGGGTCCCAGCGATTCGATGATCCCCGAGCATTCCAAGCCCGGCACCGGGCTGGCTCCACGGGGTGGCGGATACTGGCCGCGCATCTGCATCAAATCCGCCCGATTGAGCGCCGTGGCGTGAACTTTTACCAGCACCTCGCCCTGGCCCGGCGTCGGGGTCAGCCAGAAGCCGATTTGCAGGCGGTTAGCCTCGTTTGAGGCAGGCGTCTGGCTGCCGGTTGCGGTGCTGTCGGAGTCCGTGGTCGAGGTGGCGTCGAAGGGTAGGAGGGCTCGCATTATCGACCCATCCTATCGTAGGCGTCGATGACTCGTGGTGGTGTGTTGGGGGCGATATGATGGGGTGATGTCCGACCTGAAGATGCAACGCAACGTCGACTTCGCCGAGAAGCGACGCATTCTGCAGCTCGAAACCCTCTATGACCTGGCCTTGGCGCTGCACGCCGAGCGGCCGGAGGAAGAGCTGGTGGAGGAGTTGTTGCAGCGCGTTTGCACGGTGCTGGATCCCGCCGCCGGGGTGGCGGTCACCCGCGGTCCGTACGGTGAGGTGGTGGCGGTGTCGAGCGTCGGCTGGCAGGGCCGGCCGGTCTCTGGGGCGAGCTTGCTGAAGGATCCCCTGTGGCGGGACCTGCTGGCCCAGGGGGAGCTCATGGTACGCCGCGATGGCGTCCTATTGGATCGTCCCTACCGCGAGGTGCTGGCCGCCCCCTTGGCCTATCGCGGTGTTTATCTGGGATACATCGCCTTGCTCGACAAGGAAAGCCGCGGCGATCCGGAATCCGCCTTCAGCCGCGAGGACCGACGTTTCCTCGATTCGGTGGGCGCCCTCGGTGGCGTTGCCCTCGACAGTGCGCGTCAGTTGGTGGATTTGGCGACCCAGCGGGAGAAGCTTCAGGAGGAGAACAAGATCCTCAAGGGGCAACTGGTGGATGAATTTGCCCACCTGCGCATCATCGCCCATGCCCCGGCCATGCGGCAGGTGCTGGAGATCCTCGGTCGCGTCGCCCCGCGCCAGGTCAACGTCCTGCTGCGGGGTGAAAGTGGCACCGGCAAGGAGCTGGCCGCCAAGCTGTTGCATTCCCTATCGGAGCGAGCTGGAGCCTTGATCGCCATCAACTGCGCCGCCTTGCCGGAGGCACTGCTGGAAAGTGAGCTCTTCGGCATCGAGGGCGGCGTCGCCACCGGTGTGCAGGCACGACGTGGCAAGTTCGTCTTGGCGCAGGGCGGCACCCTGTTCCTCGACGAGATCGGCGATCTCGACTTGGGGCTGCAGGTCAAGCTGCTGCGGGCCCTACAGGAGCGGGAGGTGGTGCCCATCGGCGGCCAGAAAGCTATTGCCGTGGACGTGCGAGTGATCGGCGCGACCCACCGCAATTTGGAGTCCCTGGTGGAAGAGGGGACCTTTCGCGAGGACCTCTACTATCGGCTCAAGGGGGTCGATATCGAGTTGCCGCCCCTGCGGGAGAGGCGGCAGGACATCCCCCACCTGCTCAAGCATTTCATCGAAGAGTTCTGTTTGCGGGAGAAGATCGAGGCTCCGCAAATGGAGGCTGAGGCGCTTTCCCTGCTCCTGCAGTACGAGTACCCTGGCAACATCCGCGAGCTCAAGAATTTGATCGAGGGCGCCATTTCGTTGGCCGACCAGAGTATCGACGCCGAGCTGGTGCGCAGTCTCATCGGTGGAGCCGCGGAGTCGGGGCACGACCCCCTCGACCTGCAGTCGGTGGAACGGCGTCATGTGCAGCGCGTCTTGCGCATGGTGGGCAACAACAAGAGTGCCGCCGCCAAGGTTTTGGGGGTCGATCGACGGACCCTGCAACGCAAGGGGTTCTGATCGGGGCAATTTGTCGCATATGCGGCAAATTGCCGCGTTTTGTTCTGGAAGCTTATGGAACCCGGCTTTGCAGAGCTTGCAAGGCCTGAATCGATGATCTGGCGCGACATAATGTCGCGCTCGCCTTGGGGGTTTCAGTCGCGGTCAAATTGGCTAAGAGCTGATAAGTCTTTTATTTGCAGTATGTTGTGTGTTCTTCTCGACGGGCTCTTACAACTTGGCAAACACCTTGCGAAGGAAGGGAGAGAACCAGCGAGGAGGCTCTCATGTTACAATCGGTCCGAAGGCGCAGACTTGCTATCCCCCGGGTACCCACTCAGCTGTTGCTGTCGATCGGTACGCTTGGTAGTTTTGGTTGGCTCTTGCTCCAAAACAAGATTCATCCGATCGTCATCTATTTACTCCAGGTGTACCTGACGTTCTAAGAGGATTTCGAGACCCTTGACCGGCAGGCGACTGGAGCTCGCGCCATGCAGCAAGTGACGCTGACGCTACCCATGCTTCCCGATATGGAGCTTACGGCCAGTAAGATGGCCTGCGCCATGGGGGAACACATCGGGTTGAGTCCAGATAAAATAGATGAAGTGCAGATGGCGGTTGTCGAGGCGTGCATCAATGCTTTTGAGCACAGCAGCGCCAACGACCGCGAAGTGCATATTTGTCTCAAGGTTTTAGGCAGTGATGAACAACCTGCCGGGCTGGAAATTCTCATCCAGGACTCCGGAGTTGGCTTCTCGCCTGATAAGCTTGCCCCGGTACCCACCGAACACCCACGGGCCATCCCGCGTAAAAGAGGTCACGGACTGCGGATCATCAAAGGTCTGATGGACGAGGTGGACATCCTTTCGAGCGCCGAGGGAACTACCGTCGTCATGCGGAAGATGCGGTGAAAGTCGGGAGCATTCGATGACTGAGAGTCTGAAGCTGAATATCGATGAAACCCGTGATGGCGTCGCGGTGATTTACACCGACGGTTACATCAACAACCAGGGCGGGGAAGAGATCGCACGCCTTGCTTACGAGCTCATCGACAAAGGGCAAAGCAAGCTGCTGCTGAACCTCGCGGGCACTAAGATCGTCAACTCGATCGGTATCTCGATCCTCATCGAGATCATCGAAAAGATGCTCGAGATCGACGGCAAGCTGGCCTTCTGCTGCTTGACGCCGACCATTGAGAAGACCTTCCACATCATGGGGTTGGCTCAATATGCGGGCATCTATGCCGATGAAGATGCGGCCTTCGAGGAGCTGTCCCCCTGATCGTCGGTTCTGAGCCGACGCCTTTCTTATGTCCTCCCCTCGAACGCCCGCTCTGCTGGCCGCTGAAGTGGGCCAAAACTGGCAAGAGCTTTTCTCGCTGAGCAAGCGGGCCGTCGATGATCGTCGTGTCCTGACCCGCCAGCTCGAGGCTTGGTGCCGTCAGCGGAGCTTAGCGGCCGCCCTCTACAGTCAGAGTGATGACTCCCCAGAGGGTGCAGGGCACCGGCTGCTGGCAGGCTGGGGCAGCGATTTTCCAAGCCGTCTAGGACTGCAGGCTTCCGCCGAGGATGGCGGACGACAGCGTCTCCTGCTGCCCGGTGCCCTCGTCTTGCACGATGTGTGTGAGGCGGTGATCGATGCCGCCGATCCCGAGCTCCTATTGTTGGCGGCGGGGGCGCGCATCAGCTCTCTCAAAGAGCAAATCCAAGAGCAGCGATTCCAGGCCAAGTTCCGTGGTGTCGAGCTGGAGGCCCTCTACGATGTCGGCTTGGCCATCGCCTCGACCCTCGACTTGGAGGAGTTGTGTGATGAGGCATTGCTGCGAGCCGTTTCGCTCCTCGACGCCCGCCGCGGCGCCCTCTACTTACTCGACGAGGATGGGCTCTACCACCTGACCAGTCGTTTTGGCGGTGCGGCCCTCGACACCTTCTCGCCACAGGAGATTGATATCGAGGGCCTGACCCGTGGCGATCTGGACTGCCCTTCGAAGCTGGTGCCTGGGGGGTGCCATCTGCTGGTGGTGCCGGTGGAGATCGATGGCAATCCCCGTGGTCTACTGGTCGTCGCCGACAAGGAGAGCCGCACCGGTGTCGGGCCGTTCCCGAATACCGATCGCCGCACCCTGGCCCTGTTCGCCAATCAAGCGGCCATCGCCATCGAGAACGCCAAGCTGCACAAGCTGGCCTTGGAGAAAGAGCGTCTCGAACGGGAGATGGAGCTGGCGGCTGAGATCCAGAATCAGCTACTGCCCAAGGTCATGCCCTCGGTGCCTGGTTTCGAGGTGATGGGGTGGAATCGCCCGGCCCGCCAGGTGGGAGGGGACTATTTCGATTTCCAGGCACAGGATGAAGGACGCTGGGGCCTGGTGGTCGGCGATGTGACGGGCAAAGGCCTGCCCGCCGCCTTGTTGGTGTCGACCCTACACTCGGCGTTGCGTCTGTTGCTGGACCGCATGGAGGTTGGACCCGCCTTGGTGGATCGCCTCAACCGCCATATTTACGAGTCCAGCGGCTCCAACAAGTTCATCACCATGTTGATCGCCTCCATCGATCCGGCCAGTGGTCAGCTGACCTATCTCAACGCTGGACACAATCCAGGGCTAGTGGTGCGCCACGACGGCGGCGTCGAGCAATTGCACTCCAGTGGCATGCCCCTCGGCCTGATGTCCAGCGTGGTCTACCGAAAAGATAGCCTAGAGCTCGGTCAACAGGACTTGGTGTGTCTCTACAGCGACGGCATCACCGAGTGCGAATCGCCACAGGAAGAGGAGTTTGGGCTCCAGCGCCTGATCGATCTCTTGACGGAGCGTCGCCGGGAACCCTTGCCCGATATCGTCGGCGCCATCGACCGAGCGGTGGTGGATTTCGCCCAAGGGCAACCGCAGGGGGACGATCAAACGGTTGTCCTGCTGCGCCGCTGCGCGGCCGCCGACAGCTGAGACGAGCTCAGGCGACGGGGCGCATGCCCTCCGAGGCATCGAGCACCAGCGAAGGGGCCGAGATGGCCCCCAGCAGGGTCGTCGAGGTCGATCTCAGGATGGAGTCGCGGCCGATGGCCCGCAGCCTCGCAAAGGCACGCAGCAGGCTGTCCTCCCACACTTGATCCGGCAGCGGCTCGGCCAGTCGACCGTTGCGAATGCGTCGCACGCCTCGGGCGATGCCGCGGAAGTGCAGGTGATTGGGGTCGTAGCACTCGGGGGGCTCGAGCCAACCGATGAACAGTCCGCCCTCGGCGGCATGCAGGAGGTCGACGACATCGGCCTCGCCCGGCTGCAAGAATAGATTACCGAACAGCGCATCCTGACCACCGACCGCTTGGGCGGTGGGTTCGAGCCCGGTTTGTCCACCCTGGTATTTGGTCAAGGCCGGCGTCGTCGGCTGGCCTTTGACGATCAGCTCGAGGGGCAATTTGGGAGAGCCCTCGAAGTCGAAGGGGAAGGGTAACCCCGGCAGACGCGTGCCGTCGTCGACGAGGTGGAAGTCGCGGCTGAAGACTTGCACATTGCGGTGCTGGGCCAGGAACGAGGTGCCGTCGAGGTAGCTGCGCCCGGAAAGGGCATAGGCATTGAGCAAATTGACCAGCTCGATGCTTGCTTCCGGCGCCAGCACCAACGGAACGTTGCCGGTCTGGCCCTCCGATACCGAGTCCTCGGAGGAGGTGTCGAGGGCCCGTTGACGGATATATTCCGGCTGCAAATCCTCCAAAGCACGGGCCGAGCCGCTGGCTCGCCCGGTGCCGGCCCCTGAGCCAGCCGAGGCGGAGAAGGTCGCCTCGGTGGCCCGGGCCCGGCGACGCAAACCATGGCTGTTGAAAATGCCAAGGCGGGTCTCCGACCACGACAGGCGCCCTTGGCAGCCCTCGCCGCACCATTGTGAGAGATGCCGGCGGGCGCTCTTCAGGTCGAGCTCGGAGATGGCCTCGTCGTATAGCCGATGTTCCATCTTCAAGTTGCTTGGCTTGGGAAGCACCGGCCGACTTTTGGCACGCTCCTGTACTTTCGCCAGGGCGAGGGCTTGGCGGATTCCGCCCTCCAGAAGATGAGGGTCCGGCGTCTCCGTGCGATACCAGCCTTGGCGACCCGCTTCAACGACCCTGACCAATACCGTGAGACGTGGGTTTTCGAGGAAGTCACTCCCACGGCGCTGCATCGACGGGTCGGATACGGCACCGTAGCGTCGTTCCAACCAGACGAGCTCCGTTTCGTCGGCCGGCGATAGCTCGAGAATCCTCTCGAAGGTATCGACCACTTGCTCGAAGGGGATGAAATTTACGGTTTTCATTGCCGGAGCTTCCCTGGAGGTGGCGGTTGCTGTAGCTGCGGCCGCCGAGACGGAAAGCCACACGGCCTTGTGAGCGGTGAGTCTAGCAGGCTGACGAGACAGCTGGAGGTTGGATATGAGATGGTTTCGTCCCTCTTGGCTTGTGTCTTGCATCGTCCATTGAGAGAATGTCGCCGGCCGACAGATCGGAACATGGCGTCGGCGGCCCAAAGATGGGGTACATGATGAGTTTTTTCCACCATCGATTTTCCGATTGGCCCGAGAGCCGCCTGGCTAGATCTCGTCAGAGAGCCGCCGGATTGTCACCACGAAAGGACAAGATGTCCCGTCATCGGGCTTTTACTTTGATCCTCACCTGCACTGTGTTGGCCCTTTGGTCCAGCCCGTGGCAGCTTGTTTGGGGGCAGGAAGATCCTTTCCTCAAGGAGCGCCAAGACATGGTGCAACGGCAGATCCGCATGCGGGGCATCGAGACCCCCAAGGTGTTGCGGGTCATGGAGGTGGTGCCGCGCCATCTCTTCGTTCAGCAGAGCGACCAGTCCAAGGCCTATGAAGACGTGCCGGTGACCATCGCTCCGGGCAAGACCTTGTCGCAGGCCTACGTCTCGGCTCGCATGGTGTCGCTGCTCGAGCTCAGGGGTGGCGAGAAAGTTCTCGAGATCGGCACCGGCTCAGGTTATGACGCTGCCGTGTTGTCGCGCATGGCCGCCGAGGTCTTCACCATCGAGATCGATCCGAAGCTGGGTGAGAGGGCAAAGGAGACACTGCAAGCCTTGGGTTACGAGAACGTGCACGTCAGGGTTGGAGACGGTTACCACGGCTGGCCGGAGGAGGCCCCCTTCGATGCCATCCTGATCACCGCCGCCCCCAAGCACTTACCGGAGCCGCTGATCAAACAACTCAAGGTCGGCGGCCGTATGGTGGTGGCAGTGGGTGGGCTGATCCAAAACCTACAGCTGGTGATCAAGACCGAGGGCGAACCGACCATCCAACACATCGATCTGGTGAATTTGTCGCCGATGACCGGCGACGTGCAGCACGATAACTGACCTGGAGCTGTCCCATGGCCTCGAGCCCTTCGTTTGAAGGCGGAACGATACTGGGACTGGACAACGTCCAGGTAGATCTGCCCCTGGCGGGCATTGGTAGCCGCTCCATGGCAGCGGCCATCGATCACTTGGTGCTTCTGGTGTTGCAACTGCTGTGGTTGTTGGCGGCGACGACCTTGGCCGGTTTCTCGATCATCGAAGGGACGTTGATTCCCGTCATCATGGTCAGTGGCTTCTTCCTCTTACAGTGGGGTTACTTCGCGGTGCTCGAGATGAGCACCGGCGGCAAGACCGTCGGCAAGCACATCCTGGGTTTACGGGTGGTGTCCAACGTCGGCGGGCGACCCTCCGCGGCGGCCCTGCTGATCCGCAATTTCATCCGTACTTTCGATTTGTTGATCGGCGTTCCCTTGATGGCGGTGGACTCCCGGTGCCGCCGTCTCGGAGATATGCTGGCCGCCACCATCGTCGTGCACGAGCAGCGGACGACGGCGGAGCATGTGCAGCTGCGTCGTTTCCCAGCCTCCTGGGGTGGCCAAGAGGTGGCGGTGGTGGAAAGCTTCTTGGCCCGTGCCCACCGCCTCGAGGGCGACCAGGCGCAGCACATGGCCGATCAGATGTTGCAGTGGATCCGCACCACGGAACCGGACTTCTGGTCCGCCGTCGAGCCGAATCTGGTGTGGTCCCAGGACCGGGTCATGGTGCTGGCGCAGGTGGTCGAGGCGCAGAGCTGAGTGGACTACCAACGGTTCGTCACCCTGCGTCAGCCGATTTGCGACAGCTTCGAGAAGGGGCTCGAGAAGGCCCGACGGACGCCCCGGGAGCTGTCCTACGAGGAGCTCGAAGAGTTGTCCGTCCTCTATCGCCAGTTGCTCAACGATCACGCCTTGGCCCGCAGTCGTTTTCCGGGCACCGGCATGGCCCGGCGTCTCGAGATGTTGGTGCTGCAAGGCACGCAGTGGTTGCAGCGGGATACGGGCCGCCGCTTGCCCCCGTTGCGCCGCTTCCTCAGTTTCTATTTTCCCAACGCCATGGGGCGTTTACGGCCGCAGCTGGCGGTGGTGGCGGCCCTTTTTGCCTTCACCGCCGCAATGGGCTTCAGCCTGACCGCCGTCGAGCCCAGCGTCGGTATGCTTTTTTTGCCCGCCGAGTCGGTGACCGGCCTGGAGCAAGGGAAGCTGTGGACGGATTCGATTTTTGCCGTCACCCCCGGTTCCGTCGCCTCGACGCGCATCGCCAGCAACAACATTTCCGTTTTGATGAGCGCCCTGGCCGGTGGCATGGTGGCCGGCTTGGGGGCCCTGTGGATCATCTGCCTCAATGGCATGATGTTGGGCTCGGTCATCGCCCTGACGGCCCGTTTTTCGATGGCCGACGGCCTGCTGAATTTCATCGCTGCCCATGGCCCCTTGGAGATCACCTTGATCCTGGTGTGCGCCGCCGCCGGTCTGCGAGGTGGCCTGGGCTTGATCCAGGCCACCGATCGGCCGCGGGTCGAGGTCTTGCAGGAGCGGGGGCTCGATGGTTTGATCGTATTGTTGGGCTGCATTCCGTGGATGATCGTGCTCGGCATGGTGGAGGGTTTCATTTCCCCCAGCACCCAACTACCCCTCGGCACCAAGGTGGCCTTAGGGGGCTTGCTGGAGCTTGTTTTCATTTTGATCGCTTGGAATCCGTTGCGAAGCTCGACCTTGACCCAAGGCGAAGCATGAGGAGAGGGCATGAGTGACCTGCAGTTGGTTCCCATTCGCCGATTGATCGACGACGTCGTGGTGCACGGCAAGCGCCACTGGCGACAGATTCTGCCTTCCGTCGCCTTGGTGCAGCTCAGCGCTGGCTTGTTGACCCTGGTGCTGCAGGATCGACAGATGGCCTTGGCGACCTCGCCGGAACCGTCCGGGGAAGAGCTCCTCGCCTTTTTTGGCCTTTTCATGCCGCTCTTTTTCATCATCATGTCGGTTTTCATGGTCGCCTTTGCGGCGGTCATGGTGGCGGCCATGGAGGGTCTCGAGGGACGGACCATCGACATGAAACGGGCCTGGGGGTTCGCCCTGAGCCCCAAGGTCTATTTGACCAACGGCGTCGTCTTCCTGTTGACCATGTTGAGCTTCATGTGCTGCATATTGCCGGGGTTGTATGTTGGGCCCATCCTGGCCTTTGTGCTGCCGGTGATGGTCCACCAAGGGGTTTTTGGCACGGAGGCCTTGCGTCGTAGCATCGCCCTGGCCAAGTACAACCCCACCGGCCGGTGGCAAGACAGCTCGCATCTCCACATCCTCGTTGTATTGGTGGCCGGTAGCTTGGTCAACTATGCCCTCAGCTTCGTCGTGCAATTGCCTCTGTTGGTGGTGCAAGTGGTGATGACCATGCGGCAGGCGGCGGAAGGGCAGGTCGGCGAGCCGGTGATCGCACCCCTGTGGTTGCAAGTGCCGACCCAATTCCTGGTGGCCATCGTCACCGCCTTGTCTTGGATCTACTGGTGCTTCGCCATCGCGGCCCTCTACCGGGAGATCCTGCGGCGTCGTGATGGGGGGGACCTGAAGCAGGCAATCGATCGTATGACCGGTGGCCCGGGCGGTGGTCCGCCTGCGTCGCGGGCCTATCCGACACCGCCGGCTCCGGTCGTCCAGCCCTTTGCGGCGCCTCCAGCGTCTGCCGCCAGTCCTCCGGCCCCCGGGCGGCCCGAAGACGGCGCTCCGGGCACGGGGGGCGGATGAGACGAGGTGGGGCCCAGCGGGCTCTTTGGGTTGGGGTTTCGGCGCTGCTGTGCACGGCTCTGCTGTGGACGGCCTTACCATGGGCCGCTGTGGCGGACGAGGTGCGGGCTGCTGAAGCGGCGCCGCAGAGCACCGCCGATCGCCGGCTCTTGGACAGCATCTACGAGCAGCACGGCATCGACGGCCGAGCCAACGAGCCGGACGCCGGACTCTACTTTCAAGACCTCGGGCGGGCCCTGGGCGACAGCGTGACCTCGTGGCTGGATCGCCATCTCGGGACGTTTGCATCCGCCACCTCGGCGATCATCGGGCCGGTCGCCTATGGTCTGTTACTTCTCTTGGCAGTGGCCAGTCTGGCGCTGTGGGGCAGGATTCTGTGGCGCCGACGGGGCGCCTCCGGTACCACCGACCCGTCGCTGCAACGTCTGGACACACCTCGGCCAGGGGGTGAAGCCCAAGGGGCCGCCGTCACTTGGGAGGCCCAGCTACGGCAAGCCATCGACGCCGACGATGTGCCCGAGGCAATGGAAGCCCTGTGGTGGTGGCTGGCGGAAGCCCTCGATACGGTGGCCGATGCGGCGTGGACCAGCCGCGAGCTGGTGCTGCGCGCCGGACGGCGGGATCTGTTGCCCCAGGTACGGCGTCTCGACCGCTTGATCTACAGCTCCGGTCAACCCGCCATCGGCGACGTGGTAGGGCTTTGGGACGACCTGCAACGACGGGTGACGACGTCGGCTGGCGGAGAGGCTCGATGAAGGGTCTGTGGAAGTGGATCCTGTGGGTGGTCGGTCTAGGGACGCTGCTCTTGGTATTGTCCCGCAGCGGTCCGCAGTGGGGCCTCGCCAGCTCCCTATCGCCGTCGCCCTCGGGGTGGTCGGCCATGCGCCACTATTTGACGGCCCGTCAGACGGCGGTGGAGATCATCGACCAACCGTTGACTGAAGTGGCGGCCGGTGGAACGTGGGTCCTGACCCTGCCGTGGAGCAAGGCGTTGGCTGACGACGACCTGGAGGCCCTGGCGCGGCACCTACGCCAAGGGGGGGATGTCCTGCTGGCCTATTCCGGCGACGGAGGACATCTCGAAGAGGATTTGATCCTGCGCCAGCTGGGTCTCGAGCTGACGCCCCTGCGGTCGAACCCACCGTTGAATCCCTGGCGATGGTGGCGCTACCGTAGCCAAGCCTGGCGTCTGCTTCCCGCCGCTCTCGGGCATGGGGATGCCGAGGTCGTCGCCGCCCAGGAGGTGACCATCAAATTGGAGATGGAGGGCATCACCTGGGCGCCCCAGCCCCCAGCCTCGGGGCGGGTGCTCTACCGCGACAGTGAGCGGGAGCTTCCCTTGATCTTCGAGATCGACCACCAGCGGGGGCGCGTGGTCCTTGTGCCGCGGCATGTGCTGGCCAACGGGCGCTTGCGTACGGCGGACAATCTCCATCTGTTGGAAGAGCTGCGGCAAGGTTTGGCAACACCTTGGCGTTTCGACGAGTATCACCACGGTTGGCAGCGCCGGGGCGACGTGACATTTTCCTCTGCCAGCCAGGCGTGGGATATGTTCGTCATCCATTTGCTGGTCATCTATTGTTTGGCCGTCTTGGCGTTGGTCCGCCGCTTGGGCCCCCCTTGGCGCCAACGGCCGGTGATGGTCGGCTCGGCCGCCGACTATCTGCGCGGCGTCGGCTCGCTGCACGACAAGCTGGGTCACCATGGCGCAGCGGCCCGTTGGATGGTCCAGCGGGCTCAGGATCTGGACCCCCATTTCGATGCTCAGGGCATCGACCTCGAGGTCCAAAACGGCTCGGGGTTGGTGGCCCTGGGGCAAGAGATTTCACGGCGGCAGCGGAGGAGAAAAGCTTGAGCCCTATAGACAGCCCTTCAGAGAGACTTTCGGACGGTCAGGGTACGGATCACCGGGTGGTGCCACGTCCTGACGAGCCGCCGACACTGGAACCGCAGGTCTTGGGAGACCTGGCGGAGAAGGTGCTGCAGCGCATCGAGGAGCGGGTGTTCGGGCAGCGGCAGGCCGGGGAGGCATTGTTGGCCTCGTTCATGGCCGGTGGCCACACCCTGTTGGAGGGGGTGCCGGGCATCGGTAAGACGTTGCTCGCCAAATCCTTTGCTTCGGCCATGGGTTTAGACTTCCAGCGCTTGCAATTCACCCCCGACTTGATGCCCAGCGATGTCGTCGGCACCAATGTCTTCCAGCAAGAAAGCGGGGCCTTTCACCTGGTGCGGGGTCCCATTTTCACCCAGATCCTGATGGCCGACGAAATCAACCGGACGCCGCCGAAAACCCAGGCGGCCCTGCTGGAAGCGATGCAGGAGCGGCAGGTGACCATCGACGGTATCCGCCACCCCTTGGGGGATGTCTTCTTCACCATCGCCACCCAGAATCCGGTGGAATTCGAGGGCACCTATCCGTTGCCGGAGGCGCAGCTCGACCGCTTCCTGGTGCGTATCGAAATGGCCTTGCCGGCCAAGGACGGCGAGCTCGAGCTCTACCGCCGCAGCCTCGGGGGGCAATCGGTGGAGTGGGGGGACGCGCCTCTGGCGGCGGCCATCTCGCCGTCGGAGGCGGCGTCGTTGCGCCGTGGGGCGGCCTCGGTGCATGTGGCGGAAGAGCTGTTGGACTATCTTTGGCGGCTGGCGGCGGCGACCCGCGACAACGATCACCTGGAGCTGTCCATCAGCCCCCGCGGGGCGCTGGCCCTGTTGTCGGCGGCGCGGGCGGCGGCGGTGCTCGACGGTCGGGACTTCGTGGTACCGGACGATCTCAAGCGATTTCTCGTTGCCTGCTGGCAGCATCGCTTGCTGCTCACCGCCGAGGCGGAGCTGGAAGGCCATACGGCGGCACGGCTGTTGGCCGGCATCGCCGCCGCCGTCGATGTGCCCAAGTAGCCACGGAATCTTCTGACCATGCCGTCCCTGAGGGTTTTTCTGCTGCTCGCCGTCGCCACCCTGTGGGTGGTGGTGGGGGTTGTGGTACCCGGCCTGGCGATCCAGGCGTTGATCTTCGATGGCCTCCTGCTGCTCGCTTTCGCTTTCGATCTGCTGCGTAGCCGCGGTCTCGATGTCGAAGTGGTGCGCCATTGGCCACCGCTGCTGACCCAAGGGGCGGTGGCCGACATCCGGGTGGAAGTGAGCAATCCGCAAACCCGGCGATTGGAGCTGCGGCTGCGGGAGGGCCTGCACCCGGGCTTGGCGTCGGCCCCCCAGCACAAGGCCATGCGGCTGCCGGGGGGCGGTCGCATGGCGTGGTCCTATCGCATTCGACCGCGGCGTCGGGGAGAGCATCGGGTGGGCCCCCTGAGCCTGCGGGTCCTCGGCCCCTGGGGCCTGGCTTGGAGTCAGCGGGACGTCTTGCCGGAAGAGACGCAGCGGGTGTTCCCACAGGTCCGCTGGGAAGGTAAGGTCGGCCAGTTGTTGATGCTGGCGCATCACCGTTCCTTGGGGCGCTTGCCGCAACGGCTCCAGGGCCTGGGCACGGAACCCTATGCCTTGCGCGAGTATCGGGCGGGCGATCCGCCTTCGAAGATCCATTGGAAATCCACCGCCCGACACGGCAAGCTGGTGAGCCGCGAAGACACCTGGGAGCGGGGGGCCCGCCTACTGATTCTGCTCGACTGCGGTCGCGGCATGTCGGGCATGGACGGCCAACGCTCGAAGCTCGACCACGCCCTGGCGGCGGCCCTGGCCTTGACCCGTGTCGCCACGGCCCGGGGGGATCGGGTGACCCTGCTGGCCTTTTCGGATCGCATCGAGCGTTCGTTGCGCTTACATGGTGGCCAACGCAGCATCCACAGCGCCTACGCCCGGCTCTATGATCTCGAAGCTCGTTTGGCGGAACCCGCCTTCGACTTGGCGGTGCAAACCGCCAGCAGCCTCGAAAGCCGTCGCTCCACCGCCATCCTACTGACCTCGGTGGTGGATTTGGCAGCCGCTGAGCTGCTGCGCCAGGCGATGCTGCACCTCGAGCGGCGGCATCGTCCGATCCTGATCAATCTACAGGATCCAGAGATCCGGGACCTCGCCCTGGGGCCCCCCGAGACGGCAGAAGATGCCTTTGCCAAAGTCGCCGCCCTCGATATCGTCGACGCCAATCGGCGTCTCGGCCGGCGGCTGCGCAAGGCGGGGGTGCGGGTGGTGGAAACCGCCGCCGATCGCCTGGCTTTGGAGGCCCTGGAGGCCTACCTTTCACTGTTTTGGCGCCGCCGCGGCTGAGCCTCGCGGTGTGCACAAACCCATCGATCATCAGGACTATCCCTAGAAATTTGGAGGGCCCCATGAGCAAGACGGCAACAGAACCTTCTACCCCCACCCCCAGGAATGACTCGGCGCTCCGACGGAGACTCGGCGTCCAAGCGTTGGTCCTCGCGGCCATGTGCCTCCTGACGTCCATCTCTTGGGCGCAAGCCCCAACGGCCGAGCAACGGGAGCTGTTGCCGTTCCCCTTCAGCGCTGAGCAGATACGTGATGCCTGGCAGCCGGGGTTGGTATACATGATCGAGAACAAGACACCCAAGGGGGTTGCCAGGCAACGCTGGACCGTGCAATCGGCGGACGCTGACGGAGTGGACATCGAATACGCCGATGTGGCGGAGGACGGCACCGCCATGGGGGAGCCACGAGTGCAACGGGCCCTGTGGACAGAGCTGCGGGATCACGCGTCGTTTCCTGCCGCTTTCTCGACCCTGCAGGAGGTCCGCCAAACGACGGCCCTCGGCGAGCTCGACGGTTATCTCTATACCGTCGTCAATGAGGCAGCGAAGATGACCACCGAGTTTTTCTTTGCCGCGTCGATGCCCGGTGCACCGATGTACATGGTGATCCACCAGGACGGTGTCGAGGCGTTGGCCATGCGGGTGACGGAGGTCCGCCGTCCCTGACCGGTGAGCCGCCGACGACGGCGGCTCACCGGCCTCGATCGATGGATGCAACGGGCCCCCGAGCTCCCTAAGGGCTGAGCTTCCGCGCCCCAGTCGTGGCCGGTATACTGTCGCCACAGAAGCCATATCGCTCAATTCAATATTAGACTCACGGCGCAGGGTCCGTTTGGACCCAATGCTGGGGTGGGAACCTTGATCGGTCGAATCGTCTCTCACTTTCAGATCCTCGAACGCATCGGTGCCGGTGGCATGGCGGAGGTCTATAAGGCGGTCGACCGAGACTTGGACCGCTTCGTGGCGCTCAAATTCTTGCCCTCGGAGCGTCGCCAGGACTCCAAAGCCCGTTCCCAGCTGATGCTCGAAGCCCGGGCCGCTTCCAAGCTCGACCATCGCAATATTTGCACCATTTACGAAATCGGTGAGACGCCTGAAGATGCGCTGTTCATCGCCATGGCATATTACGAAGGCGAGACCTTGGCCAAGCGCATCGCCCGGGGGCCGATGTCGGTCCAACAAGTGAGCCGCATCGGAGCGCAGATTGCCGGTGGGCTGGCCGCCGCCCATCGCCAAGGGGTGATCCACCACGACATCAAGCCCGCCAACATCATGCTGGTCAACGACGACGAGGTGAGGATTCTCGACTTCGGCATCGCCCGCCTCGGCAGCTCGCCGCAAGAGCTGTCAGGTCCTGCCTTCGGGACCATTCCCTATGTTGCGCCAGAACGGTTGTCCGGTCATGCGGGGGACGGACGCAGCGATCTTTGGTCCTTGGGTGTGGTGCTTTTTCGGATGTTGGCGATCAACAGCCCGTTCCAGGGACGCAATCAGCAGGAGGTCATCCACAACATTCTGCAGACCGATCCCGACATTCAGGGACAGTTACCGAATGGCAGCGCCGTCCTGGCGCCGATTCTGCAGCGCATGTTGCACCGGGAGCCCGACTTCCGCTACTTGGGCGCGGTGTATTTGCAACGGGATTTACAGGCCTTGGCCGGGCAACCGGCGGAGAAAGATCCGGTCTTCACGCCTTCCAGCATCACCGATTCGATCGCCCCGACGGACAACCTCAACGACGGTGTCCTAGGGTTGCGGGAGACATCCGTGGCCATTCTCCCGTTTCGCGATCTCAGCCCGGAGCGGGATCAAGATTACTTCTGCCACGGAATGACCGAAGAGCTCATCCACCATCTGACGGGCATCGTCGGTCTGCGAGTGATCTCTCGAGATTCTGCCTTTCGCAGCCCGATGGCCGATGAATCGTCGGAGAACAGTCGCGACTTGGGGCGTCGGTTGGGCGTCGAGCATGTATTGCAAGGCAGTGTCGGCCAGTCCGGCCAACAATTGCGGGTGACGGCGCGCTTGGTGCGGGTCGAGGACGGCGACCATCTGTGGTCGGAACGCTACCAACGGGAGGTGGCCGATGTCTTCGCCATTCAAGATGACATCACCCGCAAGATCGCCGCTGCTTTGGAGATGGAGCTGATCGGTTTGGCCACCACCGACGGTTTGGAGGTGGAAGGGGACTTCCCCGACTTGAGCTTCGAGGCCCACAATCTCTATCTCAAGGGGCGCTACTTTTGGAACAAGCGAGACGATGAGTCCGTACGGCATGGCATCGATCTCTTCCATCAAGCGTTGCAAGAAGAGTCCCGCTATCCGAAAGCATACGCCGGTCTGGCGGACTCCTACGCCATGTTGGGCATCTATGGCATGACGGCGCCGACGGAAGTGATGCCCCGGGCGGAGGAGGCGGCCGAGAAGGCGCTGGCGATGGATCCTCGTTTGGCCGAGGTGTATGTGTCCAGGGCCCTGACCAGGGCCCACTATCGGTGGGATTTCGAGCCTGCTGAAGCGGATTTCCAACGGGCCCTGGAGCTCGACCCCTTTTACGCCACGGCCTACCAGCAGTACGCCATGGCCTGTCTCATTCCCCAAGGGAGATTCCGCGAAGCCTTTGCTCAATTGCGGAGGGCTAGGGACTTGGACCCCCTGTCGTTGCCGATCAATACCAGCTTTGGCCTCTGTTGTTACCACGCCCGGCGTTTCGCCGCCGCGGAAGCGGAGTACACACGGGCGCTGGAGATCGACTCCTCCTTCGTCCGTATTCGCTTGTTCCTCGGCCAAGTCTATTTGGCCCAAGGCAAGGGGCCGATGGCCGTCGCCGAGATCGACTTGGCACAACAGCTGGCCCCCGAAGGCCTACCCCTGCAGGCCGCCTTGGCCCATGCCTATGCTTGTCTCGGGCGTCGCGATCAAGCGCGGGAAATCCTTCTCGAGCTGCAGACGGCGGCGGCAGAACGTTATGTATCGCCAACCTTTCTCGCCCAGATTCACGTCGGGCTGGGGGAATATGGATTGGCCATCCATGCGTTGGAAGACTCCTGCCGGCAGCGCAGCTCCGACCTGATTTGGCTCGGCGTGCACCCGATCTTCGATCCTCTGCGCAAAGAACCGGCCTTCCATCGGCTCTTGCAGCGTCTGCGCCTGCCGCGTCGCCTGACCTTCTGAAGCGGCCTTGGCAACCCGAGCCTGCTCGGGGCAACCAGCATGGGCCGCCGATGTGAGGTACAACCGATGTGAGGTACAGTAGTCCTCGACCCGTTGGTCGGCCCGGGTGTGTATCCCGGGTTTTCCACTCCATTCCCCATCGGGCCAGAGACTTCTTCTTTGCCCATCCCGGGGTGCCCTGACGCACCCAAGAGACACTATGAGTAACGTAACAAACGATGCAGAGCCCACGCCGCGCCCCTTGATGGAGCGCGTTCCCGCGGCCGGGCTAAAAGATCCTGACGCCATGTTGGATGTTTTCCTATCATGGGTCATGGATGTGGGCTTTCAGCTCTACCCGGCGCAAGAAGAGGCGCTGTTGGAGATCTTTGCCGGCCGCCATGTCATTCTCAATACGCCCACCGGCTCCGGCAAATCGCTGGTCGCCCTGGGGGTCCATTTCAAAGCCCTCTGCGAAGGCAAACGAGCCTTTTACACTAGCCCCATCAAGGCCCTGGCCAGCGAAAAATTCTTTGATCTCTGCGACCAGCTCGGGCCCTCCAACGTCGGCATGCAGACGGGGGACGCCAGCATCAACGCCGATGCGCCGATCATTTGTTGTACGGCCGAGGTGTTGGCCAACCGGGCCCTGCGGCAAGGCGATCACCTCGGTGCCGACTACGTGGTGATGGACGAATTCCACTACTACGGTGATTCCGAGCGCGGCGTAGCCTGGCAAGTACCGTTGATCACCCTGCCCCGCACCTGTTTTCTGTTGATGTCCGCCACCCTGGGCAATACGGCGCCCATCGCCGAGCGGGTCGAAGCCTATACCCGCCGCAAGATGTCCTTGGTCTACTCGGAGGATCGTCCGGTCCCGCTGGATTTCGAATACCGCGAGACGTCCCTGCACGAAACCGTCGAGTATCTCCTGGAGGGTGGCCGGGCACCGATTTACGTGGTCAATTTCACGCAGCGGGAATGCGCCGAGTTGGCGCAGAGCCTGACCAGCGTCTCCTTGGCCAGTAAGGCGGAGCGGCGGCGAATTCGCGAGACCATCGGCGACTTCCGTTGGGACACTCCCTACGGCAAGGAAATCCGTCGCTTCCTGGGGTTTGGTGTCGGTATTCACCATGCCGGATTGTTGCCCAAGTATCGTCTGTTGGTGGAACAACTGGCCCAGCAAGGGCTGCTCAAAGTGATCTGCGGCACCGATACCTTGGGCGTCGGGGTCAACATCCCCATCCGTACCGTGCTGTTCACCAAGCTGAGCAAATACGACGGCGAGAAGGTGTCATTGCTGAAGGTCCGCGACTTTCGTCAAATTGCCGGACGGGCCGGTCGCAAGGGTTTCGACGAACGGGGCAGCGTCGTCTGCCAGGCGCCGGAGCACATCGTCGAAGCCAAGAAAATGATGGCGGATCCCCGCAAGCGCAAGAAGGCGTTGAAGAAAAAAGCTCCCCAAGGTTTTGTGGCCTGGGACAAGAAGACCTTCGAGCGGCTGCGCGAGCGTCCACCGGAAATGCTCAAGTCGAGGTTTCGGGTCACCCATGGCATGGTGCTCGATCTGTTGCAGCGGGATGCCGAGGAGAACATACCGGAGCGCAACAACTTCGACTCCCTGCGGGAGGTCATTCGCCTCAGCCATGAGACCGACAGGCAGAAGGCCAAGCATCTGAGCTACGCCGCCATGTTGGTGCGGTCGATGCACCGTTCGGGCATTATCCGGACGGAGAAAGACAGCCGCTCCGACTACCGTTGGGTGGTCGTCAACGATGAGCTGCAATGGGATTTTTCCCTCTTTCAGACCTTGGCGCTCTACTTGGTGGAAGCCATCGAGGTCCTCGACATCGATGCGCCGGAGTATGCCCTCGACGTGGTTTCGCTGGTGGAAGCCATTTTGGAAAATCCCAAGGTGGTGCTCTTTCGTCAAGTGGACCGCATCAAGGGCGATCTCATCGGTCGTCTCAAGTCGGAGGGTGTGCAGTACGAAGAGCGCATGGCCAAGCTCGAGGAGGTCACCTATCCCAAACCCAGTCTCGGTTTCATCGAGCAGACCTTCGATGTCTTTCGGCGCATGCACCCTTGGGTTCGCGGTGAGGACATCCACCCCAAATCCATCGCCCGCGAGATGTTCGAGGGTTACCACAGCTTCCAGGGCTACGTGCGCCATTACGGCTTGCAACGCAGCGAAGGTGTGCTGCTCCGTTATCTGAGTCAATTCTACAAGACCATCAGCCAGACGGTTCCGGAACGGGCCAAGAGCGAGCAGGTCTATGACATCGTCGGCTTCTTCCGCACCATGATCGAACGGGTGGATACCAGCCTGTTGGAGGAGTGGCAGAGCATGGTGCACCCCGGCCTGCCGCAGGACAAGGAGCGGGTGGAGGCGGCCCGCCGCGAGGTCCGAGCCTACGAGTTGTTGCACGACGAACGGGCCCTGCCGGCACAGGTGCGAGCCGAGAGCCATCAGCTGGTACGTGCGCTGGCCGACAAGGACTACGAGCAGGCGGTCATCTCAGTGTGGCAAGGGGAGGACGAAAAGACCCCCTGGACGGTGCAGCGTTTTGAGGACGCGATGGCGCCCTACTACCGGGACTACGACAAGTTGTTGTTCAACCACGAAGCACGGCAGGCCCAGAATACCCGCATCGTCTCCACCGGTCCGCGCACTTGGGAAGTGACACAAGTGCTGCTCGATCCCCAGGGCGATGCCTTCTGGTTCTTGCGGGCCGAAGTGGACCTGCGTCAGCCGGAGGCCTTCGAAGGTCCCCTCTTGCGCCTGCGCCACGTGGGCACTTGAGCGACGATGGCCTCGACGCCGTCGGTGCCGCATGACGCCGCCCTCGAACAGACGTTACGGCAGCGGGCGGCCGGCTTCCCCCGGCGTCAGTTGTCCGGCAAGGCGGGGCGTCACGCCGCCGTCGCCTTGGTGGTGCTTCCCGATGAGTCGGGAGAGGCAAGCCTGGTGATCACCCGCCGGGCCGCTAGCTTGCGGCGGCACGGGGGGCAGTGGGCCCTGCCGGGTGGACGCATCGATCGGGGTGAAACGGTGCTCGACGCCGCCCGCCGAGAGCTGGCGGAGGAAGTGGGTATCCATCTCGACGACGGCGCCGTCTGCGGTTGTCTCGACGACTTCCACAGCCGCTCCGGTTTCCTCATCACCCCCGTGGTGCTGTGGAGCGCCGAGCCCCAAACCATGGTCCTTGAACCGGGTGAAGTGTCGGCTGCCCACCTACTGCCCTTGGCCGAGGCCGGCCGTCCGGCCGCCGCCACCGAAGAGGCGACCCCGTGGGGAGAGCATCCCCTGTTCACCCTGGACGTCCTCGATACCCTGATCTTCGCCCCCACCGCGGCCATCGTCCATCAATTCGCCGAGCTGGCCGTGTGGGGACGCATCGCCCGCGTAGCGCACTATGAGCAGCCACGGTTCGCCTGGAGCTGAGATCTAGGGCCCTGTGCGGAAAATTCCACGGCTTTACCTGGTTCTTTTTGCCCCTGGCGGTGTTGGAGCTCCTGAAAAGACAACCAGTATTCCTGCGTCGCTCCGCCTTGCCAGGAACAACAGCTCCTCAGACTGAGCTCAGCCTACTTCCCCCACAGGACACTAGCTCCCTATGATCGCCTCGCAAGCGCTGCGTTGTTGCCTCACCGAGCGAGCCAAGGCGAGCTGCCCTCGGGCCCGTTGCAGGTTGTGGGCCCCCGTTTCGGGGTAGCGTTGCCGGTCCTCGCGGAAGTAGGTGTTGCGCAGCGCATCGTTGAGGAAGCGGGCTGCCAGCTCCAGGCAGATACGTTCGATGCCCCCCACCAGGCTGCGGCGCTCTTGCGGCGTCAGGTATGGCGAGCTGGCGAGCCATGGGCGGGCGCTGGCCCGGAAGATCTCTAGATCGAACTGGCAGCCCTCGGGGTCGTCTTCGCCTTGGGGATTGCACCAGCTGCGCCAGGCGTCCCCCATTTCGTCGGCTAGGCGTTGGCGGCCAAGGGTGTCGAGGTCGAGGAGGCAGAGGGCCCGTTGTCCGGCAGGGTCGAAACGTAGATTGGAGATCTTGAGGTCGCCGTGGCAGGGACGCTGCGGAAGGTCGAGCTCGCCTTCCCAGGTCTGCCATTGCCTCAGGAGGTCGGTTGCCACGTGGCGGGCGGGGGTCAGCAGGGGATGATCATGGACCTCGTCGAGGCTTCGGCGTAGCTCGGCGAAGCGCTGGGGAGTATCGTGGATGTTGCGGCTCGGCGCTTGGAAGGTGTAGTCCCAGTCGGCCAGGGCGGCGTGGAATCGTCCCACCAGCTCACCGCATTGTTGGGCGGTGATGGCTCCGCTGAGACGGTGTAGGGTGGTGCCGGGCATGTACGTCAGGGCACGCCAGTAACCGCTCTCCGCATCTTCCAGCCAAAGCTCGCCGCCGCGGGTCGGCAGCAGTCTCGGGGTGGCGAGACCTCGCTGCGATAGGCGCCGGGTGACAGCGTCGATATCCTGGTGGATTTTGGGGTCGAAGATGGGGTTGACCCACTGCACTACTGCACTGGGCGGCGAACCTACTGTCCAGGTGTGGTTGATCAGACCTGGATCAGCGACCGATTTGACCTCGCCGTCGAGGCCAAATTGGGTCAGCAACTGCTCCGGCTCAAACATTCTTGAGGCTCCTAGGTAGTGTCCATCCAGTTTTACCAGAATCGGTGCCAGCGGGAGGCCCTTCGAGCGAGCACGGACGGAGTGCTGTCTGAGCCGTAGGGCCATGGGAACGGGATGAAGCCTTGATATCAATGGGTTTAGATCGACACGACAGCGTTGGGGCGAGTTTGCGGAGGCCGCGCACAGCCGAAGGGCTCCCGCCCCTCATCGCTTTCTCGAATGGACACCAGGTAGGCCTTGTGAAGCCCGTCGGTTGGTTCTCAGGCCTCGGGTCGTTGAGATTTTCCCTGAAGGCGCACCAGTTTTTTCTGAGGCTTTGCTATTTTCCCTGAACAGAGTGCGCTGCTCATACGTAGGGAATATCAACAGTACTAGGTCAGTCTACGTGATGCCGTGGGCGACTATCCAATGGATCTCTGGAAAGGGAATGAAGATGTTGCAGATCAAGAGAATAGGTCGTTGCCTGATGCTCTCCGCCCTGATGTCTCTTCTATGGGCGGGGGCTTCCTACGCTCAGGGGGCGTCGATGACGTTGGTGGACGGGGCGCGGACCAGCTTTGGATTGGGCACGGTCTGGGTCTGGCAGGCTGAGGACGGAACGATCGCCACGCGGGGGGCCATTCCCAAGCTGTTGGAGCAGGAGCGGGTCATCTTGAGCGTACAGGGAACCAAGAAGAAGAAGGGAAAGAAACCCAAGCTCACGGCCATCGGTTCGGTCAGCGGTGGCGTCGAGCTCAACGGCACGCTGGACGCCTTGACACCGCTGCACATTCGTCTCAACTACAACAAGGGGGACCGCATTCAGACGGCGCCCCTGTCACGATCCTTCGAGGTCGAGGGGCTCTTGGAAAAGGGACAGGCGGTGGTTGTAACGTTTCGTTTGGTGAATCAGGAACGGGTGGAAGGCGAGCGCATGGAGATGGACTGCCAGCATCTATTGAGCTATTTTCAGTTGGGCGATGGCGATGCCTGTATCTTGGCTGAGTGATACAGATATTGGCTGAATCTCTCGACTGAATCTTGGCTCGAAGATACAAAAGCTAAGTCGATACAAAGCATGCAAAGCCTAAGTCAGGATATTAGAGAGCTACGGATTTGCTGAGCTTCCTGCCATCGGCTCTGTGACTATCGCTTTGTGACATCGGCTTTATGAAAACCTTTCTTCTGCCGCATCCGGCAGTGGTGCCGCCACGCCTGTTCGTGCATTCGCAACGACTGGCCATCCGCCACGGGCAGTTATGCAACACAGGTGTCGCATCAAGAAAATCAGGATGGATCCGAGGACGCCCTTGTGAGCCGTTGAGGTTCGAGGGTGGGAGGTTCCCAAGGGCAGGCCCTGGAAGCCGATCGCGCACCTATTGGTGGAGCGTCCTACGGATCCCGGCTGAAACAGCTGGGCCCTCAGGACGTGGGTACGTCGCTGAGGGCCTTGGATGGTCAGGTGGAGACATAAAGGGCTCCTTGGGTCGTTATGGATGAAGGACTAAGAAATCTTTACAAACGAGTCATATGCGAAAGCATTTAGTATGCTTCGAACGCCTTTTTGCTGACTAGACCTTACTGCCTAGGCCTTGCTGGCACGGCTGACCTTTGCTCGGCTGGTCATCCCCAACACCATGTAGTCTACTGCCGTCTCTGCGGCGTGGTCAAGGGCGAGAACATAAAAATTTGCTCGGCCGCATCAAAGGTACTCACGGTAGGTCGAAGCTAGTGTCGTGTGCCACCAATCCGTTGTGGGGCGAGTTACACAGGGAGGCGGCAGTGCATCGATGGGCCGCCTCCCCTGGATCGCCGTTCAGCCTCCAGCCGCGATGCGCAGGAGCTGACCGCAGAAAAAGGCGGCGAAGGTACCGAGGGCATATCCGACGACTGCCAGCAGGACTCCCACCGAGGCGAGGGATGGGTGGAAAGCGGAGGCCACCACCGGTGCCGACGCCGCACCGCCGACGTTGGCCTGGCTGCCGACGGCGAGGAAGAAGACCGGCGCTTTGATCAACTTGGCGACGACGATCAACAGCGTAGCGTGGATGGCCATCCACAACAGGCCGATGAGGAACAGGCCGACGTGCTCTTTGACGGCCCGGATGTCCATGTTCATGCCGATGGTGGCCACCAGCACATAGAGCAAGGCCGAGCCGATCCGGGAGGCACCGGCCCCCTCGAGTTTTCTGAAGGGGGTGAGGGCGGCCACCATGCCGAGGGTAGTGGCGATGACCACCAGCCAGAAGAAGGGGCTGGTGAGGCTCAACCGTTCCAAGGTCTTGGAGCTCAGCCCTTCTAACCACGGGGAGATGATGTCGGAGCCCATGTGGGCGATGGCGGTGGCGCCAAATCCCACCGCCAGGATGAGCATGGTGTCTTTGAGCGACGGAATGCGCGAGGTCTGCTCATGGTAGGCCTGCATGCGCTGCTTGAGCACGGTGATGGCGCTGTTGTCGGCTCCTATGCGGGCGTCGATGGCATCGGAGCGACCGGCCGCAAAGAGCAGGCAAGCCATCCAAACGTTGGCCACGATGACGTCCACCGCCACCATCACCGAGAAGATGGCGTCGTCGACCTCGAAAATCTCCTTCATCGCCGCCTGGTTGGCACCACCGCCAATCCAGCTGCCGGCGACGGTGGTCATGCCGCGCCAAATGCTGTCCGGGCCAACCCCCACCAGCTCAGGGCTGATCCAGGAAGCGACCAATAGGGCGATGGGGCCGCCGATGACAATGCCCAGGGTGCCGGTGAGGAACATCACCAAGGCTTTGGGGCCCAAGCCGAACAGGCCTTTGAAGTCGATGCTCAAGGTCAGCAGCACGAGGCTGGCCGGCAGCAGGTAGCGCGAGGCCACGAAGTAGAGCTTCGACTCTTCCGGCGAGATGATGTTGAACGAGGTCAATACCGAAGGTAGGAAATAACACATCAGGAGGGCGGGCACGACAGCGTAGAACTTCTTCCAAAAGGGTGCTTCGCTATGGGAGCTCCAAAAGACGAAGCCTAGGATGCCCATGAGGAGCCCGAGGACCACGGCGTCGTTGGTGAAAAGGGGGGCGGCTTGGGTCGCCAAGGTATCGGCGCTCATCGAGTTGCTCTCCTGACTGCACCACCGAGGTGGTCGGTTGGGTGATCATGACCTGTCCGACCTCCCCGGACCTTCGAGGCCGGGCATTCGAGGCGGATCAATCTGTGTCTGGGGCTGAAGATATCAGACCCGCTTCCGAGCTATCCTAGTGGGATGAGCCTGCGCGGTTTCATTCTGCAACCTACCTACCACACCGTCCATGGCAAGCCGGTGGTGCAGCTCTATGGCAAGCTGGAAACGGGGCAGCCCTTTCTGCTCCGGGACGATCGCCGCCGCCCCAGCCTGTACCTGCGTCAGGGGGATCTGGTGGCGGCCTCGAAGCTCGGGATCCGTGCCGCGGCCGCGGACGGCTGGCAAACCTTGGAGGGGGAGCCGGCGGCCCGGGTGGACCTGGCCCAGCCCAGCGACGCCCCACCGTTGCGGGATCGTCTGTTGCAACAGGGCATACCGTCTTACGAAGCGGACGTTCGCTTTGCCATGGGCTACCTCATGGACCTCGGCATCCGCGGCTCGCTGCGCCTCACCGGCGAGGCCTCCGGTCCCCTGGCACCGTCGGTGGACGGGCTGCGCACTTTTGACAACCCGACCGTCGAGCCCTGCGACTGGAACCCCGAGCTGTCGGTGCTGTCCATCGACATCGAAACCGATCCCCGGGCGCGGAAGTTACTCTCCGTGGCCCTCTGGGGGGCGGGGGCCTGTGAGGTGCTGCTGTGGACCCCCGAGGGGCTCGAAGCGCCGGCCAATGCCACCTCGTTCAGCAGCCAGCGCGACCTGCTGGCCGCCATGGTGCAGCGCATCCAAGCCATCGACCCGGATATCCTCACCGGTTGGAATGTCATCGATTTCGACCTCCGGGTGCTCGACGAGATGTCCCGGCGGCTGCGGGTTCCGTTGGCCATCGGCCGGGGTGGTGGCAAGTTGCGCCTGCGGCCGACGCGGGCCCCGTGGAGCACTCTGGAAGCCACCATTCCGGGACGCATCGTCTTCGACGGCGTCCTGGCCTTGCGCACCTCCTTCGTCAAGATGGATCGCTACTCGTTGGACTTTGTCTCGCGTCAGGTGCTGGGGGAAGGCAAAACCCTGCACGGCGATGATCGATTGGCGCAAATCCTCGACACTTTTCGCAACGACCGTCCACGCTTCGTCGACTACAACCTCACCGATGCCCGCTTGGTGGTGCAGATTCTCGACAAGCTGCAATTGGTCGAGCTGGCGGTGGCCCGCAGCCGTTTGACCGGCCTGCCCATCGACCGCGTCTCCGGCTCCATCGCCGCCTTCGACTTCCTCTACCTGAGCGCCCTGCATCGACGGCGCATCGTCGCCCCCAGCGTCGGCGTCAACGCCATGCACTCGGACGGCGAAACGGTGAATCTTGGGGGGTTGGTCATGGAACCGCTGGCGGGGCTCTACGACAACGTCCTGGTATGCGATTTCAAGAGCCTCTATCCGAGCCTCATCCGCACCTTTCAGATCGATCCCTTGGGGTATGTGGCGACGCCGCAGCCCGGCGAGGATCTCATCGTGGCGCCCAATCAGGCGGCCTTCAAGCGTCAGAAAGGCATTCTCACGGAGATGCTCGACGAGCTCTTCCCACGGCGTGAGGAAGCCAAAAAGGCCGGCGACAAAGTGGCCAGCCATGCCATCAAAATCCTCATGAATTCGTTCTATGGAGTTCTCGGGGCGTCCTCCTGCCGCTTTTGTCGGCCGCAGCTGGCGTCGGCCATCACCGCTTTTGGGAGGGAGCTCCTGTTGTGGTCGAGGGCTCAAATCGAGTCCTACGGCTACCGTGTTCTCTACGGCGACACCGACAGCCTGTTCATTCTCAGCGGCACGGCGGACTCGCAGCAGGCGTTGCAGCTTGGGCCTCAACTGGTGGCGGATCTCAACCGCGACCTGGCGGCCCACATTTTCCGGCGCTGGCGGGTTGAGAGCCGTCTCGAGCTGGAGCTCGAGAAGCTCTACAAGAAGCTCTATTTACCCTCGATACGCCGTGGTAAGGGTGGGGCCCGCAAGCGCTATGTCGGTCAGATCTACAGCCCTGCCTACGAGGCTACCTGCCAGGGTACCCCCGGAGATACACCGGCCGCCGGGACGGGGGACGCCGCCGCCGAAACGGACGATAAGTGCATGGAGTTCATCGGTATGGAAGTGGTGCGTCGCGATTGGACGGAGCTCGCCAAGCGAGTGCAGCGGCAGCTCTATGGACGCCTCTTCCGGGGCCAGGAAGTGAGCGATTATCTATCGATGGTGGTGCACAACCTACGGCAAGGTCGCCTCGACGATCTGCTGGTCTACCGCAAGGGTTTGGGCAAACCCCTCGACGCCTACACCAGCACCACACCGCCGCACGTGGTGGCGGCACGCAAGCTGAAGAAGAAACCCGGGCGCTCGATCTATTATCTGATGACCCGAGACGGACCCGAGCCCATGGCGTCGGTGCAGCACGCCATCGATTACGAGCACTACGTACAGAAACAGGTCCGGCCGGTGGCCGAGCCGGTGCTCGAGCTGTTGTCCCTGAGCTTCGACAAGGTCATCGGCGACGACGGTCAGCTCGAGCTCTTCTGAGGCCGGCGGCCGGTTCCCAGGGTCGCCAGGGTGGGCAGCACCACCAGGGCCATGACCGCCGCCGCCAAGGTGCCGAAAGCCACCGCCGAGCCGAACCGCTGGGTGGGCGGGAAGCTCGACAGGGCGAAGATGCCGAAGCCGGTGGCCAAGATGAGCATGGCTCCGACGATCGGTTGCCACAGTTGGTTTCGGGCATTGTCCCAGGCCAAGGCCAGGCCGTCGCCGGCGGCCCGTCGCCGGCGGACGGTCATCACCAGATGGATCATCGAGTCGATGCCCAGCGCGATGGCGACGTTGGCGGCGGGGGACGAAATAAGGTCCACCGGCTGCCCCAAATGGCCGAAGGCCCCGAGCAGCAGGCAGGGGATCGGCAGCAGGGCCAGCACCATGGCCAGGGTGGTTCGCCAACTGCGGCTGACCACCGCGGCGACCACCAGGAAGAGAGCGAAGAGGCCCGCCAGGCCGTTGACCAGGGAGCGCGCCACCAATTGCCCGAGCTGGGCCTGCAGCTCGAAGAGGCCGCCGCTGAGCTCCACCTGCAGACCCTGCTCGGTCACCGTGCGTCGCAGGCGAGTGATGATCTCCGCCCGCGGCTCTTGGCGATCGGTCTCCCGCATGCGCAGGAAAAGCAGGGCCTGGCGGCGATCCTCGGTGAGGAAGGAGCTCAGCACCCGGCCGTTGTTGGGGCTGTCCAACAGCTTGTAGACGGCGCCCAGGGGCAAGAGCATGCCGAAGGGACGGCTCCGCGCCTCCGCCACCAAAACCGACAACGACAGGGCCGTGCCAACGGCCGGGTCGGCGTCGAAGTGTTGCTGCACGGCGTCGATTTTTTCGAGCAGCTCCTTGTTGTCGAAAGTGCCGTCCTCCGGGGCCGTCACCACAAAGAGCAGGGGGCTGCTGCCACCGCTGCGATCGATCATCTCCAGGCCGTTGCGCAAGGTGCTGTCGGCGGCAAAGTACGACAGTAGATTGGGGTCGGTGTTGATCTTCGGGATGCCCAGGCCAAGCCCCAGCACCAGGAGCCCCAGCACCGCGAGGCTGACCTTGCCCGGCGACCAGGGAAAGGGCGACGGATCTTTGTTTGGGGAGCGGCTGGAAGAGGAGGCGGCTAGAAATCCCGGCCCTAGAAAGCCAGGGAACAAGCTGTAGGCGACGAGGATCGCCACCGCCGCACCCAAGGCGCCGGAGAAACCCAGCTCGCGCAGGGGTTTGGCGCTGGCGAAGAGCAGGCTGGCGAAGCCCAGCAGGGTGGTGACCATGCACCAGAAGGAGGCTTTGAACGTGCGGGCGACGGCCCGCTGCACGATCTCGGAAGGTGTGCTGTCCTCGGCCTGCGACGGATGCCGTTGCTCGTGTCGCCAGTTGGCGATCAGGAAGACGATGTGGGACAGGGTGAGCACGAAGACGATGGTGATGATGTTGGCGGTCAACAGGCCGATGGGTTTGCCCAGCACGTGCAGCAAGGTCAGGGCGATGGCGCAGGCCCCCAAGCAGGACACCAAAGTGCCGACGACGAGACGCCAGGAACGGTAGATGAGGGCGATGAGCAGGCCGAAGACGAGCAACGAAGCGAGGGAGAAGGTGCGCAGGTCGCGGCTCAGATGCCGTCGGATGAGCTCGATCACATAGGGGACGCCGGAAATGTCGAGGGCGAAGCTGGGCACGCTGTGGCCGGCCAACAGCTCCTCCAGCTGCCCCATGAGCCGGCGTTCCGCGGCGTCGTCAGCGTCGTCGGCGTCGACACTGACAACCAGCAGACTGGCGTTGGCGGAGTCCCCCAACAGTAGACGACGCCAAATCGGGCTTTCCGGTACCTTGTCGGGGCGGGCTGGGCCATGGGTCAGGCTCTGTACCGCGGTGACCCCGTCCAAGGCCAGGAGCTCCTCCGAAAGTTGGCGCAGCTTGTCGAGATACTCCGCGCCGTAGATGTCCTCGCCGACGGCGCGGATGAGGATTTGATCGGCGGCGGGGAAGAGGTCGTTGATCTGCCTCGACGCTTGCAGTTGGGGGTCTTCCGTCGAGAAGAAAAAGTCCGAACCCACCTGAGGCGTCAAGTCCACCCAGGTCACCACCAGCACGGCCGATAGAAGCACGGCCGTCAGGCTGAGCCAGAAGATCAGGCGAAGGATGGGGTTGGGGGTCATCGGTGCGGATTCCTCGATTGGTGACCGGGCGGCGAACACTGGCTGGTTGCGTTTGAGCAAGTTGCACGTTGCGGACGGTGTGTAGGCCGGGTGTTATACCTCGCCCAAGGGGCCGGTGGCCTAGGATGACATAGAGATTCGAGACTCCCAAGACAGTAGATGGCGATATCCACTGGAGGATTCGAAGTGTAGCTAAGTACACCTTTTCAAAAATACGCTGGTATTCGAGCGCCGATGCATCCACGTCCGCGGCGTTACGCTCGCTGCAACAGAGCCCCACTATGCCTCGCTCGCAAGCCTTGCGGACGCGGCGCCTCGGGGCTCTCGATACGTCACCGTATTTCCGGAAGGTGTACTAAGCTGTCCAGTCGCCGGCTTGTCCACTAAAATGATCCCATGAGCGACCATGAGACCATCTTCGACAAGATTCTGGCCGGTGAGATTCCCTGCCATCGGGTATATGAGGACGATCACGTCCTGGCTTTTCTCGACGTCAACCCCTTGAGCCATGGCCATACCTTGGTGATCCCCAAGCAGCGGGGGGCCTTCTTGCATCAGCTGAGCGACGATGCGGCGGCGGCCCTGGGACGGGTGCTGCCGCGCCTCTGCCGGGCCGTCATGCAGGCCACCGGAGCGACGGCCTACAACTTGTTACAGAACAATGGACGGCAGGCCCACCAGGAAGTGATGCACGTGCATTTCCACATCATCCCGCGGCACGGGGCGGACGGCCTGGGCGTCGGGTGGTCCGCCGGGCAGCTCGATCACGGCAAGGCGCCGGAGCTGTTGGCCAAGTTGCACCGAGCCTTGGCGGAAGACGCCGATGTCTGAGATACCTGAAGCGACTCCTGACGCGTTGCAGCCTTTCCAGATTCCCGGCGGGGCGAGCCTACAAGAGCTCCATACGCCCGGCGGCCGCTGCTTCGGTTGTGGTCCGGTCAACGACAAGGGATTGCGGATTCGCAGCTTCGCCAACCCCGACGACCCCGACGAGCTGATCTGTCGATGGACGGCGGCGCCCCACCACGAGGCCTTTGACAACGTGGTCAATGGCGGCATCCTCGGCTCCCTGCTGGATTGTCACAGCAATTGGGCGGCGGCGTGGTTTGTCATGCGCCGTGACCACCTCGACGCCCTGCCGGTGACGGTGACAGCGGACTTCCATGTCAAGCTGAGGCGTCCGACGCCCCGCGACCAACCTCTGTTCCTGCGGGCTCGGGTGGTTGCCAGCGAAGGCAAAAAAGTGACGGTGGAGGCCACCGTCGAGGCGGGTGGCCAAGTGACGGCCACCTGCCGTGGCACCTTTGTGCATGTCGGAGGTACCCATCCGGCGGCCCAAGATGGGGCCCGCTGACGGATGCCTTGGCGATGACCCACAAGTCGCACCCATTCGCCCCGCATTCTTGGATCCGCACCACACTCGGGACATTGTCCCATCTGTTGCTGCTCCTGAGTCTTCTGGCCAGTCTTCTGGCCTGTGGCGGTGACCAGCCACCCGCGCCTTCGGCCACCGTCCGGTCAGCCGGCGGCGTTGCGTCTGCCGCCGAGGCCGACACCGCCGACGGCGACCGGTCACCGCGGCTGCCTGTCCACCACCTGCTGCAGCTCTTTCCGACGGCGGCGACGGACACCGAGGTGGCGAGCTTGCAACTCGGTTCGCCGGCCGCTCGGGCCCATTTGCTGACCGGTTGGGGTTTGGACGAACGGGACGATGTGCGTTCCTACGTTTGGGGGCTGGGGCCGGTGTCCACCTTCGAGCTGTTCTCCAGCGACACCTACGATGCCGAGTTGGTGCTGCACGGGCGCGCCTTCACTTACCCGGGGGCCAGCCCGCAGACGGTGGAGGTGCTGGTCAATGGTCAGAGTGTCGGGCAAGTGGAGATCGGCCAGGATTTCGAGCGGCTGCGCCTCGCCGTCCCGGCGTCCCGTTTGCGGGTGGGCCGCAACCGATTTGAGCTGCGCTACGGGCGCCACGACGTGCCCTCCGAAATCTTCCCCGGGGCCGTCGATGATCGTTCCTTGGCGGTGCTTTGGTACAGCCTGACCTTAGAGGGAGCTTTGGACGCCGCCGCTCCTAGCCAGCAAGGGGAGCTGCTGCGTCTGCCGGTGGGTAGCCGGGTGTCCTATTTCGAAGATCTGAGACCCGGTGACGAGCTGGTCTTGGGCCATGTGGAATCATCCAACGGGGCGGTTGCCTTGAGCGTCGAGCTGGAGACGGCGGACGGTACCGTCACCTGGTCACCGAACGACGCCGCCGGGGCCGGCGGCGATGGCTCCGACGACGCGGCGGGGCCCTCCCGCTGGGCATTGCCCATCGAGACGCCCCAACTGGCTCGCCTGTCGTTGATCGGTGGTCGCGCCGATGGCGGCCTCTGGGATCGCCTCACCGGTTGGTTCGGTGGTGGTCCGGCGGTGACGGTGTTGCTGCCCATGGTCATGCGTCCCGCTGCTGCCGTCGACGAGGCCTCAGATGCGCCGTCAGATGCGAAATCGGCTCCGGAGAGGGCAATTCCCCCGGCAGAAGATGGGTCGCCGGATATGGATGTGCCGCCGGACATCATCGTCTACTTGATCGATACCCTGCGGGCCGATCGCCTGGGGACCTATGGCTACGATCGCCCGATCAGCCCGCGGATCGATCAATTCGCCGCCGGGGCCACCGTCTTCACCCGGGCGCAGGCCCAGTCGTCGTGGACGCGTACCGCCGTCACCTCGTTGTTCACCGGCATGTTGCCGCAAGCCCATGGCGTCAACCGGCGGGACGAAGCCCTGGCGCCGCAGATCACCACCTTGGCGGAGGCGCTGAAAGAACAGGGATACGAAACGGTGGGTTTCATCACCAACGGCAATGTCGACGCCGCCTTCGGTTTGGATCAAGGGTTCGATCACTACCAGTACTTGCGGGAGTCCGAAGACAACGTCTTTTTCCACCAGACGGCAGAGCGTTTGCACAGCTGGGTCTTCAAGTGGCTCGATACTTTGGCGCCACGGGGGCAACGGCCGCCCTTCTTCCTCTATGTGCACGCCACCGATCCCCACGCCCCGTACACGCCGTCGGACGAGTACTACGAGCGCTTTGCGGCCGGCGTTGAGCGGCAGCGGGGATGGCTCGAGCACGTGCACGACATTTCCGCCGGCCGGCTGGAAGCGCCGCCGGGTACCGCCGAGGCGTGGAGCGATCTTTACGACGCTGAGATCGCCTACACCGATCACCACTTCGGCCGCCTGTTGGATCGTTTACGAGGTCAGGGGATCGACGCTTCCAGTCTCATCGTCTTGCTGTCCGACCATGGCGAAGAGTTCTTCGAGCATGGCGGTTGGGAACACGGCAAGACCCTCTACGGTGAGCAGTTGAGGGTGCCGCTGATCGTCCACTTGCCCGCCGGGCAAGGGGCCGGGCAACGGCTGCCCATCTTGGCCAATCAGATGGATGTCCTGCCCACCGTCCTCGACTATCTCGGAGCCGAGCCCCCCGACCTGGTGCAAGGTCAGAGCCTGTTACCTTGGATGCGGGGCACCTCGACGGAGGGCAAGGATGCGTCCTTCGCCTACCTGCGCTTGGGTGCCCGGCACCAACATAGTGTCATCGATCGAGACTTCAAGCTGATCGTCGACGCGGCGCAGCGCCCCCATGGTCACGAGCTGTTCGATATCGCCGCGGACATGGACGAGACTCGGGATCTGGCGTCGCAGGATCGTCTCGAAGAGGGCTACCTCGACCAGACCTTGCGCCGGTTGGAAGCGGGGCTGCGGCGTCGAGGTGCTGCCTCGTCGACCCGTGTCGAGGTGGACGAAGAGCTGCGGCGGCGTCTCGAAGCCTTGGGTTACGTCGACAACTGACGTATCGGGTCTTTGGGGCGTGGCAGGCCGAGCCTACTGATATTTGAACTCGAAGGTCAGCTCATGCCAGGAGGCCGCGGGCACGCCGTCGACGGTACCGGCGCGGAAGCGGGATTTGCTGGCCGCTTTCTGGGCCGCCGCCTCAAAACCCATATCGGGGGTGGTGCAGGATTTGACCACCGTCTGGGTGACATGGCCCTGGTCGTCGACCCTCACCAACAGTTGAACCCGGGCCTCCAATTTGAGGATGTAGGCCCGCCGTGGGTAAATCGGTGTGCCCCGGTGCAAGAGCTCGGGCTCGACCTCGACGGCCGGCCGCAGGTATCGAGCCTCGGGGCTGTCGACGGAGGGCTCGGTGGCCGGTTCAAGCGGCGCCGCGTCCCGAGCGCCGGAGGGCTGCGGAGAAAGTTGGGGCGCCGGGTTCGCAACGATGGAGGGGGGCAACTCTGCAGCTCCGGCCGTTGCCGTCGGCGTTTCGGAGGCTGGAATTGGACGATCACCGTCGGTTGCCGACGGTTCCGGCGGAGTCTGGGAGAACCGCTCTTCGGCCTGGGGAAGCGCTTCTGCCAGCATGTTGACTCCGGAGCCCGGCTCCGTGTCCACGGTGGCCGGCAGCTCGGTCGCATCGATCACCGAGCTTTCCATTGCTGCGGTATCGCCCGCCGCAGAAGCGCCTGCCCTAGAAGCGACTGCGCTAGGACGCTGTGCCGCCTCTGCGGCCCGCTCCGGGGATTCTGCAGCCACCGTCGGCGTCACGGGCTCCCGGCGTTTGTCTAGGCTACCGACCCGCTCATCGGCGGCGATACCGACGGCCCCCCGGTCTGCGCCGACCTCTGGGTTGAGCGTTGTAGAAGGCACAGGGGCCGAGCTGCTTTCGGCTAGCTCCGCGCTCTCGACGACGGGCGTCATCGAGAGGTCGTCCCGACCGCCGAAGAATCGACCGGCGATGAGCAGGACGAGCAGACCCAGAATGCCGGCCGCCATGACCCACCAGCGGTTGCGTTGTCGGCGCTCCGTCTCCTGGCTGAAGGTGGTCAAGGGCTGGTCACCGGCCAGTTGCTCGATCACGGCTTCCAGGTCGGGAATGAGCTCGTTGAAGTCCTGATAGCGATGCTGTTTGTCCTTCTCCAGGCAGCGGCTGACCAGGTGCTCCAGGGCCAACGGGCAGTCGGGCCAGTGTTCGCCCATGGGGATGGGCGGCTCATGTATCAGCTTGAACGAGACCTCGGAGAAGGTGGACCCCGGAAAGGGTCGTACCTGGGTGAGCAGCTCATAGGCGACGACACCGAAGGAGAAGATGTCGGAGCGTCGATCCACCCCAGTGCCCTCGAACTGCTCAGGGGACAGATACCCCACGGTGCCGACGGCGACCCCTTCGGTGGTGATGGGATTGCGTTCTTCCACCAAACGGGCGATACCGAAATCGAGGATCTTCAGTCGGCCGTTGTCCAGCACCCGCATGTTGCCCGGCTTGACGTCCCGATGCAGGACGCCATGTTTGTGGGCATGGGCTAGGCCACGGGCCATTTGCAAGAGATAGTCGAGGCGGGTGGCGGTATCGAGGGGCGCCTGGTTTTCGATCTTGTCGCTCAGATCCTCGCCACTGAGGAGCTCTTGGACCAGGTAAGGGATGCCGTCTTCGATGCCCAGGTCGTGCACCGTGGTGATGTTGGGGTGCTGCAGGCGGGCTGATATCTCCGCCTCCCGCTGGAAGCGCAGCCGCAGCCGTTCGTCGCTGGAGGTGCAAGTCTTGATGGCGACCTCCCGCTTGAGATCCTGATCCACCCCCCGGTGCACCATGCCGAAGCCGCCCTCGCCGACCTTTTCGACGATCTTGTACTTGCCGATGGAGCCCCGCTGCAGGATGGGGTCGAAGGTCTCGGTCAACAACGCCGAGCCGCCCACCACCACGTTCTCGAAGTAATCGGGGCTCAGGCTGGCATCCACCTCGAGCATGCCTGCCACCTCGTCCCGCAGCTCTTGGTCGTCGCCGCAGGCCTCGGCGAGGAAGGCTTCCCGGTCCTCGGCTTCGAGCTCTAGGGCTTGGTCGAAAAGATCCTGGACGCGACGCCAGCGCTCAGCCTGCACCCTGCCCCCCGGCGATTTCCTTGTACAGCCAAGCCCGCGCCTTTCGGGTCTCGTTGATGATCGTCGGCGTCGAAACCTCGAGGACTCGGGCACATTCGTCGATGGTCAAACCGCCGAAGAAGCGCAGCTCGATGATGCGGGCTTTGCGCTCATCGAAGCCGGCCAGCCGCTGCAAGGCGTCGTCGAGCTGCAGCAGATTGGAGGCCCGTTGGTCGGCCACTTGCTCGCCCTCTTCGATGGGAACCTTGATCACGTCGCCGCCCCGTTTGTTGGCCGTATAGCTGCGGGCGTGGTCGACCAAGACCTGGCGCATGACGCGGGCGGCGATGGAAAAGAAGTGCACCCGATCCCGCCAGACGGGCTGTTGGCGGTCGGCCAAGCGCACGTAGGCCTCGTGCACCAGGGCGGTGGGTTGCAGCGTGTGGTCGACCCGTTCCTTGCGCAGATAGCTGCGGGCCAGGCGCCGGAGCTCGTCGTAGACCAGCGGCAGCAGTGCGTCCATGGCGCCGTCCTCGCCATCCTTCCAGCGCACCAGAAGCATCGTCACGTCGGTTGGCGAAGGCTCAGCCACGTCTCCTCCCAGGTTCTCATCATCTTGTTGGACCGAAGTCAGATTGTAGCAGTCCAAACGGTCGGTGAGACGTTTGAAGGGTTTGGGGCTGTGATGTCGCGGGGGTGACTAGGAAGTGCCATCGGAAGTCAAAATGAGATAACTGACGCTACCCTGGTATCGCGAAATAGCAATTTTGCTATAGTAAGCCCGTCCGTTCAATACGTCCGCAGCACGCGTCGGCAAATCCCCAGGATCCGTCGTACCAGGAGAACCGCATGCGCCCGATGTCGTCGCAGGATTCCGTTCGTCCCGTCGCCCAAGCCATCGCGCTCTGTGTCGGTTTCTTCTGGGCTACGTTGGTTGGAGCTGCCCAGTGCTCGGCGCCCGCCGGCACCGGCTTGGCGGGGCTGCCCAATCCCATTCTCTTTGTCGGCCAGTTTCCCATCGCCGCCGACTTCGCCACCATCGGCTCGACCTTCGGCAATCATCTGTCCCGGGCCATCACCACCGGCCGCGGGGGAGATCTCTACATCCTCTATCCCGACGGTAGCCTGTGCAATCTGACCCGCGAGGGCGGCTTCGGTGAAGGGCAAACCTTCCAGGGGGAAGATTCCATCGCCGTGCGCGATCCGCAGGTGCATTGGGGGGGCGACCGCGCCTTGTTCAGCATGGTCATCGGCAATGCCGAGGAGATATTCGAGGTCACCCAGGAGTATTGGCAGATCTACGAGGTGGTCGGCTTGGCCCAAGGCTCGCCGCTGTCGATCACCAAGTTGGCTGATCAACCGCCGGACTACAACAACGTGACCCCCATCTACAGTCCCGACGGCCGCATCCTCTTCAGCTCCGACCGGCCCCGGGATGGACGTCGACATCTCTATCCGCAGCACGACGAATACGAGTCGACGGCCACCAATACCGGCTTGTGGAGCCTCGATCCCCAGACGGGTGAGCTCGACTTGCTCAACCACTCCCCGTCCGGCGTCTTCACGCCCATTGTCGATAGCTTCGGTCGCGTCGTCTTCACCCGTTGGGATCACTTGCAGCGGGATCAGCAGGCGGAGGTGGACGGCAATCCCTTCGGCAATTTCGATTGGGCCAGTGAAGAGCCCGGGGCCGCCACGTCCGGGCCGGTGGATGTCTTTCCCGAGCCGCGGCTCGACGAGCCGGGGTCGACGGTCAACGGTCACCGCATCAACCACTTTTTCCCTTGGATGATGCATCCCGACGGTCGAGAGGAGGAGACCCTGAACCACATCGGTCGGCATGAATTGCACGACTATTTCAACCGTGCCTTCAACAACGACCCCAACTTGGTCGAGTTCATCGATGCCGTCTCCGGGCGTGCCAACCCCAACTCCATCCTGAATTTCTTCCAGATGGCTGAGGATCCGCAGAGCGGTGGCACCTATTATGGCGTCGACGCGCCCGAGTTCGAGACCCATGCCTCGGGCCGTATCGTCCGCTTGACCGCCACCCCCAGGACCTCGGCGGAGACCATCGTGGTGTCCTACATCACCCACCCCGACACCGATCAAGTGGTCGCCGATGGCGATACACCACCCTCCACCCACACCGGCCACTATCGAGATCCCGCCAAGCTCACCGACGGTACCCTGCTGGCGGCCCACACCGCCGAGACCCGCGGTGCCAACAACGAGGGGACACGGGCCAACCCGGACCCGCGCTACGACTTTCGTCTCAAGGTATTGGTGGCCGAGAACGGTTTTCTGGCCGCCGGGGCGCCCCTGACCCCCGGCATCAGCCGTCCGCTGCAGTACTTCGATCCGGACGTATTGGTGTCCTACGACGGGCCCCTGTGGGAGCTGCAACCGGTGGAGGTGCGATCACGCCCGGTGCCGCCTTTGCTCGAGGTGCCGTTGCCCGGGCCGGAGGCGCAGATCTTCGCTGAGGAAGGTGTCGATCCCCAGTCTTTCCGCAACGATCTGGCGCAGCGTCAGCTGGCCTTGGTGGTGAGCCGTGATGTCACCACCCGTGAGGTTCTCGACCAGCAGCAGCCCTACAACCTGCGGGTGCCCGGCGGCACCCAGACGGTGGCCACCGGTGGCCTGGTGTACGACGTGCAGTACTTGCAGTTTTTGCAGGGGGACCAAGTTCGGGGCATCGGAGGGGTCGGCGATCCCGACCCAGGTCGCCGTGTCCTGGCCAAAGTGATGCACGATCCCGCCGTCGTCAATCCACCCAATGACGGCCCCGACGGCAGCGTCCAACTGGGGCTCGATGGTTCCATGGCCGCCCTGGTGCCCGCCGAGCGGGCCATGACTTGGCAGCTCACCGATCCGCAAGGCGAGCCGGTGGTCCGCGAGCGCTACTGGCTCACCTTCCAGCCAGGAGAGGTGCGGGTCTGCGCCTCCTGCCACGGCCTCAATTCCGTCGACCAGGTGGGCAGCGGGGTGCCGACGCAGCCGCCGGAGGCTCTGCGCAACCTGTTGCAGTTCTGGAAGAACGAGCTAAGTGTTGTGTTCAGCGATGGATTCGAAGCGGGCACGACGGCGTCGTGGTCGGCGAGCACGCCGTGATCGGCCCTTGCAGTAGGCTTCCGTGTCGTCTTCGTGTTCGGCGCGGGACCTTCAAGCCGATACGGGCATCAAACGATATACGCGGCCAAGCCTGGAGGCGCTTTTGATGTCGCCTCGTCGAAGTGAGACGCGAACGTCATCGAGCTTCTCAGCATCCGCAAGAGAGAGATACGGTGCCCAGCCGTCTTCAGAGTCGATCAATTCGACATCGACTTCAGCCGCGTAGTCGCCCTCATGGAGAAGCTTCCGGTAAAGCCGTCCCATCATTCTCTCCTGGTCGTAAAATCCTTGTTCCATCGCTTGGGGTCGGGCCGATAGGCCGTAATCATCACCGCTGGAGACGTATGTCCCTTCGAAATACCCCACACCACATGAATTGGCTCTCCCTGCTGATCCCTCTGAAGTACGAGAACGCAAGGACCTTTTGGGAATTCGGGATAGTCTTCCAAGAGTACGGCTTCAGGCACTCCTGCTACGGCCTCACGCGCAAGAATACCATCTTGCGCTAGCTCGTCGTAGCCGTGGTCGGAAATCTTCACATCCCGTCGGGCAGCAAGTGCAATGACAGCCTGAAGTACTTGGCTCATCTCTGGGAGATCTTACTCGACATCGGAGACCATCGTGGTCGGCGAGCACGCCGTGACTATCAAGGCAGTCTTCAGGGTATGACCTCGAAGCTTTCAGCGTTATTGATTCTGAAAGCGAAGAAGAGGCTAACGCCCGAGGACCAATTCGATTCCTTGGAGAATCAGCTCAAATTGGGGTCCGGATAGTCGACCAATGCGCTCGGTGAGAAGATCCCGATCGATGGCCATGAGTTGCGTTACATTGGCGACCGAGTCCTGTGGCAAGCTTGTGTGGCGACGAGATAAGCCAACGTTTCCGGGCATCTCTGCCAACCGAAGGTTGCTTGTCAAGGGCACGACCACAGTGGTTCTAAGACGGCTTCGATTGAAGCTATTGCCTTGGACGATGACAACCGGACGCCTAAGGCCTGGCCCCGAGCCGACGGGCTCAGGTAGGTCAGCCCACCAGATATCGCCTTGGCCGATTACCATTCGGTCGTCGTCAAACCTCGGCGAGCAGCTTCCTTGAGGAAGTCATCGGGTCGAGTATCGACCTCGCCACAGACGGCATCAATGCGCTCCGTCACCGTGTCGTGATTGTGCCTGGCCAAATACTCGATGACAGCATCGCTGTAGAGCTGACTGCGGGATTTCTGCATCCGGTCCGCCAAACGTTCCGCTGATTCGAAGACTGAGTCTGGGATTGAGATGGCAGTTTTCATACTTCTAGTATAACCCCCTTTGAAGCTTCTGAGCAGCCCCAAGACCGATCCCATGCACCCACGAAAAATTTCTGCCAGATCTTTGGCACTCTCTCCCACTTCCCTCCGCGTTGCAGGTCAAGAAGACGTGATCGAGACCCTGGCCGTCTGGCTCAGATGATTCCAGGGCTCGAAACGACCGCAGATCTCGATCGCGCCTTCCGCTGAATTGACGTCCTGGCCGGGACGTCCCCGAGCTTGACATTGGAAGCCCCACCTCGGACGTATGGGTCCCGGTGGAGTGGTAACCCTGGGAGAAGAAGCGCGTGGTTTCACAGCTCTTGGTCGATACCCCTAGCCCATCGTCCCCTAACCCGCTGCCGGAAGGCGACGGCCCCGAAGGCGACTGTCGAGCAGCCAGCGGGCAGGACACGGGCAAGCTGTTTCCCTACTTTGTCGCTCGCGTGGCCGGCTTGCCGGTGCGCTACATGGAGGCCCTGCGGTCCGACGGCAGCGTCGAATTGCTCGAAGAGCTGCTTCGCCTGGAGGAGCACATGGAGCTGCGACGGGATGGCTTGGTGGAGCGTCTGCACGCCGTCGTGGGGGACACCGCCGACCGCCGTCTGCGGGGCAAGCTGTTGCGCCTCAAGCGAGACGTCCACAACCTGCGTCCCCTGCGTCAGTCCCAGGTTTCGGCGCTGGAGTCGGTCTTGGTGGCGGACTTGGCGACGGATCTACAGCTCTGGGCCGACCATTGGCGGCACCACAGCGAGTTGCAGGCACAGCTCGAGGTGACCTACGAGGCGGAGGTCACCGAGTGTCGACGCCTCTTCCAGGGTTTTGTCGAGGACGACGATTTCCGTCATGGCCTGTTGTTATCGAGCCAACAGATGTTTGCCGGTCTGCGCAAGTACAGCCAGCGCCCCATCGATCGCCTAGGGGCCAAGGAGCGACAGCTGGAGCGCGGTCTGATGCGCTACTTCTCGCGCATGGTGATGAAGACTTCGCCCTTTGGCACCTTCACCGCCATCGTCGAAGGCCAGCTCACAGACGATCGAGGTCGTGACGGTCGCGGTCGTGACGGTCGCGGCGGCAACTACGAGCTGATCGGCGATCCGCGGCAAAAGCAGAGTCTGGTACGCCTCAACAAGAGCATCTACGGCGTTCTGCAACGGCAGCTGTCGAGCAACGATGCGGTGCGGGACGTCTTGCCGGTGGAGCGCAACCCAACCCTGCGGCGCCGTGACGGGCAGTGGCATTTCCTCTCCGGCAAGGGCATGCGCGAGACTTTTCAGCGGGTCCCCGTGACGCCGGTGCTCGATCTATTCGTGGAGATTCTGGAGGCGGAGACGGCGTTGCCGTTGCGAGCTCTGCGCCGCCGTGTCGGCGAGCAAGTGGAAGCCCCGGCGGCAGATATCGCTCGCTACACGGAGCGTTTGCTCGACACGGGCTTCCTGCGCTTCCGTTTTGGTATCGGCGAGCAAGAGGTGGACTGGGATCGCCCTCTGGGTGAGCTGCTGGCCAAGGTCGACGATGCCGAAGCCGCGGCGGTCCGCGACCTGATCGTCTCCCTGCGCGGTGCGGCCGACGCCTACGCCGCCGCCGGTGTGGACGGTCGTCGTCGGTTGTTGTCGCAAGCCCGCGACCACATCGCCGAGTCCTACGACACGCTCAACCAGCGGCGGCAGCTGCGCACCGACGTGCCCTTCTATGAAGACGCCGGGGCCGCTGCCCGCCTACGGGTTTCGGCGGCGGCCCGGGAAGGTCTCGAGGCGGCCCTGGTGGAGTACATCCGTCTCACCTCACGGCTCGCCTGGCCGCGTCATGACCATGCCTCGATGCGCCATTTCTTCGACACCTACTACGCCGACGGTGGGCCCGTGCCGCTCTTGCAATTCTACGAAGACTACTACCGCGAGCACCTCAAGGAGCACTTGGCCAAGCAGGAACGCATGGTTCGGGGGCTACCGGTGGAGGAGGCGGAGGGCGACGAAGCCGCCGCTGACGGGACGGGGGAGGAAGGCGCTTTCGACGAGCTCAATCCCTTCGATCTTGGGGTGGTGGACGACATCAAATCGGCCAACGATGCCCTGACCCAGCTGTTGCGTCGACGCTGGCGCGAAACCCCTGAGGCGCAGCAGATCATCCTCGGGCGTCGGGATCTGGCGGCGGCGGTACAAGGCCTGCCGCAGCCGCAGAATCCCTGCCTGTCGATTTCGATCTTCGCGCAGCTGTTGCCCGGCATGGCGACGGACGGTGGCCCCGCCCTGTTGACCAGCAACTACCTCAAGGGCTTCGGCAAGTATTTCTCTCGCTTTCTCGATGTCCTGCCCGGTCATCTGCAAGCGGCGGTGGTGGACAACAACCGGCAGCTGTCGGGCGCTTACTTGGCGGAGATTTGCGGCGACGGCAATTTCAACGCCAATCTGCACCCTCCGCTGGTCGACCACGCGGTGAGCTATCCGACGGCGGAGAGCGGCAGCGCTGAAGATTTGTTGGCCACCTCGGATCTCTACGTGGAACCCACGGCGGGGGACGCCCATGCCCTGTCACTGCGGCACGGGCCCAGTGGTCAGCAAGTGATTCCCTTGGATTTGGGATTTCAGAATCCGCGCATGCGGCCGCCCCTCTACCAATTGCTGACCAGCTTCGCCCCGGCCTGCAACTTCTTCCTGCAAGTGCCCGATGTGCTCCACAGCTGGGACGAGATGGCGGCGGAGAACGCCGACGCGCCGATGCCGGCCATCGCCTACCGGCCCCGCATCGTCTACGACGGTTGTCTGGTGATGTCGCGGCGTCGCTGGACAGTGCGGGCCGATGTCCTGCCCCGGCGGCAAGCCAAGGAGTCGGAGCTCGAGTTCTTCGAGCGGGCCAACCGTTGGCGTCGGCAACACGGCTTGCCGGAGGAGGTCTTCCTCAGCATACGCGCCGTGCCGGTGCCGTCACCGGTGGCGAAACCCACCAAAAAGGGCGGCAGTGAGGACGCCGGGAAGGACGGCAGCGAGGGCGACATCGATGCCGAGGCTACGCCCCTACCCAAAGCCCACAAAGAGCAGCGGGATCGGTTGCACAAACCCCAGTATGTCGACTTTCGCAATCCCCTATTGGTGGACCTCTTCGGCCGGGCGACGGAGAACGTGGAATCTTTCCAGGCTTATCTCTATGAGCGCTTGCCAGATCGTCGGCATTTGGCGCAGCACGGTGAAGACCGCTATGTCACCGAGATGGTGATTCAGGTGGATTTTCCGCAGGCGGACTACAGCATCGAGGATCACAGCATCGAGGGCCACGGACGATGAGCCCGCAGCAAAACAACGACGCCCTGCAGTGGCTCAGCGTCCACCTCTTCTTCGACGGCGATATCTACCGAGAAACGGCGGATCGGGTGATCCTCGAGCATGTGGCCCCGGCGGCGCAACGCTGCCTCGACGCCGGTTGGGCACGCCGCTGGTTCTTCATTCGATATGCCGCCGGTGGGCCCCACATCCGTCTGCGTCTCGAAGTGACGCCGCAGGCATCTGAGCCTTGCCAGCGATTCATCGCAGAACAGGCAGAGACGGAAGGTGGGCTGATCCAATCCCTCTCCTGGAGCCCCTACGAGCCGGAAGTGGAGCGCTATGGCGGCGTCGATGGGGTGGCCGTGTCGGAAGTGCTCTTCTGCCGTTCCAGCACCGTCGCCGTCGATCTGTTGCGTCAGCTGACGCCAGGGGAGCGCTCGGCGCGCCTGGGCAAGGCGACCTTGGCGTCGTTGGTCCTGCTGCACGTCTTCACCCAATCGCCACAGCTGGCGGCCGAAATGTGCCGCAACTATGGCACCAACTACCTTCATCAGATGGTGGGGGACGGGTCGGTGGCCGCGGGCTATTTGCGGGCCTTCGACCGCGGCCGTCGGCGTCAAGGGGAAGGGCTGGCGGGCTACGTCGAAGCGGTGTGGCGTGCCTTGGACGACGGCGTGTCCTTGACGCCCGAGATGGATCGCTACCGCCGCCATCTCACGGCGTGTCGCGACCAGCTGGCGGGGCTCTCCGGCCAGGGGCGTCTGGTACCGCGCTTCGAGCTGCAATCCGACAGCCCGCGGCTGCAAGCGGCGACCCTCTTCCCCAGCTACCTCCACATGATGAGCAACCGCCTCGGGGTCACCGTCCAGGAGGAATGCTACCTGGCGACGGTGATGGCCTCGACGCTGCAACAAACCTTTGATCCGATCCTCGGCGGCGCGGCTCGGGCCGCCCGTGCCTGAGACAGGAGATGCATATGCAACGAGTTGACTCGATCGCCGTCGCCCAGCGTTTGGCCGGCGACATCGTCGCCGCGGCCCTGTGGCAAGACGATGTTTGTACCTGGCAAATCCAAACCCTCGACCAAGCCACCGGCGGTCCACAGCCGGAGGTGGCGGGGGGAGGCATCTACCAGGGTTCGGCGGGCATCGCCCTTTTCCTCGGTGAGCTCTTGCGCCTGGTCGACGACGGCAGCGCCGGTGGCGACTCCGGAGAGCTGCGTCGCACTGCGGAGGGTGGCCTGCGCCATGCCTTGGCGGCGGCGGAGACCATGCCCGCCGGCAGCTGTTCCTTTCACGGTGGCCGTGTCGGCGCTGCCTATGTGGCCACCCGTTTGGCCGAGCCCTTGGCTAAGCCGGAGTATCTAAAGACGGCTCGACGGCTGCTCGAGCCCTTGGCCGGAAACGAGGCCCATGACCACGGGCTCGACGTCATCGGCGGCGCGGCGGGGGCGATTCCCGCTCTCCTCTGGCTGCGTCATGCCCTCGACGACGGGGGCCTGCTGGACATCGCCTGCGGCCTCGGCGATCGCTTGCTGGCGGCGGCCCGTCGCGAGCCGGGGGGGTGGTCGTGGAACACCGTAGGGCCGTCGGCGACACGCAATATCGTCGGGTACGCCCACGGCACCGCCGGGGCTGCCCTGGCCTTGTTGGAGCTGTACCGTGCCAGCGGCCGCGGCTGCTACCGGTTCGCTGCCGAAATGGCCTTCCTCTATGAGCGTCGATTGTTCGATCCGGCGACCTCCAATTGGCCAGACCTGCGGCATCGGGAAATGAACGAGATCTACTACTCCGCCGATCAGGACTCCCTGCGTCGCGCCGAGGTGGCGGACAGCTTGCCGCCCTACCAGCCCCGCTTCATGACCGCTTGGTGCCATGGCTCACCGGGCATCGGCTTGTCTCGGGTGCGGGCCTACGAGCTCACCGGGCAAGAGATCTACCGGCGGGAGGCGGTGGCCGCCTTGAGCTCCACCTTGGCCTCCTTGGAATCCTTGCGGCATCAGGGTTTCTCCCTGTGCCACGGGGTGGCGGGCAATTGCGAGCTGCCCCTCTATGGGGCGCAGGTGCTGGGTGATCCTGAGCTCCGGGGGATCGTCGAGCGTTGCGCCGAATTTGGACGCACCCACTACGACGGCACAGACCTCCCGTGGCCCTGCGGCACCATCGAGCAAGTGCCGGACCCCAGCCTGCTGCTCGGCAAGGCGGGCATCGGCTACTTCTACCTGCGCCTGGCATGCCCGGAGTTACCTTCGGTCCTGCTGCTGCGGCCGCCGGTCGCGAGCCTAACGCCGCCAGAGGACGACTCCTTCCAGAGCCAGGGCCGCCGGGCGGTGGAGGAGTATTTCGGCCAGACCTTGCGCAGCCTCGACGCCCTGGGCCTGCCGGTGCAGGAGGCCTTGACCACCGATCCGCAGGGCCATCCCCTCGACAGGTCGCCGGTGGAGACGGCCTACGGGGCGTTGGTCCAACTGGTCGAAGCCCAGCAGGGGATCGGACACGAGATGGCCGCCGATGCCTTCGAGCTCGAACGGCGACGCTATGAGCTGGTGGCGGTACCCAACGACCTCAGTCGGCACTTCCTGCGCCACCTGCGGCGTCGGCCGGTGGAGGAGGTGGACTGGCCAGGCAGCTCCTTCTGCCTGGCGGAGGATTGTGTCCTGCTGTCGACCCGCTGGCCGTGGCATCTCGACGACCGGCATCTCGAAGACTGGTATCTCGAAGTCCGGCAAGGCACGGCGTCCGTCGGACCGCCGGAGCGGCATCAGGCCTGGCTGGTGGCGCGGCAGGGGGAGAAGGTGGTGATGCGACGGCTCAGCCCATTTGCCGCCGCCATGTTGTCGACCTTGCTGTCGACCTCAGATTCGTCGGCGCCCCTCGAGGAGATCGTCGCCCGTCTGCTCGGTCTGTTGGGGGGAGCGCCGTCGGCGGAGCAGCAGCGGCAGCTCAGCTCCAGGATCGAGCACCAACTGCGGGAGCTCTACCGTGTTGGCGTCGTGGACGAGCTGGTAGCGCCCATCTCGAACCAGAGGCAGGACGAGTCCGTCGCTGCCGCGGTCACTTGATGTCGGCGCTTGATGACAGCACCCGAGACAGAGGCTCCACGTTTTCAAGTTCCGAAGAGGGATTGCACCCAAAACCGTCAGTAACGAAGGAGAACGAGAAATGAAGAAAATCAAACTGAACCTGGACGACTTCAAGGTCGAGTCTTTTGACACCACCGAAGAAGGTTCCGTCCTCGGTTACGACCCCGTTTCGTGTCCCACCTGTGGTCAGAACACCTGCGACAGCACGTGTGGCTACAGCTGTGGCGGTACCTGTGACACCTGCCCGCCCACCGATTGCAGCTGCCCCGTGCGTTCCTGCATCGGAAGCTCCGGCGGATTTCCCTGTCCGTGATGTTTGATGGGTGATCCGCGGTGGTAGTGAGAGGGCACTGAAAGCGGGTCTTCCGCCGTTCCGCGTTGTGAAATCCGAGGCGAGTCAATGCCTAGAGCCGCCCTAGGTTTCCAGCACGGTACGGTTGAGGAGCCCACGCTTCCAGCACCAAAGATACTTATACCACGGCCCACCCGACCCGTTCGATAGGTCCGACTAGGAACGCAATCCCTCTTCGGATGTCTGGCCTGTCGAATGGGTCTCGCCGTTTCAGCTCGAAGCCTTCCGAAACCGAAACGAGCTCCACCATGGCCGACACACCACAACGGGATACTCCCACCCTCTGGAACGCCTTGGGCCAGTTTGTGCGCTTGCTACGCCTGGTGCGTCCCTACTGGGGCGTGCTGCTCAAGAGCATTCTCCTCGGCTTGGTGGCGGGCCTGGTGAGCACGGCCATTCCCTATGTCACCAAATTGCTCATCGACGAGGTCTACCCGACCCGCGACCTCACCTTGATGCACGTTTTGGTGGCCACTTTGCTCGGTTTGAGCATCGCCTCCACCGCCTTCGGTACCCTGCGCGGTATTTTCAGTCTGTACATCAACTCGCGGCTGGCCAGTGCCACCCGCTTGATGTTCTTCAACCACTTGCAACACCTGCGCATGCGCTTTTTCGATCAGCACCAGGTTGGGGAAGTCACCAGTCGCTTTCAGGACGTTTCCTCCGGCATCAATACCATTGCCAGGGTCTTCGAGGTGGTATTCATCCAAGGTGCCTTCGTCTTGCTGGTGCCGCCGATGCTCTTCTTGCTCGACTGGCGCTTGGCCTTGCTGTCGTTGATCAGCCTGCCTTTGATCGTCAGCATCGCCGCCGGCTCGGCCCGTTATCTGCGGCGCTACTGGCAGCGCAGCTCGGAAGCCCATGCGGAGGTCAGCGCCTATCAAGTGGAGGTGCTGAGCCATATTAGGACGTTCAAGGGCATGGGTTTGGAACGGCATGTCTTCAGCGAAGCCCAGCAACGGGTTGAGCACGCCACCACCGCCCAGATCCGGGCCGGTACCCTGGCCCAGGCCCTGGGTGGCTCGACGGGGGTGCTGCGGGCTCTCAATACGGCGCTCCTGACCTGGTTCGGTTGGAGTCTCATCCTCAGCCAGCGCATGAGCCTCGGCGACTACATTGCATTTGTCGCCTACATCGGTTTGTTGTACAGCCCGCTGTTCATGTTGGCGCAATTGTTTTCCGATTTTCAGCAGTCGGCGGTGCACTTGAGCCGCATGTTCGAGTACTTGGACAGCCCGGCGGAGCAGGACCCCAACGCCGTCATGGGGCCCGCCGTGTCCTTGAGTCGCGTGCTTGCGGGGGATATTCGCCTGGCGGCGGTGTCCTTTGGTTATACGCCAGATCGCCCGGTGGTGTGCGACATCGATCTGCACATCGAAGCCGGCACGGTGAATGCCCTGGTGGGGGCCAGCGGTTCCGGCAAGACCACCTTGATGCGTCTTCTCTGTGCCCTGGAGCAGGTGGACGAAGGGTGCATCTGGCTCGACGATCGGCCGATGGATCAGTTGCCGTTGGCGGATCTGCGGCAACAGATTTCCGTCGTTTGGCAGGATGCCGGACTGATCAAGGGTAGCCTGTGGCAAAACCTGACCCTCGGTGTCGCCGAGCCGCCGTCGCGCCCGGAGGTGGACCGCGTGCTCGCCCTCTGTGGTTTGGCGAAGGTCTTCGCCGAGCTGCCCCATGGCTACGAAACACAGGTGGCGGAGTGGGGGGCCAGCCTGTCAGCCGGTCAGCGGCAGCGGGTGGCCATCGCCCGCGCCCTGCTGCGCCCGGCACCGCTGCTGCTGCTCGACGAAGCCACCGCCAACATCGATGTCGAGACCGAAATGAAGATCCTGCGCGACCTTTTCGCCCAGCGCGACGGCCGCACGGTCCTCTACATCACCCACCGTCCTGCCGCCGCCGCCCTGGCGGACCGGGTGCATGTCATGGCGTCGGGGCGGTTGGTGGGCTCCGGCGGCCATGACGAGTTGCTCACCGAATGCGACGTCTACCGCCGCATGCACGGGGCGGCCGCCACGGAGCCGGCGACGCGGCTGCGCGTCGTGTCGGAAATTTAGACTTTTGGAGCCTAGACCTTGGGAGCCATCACATGACAACACCTACCCCTGCCCTGGAACCTTCGGCGACGGACGGCCAGCCCGTCTGCCGGATCGCTTGGGACGCCCAGCATCGTCCCACCCGTGCCCTGACCTTCGAGATCTCGCAGCAAGGCAAGCTCTTGGCGACGACATCCCTGTCGCGGCCGGTGCAGGAGCTGAGCGGCGATGCTTTGGCGGTATTGCAACGTTTCGCCGGTGGCGCGACGCCCCGCCAGGCGCTCGATACGTTGCGCCGTGAGTGGGCGGTGGACAAGGTGGAGTTTGCCCAGATCGTCGAGCATCTGCAAGCCCAGGGGCTGCTGTTGGACGAAACCCCCGAGACGTTCTCTTCGGAGGTCACAGCATCCGGCACCGGCCTGACCTTCGGCGCCTCGCCTTCCTTGCTGACCCACCATGCCTTGCTCACCGACGTGCCGCGGGTGATGGCCTACCAGCGGGCCATCGCCGCCAGCTGTGCTGGCAAGATGGTGGTGGAGGTGGGGTGCGGCTCGGGCATCCTGTCCATCTTCGCCGCCCGTGCCGGGGCCCGTAGGGTGATCGCCATTGAGGAAATGGAGATCGCCGAGCTGGCAGCTCAAATGATCACCGCCAACGGTTGCCGGGAGGTGGTGGAGCTGCGCCGTGGCAACAGCCGCGACGTGGTCCTGGACGAGCCGGCGGACGTCATCCTGCACGAGATCTTCGGCGTCGACCCCTTCGAAGAAAATCTGCTGCCGGCCATCGCCGACGCCCGGCGCCGGTTTCTCAAACCGGGGGGCCAGTTGTTGCCCCATCGGCTCGAGGTCTTTTGTTTGGGGCTCGAAGCAGCCGAGCCGCCCACTCACGATCGGCAGCGCCTGTTGGCGGAAGCGGCGGAGCTGGGAGGTCTCTATGGCGTCGACTTGGCGCCCTACCTGGCGATGCTGCAAGACGCCGAGGTGCGATCGCCGCCCGCCGTCCCCCAAGACGCAGGGGAGCCGCTGTTTCGTCCGAGGGTGCTCAGTGAGCCTTGCAAGCTGCTGGATCTCGACCTCCACGAGGACTCTCCGGATGTCGATGCCCAACTGCGGGCCAAGCCGCTGGAGATCCTCCAGCGGGGCAACCTCAACGCTTTGATCCTCTACTTCAAAGCCCATCTCGACGCCCACACCGTGCTCAGCACCGGACCCTTCGCGCCATTGACCACCTGGGGTCGTCGGGTGATGCCGGTGCGGCGTCCGCTGGCGGTGTCCCGTGGGCATGCGATCCACGTCGAAGGCCGGCTGCAAACCCGTCTCGGCAAGCAGACGCTGCAGGTCGAAGTGGGGGGGGCGCGGTGAGCGACGCGCAGCCACACTCAGCGCAGCCACACTCAGCGCAGCCACATTCGACGCTGTCACACTCGGCAGACCAACTCCTGCTGCCGGACATCCGTGAGCATGCCAACCTCGGCACCCGCCTGGCCAAGGGGGCGGTCGGCATCACCCTGCTGAGCTGTGTCTTTCTCGTCGTGCTCGCCGTCGTACTACTTTTCTCTGTCCGCCTCGACGTCAGCCTCGAGGCTTTGGGTGTGCTCGAGCCACAGACCATCCATGCCATTCGCAGCCCGGTGGCGGGAGTGGTGGAGGAGATCTTGGTGCAGAGTGGTGAAACGGTGCACCCAGGGCAAGTGCTGTTGCGCCTCGACGTCTTCGCGCTCGAGACCCATCTGGCACAGCTGCGCCTGGAAGCCGATCTCAAACGCAACCGTCCGGATACGGTGCGACGGGATTTCCAGCTCCTTGAGCAGCAGATCCACATCAGCGAGCAGGAGCTGGCCCGGCGCACCCTGCGCAGCCCGGGTCCCGGCGCCGTGCTCAGCGAAAATCTGGAAGACCTCTTGGGGGCCAGGGCGACGGCGGGGCAACTGCTCATGGAGGTGGGCAGCGCCGATGCTTGGCAAGCGGAGCTGCGGCTGCCGGAGCAGGACATCCACTTGGTGCAGGAGGGGGATGCCGTCAAATTCGAGATCCGCGCCATCGCCACCCTGGAGCAATGGCGGCATCGTCTTTTCGAAGGCAAAGTAACCCACGTGGGCAGCGACGTCATCGTCGGTCAGGAGGGCTACTACCGGGTCATCGCCGAGCTCGACGCCGCGTCCCTCGACGAGGGCGTGCGGCAACGATTTCGTCGCGGCATGTCGACGGAAGGTCGCATCATCACCCGCTCGGCCCGGGCCATCGATCATCTGGTGCGCTTTTTTGGAGACTCCTTCAATGGCTAAAGGCGACAACTTTCCCCTTCCCCCCAAGCTCCGTGGAGCACCGCCCCTGAGCTACGATCGGCCGCCCTGGGTGCGGCGCGATCTGGCCGACGCCACCGGCGCCGGGGTGCGGGTCGCCGTCGTCGACAGCGGGCTCGATGCCGGTTGGCCGGCGGCGGAGGCGCGGCTGGGGATCGATCTGTCGGACGCGCCGAAGGGCGGCAATGCCGCCACCCACGACCACCTGGGTCACGGGACGGCCTGCGCCAGCATCCTTTGGTCCCTGGCGCCGGGGGTGGAGGTCTATCCGGTACGCATCTTCCATCGCCGTCTCGAAAGTCGGATCAGCGTGCTGGTGCGGGCCATCGAATGGGCGGTGGAGCGGCGTATGCAGGTGGTCAACCTGAGTCTCGGGACGGTTGAAAAAAAGGGCTTCGAGCGCCTCTATCGGGCCTGCGAGGCGGCCCGACGGCAGGGGCTGATCCTGGTGGCCGCGGTCGAAGCCAAGAGCGGTGTCAGCTACCCGGCGGTGTTCGACAACGCCATCGGTGTGGCCGGTGGTTACTTTCCCAATGGCCATGATTTTGCCTACCGGCCCGACGACGCCGTCGAGGCGGTGGCCCAAGGCCGTTGTCGGGTGCGCACCGTCGGCGGTCGCTATCGCTGGGTGGACGCCACAAGCTTTGCCGCACCGCACCTTAGCGGCATCGTTGCGTTGCTTCTAGAGCGCCACCCCGATGCGGATCTGGCCGCCATGCATGGTCTGCTGAGCCGTTATGCGGTCCGCCATGCTGCAGCAGACGATGATGCAGCAGACCATGACGCCGAACACCATGACGCCGAGCATCATGATGATATCCGCAGCGACGAGCCGGAGTGCTCCCGCCCTCACATCGCCATCTTGGATGGGCACCACCTAGCCAACGGACCTTGGGAGGACGCATGAACACACTGCAAACCATGCTCGATCGCTGCCGATTGAATCGCCATCAAACCCACACATTCATCGCTTTCCTCAAGGCCATCATCCGGCAGGAAGCCGACGAACGGGGTACCCCGCCAGCGGACCAAGAAGCCAGGCTGCTCTCCGCCCTGCCGGGCACCGGCACCCGGCACCACTTGGCCTGGCACCTGATGCACATCGCCCTGTACGAAGAGGGCTCCTTCGGTCCGTCGCCGCATCACGACCTCTGGCAACGGTATCGTCACGGCACCGAGCCCAGTCGGTCGATCCCCACCCTGCAAGAGATCGAGAGTCTCCTGAAATCTTCCAGGGACTACTTTCTCAGTTTGGCGGATACCTGGCACGACGGCATGCTCGACACCGTGCCGCCGAAGCCGTCCGAAGGCGACATGACCTATCGGCAATTGTTGGAATCAGTGGCCTGGCACGAGGCGCACCACGTCAATCAATGTCATGGCAATCTGTTGCGGCAGATGGCCGAGTAGGGGAGGGCGGTGTCGAGCGGCCCATCAAGCCAGGCGGCGATCCATCGTCCATACGAGGGGTAAGCCATTGACTTAGTTGCTCGGCCGTGTAGAATTCCTCACGTGGAAATCGTCTGGGACGAAGAGAAGAATCTAGCCAATCAAAATAAGCATGGCGTTTCTTTCGAAGAAGCTGGAGACTTCTTTGAATCTGACACCGACTATCTGGAGATTTTCGACCATGATCATTCATATGGTGAAGATCGTTTTATCTCCATGGCCCCATTTGTCGCGGAATCGTCTTGGTCGTCTGGGCTGAGTGGGACTTCAAAATGATTCGGATCATCAGCGCCCGCTGGGCGAACCAACGAGAACGAGGTCTTTTCTTTTCATACATGGAGCAATCGTGACGACCAACCTTCCCGAGCTGACCGAGCGAGACTTCGAACGTGCGATATCGGCCCGGCTTCGTCGACGCATCATGGATGGGCAAATCGAGGCTGGCGAGGACATCGTCGCCCTGAGGCGTTTCGTGGACCTCAGCCAGAGTCAATTCGCTCAAGCTCTGGGGATCAGTGTGCACACTCTGCGGAATTGGGAGCAGGGGAGACGGAGACCTGAGGGGCCGGCCCTCGCTCTGTTGCGGATCGCAGCTCGCCATCCGCGGATCGTCCGCGAGAATCTAGAGTCTGCGGCATAGCCCACTCGGCGCTGATTCAGGTGCCAGGCACTTTCTCTGGCACCTTTTTCGAATTTCCCACAGTCCGGCACGGTTCCCGGAAATGGGATTCTCAGATCATTGAGCCATGATTCGGCAGTGTTGCCGAGCCATGATTCTAAAACCGCACCCCCACCGTCAACCTGAAATTCCGCGGCGCCTGCACATCGGCGATCGACCGAGGCTGTCCGAAACCGCCACCGTTGGTCAGGGTCTCGACTTCGAGGACACTTTGCTCATCGCTCAGGTTGAAGGCTTCTAGCTTGAATTCCAGGCCGAGGTTTTCGCGCTGGAAGTCGAAGTCGTAGGAGGCGCTGAGGTCGAGTTGCCAGAAGTCGTCGAGGCGTAGGGAGCCGCGGGGGGTATCGAAGCGGGTGCCGACGTTGTCGATCAAGGTTTCCCGCTGGTACGGGGTGCCGGTTTCGTAGCGCATGACGCCGCCAAGGGACAGCCGATTGGTGCCGATGGGGATCTGGTAGTTGGCAAACACTTTGAGCTGGTGGCTGCGATCGTAGGGTGCGGGGCCAAATCGTTGCACGATATTGGTGTCGTCGAAGTCGACCAAGTCTTGAAAGGACGAGCGGCCGGTGCTCTGGAAGAGATTGCCCTCGGTTTCGCTCCAGGTGTAGGAAGCGAGCATCTGCCAGCGCTCGGCGTAGCGACGTTGCAGCAGCAATTGGACGCTGCGATAGGTGCGCTCCGCCTGGGGCAGGTTCTCGACGCTGCCGACGACAGGATCGAAAAGTGGGCTGCTGCCGTCGAGCAGCAGGACATCGTCCCAAAGGTCTTGCCAATCCCGCTGGATCCAGCTCAGGCGCAGGGAGGTATTGTCGGTCAGTTGGCGCTCGAAGGCGACCACCAGCTCCTCTACGGAGCTACGTTCCAGATCCAGATTGGGCTCCGCCTTGGATAGCGATTCCAGGGGTTTGGAGCCGGTGAATTGCCAACAGGGGGAGTTGATGTCCGTGGGTTCGGCCAACAGGCAGTCCGGATCGCCGTTGACGCCGCGCCACAGGTAGCTGCTGTAGCCCGAAAGGGGCTCGGCCTGGGTGAAATCGTCGAGGTAGAGCTGCGGGAAGGGCTCGGTGAAGCGGGAGTAAGTCAGGGAGAGAAAGGCTTTGCCGTCGCCCTTGGGGTCGTACTTGAAGCCGATGCGGGGAGCCAGGGAATCATCGTCCACCAGCTTGCGGCCACGCTCATCGTCGCCGCTCACCTGCTCGTAGCGCATCCCGACACTGACCAACCAGCGGCCGAAGCTGATGGCGTCGTTGACGAACAGGGCCAGATTCTCAGCTTCCGTGCCACCTGTCGGCCGTTGATAGAAATTGAACAGCAGGAAAGGCTGGAAGGTGCCGCTGTCGGCGTCGAAGTCGATGCAGCTCTGGCCGAAGATGGTGCACTGGGGGCGGTTGTCGAGATCACTGAACAGCTGCCCGGACACTGGCAGCCCGGTGGCTTGGTCGATGCCGTCCTGGCCGGAAAATCTCAGATCCTGGGTCGACTCGGTACGCTGTAGGTCGACCCCGAAACGCAAACCGTGGCTGAAGCCTCCCCGTTGCAGGAAGTAGTCGGCGGTGACGTTGGCCTGCTGTCGCCGTCGCTCTTCGCTCCCTCGGTCGGTCAAGCCGTTCCAGGTGGTGAAGGCCTGAGGCTCGCCGTCGGGGTTATTTGCTGAGATACCGTAGGGCACGGCCCCTTCGTGCACGGCGCCACCGAGGCCGCTGCGCTGGTTGAGGGGGTGGCGCTCGAGGCGTCGGTCCTGGGTCGCCACGGCGGCGGTCAGGGAGACATCGGCATTGACCACCGTGTACCACTGAAGCTTGACGAAATCCCCCTCCTGGACACGGTGCTGGAGAGCAAAGATGTCTCCCGGCAGGGGATCGTAGACCTCACCCCGGAGCTCGTCGGGGATATCGACGGCCCGGTTTTCGCCCGGCCGGCGATCGAATGAGGCGAAGGTATTGAAGTCGGCGGAATCGGCGGTGTACTGGGCCAGCAGGGAGTGCCGTTGGCCGTGGCCGGTGAGCTTGATGCCGGTGGCTTGAATGGAGGTGTCCTGGTCCCAGGACGTGCCCTCGAAGGAAGGACGCAGGAAGCTGCTGTCCGCCTGCTCGAAGGTGGCGAAGAAGCCGAGGCGGTCGCCCCACAGGGGACCGCCGAGGGTGGCCGCCAAGGTGCTGTCGAGGTTGTCGTCGCCAGCGTTGGCGGCGGCGATTTCGGTGTCCAGCCCTTGGCCCTGGTCGCGGTAGTCGCTGTTCCAGCCGTTGCTCGACGATAGCCAACGGGCACTGCCGCGGAAGGTGGCGTCGCCGGAGCGGGTGACCACGTTGATGATGGCACCGGAGGCGCGGCCGTACTCTACCTGCGGCGCGGCGGTGGTGACGTCCACCTCTTGGATGGCGTCGTAGCTCAGGTTGAGACCAAAAAGGCCGGTGGTGGGGTCGGTGGTATCGACACCGTCCACCAGGTAGAGATTGCTACCCCGTAGGGCGCCGCTGACGTTGGGGTTGCCGTCGGCTCCGCCGACGACGCTGGGCAGCAGCAGGGCGACGCTCTGGTACACCCTTGCCAACGGCAGCTCGTCGAGGAATTCGCGCCGTACGCTGGAGCTGATGCGGGTCTCATAGCGATCGATCAGCGGCGCCAGGGCAAGCACCTGAATCAGGTCCTCTTCCACCGGCAAGTCGGCGTCCGGCTCGCTGTTCTCAGACAAGACCAGGGAAGTGTCGGTGGTTTTGTCGATGAATACCCGCACGTCGTCGCGATAGGCGCTCAGGCCCAGCAGGTCGGCGGTGACACGATAGCTACCGATGGCCAAGCCTTGGAAACGGAAGCGGCCGGCTGCGTCGGTAACTGTGCTGCGTTGTAGCTGGGCGCCGAAGAGCTGTACCGGGACATCCGGCAAGGGTTGCTGCGCCGAATCGACGACCGTGCCTTGCAGGATGCCGGTCTGGGTGCCCTCGCCGTGCAGGGAGCGCACCGGACCAAAAACTAGACAGAGGAGAGACAAGACGACGGCAAGTTGGTGTGTCACCCCCCTGGGAGGTGACGGCTGGCGGCGAGGTGGCTGGAGGCTTGGCGTCGCCGTCGCGTCGGGCATGCCGATCAGCCAGTGAAACATGGTATGCAAACGGCGCCGCGGTCAGTAGGCGTTGTGCCAGGCGCCGCTCCGCAAGGTCATCCAGAGGATCTTGAGGTCGAGGAGAAGTGACCAATTCTGGATGTAGTAGAGGTCATATTGAATACGACGGCGGATGGAGGTATTGCCGCGCCAGCCGTGGACCTGGGCCCAGCCGGTGATACCCGACTTGACGCGGTGACGCAGCATGTAGTCGGGAATCTTGTGCTTGAACTCGTGCACGAAGGTGGGGCGCTCCGGCCGTGGGCCGACCAAAGACATGTCGCCTTTGAGCACATTCCACAACTGGGGCAGCTCGTCGATGGAGGTCTTGCGCATCAGGCTGCCGAGCCGGGTGCGCCGGTCGTCGCCGCGGATGGCCCACACCGGTCCGCTGCTGGACTCGGCATTCACTTTCATGGATCTGAACTTCAAAATCATGAAGGGCTTGCCGTCCAACCCCATGCGCTCTTGCCGGTAAAAGATGGGGCCGCGGTCTTCCCACCAAATGGCCAAGGCCAGGAAGGGGAAGAAGGGGAGCAGGAGGGCCAGACCGAGGCTCGCCAGGATGATATCCATCGTCCGCTTGGCGAGGCTGCTCCAGCCCTGCAAGGGAACTTGCGACAGATTGATCACCGGCGTGCCGTCAAGATCCTCGAGGCTCGACTTGAGGGTGGCGTATTGCAGCACATCGGGCACCAGCTTGACCTCGACACAGCTGCGGCCCACCTGCTGCATGACCCGCACCATCTTGCGATGGGCATCCAGGGGCAAGGCGATGTAGACCTGGTCGACGGCCCGCTCGGCGATGACGTCTTCGATCTCGTTGAGGACCCCGAGCACCGGCACCCCCATGATCTGTTGCCCCAGCTTGCCGCGATCATCGTCGAGGAAACCCACCACCTCGAGACCGAGCTCGCGGTGGGCTTGTAGCTTGTAGGTGATCTCGCGCCCCAGATCACTGGCTCCAACCACCAGGATACGTTGCAGATTTCGCCCCTTGAGGCGCAGGGTCTGCAGGATGTGGCGGGTGAGCACGCGGCTCAAGACCACCAACGTGACGTCGCAGACCACAAAGATGCCGATGAAGGCGCGGCTGAAGGTCAGGAGCTCATCGCTGCCCGGAATCGTCGGACGGAACCAGGACGGCAAGGCGGAGATCATGAAGGTGGCGAAGGCCGTCGCCAGCAGAATGGTCAGGGCTTCATCGACCCGTGAGCGATCTCTCCGGCTCTGGTAAAGGCCGTGGAAGTAGAACACGATGGGCCATATGGCCAAGACGATGGGCAGCAGCGCAATATAGTGCTGAAAGTCCGGGAGACCCTTCTTGAGGGGCGGAAATTGGAGCTCGAAGCGCACGAACCAGGCCAAAAAGAAGGCCACTAAAGTGCTGAGCAGGTCTCCGGTGAGGTAGAGAGCCGCGGTGCTACGTCGACGCTTTCGGATCATGAATGGAGTGTCTCCGGTTCGCCGGGGTTGGCTGAGACGAGCAAGTCCGCGAGAAAGTGGCGCAGTCGTCGGGCGAATTGCGCACGGGAGAAATCTTCAGCTCGCCTTGCAAGTTCCAATTTATTGAAGCCGATCTGCAAGGATTTGTCAATCGCCGCGTCGAGTGCATCCAGCGCGTCGTCCTCGGAGGATACTCCGTAGAGCACCCCGTGCACACCCTCTTTGACGATGTCGAGAATGCCTCCGCGCCCCAAAGCGACCACCGGCGTGCCGCTGGCCAAGGACTCCACGGCGGCAATACCGAAGTCCTCGAGGCCCGGCTGCACAAAAAGTCGGGCCCCTTGGTAGAGACGGCGCAGCTGTGCGTCGTCGACACGGCCCAACAGACGGACGTTATCGCCTCCCAACTCCTTCAGCCGGGCTTCCTCGGGACCGCTGCCGACGACCCGCAATTCCAATCCCCGCCGTCGACAGGCCTTGATCGCCAGGTCGACCCGTTTATAGGGTGACAGGGCGGACACCATGAGGGCGTACTCGCCCTTGGCCGGGAAACCGTCGAGATCGTCGCTATTCTCTGCATCAACCCCCTGACGGAAGAAGTCGACATCCACCGGCGGCGGTAGCACCTCGGCGGGGCGCCCGTAATAGCGCTCGATGCGTTGGGCGACAAAACGTGAATTGGCTACGAAGCGATCCACCCGCGGCAGACTGGCCACGTCCCAGGATCGCAGGCCGGTCAGGGCCAGGTTGCGGAGTCTGGCGCCTATGCCACGACGCTGGGGAAAGTAGACGTGCTCCTGGTCCCAGGCGTAACGCATCGGGGTATGGCAATAACAGAGGTGTTTGGCATGGGGCGCCGGGATGGCGCCTTTGGCGACACAGTGGCTGGTGCTGATCACCAGGTCATAGGCACTGAAGTCGAAATCCTCGATGGCGGCGGGGAAGAAGGGTAAGAGCTGGCGGTAAATACGTCCGATGCCCGGCACCTTCTGCAGAAAGCTGGTATGGATGGGGTGCGATTCAAAATCTCCGCCGAGGCTGCCAGGGAGGTGGATCAAGGTGTAGATGGGGGCCTGTGGGAAAAGCTCGGCGATGGCGGCGAGCACCTTCTCTCCGCCCCGCATGCCGGTCAGCCAATCGTGCACCAGCGCCACCCGCACGGCGCTGAGCGGCGAGGCCGAGCTCATGCTTCCTGGGCCTCGAGCAGCGACCTGTCCTTGGGAGCTTGGTCGCCCAACGTTTGGCGGTAGATGGCCAGGGTGTCTTCGGCAGTGCGACGCCAGTCGAAGTCCAAGGCCCGTTGACGTCCCAGCTTGCTGAGGGTGGCGGCGTGCCCTTCGTCGGTGATGCAATGCAGGATCATCTGCGCCATGGCGTCGATGTCCAAAGGGGACACCAAATCCGCATAGCCGGCGGCGATTTCTTTGAGCGACGACGTATTGGAGGTGATCACCGGTACCCCGGAAGCCATGGCTTCGATCACCGGCAAGCCGAAGCCTTCGTAGAGGGTTGGATAAAGGAAGAGGGCGGCGCCCTGATAAATGGCGGGCAAGGCTTCCTGCGCCACATGGCCCAACAACAGAATGCGATCGCTGATGCCGAGTTGATCGGCCCGTTGTCGGACCTTGCTCTCGATCCCGCTGCGGTCGCCGACACAGACGAGATGGTGGGGGAACGACTGGCGTTGCAGGGCCTTGGCGTACGCTTTGACGATGGAGTCCAGGTTCTTGTGGGGTTTGGGGTTACCCACGAAGAGAATGTAAGGACGCTCCAGCCCGAGGCTTTGCATCCAGCGCCTGAGGTCATCGTCGGCCAGGGGTTGGCGGAACGAGGCTTCGATACCGTTGTAGATGACGTCGATCTTTTGTCCGCCGACCTGAAAATAGCTCATCAGGTCTTGGCGGGTGTTGTGGGAGACGGTGACGATGCGGTCCCCCCGTTGCAAGCTGCGGCGGATCATCCACATGGCATAGGTGAATGCCAGGCGATTGGGTAGGAACTCGGGATAGAGCAAGTGGATGATGTCGTGGATGGTGACCACGGCCTTGCACGGTACCACCGCCGGCAGGACGTAGTGGGTGGCGTGGAAAAGGTCCACTTTGAGCTTTGACAGCTGCCAGGACACCGTCGCCATTTCACGCAGGGAGTAGACCGGCGAACGCTCGGTGACGACACGAAAGTTGTCGGGCAAGTCGCGCAAAGCCTCGCGACCCTTGGCGCCGGTGAGCAACAGGTAGCGGTTGAGGCGATCGATCTCCGACAGCTCGCGCACCAAATTGCGAATGTACGTGCCGATGCCATAGTCGCGGATCTTGCGAGCATCGATGGCGATGGTATGGGGCAAGGGCTATCTCCAAACGGGGTGGGACGGTCGACAACTCGTTGCGTCGACAGGGGCGAGTATTGGTGTCTCGAGCTTCGTCGGCGCAGCAAACGGCGTTAGTATGCCGTGTTTTCGCTGCGGACGTTAGTATGCCGTGTTTTTGTCGCCAGCGTTAGTATGCTGCGGCGATCCAGCGACCGGCGACCCCATCCCGATTTCATGAGCAATCCACCGAGACGACGACTCCGATCCCTGCTGGCCCCGGTCCATCCGCGCCGCCTATGGGCCAAGCTGCGGCACTTGGCCCATGGCTGGGGATACTTTCGCCTTCGTCTGTGGCTGATCGCTTGGCAGCCCCGTCGTCTGGTCGCCACTTGGCGCTATGGCCGCCTGCTACTACGCACCATGGCAGCGCGACGGCGGGAAAGTCGCTTGACGGTGGCGGTGGACGTCAGCGCCCTGTGGCAACCGCTGACCGGCATCGGCTGGTACCTCTACCGGCTCTTGGAGAGCGTCGCCCAGCGAGATGACGTACGTTTGCGCCTCTATGGCCTCAGCCTGTTCGACAAGGAGGGTTTGCCGGAGCCGGTGATCGAGCTGCCCCAGGGCCCGGCCCTCGAATGGGTACGCTACCGGGTGCCGGAAGACCTGAGCATCGTCCACTACTACCTGTCGGATCGGCTGCGTTCCATGCAGGACCGATTCATCGCCGCCGACGGCAACGACGTGCTCTTCGCCCCCAACTACTATCTGCCCCCGTGGTTTGACCGTGCCGAGGGGCGTTTGGTGGCGACGGTGCACGACCTCGGTCTGTTGCGGGTGCCGGAGACCCTGCACGATCACACGCGGCAGCAGCTGACGCAGCACCTCGAAGCGACCTTGCGGCGCACAACTCGTGTCTTGACGGACACGGAGACGGTGCGTCAAGAGCTTCTGCAGACCGGCATGGCGACGGCGGAGCGGGTGCATGCGGTGCATCTGGGGCCCGGCTCAGTGGCCGGGGTGACGACGCCTCGGCGCCCCCCGGGATGCCCGGCGGAGTTTGTCTTGGCGGTGGGCACCTTGGAGCCGCGCAAGAACTTGAAAACCCTCTTCGCCGCGTGGCGGGGTTGGCGTCGAGCTGGCGGCACGCCACCGCCGCTGGTACTGTGCGGCGGTATGGGGTGGAAAGCCGAGGAGCTGCAAGACGAGCTCGAGGCCGGCCGGGACGAGGGCTGGCTCTATCACCTCGGGTACCTGGACGATGCCGAGGTGGCGGGGCTCTACGACGCAGCCCTCTGGGTGGCCATGCCGTCCCTATACGAGGGTTTTGGCCTGCCGTTGGTGGAGGCCATGGCCTTCGGCGCCCCCTTGTTATGCTCCGACATCCCGGTGCTGCGGGAGGTGGCGGCAGAGGCGGCGATCTACGCTGCGCCATTGGATGTCGAAGCTTGGATTCAACAGTCCCGCCGCTTGGCGGCGGACCAAGAGCTGCGCCGCTCCCTGGGGCAGCGGGCCCAGCGGCGGCAGCAGTTTTTCGACTGGCGAAGGACGGCCGAGGAAACGGTCGCGGTGTGGCGGGCCGCGGGCCAAGAAGACTCAATGAGCAAGAAGACTCAATGAGCAAGAAGACCCTATGAGCAAGAAGACTCGATGAGCATGAAGACCCTATGAGCAAGAAGACCCTGTGGACCTTGGGCGCGATGCTGGCCGTCGTGGTGCTGCTGGCCGGGCATATTTACTACTGGTATCTGCCACGGGAGCGACCGGGGGTACCGTCGTCGGATTCCTTGGCCAGCCGTCTGCTGGCCAGGGACGACTACACGGTCGCATTCTGGATGCCCTATCCCCATCAGAATCTTGGGCAGCTCTACAAGAGTGCCGGAGTGGAGAACGAGACCCTCGGTGCTTTGGCCCGTCTGGTGGCCATGCCGACGCCGCAGGTGCCCAGTTTCGGCACCATGCGTGTACCCCCGGCCTCGGAGCTGGTGCTCGCCGCCGACGAAGACAATGGCCGCTTCGCCCTGTGCGCCAAGGTCTATCCGCTCTTTGCCTCGTTCGCCCGCCTGTCGGGGCGCCTGGCCAAGAACCCATGGCTTTCCGGCGGCGAGATCTACCTCGACGGGCAGCGTCTCGAGGTGGCCTGGCGGGGCAACTGGTGGACGGTGGCTTCCCCCGACTTGCCGCCCCTCGAGGCCGTGCCCGGAGCCAAACCGGTGGTCGACGCCGAGTCCTTGGCCCTCATCCAAGTACGCCGTGCACAACCGCCATTGCCCAATGGACGTTTCTATTTGCAGCGCCGCCAGGGCGGGCTCGAGTTGGTGTCCAGGGGGGTCTCCGAAACCTGGTTGACCCCCTTTGCCGATCTCGATCTGGCCGCCAAGGATGTCTTTCTGCTGGCCATGGCGACCCGCCGTCCGGCGGCGGACGAGGCGGCCCAGGCGATGGCGTTTTTCTCCCTCGACGATGTCGATCTGCCGGAGCTGCCCCGGGTGATGATGGTCCACGGCGCCGAGGGGGAGCACTGGGAGCTTCCCGGTGCGAGCATCCTGGAGCTTGCTGGGGACGGAGTCGAGACAACCACCCTGGGGCCTTGGACGGTTACTGCACTGGACGAAGCCAGCCTGCGCAGCGGCGGCGAGTTGGTGCCCCACCTCGGCCCTGTGCTGGGGGAGGCTTCGCCCCTGCGTTGGGGGCTCTGGTTGGACTTGGGTCAAGGGCTGGCCGAGGTGTCGAGGATCGTCAAGGTATTGGAGCAGGTGCCCATCGTGCCGCGCCGCCAAGTGGAGCGCTGGAGAGATTTCCTGACCGCCCTCGAGCCCTTGGCGCGCCACTACAGCCACCTGCGTTTTGAAGTGGTAGCTTTGCCGTCGTCCGCCACAGAGGCGGTTGTCGGCTCCGCGATCGGTGACGCGACGAGCGCAGACCAGCCGTCCTCGATGCGCCTGCGTCTTGAACCCGTCACGGCAGCCACCATACATTGACACCGGGGACGGACTTGCCGTAGTCTCTCCCGCCGGGCCAGAAGAGGGTTACCCATGAAAATTGGACTCGAGCAAATCGTCGATGAGCCTTTCAACTGGCAAGAAACGCTGAAAATCCCAGCCTCCGAGCTCGGTCAGCCCGATCTCGTCAAGCTAGGAGATGTTGCCCTGCGTGGGCGGCTGCAGGCGTTGACGCCGGACCACCTGCTGCAAGCCAAGCTGTCGTATGGCCAGACCGTCCGCTGTATCCGCTGTTTGGAAGAGTTTGAGATGGATATGGCGAGCGATATCGAGCTCATTCTGGAGGTCTCCCCTGGGGGATCGTCCGGTCAGGAGTTGGAGCTTTCAGAGAAAGATCTGGGAGTTCTGAGCTTGCAAGAACCGGAGCTCGAGACGCGACCATTGGTCGTCGAGCAGGTCCATCTGGGAATCCCCATGAAACCCCTCTGCAAGGAGGACTGCAAGGGGATTTGCAGCGAGTGTGGAGCCAACCTGAACGCCGGTGCCTGCGCATGCGGGCCAGCTGTCGATCCGCGTTGGGCGGCCCTGGGAAAATTCAGCTCTTGATTCACCGCGGCCTCTCCGGGCCGCTGCTACCCACGCCGGACGAACCGTCCGCGTACGATAAGGAAGGTTAGTACCATGGCCTGCCCAAAGCGCCGTCATTCCAAGACCCGCCGCGACAAGCGTCGCACACATGACTCTCTGACCCGCGTTGGCACCTCTCAGTGCACCAACTGCGGCGAATCCAAGCTGCCACACCGGGCGTGCGGTAGTTGTGGCTACTACCGTGGCCGGGAAGTGATCGCGGTCAAAGAGAAGTTCTGATCTCTTCACCGGGATCCATGGCAGGCGTTCCGCCAAGGAATGTCCCACCCTGGACCGAGTCAACCTAAGAGATCTTCTGTATGCAGATTGCTGTCGACGCCATGGGTGGCGACTTTGCACCTCGATCGGCGATCGAGGGTGCGTGCCAGGCGGCCGAAGAGGGCGCCGACGTCATCTTGGTGGGCGATCAGAGTCGCATCGAAGCAGAGCTCAAGCGCATCCCTTCGGTGCCCTCGAACCTGTCGATCGAGCACGCCAACCAAGTGGTGGCGATGGAAGAGCGTCCCATCGCCGTGCGCCAGAAGCGTCAGGCGTCGATTCGGGTGTGCGCTCGTCTGATCAAAGAGGGCCGTGCTCAGGCGGCGGTGACGGCAGGCAATACGGGGGCCGCGATGATCGCCGCCAAGACGGTGGTGGGATCGATTCCCGGTGTCGACCGTCCAGCTTTGGCTGCCGTCTTTCCCAGCCGTCACGGACGCACCGTCGTCCTCGATGTAGGGGCCAACGTCAACGCCAAGGCATCCCACCTGCGACAGTTTGCCGTCATGGGTCATTTTTACGCCCAAGGCATCGTCCATACTCCCTCGCCCCGCGTCGGTCTCATGTCGGTGGGCGAAGAAGAGGGTAAGGGCACGGATCTGTCGCGAGAAGCTTTCAAAGTCTTGCAGCGCACCGGCTTGAATTTTGTCGGCAATGTCGAAGGGCGGGACGTCTACAGCGGCACAGTGGACGTCATCGTCTGTGATGGTTTTGTTGGCAACGTCATGCTCAAGAGCTCGGAGTCCTTGGCCTCCTACCTCGCCGCCCTAATGCGCCAGGAATTGACCAGCAGCTGGCGAGCCCGTCTCGGTTATTGGTTGGCTCGCCCGGCGTTTCAGGTCTACAAACAGCGCACCGATTGGAACGAGTACGGTGCGGTGCCGCTGCTCGGTGTTCGTGGTGGTTTTTTCATCGGTCACGGGCGTTCCAAGGCAAGAGCGATCCGCAATGCGATCAAAAGAGCGGTAGAATTCTGCGAAGCGGACTTGCACAACAAGATTCAGAGTAAAGTCGCCGAGCTCCATCAGCAGGAAGAAAAGCTCTTGGGCGCGGTTACAGAGACTTGAGGCTTACAGAGACTTGAGCCATAGAGACTTGAACGTGGCGGATTTCCACCCTACGGTGTGACGAGGGAAAACGATGTTCAGATTGGATGGCAAGACGGCGCTGGTCACCGGTGCATCACAAGGCATCGGACGAGCCATCGCCATGCGTTTGGCGGAGCGCGGAGCGCGGGTCATCGTGGCCGCCCGTAACCTTGCCAAGCTGGAAGCCTTGGCAGAAGAGATCGGGTCCGCCGGCGGTCAGGCCAAGCCCTTGAGCCTCGACCTGACGCAGCCCGAAGCCATCTCGGGGCAGATCGAAGCTTTGCCCGAGCCGTGGTCCGAGATCGGCATCTTGGTCAACAATGCCGGCGTCACCCGCGATGGCCTCTTCGCCCGCATGTCCTTGGAGCAGTGGGAAGAGGTATTGAGCACCAATTTGACCGGTAGCTTCGCCGTTACCAGGGCCTTGGTCCGCGGCATGATGCGTCAGCGCTACGGCCGCGTGGTCTTTGTGTCGTCGGTGGTCGGTTTGATGGGCAATGCCGGCCAGGCCAACTATGCGGCCTCCAAGGCCGGCCTGGTGGGGCTCGCAAAGTCCCTGGCCCGCGAGCTCGGCAGCCGCAACATCAACGTCAACGTCTTGGCCCCCGGTTTCATCGAGACCGCTATGACCGACGAGGTGGGCGAGCGCGCCAAGCAGCAGCTTTCCGAAACCATCGTGCTGCGTCGCTTCGGCACGGTGGACGACATCGCCGCTGCGGCCTTATTCTTGGTCAGCGACGAAGCGAGCTACATCACCGGCCAAGTGCTCAATGTCTCAGGCGGAATGTACATCTGATCCCAACGATGTTCCTGGCCTGTGCCAGGACCCTCAAGGCACAATCCAGGGGGTCGATAGACTCCCCCTGGCCTTTGTGCTAGAAAACCCGAGCTCTTTTCTACCGAGACTAAACCAGGAGGAAATTGAGATATGTCAGCTACCGACTCAGTCAGCGACCAAGTTACGTCGATTATTGTGGAGCAGTTGGGTGTCGAGAAGGACGAAGTCACCAAGGAAGCCAGCTTCACCGACGATCTGGGGGCTGATTCCCTCGATATCGTCGAGCTGGTGATGGCCTTCGAGGAAGCTTTTGACATCGAGATTCCAGACGACGATGCCGAGAAAATCTCCACCGTCCAGAATGCCATCAACTACATCGAAGAAAACGCCAAGAGCAACTGAGATGCCTCGATGGCGTTGCTATGGCCGAGGTGCGCGAGAGCGGGCAGCTTGGCAAAGCAACATCGATTGAGATATTTCGGCTGAGCAGTTTCTGAGGTGTGTGGCCGGGAATCTCGTCAAGACAGCTTGGCGCCCGTCGGTAGGGCTGGCCGCGTGCGGTCTCTCGGATGATAGCTCATCCGAGAGCCGCTCTTCGATGGTGAGTCCAGGCAACTGCGGCCTGAGCCAAGCCGATGAAGGTGGCGTCGACCAACGCCCCAGGGCACGCTCCCCTCAGCAATACTTCCCCTTCAACAACACTGCGAGGAGGCCATCGTGAACCATTGGCCGCGACGTCGCGTAGTGGTGACCGGAATTGGTCTGGTTTCACCCCTCGGCATCGGATCCCAGGCGACCTGGGATGGACTGATGGCCGGCAAGAGTGGTGTGGGTCCCGTGACCCGCTTCGATACCTCCGAGTACAACACCCGTATCGCGGGTGAGGTCCAGGGTTTCGATCCGTCCCTCTATATCCCCAAGAAAGAGATCAAGAAGAGCGACACCTTCATTCACTACTGTATGGCTGCTTCGCAGTTCGCCATGCAGGACTCCGGTCTGGTGGTGGATGACTCCAACCGTGAGCGGGTGGGGGTGATCGTCGGTTCGGGCATCGGCGGGCTGCCGATCATCGAGGCGACCCACAAGGTGTTGTTGGAACGGGGTCCGAGCCGGGTGACGCCTTTTTTTATTCCGGCCCAAATCGTCAATCTGGCGGCCGGCCAAGTGTCGATCCATTACGGGGCCCAAGGGCCGAATTCGGCTCCGGCGACGGCCTGTACCACAGGCTTGCATGCGGTGGGCGACGCCTTTCGTCAGATCCAACTGGGTTTTGCCGATGCGATGATTTCCGGCGGCACCGAATCGGTGCTGGTGCCCCTGGCATTCGCCGGCTTCAACTCCATGCGGGCCCTGTCGACCCGCAACGATGAGCCGGAAAAGGCGTCCCGTCCTTGGGATAAGGACCGCGACGGCTTCGTGCTCAGCGAAGGGGCCGGCATTTTAGTGCTCGAAGAGCTCGAAGGTGCCAAGGCGCGAGGTGCCGAGATCTATGCCGAGATCTTGGGCTACGGCATGAGTGCCGATGCGTACCACATCTCGGCTCCGGACCCTGAGGGGGGCGGCGCTGCACGGGTGATGAAGGCGACCTTGGCCGACGCCGGAGTGGCGCCGGAGCAGATCTCCTACATCAACGCCCATGGGACCTCGACCGGCCTCGGCGACCTGGCCGAGGTCAAAGCTGTGAAGCGGGTCTTCAAAGAGCACGCCTACAAGTTGGCGGTGTCATCGACCAAATCGTCCACCGGGCACCTGTTGGGGGCGGCGGGCGGCTTGGAGGCGGGGCTCCTGGCCATGGCCCTGCAGCAGCAAGTGATGCCGGCGACGATCAATCTCGATACGCCGGATCCCGAAGCGGACCTCGACTTCATTCCCCACACCCCACGGCAGACGCCATTCGAGTACGCCTTGACCAACTCGTTTGGTTTCGGTGGCACCAACGGGGCGTTGATCATGCGACGCTTCGACGGCTGATCGGCAGGCGATGTCAGTGGTCAGCGTAGAGGGACGACCTGGCCAATGATGGGCAAGCTACCTGTGGACTCTTCGTCCTCGGACGGCGAGACCCCGGCGGCCGGGTCTTCAGCGGACAAATCTTTGGCGGAGGCGGCCGACCACCGTCGGGGTGAACCTTCGCCGTCGCCGCGTCCTCCCGAGGAGGCACCTCGTCTCCCCCTGGCCATGCGCCTGCTGCTCTTCTACTCCTTCATCTTAGTGCTGCTCAACTTCGGCAGCGCCGTCCTGCTGTCCCTCTTCATCCCGCTCGAAGACCTGGCGACCGGTATAGACATCGACTACTCGGTGTTGCTGGCCGTGCAGGCGGCCATGGCCATCCCGGTGATGCTCGGTGTGCGGGCCTTCGTCAAGCGGTTCGAGGGTGCTCCGTTGGCCTATATTGGCGTGCGCTTACCCGGCGAGCCCGGGCAGGTTTGGCGCTGGGCGGCCCTGGCGGCCGGGGGGGCCGTCGGCGCCCTGGGGCTGTGGTGGCTACTGGCCGGTTTCCTGCTCGACCTCGAGGTGCAAGGGTGGCTGCCGGATACGGTGGACGGGGCGTCGTGGTGGCCGGGGGCCGCCGGCAGAGCGCTGTCCGTCATGACGCTGGCCCTGGCCTTTCTCGCCATCGCCACCATCGAGGAATGGATCTACCGCGGTTATATCTACTCGTTGCTTCGTCAGCGCTTTGCCTGGGTGCATGCGGCGGGTATCACCACGATGCTCTATCTCCTACTGCTGGCCGGGGGCATGTCGATTCCGCCGGCGGGTCTGTTCAATATTCTCCTCTTGGAGCTCCTGCTGGCGGGTTTGCGGGAAGCCAGTGGCAGTGTTTGGACCGGGGTGATCTTCCATGCGACGTGGAATGTCTTCCTCGGTGGTGTCATCTCCCTGCCGGTCAGCGGGCAATCGATGCCAAGGTTTTGGCAAGTGACGACGGATGGCCATCCACTGCTCAGCGGCGGTGACTTCGGTCCGGAGGGGTCGGTCATCTTGACCGTCCTGCTGCTGGCGGCCTTGGCGTTCGTGGCCTCCAGGCTGCGCCCCGCGGACACCGTGCCGCCGCCCGAGGTCTGAGATTCTAGGCTGAGGTCCGAGGACTGAGGTCCGAGGACTGAGGTCCGCGGGCTGCGATTCTGGGCTGAGGTCCGGGGGCTGTGACGGACTACTCGGAGCAGGTCAGCGTTCTTGCAAGCGACGCAAGCGCTCGTCGAGGGCTCGCAGGTAGCTTCTCTCTTCCGCGATGTCGTCGACCGCGAGGTCATCGGTTTCGAGGTCATCGGTTTCGAGGTCATCGGCCAACTGATCCGCCAACCTGCTGACCGTGCCCACCAACTGGCTGCCATAGCGCCGTTGCTCGATGCCACGCAACAATTCGAAGAGGCTGGCTCGGCTCACCGCGGCTTGGCCTTCCAAGCGTCCCGCCCGAAAGCGCAAGATCAAATCGGCCGCCGCCGGGTAGGCGGGCAAGCTACGTTGCAGCAGGGCGAGGGCACCGGGGGCGGCCGATGGCCCGTCCTCCTGCAGCGCGAGCCGCCACTGGACCCGCAACCGGACGGCGTCGGCGAATAGGGGCTGATGGTCATCGATGCTGGCCAGGATGTCTTCCAGGGCGGCGACATCGGACCACCGATGCTGCCTAGCCAGGGCCCAAGCCTCGGCGACGGCGCCTTCCGGCGTTCCTGGCCGACGCAGTAGGAGGCTGGAGGGACGACCGGCGGCCAGCTCGGCGCGATACATCTGCAGATGTGCAAAGACGGTCGATGGATCGAGGTCCTCGGCGGCCGCGGCCTGGCGAAGGAGGGCTTCGGCGCTCGTCAAGTCTTGCCCCAGGAGGGCGATCAACGCCTGGCCACTGGAGCGTCGCTGCCCTTCCGGCAAAGCCTCCAAGAGTCTTGTTGCTCGCAGCGGAAAGCCTCGCCGGGCCAGTTGCCAGGCACCCCAGAAACGGTCTGCCCGGGTCGTTCCGGCAAAACCGTCATAGGCGGCGAAGAGCCTGTCCACGTGGGGACGATCGAGGCGGGAGGTTTGCAAACGTGGCGAGCGGGTCTGCAGCAAATTGTCCCCGTCCAGGATGAGGCGGGCATTGGCAGCAAAGGCCCGGGCGTCCCCGTTGCTCAGCAGACGGTGGGCGAGGATGTCGGCCGGGCGGTGGGCGTCGAGGGCCGCCCAAACCCGCGGTGAGCCCTGTAGGCCACGTTGTATGTGCTCCTCAACCTTCAAGGGTCGATGGGAGGCGAGAAAGAGGGCGGCTTGCCCTTCCGGTAGGTACACCTCGAGGTGGGGGAAGACATTCTGCAAGGTGGCCACCAGGGAGCGCAGCAAGGACTCGTCGACAAAGGCCAGGCCAATCCACTGCACAAAGACACCGTCGGGCTCGAGGCGGGCGGAGACCTGCTGAAAGAACTCCCGAGTAAAGAGGTGGGAGGCACCGGCCGTCCACGGGTGGGAAGGTTGGGAGACGATGGCGTCGAAAGAACGACGACTGAGCCGCAAGGCGCTGCGGGCGTCGTCGAGGTGCAGATGCAGCCGGGGATCCTGAAGCGGATCTCGGCGCCGGCGCTGGCTCAGGGTGCGGTTGGCCTCCACCACCTCGGGCTCCAACTCGACGACATGGATCTCCGTCACCTGGTCGGGGATCTCTTCCAGGGCGCTACCGCCGCCCAAGCCGATGACCAGCAACGACTCGGCATCGGGCCGGGCGAGGAACGGCAGGTGGGTCAGCCAGCGGGCTATGGGCAGCTCGCCGAGCCGTGCCCCCGGTGGCAGAATCAAGGCTTCCGGTAGGCCGTTGGTGGTCAATCGCCAACCGTCACCCCGCTCCAGCAGGAGGACGTTGGCGCTGCGACCGGCGGCGAAGAAGGCGGTCTCGCCGCTTTCGTCTCCGAGGGCGGAGTGGCGTAGGACCTCCCACGGCGTCGGCGGTGGGCGGACGACGACCACCAGCAATGCGACGCCGACCACCACCAGCAAGGGCCGTCGAGCGGGGCTCCTCCAGGCCGCCACGGCGGCCAGAAGCAGGCTACCGGCCGCACCCAGTTGCACGACGGCGACGTAGCCGAGCCAAGGCAGTAGGAAGAAACCGCAGCCGATGGCGCCGACGATGGCTCCCAGCGTATTCCAGCTGAAGACTCGGGCGCTGGCCAGGGCCGTCATCTCCGCCGTCGGCGTCAGAATGCGCACCGCCAGGGGGAAGGTGGCGCCGATGGCCAGGGCACTGGGCAACAGGATGGTGGCGCAAAGCCAGGGGCCGGAGAGCCAAGTGGAAGTGGGCCCCGCCGACTCTCGGATCCAACGCGGTAGCGCGTCGACGGCATGGAAAGCGATCCACGAGGTGCCGGCGATGGCCAGCTGGCTAGCGACGAAGAGATGGAGCGCCCGGCGCCGCTGACGGCCGTAGCGCGAAGCCAGCGCGGCGCCCAACGCCAGGCCGACGAGGAAGGTGGCGAGCATGGTTCCGAAAGCGTAGATGCTGCCCCCCAGCAGGTGGGTGAGCAGCCGTGTCCAGAGGATCTCGTAGGAAAAGGCAACCGCCCCGCTGGCCAGCATGACCGGCAAGATCCAACCTTCCGTCCGCGGTGAGGGCGTGCCTTCGGCGAAAGTCGACGGCGGTGGCTCCGACAAGGATAGCTGCGACGAAGACGGTTCCGGGGATGATGATTGCAGGCGCGCCAAGAGACCGGCGGCGACGAAGACGGCACCGTTGAGGGCCACGGCGACCCACACAGTGTGTCGCAGGCCCAGGCTCGGCAGCAGGATGAAGGCGCTGCCCAGAGTCCCCAAGGCCGCCCCCAGGGTATTGGCGGCATAGAGCAGGCCGACGCGGGAGGCGATTTGCTCGTCTCGCTCTACGACTTGCCGGGCCAGCAAGGGGAGGGTCGCTCCCATCAATGCCGTGGGTAGCAAGAGGATGAGGAATGAAGCCAAGGCATAAAAGATCAACGAATCGACGGAGGATGCAGCCGTCGGCATCTCTTGGTCCGCCAGCAGGATGACTTGGAGACGGTTGGCGAGCCGCAAGGCGGCGGGCACGAGAAGCGCAGAGACGGCGATGGCGAGCTCGAGCACGCCATAGACCAAGATGGGGCGTCGCAGCCGCTGTACCCAGCGTCCGGCGATGGCGGCACCGAGGGCCAAACCGCCCATGTACGAAGCCAGGACGGTGGCGACGGCCATCTCAGAAGCGCCAAAAACCTGGGCCAACTGCTGAGACCAGGCCGTTTGGTAGATCAAGCCGGCGCCGCCGGACAGGGCGAAGCACAAGGTTAGAAGCGGCAGGGTGAAGGTGCGTTGGCTCGGCATTTCGGACAGATCCGGGTAGAGAGCTTCGGGTTGACGACGGTGATTGGCGACGACGCGGATGAAGCAGGACACGGCCGTCGGGGCTATCCTCGCAGACTCGACCCAGGTAGAGGAAGCTACGAAAACCGTCGCGCAGACGGAGGATGAACCTGACCCAAAGACGCCATTGTCATTTGAAAACAGAGTTGCTATCCTTTGAAAACCTCGTAATGAGTTTTATGATGATTCGGCGGCGCTCTACGCGACTAGACAAGATTTGACGACCCATCAAAGTCGATCGGCGATGGGCTCGGCGGGCTCCCCACAGAAATGGCAGGCGTCCGGTTTGAGCAGAAATCTGGATAGCCTAGTTGCCCTGGTCTTTGATTTTTGGAGTTTTGAGCTTAGTGTTTCGGGCCTAGAGTTTAGAATTGCGCGAAGTCACAGCTTCGCACCGATGCCTTGCGGAGCCCCTGCTTCGCTACAAGCGTGGATTCAAGTAGAAGGAGTTGGAGATGCGGAGATCTTTGATCGTTTTTGTTGCACTTATGCTGGTGGCCGGATTGGCCGTTGCCCAGCATCCCAATGCGTCCAAGGCTGCCGAGCTTCAGGCCGGTGGTTATGATGCCTGGACCCCAGGGCAGAATCGCGGTGACGGCCAGGCTTTCAGCAGCCTGAACAACGCCATTGCCCTTCCCAACGGCACCAGCACGGAAGACACCGCCACCATGCAGTACGACAGCGGTGCCATCACCGCCCTGCCCACGGTGTTCGGCCAGATGTACGGCAACAGGTTCAACCTGGGTATTGGCGGCGTCGAGCTCGACACCATCACCTTGAACTCCTTCAGCCTGTACTTCGCCGAGGACAGCACGGCAGATACCGGCCTCTTCTTCCAACCGGCATCCGCCGGTGCCACGGCCAATCAGCTGATGCCCCGGGCTAGCCTCAATATCGGCCCCCTGGTCAACGCTGGCTCCAGCTTCTCGATGCTGACCACCATCAACGTGATTCCGCAGTCGGCCCTTGGCACTACCGGCATGTTCGATGACACTTTTTTCATCGGTGCCTGGTGCCTCAATGCCAACTCCTCCGTCCCGGTCGACAATGAGGCGATTGGCTTGGACGTCGGTGGCGCGCAACAGAAGGGCTACACGGCCTCTTCAGGCGCCTCGGGCACCATCACCTTGACTCCAGGTGCCTTCAATGCGGTGTTGCGTGCCAACGTCACCTCGCCCAATGCGGTGCCGGTGGAGCTCATGGCCTTCGAGACCGAAGACTGATCGACCTTGATCTTCCCTCCGGGGAAGAATGCCCAAGGCCCTGCTGAGAGGAATCTCTCGGCAGGGTTTTGTGCTTTCTTGGCCTATGATTACGGCAATGATGACGGCTCTGCAAGATTCTTCACACCCACTGGGTAACTATACCGGCTCCACCTGGCGTCTTCTCTTGGCTGGCCTTGGCCTGCTCGCGGCGATGTTCTGCCCTGTCGCGGCGGCTGCTCAGCCTTGGGCCGATGCCTCTGCGACGACCGATGACCCGGTGCTGGCCACCTTCGACGGAGGCGTCGTTCACCTCAGCGACGTCCAGCGGGAGATCCGCTTCCTCGGCAAGGACGAGCGGCGCTACCGCCAGCACGAAGGCATGGCCTTGGCCGACCAATGGCGCGACTGGAGCCATCGTATCGCCCTGCGGCAGATCGCTCTGCCTTTGGCCGAGGCCGAAGGTTTGAGCGACGACCCTTGGTTGCGGGAGAAGGCACGGCAAGCGGCCCGTGACTGGGCCCTGGATCGTTGGCGTCAGCGCTGCTACGGCTTGCCTCTGGTCATGCCCGACGACGAGGCGCTCGCCGCTGAGCTCGAAGGCGAAGCCAAGACGGTGCCCCCCAGGTTACGGTTATCCCACATTTTTTTGGCGGCCGAAGGTGAGGACGCCGTGTCTCGAGCCGTTGAGCAGCTAGGACAGTGGCGTGCACAGATCCAGGATATCGAAACATTCAGGGATTACGCCGAGCGCTTGTCCGATTCCAAGAGCGCCGTCAAAGGCGGAAACCTGGGCTTCTTGCGGCAAGGCTGGCTGCCAAAGGAAGCGGAGGACATCCTCTACGGTCTGCCGGAAGGGGCGATCAGCGAGCCCATTGTTTTGCGCGGTGGGGTGCACCTTTTTTTCGTCGAAAAGAACGAGCCGGCCAGGGTCATGTCGCGGCAGCGCGACATCAACAAGTTGCGGAGTCTCAAACGCCGCCAGGCCCTGGACGCCTGTCGCCGGGAGCGCTTGCCGGAAAGCACCTTGCAGCCCCGCGGCGACGGGACGGATAACGGCGCCCCTGTGGAGGCCGTCGCCTCGGAGTTGCGGGTCGCTGAGTGGCGTCTGAGCAGGCAGCTGCTACAGCGCATTTATGGTCGGCCGGCCGAAGAGTTGACGGTGACCGCCCAGCGTTTGAGGGAGCGGGAGGCGCTCTATCAGTTGCTTTTGAGCCTGGGAGCTTTGGAGCCCGAGGAAGAGCTCTATTTGAAGGATCTGGAAGCCAACAACCTGCTCGGTGCTTTGATACAGTCGCGGCGCGGCGCCGAGTTGGTGGAACCTGGGCTCGAGGCGTTGCGGGCCCACTATGAGGCGCACCCCGACAATTTCAAGACCGCCCTGCTGTTGTCGCTGTGGGTGGCGGTGAGACAGGTGCCAGAGGGCCAAGATCCCATCGCTTTCCTCGCCTCCTATGAAGCGCTGGCGGCGGACTTGGCGTCCGGCCGCAAGGCTTGGGCCGATCTCGCAGCAGATCCCCCCACGGGCCTGCGGGTGGAACGCCTCGAATCCGTCCGGGCTTTCGAAGTCGGAACGCGGTTTACTCCTCTGCTGCTCAGCCAGCTGGCCCCTCTGGCCGTGGGTTCGACGACGGGCGTGATTCAAGATGCGGCCGATTTCTTCATCGTCCAGATCACAGATCGTCAGGAACCCCGGCGTCAGTCCTTCGCCGAGGTGGAAGAAAAGCTGAGACGTCAGGTGATCAAAAAGCGACAGAGTCTGGCTTCGGCAGCGGTGGTGGCCGAGCTTCTCGAATCGGCAAATTTTCAGTGGACCGAGCAAGGGTTGGCCCATTTGAACCGTTTGTCTTCCGAGGGCTCTTTGTCGTCGCTGAATGTTTCGTCGGGGAATGGGAGGTGAGGCCGTTGGCAAAGTATTGGGCTGCAGTCCGTTCTCGGCCCGGAATCCTCCTCAGGGGGGTGAGCGCTTCGCTGCTCCTCTGCGGGCTGGGTGGTCTCATCGCCTGCGGTCAGCCACCACGACCGGATATTCTGATCATCACCATGGATACGACCCGGGCCGATCATCTCGGGGTTTATGGCTACGCCAGGGCTCAAACACCCAATATCGATGCTTTGGCGACGGACGGATTCCTCTTTTGGCAGCATCTGACGCCGGTCCCCATCACCCTGCCGTCCCATACCTCGTTGATGACCGGTCTCTTTCCCCCGAGCCACACGGTACACGACAACGGAACCTTTGTTGTGCCGCAGGAAGCTGCGACCTTGGCGGAGGTGCTCCGCGACGCCGGATACGATACCGCTGCCTTCATCGCATCCTTTCCCCTCGAGGGTCGCTTTGGCCTCGATCAAGGGTTTGATCTCTACGACGCCGATTTCAAGGCGGGCAACGAGGACCCGACGCGCAAGGATCGGAGTATCTACTTCGACGAGCGTCCGGCCGGGCAAGTCGTCGATGCGGTGCTGGAGCATTGGAGCAGGGACGACGGCGACGCGCCGCGCTTCACCTTTGTGCATTTCTTTGATCCGCATCAGCCGTTGGCGCCGCCGGCCCCCTACGATGTGCAGTTTCGAACCTCTCCCTACGACGGTGAGATCGCCTATGTGGACGAGCAATTGGGGAGGTTGTTCGACGCCTTGAAGGAGAGCGGGGATTGGGAGAATACGTTGGTGGTGCTGACCGCCGATCACGGGGAAGGCCTCGGGGAGCACGGCGAGATGACCCATGCCATCTTGCTGCATCAAGCCACCCTACACATCCCGCTGATCCTCCGTGGCCCCGGGGTCCCGGTGGGTGAGACGGAGGAGTGGACGATCTCGACTCAGCTCTTTCGCACCCTTCTGGATCCTTTGGAGTTGACGCCGCCGGATGGCGAGTTCGCCACCTCCCACAGCCTTTGGCCGCTGCTCGACAACGGCGGACCGGCGCCGGCCGGTTATCCCAGATTCACCGGCTTTTTCGAGACCATCGCACCGCGGACCAGCCAGGGTTGGGCGCAGCTCAGCGCCTGGATGAAAGGTGATTGGCGATTGGTCCATGCCCCCAGGCCGGAGCTCTTCGATCTGGCCAATGACCCGGATGAACGGGCCGATCGTTTAGCCGATGAGCCCGAGATGGCCGCGGGGTTGATGCAGGAGCTGGAGGATTTTCTGGCCCGCAACGAGGCCCGTAGCGTCGGCGAATCGGTCCAGGAGATCGACCGGGAGACGATGGAGCGCTTGGCCGCCTTGGGATATCTGCAAGGTGATCTCAGCGCCGTCGATTCGATGAGCGATTTTCTGGATGTGGAAGATTTGATCGACCCCAAGGATCGGGTGGTCGATATTTCCCTGTTCTCCGACGCAAAAGCAGCCATGGCCTCGGGGCGTTGGGCCTACGCCGAGCAATTCTGGCACGAGCTCCTACAACGCAGCCCGCAGAACGTCGATGCCTATCAAGGGTTGGCCATCCTCTACGGCATGATGGAAGACTGGGACCGCAGCTTCGAATACATCGACAAAGTGCTGGCCCTGCGACCGTCGTCCCTGGCGACGTTGCGCTTGAAGGGGGAGATCTTGGTACAGCTCGGGCAATATCAAGAAGGGCTCGACTTGCTCTTGGAGCTGCCGGCCGACGAGATCGCCGGGGCCATTTGGATCGGCAAGGCGTATCAGGGGCTGAATCAGCCCGAGGAGGCCGAAGCCAGCTTTCGCCGCGGCTTGGAGATCGATCCCGATAGCCGCTGGATGCAGCTCTATCTGGCCAATCAAGTGGCCACCAATGGCAAGCTCAGCGAAGCCGAGGCGATCTACCAGGCCATCATCACCGAATCCCCCTACTTTCACCTCGCCTTCTACAACTACGGCAAGCTTTTGATCGACCGCGGGGAGACGACCCGGGCGAGGGGCTTGCTGGAGCGGGCCGCTGTTTTGGCTCCTCAACATCAGCCAACCCGCATCGCCCTGCGCCATCTCACTACCCTCGAGTCCGCGTTACCTTCGAAACCTGTTGCGAGTGTTACCCCATGAAGCAAGCTAGTGTCCGTCCAGTTTTACCGAAAACGGTACAGGATGCGGTCGGTCCTCTCGGGCTGCTAGCGGGCTGCAAGAGCACCGAGCTCGCCCATCGGGTGAGAGGGCTGCGAGCTGGTGGATTGATTGCCCTGTGGGTGTTGGGTCTTTGGGGCCTCGGCTGCCAACCCGCGGCGCAGCCGGTGGAACCCGAGGTGTTGGCCAAATGGGACGGTGGGCAGCTCAAGGTTGCCGATCTCGACGCCTATCTGCTGCGCCTTCCGGTGGCCGAACGTCAGCCTCCGGCCACCAGCTCCACTGCCGAGTGGTTGCGGCTGCACCTGGATCGCTTGTTCGAAAGGCGCCACTTGTTGAGCAGTCCCGAGGCGGAGGCGTTGGCGGACGACGAGACCTTCGCCAGCGGTTGGGCCAGCAAGCGGGACGACATCCTGATGCGTCGCTACCTACAGCGGCACAATCAATCCTTCGAGGTGTCCGGCCAGGAGATTCTGGCCTATTTCGAAGCTCATCGTGACGATTGGCACTCGCCTGAGCGACGCATCTTTCAGAATCTGCTCTTGGCCTTTCCGGCGTCGGCGTCGGCAGAGCAAAAAGACGCCATCTGTGAGCGGGCCGAGGAGCTACGCCGACAACTCGTCGACGGTGCCAGCTTCGACACCCTGGTGCGCCAGCATTCAGATTCCTCCAACGCCGCCACCGGCGGGCTGGTGTCGGCGTTGTCGAGGGATCAGTTGCGGGGCGAGGTGGGTGAGTTGCTCTTTGCTTTGGAACCGGGAGCGATCAGCCGGGTGCTGCGCAATCGAGCCGGTTGCCAGCTCTTTCGAGTGCGTCAGGTGATCCCAGCCGTCGAGCCCCAGGTGGAGCTGCTGCAAGAGGAGATCGCCAATTTGCTCGGTGAGGAGCGGCGTGCCATATGGCTGCGCGAGCTCATGGAAAAGGAAGCCACGGCGCAAGGGGTGGACCTGCCGGAAGCCCTAGACGGTACGGATTGGCAAGCCCTACCGGCGGACGAAGTGATTTTTTCCCTGGGCGAGGATGTCGTCACTCTACGAAGCCTGCTACCGGCGATTCGGCAGGGCAAGACGCCGGAGAAGGCCTTGGCCGAGCAGGTCAGCAGGCTGTTGTTCATCGCCTCCATGGAGAACCTGGGGCCCGAGGTGCTGGATCCCTTACTGGCTGCAGCAAAGGAGGGCTTCAGCCAAGACTACCTACGCCGTCTGGCCCTACGGGACCACTTGACCCGGCAGCCGGAGGAGTTGCTGCGGCAGGCCTACGACAACAACAAGGGTCGCTACATGAGCGATCCTCGGCTCGAGCTGACCTTGTATTCATGGCCCATCGGTGGCGGCGATCCACTGGCCTATCTGGAGCGACCCCGTCGCTTCGCCGAGGCCCTGAAGGAGAATCCACAGACCGCGGCGGAGCTGTGGCAGGCCGAGAGCGAAGCGACGGCAGCGGAGCAAGCGGTGCTACCGCAAATGGGTTTGCGAGACCTCTTCGCCAGCCGCCCCGAGCTCAGTGCCGCCTTGATGGAGGAGCATGTGGAAGGGGCAGTGCTGGGCCCCCATCGCAGCGGCCGTTTCATCTATGTGGTGCAGATCAACGTCTACATCCCGCCCCGTCAGCTGAGCTTTCTCGAGGTGCAGCAGCAAGTACGGGCGGATTTCATCAGTGAGCACGGTGAGGCCATGGCTGCCGAGTGGTCGCGCAGCCTGGCTGAAGATCAAGGATGGGTTGTCTTCGAAGACAATCTGGATCTTTTCGGACAACGTTTGGTGGAGCAACTGACCCGCGGAGCCGACTGAGGCATGGCGAGCCCGTCGCGGCATCGCGGATGGATGGCTCTCGGCCTTCCCCTGGCCTGTGGCCTTCTGTGGGCCTGTGGCGGGGTCGCCCCGGAGGCTCCCACCTTGGACCGTTGGCGAGGCGAAAATGCCGTCGCCGAGGGACGATTCGACTGGGCACGTCAGTATTTTGCCCGCGACGTGGAACAGTTTCCGGAGCATCTACCGTCATTACGTCAACAGGGCCTCAGTTGGCTGTCCGGGTATCAGCAAAGCCTGAGCACCGGAGTGGAGTTGTTGCAACGCTATCTGGAACGGCAAGGCGACGACGAAGAGGTCGAGCAGCGGGTGGTCTCGACCTTACTGCTGCTGGGGGACAGGGACGCCGCCCGGCGATGGGCTGAGGGGCTCGCTCCCTCCGCCGCCGGCTGGCGGCTGCGCGCCGAGGTCGATTTCGAGGCGGATCCGCTTGCGGCCGTCGAGGCCATTGAGCAGGCCTTGGTGCAGGCTCCAGACGATGCGTCGGTGCATGCCACCGCCGCCCGTCTATACGCGCAGCTGGAAGAAGGCGACAAGGTCTTGCACCACGCTCTGCGGACCGTCCAGCTGGACCCGTTCAACTTCAGCGCCTTCTACCTGCTCGGACGGTGGACCCAGCGGGCGGGGGATATCGAGTCGGCGCGTCGATGGCTGGAGGTACACCAGCAGGTGCGTCGTTTGCAGCATGACGGAACGATGTCACCCCTCGAACCGGCGGCGGCCCTCGAGCTGATGCACGACCTGGAGCCAAAGCTACCCGCCGTGCCCTTCGCCTGGCGCCAGAGGCGGCTCGAGCTGCTCTACCAGAGCGGTGATCTGGCGGTCGCTCAGAGCTTGCTCGATGAGCTGGCCTCGGCCGACGAAGCTTCGGTGAACGATCTGGTGCAAATGGCAACCTGGGCGGGTGATGCAGGGCGTCGGAACGACGCCCGCCGTCTTTTCGACCGAGTCTTGGGGCAGCAACCGGATCATCCCGGAGCTCTGGCCAGCTCAGCCCTTTTGGCCCTCGAAGACGGCGATCTGGACGCCGCCGCTGAGCTCCTGCAGCGTGGCCTCTCGGCCCGCCCTCACTTTGCCCGATTCCATTATGTGGCGGGACGGCTCGCCATCGTCAAGGATCGGGCCGCTACGGCACGGACCCATCTCGCCCGCGCTTTGGAGCTGGCGCCCTGGGAGTGGCAGTGGCGTATCACCTATTGCGATTTGCTGCGTGCCTTAGGGGATCTGGATACCTTGGCCGACGTCATGGCAGCGGCCCCCGAGGATCCCCCCGCATGGCAAGCCTATGGCCAGCAGCACGGCATGCGCTAAGGGTTGCGGAAGACGATCATCGCTCGAAATCGTGCCGCATGTCGACTCGCCGGCAAGGCGCGGAGAGGCGCGCCCGGCGGCGATGGCTGGAGGTGAGGACCATGCAGCGTATAAGATGGACCCAACGACGAGTTGACATTTTCGCCTCAGCGACAAGTGACTTGCCGGTCACCGTTCGAGGCGAGAGCTTCAGCTAGGAGAAGTTCCAATGCCGAAGACGACGACTGTTTTGACCATTGAATTGCCCGTCGAGCTCAGCGATCGACTGCGCGATGCCATGCGCAGTGGCATTGGCAGATCGTTGCGTGACGTCACCATCGAAGCGCTCGAGGAGTGGTTGGATCGGCGGCAGTCCGAAGACAGCAGCGTGGCGGACCAGACCTTCCGGGCACCCGCCGATCGACTGCGATAGGGGCTCATGAATTGGGCCGGGACGGTGTGCGCGGCGATGCCCATCGCTCCACCGTCGTGACGTGAGGTCGGGGGCCAGGGCGGGGAATTCCATCTTGGCAAGCAGATTGCTTGATAGATGGGGGAACCCGTCGACTTACGCCAGCGTATAGCTTGCTGTAGGTGGATATTCGACACGCCCCAATGAGAATCCCATCACGTCACCATCGAGGACCCGATGCTAAATATCGCAGGCTCCAACTGCCTCACGTCGACTTCTGCTAGACCCACAAGGGCCGTCGTCAGATGGGCAGCCCAGCGTCGCGCCTCGGTGCCGATTGTTCAACTCTGCCTGCTCCTGGCCTGGTTGGCCGGCACCGCCATAATGGCGCAGTCCGTCGAGGCTGCGGGTGCCTCTTCGGCTCCCCGGCCCTCAACCGTCGACCTCTGGTTGGAAATCGAAGATGCGCAAGGACGCCCGGTGCAAGATGTGTCGGCCGCCGACCTAGAGGTTTGGGAAGACGGGGTGCGGCAAACGGTAGAAACCCTGGGGAGGCGACAGGGAAGCCTGAAGCGATTTGTCATTTGGCAGGATCTGCGCCTCGCCTCCAGCCGCAATTTACGCCAAGCATCCTCCACACTTTCGGACTTGGCGCGACAGATGACCGACTCCGGCAGTGTGGAAGTCGTGGCCCACGGTGAGGAACCGGAAGTTGTCTTGCGGGGGCGTGATCCCTTGCTGCTGACCGAGAGCTTGTCCCGTAACGCCCTGTCCCTCGAAGGCGGCAACGAAATCCTGAAGATTCGACAGCGCACTTTGCGGCGGTTGCGTCCGGCCGCCGGACAGCCTGACTGGACGCCGTCGGAGATCGCCGAGGTGGTTGTCGGGGGGGTGCTCGAAGAGCTCGACTTGGTCAAGGTGAGGCAGCAGGATTTGCTGCTTTGGGCGGCTGCTGAACCCACCTCGGAGACCGCCGTCCTGTTGTGGATTGTCGACGGATTCGATCTCGATCCTGTCAGTTTTTATACACAGGTCTTGGGGGAAGAGGCGTTGCGCGAAGTGCTGCGCCGGGCCTCCCGTATTCCAACCCTCGATACCAGCGTTGATACCACGGCGAGTTTGCTGGCCGCCATGGGATGGACGGTCTTTCCGGTGGCCTATGCGCCCACTCGGCAGGATCTCGAAGAGTTGGAGTACACCAGCTTGCAGAACGAGAGCCCCGACGGCAATGTGACCTCGGCGCCCGGTGTCACCATCCGGCCCGGAGAGATCCTGCGGCGCCGGCGGGCCGCAGCGCAAGCGGAGAGCGAGCCGGCGGAGATCGAGCCCACCCTGCTGCGTCCGTTGCAGGGTCTTCGCCGCATGGCCGAGGCGACCGGTGGTCAAGTGACGGTGGCAGACTCCGGATTGCGTCAGCTGGTGGCGGCTTGGGGGCAACGTCTGCATCTCACCTACCGTTCCAAGCTGGCGGCGGACGCCGGTGTCCGTCCCTTGGAGATCCGCACGGAGCGGTCAGGCTGGACATTGCGCTATGGTCGTTCCGTGGTTCGCGGCATGCCCCAGGCGATGGCTCGGCTGCGACTGGAACGGCTGTTGGCGGGCTACGATGATGTGGGCGAGCTCGATGTCGCCGCCGTTTTGCAGGTCGATGCCGGCGCCGTAACCAGCCGGGGGGAGCTCGAGGCGCGTCTCAATCTGAGGGAAATGCAAGGCGCCGCCGCCGATTCCAACACGACGTCGCTCGCCACGGCGACGCTGCGGGTTTCCGTCGCCGTGGCTCAGGACAACGGCGAGCTGACCTTTCGTCATCAGCTGTTTTCGCCCCAGGATTTGCAGCAGCGTGAAGAATGGCGTTATCGCGTCGAGCTGGAGCTGCCGTCCGGGGCCAATGAGGTGGCGGTGTTGGTGGAGGATGTGGAGACCGGGGTCTGGGGCGGTCGCCGGGCTAGCGTAGTGCGCGGCTCGCCGGCCGATTTCGGAGATCTCCTGCCCGCTCCAACGGTCATCGAGGTGGAGCGGCCCGCCACCAACGAAGTGCTGCGAGGACGTCAGAAGCTCTCTACCAGGGTCTATGATTCCAACGTGCGGAGGGTCGAGTTCGAGCTTGACGATCGACCGGTGGCAGAGGCCAACCGAGCACCCTTCGAGGCCCGTCTCGACCTCGGACGCAATCCTCGACGCCAGAAGCTGACGGTCATCGCCTTTGGTCCCGACGGCACCGAGATGGGGCGCGACTCGGTAATTCTCAATGCCGGCACCGGTGGCCTGGGCATCAAGATCGTCGAGCCAGCGGACGGCCAAGGGGTCGGAGCCGTCAATGTCTTGGCGGAGGTGGAGGTGCCGGTCGAGCGGCAGCTGGAGCGGGTGCTCTTCTTTTGGAACAACGAAGCGGTGGCGACCCTCTACAATCCACCGTTCCGGCAGCGCATCGATATCCCGGCCAATCGACCGGTGGGTTATGTGCGGGCGGTGGCCATCCTCGATGACGGCAGCCTGGCGGAGGACGTGCTGTTCATGAATGGTCCGGCGGTGGCCAGCGAACGCCTCGAGGTCAACTTGGTGGAGCTTTTTGTGGTCGTCAGTGACAAGGACGGGCGGCCGGTGCGGGGGCTCGAAGAGTCGGAGTTCGAAGTCCGCGAAGACGGCGTGTTACAGGATGTCACCCTGTTCAGCGACGCCAGCGACTTGCCGATCACCCTCGGCATGGCCATCGATTCGTCCGCCAGCATGTTCGTCAAGTTGCCGGGTGTGCAACGGGCGGCCACCGATTTCCTGCGCTCGACTTTCCGTGAGCAGGACCGTGCGTTTGTCGTCGATTTCGACAGTGAGCCCCGTCTGGCCCGGGCCACCACCGGCGATCTCAACCGCATCATCACTGCCATCGACGGCTTGGAGGCGAGCGGTCGCACGGCTTTGTGGGAGTCGTTGGTTTTCTCCCTCGTGCAACTGCAGGGCATCAGCGGTCGTAAGGCTCTGGTGGTCTTTTCCGACGGTGCCGACGAAGACGATCAGTTTCCCTTTCGTTCGGCGATGGCCGTGGCCCGCAAGATGAAAGTGCCCATCTATCTCATCTTGATGAAGAAGAAACCCAAGGAAGCGACGGGGCTGTCGCTACTGGTGCGTTCCTTCACCTCGAGGGTTGATCGTTTGGTGGACGGAACCGGCGGTCGCGTCTTCTACGCCAAGGAATACGACAATCTGGGGAAGGTCTACTCCGACATCGAGGAAGAGCTGCGAAGTCAGTATCTCCTGGCCTTCTATCCCAAGGAGCCGTCCCGTGGGGAGTCCTGGCGCAGCATCGAGATCGAGGTCGCGAAGAAGGGGCTCAAGGCCCGTACCCTGGAAGGTTATTGGGATTGACGGAGAGGACGATGGGAGGAGACACGATGGCCGGTGGCAAGGCAGTCGGCGATAGTTTGAAATTTGATCCGTCGGACGACCGGGCAGCTCGCCTTTACGAGCTGTGGGGAGAGATCCGGGATCTGCAATCTGCCGAGGATCTCCTGCAATGGGATCAAGAAACCCAGATGCCGGACGGGGGTGTCGAAGGGCGGGCTAAGGTCTCCGCCACATTGGCGGGCCTGCGTCATCAACGGCTCACCAGCCCGCAGCTCCAGGACGCCCTGGCGGCCGGCGATGAGTTGGCGGCGGAGACGGAGGCCGACGGCGGCGTCCTGGGGGCCCAGGTTGCCGCAGCCCGGCGGCAGGTGGAGCGCGCCGTCAAGGTGCCCGAAGCCTTGGTTCGGCAGTTGGCGGAGGCGGCCAGCAACGGCCTCTCGGCCTGGCGTCAAGCCCGCGAAGCCAAGGATGTTTCGCTCTTCTCCGATCACCTGGTTCGTTTGGTGGATCTGCGTCGCCAGGAGGCGGCGGCCATTTCCCCGGGCGGCAACGCCTATGACGCCATGCTCGACGCCTATGAGCCGGGCATGACCGAAGCCCAGCTGGTGCCCATTTTTTCGCACCTGCAGGGGGCCTTGGCCGAGCTCGTGCAAGCGGTGGCGGAGAGCGGCGTCGAGGTCGACGAGTCCCCCGTCTTGGGGGATTACCCGGTGGCCGCCCAGGAAGCCCTGGGACGCGAGCTGGCGACGGCGGTGGGATTTGATTTCGACAACGGTCGGCTCGATCTATCGACCCATCCCTTCTGCATGGGCGTGCACGGCGGCGACGTGCGCATGACCTGGCGCCACCAGCAGGACGATTTCCGCCCCGCCATCTTTGGCATCCTGCACGAGACCGGCCATGGGCTCTACGAGCAAGGCTTGCCCGCGGCATGGCACCGCACGCCCCTCGGTGAAGCCGTGTCTTTGGGGATTCACGAATCGCAGTCGCGTCTGTGGGAAAATCACGTCGGTCGCAGTCGGGGATTCTGGCGCTGGGCCATGCCGCTCCTGCATCGCCATCTGCCGGGCATCGACCCGGCTGTGGACGCCGAGCGCCTGTGGCCGCTGCTGCATGCGGTGACGCCGTCGTTGATCCGCGTCGAGGCCGACGAAGCCACCTACAACCTGCATGTCATCGTCCGCTTTGAGCTCGAGCGGGCCCTGTTCGCGGGCGATTTGCAAGTGGCGGACCTGGAAGGTGCTTGGAACGATCTCTACGCGGCATCCCTGGGTTTGCGCCCGGCTGACGCGGCGCAGGGCGTCCTACAAGACATCCACTGGTCCCAGGGCATGTTCGGCTATTTTCCCACCTACACCTTGGGAACGTTGACCGCCGCCCAGCTCTTCGCCCAGGCCAACCGGGACTTGGGAGATCAAGAGGCGGCCTTGGCCCGCGGCGAGCTGGCGCCCTTGCTGGGCTGGATGCGCGACAGGATCCACCGTCACGGCTGCCGCTTCACCGCCGCCGAGTTGGTGCAGCAGGCCACCGGACGACCCTTGGCGGCCGACGATCTTCTGGCCTATTTGCGCTCGACGGTGGGTGAGGTCTACGGCTTGGGGGCTTGAGGCAGCAGCCTCTGCCACAGTGCCAGGTACTGCGCGCCGATTCGCTCGATGGTGAAGTGGTCTTTCACCCGCCGCCGCGCCGCCTCGCCCATGCGGTGGCGTCGATCGTCGTCCGCCAGCAAGCGCCCCAATGCCTGACCCAAGGCGCCGACATCCTCCAGGCCCACCAGAATCCCGCTCTCACCGTCGACGATCGCCTCGGGCATGCCCGAAGCGGTGGTGGTGACAATGGGCAAACCGGCCGCCATGGCTTCGAGGATGGCCAGGGGAAACCCTTCGTAGATCGACGGCAGGCAGAAGATATCGGCCCGTCGATACCAATCCACCATCTCGTGACGGGGGATGGCGCCGAGAAAACGGACCGCGTCGTCGTCGAGGCCCAAGGTCTCGACTTGCCGCTCCAGGGCCGGGCGCTGCTCGCCGTCGCCGGCCAATACCAGCTGTGCCCGAGGATGCTGCTGCCGCACCAGAGCGAAGGCTTCCACCAACACCGCCACCGCCTTGCGGGTGCGTAGACGCCCGGCGTAGAGCAGGTGCAAAGTCTCCCCTTCCGTCTTGGTGTCGCCCTCGGCCAGGTCCGGAGGCTCCGCAGCCGCGATGCCATTGGCGATCACCGCGTCGACCTGAGCCCCATAGTCCTGTCGCAACTCCTCGGCGGTGACGGCGCTGGGGGCGACGACGGCGTCCGATAGGCGGGCTGTCAGACGTCCCAGGAGGGAGAGAATCGGCGCTCGTGTGAAGGCAAAGAGGCGCTCGCTGAAGGTGGGTCGAGACAGCACCTTGCCGGTCGAAACCCGACCCGTGGCGCGCAACTTGCGGACCGCCCAACGCTCCCGCCGATACGAAACCTGCAATGTCGCCACCAGGCGGGCCCGGCCCGCCGGTCGACGCAACCAGCGGGCCAGCCGCAAAGCCAAGCACACCAACACACCGTCCGACTCGTGGACGTGTACCAGATCGAAATCCTGCTCGCGGCAACAGCGCAAATACCGGCGCGCCACATGCCAAGGAAAGAACAGCTTGCGCCCCCCGGTGGCCGAAGCCAGCGCATCGTCCGGCGCGGCGGTACGGGTCAATACCCGCACCGAGTGGCCGTCGCCGTCCAAGCGTCGGGCCAGGTCGAAGACCAGCGCTCCGACGCCGGTGATGTCGGCCGGTGGGTAGGTATTGGTGACGATGAGGATGCGCATGGGTGGTGTAATCTAAGCTTTGAATGCGGTAGCGTCTTGAAGGAGTAGCGTCTTGGAAGAGGTGACGGCGCGGTGGATGGCGAGGAGATTGTAACCGCTTCGTGCCCCCGCGAGCCGGAACGAATACAAGAGGCCATTCTCGTTCCAACAAGGAGATTCCATGGCACCCACCGATCCAGCAGCCCCTTTTTGGAAGATCGCCGAGCAGTTTCTCCAGGAAGCCGACATCACCGAGGGTACCCTCATGGGCTTCCCATGCCTGCGCGTCAACGACGGGTTCTTTGCCACGGCGGACCATCGCACCGGTCATTTGATCGTCAAGCTACCTGGGACGCGGGTCCAACGACTGATCGCCGACGGTGTCGGTGTCCCTTTTGCCCCCGCCGGTCGAGTCTTTCGGGAATGGGTCAGCGTCGAGGACTATGACGAGGGCATTTGGATGGACCTGATGCGGGAGGCGAGGGCGTTTGTGGCTTCGAAAGCGTAGTGGCCGATACGGAGGGTATTCCCATTTTGACCTCAGTATTTTTGTAGCTACAGTAAATTGTGCGGATTGAATTCGACTCATCGAAAGACCAGATCAATCAAGCGAAGCATGGTTTGTCAAAGGAGTATCTCTGCGGGATCAAAGACGCCGCTGTCCGGCGTCCCGGAGGGACGAAATGTTCTAGCGAGCGAATTTATTCGCTCGTCAACGGTGGTCAGCCGATCTCGCTTGTCTCTCAAGCCGCCAAGTGTGTCGCAAAGAAGCCTATGTAGGCCGCCTGATATGTGCGCCTCTCAGCGCCTTGCTGGCGAGTCGATATGCGGCGCGATTTGGCGATTATTATCTGCCGCGACCCTTAGACGACAAGTCTCCGACGCCTAGCCACGCTTCCCTTCGCCCACCGCCCGTCGATACAGCGCATCATGGCGCCGGGCGACGGCTTGCCAATTGAGATCCTCGATGACCTTGCGGCGGGCGGCTTGGCCCATGCTCCCTAGGGTAGCGGCGTCGGCGAGCAGCGCATTCACTGCTTCGGCCAGGGCGGCGGCATCTTTCTCCGGCACCAGACGACCGCTGACGCCGTCGTCGATGGCCAGGGGCATGCCGGCGAGGTCGGTGGCGACGACCGGGGTTCCCGCCGCCATGGCTTCCAGGACGACGATGGGCAGGCCGTCGATGTTGCCTTTGGCGTCGCGGATCGAGGGCATGACGAAGAGCTCGGCGCGGGAGACGAGGGCCAGGACCTCGTCGTGGTCGAGCATGCCGGGGAAATCGACCTTGAGGGCGATGCCCAGGTCCTTGGCTTGACGTTCCAGCGCCGGTTGCAGATCCCCACCGCCCCCCAATACCAGGCGTACCTCGGGATGCTGATCGAGGATGCTGGGCATGGCGTCTAGCAAGTAGGAAAAGCCTTTTTTGTCGACCATCCGTCCCACGGCCACCAGGAGCCGCTCGTCCCGTTGCAGCCGTAGGCGACGATCTAGATCCGGTGCCTCCGGAATCTCGCGATTGGGGGGCAGATCGGTGCCGTTGGGAACCAACAGGACTTTGCCACCCTGGGCCTCGCCGCCGATGCGTACCAGCCGCTGTTGAAGATCGGCGCTACAGGAAGTGACATGGCTGGCGGCTTTCAGGGTGCCCGCCGCCATGGCCCGGAAGAGGGCGTTGTGCTCCGCCATGAAGATGTCGGAGCCGTGCAAGGTGACGGCGAATGGTGTCCCGAGCTGGCGCTGGACCCGCCAGGCAACGTAGCCGTTGGGCAAGTGCCAGTGGGCGTGCACCAGATCGATGCCCTGCTCCTTGACCAAACGGCGCAGGGCCCGCTGGGCGAAAAAGAAGTAGAGGGGCGATTGCAGCCATGCCCAGATCTTCATCGCCACGTCGCGTCGCAGGGTGCGGGAATAACCCAACAGATGCCAGCGGTCCGGCCAAATGTAGCGGAAGGAATGGATGTGTAGCGGCGTCTCGGGATCGGGCCGCAGCTCCGGGTCGAAGGGAATGAGGACGTGCACCTCATGGCCCAGGGCGGCCACGGCTTCGCACAGGCTCTTGACGAAGGTGCCGTGGGTGTCGGCCGGGAAGCGGGGAAAGCTATGGGCCAGGACGGCGATTTTCATGGGTCGGTCTCCACGGATATATCGGTCTCCAGCGGCACCAACAAGTCCACCTGCCGCAGATCGGCGACGGCGTCGAGCACTTGATGGAAGCTCAGGCCGGAGCGTCGGCAGATGTCGAGCAGCGAGTGGTCGCCGTCGCTCAAGTTGAGCACCCACAGCAAGGCCAGTTGGTGCTCCCGTCCGTCATCGCGTCCGCCGATCAGGTTGTAGAGGCCGCGACGTCCGAGTTGGGGCTCGCAGTGGGGATTGAGATTGCGGTAACAGCGGTTCTCTTCGAGGACTTGGATGACCTGTAAATAGCGATGTAGGGACGCGGCCAAGTGCTCCGGGCGCACCAAGTCGAGATTGTCGGCGTCGGTGTGGTACTCGGGGTAGCGACCCCAGGGGGTGCGGGTCAAGGAGCCGATGGCCAGATCGAACCCGGGGGAGCAGTACTGGCGCTCGTCGTAGCCGAAGGGCAAAAAGTCTTCGACGGCATGGGGCTCGCCGGAGTCGATGAGGACTCGTTCCACGGCTTGGTCGAGCTGGCTGTCGCCGCGACGGCTGCGTTTGAAGTGGAACGATCCGCCATCCCCGAGATTGGCCGCCACCAAACCGTGACGGATGCGACCGGCCGCCTCTTGGTTACGCGCCAACCAGGTGATGGCGCCGAGGGTGCCGGGGGCGAAGAGGCAGCGGTAGGAATAACGCAGCGGCCCATGGTCGCGGCTCAGCCGGCGCAGCAGACGGCCGACGAAGGCCACCACCGCCAGCCCCGACAGGTTGTCGTTGGCCAGCGAGGGGTGACAAACGTGGGCCGAGAGATGCACCGTCTGCTCGCTTTGACCGGCCAGCCAATGCTCGCCGTAGGTCAAGGCGCCGGCCTCGAGGGTGGTGTCGATGAACACCTCGTACTCACCCTCGGTCAAGCTCTGGAGCTGCTCATGGGGCAAGCAGAAGCCCCATTGCCGCTTGAAATAGGAGGTGCGGTAGGGGATGCGTTGCGGCTGCTCCGGCAAGGAGAAGAGGTGGGGACGCAGCTCCTCGAGGGACATGCGACGGTGCACCGGCTGGCTGTAGTTGAGCAGGTGAAGATTGTGCTGCTGCACATCGGCGATGCGCTCGCCGCCGGGGGTTTGGATCCATGCCTGGCGGACGTTCCATTCCTCGGGCACCGTCCAGTCGAAGACCTGCGTACCGCTCGCCACTTCGTGCACCTCGAGGGGGACGATGGCGTCGAGCAAGGCCAGGGTTTGGCGCACCCCGTCGCCGGTGATGCTGCGACAGATGGGGTAGGCCGCTTCGACGAAGCGATAGAGCTCTGCGCCAAGGGACGGGGCATCAAAGTCGGCGAGCAACCGGGCCAAGGGTGAGGTACTGGACGGTTGGCTCATGGTGCCTCCGCTCCGTCGGCTGTGGCCTTGGGCGCTCCGTCGCCGACCACGCTGTCGCCGACCACGCTGTCGGCGGCCGGTGGCGGGCCGAGGGGGAGGCGCATGCCTTCGAGGATGCCCCGCAGCTTGGCGACGGCCGCCGCCTGATTGCCCTTGAGCAGCTCCCGTACCCAGGCGGCGGGGAAGGCCAAACTGATGAAAAACAGAAAACGCAGCCACTGCCAGCGGTTCGCATAGCGCCTGACAAAAATGGCGGTGCTGCGGCCGGTGTGGAACGTGCGCCCCGGTTTGTAGACCCCCGTCGACTGCGAAATCATGTGCCACAGCTTGGCCTTGTGGGCGTAGAAACAACGGAAACCCTGTTGCTTCATGCGCATGCACCAGTCAGCGTCCTCGACCCCGAGGTAGTAAGTCGGGTCCCACAGCCCGGTCAGCTCGAGGGCCCGGCGACGCACCAGCATGGCGCAGCCGTTGACGTAGTCGACCTCTTCATCACGGTCGAACTGGCCCACATCGAGGGCCCCGTCGCCGCGTTCGCGGGTCACCGATTCACGGAAGCGCAGATGCCCTCCGACCGACCAGATCCGTTGCCGATCCCAGAAGTAATACGCCTTGGGGCCGACGCAGCCGATGCTCGGATCCCTTTGCGCCACCGTCACCATTTCGCTGAGCATCTCGGGATCGACACCGATGTCATTGTTGAGGATCAAGGCGTAGTCGTAGGGGCGCTCCAACATCCAGCGCAAGCCAAAATTCATGCCATAGGAAATGCCGCGGTTGTCCGGCACTTGGACCTGTGCCACTTGCGGAAAGGCCTCGGCGACGGCTTCGTAGGAGCCGTCGGTGGAGCCGTTGTCCACCACCACGATGTCGAAGGCCGGGTACGACATGGCGAGCAGGCTTTCCAGGCTCTCCAAGGTCACCTTCAAACCGTTGTAGTTGAGGACGATGGCGGCAACCCGCGGAGGCTGACCGACGGTGGAGGAAGACGATGACATGTTGGCTCGGTTGGGTTGAGTGGAGGGTCGCTGCGGTTGCTGGCGCCATCGGGTGGCTGCTCGAGGATGACCAGAGTCTACAGGGTTTGGCCGATCGGCGGGAGAGGCGCCGGCCAATATGGCGCCACCGGACGGGGGTGCCGGCGGGTAGAATTGGGGCAAGAGCTTGACGCTGCTGCAACTAGGGCAGAGAATTCGGCGGCCTGGAGCCCTCGGGGAGAGATGCCGACGGGGGCGACGGGAAATCCTCGGGGTCTCCGTGGGCGGGCACCCGTCTTGCTTGCAAGCTCTTATCGTGCAAGTTTCCACTTGCCGCCCGTCGGCGGAATCCACAGACCTTATGACTGCCGTTCGTGTGCCACGGGGCTGAGGCCCCGGTAGTTGCCGAGCTGGAAGGACATCGATCGATGATTGAAGCCAAGGACTTGACCCGCCGTTACGGTGATTTCACCGCCGTGCGGGATGTCTCGTTCACCGTCGCAGATGGCGAGATCCTGGGCATCCTGGGGCCCAATGGGGCGGGGAAGACCACCACCATCCGCATGATCACCGGATTCTTGCCGCCGTCGGCGGGTCAAGTGATGGTCAACGGGCACAATTTGGTGGACGACCCGGACCGGGCCAAGCGGGAGCTCGGCTATCTGCCCGAGAACGTAGCCCTCTACAACGAGATGCGGGTCCATGAGTACCTGGCCTTTCGCGGCCGCTTGCAGGGCATGAAACGCTCTGCCGTCGGCGAGGCCATGGATGAGGTGCTCAGGCGATGCCTGTTGAGCGAGGTCTCGGGGCAGATCATCGGTACCCTGTCGAAGGGTTTTCGTCAGCGGGTGGGGCTGGCGGCGTCCATCTTGCACGGTCCTCGGGTTTTGGTGCTCGACGAACCGACGGTTGGCCTCGATCCCAAGCAGATCATCGCCATCCGTGAGCTCATCCGCGAGCTCGGCCAGGATCGGACACTGCTGCTGTCGACCCACATCCTGCCGGAGGTGGAGCAACTGTGCGACCGCGTGCTGATCATCGACCGCGGCCGTTTGGTGGCCGACGGCACCCCCAGCGAGCTGCGTCAACAAGCTTCCGGCCAATCGAGGTTGCGTCTCGAGATCAAGCAAGCGCCGGGCAACGTCTTGGAGGTGCTCAGCCAGTTGCCGGGGGTCGTCGAGGCACAACGTCCCGGCGACGGCGACCTCGTGCAGCTCACCTGTCGTTCCGATGAAGACTTGCGGGAGGTTGCCTTCCGAACCGCCGTCGAGCAGGGTTGGGTTCTTTTGGAGCTGAGTGAAAAGAAGGCGTCGCTCGAAGATGTCTTTGTGCGCCTCACCGGCCGCCATCAGACGGAGGAGAACGCGATCGACGGTGACGAAGGCGGTGACGAAGACGGTGCCCTAGACGGTGACGAAGGCGGTGCCCTAAACGGTGACGAAAGCAGCCGCGGAGAGAGCGATGACACCCCCGGGGAGGAGGTCCGATGAGCGGTATGTTGGCGATTTTCGAGCGTGAGCTCCGGGCCTATTTCTTCTCCGCCATGGCCTGGGTGGTATTGGCGTTTCTGTTGCTGATCAACGGCTACGTCTTCGCCATCATCCTTTCCTTTCTCAACGACCCCATGTCCCCCGGCAGCGCCACGCCGATGCGCCTGTTCTTCGGTGACACCTTCTTCTTTTGGCTGGTGCTCATCTTCATCGTGCCGGTGCTCACCATGCGTTTGCTGAGTGAGGAGCGCAAGAGCGGCACCATCGAATCCTTGATGACGGCGCCGGTCAGCGAGGTGCAAGTGGTGGTGGGCAAGTACTTGGCCGCCTTGGCGTTCTACACCTTTCTCTGGCTGCCGACCCTGGTCTACGTATTGCTGGTGGCGCAGCACAGCAGCGTCGATTGGGGGCCCATCGCTTCGGGTTATCTGGGCATCTTCGGCATCGGTTCGGTATTCATCGCCGTCGGCCTCTTCGGCTCGAGCTTCACCAAGAACCAGATCGTCGCCGCCGTGGTGACCTTCGCCATGTTGATGTTTTTCTTCGCCATCTACTTCATCGATAGCCTGGTGACCACCCAGGTGATCAAGGACATTCTGAGCTACATGAACCTGTTGCAGCACATGGAGGAGTTGGGCAAAGGGATCGTCGACAGTCGTCGTTTGGTCTACTACCTCTCCACCTCCGTCCTCTTCCTCTTTCTCTCCAGCCGCGTCCTGGCGGCCAAGAAGTGGAGCTGAGCCATGGCTGCACCGAAAAATAGCCCAACCCATGACCCAACCCAAGGCCAGCGCCGCCGTCTGGTCCACGGATCTCTCCTGGGGGTAGGTGTCCTCTTGGCGTTGTTGCTCTTCGGCATGGTCAACTACCTGTCGATGCGCCACTACAAACGCATGGATTGGACGGCCAGCAAGATCTACACCCTGTCCGAGAAGTCGTTGCAAGTGGCGTCCCAGGTCGACCAAGAGGTCGAAGTGGTGATGATCCGCGGCATCGGAGGGGAAGACGAAGTCATGATGGCGGCGGAAGAGCTGCTCAGTCACTACGTCGCCGCCAACCCCACCTTCCTCAAGAAGCGGGTCGTCGACCTGGTGCGCGATCGTTTGGAAGCGCAGCAATTGGTGCAGGAATACGAGATTTCGGAGGATATCGCCATCATTCTGGCGACGGCCGAGGAACGGCGTTTCATCGGCCGCTCCGACCTGGCGCAATACGACTATTCCGGGGTGCAATTCGGTCAACAGCCGGTGATGCAAGCCTTCACCGGGGAAGAGGCCATCACCCGTGCCCTGCTCGAGTTGGTGGAGGAGCATCAACCCAAGGTGGTGTTCACCCGCGGTCACGGCGAAGCACCCCTCGACGTCGGCGGCATGCGCAGCCTGAGCGCCGCCCGCAATTATTTCGACAAGGAGAACTTCGCCGTCGAGACTTGGAAGTCTTTGGGCGCCACGGCGGTGCCCGAGGGGACCGACTTGGTGGTGGTGGCCGGGCCGACGGTGGGTTTCCTGCCGGAGGAGCTGGCTCTGTTTTCGCAGTACCTGGACGGCGGCGGACGCCTCTTGGTGCTCTTGGATCCGGCCCTCAGCGAAACGGGCCTGCCTGTGGATTTGGGGTTGAAGCCTTGGCTGGCTGGCTACGGTGTCGAAATCGCCGACGATGTGATCATCGATCCGGGCAGTGAGGCCGCCTTTGTCGGCCCTGAGATCGTCGCCACGGCGAGCTATGGTCTGCATCCCATCGTCGATCCGTTGGCCGAAGGGGACGCCCCGGTGATCTTCAGCCTGGCCCGCTCGGTGCGGCGTCTGGCCGATGCCGAAGGTGTGGCGGCTCAAGGCGAGATCACCGAGCTGGTGCGCAGCAGCGACCAAGCTTGGGGCGAGACGGACTTCGAAAACCTCGACGCCTACGCCTTCGACGGGGCGGACGTGCCCGGCCCGGTGTCCTTGGGGGTGGCGGTCTCCCTGCCTTTGGCGACATCGAGCTCTGGGGATGGGAGACCCATGGAGGACGGTGACGAGGAAGATGATGAGGGAGATGCTGTGGTCACCCCGTCCGTCGGCGGAGATGCCGTTGCCGAGGGGGCCCAAAGGGAGGGGCGTCTGGTGGTGCTCGGCGACTTGGACTTCGCCACCGACGTCAGCGTCGGCAGTGTCGGCAACAGCACCCTGCTGCTCAATACCTTCAACTGGCTGGTGCAGCGGGAGTACTTGATCAGCATCGAGCGCGATCCGCCGGATCAAACCCGCCTCAGCATGAGCGGCGGCGAGCTGATGCAAATCATCCTGCTGGTCCTCGTCCTGCAACCTGGTCTGGCGATATTGACCGGCATCATCGTCTATCGCATGCGCCGGAGGTAGAGGCATTGAAAGCCCGCACCCTGTACATTCTCCTGGCCTCGACCCTCGTTCTGGGTGGCTTCATCCTGTTCTTTGAGAAGGATTTACCCTCCACCGACGAGCGTCAGGAGCAGGCCAGGAAAGTCGTTCCTTTGGCGGTCGAAGACATCGAAAGCATGTTGATCGAAAGCCCCGCCGGTAGCCTGCGCTTCGAGCGCCGTGACCAGCCTTCGGAAGACGGAAGCGACGTCGATGCCGACGATCCGCTGCGGACGGTGAGCTGGTACTTGACGCAGCCCCTGGAAGCGCGGGCCGATGGCATCGCGGTGGCCGGCCTGTTGCGTAGTCTGACCGACCTGGAAAGTGACCAGCGTCTCGACGAAATCGACCCGGCGACGGCGGGCCTCGACGATCCCGTCGCCAAGGTCACCCTGCAGACGGCCAGCGGAGTCTCCGTCCTCAGCTTCGGTGCCATGGTGCCGACCTCGGACAACCGCATCGTCGCCATCGAAGGGGAGCCCGGAGCCCATGTGGCGCCCGCCTCGGTGCTCGATACCCTGCAGCGTTCCACCGGCGACTGGCGGGACAAGAAGCTGATCACCGGAGCCCAGTCGGAGATCCGGCGGGTTGTCCTCGAGGCGTCGAGCCAGCGTTTGGTCCTGGAATCTCGGGACGGGGATGTGTGGATCACCGAGCCGCTGCTCGACCGAGCCGATGCGGACCGGGTCGATGCCCTCTTCGCAGCCCTGGTGGGATTACAGGCCGCCTCCTTTGTCGAGTCGCCGCCGGGAGAGACGCCGAGCTTCGACCAGGCGGGGCTGGGCTTGGAGCCACCGCGGGTACGTCTGCAAGTGACCTTCGAGGAGGGTGAGGATGTCGAGATTCTTCTGGGGGACGCGGTGCAGCCGGGTCCGCGAGAAGTCGGCTTGCAAGAAATCACTCAGCGTGAAGTCGCTCCGCATGAAGTCTATGGCAAGGTCGGTGATCAGTGGGTGACCGTCGATGGGGCGGCCCTGCAGGAATGGGTCGATTTACCGGCCACCGCCTGGCAGGAGACGGCCTGGAGTCGTCTGCAGGTCTTCCAAGTCGAGGGCGCGGAGATCACCTCGGGGACCGGAGAAGGCACCATGACGTTGGCCCGCCAGGGCACCGATTGGAGCCGCGACGGCGAGATCGTCGAGTATTCAGTGGTCAGTGATTTGCTCTACGCCATCGCCGAGACCGAGGCCGTCGAGGTCCTCGATCGGTCCGCCGCCGCCGAGCGCGGCTTGGCTCTACAAGAGCTGGCTTTGCGAGAAGCGGCGTTGTCCGTTCACTTGTTGGCCACCGAGGGTGACGAGGAGCTGCGCCTGTGGCCGGCGGTGGGCGACGTGCACCCGGCCACGGTGGGCGATCGCGATGTCCTGATGTTGCTCGCCGCAGAGACCGTCGCTGATCTCCAGCATCTGGTCGATGCGGTAGCCGATGCGGCGGCCCCGCAACCCACGGCGTCGCAACCCCCAGGGGCGGTCCCGCGGGACGAGATCTCGTCGGGAGATTCCAGCCCATGACTCAGCTTTTGATCACCACCCGTAACGCGGAGACACGATGAACGATTCCATCGCCAAACCCAAAGATCCTGCCACCTCTTTTCCCCTAGCCATCGTCGGATGGGCTGCCCTGGTCTTGGCCGCTCTCCTGATTATCGCCGTGGCCATGGGCTGGTTGGCCAAAGTGGTGTTCTTGAGCTCCTCACCGGCGGAAATCGCCAGCCCAAATAGCTCCGGGTTGCCCCCTGGTCAGGCGGCTGCATTTCCAGTCCCCGACTTCAGGCTGACCAGCCTCGAGGGTCCCGCCATCAGCCCGGCGGACTTCCGGGGCAAAGTCGTGGTGGTGGACTTCTGGGCCACCTGGTGTGGACCTTGCCGTCTGCAAGCCAAGGTCTTGGAAGATCTGCAAGCCGAAGTGGGCGACACGGTCCAGTTCCTAGCCGTCGACATCGGCGAAGACGAGTCGACGGTGCGCAACTACGTCGCCAAGCGCCCCTTCCCCTATCCGGTGTTGCTCGACTCCCAGGACACCCTCAGCGCGCCCTACAAGATCTATGGCCTACCCACCGTCATGGTGATCGACCCGGCGGGACAGGTGGTATTCCACCAGACTGGAGTCACCTCGTTGCAAGAGCTGCGGAAGGAAGTGAACGCGGCGAAGGGTTGAACACTCTGGCTTGTTTGACGCCGCGGGGCTCCTTGGCTTAACCTCTCCTTCAGTGCTGCTAGCCAGCAATTTGAGATTGTTGAGAAATGGAGATCCTAATTGTCGAGATTGAAGAGTCGATTGTCGAGGTGGGCGCTGTGCGGCACCCAGTGTGGGTGATTTCTTGCCTCTTCCTGCTCGGTTTTCCGGGCTGGCAGTTGCTGGCCCAGCCGGAGCGCTCGGCAGATAGTGAGCAGAAGAGATCTTCTTTGGAAGACGCTGGTGTTTCTAATCCTCCAATGGTGGCCGCTGTCACGGGATCTCTCCGTTGGCCGCAGGGGCAAGGGCCACCTCAGGCAATCCGGTTACGACTGCAACCCGCTGCGGGCGACACGGCTCATGCCGCGGCGAAGGTCCAGGATCTCGCCTGCGTTCTCGACGGTAAGAGTTTCAGTTGCAAGGCTCCGGAGGGCCATTTCGATGCCAAGCTCTTGGCCGATGGTTTTGTGCCCCTCTACCTCTGGGACCTGAATTTGGAGGCAGAATCTGTTCATCAGATCGAACCTTGGCCGTTGCAGGCGGGGGCCCTCGGTGGCCGGCTGGGTGGTGCTGGAAGCTCTGGTCGAGCCAGAGGAAGGAGACCCGGATGACGCTGCTCCGAAGGTGATCCTGGAGCGGCAGATATCGGGGTGGCAGGGGGATCCGTCGGAGAAACGACGCATGGAGCTTCGGCGGCTCGAGGCGCCTGTCGACCCGCGGGGCTTTTTTCAGTTGGTCGGCGTCGAGCCCGGTGGCTTCCGTCTGCGGGCCGAGAAAGAGGGCTACGTCCCCCAGGTGCGGCACGACCTGAAGGTGGTCGCAGGCGAAGAATTGCTGCTGGACGAGCCGCTGAGTCTCTATCCGCCGGTAGATCTCGAGGTGGTGGTGTCGCCGCCGACCCAACCGGACGGTGAGCCCTGGCAGCTAGAGCTTTCTACCCTTGAGCCGGGCACGACGGTATTGCATCAGGTCGCCGCGGCGCAGGTTCCTGTGTCGGGGACGTGGCAAGGCAAGGTCGAGACTTTCGGTAATCACAAATTGGTGCTGCTAGATGCCCGGGAGCAACCGTGGGCCGAGCGCTGGCTCGATGTCGGGCCGGGGCTTCGACCGACGTTCGTCGATATCCCGCTGGTGGAAATCGAAGGCTATATCCGGCTCGGCGGCGAGCCCTTGGCGGCACGTTTGGTCTTCGGTAGCACCCAGGGAGCGCGCCAAGTTACCTTCGTTACGGATGACGAAGGCCGTTTCGATGGCTTCCTGCCCCACGAAGGAAGGTGGCCGGTGGATCTGGTGGCCCAGGAGGGTCCGATGCTTCACCAGGCGTTGTCGGAGGTCGAGGTCAAGCGCCGGCCCGGAAAGCGGGTCGTGAAGCTGGGCATCGAGCTCCCCGCCACCGGCCTGCTGGGCGAGGTGGTAAAAGGTGGCGCCCCGGTGCCCAACGCCAAGTTGGTGATTCTTCGAGAGCACGAGGGTCAACGGCAGCGAGAAGGCATCGCCGCCGCCGACGAGGATGGCAAGTTTGCCCTTCGTGGCGTCAAGCCCGGAATCCTGTGGCTACATGCCTACCGTGGCAAAGCCTCTTCGCTATGGACTCGGGTCGATGTCGTCGAAGGGATGGAGCCGGCGCAGGTTCAAATCGAGCTGGAAGACAAAATCGAGCTGTCGGGGCTGGTGTTGTCGCCGGATGGAGAAGTTCCCGGAGCCGATATGCGGGCAATTCCCGCGGCGCCAAAAGGGGACTTTGGCCTGATCGCCGAAGGCCGCAGCAAATTCGACGGTAGCTTCTCTTTGACCCTTTCACCGCGGGTTACGGCCGTCGATCTGGTGGTCACCGCTCCCGGATATGCGCGGCAGTTGTTGCACCTTCCTCTCCAGGCCGAGGGCCCCAACCAAGCCATGGTGCGAGTCGAGAGGGAATCGGGAACCCTCGTTTTCAAGGCGCCGCCAGTCGTCACCGAGTCCAATCGACGCAAGGTCGAGTCGTCTTCGATCTTGTACTACAACGGCACGGCGATTCCCTTGAGTTATCTGCTCAAACTCTCCGGCGTCCAAGGACGGTTGGCGGTCCGCCAAGCGGGTCTTGGATTGACCGAGATGCCCCTGGGGGAGTATCGCCTGTGCGATACCGAGGGGACCGTTTGTCAGACCGGCTACCTGGCGCCGCAAGGCGAGCTCGTCTTGAACGATCCCCCAACGCTGCCGGCTGGCCCCTGAGATCAACTAGAGAATTCAACTAGAGGAAGAGTATGTTACGTCGATTCAGACTGAGTGTTCCAGGTATTTTGGAGCTTCCAGGCGTTCTGGGCCTCATGATCTTCGCTCTCTTCTTGCCGGCGCTGGCGACGGCCGATCCGGGCGGGGCCACCGCCGAGGGGAGCACAGCACAACGGGCTAGAGGTCATCTCGGAGTGTCCTGGGCCTACGAGGAAGACGGCGATCGGGGGCGCTACCGCGTGACCGGTCTCGACCCCGGGAGCCCCGCCGAGACGGGCGGCCTCCAGGTCGGCGACCTGGTCGTCGCGGTGAACGACGTGCCCTTTAAATTCTCCTCGGAGCTGGAGCAATATGAAGCCTTTCTCTGGCTCGAGCCCGAGGACGTTGTGGCCTTTGACGTCTGGCGCGATGGGCAGGCGGTGACGGTGGAAGTGAAGGCCGGTACGATGGATCCTGAGATCCAGCAGCGATGGGATCAGATCATTCGAGCCGAGCGCAGGAATGAGGCGATCGAGGCCCTGAGAATGCTGGGCAGCGGCTCCGGACCGGCCCTCCGCGTTCAACGGGACGGGGACGGTGTCTTAGCTTTTTCCGCCGAGGGGACTCCCTCCGCTACATTTCGTCACCTGGAAAGCTACCTGCGGAGCACATGGATCACCGATCAGGCCCTCGACCTGCTGAAACCGGGGGACCATTTCATGCTCAGACTCGAGACCCAAGGCCCCCGCATCAATATGCACTTCGAGGACACTCCAGACTACATCGAAGGCCCCCTCAGCGAAGCGATGCGGCAAGCTGGAGGGAAGTCGTCGCACAACTGAAAAGGCCGCCCGGGATGGACGGCCTCAAAAGAGTGCGTGATTGCAGCGAGCGCCTGAGCGCTCAAGTATCCCGGCGGGCCAGCGGACCCCCCCGGACTTTGACCAGGGCGTGCTCGTTCTGCGCCCGGTGACGACGGTCGGCGGCCTCTTTGCGCACGTAGTCGAGGACCTGGTCCATCTCGCTCTGCATCTGCTCCATTTGCTGACGCATGTTGAGGATGACCTCGACGCCGGCCAGGTTGACCCCCATCTCGCGGGTCAAGGTGAGGATGATTTCGAGGCGGGCCAGGGTTTCGGGATCGTAGAGGCGGGTATTGCCACTGCTACGGGCCGGGCGGATAAGACCTTCCCGCTCGTAGAGACGCAACGTCTGCGGATGGATCTCGAAGCGCTCGGCGACCGCGCTGATCATCAAGAACCGCTGTTCCTGTTTCTTGCGGCGAGGCATCATGCACCTCCTCGGGTCGTGGACGGGCGCTGGCGATGAAAAAGCTGTGCTTTGAGCGGATTGCAAACACTTGGGTGCCCAGCCGAAGGCCAGGCACCCAAGGGGGAGGGATGGACGATCAGGCGCCCTTGCTGTCGACGTCGACGTATTCGGCGTCGATCACGTCTTCGTCCGGCGCACCGTTGGCGCCCTCGGCGCCGGCTGCGGCACCCGCGGCAGCGGCCGGATCGCCGCCAGCGTCCTTGTAGAGCACCTCGGCCAACTTGTGGGAGGCCTGCATGAGCTCTTGGCTCGCCGTCTCGATGGCTTCGAGCTCATCGGCTTCGAGGGCTTTCTTGGCCTTCTCGAGGGCCGTCTCAATGGCGCCGACTTCGGCCGCCTCGAGCTTCTCCTTGTGCTCATCGAGGCTCTTCTCGGTCTGGTAGACCAAACCGTCGAGCTGGTTGCGGGCTTCCACCTTCTTGCGCCGCTCCTGATCCTCGGAGGCGTGGGATTCGGCGTCCTTCACCATGCGATCGATATCGCCTTCGTCGAGACCGCTGGAGGCGGTGATGGTGATGTTCTGCTCCTTACCGGTGCCACGGTCCTTGGCCGACACGTTGACGATGCCGTTGGCGTCGATATCGAAGGTGACCTCGACTTGTGGCACGCCGCGTGGCGCTGCCGGGATGCCCACCAGGTGGAACTTGCCCAAGGTACGGTTGTCCTTGGCCATCTCGCGCTCACCTTGCAGCACGTGCACCTCGACCGAGGTCTGGTTGTCCGCCGCGGTGGAGAACACCTCGCTCTTCTGGGTCGGGATGGTGGTATTGCGATCGATGAGCTTGGTGAATACACCGCCCAGGGTTTCGATACCCAGGGACAGCGGCGTCACATCGAGCAGCAGCACATCGCTGACATCGCCGGCCAGCACACCGCCTTGGACGGCGGCACCGATGGCGACCACCTCATCGGGGTTGACACCGCGATGCGGCTCCTTGCCGAAGAACTCCTCCACCTTCTGCTGGATGAGCGGCATACGGATCTGGCCACCCACCAAGACCACTTCGTCGATCTCTGCCGACTTGAGGCCGGAATCCTCGAGGGCCTTCTTGCAGGGAATGAACGAACGTTCCACCAAATCCATCACCAGCTGCTCCAGCTTGGAACGGCTGAGCTTCAGGTTGAGGTGCTTCGGGCCGTTGGCATCGGCGGTGATGAAGGGCAGGTTGATCTCCGTCTCCTGGGTGCTGGAGAGGCTGATCTTTGCCTCTTCGGCCGCTGCCTTGAGACGCTGCATGGCCATGGCGTCCTGGCTCAGGTCGACCCCTTGGTCCTTCTTGAACTCGGCCAGCAACCATTCCATGATTTTTTGGTCGACGTTGTCGCCGCCCAAGTGCGTGTCGCCGTTGGTCGCCTTGACCTCGACCACTCCCTCGCCCACCTCGAGAATCGAGATGTCGAAGGTGCCACCGCCGAAGTCATAGACGGCGATTTTTTGATCGGACTTCTTGTCCAGGCCGTAAGCCAAGGCGGCTGCCGTCGGCTCGTTGACCAGGCGCTTGACCTCGAGACCGGCGATGCGGCCGGCGTCCTTGGTGGCCTGGCGTTGGGCATCATTGAAGTAAGCGGGGACGGTGATCACCGCCTCGGTCACTTCTTGGCCGAGGTGGTCCTCCGCCGCTTGCTTGAGCTTGCGCAACACCATGGCCGAGATTTCCGGCGGTGAGTAGAGCTTGCCGTCAACGCTGATGCGAACATCACCGTTCTCGGCCTTTTCTACCTTGTAGGGCACCATCTTCATCTCGTCGCTCACTTCGTCGAAACGACGACCCATGAAGCGCTTAATGGAGTAGACGGTGTTGTGAGGGTTGGTCACGGACTGGCGCTTCGCCACTTGACCGACGAGGCGCTCACCGTTGGAGGCGAAACCCACCACGGACGGTGTCGTTCGAGCTCCCTCGGAGTTGGCGATGACCTTGGCTTCGTTGCCTTCCATGACGGAAACGACGCTGTTGGTCGTTCCCAAGTCGATACCGATGATCTTACCCATGCGAAATCCTCCTAAAGCGTCCCGCCGGCAGGATCTCGTGAGGTCAGCCGACCGGGGTATGGCATCTTGTGGTTGGGCGTGTGCCCATCCTCCAAAGACGAAAACTTGTAACTGTTATCGCCTGAGCTCCTTCGGGCCCTGCTTCCCTTGTGGGATTCGAGGCTCAGGAGATCAGGTTTGCGACATTCGCCGCGAAACGGAAAGTGGGTTACGGCCGAGACCGCGATGTAGACTCTACGAACTTTAGTCTCGAGCTGTCAACCCTGCCGTCACCATATATGACAATTCAAGACTTAGATTTATTCCCCGGGATAGCTTTTGTGGGAAAATTAGCTGAATTTTCCTGGGGCAGCGGGGGAATCGGACCCCTGCGGGTGGGGCGATTGGCCAGCTGGGCCGCCGTGGCGGGCCCTTGATGGGTGGGATTTGGCAGGGCGCCGGGCGGCGTCCATGGCGGGACCGGACCCCGTGGGATGAGGCCCTGTGGGACGAGACCTTGTTGGGGAGCGAGAGCTTCTGGAATCGTCAGCCTGGAGTCAGTTTGTCATCAACACGAGGGGGTTCTCGCTGTCGCCCTCGCTGCGCAGCATTCGCTCGTCGAGCAGGAAGTCACCGGTCATCGTGGCGGTGGTCCCGAGGCCCTCGACGACTTGTCCGTCGTCCAGCAGGTCGATGTGATAGCTGACCGCATCGCTGCTGTAAGAGAGCTCGTAGCCGGCCGGGTCTTTCAGATCGGCGGCTGCCAGGAGGCTGGCATCGACGAGATCTTGCAGGCTGGTTGGGTACGCTCCGGTGCTCAGCACATAGGCCCGACTGGCCCGGTCGATCTTGAGAAACAGGGAGTAACGCAGTTGGCGTTCCACGGTTCCCCGCTGGTTCTCTTGCCAGGGGAACGGCAACAGGAGGGCGCCGGGACGCAGGCTCAGGGTCAGACCGAGGGCGATCAGGAAGACAACCGCCAAAAGTGGGCCCGCACCGTGTCGCAGCAGATTGCTACCGGAGCTGCTTTTGGCTGGGGCTGTGATGTCGTAGTCGCTGAGGTCCGTCTCTGCGGCTTCCGAGGGCTCCGGTGGCTGGAAGATCTCGGCCCTGAGGTGGCTTTGGGAGGGCTCCGCGACGCTGCGCTGGCGGTCCTGAGGTGGCGGGCCGACGGCTTTGGGAGGCGCAGCGGCGACACTCGGTCGGCTCGGCTTGACGGCGGCCAGGGTGGTTTTGGTCGACGGTTTTCCGGCACCTTCGATCAGATCGTTGCTCAGCAATCGGTAGAGATCGAATTGTGCTTGATGACGGCTCAGGCGGAGGTTGCGCGACAGGCCCATGGCCGTTGCTTTACCGTCGAGCGCCTGGAGGAGCTCCGCTTGCTCGGCGCTGATCCAGACTCCGGGACCCAGGCCGTCGCCGTCACGACCGAGGATTCGGATCTCAGAGCGCGGCGGTACTTGTCGATAGACCATGTCGAGCTCGGGGACCGGACCGCTGAGCACCCCCTTGCCCGCCAAGTCGTCGATGGAACGGATCAGCAGCTCTTCGACGCCGAGGGGTCTGAATCCTTCCTCGTAGGAGATCTCGTCGCCGCCGTAGAATTTGAAATCGCCCTGACGCCAGGTCAGAAGCTGCAGCATCAGCTGGTACGTGGTGGTGCGTAGACCGTCGAGGATCTCCTTTCGGCTGACCAGGCCTCGGTCGGTGAGCATCTCGATCAGGCTAGCTCCAGACGCCTGCTGTTCCTGAACCACCGCATCGAAGTCGGTCCGGGTGATCAAGCTTTGCTGCTCGAGAATTTCCCCCAAGGACTCTTCCTGGGTCTGGTTGAGGGAGTCGGCAGCAACGATCGCCCCCTGCAGGAAGGACACGGCCACGATGTCCTCTTCCCCTTGCACCGAAAGGATGCCGCTGGTGCGCTGCGCCGAGATGCTCTGCAGCACCTTGAGCAGGCTCACGTCTTGGAGGGAGCCTTCCAAGCTCATCTTCGACCCTTATCCATCGACGGCCATCTCCCATCCCAAGCGAATCAACATGACGACCAGCAAGGCCACCACGCTGACCACCGTGGGTAGCCACTGACCCGGATCGAGACCCAAGGGGGTGCGATAGCCGATGCCGCGCAGCAACGGCAGAATCACCAAGCTGGTGGGTAGAGCGATACCCAGGAAGGCTCGCCATCCCCGGCCCTGGAGGGCGGAGGGCAATCCCGGGACAATGGCCCGCAGCCCGGCGGGCATCGAGGGCTCTTCTTCCTCCAGGAGCCGCGACCGGTAACCGAGCTGACGACGGACCATATGTAAGGTCACAGCCAGTAACAAGGTCGCCAGAAGGATCGACAGGGAGAAGTTGCGGCGCCACAAATCTTGCAGCGAAAACGATTGATTACCGCCCCACAGCTGTCGCAAGTCCTGCTGAATCTCCGGGTAACGCCGCAGCCCCCCGGGGATCTCGACACCGCTGGGTGCGGTGGTGACGTCGAGGCTGTTCCAGGCTTCGACTTTTTCCTGGTCCAGTGCCTGTGCTTGGGCGATCAAGCGTTCGGCGTTTTCGAAATCATAGAGCAGGGAGTAGGCCTGGCTCAGGTTGTAAAACGCCTCGGCCGATCTTGGATCGGCTTCCGTAGCGCGCTGAAAGTAAGCCTTGGCGGTCTCATACTCTCCATGGCGCAAGGCATAGAGACCCATGTTGCTCAGCGGTGCTGCGGCTTGGGACGCTTTCTGGTCGGGATTGTCAGCCAGAAGGGCGTAGATGGAGCGAGCTTGATCCCATTGGCCGATTCGACGGTGCAGGTCGGCGATGACCTCCTTCGAGGCGAGGCTGTCGGGGAGAAGCACCTGCAACAAGGCCACGTCGCTGAACAGGGTGCCATAGAGTCTTTCCGAATTCATCTGATCCAAGGCACGGGTTGGCGGAATCATGCGCAGCTGTCCCGCCAGCTGCTGGTACGAAAGCAGCAGCGGCGTCGCGCCGACGAATGCCCACAGGAAGATGAAGACAAATTTTTCGCTCAGCGAGCCATAACCCCAGATCAGCACCGACCAATAGAGGGCCAGCCACAGGGTGCCCGAAGGCAGGAAGATGGGCCAAACTAGGACGAGGACCACCAGCAGGTCGGCGACGGGTCCCGGTAGCGGCGGCGACAGGGTGCGTGACAGATCGTAGAAAAGGTCTTTGCCCTTGACCGCAATTTGCAAGGCGAGGAAAGCAGCGCCGCTGAGAATGAGCAAGTAGATGACCCAGATGGCGGTGTTTTGGAGCCAGATACTACGTTCCAGAGGTAACTGTAAGAGCTTGCCATAGCCCCGTAGGCCACTGCTGATGGCGCCGACGAAATTTCCCTCCAAGCGCTCGATGGCCGCTTCGGCGAAAGCGCTTTCAGGCCGGTCGGGGTCGAGCTTGCGGGCCGCCACCAGGGCCCGCTGAGCGCGTTGCCCTGCGCCTTCCCTGGCGGCGTTGACGGCGTGTGCCGAGGCGGCGATGGAGAGGTCGGGCAAGTAGCGCAGGCCGAGACGCCGAACCTTGCCTTGCAATCGCTCGAGGGCCTCGTTCTCAGCCTCGGCGTCATTGGCTGCGAAGGCCGCTGTCCAATCCTGCCAGGCGTCCCGCAGCTCCTCCAGGTGGAGCTTGGTCTTCGGCGTGAGATCCAGGATGCGCTCTTCGGCGGTGCCATTGAAGGCGAACAACGCCAAGCCCAGCAGTGCCAGGAAACCTTGCCAGGTGAGGCGTCTGCGCAACCATGAACAGCGGCTCTGGGAGCCGATGGCGCCAAGTCTCGATGGCTGCTGCGGATTCATAGTTCGTCCATTATCCCTCATTGGGGTGGGCTTGCGGAGCCGAAAGCCCGGGAGCCGATGGTCAGGCGTCGCTGATCTGGACGAAACCGGTTTGCAGACGAAGGATGACGTCGTCGAGCATGCTGCGTTCGTTGGCGTCGAGGTGCCCCAGGGTTTTGTTCCGCAGCACGCTCAAGAGGTCGATGTGCACTTGGGCCAGTTGCAGATTCTGATCCGCCTGGGAGGCGGCGCGCAGATCTCCGCTACGTCCCATGCTAGCCTCTCTCAAGTAGAGCGAGGCGGGCTCCGCCAATAGGCCGATGAGGTCCAGGACGGAGGGTTCGCGACCGCCAGCGGGCTTTTTATAACCCTTGACGTCATCGGGAATCGCCGGGTAGCTCGCCTGCTGGGCCGGCGTTTCCTCGATCGTCGAAGTGTCTTCTTCGGCTCGGACGGCGGTGGGGTTCGGTGCTTCGGCGCTTTCGAGATGGCGGAATTCGTCTCGCAACTCGCCATCGGAGGTGAAAAGTCGGCGATCGTGGACTTTGAGTTGATCACTCAATGCGTTCGTACCTCGGACCCGGGCTACGGATCATGATGTTTGGGATCAGGCGGCACCAGGCGCCCCGTGAAGGTGGGGCAGAATTGGCCGCGTCGTCCCGAGAGAATATAACGTTCAGCGTCGTGGTGAATTCTAACCGCAAACTCGTGAGGAACCGAGCCGATGAGCCGACCAACCGACAAAATCGCCGATATCGAGAAGCTTCGCCGGTTGGTGCGGCGTTTGCGGGCCCCGGATGGGTGTCCTTGGGATCGCAAACAAACCTTGGTCGATGTCCGAGCCTACCTGCTGGAGGAGGCCCACGAGGCGGCGGCGGCCATCGACGGCGGGCTGGCGGACGAAGTGGCTGAAGAGATGGGCGACTTGCTCTTCCAAGTCGTCTTTGTGGCGCAACTGGCCGAAGAGGATGGCAGCTTCGACTTGGCGACGGTGATCGACGGCATCCATCACAAGATGGTGGAGCGGCATCCCCATGTCTTCGGCGGCGAGACATTGGCCGACGCTGCGGCCGTGGTCCAGAGTTGGGAACGTCGCAAGGCGGAGAAGAATCGAGGTGGCCGTTCGGTGCTGGCGGGTGTTGCGCCGACCTTACCGGCCCTGACCGCCGCCTACCGTTTGACCCAGAAGGCAGCTGGCGTCGGCTTCGACTGGACCTCCGCCCGTGAGGTCTTGGCCAAGGTCGAAGAGGAGCTGGGGGAAGTCGAAGAATGTCTCGACACGGGGGGCGACAAGCTGCGCGAAGAGGTTGGCGATCTCCTGTTCTCAGTGGCCAACCTGGCGCGCCATCTAGGCATCGATCCCGAGGGGGCTCTAGCCGCCGGCAACCGCAAGTTCATACGACGTTTCACGGCCGTGGAAGAGCGGCTCGAAGGGCTCGGGCGTCGGTTGGCCGAGGCCAGCCTCGATGAGATGGAGGCCCAGTGGCAGGAGGTCAAAGCGGCCGAAGACCACGACGGAGCGTCGCCGCGACATGAAGTAGAGTGATGCCAGGGTTTATGCTCAAGAACGGGAAGTCCTTGGCCGGCGGCGGTGACAGCGGTATGCTTAGCAGACTCTTTTTCGGTATATCGTGGGCGTATTCGTGGGCACAGTGACGTTTCTCAATCGCGCTCGAGATAAATATCGCAAGGACCTCTGGGGTGGCCCTCGGGCCTGTCTCAGACGGGGATAGAGACCATGGAAACGCGGCAAGATTCAAGAAGTTTCACCCCCTTCGGCATGGACGCGCCGATTTCTTTACCCTCAGGCATGACGATGGCCGATTGGACGGTGGAGAAGATCCGCTGGCAGAATCCCCGAATTCGGGCTCTTCTCGGCTGTATCCGCCTGCTCGGTGGTGTGCTGGAGAGCAACTACGCCATCTTGCATTGCTCGCCCGAGCGGCTGCTCGAGATCTGGCGCAAGGTCAGGCAAGTTTCGGACCTCATCCGTACCGAGATACGTCCTCTGATGACCAGTCCTTCGCGCTTTGCCGACCTAGAATCGGCTCGTCAGCGTTCCGAGCTGGCCTTGGACATGCTGTTGGACACGGTGCTCGGTGATCTGGATAGTTTTCCTTCCCAGGTTCCGCCGGATCGCTTGCTCGAAGTACGCAAGGTGCTCTGTGTTTCCATCGGCAAGATGCATTCGTTTTTGCAGGACGCCTTCGGCGAGATCATGGCCAATGATCCGCGCAGCTCCCACGACGCCGACTATTTCTTGTCGAAAAGGTTCCCCCAAGACTTGGACGAAGCCGAGTGGTTGCATTCCACCGTCAGTCGGTTGCAGGATTATCTGACCAACTTCGACCGCCAGCGGGCCAAGCGGCTGACCACGGTGATCGGCGAGGTGGGGCGCGAGCAGGCCATCCCGGTGGATAGTCGCTGGGAGGAGACGGCCCTTTTCCTCGATATTCTGCTGGAAGTCTTGGCCCCCAAGCTGAAGGAAGTTCTGGCCCTACGCGGTATTCGGTTCTATGAAATGGAAATCCTCGATCGTTACGCCGTCGAGATCCCGACCCAATGCCGTATCTTGACCAACCTCTACGACGTAGGCCGTCAGACGGTGGAAGCGATCAAGCAGGTCGACTCGGGCTCTCGGCTCGAACGCGAGAACAATGTCCAGATCTTGATGGCGGCGCACCAAGCTTGCAGTCAGCGGTTGGTGGAGCTGATGACGGCCATCGACAAAGAACTGCGTGATTTGGTGGCCTTTGTTCCGATCTGGCTGGATAGCATCAGCAACCGTCGAGCCTTGTTGCTCAAACGCAGCTTCGATGATGCCCAGTCCGAAGAACCGAATCCGCTGGACGGTATGTTGGGCATGGACGAACCCGATACGGCGGAGATTCAGATCGAAGAGACGACTCGTCCCTTGCCGTTGCCGATTCAGTCGGAAGACTGAAGCCTTGGAAACCGAAGAGAGGATGGTCTGCATCCGAGGGCGCTCGATGGGCCCTTGGTGACCCGGTGCCGGGCAGCCATGCCGGTCCCATCAAGTCCCGGGCATCAGACCGCGCCAGGCACCCGAGTAAAAGATCAACATGGCGATGGTGTCGGTCAGGGCATGGATCAGGATCACCAACCAGAGCTGGCGTCCTGATACCAGGTAGACGAGACCGAGGATGAGACCCACGAAGCCGGTCAGGAAGATGCCGGTCGTCCCCTGGTAGGCGTGCATCAGACCGAAACCGACGCTGCTCAGGACCAAGGCCAGCCCCCAGCCCAAGGGACCGCAACCGAAAATGGCCATTATGCGGGTCATCAAAAAGCCTCGCCAGATCACCTCTTCGCCGAATCCCGCCGTCGTCCAGGACACCACCAGGTAGACGGCGAGCATCACATGATTGCCTTCTAAAGCAGCGACGACGCTGAAGTCGGGCATCGGAATGCCGAAGTGTTGTAGCAGAGGTAGCACAACAAAAACGGACGTCGCCTGTAGCGCCATGGCAGCCAGCAAAGCCATGGCCCACAGGGGCCACCAGCGACGGGGGCGTCGTAGCCCCAGGGCGCTCCAGGGTTCTTTGCGCCAGCGCAGCAGCAGGAAAATCATCAGTAGGGCCAGCGGCACTCCGAGGGGTGGTACAAAAAGATCCAAGGCCGAGACTGCGAGGACGCCGCAGATCGACAGCACCGCAAAGGCTGGGGTCGGAGAGGCAGTGGAAGGGAGGGCCGAGGAAACGCTAGCGTCGGCGGAGGATGGAGTCGACATGGCTGGGTTCCTTATGCCAATCGAGTGGTGCCAAGCGGGCGCCAGTCTGGAAGAATGGAGCCATGGGGCACGACAAGAAAAAATGCTGCAAGCGATATCTGCGCAAAAAAACCGCTTGTAAGGACTGCCCTGTGATCGCCCCCTTGGCCAAAAAGGCGCGAAAGCGGTTGATCCGCAAGCTGCGCAAGAAATTCACCGCTCCCGATTGAATACTCCGATTGAATACGGCGCCTCCGGGTCAAATATTCAATGAGCTCAATCACCCCGAACATCGACAGTAGCGAAACCCGGCTCATCGTCCGGCTCAAAAATCCTCCACCGGTGCATAGTTGGGCAACGGACGGTTGCCGACATGCTCAAAGACCAGGGCCGTCTCCAAGTGGGCCACCTCCGGCCGGGTGGTGAAGGCGGAGAGGGCGAGATCCCGCAGATGGTCGGAATCCCGGACCGCGACGTGCAGCATGTAGTCGTTGGCGCCGGCCATGTGGTAGATGGCGACCACCTCGGGCAAGGTCAACACGTGCTCGCGGAACGAATCCACCAGCTCTCGGGAATGGCGGCTCAAGCGGACGGCGATCATGGCCATCAGCCCGATGCCCAAGGCGCGGGCCTCGACTTCGGCATGGAAACCACGCAGCACCCCGGCCTGGGACATCCGGCGCACCCGTTCGAGGCAAGTGGACTGGGCGATGCCGGCCAGCGCCGCCAGCTCCTTGTTGGACTGCCGAGCATTCTTCTGTAGAGCGGCGATGATTTCGCAGTCGATTCGGTCGAAGGGGTACATTGGGCTCGATCTCCGAAATGAATTCGGCCGTTGATTGGATATCGGCTGTGGATTCTATCCTAAGGTTATTATGGAGATGAAAATTCGGTTGGATGACCCCCGTTTCGATCTCTCTGGGACCTTCGACGGTACCGTTGATACCGCCCCAGCGCTGGCCACCGCCGCCGTCCATGCCGGACGCCATGACCTACGTCACCTCGGTGTGCATGCGCCGCCCTTGGATTTGTCGACCACCTACCCGCTGCTCGATCCGTTGGCCGGCACCGCCAGCCTCGACGCCATGGCGGCCGGGGGTGAGCCGCAGGGCAACTCCGTATACGGACGCCTACACAATCCGACGGTGGCCCGGTTCGAGGCGGGGCTGGCGGAGTTGGAGGGTACGTCGTCGTCGGTCGCTTTTGCCTCCGGCATGGCCGCCTTGACAGCTTGCCTACTGGCAGCCAAGCAGCGCCACGGAGGGCACCATGTGATCGCCGTCCGCCCGCTCTACGGTGGCAGCGACCATCTCCTGAACAGCGATCTACTGGGCCTCGAGACGAGCTGGGTGCAGGCCGACGCTGTGGCCGCCGCCCTGCGTCCGGAGACGGCGTTGGTGATCATCGAAACCCCGGCCAATCCAACCTTGCAATTGGTGGACATCGCCGCCGTGGTGCGACAAGCGGGGGAGGTCCCGGTGCTGGTCGACTCGACCTTCGCCACCCCGGTATTACAGCAGCCCGCCCAGCTTGGGGCTGCCTTGGTCTTGCACAGCGCCACCAAGTTCCTCGGTGGCCATGGGGACGTCCTGGCCGGCGCCGTGGCCTGCGATGCGTCGTGGGCCACGCTGCTGCGTCAAGTGCGCTTGATCACCGGCGCCATCCTGCATCCCTTGGGGGGCTATTTGCTGCATCGCGGTTTGGCGACGCTGCCCATGCGTGTGGAGCGCGCCAGCCTGAGCGCTGAGCAATTGGCTCGACGTCTGCAAGGGCATCCGGTGGTGCGCAAGGTCTTTCACCCCAATCTGTTGACAGGGGGCCTGGCTCATCTGGTGGGGCAGCAAATGCGCCACGGCGGCGCCGTTCTGGCCTTCGAGTTGGCGGCGGACGAAGCGGCGACCCGTTCGTTGTTGCAATACCTGGAGCTCATCACACCGGCGGTCAGCCTGGGCTCGGTGGATTCCCTGATCCAGCACCCGGCGTCCTTGACCCATCGGGTGGTCGATGCGGCGGCGCAGGAGGAGGGCGGTATTCACGGCAATCTGTTGCGCCTCTCGGTGGGCCTCGAAGCGGTGGATGACCTGTGGCTCGATCTGGATCGAGCCATCCACCGGGCGGTGGAGCCGTCAAGGGTCTTGACCCGCTGACGCCATCGGGAGACTATCCGCCCATCATGGGCGACGCGATAACACGAGAGCGCAGGGAAGCGGCCGACCCGAGCACGCTGTTGCCGGTCGGCGAGGTGGTGCCGGTCGACGAGGCGGTGCCGACGGTGGCGGATTTCGTGGAGAAGCTGGGCAGCGCCCTGCATCGCTACGGCACGCCGGCCCACCGTTTGGAGGAAGCGCTCTCTCTGGTGTCCCGCCGCTTTGGCTTGGCGGGCCAATTCTTTTCGACGCCGACGGCGATCTTCGCCACCTTCGGGCGGCGGGAGCGCACCCGCTTGATGCGCGTCGAGCCGGGGGATGTCAACCTCGAGAAGCTGTCGCAAGTGGACCACGATCTGGACCTCTTGATCGATGGCAGCCTCGATGTGGAGGAAGCCTCCAGGCGGCTCGATGCGGTGGAATCGGCCCCCCAGCGCTATGGCCCGGCGTTGACCATGATCGCTTTCGCCGCCGCCTCGGGCTCGGCGTCCAGTTTCTTCGGCGGCGGTTTGCCCGAGGTCGCTGCCTCCTCGGGCATCGGTTTGCTGATCGGCCTCTTTGCCATCCTGGTGCCCAAGATGCCTTCGGTGGGCAGGCTGTTCGAGCTCTTCGCCTCGTTGACGGCGTCCCTGGTGGCAGCGGCCATCGCGGCGGCGGGGCTCGACATCACCATCTCGGTGGTCACCCTGGCGGGGCTCATCGTGCTGGTGCCGGGTTTCACCTTGACCACCGCCATGACCGAGCTGGCGACCCGCAACCTGGTCTCGGGCAGCTCCCGGTTGGCCGCCACCCTGATGATGTTCTTCACCATCGGATTTGGTGTCACTTTGGGGCAGCGGCTGGCGGAGATCTTCTTCGGCGTCCTGCCGACCCCGGTGCCGGTCCCCTTGCCCGCCTGGAGCATTGCCGTGGCGCTGTTGGTGGCCGCCGCCGCCTTCACCATCCTGTTCAGGGCCCGGCCCCAGGATTTTCTTTGGATCGTCCTGGCCTCGTTCTTGGCCTATGGTGGGAGTCGCATGGGAGCCCGCTGGCTCGGCCCCGAGATGGGAGCCTTGGTGGGTGCCATTCTCTTGGGGGTAGGCGGCAACGTGCACGCCCGTTGGCTACGGCGTCCGTCGGCGGTGACCCAGGTCCCAGGACTGATGCTCCTGGTGCCGGGTAGCATCGGTTTCCGCAGTGTCAATGCGCTGGTGGAGCACGATGTCATGTCCGGCGTGCAAGCGGCCTTCGCCATGGTCCTGGTGGCCACGGGCTTGGCGGTGGGTTTGCTGGTGGCCAACGTCCTGGTACCGCCCCGCAGGGCCCTCTGAGAGACCATTTGCGACATCGTGGTATGCTGAGGGGCAGTAGATCCTAGCATCCGATTGTGAGCTTCTCAGCGTGCACCCGAGGGTATGCTTCCGAGTGGAAGCTCCGTCAACTTCCTAAATCCAGCTGCATCTTGGGATCGCCGAAGGCTTTGGCCCGGGGGTCCAGGTGGCTGATGACACCTCGATCCAATGTGATGTCGAAAACCAAAGAGTCGAACAATACCCTGAGAAACCAGGAGCTTCAGAGCCTTCATGAGCTGGCCCGTGAGTTGTTGAAGCTCGACGACTACGACCGCATGCTCGACACCGTGGTGCAACACACCTTGAGTATCTTGCAAGGCGAGCGTGGGTTCTTGGTGCTGAAAAAAGGCATGGGTCTGGACTTCAAGGTCGTTCGCAACTGGCGCCGCGATGAGTTGGAGGGGGAGGGAGAGCCGATCAGTCGGTCGATTGTCAAGCAGGTGTTGGCCCGTGGTGAGCCGGTGCTCATCGAGGACGCCCTGGCCGACCAGCGCTACGCCCAGACGGAGAGCATCCTGCGCATGCAGATCCGTTCGGTGTTGGCGGCGCCGCTGGAAGTCGACGGCGAGACGGCCGGGGTGCTCTATCTGGAATCGCGCTCCATTCGCCGACTTTTCGGACCCGCCGAGCTGGAGCTGTTCTTGGAGATCCTCGAGCTGTCCTCTCGGGCCGTCGAGAATTGCATGAAGCGTCTCTTGCTGGAGCAGCGCAACAGCCTGCTGGAGCAGAATTTCTTCGCCCGTCACAAATTTCCCGGCATCGTCACCCGTGACGACGCCTTCATCAAGATCTTGGAAACGGTGGCCCAGGTCGCCACCTCGGACTTGCCGGTGCTGGTGCAAGGGCCCTCGGGTACCGGCAAAGAGCTCATCGTGCGGGCACTCCACCTCAACAGCCAGCGCTCGAAGCGGCCCTATGTGACCGTCAACTGTGGTGCCATCTCACCACATCTCTTGGAGTCGGAGCTCTTCGGCCATCGCAAAGGGGCCTTCACCGGTGCGACGCGAGACAAGACCGGTGTCATCGACACCGCCGACGGTGGCTCGGTCTTTCTTGACGAGGTGGGTGAGCTGCCGCAGGAGCTGCAAGTCAAGCTGCTGCGGACGCTGCAATTCGGTGAGATCATGCCGGTGGGATCGACCCAGCCCTGCACCGTCGACGTGCGTTTTCTGGCGGCCACCAACCGGGATTTAGAGATCGAGGTCAAGAAGGGCAACTTCCGCGAGGACCTGCTGTATCGGCTCAACGTCGTGACCTTGGACTTGCCACCCCTGCGACAACGTCCGAGCGATATTCTGCCTCTCTTTTATCACTTTCTGAAGCAGACGGCGGAGCGCGCTGAGCGGCCCCAACCACGGGTCTCGCCGCGTCTCGAACGGGTGTTGCAAGACTATGCTTGGCCCGGCAATGTGCGGGAGCTCGAGAACGAGGCCAAGCGCTTGATGGCGGTGACGCCGCAGGACGAGCCGATCACCGTCGACCGCCTATCGCCGCGCATCGGCAGGAGCTCAGCGGTCGGGGAGCGGGTGTCGCCGGCCAGTTTGGCGGAGCAAGAGCGCGAGCTCATCGAGCTGCATTTGCGGCTCACCGGCGGCAATCGCACGCGGGCGGCGCAGGGCCTCGGCATTTCACGGGAAGGTTTGCGCAAGAAGATGAAGCGGCTCAAATTGGCCTGATGTGTCGGCCTGACAGAAATGTCACCGCCACCTATGAAACCTGAAGATGTCAGCGCTACGTATGAAACCTTGCGGCCTTTGCGTCGTACCACGTTTTCCGGAGTTTTCTCGCCCACTGGACAATAGCCGTCTTGGCCGTCCTCTTCCTGACCTGTCTTTTTTGTCCATCTACCGTTCTCCGGCTCGTTCAAGTCAAATCAACCATGTGACCTTCCTGCCCTCGGGGCGGGATCTCTTTCACCCTGTACGAGGATCGCGACATGAGATCAACCCAAGCGCTCCGTTCTCGCCTACCGAAAACGGTGCTCGTCGCCGGCAGTCTGCTGCTGGCTTTGGCCTTGCCACTTGCTGGACAGGATTTACTGTCCGGCTTCGAAGGTCGAACCACCGAGCACGTTCTCGACAACGGCTGGACGTTTATCATCGTCGAGCGGCCGGTCGCCCCGGTCTTCTCCTTTGCCACCGTCGTAGATGTCGGTGCAGCCCAAGAAGTTCCCGGCATCACCGGCTTGGCCCATATGTTCGAGCATATGGCCTTCAAGGGCACGCCGAATATCGGTACCACGGACTATGCCGCCGAAGCCAAGGCCCTGCAGGAGGTCGAGGTGGCCTATCGAGCCTATGACTTGGCACGGCGTCATCCGAAGGCCGACGCCGCGGAAGTCGAGGCTCTGCTGGCCACCTTTCAGGCAAAGCAGGAAGCGGCCTTCCAGTTCGTCATCCCCAACGAATTTGGTGAGCTCATCGACAAGAACGGTGGCGTCGGTCTGAACGCCTCGACCAACTCCGATTCCACCAACTACTTTTACTCCTTGCCGGCCAATCGCTTCGAGCTCTTCGCCTACCTCGAGTCGGAGCGTTTCCTGCATCCGGTCTTCCGCGAATTCTACAAGGAGCGGGATGTGGTGCAGGAGGAGCGGCGCTTGCGCACCGAGAGCCAGCCCATCGGTCGGCTCATCGAGCAGGCCCTATCGGTGGCTTTCTTGGCCCACCCGTACAAGCAGCCGGTGGTCGGCTACATGAGCGATCTTCAGACCTTCACCGCCACCGACGCCAAGGAGTTCTATCAAACCCACTACGTGCCGGCCAATATGGTGACCACCTTGGTGGGGCATCTCGATGCCGAAAAGGTGATCCCGATCCTCGAGAAGTACTTCGGGCGCATCCCCGCCGGTCCCAAGCCGGAGCCGCTGCGCACCGTCGAGCCGGCCCAGATCGGTGAAAAGACGGTGGTCTTGGTGGACCCCTCCCAGCCGGTGTACACCGAGATGTACCATCGTCCGAGCGCTTTGCATGCCGATCATGCGGTGTATAACGCCATCGACGACATCCTCTCCAACGGTCGCACCTCGCGGCTCTACCGCTCCCTGGTGCGGGATCAGCAAATCGCTGCCTTCACCGGCTCCTTCTCGCCGTTTCCGGGGCAGAAGTACGACAGCCTGTGGCTGGCCTTCGCCATGCCGTCGAAGGGGCACTCCAATCAGGAAGTGCAAGCGGCGATCCGCCAGCAGATCGAGCGTTTGAAGACCGAACCGGTAACCGACGGCGAGCTGCAAAGGGCGCGCACCCGGGCTAAGGCCAACCTGGTGCGTCAGATGAACAACAACCAAGGCATGGCGTTTCAGTTCAGTCTCTTCCAGACGCTGTACGGCGATTGGCGCGCCCTTTTCAAGGGTATTGATGCCATCGAGAAAGTGACCAAGGAAGACATCATGCGGGTCGCTCAGAAGACCTTCACCGCCAACAATCGCACCGTTGCGATGGTGGTGACGGAAGAACCTGACGCGGCTTCCGACCCGACGACCGACGCTGAAGTCGACAACATGAGCAGCACTCGATGATGCACCTCAGGAGCTCTTTAGCCATGCAACGATACTCACATCAAAGATACTCGTACCAAAGATACCAGCGTAAGACCGTCCCCCTTGGGTTGGCGGCGGCATTCTTGCTGTGCCTCGCTGCACCCCGGGCCGAGGCCCAGGTGAGCAAGGCCGATGATCTCGTCTACCCTGCGATACCGACGGTGGAAATCCCGTCGCCGCAACGGGTGCAGCTCAAGAACGGCTTGACCTTGATGCTGCTGGAGGATCACGAGCTGCCCTTGGTGGAAGCCCGTGCCTTGATTCGCACCGGTAGCCGATGGGAACCGGCGGACCACGTGGGCCTGGCCTCTCTGGTGGGGCAAGTGCTGCGCAGCGGCGGTACCGAGTCGACACCGTCGGATGCCCTCGACGATCTCCTGGAGGATCGGGCAGCGGTGATTGAAACCTTCATCGGTGCGGAGTCCGGCATGGCCACCATGAGCAGTCTGCGGGATGATTTCCCCGAAATGCTCGCCGTGCTGGCTGACATCCTGCGTCATCCCGCATTCGAAGAGGACAAGCTCGAGGTGGCCAAGACCCAGGTCGCCTCGGGGATTGCGCGCCAGAACGATGACGCCAACGGCATCGCAGGCCGTGAATTCCAGCAGTTGATTTACGGTGCCGAGTCACCCTATGCCCGGGATACCACCTACGAGACCTTGGCCAACATCGACCGCCAGGACTTGGTGGCCTGGCATGACAAGTACTTCCACCCGCAGAACATCATCCTCGGCTTGGTGGGTGATTTCGAGAGCAAGAAGGCGATTGCCCTGGTCAAGAAGATCTTCGGCGACTGGCCCAAGGGCCCGGCGCTGGAGCAGGTTGAGACGACGATGGGAGAGTCGCCCTCCGGCATCTTCCACGTCGAAAAGAACGACGTGACCCAGTCCTACATCCGCATCGGCCATCTTGGCATCGAGCGTCACAACCCCGACTACCATGCCGTCGAGCTGATGAATGAAGTGTTCGGCGGTTCCTTCGCCGCCCGCCTGTTCTCCCGCGTGCGGTCGAAGAAGGGATTGGCTTATAACGTCGGCGGCCGGGTGGGCAGTGGTTGGGATCATCCGGGCATCTTTTCGATGTCGATGAGCACCAAAACAGAGACCACCATGGCCGGAATCGAGGCCCTGCTGGAGGAGGCCCGCAACATGACCTCCGAGCCGCCCACCGACGAGGAAGTGGAAAAGGCCAGGGCGAGCATTCTCAACTCGTTTGTCTTCCGGGCCGACTCGACGGGTGAAATCCTCAATCAGCAAATGACCTATGCCTACTATGGCTTTCCGCTCGATTGGATGCAGCGCTATCGCCGTGGCATCGAGTCGACGACCACCGCCCAGGTGCGGGAGGTGGCGGCCAAGTACATCCACCCCGACGACTTCGCCATCTTGGTGGTGGGTCCGAGCACCGGCACCGACGGGTCCCTGTCCAGCCTCGGGGAGGTGCAGATGCTCGACATCTCGATCCCCGAGCCGCCGGGTGAAATCGTCGAGACCACCGCCGCGGGGGCCGCCGAAGGCAAACGTTTGGTGGGTCGAATGCTCGCCGCCCTGGGTGGGGCTGAGAAGGTGGACGCGGTTCGCAACATCCACCTGCAGGCCACCATGGAGGCGACCTCTCCCCAAGGGGTGATGCAAGTTCAGTCCGTGGGCTACGTCAAGCTGCCCAATCAGTTGCGCTACGAGCTGACCTTGCCCTTCGGCACCATAGTGCAAGTCTTGAGCGGTGACGGCAGTGGCTTCCTGGCCAATCCCCAAGGCACACAGGCAATGCCGGCTTCTCAGGTGGCACAGCTGGAGGCCGCCTTTCTGCGCTTGCCCGTCGCCTTGATGCAACGTCGCGACGATCCAGGTTTCGAAGCGGTGGCTCTGGAAGATGGGGAGTTGGATGGCAAACCCATCCAACGACTCCACGTCTCCCTCGACGGACATCAGCAGACCTTGGGTATCGACGCCGAAACGGGGTACGTGCTCAGCATCGAATACCGGGGCACTGGTTTCACCGGCGCCCCCGGTGATCTGCGGCAAGTCTTCTCCGACTACCGCGAGGTCCAAGGGGTGATGATGCCGTTTGCTTCGACCACCACCTTCGATGGCCAGCCGATGTTCGATGGGGTCAATACCTCGGTCGAGATCAACGGCGACATCGACGACAGTTTGTTTGTCAAACCGGAGTAGCCGACAGATCGACCCGAGTCGACTGGGCGACCGCCACCGGCGGCGACAAGCGTCCCTCGAGGTCGAGGGGTTGGAGCGAAAAAAACGCCGAGGATCTGCTGCCGGATCCTCGGCGTTTTCGCTTTCAGCGGGGCCAGGGTCGTGGCGTCAAATCAAGTGTCGTCGGCGTCGTCGGCCGCAAAGACATCCATGGCCGGTTTGGTCTTGGCCCGTCGGGCCTGCAGGATGAGCCAGATGCCGAAGGCGATGAAAGCCAGATACCAGTAGTCGAGGATGACCGTCAGATCTAAGTCGAAGAATTGCTCGAGCAAGCCGTAGACTCCGATCAGCAAAATGACCACCCCGAGCATCAAGCCCCCCGGGGGTCGGGTCCAGCGTCCGCTATCGGACAAGCCGAGATCGGTGGCGTAACCGTGGTTGATCAGATTGGCTTGACGATAGGCATCGAAGAGGTTGAACAGCCAGACGAAGATGAGACCCGGGATGAGGAAGGCCAACGCCTCGGATTCCCCGTCGGAGCGATTGCCGGTGCGGATCGCCAGGGCGAAGATGCCGCCCCACATCAAGAAGAAGGTGATGCCCCGCAGGTAGAGGCCATTGTAGATGTTGCCTAGACCCGGCATGAAGCTGAGAAAGCCTGCCAGTAACGGCGCGCGATGGTTGGGGTTCTGACGGGTCGCGTAGGGCATCGGCGGAGCATAAGGCGCGCTGGGCGGCGGCGGTGATTCGGGGGGGCTAGTTTTCTCGGTCATCGGAATCTCCTTCCGTTGGTTGCGGATCGGGTGAGGTCTCGCCATCGAGCCATCGGCGTGGATCGAGATTGAGACTGCGAAATCGGTCCTCTAGACGGGCGGCCCTGTCGTCGGTGGTTTGTCGAATCTTGTCCCGGTGCTCCACCAGCCAAACGCGGCTGCTGTCGAAGCTCTGCTGTAGTTGTTCCCCGACGCCTCCGATCCACAGGCTGCTGTCGTCCAGACGATCGTCGAGCCAAGTGCTGGCGCGGGCGCTGACCACCTCGGGGGTGACTTGAAAGCGGGCCGATGCGTCGCTGGCCAGGAGCACCAGGACAGCGGTGAGCAGGTAGCAGATCGCCGTCGCGTAGCGCCCGTCCAGCACCCAGATGGGTAGCTTGGGGGGTGGATTGCGGCTGATCTGGCGAAGGCGCTCGAAGAGCTTGGCGGGAAGGGCCTGCCGGCCCTCTACCATGGCATCGTGCAGACAGCCGTAGAGGTCGCGGCAGCGCCGACAAGCCAGCAAATGGGCATGCGCCGAGGTGTCATTGGGTCGGGCCGCGTTCGGTCGGACCGCGTTCGGTCGGACCGCGCTCGGTCGGGCCGCGCCAGGTCGGGCGCCGAGGGCCCGTTGGCGGGTCACAGCATAAAGAGTGTCGATGTCGTCACAGCCCAAGGCCAACTGCGGAATGGCCGCCAACCGCGCCTTGAGGCTCGACGAGAAAGGCTTCGCCGGTTCCGCGGCAGCATCTTCGAGACGCCGGGCGTAGGCGTCGCAGGCGGCACATTGGGCGCGATGGTCGCTCGCGGCGGAGGCTCGGTCCTGGGGTGAGAAGGCGACGCGGAAGTCAGTGCATTCGGTGGTCAACATGAGAGCACCTGGGCTGGGTCGGAGTCTTGGGAGGTGCTGACGTTGGAGTCGTCGACGAGCCCCCCGAGGATGGTCACCAGTTGCTGCCGGGCGCGGTTCAATCGTGACTTGACGGTGCCGATGGGAACCTCGAAGTAGGTTGCCATCTCTTCGTAAGTGAATCCTTGCAAGTCCCGCAGCATGACCACCATGGCCTGGCCGTCGGACATCTTGGCTAGGGCTCTATGCACCAGACGGCGGTTTTCCGCCTGCTGGTAGTGGCGTTGCGGGTCCCCTTCGGCGGCCAGCACGGCCAGTGTTTCTTCCCCCAAGGTCTGCCCGAAGTGACGGCTGCGCAGGTGGCGATAGCGGTCGATACACAGGTTGCGAGACAACCTCAGGGCCCAGGCCATCAAGGGGACGTCGCCGCGATAGCGATCCAACTGTCGATAGAGCTTGAGGAAGATGTCTTGGGTCAAGTCTTCGGCCTCGGCCGTTTGGCCGGTGAAACGCAAGGCCAGGTTGTAGATGCGCTCGCCGTAGAGCTCGATGACCTGATCCCAGGCCGCAGGGTCGCCCTTGGCGGCACGTCGGGCCAGGAAGAGGTCGGGATTGGGTGGGGTGGATGGCATGATCAAAAGACTTTTGGGGAGCTGCCGAATTTGCTACTGCATCTGTGACCGCATCTGCCGGTGACTTTCACTTCTATGACGGAGAAGGTCGGCAAAAGGTTCGCCGTGGGAGCACTTTTCCGTCGACGATCTGGAATACTGTGCAGATGGGCGCCGAAACATCGATCGAGGAGAGGTCCGTGTGGCCGGCCTTGAGGCGCGGCTGGGCACGTCGCTGTCCACGCTGCGGCGGTGACCGCCTATTCGCCCGCTTCTTCACCCTGCGCCGCGGCTGCGACCGTTGCCAGCTGGCCTTTGAGGTCAACCCCGGGGATACCTGGGCCCTATGGCTGATCGGCGATCGGGTCTTCATCGGCCTGTTGATCATCGCCGTATTTCTTGTCTTCCGTTCCGATAGCTGGACCTTCGGCGTCTTTTTGGTGGTGGTGACGGTGGTGCCGTTGATCTGGACCATGCCACATCGCATGGGGGTCTGCATCGCCGTCGACTACTTGGTGCGCAGTCGCTGGGGAGATCTGGCCCCAAAGCACACCGCTCCCGGCCCTGGCCCGAATGGTTCAGCCGAGGACGATCCCCGGCCCTGACAGCCCGTGGTCTGAACGGCGCAAGGGGCACGGCCCATTGCGTGTTGACATATTTAGATTCATCTATATAATGATCCCTGTTCGCCACACAAGCACCACCCGAGTCATCCCGGAGATGTCGATATGCCAACGACCGCCGAAAAGACTGGCCCCCAACGCCGCCGAGCCCTCGTCGCCGCGGTGCCGGTGCGCTCTCCGCAAGGGCGTGGTGGATCCTCAACGTCAGAGATTCGGCGCTTTGTCGATTTTCCCGAGCCACCGGCCCCGTTTCTTTCCCTCCCTGGGGAATGGGGCCGGTGGACCTTTTTTGATTCGACAAACGCCTTCTGAATATTAGCCGAGCCCTTCACGGGGGCCCGGTGATGCTCCGCCATCACAAGCCGCCAGCAGGCCATGGACGGCGGGAAACCTCATGGGTTCCCGCCGTTTCTTGTGTTAGTTTATCGCCATGAAATCCGCCTACGAGCTCGCCTTGGAGCAAATGGAAAAGCAAGGCATCGAGCGTCCCCGCGAAGGCGCGGTCAGTGACCAGGTGCGGGCCCAGATGGCCGAGGTACGACGACGTGCCGAAGCCAAGGTCGCCGAATTGGAGATCATGCATCGCCAAAGGCTGAGCAAAGCAGCGTCCTCGGTCGAGAGGGAGCAGGAGCTGGACGATTTCAAGCGTCAGCGCCAACGCATCGACAACGACCGTGATGAAAAAGTGGCTCAGTTGCGGGGCCAGCGCGACTGACCTCCCGGTCCGACGCCGATGACCACTGGCCCGTACCTTCAGCCGTCGCTCAGCAGCTCACCGACATGGGGCGCGATCCGCTGCTCGATCCAGTGTCGATCCCACCATTCGAGGGGATTGACTTGCATGCCCCAGAGCAGCATCGAGTAGTGCAGGTGATCGCCCCCCGCCAGGCCGGTCTTGCCCGTTTTCCCCAAAATATCCCCCTGGGCCACCTCTTGGCCCACCTCCACCTCCAGGCTCGACAGATGGGAGTAGAGGCTCATCAAGCCGTAGCCGTGATCTAGCACCACCGTATTTCCGTAGATCCCGAAGTATCTGGCGAGGGCGACACGCCCCCCGTTGGCGGCCGGCACCGGCGCCTTACGGACCGATGCCAGATCGAATCCGAGATGATCCTGCTGGTCGACGTCACGACCTTCGAAGCGGTAGATCCGGCGGTCGGCAAAGGGCGCCATGACCCGCGAATTGGGTAGCTGGATAAAGGCGCCACGCCACATGCGTCTGCTTTCCGATGTTTGGGAGAGCTCGATCAGTTGTTGGCTATTGGTGCCGCGCAGCTCGCCGTTGAGCCGAAGATAGCCGCTGAGCAGGTCCGGCGCCGCTTCGATGTCGGGTGTTTGAGAGACGATCTCCGACACCACCTTGGCCATGAAACCTTCATCCAGCTCGATCACGTCATGGGTCATCGGACGGCTGCGGTAGATGTCGACACAGGGCACCGACCGGCGGTTTCCCAAAGCATCTACGGCGGTCAGGTAAATATTGTCGCTGTCGGTCCCATCGTGGGGAGCACCGAACAAAACGAAGTGCTCTGCTGTCGTCGATCCGGGCAACGGTCTTCCGGGAAAGAAATGATCGTCGATTTCCACACCATCCCGCACCGCGGTGTCGTCCACCCGGTAGACCACCACTGCCGAACCGCCTTGATCGATGATCACTTGGTCCGAGGTGACCTGCAAGGACGGCGGGGTGAGGTCGACTTCGAGCTCCAGATCGCGTACCACGGGGGCCGGGTGGCGCAACCAGGTGGCGGCGCGTCCAGCCGTCCAGCGCAGGGTGATCGGTCCCACCTCGAGATCGTCGAGGGTCTCGCTGCCGACCTCCACGTAGCCGTCGTATTGCTGCGTCCTGGAGCCCCAGAAGGCCCAGAAGGGACGGGGGTTGAAGTCTTCTTGCACCAAGATCTCCTGCCGGTCTCCTTGGATCAAGGTCAGGGTCAGGGAGGACAGGCCCCGGGTCGACTCGACGGCGCTGATGTCGATGCGGGTGCTGGGGCCAATGCCGGGCCGATCCGCCGTGATCTCGAGCCCCGGGGGTGGTCCGACACGGAAAAGTGCCATAGCGAGCAGTGGCGCAACGAGCAACAGCACCAAGAGGAGCCAGCGCCGTCCGGTCGGTTTGGAGGAGCGTGATGAGTAACTATGGGTCATGGGATTCCTTTATTTGAAGCGCTAGGTCCGTCGGAGCGCGGACCCTTTGACTTATACCATGGGCCGGCGCCCGGGGAGGCGGCTTTGAGCGGCAAAATCTCCATCGCTTGCCAATTTGGGTCTTCTGACGAGTAGAGATACACTGTCCATCACAGAGAAAGCTCGACAATGAATAGGGAATCACGTGCAAAGTGAGCAAACGCTGCGTCCGCTCCGGACGCTGGATGTCGGCATGGCGCCCCGCGGCCCCTGGTCGCGTCTTCCCGGCTCCAAGAGCATCACCCAGCGCTATTTCAACCTGGCACTTTTGGGTGGCTTGGAGCTAGCGGTGCATCATCCCTTGGTCTCGGAAGATACCTTCCACTACCTGCGAGCCCTCGAGATATGTGGCTGCTCGGTGGAACGTCGAGCCGAGTCGGTGCGCATCGATGCCTCTGGGCGGGGTGGGGAAGGTGAGATCTTCTGCGGCGCCGGTGGCACCATGATGCGTTTTCTCACCGCCGCCTTGACCGTGGTGCCCGGCACCTGGCGCCTGGACGGCATCGAACGCTTACGCCAGCGCCCGGCGGCGCCTTTGATCGATGCGCTGCGACAGCTGGGGGCCGAGATCCGGTGTCTGGGGGAGCCAGGGCTGCCGCCGCTGGAAATCCTCGGCGGCAGCTTGCGAGGGGGGCGAGCTCGTCTCGATGCTGGCGCCTCCAGTCAATTTCTTTCGGCCATGCTGATGGCCGGACTAGCGACACCCCGAGGGCTCGAAGTGGAGCTTCGAGCTCTGATCTCAGAGCCCTACGTCGACCTCACCTTGGACGCCATCGCCGACCTCGGCGGCACGGTGCAACGGCTCGACGGCGGTGCCTATCGAGTGCTACCGGGTGGCCTGACCGGTGGCGAGGTGACCGTCGAGGCGGATTTCTCCGCCGCCGCTTATCCCGCCGCCGCGGCGGCCGTCAGCGGCGGTGAGGTGGTGCTTCGCGGGTTGCGGCGGGACTCACGCCAGGGTGATAAACGATTCCTCGACGTGCTGCGCCGGATGGGCGTGGAAGTCATCTGGGCCGAAGATCATCTGCGGGTCAGGGGAGGCCCCTTGTGCGCCGTCGACGCCGATCTGGCGGACATCCCCGACCAAGTTCCGACCTTGGCCGCCCTGGCCCCCTTCGCTGAGGGCACGACGGTGATTCGCAACGTTCCCCACCTGCGCCACAAGGAATCCGATCGCCTGAGCGCCATGCACCGGGAGCTGAGCGCCGTCGGTGTGCCGGTGGAGGAGATGGCGGATGGGCTGCGCATCGAAGGCATTTGGCATGGTTCGCCGCCCCCTGGCGAGCCGGTCGAGGTGGCCAGCCACGGTGACCATCGCATCGCCATGAGCATGGCTTTGGTCGGTTTACGGCGTCCGGGCCTGTCGATCGTCGAGCCGCTGGTGGTCGCCAAGTCGTACCCGGATTTTTGGCAACACTTGGAGGCCTGGGTCCAAGTCTGAGAGGAGTGCTCCGATGATCGAAGACGGTTCCCCCGTGCAGCGCCGCCGCCGTTTGATCCATCCTGTGACAGGCGATGTGGAAGGGGGGACCACTCTCTTGCAAGCCCGTCTCACCGACCGACAGCGTTTGGCGGTGGTCCTCGAAGGGGCGGCGCTTCTCGGTCATCTGGAAGCCTCGGGCAATTTTTTGGCCAAGGGATGGCGGCGGGCACAACTGACGCCCCAGGGGCGCTTGGCGGTCCACCCTGTGCAGCCCGGACGAGCCCGTGAGCTGGTGCAGGTGCAACTGGTGTACTTGCTCTTGAGCCTCTTTCAGAGCGAATCGGAAATCGCCGGTCGGGGGGAAGCGCGCCGTGCGGCCCGCCGTCTTCTTCAATCCTGGCGCCAGACCCTGACCCCGGTGTCGGCCGAGGACGCCATCGTCGACATCATGGAACAGGCGCCGTTTCTCTGGCAGGAGGGCTTTGCCGCCTCCCGTTCCACGTTGGTAGGGGTCATCGAGCGGGCGGACGGAGAACGGCGGCTCAGCCTGGTGGCGCCCCGTCAGGTCAGCGCCAGATTACTGCGCCTTGGGGCGGAGCTTAAGGACGTGCAAGGGGCCTTGGGCTCGCCGCAAGCTCGGCAGCTCTGGGAAGGTGAGTGGGACGAGGACCCGATGGCCCTGGCGGCCGCCGGGCACTGGGAACGGGCTGTCGCCGCCTGGCGTCGAAGCCCTCCCAGCGGTGCCCAGGCCGCCTTGGCCTTGGGGCGTTGCTTAGTGGCCGTCGGGCGCTACCGCCGAGCCTTGGAAGTCCTGGCCCGGCACCAGCGATTCGAGGCACTGCTCCTGCGCTTGTGGTGTCAGACCTATCTCGGTGAGATCGATGCCGCTTTCAAGACCCTGCGGCGGGCCGAGGCCAAGGACCTGAGCGCCGAGCAATTGCTGCGTCTGGGGGAGGTGGCGATTCGGATTTTGGCGGCCCGCCGTCAGGACGATGCCATCGGGGATTGGGTGGCCCGTTGCCGGACAGCGGCCAAGGGAAGTCTCAAACCGCAGGCTGCGTTGCTCGCCGCCGCCGCCTCTTGGGACCGCGAAGATTGGTCGGCCATGCGACGCCACCTCGACGAGGCGGAACCGGCCCGCCAAGACGAGTCCTTGGCGGGCCGCTGGCATCATCTGTCCGGCCTGTGGGCCAGGGCGAGCGGCGATTCCCTGCGCGCCGTCGAGCATCTGGGGCAGGCCCTGAAGCTACAACGACGACGCCTGGCACCGGTGGAGGCGGGGCGCCTGTGGAATGACATGGCCATCGTCCGGGCTTCCGCCGGCGACTTGGCGGGGGCTGAGCGGGCTTGCCGCCATGCGGTACGCCTGTTGCGGCACAGCGAAGGGCCCGGTCGAACGACCCTGGCGCTCTACAACCTGGCGGAAGTGCGCATCCGGCGTGGCCGCTTTGCAGGGGTCGAGACCATTCTGGAAGCATCGACCGCCGCCAATCGGCGATCGAAGAACGAAAGGGGCCTGGTGCATGATCTGGAGCTCTGGGTGCGTTTTGAGCTCGCCCAAGGCCGCTCCACGGCCGCCTTGGCCCGCTGCTCGGAGGCGATGCGACACTGCAGCGACGATGCCATCGGCGACCGACGCCAAGTCTTCGATCTGTTTTCCGCCCGGGCCTATGGGTGGCTAGGGCGCGTCGAGGAGGCCCGAAGCTGCCTAGAGCGGGTCGACCCGCAGCAGCTTTGGGAGCTCGACGAGGAAGAACGACCGGCGGTGTTGGCCTTGGGTGGATGTACGGACGAAGCGAAGCGAGTGGCCTGCGAAGGGCCTTGGGCCGAGCTATGGGGAGCTTTGCTGGAGTCGGAGCATCCCCCGCCGTCTCTCTGGCGGAGCAGCCGTCGGCTCGAGCCGTTTCGTGCCGCCCGATTGGTTTTCGATGGCGAGCTGATCCTGCCGGGGTCGGTGCCGCCCTCCGAAGTCCGACGGGCGATCGCCGTGCTACGCGATTGCGGTGCCGACTCCATGGCAGAGCGTCTGGAGTATCGTTCCTTGAGCCCTTGGTTGGCCTTGGACGCCTTCCTCGAAGTCTCGGCACCGGACTGGGCCGATGCAGCTCAGCTCCTGGACGCCTCTGGATATGGCGGTGCCCGCCTCAGCTTGCTGCAAGGGGGCCGGGAGACGGTGCTGCTGGCTGGCAACGAGCAGGGGGAAGAGCTCGAAACCCCGTGTGGTCCCGGAGTGCTGCGCTTGCAGGTCGGGTCGGCAGACCCAACGGCCGGGGCATTCTTGCGGCTCCTCGGTCGGTTGATGCGGCCGCGTCTGAGCGGCGCGGAGGTGGAGTGCGAAACACTGCCCCGTGTGGCTACCGGCGGCATGATCGGGGAGAGCCCAGCCCTGAGGGACGCCATCCAGCGTATCGAGCGTTTGGCGACGGGTAGGCTACCGATGTTGATCTTGGGAGAGAGCGGCACCGGTAAGGAATTGGCGGCGCGTCTGGCCCACCATCGCAGTCGGCGTCGGGAGGGGCCTTTCTTGGCGGTCAACTGCGCTGCCCTGTCGGAAAGCTTGATTCAATCCGATCTCTTTGGCCATGTACGGGGCGCCTTCACCGGCGCTGACCGTGACCGAGCGGGCATCTTCGAATCCGCCAAGGACGGTACCGTTTTCCTCGATGAGATCGGCGACTTGCCCCTGGCTGCCCAAGGCAAGCTGCTGCGGGTGCTGCAGGAGAACGAGGTGCGGCGGGTCGGTGAAAGCTTCACGCGCAAGGTGGACGCCAGGGTGGTCGCCGCCACGCACCGCGATCTCGAGGCCATGGTCAGCGCCGGGGAATTCCGTCAGGATCTGTTCTTCCGCCTCAAGGTGGCCACCGTGCTTTTGCCGCCGCTCAGAGAACGTGGCCGCGACATCGTGCTCCTGGCCGAGCATTTCATCGAGCTTCAGCGCCGTCACTTGCCCCATCTCCATCTCTCGGCGGAGGCCAAGAGGCGACTTCAGACCCATGACTGGCCGGGCAATGTCCGTGAGCTCACCAACGTCTTGGAGGTGGCCGCTGCCCTGTCCGATGGCGGTGAAATCGCGGCCGAGCACCTCGAGCTTCCGGAATGTCGTCCCATCCGCCAGGGGGATTACCATCTCCGGGTCGAAAACCTTCGTCGGCAGCTGGTGGCGGGGGCCCTCGACAAGAGCGGTGGCAACCGAGCCGAGGCAGCTCGCATCTTGGGCCTCAGCCGGCAGGCCCTGTCCTACCTGGTCAAGCAGCTTGGTTTGAGCTGAGGAATCCTTTCGTTTGCACTGTTGAACGAAAAAATATCGTAAAAAAACTACGATAGGTCTCGAAAAAGCGGCAAATCAAGCAATTTATCTCTAAATTCTTTTTAGATACTTGACTTTGCATGCAAGACTTTCGATAATCTCGTCGGGTGTTGGTAAAGCCGTATGAGATCGGGCCTTCTGGCCTGATCTTCAAAGAAAGTGAGCCATTTGAAAGCTCGTTTCAGCAACTCCGAAATGGTTCGAATCGTTCAACCAAGCCAGCACACCCGTCGAATTTTGAGCTACGATTTCCAACTTGCCACGGTGAGAATCCTGGGTGAGCCCGCAAGGAACAAGGAGACACAAAGATGTGTGCAGATGAGCGTCTCTATACGCTGACCGAGGTGGCGCAGAAGACAAAGATATCGATGCCTACCCTGCAGCGCTACAAGAAGCTGTACCAAGACCGCATTCCGTCCCACGGCCAGGGGCGTTCGCAGCGTTATCCGGAAGAAGCTCTCGCTGTCTTCCGTGAGCTGAAGAAAGAAAACATCGGCAAACGAGGGCGTCCTCGCAAGAATGCAGTCCCCGGGGAGGAAGCCAAGCCCAAAGCTACAAAAACGACCAAGTCTAAGGCCAAGTCCGAGAAGAAATCGACGGAAGGCTTGTTGACCTTGACACAAATCAGCAGTGAGACTGGGATTTCGTATCCCACCTTGTTGCGTTACGTAAAGATGAACCTCAAGGCGATTCCCCATCGCGGTTCCGGCAGGGGTCGTCGCTTCTTGCCGGAAGCGATCGAGGTCTTCAGAGAGATGAAGAGCCAATCCCGTCGTGGTCGCAAACCCGCTTCCGCTGGCGGTGGCAAGCCATCTGCCAAGGCATCGAAGAAGTCCGCCCCATCAACTTCTGGCAGCTCGGCCGCGCAGGCTGATTTGTCGGGTCTGGTGGCCCGCATCAAGGATTTGGAGAAGCAACAAAAGAATTTGGAGAAGCTCCTGCTCCGACAGGAGAAGTTGCTGAACAAGCCGATCCGCATCACTTTGCAACGCTAGCGGCCCTAGGTCCGCCAGCATCACTTTGCAACGCTAGCAGCCCTAGGTCCGCTAGCATCGCTCGGTTGGGAAAGATGGTCCCAACCGAGTGGTTCCAAGGCCTTGGAATGATCGCCCCGCCTCAGAGTAATGGTCGGGGCATCGACAATCTTTCCAATGGCATGACAGCCGAAGTGAGCAGGAGGTTCCAGGTCTGGGGAAAGGCTGAAGAGTAAAACGTAGTCTTCTCCCCCTGCCAGGACCATGTGCTCCGCATCTCGCTCAAGATATTTACCAAGAGCCCGCTGTCCGGTAGCTATCGGCAGAACCGAGGCGTCCACCTCGGCTCCGACCTGACTTTCCTTACAAAGACGATGTAGATCCTTGGCCAAACCATCGGAGATGTCGATGGCGGCGCCGTCGGTTTGTTGGCCCAGCCATTGGCCGAGCTGAAGCTGCGGTGTCGGTAGTTGATGGCGTCTGACGGCAGCCAGGGCGGGTTCGATCAGCTGGCTGGGAAAGTCGTCGAGGGACGACGATAAGCTCAAACCGTTGCCTTCTAGGCGGGCCCCAGCCTGTAGCAGGGCGAGACCGGTGGCCGCTTGCCCCAAGGTACCTCCGACCCACAGCCGGTCGCCGGGTCGGGCGTCCGCACGCCGGAGCCAGCGCTGCGAGGCTGGTTTTCTGCCGAGCAAGGTGAGCACCGTTTGGCAGGTTTCGGCGTGACTGAGGTCACCACCCGCCAAGATGGCACCGTGGGCCTGGCAGCCCTCGTCGAGGGCGGTGAAAAACGTTTGAAATGCAAAATCGGCGGGGGCGCTCAAGGCGAGAAAGGCAAAAGCCGGCAGAGCTCCCATGGCCGCCAGATCTGACAGGTTGACGGCCAGTAGGCGGTGCGCCACGGCGGCGGGGGGGGTGCCGGGGAAGAAGTGGCTGCCCTCCCGTTGTGAATCCATGGTGACGACCCAAGGCTCGGCGGTTGGCAGGATGGCACCATCGTCGCCGATGAGGCTTGGGGGCTGTTGTTTCAGTTGCCGCGCCCGCAGCCAATCGATAAGGGAATCCTCACCTTGCACTGGCCGCATGCCTCGGCTTTTTCTTGCTGACTTGCAGCAGCGCCAAGCGTAAGACTTCCTCCATCTCTTTGGGGAAGTGGAGGGTCATGCCCCGCGTCAGGCTGGCCGGCAGCTCTCGTAAATCCCTCTTGTTGGGGTGCGGTATGACCAAGGTTTCGATACCCGCCACCCGGGCCGCCAGAATCTTTTCTTTCAGACCGCCGATGGGGAGAATCTCGCCCCGCAAAGTGATCTCACCGGTCATCGCCAGGGAGCGATCGATGGCCTGGCCGGTGAGCACCGAGACGATGGCGGTGGCGATGGTAATACCCGCTGAGGGGCCGTCCTTGGGGATCGAGCCGGCCGGGGCATGGATGTGAATATCGTGTTGGCGAAAGAACGTTTCTCCCAGACCGTGGAGATGGGCATAGCTGCGGGCATAGGACATTGCCGTTTGCCCCGACTCCTTCATCACCTCTCCCAACTGGCCGGTGAGGAGAAGACGGCCCTTGCCCGGGACAGCCACCGCTTCGATAATCATCAAGTCGCCTCCGGCTGCCGTCCAGGCGAGGCCGGTGGCGATGCCGACACGATGACGATTGAGCAGAGCTTCTTGGAAGTGCTTTTCATTGCCGAGAAAAGTTTCGACCCGTGAGGCTCGCAACTTGACCGGTTTTGTTTTGCCCGTCGCCACTTTGACCGCCACCTTGCGACATAAGGTTGCGATCTCACGTTCCAGATTACGCAAACCTGCTTCCCTGGTATATCCACGTATGATCTTGCGGATTGCCGGTTGTGAAAAGCTCAGATGACGGGTCTGCAAGCCATGCTCGGACAGCTGCTTGGGGATCAGGTGGCGGCGGGCGATATGAACCTTTTCTTCTTCACTATAACCGCTCAGCCGAATGATCTCCATGCGATCGCGGAAGGCGGGCTGTATGGGATCGAGCAGGTTGGCGGTGGTGATGAAAATGACCCGAGAAAGGTCATAGGAAAGGCCAAGGTAGTGATCTCGAAAGGTCGAGTTCTGCTCCGGGTCCAGAACTTCCAGAAGGGCCGAGGACGGGTCGCCTCGGTAGTCGGCACCGATCTTGTCGATCTCGTCGAGCATGAACACAGGATTATTGGTGCCGGCTCGATGTAGGCCCTGCAAGATCCGACCGGGCATGGCGCCGACATAGGTCCGACGATGGCCTCGGATTTCGGCTTCGTCACGTACCCCGCCCAGGGAGAGTCGAATGAACTGGCGGTCCAAGGCGCGGGCGATGGAGCGTCCAAGGGAGGTCTTACCGACGCCGGGTGGGCCGACAAAACAAAGAATGGGTCCCTTGGAATCTGCCTTGAGCTTGCGTACGGCCAAGAACTCGATGATCCGTTGTTTGATTTCATCGAGACCGTAGTGGTCTTCGTCGAGGACGGTGCGGGCTTGGTCCAGGTCGAGTCGATCCTTGCTGACACGGCTCCAGGGTAGTCCCGTCAACCAGTCCAGATAGTTGCGGATGACGCCGTTTTCAGCGCTTTCGGGATGAGATTTCTCCAGGCGTTTGAGCTGTTTCTCGAGCTCCTCCGCCGCTTCGTCCGTCAAGCCGATGTCCTCGGCCCGCTGTCGATACTCGGCCACTTCCGCCATGAATTCGTCGCCGTCGCCGAGCTCGTTCTGGATCGCCCGCAGCTGTTGCCGCAAGAAGTATTCTCGCTGGTTGCGGTCGATTTCGTCCCTCGCTTGGGAAGAGATTTCATGCTGCATGTTGAGCAGCTCGACCTCACGATGCAAGTATTCGTTCACCGCTTGGAGGCGCTTGGCCGGGTCGATGGTTTCGAGGATGTCTTGCGCCTCGTGTGGCCGGAGATCGAGATTGCTGGCTGCCAAGTCGGCGAGGCGCCCGGGGTCGTCGAGATTGGCGGCCACCACCATGACCTCGGGAGAAACTCCCTTGCCCAAGTGCAGGGCTTTCTCTAATTGTTCCTTCAAGTCCCTGAGGCGAGCTTCGATCTCGAGGTTGGATTCGGTCGGTGGCGGAGTGGGGAAGGGCTCGATCCGTGCCTGCAGGAAGGGTTCCATCTGGCTCAGATTGGCGATGCGGGCCCGTTGCAGTCCTTGCACCAGGATGCGGATCCTGCCATCCGGTAGTTTGAGCATTCGCATGATCAGGGCGACGGTGCCCACCGAGTGGAGTTGCTCGAGGGTGGGTTCGTCGGTCTCCGAATCCCTCTGTGTTACGAGCATGACCATGCGATTGCCCGCCAAGGCATGATCGATGGCGACCACGCTGCGGTCTGTGCCGACGGAAAGGGGCATGATGATGAACGGGAAAACCACCACTTCCTTGAGGGGCAAGACGGGCAGGATGTCCGGTAGCTCGGGAAGTGCCGATTCTTCGTTGGAGTTGGGCTGATTCATGGTCACCATAGAGCGCCGGCCGTCCTCTTTGGACGGGCCCGTTCGCTTCGTAGCCTGGGGTTTGGACGACAGTCTGTGAACGTCGAGAGGGTTGGCTCTGTCAGCCGAGGTCGGCTGTCCCCGATGGAGTCTCCATATCGGAGTCCCCTCCGGCAGTGCTTTCTTCCGTACCCTCGGGTTCGTTGAGTAGGCTCTGGACCTCCTCGACGAAGGCGCCGAGATCTTCAAAACGGCGATAGACCGAAGCGAACCTGACGTAAGCTACGGCATCGAGCTCACGCAGTTTCTGCATGACGGTGGCGCCGATTTCCCGGGTCGAGATTTCACGTTCTTCCTTGAGATGGAGCTTTTTCTCGATCTCGGCAACGATATCTTCGTGGTGCCGGGCAGGGATCGGACGTTTTTCGCAGGCGCGCAGCAGACCGCTCAGCAACTTGCCGCGATTGAATTCCTCACGTCGGCCGTCTGTCTTGACGACGAGGTAGGGAATGGCTTCGATCTGCTCGTAGGATGTGAAGCGCCTCTGGCATTCAAGGCATTCCCTGCGCCGTCGAATCGTCGCACCGTCCCGGCTTTCCCGAGAGTCTACGACACGGTCATTGTTCCGAGAGCAGAATGGGCAGATCATGGGGGTTGCACCTGGGCTCGGCAGAGCGCCAACGCCTCAAGATGTCGGGTCGAGGTCGATGTTCAAACGGAGCAGTAGTCGATCAAGGGCGCGAGCATTGTCGATGTCGAAATGCAGCTTCTGGACCTTGTCGACGACCTGGCTATCTGCGTCTTCAAGCTGAAAAATCAGCGAAAAGCGCTGCGCACGGGCTAGCGCGCTCTTCTTCAAGGTCAGACGGAAGTCTTGGTTGAGCTCGTGTTTTCCGTTTCTCGAGCTCCCTTTGACCGTTTCCTTGCGCAGTTTTTCCAGCTCGGCCAAGGCATCGAAACCAGCCGCCCGCTTCTTGCGCTTTGTCGGCGCCGTGGGCGGTAAGCCGGCGTGGGTGACCGCCGTGTCTTCCGACAGGTGGGTTGACGACGGTTTCTTGGTCTGCGCAACCATCGGTATGGGGCCTGTGCTGTGACCGGTCGGGGGGCTTTTTGCGGGCGCCTCTGCGGCAACCGGCGCTTCTGACCCCGCTGGCTTCGGAGCCGCCTGCCGTGGCGGTGCCGGTTGCGGTGTTGATCGAGGCTGAGTTGCGGCCGGCTGGGGTGCGGCCGGCTGAGATGCGGCCTGCTGAGGTGCGGCCGGCTGAGGTGCGGCCGGCTGAGGTGTGGCCGCTTGAGGTGTGGCCGCTTGAGATGTCGCCGCATTGCTCTGCGGCGGTGCCGGGATCGTTTTTCGAGGCGGTGCCGGCCGCGCCTTGGTACTGGTCGTCGAGGATGAGCCGCTGCCTTCGGAGCGTCCTTTGGTGAGCCGTTTCTTGAGGGCCATCAGAGTGGCCTTCGAGATGGTCTTCAAGGTGTCGAGGACACCGTCTCCGTTGAGCGCAGAGGCTCCGACCGAAGCCCAGTTGTTGCGGTTGAGGGCCTGATCGAGCTCTTCCGGCGTGCAGATGTTGGGCAAGTCTCGCTTGTTGTACTGCAACACCACAGGAATGGTATCCAGCGAGAGACCCATTTCCGCGAGGTTCTCTTCCAGGTTCTGAAAGGACTCGATGTTGGCCTGCAACATCGGACGTTGGGAGTCGGCGACGAAGACGACCCCGTCCACCCCTTTGAGGACGAGCTTGCGGGTGGTGTTGTAGAACACCTGGCCTGGGACCGTGTAGAGCTGAATTCGGGTGCTGAATCCGGCGATGGACCCGACATCGATGGGTAGGAGATCGAAGAACAGCGTTCGATCCGTCTCGGTGGCCAACGACACCATCTCCCCACGGGAATCGTTGGAGGTGTGGTCGAAGATCCACTGTAGATTGGTGGTTTTACCGCAAAGGCCCGGGCCGTAGTAGACGACTTTGGCGGCCATTTGCATGGTGCTGTAGTTGAAGAAGACCATGTAGAGTTGCCCTTTAGAGGGAGTTGGCAAGCTTAGCAGTAGGCGATGGGGCGGTCAACGTCGAGGGCGACCTGATAGGCTCGCCTAAGAGGCCTCGGGAGGCCTCTCTCCAATGCCGGAATCCAGAGCGGGAATGGTAGCCGAAGACGGGGTCCGATGGCACGCCTCGAAGAGTCTTTGGGTTTCTCGGGTGAGCGAGGTGAAGAGGGGCAGGAGATGTGGCATCTCCGTTTCCAGTTGACGGCGCTGCCGCTGGAGCGCCTTGGCGTCGCCGCGGGCGGCCGGCCCGGTCAGGGCGCTGGCCGGATCTTCCGTCGCCGCGGCTTGGGCCAAGGCGCCGCGGGCCAGCGCTAGGTAGCCCTCCACCGCTGCCATGGGTAAATCGTAGCGGCGGGCAATTTCGGTGGCGATCGCCAACAAAGTCACCACCCCCCCGGCCGCCAGGGTCGCAGCGAAATGATAGAGAATGCGCGCTTCGGGGGGAACCATGGCCGCCTCGCCATGCCAAGCGTTGGCCAACCGACGGCTGAGGTCGACGGCAGCTGGGTCGCCGTCGAGGGCAAAGAACGTCGAGCGCGCCTCCTCGAAGTTGCGGGACGGGTGGGTAAAGGCGCGCAACGGATGCAAGGTGCCGATGGCACAACCGGCGGCGCGCAGCGGTGCCAAGGTCTCGGCCCCCAGGGCTCCGCTGACATGCAGCCCGACCTTGGCCTGGGGCCGCCGACTCAGATTCTGGGCGATCTCTTCCAGAGTATCGTCGGGGGTAGCGATGAGCAGCAACCCCTGACCCCCCGTCGTCAGCTCGTTGACCGGCCGAAAGGAAGCCCGAAAATGCTCGACCAAGGATTGTGGAGGGCGGCGGCGGCCCGACAGGAATAGGATTTCGGCTCCTTGGCCCAGCAGCCAATGTCCGAGGCTTTCCCCCACCCGACCGCAGCCGACGATCGAAGCACGGAGCCCAGCCAAGGGGGGGGCAGGGCGGCGATGGGATGCTCGGGGAGAGGTTGGGGAGGTCATCGGGCAGTGTTCTATGACTCTGAGGTCGCTTGTTTTGAAGATTGGGGCAAGCTTTGGGTTAAAATGCGGCGAGCCGTTCGGCGGGCTAGAGATCAGTGTACCTCGGGAACGGGTCAGCGCAGGCTTTACGACCGGACGGAGACGTGAAAAGTGAATCACCGAATGACCAACATGGAAGCACAACATGCACTTACGGGGCCGTCGGTCAGCCGTCTCAATCCACGTTTCCGCGAGGTCCTGAAAGACATCATCCATTCCTACATCGTCCACGGTGAGCCGGTGAGCTCGCGCTGGGTATCCCGGCACGGCGGCCAAGGTTTGTCGGCGGCGACGATCCGCAATGTGATGGTGGATTTAGAGGAAATGGGGCTCTTGCGGCAGCCCCATACCTCCGCTGGACGAGTGCCCACCGAAGCGGCCTATCGTCTCTATGTCGATAGCATGATGCAAGCGGATCTGGTCAGCGAAGAGGAGCGGCGGTATATCGAGACGGCCCTGCGTGAGGCGTCGGGCAACCCCGATCGCTTGATGAGTGTCGCCACCCACTTGCTGTCGGAGCTTTCCCACCAGGTGGGTGTGGTGCTCACGCCTGCGGTGGAGGACATCCTCCTCAAGTCGGCGGACTTCGTCACCCTGGGAGGACGTCGTGTGCTCTGCGTCCTGGTGTCGATGGGCGGTTTTGTCGATCACCTCATCATCGAGCTCGATGAGGAAGTGAACCGAGAGGAGCTGTTGCGCATCTCGAACTACATGACCGAGCATTTCGCCGGCATGCGGATGGGGGACATTCGTGGCAAGCTGCTGAGTCTGATGGGTGAGGAGAGGCAAAACGTCGATCTTTGGCTGGCCCGGGCCATGTTATTGGCCGGCCGCGCCATCGACAGCTCCGCCACCGCCGATGTTTTGGTCGAAGGCACCAACGCCCTGCTCGATCGACCGGAGCTGTCCGACCTCGATCAAGTGCGGCGAATGCTCGATACCTTCGCCGACAAGGCGCGGCTGGTCCGGCTGCTCAACAAATGTCTTTCCGCAGAAGGGGTCCGTGTTTTTCTTGGCGAAGAGACGGACGTGACGTCGGAGCTCGATTTCAGCCTCGTCGTCACCCCCTATGGTTTGGGTAACAACGCCTTGGGAACGCTCGGCATCATCGGGCCTTCGCGAATGGAATACAGTCGAATGGTGCCGCTGGTGCGATACCTAGGTGAAACATTGAGCAAAGCGTTGACTGAGTCCAGTCAGCAGTAGGAGAGCAGATAGATGGGGGAGCAGGGAAAAAAATCATCAGGGGATGATGCATTGAGCGAAGAGCAGACCTATGAGCTCGACCTCGATGCCCATTCGAGTGTAACGTTGGACTCAGCAATCGAAGAAGCCGTCGCTGCGGTGGGCCGAGAATCGGACGGCCGAGATAAGGCGCCGCCGTCAGCGGCCAGGCCGGAGGTCATCGAGGTGGGCAGTGACAATCAAGACGACGAGTTGACACGTTTGCGGGCGGAGCGGGATCGGCTGCGCGATGGTTTGCAGCGGACCCTGGCGGACCTGGACAATTTTCGCAAGCGCACGGAACGGGAGAAGAAATCCCTCAGTCGCTTCGCCGTGTCTGAGGTGGTGCGCGATTTTCTCGAGGTCATCGACAATCTCGAGCGTGCTATCTCCGCCTCCGGCTCCGCCGAGGATCTCAAGATGGGTTTGGAGATGGTTCTGCGACAACAGGGCGATATTTTGGCCCGCCATGGCGTGGAGAAGATCGATGCCCTGGGAGAAGAATTTGATCCGGCGGTCCACGAGGCGGTGCTGCGGCAAGAATCGGCGGATGTGAAATCACCGACGGTCAGCGCTGAGCTGCAACGGGGCTATATGCATTATGATCGCTTGTTGCGGCCGGCCATGGTCCACGTGACGGTGCCGTCGAAGCCGGCGGCGTCCGATGACGAGGTGGACCGAGAAGAAACCGGCGGCAATTGACAGGGGAACGGTATCGTGACCTCATTTTCCGCGATGAGGCAAAATTTCTTGCCGAGGGGACGCTAGTCAGGCGTTATCATCTTGCGATGACAGAGTTATGGGTCTCCTTCAACGGCGGGTCAAGCCGGTAGAAAGTAGCTGTGGGAAAGATCATCGGTATCGACCTCGGAACCACGAACTGCTGCGTTGCGGTGGTCGAAGCGTTGGCTCCGAAAGTCCTAGCTAACCGAGAGGGGAGCAGGACGACCCCATCGATTGTCGCCTTTGCCGACGATGGGGACCGCTTGGTCGGGCAAATCGCCAAACGGCAGGCAGTGACCAATCCGCAGAATACGGTGTTTGCCGTCAAGCGTTTGATCGGTCGCAAGTTCGATGCACCGGAGGTGCAGCGGGCTCGGGAAGTCCTGCCCTATGGTCTTTCACGGTCCGAGAATGGCGATGTCCGAGTCAAGATCCGCGATCGTGAGTACAGCCCGCCGGAGATTTCCGCCTTTATCCTCACCGAGCTGAGAACCTTCGCGCAGGAGGCGTTGGGCGAAGAGGTCACCGAGGCGATCATCACCGTTCCGGCCTACTTCGACGACTCGCAGCGCCAGGCGACCAAAGACGCGGGGCGCATCGCCGGCCTCGAAGTACGTCGCATCATCAACGAGCCGACAGCCGCTGCTTTGGCCTATGGCTTCGAGCGGGAACACGAAGAGAAAACCATCGCCGTCTATGATTTGGGCGGCGGCACCTTCGATGTTTCTATCCTCGATCTCTCCAAGGGTATCTTCGAGGTACGGGCCTCCGCCGGTGATAGCTATCTCGGAGGCGAAGACTTCGATCAGCGGATCATGGATTGGCTGATCGAAGAATTCCAGGGCGAGACCGGGATCGACCTGCGCAGCGATCGCATGGCTTTGCAGCGCCTCAAGGAGGCCGGCGAGCGGGCCAAGTGCGAGCTTTCGACCGGTGACGAAGCGGCGATCAATCTTCCCTTCATCTCGGCCGACGACAGCGGCCCGCGGCATCTGTCCCGCAACCTGACCCGCAGCCATTTCGAAGAGCTGGTCAAGGATCTGGTGGACCGCACCGAGGGACCATGTCTGGAGGCCCTCGAGGCGGCCGACCTGGATCCGTCGGAAATCGACGAGGTGCTGCTGGTGGGTGGTCAGACCCGGTCGCCGATCGTCATGAAAAGCGTCGAGCGGATTTTCGGCAAGGCCGCCAACCGAGAGATCAATCCCGACGAGGTGGTGGCCATGGGGGCCGGTATTCAAGCCGGCATCATGCGGGGTGAGATCAAGGACGTGGTGTTGCTCGACGTCACCCCACTTTCCCTCGGCGTCGAGACCCACGGGGGTTTGTTCACGCCGTTGATCGCCCGCAATTCGACGATCCCCACCAAGAACAACCAGATCTTCACCACGGTGATCGACAACCAAGACAAGGTAGAGATCCACTGTATGCAGGGTGAGCGCGAGATCGCGGGCGAAAACCGCTCCTTGGGACGTTTCGAGTTGGTGGGGATTCCACCGTCCCCCCGCGGCATTCCTCAGATCGAGGTGACTTTTGCCATCGACTCCAACGGCATTGTCAATGTCTCGGCCCGCGATTTGGCGACCAACAAGCAACAGGGCATGGAGGTCAACGCCTCCAGCGGCCTGACCAACGAAGAGATCGACCGGTTGATCAAAGATGCCCAGGAATTTGCCCAGGAAGACGCCAAGCGACGGGAGATTCGGCGCTTCAAGAATCGTCTCGAGGGGCTGATCTACTCCAACGAACGGGTTTTCGAGCAATTCCAAACCGACATCGACGAGCGGGTCAAGAAACAGATTCATCAATCCTTCTTGCGGGCCCGTATGGCCCTGAACGAAGACGATCGGGCGGATATCGAGGCCGCCATCTTCGATCTCAATACCATCTCGCAAAAGCTATCCCAGATCATGCTCGAGCACACTGAGCAGTCGAGCTGATCTTTCGCCTTCCTTGCCGGGCTCGAGTCCGGCGAGGCCCCGGGTCTGGCGACCGAAGCCACGAAACTGGCGACGGTCGTGCGACCACCGTAAGACTGCGGAGACGCGAATCCCATGAGCAAACGTGATTACTATGAGGTCCTTGGTCTGTCCAAGGATGCTGCCGAGGCCGACATCAAGAAGGCTTACCGCAAGCTGGCCCTCAAATACCATCCCGACAAAAACCCCGGCGATACCGAAGCCGAAGACCTTTTCAAGGAAGCGGCCGAGGCCTATTCGGTGCTTTCCGATGCCGAGAAGAGGGCCCGTTACGATCGTTTTGGCCATCAAGCGGGGGGTGGCTTCGGCGGTTTTGATCCCTCCGCCTTCAGCGACTTCTCCGACATCTTGGGGGACTTCTTCTTCGGTGGCGGCGGGCGCCGCCGTCGTGGCTCCACCGGCATCCCAGGTGCCGATCTGCGCTACGACCTCTCCTTGACCTTCGAAGAGGCCGCCTTCGGCAAGACGGCGGAGATCCGATTTCCCCGCCTCGAAACTTGCGATACCTGCTCCGGCTCCGGCAGCCGCAGCGGACAAGTGACCACCTGTGCGACCTGCCAGGGGCATGGTCAGGTGCGCATGTCTCAGGGCTTTTTCACCGTGGCTCGCACCTGTCCGTCCTGCGGCGGCGAAGGCAAGCAGGTGAGTGATCCCTGTGGCACCTGCCGTGGCGACGGTCGGGTGGAGACGCAGCAGAGTTTGGAGGTCACCATCCCGGCCGGTGTCGATACCGGTATCCGCCTACGCCTGCGCGGCGAGGGTGAGCACGGGCGTCGGGGGGGCCCCCCGGGGGACCTTGACGTGGTGCTGCGGGTGGAACCCCACGAGCGCTTCGAGCGCGACGGCGCCGATGTCCACGAGAAGGTGACCTTGAGCTACTCCCAATTGGTGTTGGGTACCAGCCTCGAGGTGAAAACCCTGCATGGCACGGAGAAGCTCAAGGTTCCCGCCGGCACGCAACACGGGCACCGCTTTCGCCTCAGGGGACAAGGTATCGAACGGCTCGATGTCGAGCGTCGTGGTGATCACTTCGTCCACATCGAGTTGAAGGTGCCGTCGATGAAAGAGCTCAGCGACGAGCAAGTGGCCATGTTGCGTCGTCTTTCCGAGCTCGAAGGCACCGAAGTGCATGAAGGCGGTGGTGTCATGAAGAAGTTCAAGAAGCTGTTCACTTGATCCCGTGAATGCCTATCAGGAGTGGCGTTTTCAGCTGCCGGCGGCGATCGAAGAGACGCTGACCGCCGAGCTCTGGCGCTGCGGCACCTTGGGCCTGGAGGTGCGAGAGGCAGAGGGCGGCAAGTTGATCGTCGCCTATTTCAGCGATCCCTTGGCCGACGACTTCGACTTCGATCTGGAGGCCTGGCGGCAGCGGGGCGTCGAGCGTTTGGCCCATTCGCGGTTCGACGACGATGATTGGATGGCCACCTACAGGGCCCACATCGCGCCGTTGAGCGTCGGCCGTTTTGTCATCCACTCCGGTGAGCCCGAGGACGCCGCGGCCGTCCTCGACGCGCCGACGAGCTCTGCGTCGCAGTCGGAGCCCACCGTCCACCTGCGCATTCCCGCCCGTACGGCCTTCGGTACCGGCAGCCATGAGTCCACCCGCCTTGCCCTGGCGTGGTTGGAGGATTTGCCGCTGGCGGGTCGACGGGTGCTCGATGTCGGCACCGGCAGTGGCATTCTGGCCTTGGCCGCCCTGGTGCTCGAGGCCCGTCGGGTGGTGGCCTACGATATCGATGCCCAGTCGGTGTGTGTGGCGCGGACCAACTGTGCTCTCAACGCCGAGGTGCTGGGTGGTCGTCGCCCCGCCCTCTTGGCCGCCACCCCCGGAGCGTTGCGCCGCCGTCCCTGGTTCGACCTCGCCCTGGTCAATGTTTTGCCGGAGCGTATCGTCGATCACTACCCCGAGATTCTGGCCAGGCTCAAGCCGGGTGCCACGGTCATCAGCTCCGGCAACCTGGTACAACAACGTGGCGAGCTGCTCGACCGTTTTGCCGGCTGGGGATGGGGGCCGTTGGGGGAGAAGGTGGAGGGGGAGTGGCTGGCCTGGGCCCTGCGGCGGACCACGGATCTTTGACGGAGGTCTGGCCATCATCACCCATTTGATCGATCCCACCGCCTTCGACACCGACTCGGTGGAGATCGAAGGGGACGGCTATCGCCATCTTTTTCGGGCCCGTCGGCTGGCCCGCGGCGCCGCGCTGCGGCTGGTGGACGGCCGAGGTCGGGCCCGGGCGGGGACGGTGGAGGAGGTGGAGCGCCGGCGCGCCACGGTGCGTCTCGGGGGCCCCCTGGACAGCCATGAGCCCCCCTACCGGTTGCGTCTGGTGGTGGCCGCCCTGCGACCGGAACGGGCCTCTTGGTTGGTGGAGAAGGCGACGGAGCTCGGTGTTGTCGGCATTCATTTCATCAGCTCTCAACGGACCCCCCGCGACTACGGCGACGGGCTCAAGCAGCGCTTGGCTCGGGTGGCGACGGCGGCGGTGGAGCAATGCCACCGTGCCCTGCTGCCGGAGATCACCGGCGTCGACCCATGGCCAACGATCGATGCGCTATTGCAGGGGCGAGGGGACGAAGGCCGTTGGCTGCTGGATCCACGGGCCACATCACAACCCTTGGCCAGCGGTGGCGATGGGGTTGCCGTCATCGGCCCCGAGGGGGGCTGGAGCGACGCGGAGTTGAGTCATCTCGAGTCCCTGGGCTGCCGAGGGATCAGCCTCGGCGATCGTATCCTGCGGGTGGAGACCGCCGCCCTGGCGATCGCCGCCCGTTGGTTGGTTTGAGGTCGCCGGGTACGACCCGCCGACCCGGCAAGGTCCGGAGCTGGCGGCGAGGTAGCTGTGGTGGTCGGGTGGCTTCCTGTTAGACTGCGCCGCAGGTTCTTCAGTCCATGACACGGTGGAGTGCGCGATGAATATCAATGATTTGCTCAAGTTGGCGGTGGAACGCAAAGCCTCGGATCTCCATCTCAAGGTGGGCAGCCATCCGATGGCTCGCATCGACGGTCATCTGCAGCCGATGCAAGAGCTCAAACGCTTGATGCAAGAAGACACCATCTCCATGGGCTTCTCGATCATGAATGCGCGGCAGAAGCAGCGCTTCAAGGAAGAGCTGGATATCGATCTGGCGTATTCTGTGCCGGGTTTGGGACGTTTCCGTTGCAACATCTTCCAGCAACGGGGCGCCGTGGGCATGGTCTTGCGGGTCATCCCGGCGCGGGTCAAGTCGGTGCGCGAGCTCATGCTGCCACCGGTGCTCGAGAAGATTGCCGAAGAACGGCGCGGCATGGTGTTGTGCACCGGCACCACCGGTTCCGGCAAATCGACGACCCTGGCGGCGGTGGTCGATCACATCAACGCCCTGCGCAACGAGCACATCATCACCATCGAAGATCCTATCGAGTTCCTACATCGCGACAAGAAATCGCTGATCAATCAACGGGAGATCGACGTCGATACCCGGGGGTTTTCCCAGGCCCTGCGCGCCGCCATGCGGCAGGACCCCGATGTCGTGCTGGTCGGCGAAATGCGAGACCACGAGACCATCGAGACGGCCTTGCACGCTGCTGAAACGGGCCATTTGGTGTTCTCCACCCTGCACACCATCGATGCCACGGAGACCATCAATCGCATCATCTCCGTCTTCCCGCCCCATCATCAGAAACAGATTCGCATCCAGTTGGGGCAAGTGCTCAAGGCCATCATTTCCCTTCGCCTGGTGCCGCGGGCCGACGGCCAGGGACGTGTGCCGGCGGCGGAGGTGATGATCGTCACGCCGTACATCCGGGATTGCATCGAGAACAAGGAAAAGACCAAGTACATCCGTGAGCAGATCTCCCTCGGCACCAGCCAATACGGCATGCAGACCTTCGACCAATCCCTCTACTTCCTCTACAAGGGCGGTTTGATCACCGTCGAGGACGCCTTGGCTCGGGCCACCAACCCGGACGAGTTCAAGCTCAAGCTGCAAGGCGTCCAGTTCACCTCGGACGTGGCCCGCGAGCAAATGGAAGGCTCGCTGCAGACGGAAGAGGATGATTTGATGAGCGAGACCTCGCCCTTCGAGATCGAGCGCATCGGCGGCTGATGGCAAAACAGCGGGCCCCAAAAGTAGAGCCCACCTGCTACGGCAAGGCCATTGACCTGCTGTCGCGGCGCGGTCACTTCCGTCGTGAGCTGGAGACCAAGCTGTCGCGCCGCGGTTTCGAAGAGGAGGAGGTCGCCGCCACCTTGGAGCGCCTGCGGCTCGAAGGCTTGGTGGACGATGCCCAAACCACCCGTCAGTGGATTGAGGAGCGGCTGCGGCGGGGCGATGTGGGGCAGTTACGGCTAGCCTCCGAGCTGGACCGTCGCGGCGTCGATCGTGACATTTCACGCCCCCTTCTGACCGAGCTCTTGCCGGAGGACGACAGCCAGGCGACCCAGAGGGTGGCCGAAGGCTGGCTGCGGCGTCAGTCGCCGGGACGACAGGGCAAGGCCCTGGAGGCAGCCCTGGCGCGTCATCTGGAGCGGCGAGGTTTCTCCAGACGTGCTATCTTCGGCGTTCTGCGCCGACTGCGCGAGGCGGCCGTGGACCCTCACTCCAGCTAGTCTCCGTCCAGTTTTTGCGAAATCGGTTCCAGCGGGAGGCCCTTCGAGCGAGCACGGACGGAGTGCTGTCTGAGCCGCAGGGCGGTGGGATCGGGATGAAACATTGATACCAATGGATTTGGATCGATACGTCAGCGTTGGGGCGAGTTTGCGGAGGCCGCGCACAGCCGAAGGGCTCACGCCCCTGCATCGATTTCTTGGATGGACACCGACAAGTCTCCGCACGACAGCGACCGTGGATCGAGAATGACCGAGAGCCGTTTGGGCAGCGTGTGGTCACCTGCCCCGAGCGCCTTCCCAGCCAGTTTGTTTCCTACCCGACCTCCGAGGTTGAAGACCATGAAAAGTCAGGATATTCGGCAGAGCTTTATCGATTTCTTCACCCAACGACATCATCAGGCGGTGGACAGTGCCCCCTTGGTGCCCCATGGTGACCCCACCCTTCTATTCACCAACGCCGGCATGGTGCAGTTCAAGAACTACTTCTTGGCCAGCGAAGAGCCGCCCTTCCGGCGCGCCGTGTCGTCACAGAAATGCCTGCGGGTCTCCGGCAAGCACAATGACTTGGAGAATGTGGGTCCCAGTCCACGGCATCACACCTTTTTCGAGATGTTGGGCAACTTCTCCTTCGGCGATTACTTCAAAGAAGATGCCATCCGCTTCGCTTGGCAGCTGGTGACCGAGGTTTGGGGGCTGCCCAAGGAACATCTCTACGCCACCGTCTTCGAAGAGGACGACGAGGCCATGGAGCTGTGGCTGAAGATTTCCGACTTGCCCCAGGAGCGGGTGCTGCGTTGCGGTGCCAAGGACAACTTCTGGGCCATGGGCGATACGGGACCCTGTGGACCCTGCAGCGAGATCTTTGTCGACCGTCACCCCGAATTACCACCGGTGGCATGGGACGAAGGCAGCGACAACGGCCGGTATTTGGAGATCTGGAATCTGGTCTTCATGCAGTTCGAACGGCAAGAGGACGGCAGCCTGGTGCCCCTGCCCAATCCGTCGATCGATACCGGGGCGGGCCTTGAACGGGTCACCGCGGTGCTGCAAGGGGTCGAGTCCAACTACGACACCGATCTCTTTCAGCCGCTGATTCAAGCCGCCGCCAAGCTTGCCGGCACCGAGTATGGACGGCAGGCGGAAAGCGATGTGTCCCTGCGGGTGATCGCCGACCATCTGCGCTCGGTGGCCTTCCTGCTGGCCGACGGGGTCATTCCCGGGCCCGAAGGTCGGGGCTACGTCTTGCGGCGCCTCCTGCGTCGGGCCCTGCGCCATGGCATGGGTTTGGGCTTCGAAGAGCCTTTCCTGCACCGTCTGGTGCCGGTGGTCGATGAGATTCTCGGTGGCCATTTCCAGCAGCTCGGGCAGACCCGGGAGGCGACGGTGGCGACGGTGCGAGAGGAGGAAGAAAAGTATCTGGCGACCCGCGCCATGGGAGCCCGGCGTGTTCAAGAAGCGATTGATCGCGTGCGGGCAGCCGGCGGCGAGGTGCTTCCCGGCGTCGAGATCTTCCGCCTCTACGACACCTATGGCCTGGAAATCGAGGCGGTGCGGGAGATCGCAGAGGAGGAGAAACTGGACCTCGATGAAGCCGGTTTCAGCAAAGAGATGGAGTTGCGTCGCCAGAGCTCCCGGGCCACCACCGAAGAGCTCCAGAAGCGGCTGGCCAGCCTGCGGCAGGCGCTGCACGGCGACGGCGATCCGGAGGCGACCACTTTTCTCGGCTACGACCTGCCGGACCGTCTCGAGGGGGAAGTGCTGCGCTTGGCCTCGCTCAATGGCACCGCGGAGGCGGTGGACCGTCTCGTTGCGGGAAAGCAGGGTGTCGTGGTGCTCGGTCAGACCTCCTTCTACGCCGAATCCGGTGGCCAGATGGGGGATGTGGGACGTCTGCTCTGGGACGGCGGCATGGCCCGGGTCCAGGACACCCAGAAAGACAACACCGGCACCTTCTTCCATTTTGTCGATGTCGTCGAAGGGGAGCTCGCCGTCGGTCAGCAGGTCGACCTCGAGGTGGACGGAGCACGTCGTCGGGCCATCGAACGCAATCACACCGCCACCCACCTGCTGCACGCTGCCCTGCACCAAGTGGTGGGCGACGGAGCCCGGCAGGCGGGGTCCCTGGTGGCCCCCGAGCGCCTGCGTTTCGATTTCACCCACCCCAAACCCCTCGCCGACGACGAGCTGCGGCGCATCGAAGACCTGGCCAATGCCTGGGTGCGGCGGGCCGTGCCGACCGAGATCCGAGTGCAGGGCTATCAAGAGGCCCTGGACGCCGGGGCCATGGCCCTCTTCGGCGAAAAATACGGCGACGAGGTGCGTACCGTCGATGTTCCCGGTTTCAGCCTCGAGCTGTGCGGTGGTTGCCATGTGCGCAATAGCGGCGAGATCGGTCTGGTGCTGATCACCGGCGAGCGCGGTGTCGCCTCCGGAGTGCGCCGCCTGGAGGCGGTGACCGGCGAGGTGGCGTTGCAATGGGTGCGCCAACGGCAGACCTGGCTGGACGAGACGGAGCAGCAACTGTCGGTGCCGGGTGAGCGGCTGGCGGCGGAGGCCGGAGCTCTCAAGGGCAAGGTCAAGGACTTGGAGAAAGAGCTCTCGCGACTGCGCCAAAAGCTGCTGGCTGGAGAGACCGGCGGCGGCGGTCAAGAGATCGAGGTGGAGGGCATCAAGGCGGTGGTGCGGGAAGTGCCGGCCGCCCCCACCAACGAGCTGCGCAATCTGGCGGACACCCTGCGCAACAGGCTTGGCAGCGGCGTGGTCGTCTTGGCGACGCGGCAGGAGGGCAAGGTCACCTTGGTGGTGACGGTGAGCAAGGATTTGACGCAGCGCCTGAGCGCCGGTCGGATGGCGGGGACCCTCGCCGCCATGGTCGGTGGTCGGGGCGGTGGGCGGCCCGATTTTGCCCAAGCGGGGGGCAAGGAACCGGAGAAGTTGCCTGAGATGTTGCGTTCGGTGCCCGATGTCTTGGCACAGGCCCTGGCCGGAAGTGGCTGATTTTTCACCGTCGTCGTGCCGTTGCATGTCGCCTCGGGGGTTTACTGACGGCCGATCGGTGGCGCTGGAGTAGCCGCGGAGGTTTCATTGACGATAGAATGGCGGGCCTTGACCTTTTTTCGGCACGATGGGCGCAATGCTATGGCACGAATATCATCTCAACGGCGGCTTTCGCCGTCTTGGCCCCGGGGTTCGGTCCCGCAACGTCTGATCGGCGTGGGTGGGGTCGTCTTGGGAACCCTGCTGCTGAGCTGTCTGGGGATGGTTGCCATGCCTTCGGATGCGGCGGCGCAAGTCAAGGTCGTGAAGCAGGCCGACGGCACCACCAAGATCTACAATGAATCCGTCCAGCAGCGCACTCGTCGTTTGTCCAGCACCCTGCAACCCTTGACCGCAGGCAGCCAGATGGCCCGCTGGATCGAGCGCCACGCGCGCCGCGAAGGGCTGAGCCCACGCCTGGTACAGGCGGTGGTGCAAGTGGAGTCGGGCTACAATTCGCGGGCCCTGTCGAGCAAGGGGGCCATGGGTTTGATGCAGTTGATGCCAGCCACTGCCGGCGAGCTCGGCGTCGCCGATGCCTATGATCCCGAAGAGAACATCCGCGGTGGAGCGCGCTATCTGAGGCAACAGTTGGACCGCTTCTCCGGCGATGTTCGCCTGGCGCTGGCAGCGTACAATGCCGGGCCTACGGCGGTGACCAAATATGGGGACATCCCGCCCTATCGCGAGACCCAGAGCTATGTGCAGAAGGTCCTGGCTCTCTATCGCCACAGCGTCCCGTCCTATCTCCAGGAGGTGGCCCGTGACGATGCCAAGAAACGGCATCTCGAAGCGGCCCGTCGACACGTTGAAGAGCAGAAACAGCGCGGCAGCCAGGTCTACCTGACCCGGGGCGAAAACAACCGCATCAAGATCACGACGGCGCCTCCCAAGTTGGACTGAAGAGGCGTTCCTCGAGCGGGCCCACGACCAGCGGGCCCTGCGGTGGCCCTACCGGATCCCGGTGGCCATGCCCTCGAAGACCACCTACGCTGCCAGCCATGACCGAACCTGCGATGAGCCGACCACCCAACGAGGAAAGCCGATTCCTACCGCCGCCGCAACGCGGCTCGTGGATGGTTCATCTGCCCAATTTGCTCACCTGCTTTCGTATCTTGCTGGTGCCCATCCTGGTGGTGGTCTTGCTGACCAAGTTTCAAGGCAAAGAGCTGGTCGGTCTGGGGCTCTTCCTGTTGGCCGCCCTGACCGACTTCCTGGACGGCTACCTGGCCCGCCGCTGGCGCTTGGTGACCCGTCTCGGCATGTTGCTGGATCCCGCCGCCGACAAGATACTCACCTCAGCAGCGTTCATTTCGATGGTCGAGCTCGGTCGGGCACCGGCTTGGATCGTGGTGGCCATCGTCGGTCGGGAATTCGCCGTCTCCACTTTGCGCAGCGTCGCCGCTTCGGAAAATCTGGTGATTGCCGCCGCCTGGTCCGGCAAGCTCAAGACCACCACCCAGATCATCGCCATCGCTTTGCTGATCATCGAGAGTCGACTGGAGCCCTGGGGCTGGGGCATTCTTGCGGACATCGCCCTCTGGGCCGCCCTCGTCGCGACCGTCTACTCGGGTATCGAATACGGCTGGAATTATGCCGGCCTGGTGCGGGGGAAGCTGGCCAGCGGTGAGCTGGGCGAGGAACCTAAGGGTCGCGGCAGATAATACTTGCCTAAGATCGTTCCGCATCTCGACTCGCCAGCAAGGCGCGGAGAGGCGCCCATGCGGGGCTAGACTAGCCAGGTCCGATGCGGTGCACCCTCAGCAAATTGGTGAGCGGCCGCTCGGCAATGGGATCACCCATCAAGATGACGATGACGTCGCCGGGCTGAGCCAGGCCATTCTCGAACAGGGAGTGGTCCACCAGGCTGACCACCTCATCGTGATGATCGACCTCGTGCTCGATAAGCAAGGGACGAACCCCCCAGACCAACTGTACCCGACGGGCCACGGCCCGCTCGCGGGTGAAAACGCTGATCGGGGTCTGTGGCCGATAGCGGGCGATCATGCGGGCGGTGAAACCGCCTTGAGAAAAGGCGACGATGCGCACGGCATGCAGGCGGTTGGCCGCTTGCACAGCGGCGGCACACACCACATCGGGAATTTCGAAGTGCTCTTGGAACGATTTTTTGAAATGGAATTCTTCCAAGGCACCGGGCACGATGTGGGTCGGCGACCGATCCGGCAGGTCGGACGCATCTTGCCGACCGTGTTGACGTAGCAATTTGGCGCTGCCGTAACCCTCGGCTTCGACGATGACTTGGGACATCGTCTTGACGGCGGCCACCGGGTACGAGCCGGCGGCGGTCTCACCGGAAAGCATCAGGGCGTCGGCGCCGTCGAACACGGCGTTGGCGCAGTCGGAGGCCTCGGCCCGGGTCGGCCGGGGCTGTTCCATCATCGATTCCAGCATTTGGGTGGCGACGATCACCGGTTTGCCGAAGCGACGACCGGTGGCGATGATGCGTTTTTGCATCACCGGAACTTGGTGCAAGGGAACCTCGACGCCGAGATCGCCTCTCGCCACCATCACCGCATCGCTGGCCTGGACCGTCTCGGCCAAGCGGCTCATCGCCTTTTTGCGTTCCAGCTTCGAGATCAGCGGCAGCATGCCACCCGCCTGACGCAGGACTTGGCGGATGGCATCGAGATCACCGGGGCCGCCGACGAAGCTGACCGCGATGTAGTCGGCCTCTTGCTCCAAGGCGAAGGCGATATCGGCCCGATCCTTGTCCGAGATGGTGAAGGGCAGCTCGCTGTCGGGTAAGTTGATGCCCTTGCGGGTGGACACCGGACCGCCGTGTAGCACACGGGCCGTCACCCGATGCTCCTCTTTGCTTTCGATTTCGATCTCGACCTTGCCGTTGTCGATGAGGATGCGCTCACCCACCTTGAGGTGACCCAGGAAGGCGCTGTCTTCCACCGGTAGATCCACCTCCACGGAGCTATCTCCGAGGCGAACCTGGTCCCCGACGTGTAGGTCGAACGTCTTGAAGGTGCCAAGGCGATATCGAGGGCCCATCAAATCGACGATGATGGGCACGAATTGCCCCCGCTCCCGGGTGACCCGGCGCACCGTCTGAATGACTTGCCGATGGTGCTCGTGATTGCCATGGGACAAGTTCAGGCGCACGACATCGAGCCCGGCATCCAAGAGCTGGGCGAAGGTCTCCGGGCTGTCACTGGCCGGGCCAATGGTCGCTACGATTTTGGCTAAACGCTCCACGGTGGCGAAGTATAGCCGTAGATCGAGAAAACGTCATGAAGAATTGCCGCTCCTGGGGGCCCGAGCGGCTTGCCATTGCGACCTCGCGGCGCATCGTCTAGCATGAGGCCTGCCGCAGCAGGTCTCGTCGCACACCCCAGGTGTGTCCGCAGCCGCATCGGCGTCGAAGCTAGAGGTCACAAAAGCGCAGCCGTTGGAGGGTCAGGGTCCATGTTCGATGGTCTACAAAATCGCTTGCAGGAAGTCTTCAACCGTCTCCGGGGTGAAACCCGAGTCACCCCAGAGGTGCTCGATGCTGCCCTGAGACAAATCCGTCTGGCCTTGTTGGAGGCGGATGTCAACCTGCGGGTCGTGAAGTCCTTTGTCGGCCGGGTGCGGGAGCGGGCCTCCGGTAGTGATGTGATGGAGAGCCTGACGCCAGCGCAGCAGGTGATCAAGATCGTCCGCGACGAGCTGATGGCGTTGCTCGGCGAGACCGGCAAAGAATTACAGGTCGATGGCTCGCCGGCCGTCGTCATGCTCTGCGGCTTGCAGGGCTCCGGTAAGACCACCACCGCCGGTAAGTTGGCGAAGCGCCTGCGGGACAAGAACCGCCAGCCCCTGCTGGTGGCCTGCGACCTGCAACGCGCTGCCGCCGTCGAGCAGTTGCAGCAGGTGGGCGCGCAAGTGGCGACACCGGTATTGGTGCCGGAAGCCGGGGAAGATGTCTTGTCCTTGGCGCGGCGTTGTTTGGCCTACGCCAAGGGACGCGGCCACGATGTGGTGATCCTCGACAGCGCCGGTCGCCTGCACGTCGACGAGAAGCTGATGCAGGAGCTGCAGCAAGTGGCGGCGATCGTCAAACCCAATGAAACCCTCTTTGTCGCCGACGCCATGACCGGTCAGGACGCGGTGAAGAGTGCCCAGGAATTCGCCAAGGCCATGCCCCTCACCGGCATCATCCTGACCAAGCTGGATGGCGATTCCCGCGGTGGTGCGGCCCTGTCCATCCGCACCGTCAGCGATGTGCCGATTCGCTTTGTCGGCACCGGCGAGAAGCTCGACGCCCTCGACCTCTTCCATCCCGACCGCATGACCTCGCGCATCCTCGGCATGGGCGATGTGCTGTCCCTCATCGAGAAAGCTGAGCAGGGGCTCGACGCCGACGAGACGGAGCGGCTGGCCAGGCGCATCGTCTCCAAGGATTTCACCCTGGAAGATCTACGCGACCAACTACGCCAGATCCAGAAGCTCGGTCCGCTGTCGCAAATCCTCGAAATGATGCCCAAGGTCGGCCCTTTCAAAGGCCTGAAGGCGTCGATGGTGGACGACCGCGAGATCAAGAAAGTGGAAGCGATGATCAATTCCATGACACCCCAGGAACGGCGTAAGCCGGGCCTGCTCAATGCCAAGCGCAAGAAGCGCGTCGCCAACGGCTCGGGGACCCGAGTGCAGGACATCAACCGTCTGCTCAAGCAATACCAGTCCATGCGCAAGATGATGAAGGGGGCCCAGGGCAAGTTCCTGCGCAAGGCCCTGGGCGGTGGCGGTGGCGATATCGGACGTCCGGGGGATATGGGTCCCGGCGGTCTGGGGGGGCTCGGCGGTGGCGGCGGCATGGGGGGATTCCCCAAGCTCTTCTAGGGTAGCGAGATACCCACCCCGATCCGCCGCGATCGGGGTCACGTGGAGGTGGAGAATTGTCCAAAGAATCGAGCTATGCCATTGGCCGACTGCTCCTGATAGGGTCGCAGCGATCCTTTTCTTTCAATGCCTCCCCTGGACTTCATGGCAGAAAAATCCGGCAGTCAAAGCCCATGGGCCAGTCCGGCCCCGTGGAGTAAAGATCAGCGTTTTTCCCAGCGCTTGACCGAGTGGTGGCGTCGGCTGTGGACCAGTCCTGATCCGGATCTCGTCGATGCTGGTCTGCGTGGCGAATGGTTGATCGCCAGCCTGCGGGTATTGATCATCCTGCTGGTGCTCTATGTGCCCATCATCGGGTATTTCGAATCGGGCATGCAGCGGGGGCAGCAGGCCGTGCTCTGGGTGGCGGTGGCGGCGCTGGCGGAAGCGCTGGTCATCTATGCGGCGGTGCGGCGCAGTTGGGGGCGCAACTGGATCGGGTTCTTCAGTGGCATTCTGGATGTCTCCTTGGTCACCCTCAGCCTGTGGATTTTTATCCGCCGTGGTGAGGAGCTTCGAGCGACTCAGGACTTGGTGCTCTATCCGGTCTATCTGCTGGCCATAGCTGCCACCAGCCTGCGCTACGACTGGCGTATCTGTATTCTGACCGGTCTCAGTGCCATCTTCGAGTACGCAGCCCTGGTGAGCTTTGTCGTTTGGCGTTTCGGTCTGACCGACCCCTACCAAGCAGCAACCATGGGATTTGTCTACCGCGATCAACTCGGGCGCCTCGTCCTGCTGATCATGGCGACGTTGTTGTCGACCACTCTGGTGGTCAGGGCTCGCGAGCTGCGTCGCAAGTCGACCCGTGACAGCCTGACCTCGTTGGCCAACCGGGGTTTCTTCGACGACAGCCTAGTGCAGCTCGAAGCCATCGCTTCACGCTCCGACGACTCGATCGGCGTGGCGATGATCGATGTCGACCACTTCAAACGTTTCAACGATACCCACGGGCACTTGGCCGGGGATCTCGCCCTACAACGGGTCGCCGCCACCCTGGCGGACTCCTTTCGCAACACAGATCTCATCGCCCGCTACGGTGGTGAGGAATTTGCGGGACTATTCCCCGGCATGAAATACGTCGATGCCTCCCGCCGTCTCGATCAGATGCGACGCCGTATCGAATCTCTGCCCATTACCGTCGGTGCCTCCGGTGAAACCGCCAGCGTCACCGTCAGCATGGGGCTGGCCGTCTTCCCTGGAGACGGCGATACCCTCAACCAGACCTTGGCCATTGCCGATGAGCGTCTCTACGAGGCCAAGCAGCGGGGACGCAACCAGGTGGTGGGTGGTCCCGTGGGTGAGGAGAGCAGTCTTTGAGGTCGGCGAAATGCCTCTGAACCCAGCGTCAGGCAAACACTTCCAGCCTGAGGACCTTGACCTTGTCCTAGACCTTGCCCCCCGCAGCTGACGGGGAGGTCCCTGACCTTACGGCATGGCTAAGGCTCTTCTGAGGGGCCGGGGATCAGATGCCGGGTCAGATCCTCGGGGCCGTCGTTGGTGCACAGGACGTTGTCCTCGATACGCACGCCGCCGAGGGGCAAGAGGCGGTCCACCAACTGCCAGTCGATGACCCCGCAGTCCGCCCCTTGCCGCAGGGGATCGAGCAGCAAAGGAATGAAGTAGACGCCGGGCTCGATGGTCAGCAAATGGCCTTCTTCGATGATGCGGGTATTGCGCAGGTAGGGGTACTCCGATGGCGGCGGCACTCTGCCCCCCTCGGGCCCAGCCATGAAACCGGCGACATCGTGCACTTGCAAGCCCAATTGGTGGCCGACCCCATGGGGCAAGAAGGGATGGGTCAGCCCGCGGTCGAAAGCCTCCTCGGCCGAGCACCGGTAGACCCCCACCTCGGCCAGCAGGCGGGCGGTGCCGCGATGGGCTTCGATGTGGATGTCAAGGTAAGAGCGACCGCTGGTGACCATGGCGACGAGATCGCGTTCCAGGCTATCGACCCCCTTGATGATGGCGTGCATCTCGTCGTCGGCGGAGTCGGTGGCCCAAGTGCGGGTGACGTCGATGGCGTAGCCTTGAAAGGCGGCACCGGCGTCCAACAGGAAAACCTTGCCGGGGGCTGCTTCGGGTCCTCGCTTGCCCTGGTAATGCAGGATGGCGGCTTTGCTGTCGAAGGCGACGATGGTTTCGTAGGGGACTTCGAATTCCAGCTGGTTCGACGCTTCCAGATAGGCCCAGTGGATTTGCCGTTCGCTGGCCCCTTGCAAGAACAGCTCACGGGCCTTGGCGTGACCGTTGGCGGCCATGACCGCGGCCCGCCGACTGAGCTCGATCTCGTGCTCCGTCTTGTAGGTGCGGTACCAATCGAGGGGTGGCAAGAGGGCGTCCGGCTCCACCATGGAACGGTCGATACCCAAGGTGGCGGCCGCCTCCGCCGAATTGCCGATGTAGGCCACCCGCGGCAAATCCCCCAACACCGTCGGAATGTCCTCGAATTTGGCCACCTGCATCAGCTCGACATGCTCCTCCCAATAAGACGCCACGGCCGGCGTCGTGTCGTACCAATAATCCTCCGGCTGCACCCGTACCACCACTGGACGCTGCCCTGGCCGCGCCAGCAGTACGTGCTCCGGGCCCTCGAGGGGTAACCAGCGACGGAAATGAGGCGTTGCAGTGAAGTTGAACGGTTGGTCGTCCTGGTGTTTGTAAGCCATGCGACCGGCGTGGAAGAGCACCCCCTCGATGACCATTCCCAAACGATCGGCGACGGCCAGAGACTCGCCCAGTTGATGGTCCAAGGTCTCGAGATGACGTTGATAATGCGTTCCTAGGCTCACGGTGTTACCTCGACATTGCAGATGGGTTGAAGGCGGATGGGTTGAGAAGGGGGCAGGAAGCCCTTAACTTAGCAGACAAGGCGGGGCCGGTCGCAAGCCCGCCAAGTCTTTCGGATTGTCTTTTGCGTAGGTCGTCCTAGTACGGCGTCCTGACCTACAACAGCTCACCGATGTAGTTTTCGCGCAAGAGGCGCCAGAAGACAACAAAAAAAGCGGTCAACGGAATCGCCAAGATCAAGCCGCTGAGGCCGGGCAAGGCGGAGCCCCAGAAGAAAATGGCGACGATGATGACCATGGGGTGGAGGCCGGTGGTTTCGCCCATGATGCGCGGCGTCAGAATGTAGCCTTCGATCATCTGCACCAGGGTGAAGACCACCAGCACGCCGATCACCAGGGAAAGGCCGCCTCCGGGTTGGAACATGCCGAGGGGAAAGGCGACACCGAGGCCGATCATGCTCCCCAGATAGGGGATGATGTTGAGGAAGCCGAGCATCAGGCCGAGGATGAAGCCGTATTTGAGTCCGATGATGGTGAAGCCCAAGGCGAAGAGCAAGCCTTGTAAGAAAGCGATGAGCAGTTGGCCGCGGAAGAAGGCGACGATGATGTTGACAAATTCATTCACCAGGTAGGTGACATTCTCGCGGGTCTCGGCTTTGAGGAAGGGGAGAGCGGTGTCGGCCCAGTTGCCCGGTGGGGCCTCGTCGTCGGTGTCGGGATCGGCGAGCAGGAAGAAGGCGACGTAAATGGGCAAGACGGCCCAGCTCAAGAGGCTGCCGAGGGCACCGAAGATGCCGGCGCCGGCGGACCAGGCTTGCTCGCCGAGGAAAATGATGGCGGAGTAGAGGTCGTCGCCGTGGCTTTCGGTGGCGTCCTGCAGCCGGTCTTGCAGGTCGTAGCGCTGCATCAGTTGTTGGATCTTGGGCCAGCGCTCCTGCAGGCTGTTAGAGGTCTCCTGCCACCAGCCGGGGGCTTTGGTCACCAGATCGGTGACCTGATCCACCACCAGGCCGCCGAAGAACCAACTCAGGCCGGCGACGGGTAGGAGCAACAGGATGAAGACGGCACCCAGGGCGAGGACCGGCGGCAAGTGCAGCCGGTCGACAAAGAAGTCCTGATAGGGCTTGAGGATCAAGGCGATGACGCCGGCCACGGCCAGGGGTAGAAGCACATGCGAGAAGCGGCTGACGAAGCTGCTCAGCAAATAGACCAGGGCGCCGATGGCAGCGATGATGACGACCGCCGAGATGACAGTCAACGCCGCAGCGACGGTCCGCTTCTGTCGTTCACTGAGCTTCATGGCGAGCCCTCTTTGCGGAGGATGTTGGGGAGTATCCATGGTGTGGGATTATGTCATCCCCGTCGACTTGACGGCCAATTGCTGCTCGATGGGGGACGCTTGGTGTAGCATCACGGTACAGATGCTCGAAAAATTCGCCGCCGATCGCGACTTGCTGACTCAGCATGGCTCCGAGCGAGCGGCTGCGAGGCTTCTGACGACAGCGCTGCGAGCCCTAAAAAGCTCAGCGCTGTAGACGGGTAAATACCTCGACCGGCAACACTTCGACTGGCAACACCGCGCACAAGGAGAGGGCCTCCATGGACTACCAGTGGTACAAGATCCTGCACATCGTCGGAATTCTGATGGTCTTCACAGCTCTGGGCGGCCTCGCACTGCGCAGCGCCGAGAATGGCAAAGCGACCCCGACGGGACGAAAGCTGACCGCCATCGGCCACGGCCTCGGACTGGTGATCGTTCTGATCAGCGGCTTTGGTTTGTTGGCGAAACTGTCCTTGGGTTTTGATCCTTGGGTGATCGGCAAGCTGCTGATCTGGCTCTTCCTCGGTGGCATGTTGGTGCTCATCCGCAAAATGCCCCATCTGGCCTCTTTGTGGTACTGGGCTCTTCCCATCATCGGTGGCTTCGCCGCCTGGCTCGCCCTCTTCAAGCTGGGAGCTTGAGATAGCGAAACATGGAATCACCACGGGACGCCGGGTCCCGTGCAAGAAGGTGAACGACATGGAAACGGCGGATTCGACAGGTCACCTGCGCCGGCTCGAGGCTGTGCTGAAAGTCGTCTCGTGCGTGATGGCTATGGCTGTTTTGAGCGTGGCAACTTCGACGGGCGCTGCCGAGGCGGCGGAGCTCCGAGGTACCGTTCGCTTGGTGAAGCCCGGCGGCAAGCCCGTCAAAGAGCTTCATCGCATTCTGGTGTACTACACACCGAGGGGAGGTGCGGAGCGTCGCGCACCACCCGCCGAACCCTTCGAGCTCAAGATGTCCAGCAAGAAATTCGAGCCGTCGTCGTTGATCATCCCGAGGGGTAGCACGGTGCGTTTTCCCAACGATGACACGATCTTGCACAATGTGTTTTCGGTCTCGGGGCGGAATCGCTTCGACTTGGGACTGTATCGTCGCGGCACGGGCAAGGAGGCCACCTTCAACTATCCGGGGGTCGTCCGGGTATTCTGCAACGTGCATCACTCGATGGTGGCACATCTCGTGGTGGTCAATACCCCGTACTACACGGTGACCGAGGCGGACGGCAGTTTCCGTCTGTCGGGCCTGCCCGCCGGCGAAGGGGAGCTGACCCTGTGGTTTGAGCGCAGCGAGGCGTGGAACCAGGAGGTCACCCTGCCCCAGCAGAAAGCCTTGAGCGTCGACCTCGAAGTGACCAAAGGCAAGGTGCCGGATCACACCAACAAATTCAACCAGCCCTACAAGAGGCGGAGCCGTGGCAAAGCCTACCGCTGAAAGCCGAGGGATTTCCCTCGGAACGCGATTCTTCCTGGCCACCGCCCTGTTGGTCATCCTGGCGGTCGGGGCCTCGGTGCTGGTCACCAAAGTGCTTGGCAATCAAGTGGGTTATCGCACCGCCCAAAAGGACCTGACGCGGGCCGGGGCCATCCAAAGTCAATTCCTCGATCAACGTTATGAGCTGCTGGGCGAGGCGGCCATCCAGATGGCGACGGACCCCAATTTCTCCGCCTATGTCGTCGAGTCCCTGGAATACAACGACATCGGTTCGATCCTCGATCAGTTGGCGGAGCGGCAGCAGGAGCTGGGTTTCGATTTTGCCATCCTCTTGGACGAGACCGGCGGGGTGGTCCTGCGCACCGACCGCCCGGGCCAGAGTGGCGACGACATGTCCAATGAGGCGTTGTTCGAGATCGTTTCCGGAGGTGAGATCGTCGCCGGGCTGTGGGAGAGCGAGGGTGAGATCTACTATTCCATCGGCGTGCCGGTGGGGGCCGGCGGGCTACTGGCCGGGTCGATTCTCTTCGCCTACGCCATCGACGACGTCAAGGCCGTCGAGCTGCGGGATTTGGTCAATACCGAAATCCTTTATATCAATACCCGCGGCGAGCGACCCGTCGCCAGCGCCAAGACCCTGAGTCAAGATGAGCTGACGGATCTGCTGGGCTACTTGCAGCAACACCAGGAATTATTGTCTTTGGCTCCGGGCTCAGCGGAGCAATTGCAAGTGGAGCTGGCGCACCAACAGTGGTTGGGGCAAGTGCGTCCTCTCAGCGATGTTTCGGGCGAGCCGCTGGGCCTGCTTGTCAACCTCGTGTCGGTGGACAATCAACTGGCGCCGTTCTTGCGCATCGGCCGCATCCTGATGGCGGTGGGAGTGATCGTCGTCCTCTTGGCGTTGGTGGTGTCGTATTTCCTCCCCAAGCGAGTATTGCAGCCCATGAGCCAACTGGCGGTGGCTGCCAAGCGGGCGGCGGAAGGCGACTACGACCAGCGCATCGAAGTGGAGAGCCGTGACGAAGTGGGGGATCTGGCGGACGCTTTCAATACTCTGCTCTCCGAGCTACGGGAGAAGCGGGACATGGAGGAGTACGTTAGCCAGCTGGCCCGCACCGTCCCAGAAACCGAAGGTCAAGGCATGGAAGCCGTGCCGGCGGAGGAGCGGCAGATCACTCTCATGGGGCTCGACTTGCGGGACTACGCCAAGGGCCTGGCGTCGTCGAATCCGGCCCACAGCCTCGAGCTGATGACCCGTGACCTACGGCGTTTCGCCCGCGCCGTGAGCTCCCAAGGGGGCAAGGTGGAGAGTTTGCTCGGGCACCGGCTTGTGGCTTCCTTCGAAGGCAGTCGACGGGCCGACCGCGCCTTGACGGCAGCGGCGGACATCCTCAACACCAGCAAGAATTCCCAGGGCGAGCCGCGGGCCGCTCTGGCCCTGGTCACGGGCATGGTGGTCAGCGGTACGGTGCAATTCGACAATCATCTGGAGTACGTGCTCACCGGCCCGGACATGGAAGAGCTGGAAGGCCTGCTGCGGGTGGCCCGGGCTGGCAATCTGCTGTTGTCGAGCACGACGCGCCAAGAGCTGGGGTCCACCTTCGAGGATAGTGGCATTTCCCCCCAAGCGCACCGCAGCACGGTGTCGTCACTGCCCCTGTACTCTCTCGACCCGGCGGTGGCAGGACGCTTCGCCTCGCCGGAGCTGGCGGCCACCCAGGATCTGGCCACCCTCGGTCGGACCATGGATGGCGCACGGACCTTGGCGGGCGTGGGCCCGGGCAGCCTGCTCGGTGGCCGTTTCGAGATCCTCTCGGAGCTGGGGGCCGGCGGCATGGGGGTGGTCTACAAGGCTCGGGATCGGACCCTGAACGAGCTCGTCGCCCTAAAAATGTTGAAGGGTGACGTTTGGGGCGACAGCGATCGGTTGGAGCGTCTCAAGGACGAGCTCAAGCTGGCCCGCAAGATTGCCCATCCGAATATTCTACGCACCTTCGACTTCGGTGAGGCCGATGGGCGGCCGTTCATTTCCATGGAATTTGTGCGCGGCGTCACCCTGCGCCAGCTGATGGATCGCAGTGGACGCTTGCCCTTGACGGCGGGGTTACGCACCGCTCGTCAGCTCTGTCGCGGTCTCGCCGCCGCCCACGCGGAGTCGGTTCTGCACCGCGACATCAAGCCGGAGAACTTGCTCATCGAGCACACCGGCAACGCCAAGCTCATGGACTTCGGCATTGCCCGCTCCCTGGCGCGGACGAGGCCCTCGCAGACCGAGCCGGGGTCGATCATCGGCACTCCGTTCTACCTGGCCCCCGAGCAGCTCGAGGGGCTCGAGGCGGATCAACGGGCCGATCTCTACGCCTGCGGCGTCGTGCTCTACGAGATCTTCACCGGCCAGCTGCCATTCTCGACCCAGGGCACCATCTTCGAAATCATCAGCCGTAAGTTGAATGAGGAACCATTGCCGCCGAGCCAGCATTGGAAGGCCATGCCCCAATCCCTCGAAGCCATCATTATGCGTTGCCTGGCGCGCAACCGGGACGAACGTTATGGTGATGTGGAAACCCTGTTGACCGAGCTCGAAGTGCTGCGCGCCTGAGCGGTTCGGGATGTGGAGTCGACTGGTCCTGGTGGCCTGCGGCGGAGCCCTGGGGGCGGTGGGGCGCTATTTGATCTCCCACTGGGTGTCGACCTGGACGGCGGGTTCAGTTTTCCCTTGGGGAACCCTGGTGGTCAATGTCGTCGGCTCGGCCTTGTTGGGTTTCCTCATGGCCTTGGGCGTCGGCGAGCATGGTTGGGTGTCGGAGCACTTCCGCGCCTTGGCGGCGGCCGGTTTCCTCGGTGCCTTCACCACCTTTTCGACCTTTTCGTTCGAGACCCTGGAGGCCCTGCGCTCCGGCGAGCCACGGCTGGCCTTCCTCAACGTGGCCCTCAGCCTGACGGCAGGCTTCGCCGCCTGTGGTCTCGGGTGGGCCCTGGGAAGCCGTCTTTGAGCCCTAAACCTGCTAGAATGCAGCGGTTTTAGCGTGTTTCTTTGGCCGAGTGACCTCCGCCTTGCGATGCCGACTTACTGACCGGCTCGCGACGCGACTCCGCGACGCATCTACCGCCGATCGTCCTCGATGACAGCAATCCAACCTTCGGGAGCCATCCCACCGCGCCTCGACGCCCCAGGGCGGTCCGTCCCGTCGGCACGGCGAGGCGCGAGGGGTTTGTTGGCGCCGGGAGCCATGCTGGTGGCGACCCTCCTCGGGGTTTTTCTGCTGGACCCGTTGGCATCGCCCAGCCTGTGGGCCGACGAGGCGGGCGCCGGTGCCAGCGAGCTCACCTTCGGCCGATTCGATGCTGCTTCTGGGGAAGGCTCCTCACCCTTGCAGGGTGGCGAGAGCCAGGCCGAAACACAAGCCCGGGTCGGTGAGCTGGAAAGTATCCGCAGTGAGATCGGCCGTCTGCAGAAACGTCTGACCTCGGTACGGGTCAAAGAATCGGATCTCGAAGGGCAGCTCAAGGCGGTCAAGCTGGAGCTCGAGCTACAGGAGGCGCAGGTATCCGAGGCGACGGCCGCCGCGGAGCTGGCGACGCTGCGCGCCGAGACCGCCCAACGCCAGGTGACGAGCCTGGAGACGGCCTTGCAGCAAGTGCGTCAAGACTTGGGGCGTCGTCTGGTCGGGCTCTACCGTTTGGGGGGGCAGGGCTATTTGCGTCTGTTCCTCACCCTCGAGCCCAATGAGAACCTGCTGCCGGCCATTCGTCAGCTACGTTTCCTCGTGCGGCAGGACCAAATAGCCCTGGATAGCTACGTTTCGACCCTCGAGGAATTGTCATTTCAGCGGCGGCGACTGGAAGCGGAACGGCGGGAGGCGTCGGAATGGCAGCTGCGGGAAGCCCTACGCCGCGACTCTTTGGTGGAGGTGCGGCGGCGCCATGAGCGGACCATCGCGGCGGTGGTGACGGAGCGCAAACGCCTGGCGGCTCGCACCCTCGAGCTCAAGGACAAGGAACGTAAATTGGCTCGTCTCATCGCTTCCCTAGTGAGCAGCGACGAAGCCCTTGCGGGCACGCCCATCCAGGACTTCCGCGGTGTTCTCGACTGGCCCAGCCGCGGCGAGGTGAAGCTTCGTTTCGGGCCGCGGCGGGATCCCCGTTATCGCACCGAAGTGCCCCACAACGGCATCGATATCGCAGTGGAGGAAGGCAGCCAGGTACGGGCCGTTTTTCCTGGGCAAGTGCTCTATGCGGCCCCATTCGAAGGCTATGGCACGATGGTCGTGGTGCATCACCCCGGGCGGGTTTTCACCCTCTACGCGGGATTGCTCGAGATCCATGTCGACAAGGGGGATGTGCTATCGTTGGGCGATGTAGTCGGCAACTCTGCCGACCTCATCTACTTCGAGGTGCGAGTCGAAAACGAGCCTCGAGACCCCCTTCTTTGGTTACGCTAGCTCGTCCCGCCATCCCGACCCGCGGGGCGCCAACCACCGAGGTTCCACATGATGACGCGAGGGCGTTTGGTATTTACTCTCTGTTCTTTGTTCACCGTGCTGATGGTCGCCGGAGGCTCGTTGCTGGCCGCCAACAATCGACAAACCGATGATGGTAGCGATTCCCTCTACAAGTATTTGACCGTCTTCACCGAAGTTTTCAGCTTAGTGGATCGGGCCTATGTCGATGAGCAGGAAGAGCAGACGTTGATCGACGGCGCTCTGGAAGGAACCCTCGACGCGCTCGACCCATTCTCCATGTTCATCCCGGCCGGTGGCGTGCAGACCTGGGAGTTGGTGCAGAAGATCGGTATCCGTCATAGCGGCATGTTGGTGCTCAAGGAACGGGGCATCGTCTATGTGGTGGCGGTGGAACCCGGGAGCCCGGCGGATGAGCTGGGCTTCAAACCTCAGATGATCATCTCCGAGGTGGACGGCCAGCGTACGCGCTTGATGAATCTACTGTCGATCCAAGCCACCTTCGCCAAGCCGGTGGGTACCGTCTTGGACATCGAGCGCCTCGATCAAGGCAAGAAAGAGCGTTTGCAGATGACCTTGGCCGAGTACCCGACCCCCGCCGTCGAGCTGCGGGTGGAGGAGGGCATGGCCGTGTTGCGCATTCCTGCCTTTCGCGGCGATGTGGCGAAGGATGTGGAAGCCAGTCTGCAAACCTTTGCCGACACATCGTCCTTGACCTTGGCAGGTTTGAAAGATCGTGATCGATTGCTGCTCGATGTACGGGGCGTCGTCGGCGGCGAGCCGGCAACTGCCTACGAAGTGGCTGAGCTTTTCAGCGGCGGCAAGCTGGGTTCCCTGCGGGGACGCTTCGGTGAGTTGGAGTCCTTTGAGAGCGCGGGTGCGCCCCTGTGGACGGGACACAAGCTCGGGATCTTGATGGGCCGCAATACCCAAGGCTCGGCGGAGGTCTTGGCATCGGTCCTCGAGCAGTCGGTGGAAGCCCACTTGCTGGGGGAGACGAGTTTTGGCCACGCCGGGCAAGGTGGCATCGTGGAGCTGTCCAACGGCGCTCGCCTAGCCATCACCCAGGCTTTCTACACCGGCCCCGACGACGTACCCTTGAACAAAGGTTTGCAGCCAGACCAACGTTTGCGTCCGGATTTCGATCTCGACGATCAAGATAGCGATCGTGACACGGTGCTGGAGAAGGCCCTGCAGTGGATGAGCGAGGACCAGGAAGAGGAAGCCGAGGAAATGGCCGAGGCCGCTTAGGAAAGCCTGAGGTTTCCCCGCTGTCCGAGGTTGTCCCGCTTGTTCGAGCCTATCCCGTCCGAGCCTACCGAGCGCCTTGTGGCCTTGACCTTGCGATGAGCCGTCGAGAATGAACCGTCGAAGACCCAGAAACGCACCCTCGTCTCGAGGTGTGCGCATCGCCCTCATCAGTGCAGCCCTGGTGCTTTTTGTCGCCGGGTTGTACTTTGGTGTCCAACTGGCCAAACCGCCGCCGCCGCCGGATTTTGCAGCCTTGGAGGCACCGCTACCGGGCTCTGAGGCAGGGACGGACCTTGGCGGTGGGCCGCGTTCTTCTGATCCCTTGGCCGTGCTGAGCACGGGAGCCGACAAGCGACCTGGGGCGAGACCCGCGGTCAAGAATCCCGGGACGCCGGCCGTTGCCCCCGGGGGGCCCCGCATCGCCTTGGTGATCGATGATCTGGGCCGCAGCCTGGTGGATTTGGATGTCCTGGGCCAGCTCGGCATCCCCATCACCTACGCCGTCTTGCCCTTCGAGAGCCACACCGCCGAGGTGGTGGCGACCCTCAGGGCGCGGGGTGAAGAAATCCTCTGCCACATCCCCATGCAGGCCAAGGGCGGTAACAATCCTGGGCCGGGGGCTTTGCTGTCGAGCATGAGCGGTGAGCAGCTACAGGCAGCCACGGCCCGCGCCATCGCCGCTGTGCCGGGAGCGGTGGGGGTCAACAACCACATGGGTTCGAGTATCGCTTCCGATCCCCAGGCTATTGAAGCCGTGATGAAGGTGGTGGCGAAATCGAATCTCTTCTTTCTCGACTCGCGCACCAGCGCCGATACCTTGGCCTACACCACGGCCCGGAAGCTCGGCTTGGCGGCCGGTGAGCGACAGGTGTTCCTCGACACCGTGATCGAGACCGACGCCATCGCCGAGCAATTCGACCGCTTGCTGGCCCTGGCCCAGCAACGGGGCTCGGCCATTGCCATCGCCCATCCCCATGACATCACCCTACGTCTGCTGGCGGAGCGGGTGCCCGAGGCCCAGGCGGCGGGGTATCGGTTTGCATTGGCCAGTGCGTTGATGGACCGCTAGACGACGATCAATCTTCGGTTACGAAAAAGACATCAATAGCTGCCAGGCCCTGGTGCGGCGGGCCGGCGAACTGGACATGCGCGGCGTAGCGCAAGAGATTGCCGTGGCGGTCGCGACGCTGGGCGAAGACCGGGCTGAGGTGAATGGCCACCACCTCGGATTCGTCCAAGGGCGTCAATTCGTCAGGGGTGGAGATGCCGTCGTGGTCGCGGTCGTGCCAAAGTTGCAGCCAGGGGAAGATGGCGTCCTCGGCCGAGATAATGCCGTCGGCATTGCCGCCCGTGGAACCGTCGTCGAAGACAGTGAGGGCGAGGAAGCCGTTGCGGTCTGCGGAGTCCGGTTGATCCGTATAGTTGCCGAACAGCTCCCGGCCGTCGTCGATGGTGCCGTTGCCGTTGCGGTCGAGCACCAGGAAGGCTTCGTCGCCCTCAGGGGTCGACCATCCCACCGTTTCCGCATAGCCGTCGGCGTCGAGGTCGAACTGGACCGGATCATCGAGGCCGGTGAGAAAGAAGCCGTGGCCTCCCAGATTGATGAGAATCGGAGATGTAGGATTGCTACCACCGCCGCCGTTGGGATCGCCGCCTTGGTCCGGGGGGGCCCCCTGGTCGCCACCGTCCGGGGCTTCGACACAGGGGGCGCAGTTGTGTGAGCTCTCGATCAGGCGGCTCCAGTTGGCGGAGCCGGTGACCGTGATCGAGAAACTCAATGGACCTCCACCGATGGAAACCGGGGCACTATTGCAGATATTGCAACTGGGTGTTGGGCAGGTTACTTGAGAACACCCTTCCGCGGCCCCGCAGGCTGCTCCTGAACCGTTGGCCGAGTGCGAGCCCCTCTTGCCGTTTGTGGAGCGTTTATGGCAGAAGTATCCCTGTCGAGTACCCAGGTCGATGCACTGGTGCCACGAGGTGTCCGAAATGCAGGTGGACTCACAGGCGGAGTCACAGGTACAGGAGTGTTCAAATTCTGCCTCTACCGTATGAGCGCCTGTAATGTGCCCGTTCGTTCCACTGGCGGACTGGATGCGTGTGCGACGTGTCGAGAGCGGGATGCATGTTGTCTTGTCGGCCCTCCTCCCAAGGCCAAACCAACCTTCGCCGAGCGCAGCGTCTAATTTTGGGCCAGTCCCTCGAGGATCGACGACCACCTCATCGGTCAGGAGAGTGGGTTCTTGAGTCAAGGCCTCGTCCAGACCTTCGAGCAGGTAGTCGACGGGGTGAAGCTGTCGGATACCCACTGTGTCATGACTCAGCAGCATGGCTGCACGATACTCGCGCTTACGCCCATCAAGCCGCAGAGACACCTGAAACGTCACCAGGGTGTCCAAATTCTTAACCCAGGGTACCGCGGAGCTCGCTTCAGCCAGCACCTCACTGACCGCACGATGGTCGTGCCGCAAATGCTCCTCCAGATAGAACCAAGAACCCTCGCCGCGGATCCAGTTGGCCGAGAAGTGGGTCGATTCCTGGCCATCGCGATGAATCTGGGTCCTGGGCCCTACCGCTATTGCCCCATTCTCCGGATACTCGGCGATGGAAGCCCATTCCAAGGTTGAGAGCTGCGCGGCGGTCCACTCTGCGGTGTCCGAGATTTCGATGTGAATGTCGTCGCCGGAGGCTTGGATCATTCGTTGCAATTTGGCGTAGGCCGCGACGACCGCCTCGGAGGGAGTCATTTCTTGAAAAGCGGAGAGGGGGAGAATCCCATACTGGGCATCGACGATGGCTGGTTTTGCGACTTGAGATACAGCTACGGATCCGGGCAGGACAGCGCATGAAGCCAGGGTGATCGAGACCAACCATACGTTGAAGCGGAGGTGAGACGACATAAGAAATTCTCCTGGGCCGCGATGGCTATCAGATAGACGGATATGAAGGCCTTCCGGCGATATTCTTGAAGGTGCCGGACTCGTCCGAGTGGAGGATATTGACAAGAGTATCAGTATAGATTCTCGGTCCTGAGCTGTCAATGAACCCGCGGCCGGTGGAATTCAGGCTTCGACGGGGCACTTAAGGTGCCTCAGACAGCCCCACGCACCATGGCGGCGTCCGTCGCCAGACCGACGTGTACAGCCGTCCCCACTTGCCAATCATGACGCGCCAGGTCGTGCACTCGGAGGTCTGTGCCATCGTCCAGCAGCACGTCCAAGTGGAGGACGCCGCCTTCACGCACCAGGCCACGGATGGTGCCGATGGCCAAGCCATCTCTGGCGGCGCCTGTGACCTTGCGGCGGGTCAGGACGAGGGACTCCGGACGCAGCAGGACATCGGCCGTCTGGCCGTCGGCCATACCCGTGGCGTCGAGGCGGCCGAAGGGGGTAGCGACGGAACCGTTGCTCGCGGTTGTGCGCAAGCAATTGACCGGGCCAAAGACCTCGGCGATGTCGCGGTTGGCCGAGTTGCCGTAGACCTCGCCGGGGACGCCACATTGCACGATGCGTCCCTGGCGGATGACGCTGATCAGGTCGCTGGCGGCTAGGGCTTCACTGGGGTCGTGGGTGACCATCAATGTGGCGACGCCGGCCGCTTTCAAGACGGCCAAGGTGTCCTGTCGTATGTCATGGCGCAGTCGGGTGTCGAGGCCGGAGAAAGGCTCGTCCAGCAGCATGATCGTCGGCTCCCGGGCCAAGGCCCTGGCCAAGGCAACCCGCTGTTGCTGGCCGCCGCTCAGGGTGTGGGGCATGGCGCTTGCGTGATCGGCCATGCCGACCCGTTCGAGCAGGCGTCTGGCCTCCTGTCGGCGTTGGATGGCGGTGCCCTCATCCATGCCGAATAGGACATTGCGCAGCACATCGAGATGGGGGAACAGCGCATAGTCTTGGAAGACAAAACCGATGGGACGACGCTCCGGAGGCATCGAGCGACCGGCCGCAGCCACCTCGATGCCGTCGATGTGGATGCTGCCCTGCTGCAAGGTTTCCAACCCTGCCACCAAGCGGAGCAAGGTCGATTTTCCGCTACCGGAGGGGCCCAACAGGCAATGGACCTGGCCGGGGGTGATGCGCAGATCCGCCTGCCGGACGGCGCAGAAATTGCCGTAGAAGTGGGTCACTTGGTCGACGACGAGGCCGCTTGCTGATCTCATGGATGATGCCCGTCCGCTGCCGGGGAGGGCAGGATTTCCGCCGCCGCCACGTTGCCGGGTTGGATGGCTGCCACCGGGGCATCGCCGGGTCGTGAGCGGTCGAGCATGCGGGACAACACCACCACCGGCAGAAGGCCGATGAGAATGATGGCCAGCGCTCCGCTGGAGGCTTCGTCCAGCCGCTCGTCGGAAGCCAGCTGATAAACCCGCACCGCCAGCGTATCGAAGCCAAAAGGACGCAGAATCAAGGTGGCCGGTAGCTCTTTGACCACGTCGACGAAGACCAGCAAGGCAGCGGCCAGCAAGGTGCCCCGCAGCATCGGCAGATGGACCCGGCGTAGCATGGAGAGGGGGGAGGCGCCGAGGGAGCGGGCGGCGTCGTCCAGACTGGGCCGCAGGCGGGTCAATCCGGCTTGCAGCAGGCTCAATGAAACCGCCAGGAAACGGGTTTGGTAACCGTAAAGCATCGCCACCAAGGTGCCGCTGAGCAGGAAACCCGACCGGCTATCGAACAGCCAGCGCACCAGCGGTTGCAGTTGCAAATCCACCCAGGTCATGGGGATCAGCACACCGATGGCGATGACGGCCCCGGGGATGGCGTAGCCGATGCCCGCCAGGCGGGCCATGAAGCGATTCAGGGGATGGTCGTGCCAGCGTCGACCGAAGGCCACCAACAGAGCTAGAACCACCGCCGTGACACTGGCTATGGCTCCGAGCACGAAGCTGTTGCGTCCTAGGGTCAAGAACATTTCGGCGGCTCGAGTATCGCCCCCACGTAGGGTCTTGAGGAGAAAGATACCCATCGGAACGACAAAACCACAGAGCACTGGCAGGGCACAGGTGCAGAAGGCCAGAACGGCGCGCGTTCCGGACAGTTGCCAGGTCGGCAGCTGGCGGTGGCGGCTGCTGGTGTGGTGAAAACGGACGCTGCGCCGGGCGTAGGCCTCGGCGGCGATGAGCAGACCGATCAACAGCAGCAAGCAGGCGGAGAGCTGAGCCGCCGCCGTCAAGGCGTGGCTGTTGGGTAGGGTGAAGGTACGGTAGATGCCGGTGGCGAAGGTGTCGACGGCGCAGTATTGGACAGCGCCGAACTCCGCCAAGGTTTCCATCAGCACTAAGGACAAACCGGCAAAGATCGACGGTCGAGCCAACGGCAAGGCGATGCGAAAAAAGCTCTGCCAAGGCCCCAGGCCGAGGGTACGACCCACCTCCAACACACAGACGGATTGTTCGAGGAAGGCGGTACGGGTCGCCAGATAGACGTAGGGGAAGAGCCCCAGTGAAAGGATGACGATGGCCCCTTCCAAGGAGCGCACTTGGGGGAACCAGTAGTCCCCGCGGGACCAACCGAAGGCCTCCCTCAAAGCCGACTGCAAGGGGCCGCTGAATTGCAGCAGATCGGTGTAGGCGTAAGCCCCCAGGTAGGTGGGGATGGCCAAGGGTAGGAGAAGGGCCCAGCGGAACCAGCGCTGACCCGGAAACCGGCACAGGGTGACCGCCCAGGCGGTGGCGACGCCGAAGAGAGAGGTCAAGGCGGCGACGCCGAGGGCCAGCCACACCGTGTTGTGGATGTATTTCGGCAGCACCGTCGAGGCCAAATGCGGCCACAGTCCGCCGGAGTCGGCGCCGACGTGGGCCACCACGACGATCAACGGCGTCGCCACGACGGCGGTGACCAGGGCCACCGCCGCCGTCGTCCAACGTCCGCGGCCGTTCATCCGGCTCAACGCCAGCCGCAGCGGTCCATGGTTATCAGAGCGTCTTGATTGTTGGCGCCGAACACCGAGGTATTGAGGCTGTCTTCCTTGAACTCGCCGAAGCCCTGAAGCTCCGCGACCCACTCATAGCCGATGGTGACGGGATATTCCTTGTTGTCGCCGGCCAGGATTTGCTGGGCCTCTGGACTGGTCAAGAATTCGAGAAAGCGCACCGCGTTCTGCGGATTCGGAGCACCCTTCACCAAGCCGGCGCCCGAGATATTGACGTGGGTGCCTCGGTCCGCCTGATTGGGGAAGATCACCCCCACCGCGGCGGCGGCGGCCTGATCTTCCGGCGACGCTTCGGGGGCCAGCATCTGGGCTAGATAGTAGGTGTTGACCACTGCCACATCCCCTTCACCGGCGGCGATGGCGCGAATCTGGTCGCGGTCGCCACCCTGCGGCGGTCGGGCCATGTTGGCCACCAGGCCGCGGCACCAGGTCTCGGCTTCTGCCTCGCCGTGGGCCGCCAAGATCGAGCCCATCAACGACATGTTGTAGACGTTGGACGAGCTGCGGATCAGCACTCGACCTTTCCACTTGGGGTCCGCCAGATCTTCATAGCGGGTGAGCTCATCGGCCTTGACCCGATCCTTGGCATAGACGATCACCCGGGCCCGCTTGGTCAAGCCAAACCACAGACCCTCGGGGTGGCGCAGGTTCTCGGGGATGCGCTGTGTCAACACCTCGGAGCTGGCGGGGGCGAAGATGCCTTCGCTCTCGGCGTGGTGGAGGCGTCCCGCGTCGACGGCGATGAAGATATCCGCCGGGCTCTGCTCACCTTCGCGACGCAGACGTTCGAGCAGTGCCGCCGAGTCCCCCTCGATGACCTTGACCTCGATGCCGGTCTGCTCTTCGAACATGGTGTAGAGCTGGTCGTCGGTGTCGTAGTGGCGTGCTGAATAGACATTCACCACCTGCTCTCCGGCGGTCGTCGCTGCGCTGTCGGGCTCGCTGGGCTGATCGGAAGAGGGTTGAGGAGAGCAAGCCCAAGCACCAAATGCCAGGGCGAGGATAGACAGTCTGAAAAGTGGCCGTCTGAGAAGAGTCGGTCTGGTGGCGTCCATGGTTACCTTTCCATGCGGCTGACAGGATCTCGGTATGATCGGTAACTGAGATTTTCTGTTGATTTTTGCTGGTGTTGGCGCCTGTGGTCTCGGACCTTGGCGGCGCTCGCCGAGACAGTTGAGAGCGCATCTCAATAGATCGCCGGAAATACTGGACCGGATGAGTACGGATTGTCAAGGGCGGTGGGTGGTTGACCCCTGGTCAGGTCGTTGGTGATCCAATCTGAGGACTATCCAAAGATCTTTGTGTACCTGTGCTTGGCCAAACGGGGCGATGGGGAGCCCGCGGTTGCCCATTGATAGCCCAATGTCTATGGCACCGACATTGCTTGAGAAAACACCCACCATGAATACGAATCACCCCATCTTCATTCTGACCTTGGCTTTCCTCATGGGTGCGCTTCCCGGCCTGGCCGCAACCCCTCCAGCCGATGGATCAGGCGCTTTGACCTCGGACTTGCCCGATAGGTTCTACGACTCCTGGCTACAGCAGGTCGCTCCACTGCTCTCGGATGCGGAGCACCAGGTGTTCCTCGACTTGACCACCGCCGATCAACGGGAGGCGTTCATCGAAGCCTTCTGGCGGGCCCGTGACACGACACCCGAGACGCCGTTCAACGAGTACCGAGAACGCTATGAGCGGCAAGTGCAAGGGGCCTGGAATAGTTTCAGCGACTTGCGGGATGCGCGGGCCCAGATGGTGCTATTCAACGGACCGCCGCGCTACACCCACTTGGTGCAGTGCAAGCTGCTCAAGCCGCTGCATCTATTTTACTTTCCGCGCACGTCCTATCGTCCAGGACCCTTGACCGCCCTTTTCATCGGCGAAACCTCCAAGGGGGGGAGCACCCGCTTTGGCTTGTGGCCGGCCACGGCCCACGCCTCGCAGCTGCTGTTGGATGATCGCCCCACGGGGGAATCCCGAGCGGAGATCTTGGATCGGGCCCAGGAGGCCGGTTGCTTCGCCGGTCAAGAGCAGGTCAGGGGTTTTCTGCAAGCGGCCTTGGACACTGGCCTGGATTGGAGTCAGGTCCGCCAACGGCTGGGCTGGATGCCTCCGGACGAAGTTTGGTTGGAGAGCTTCAAGGTCGACCTCGGGCAGGGGTCTCCGCTGGAGCCGACGCGTGGTGCAACCTTCGAGGTCGACTATTCGTCCATGGTGGGAGGGCGGACCCTCCTGCAAGGTGTCTTGAGGTTGCCGGCGGCGGAGATCTCGAGCTCCCTAGAAAGGGTGGCGGCGAGGCTAGACGGAGCCTCCCAGGGTGGCATGGAGTCGAGCTTCCTGCTCACCGGTCTCGTGGAGCCGCAGGTCGAGGCACGCACGCAAAGGCGCAAGGAGGATCGACCGGTGCCGCCGCGTCAGCTCTTTCGTCAGCGTTTCCATATCGACCCGGCGAGGGCGAAGGCAGAGGAGTCGGTGGTGCTCTTCTTTCACCGCGATCTAGAACCCGGCCCCTATGATTTGACGCTGCGTTTGCAGGACCCGCTCGGTCGCACGCTGGTGCGCGATCACCGCCAGATCGTCGTGCCGATGGAGGTGACACGGGACGCTGCGGCAGCGCCACCGGGGGGGATGGAGATCATCCCCGAAAATCTGGCGCTGTTGGTCCATCGTCCCGGCATCCAGATCCTGCCGATGCCCGGTCTGCATGTCGGAACGACGGCCCTCGACGTGGTGACCGTCGGCCGCGGCATCGCCATGGTGCGCTACGGGGTTGACGGCAAACCCTTGGGCATCGACTCGACGCCGCCTTGGGACATCACCGTCGACTTGGGGCCGGAGCCCCGGCCGCACGAGGTGGAGGTCACAGCCCTCGGCGCAGACGGCACTGTTCTGGCCAGCGACAGCTTGCGCCTCAACGCGGGGGCCCACCGCTTCGTCGTCCGCCTGCTGGAACCGAAGGCGGAGGAGCGGTACGAAGCTCTGGTGAGGCTGCGGGCAGCGGTGGAAGTCCCCGCCAGCGCTCACCTGGAGCGATTGGAGTTTTTCCAGCAGGAGTCCCTGGTGGCCACCCTGTATCAGCCGCCGTTTGTGTACCTGCTGGCCCTCGAATCACCGCAGCAGGCGACCTACATCAAGGCGGTGGCCCACCTCAGCGACGGCAGCACCGCCAGCGATCTGGAGGTGATCAATCTACCTGGGGCGGTGGAGGAGATCGAGGTGCGTGAGGTGGAGCTCTTCGTCAACGTCTTCGACCGCCGCAAGCGACCGGTCAATGACCTCGAAGCCGCCAATTTCGAGGTGACCGAGAACGACAGGCGGCAGCAGATCCAGAAGGTGGAGCGGGTGGAGGACCTACCGGTGCACGTCTCCTTGCTGATTGACAGCTCGTCGTCGATGGCCGATGAGATGGCCTTGGCCATCGAGAGTGCGTTGCGCTTCTTCGAAACGGTGTTGACGCCGGAAGATCAAGCGTCGGTGGTCACCTTCAACCACCACACCCGGTTGGCGGTTCCCTTCACCCGCGACTTGGCCTGGCTCAGCGATGGCGTCTCGACCCTTTCCGCCGACGGTGGCACCGCCCTGTGGGACAGCGTTATCGCGTCGCTACATTACTTTGGCGGCCTCGAAGGCAAGCGCGCCTTGGTCCTGCTCTCCGATGGCGATGATCAGCACAGTCGTTTCAAGTTCGAGGATACGCGGGGTTTTGCCCAGCGGGCCGGCGTCGCCGTCTATGCCATCTCATTGGATGTTGGATGGGAAGTGCCGAACAACGACATGCCCGGGCTCAGCACCACCGGCACGGCCCACGTCTCGGAAACCCACGCCTGGGAGCTCAAGAGTCGGCAACATCGTCGCCGCCTCGAGCGGCTGGCCACGGAAACCGGCGGCCTCTTCTTCCATATTTCCAGTACTAAAACCCTCGACAAGGCCTTTCAAGCCATCGAAGGAGACATGCGAACGCAGTACTTGGTCACCTATCAATCGTCCATCGAAGGCGATGGCTTTCGCAATGTCGAGCTGAAGACCGAGCCGCGGAGGCTCAAGGTACGGACGATCGGTGGGTATTACCCGTGAAGTGGTGAACCGCGCCTAGCGGTCCCCTTTGAGGTAGGAGCCAGCTTCGATCAGCCATGGAGCAAACCTGATCAGGCTTGGTGGGTATGACGCGTTGCGTTATAGTCATCCTATGATTCGGAGCTTCAAGTCACGCGACACAGAGAAGCTCTTTCAAAGGGCTCGCGTCAAGAGGTTTCCTCCGACGATCCATCGGTCTGCACTTCGCAAGCTGCGAATGCTTCACCGAGCGTGTCAACTAGCCGACCTGCGGGTACCCCCTGCAAACCGGCTGGAAGCCCTGAAGGGCGACCGCGCTGGACAGTTCAGCATTCGTATCAACGACCAGTATCGCATCTGTTTCGAATGGAGATCCGGCGATGCTTTCGGAGTCGAGATTGTGGACTACCACTAGGAGTTGTGATGGCAAACGAAGAAAAAATGGAACCCGTCCATCCGGGGGAGATCCTCAACGAGGAGTTTCTGAAGCCGCTGGCTCTCAGTCAGAACGCATTGTCGCGGGGTTTGGGAGTTTCTCCTCGGCGGATCAATGAAATCGTTTTGGGCAAACGACGATTGACCGCTGATACGGCTCTACGCCTGGCTCGTTTTTTTGGCATGTCAGCGGAGTTCTGGTTGGGTCTGCAGATGGACTACGAGCTCGAGGTCGAGCACGATCGACTCGCCGAGCGATTGGGTAGGGAAGTCCAGGAGCTGCATCCGACCCCTGGGCCCGGTAAGCCGTTGACGCATCTGGCGTAACACCCGCTGTGTCTGCGTTGGCGTTTCAGCCTGCCAAAGGAATCCATCTGGGGAGGCCGGAATCAGCCGCGTTCCTCGCCATTCGCCACCCACTGATCGACGATGCCCACCACCACCGCCCGGACAGGCGCCTCGGCGTCCCCTAGGACTTGCCGGGCGGAGCTGCCTTCATCGAGGATGAGCACCGTCTGGCCGACCCCGGCGCCGACGGTGTCGACGGCGATGGTGTAGGCGTCGCCGGGCTGGCCAGCGACATCGAGGAGGTCACAGAGCAGCAGGGTTGTGCCGTTGAAGCTCCGGTGGTGGACGGTGGAGACGACAGTGCCGCGTACCCGAGCCAGCTTCATGGCATCTCCCCAGCCTTCGGCGTCCCATCGGTCAGGTCTTCATCAGTCAGGTCTTCATCGGTCAGGGTGACGGCGTCGACCAAGCCGACGACGGCGTGGTCGACGGGCACAAAGCTGTCGGGCATGGCGACGGCGGCTTCGCGGCTGGCGACATAGAAGACAAGATCGTCGGTGCCGGCGGTGTGGATGGCGTCGGCGGCGACCACCGGTTGTCCGTTGGGCCGTTGGTGACGGTCGAGGGGTTGCAGGATCAGAAAACGCATGCCTTCGAGCCCGTCGTAGCAGACGGTGGTGACGACGGTGCCGAGGACTTTCGCCAAGCGCATGGCTCAGCCTCCGGCCTGCACGGCAAGCCCCAGCGGGCTGGCGAAGTCGGCGGCGGTTTCCAGGTTACGGCGCATCTCGTCGTGCAACCGGGGGATGACCACCTGTGCCACCCGATGCTGGGACGGGATGCCCTGCCAGGCGACGTCGACGGCGCTCTGCACATCGGTGAGGTCACCGGCCACGGCGCAATAGGCCTTGCCGCCGAGATCGTCGGCCAATCGCAGCTGGCGCAGGACGACGTCGGCACCTTTGACGGCCCGATCGGCAGCGGCCAGGAGCGACGCCGCGGTGCATGTCTCGATGATGCCGTAGGCCTCCAGCTCGCCCCGCAACTGCCGTCCACAGAGGGCGGCGACGACTTGAGGGTCGGCCTGCGGTAAGTACACGTGGGCCAACAAGTGGCCCTCGGCGGCTTCGAAACCGTCGACCAAGGCTTCCTCAACGGTGGCCACTTGGCCGGCCACCAGCACCAAGAACTTGCCGGGATGCACCGTACCGGCCCGCAGCACCTCCACCGGTGAGCGTTTGACCATGGCATCGCCACAGCGAATGCCGATGGCGATGGAGTCCAGCTCCAACAAGGCGAGGGCCGGGTGGAGCTGCTCTTGAAAGAATTTCTGTGGGCCCACCTCAGACAATGCGCAGGCCTCCGGCGATGGTCAGACGACGCTCGCGGCTGAAGCTGCGGGGACGGGTCAAACCCTCGCCCGTCGGGCTGGCGATGGAAAACGAGGTGTAGCCTTCGCCGCCGGCCCCTAAGCCGCTGAGGGTGGGGCCGTTGGCGGTGAAAATGCTGACGTTCATGGCCCGCGCCATCCTGGTGATGTGGTCGACATTCTTCGAGTAGATGGCGGCGGTGTGACCGAAGCCATGCTCGGCCCGCACCGCCAAGTCGATGGCCAGATCGATGTTGGCCACCCGCACCACCGGTATCACCGGCATCATCTGTTCCGTCCACACCAGACTGTGATGACTGGCCACTTCGGCCACCACCAGGCGCAGGTCGTCCCCCGCCTGCACACCGATTTGGGCCAGGATCTTGCCGGCGTTCTTACCGATCCATTCGGGATTGATCTTGCCCGGCTTGTTGGGCTCCCCCATGGACTTGAAAATGATCTTCTCCAGCTGACGCAGTTGCTCGTCGTTGACCACGTAGGCGCCGCTTTGGGCCAAGTACCCGAGAAGCTCGTCGGCCACCGAGGAGAGGACAAAGACTTCTTTTTCGTCGGTGCAAATGACGTTGTTGTCAAAGGAGGCGCCGCGCACGATTTCCCGCGCCGCCAGCTCCAGGTCAGCGGAGTCGTCCACCACCACCGGGGGATTGCCGGGTCCGGCGGTGATGGCTCGCTTAGGGGTGGCCAAGGCGGCCTTGACGACACCGGGGCCGCCGGTGACCAAAAGGATGCGCGCCTTGGGGTGCTCCATCAGCTGGCGGGCCGATTCGAGGGTGGGCTCGGGGATGCCGGTGACCAGATTCTCCGGACCGCCGGCGGCGCGGATGGCTTGGTTGAGCCAGCGGATGTTGTCCACCGAGACGCCCTTGGCATTGGGATGCACGTTGAAGACGATGGCGTTGCCCGCCGACAGCACCGCGATGGTGTTGTTGATGATGGTGGCGGTGGGATTGGTGGTGGGGGTGATGGCCGCCACCACTCCAAAGGGGGCCCATTCCAGCATCATCATGCCTTGATCACCGGTGATCACCTTGGGCTCCAGATCCTCGGGGCCGGGTGTTTTCTCAATCACCAAGCGGTTTTTGAGCACCTTGTCTTCGAAGCGCCCGAGCCCGGTCTCTTGATGGGCCCGTCGCGACAGCTCTTCGACCCGCTCCGACATGCCTCGGCGGATGCTCTCGACGATGCGGCGTCGGTCGTCGAGACCCATGGAGCGATAGCTCTGGAAAGCATCCCAGGCGGCGTTCACCGATGCGTCGATGGTGGGGAAGATACCGTCGTGGACGGCGTGCCCCGCGGCAGCCGAGTTGACCGCAGCCGAATTGACCGCCGCCGCCGCTGAGGCAGACGCCGCAGCGCTTGGTTGGGCGCCGGGAGCGGCCGTCGACGTCTTGGGATAGCGGGCCCTCACCCGTCCCAGGATGTCTTGGATCTCTTGTGGACGAATTCGTTTCACGGCGATTCCTTCGGCCTCCAGTGAATGCTAAACGGCGCTGCTCAACTGGCCCACGGACCGTCGGCGGCCGTCTTGCGGTAGACCTGCTGGGCCCCCACTTGCCAGTTGTCGACGATGGCCATGACCACAGCGTCGCATGGCTTGTCCCTAGTGGCCAAGGTTTGGCGGGCCGAGCTGCCGCTGGCGTAGAGCACGACATCGCCGTCACCGGCACCGACGCTATCGACGGCGACGACATAGCCGCCGCTGTCCTCGCCGTCGATGCCGAGGTTCTGCACCACGAGCAAGGTCTGACCCGCCAGCCCTTCGTCCTTGCGACTGGCCACCAAGGTGCCGGTCACCCTTCCGAGGAGCATCAGCTGGCGTCCGACTCCGCCTGCCGGCCGAGGGGCAGCACGGTGTCGATATTGCCGTGGGGACGGGCGATGACGTGCACCGAAACCAGCTCGCCGACCCGTTCTGCGGCCCGCACACCGGCCTCGGTGGCGGCCTTGACGGCGGCGACATCGCCACGCACGACGGCGGTCACGTAGCCGCCACCAATTTTTTCGTAACCGACGAGCTCGACCTTGGCCGCTTTGACCATGGCGTCGGCCGCTTCGACAACGGCGGTGAAACCGCGGGTCTCGATCATTCCAAGTGCATCTGCCATTTTTGAATCTCCTTGCCAGACTCGAGGGTTCGAGGTGGGTCTATGGGGAATGCCCCGTGTAGGCGGTTAGTCTTCCTAGTAAAGTTTGCTCGTATGGGCTGTGGCCACAAGCGGCTCGATCATTTCTTGGCCGAACGGCCGGTCAGGGCTTTGATAGCTTCTTCCGCCGCCGCCTTGCCGACATCGATCTCGCTTTCACTGCCGCCCAGGTAGACACGACCCATGGAGCCGTGGGAGCGCACTTCCAGGATGTTGATATTGGCCGCCTTCTCCGCTTCGTTGGCGGCCAGGGAGGCGTAGGCGGCGGGCTCCACCTCGAGGGTGTAGAGGGTTTGCCCGGGAATGATCATCTGGCCGTGGCGAGTACGGTTGATGAGTTGCGCTTGATGGCCGTCGATGCCCCGCACCAGCTGACTGCTGAGAATGTCGGGTTTGATGCGGTCTTCTTCGCCGAGGCCCGCTTCGTCGAGGATGGCCTGACCCGCCGCCTTGACCTCGGCGATGTCCGGCGAGTGGACCTCCAACAGGCCGTAGTAGCGTTCGACGATCTGCATGCCCGGCCGCACGCCGGTGGCCTTGAGGGCGACATCGGTGAGACGGTTGATCTCGATGCCGGGAGCGATCTCCACGAACAACGAGGCATCGCCAGCCAGGGGTAGGAAGCCTTGGGCCACGGTGCTCAGGAAGGCCGAGTACTGGGGCTGCAGGCTGTCCAAGAAAACATAGGATCTGAGATCAATACGACTCACTCGAGGTTCCTCCTGTCACCATCTGAACACCGGCGGACGCGCCGATACGGGTGGCGCCGGCAGCGATCATCTGCTGGGCGTCGTCTGAATTCTTGATACCGCCCGAGGCCTTGACGCCCATCTTGGCGCCCACCGTTTCGCGCATCAGGGCGACATCGAAGGCGGTGGCTCCGCCGGGGCCGAAGCCGGTGGAGGTCTTGACAAAGTGGGCGCGGCCGCTCTGCGCCAATCGGCAGGCGATGACCTTCTCCTCGTCGCTCAACAGGGCGGTCTCGATGATCACCTTGTTGAGGGCTCCCACTTCGCGGCAGGCGTCGGAGACCTTGGCGATGTCGCGCTCGACGAGATCATAATCGCCGCTCTTGAGGGCGCCGATGTTGATCACCATGTCAATTTCCCGAGCCCCGTCCCGCAGGGCCCGGCGAGCTTCCATGGCCTTGACCTCCGGGGTGCTGGCGCCGAGGGGGAAACCCACCACCGAGGCCACTTTGACATCGCTGCCGCGCAGCTTGCCAGCGGCCCGTTTGACCCAGGTCGGGTTGACGCAGACCGCCGCGAAGCGATGGGCCTTGGCCTCTTCGCAGAGTTGGTCGACCTGGTCGGCGGTGGTGTCGGGTTTGAGCACCGTGTGGTCGATGAAGGGGGCCAGATCGCTGGGCACCTCGGAGGCATCGCCGCCATAGCTCAGGCGGCAGGCACCGGCCTCCAGCATTTGCCGTGTCTTGTCGCCACAGCTGGCGGCGCAGTTGCCGGTACAGCCGGGGCAGCGACCGGCGACGGAGGCACCGGCCCCGAGGGCCTGCAGCACCTGTTGGGTGATCTGTTCTACGAGTTGATCTCTATCGCTCATGATGGGCTCGTCGACATGATTGCGGTCAGCGTCAGTACAGTCAGCGCCGATAGATGGTTTCGATGGCGTCGATCATCGCCACTCGGCGAGCATGGCGGTCACCGCCCCAAGGGGTGGTCAACCAAGTTTCGACGATTTGGAGCGCCAGAGAGTTGCCGATCAAACCGGCTCCAAGGGTGAGGACGTTGGCGTGATTGTGCTCTCGACTGTTCTTGGCCGAGGAAAGATCGTAGCAGAGGGCGGCGCGCACGCCCGGAACTTTGTTGGCCACCATCGATGAGCCGATGCCGGCACCGTCGATGATGATGCCCCAGCGACACTGCCCCTTGCTGACCCGTTGTGCCACCGCATGGGCCACGTCGGGGTAGTCCACCGAGTCCTGGCTGTGGGTGCCGCAATCGTCCACCGAGTAGCCCTTCTGGCTCAGGAAAGGCACCAGCTTCTCCTTGAGCTGGAAGCCCCCATGGTCGGCGCCGATGGCGATGCTCTCCATCTTGGTCGACATTGGGGTGGTCGACCTCGCGGTGGTCAACGCCGAAGCGTCGGCCCCCCGATTGGCCAGGGCGCGGTCGACCCATTGGCTAACCATGTGGCGAATGTCATCTTCTCGGGCCATAGTTTGGGGTCCGAAACGGCATGGTGGTAATGAATCTTTGGGCAGAAGGTGCACAGATTGTACCCTCCCTAAGGGCACGTTGCCACCGCAAACGATGCCGCGACAAGTCCGAGCTTGGTACTCTCGGGCGCCACGCGGCAAGAATCCAACGCTTGAACCCTGGAGACATTCCCTACCGATGGCCAAACGACGTCACCGCCAAGCCCCCTCCAAGGGACAGCCGAAGTCCGATTTCCCAGGCTTTCGACGCTGGCTGAGCCCTCGTCGGGAGATCGTCCACCGATGGATGGCTTGGGGTTGGATCATCTTCGCCCTGGCCCTGGTCATGCGCCTGCTCTTCTGGCAGGCGACCCCCGACGCCGAGTGGTCCCATTCGGCCTACTACAAGGGGGATGCCCCCATCTGGTTGGACTACGCTCGGGCCATTCAACAGGATGTTCCCTACGAGCTCGGCTTGCCGTTGCGACCCCCGGGCAATGGCTATCTTCTGGCCGCCCTCTGGGACGGCGACGCGAACCATCTGGGGCGACTCAAGCTTCTCTGGTGTTTGCTCGGCGCCGCCACGGCGAGCCTGTTCTACGCCGCGGCCCGCCGGAGCTTCGGCGTCTGGGTGGGCTGCCTGGTGGGTTTTGGTGTCGCCATTGGCCATGGCTGGATGGTGCTGTCCACCTCCCTCAACAACGAGACGCCTTACCTGTTCTTGGTCGCCTGGAGTCTGTACTTTCTGCCGTCGTTACACGCCGCAGTGAAGCCCCAAAGTTGGCGTCTGTTGCTGTGGGGAGGTGTGCAAGCGGTCGCCTGCCTAGTGCGGGTCGAGCATGCTCTTTTCTTCGGGTTCTTGATGCTGTGGCTGCTGCGTCACTGGACGGACGCGGCAACGCCGCGTCGCTGGCGTCGCGTGGGGCTGGCGAGTGGTCTGGTGGCGGTGGCCTTCGTCACCGTTCTCGCCCCATGGCATCTCCAGGCATGGGACGCTTGCCGCCGATTCAACACCGAGGAGCCTGAGGTCAACGCCGCGACGGAGCAGGCCTATCGTCAAGTGGAGCAGGCTCTGCAAGGCATGCGGTGGCAGGACGACGCCGTGGCGGAGCGTCAGGGGTTGCCGGCCGCCAGCCGCCGGGCGATGGGCAACTTTGTCGCCGCGACGGTTTTCGTGCGCGGCCAGCGAGAGGTTCGAGCTGCCGACTTCGCCATCCTGGAGGAAGCCTTCGGCAGCCGTCCAACACCCTTGGCGGAGCATCCGTTCATCGCCCTCTATGGCGGTCTCAATTTCTACCTGGCCAACAACCCGGAGGCGCCGGCCGGGTTCTCCCGCGGTCCGTTGAACGCACCACCGCCATTGACCGGTGGCGCCGGGCGCTACCCGGCGCCGTTGATCGGTGGTTTACCTCCTCCGGATTTGGCCTTGAGCTATCCCCCCCATCTCGACATCGTCAACCTCGGCTACCGCAAGGGGCTCGCCTGGATCGTCGATCAGCCGATGGCCTTCGCCGCCCACCTGTGGCAAAAGGGCCGCATCTTTTGGCATGGCGCGACCTTGGGCATCGGCGGTTATAACCTGCCGTTCGGCAATGGGGGGTTGCGTCATCGGGTCGATTTGGTGGTGCCCCATCGCACCACGGCGGTGATCCTTTGGCAGTTGGCCTGGCTGGCGGTGCTGCTGTGGGGTAGTTGGCGGTTGCTCCGCCTTCGGCAGTGGGCTTTCCTGCCTTGGGCCGCCTGGTTGGCCAGCAAAGTTGTCGTCACGGCCGCCTTCTTCGGCTATGCCCGACAAGGGGTAGGCGTGTCGCCGGTGCTCTTCCTGTTGCTCGCCGTGCTGATCGAAGCCGCTACCCGGAGGAGTGATCCATGGCAGCGACGGCGGGTGACTTGGGGCCTGGTCGTCCTTGGTCTGGTTCTAGCGGTGGAGTGTTTCCGCTTCCTGCAACCCCCGGTGCTGGTCCTCGGTGGTCGTCCGGTGGGGGAGGTGGATCCTTGGCCGACGCAGCACCACGAAGGGCGGATTCTAGAGGCGAGATGACGGGGCTGCCTCCAGCCTAGGCATCTACATTCCAACCATCCCGACCCACCGGGCTCTGAGGGGGCTCGAGAATCCTTGGAGATATCTTCTCTGTTGGCAAGCCCGGAGGTGGTTTCGATGTCACCGCACGGTAAGATAGCCAGTTAGTTCCCGCCCCACTAGGCGATACGGGGCGGGAGCCCTTCGGCTGCGCGCGGCCTCCGCAAACTCGCCCCAACGCTGACGCATCGATCTAAACCCGTTTATATCAATGTTTAAAACCGTCCCCATGGCCCTGCGGCTCAGACAGCACTCCGTCCGTGCTCGCTCGAAGGGCCTCCCGCTGGCACCGATTCTGGTAAAACGGGACGGGAACCAGTTAGTTCCCGCCCCGCTTCGCTGTCTCGGATGGGAACCAGGTATGACTCACCCCGACACGAGGCTAGATTGAGATACCGACGAGCTGACCACGTCGCTTGGCGACAAATCGACGATGAGATGGTCCTGGTGGATCTGGTGGCTAAGGAGATGCTCGGCCTCAACGCCGCTGGAGGCGAGGTGTGGGAGCATTTCGGGATCCCTCGGGATGCGGAGCAGATGGCCCAGGCTTTGACTGCCTCAAATGACGCCTTGAGCGCCGCCGAGGTCGAGGGTTTTGTCTCTCAGCTGGTGTCTTTGGGCCTCCTGGTGGCTTCAGCGGGGCCTTCTGAAGCAGGGTCGCTGCCGGTGGTTTCGGCACTTCCCTGCTCGCCCCAAGTGTTGTGGCGTGAAGAGGTGCGACAGGCCGCCGGCACCTGTGCTTTTTTGCCCGGCAGCAGCCCATTGTGCAATCAAGCGCCCTTCTCATGAAATCGGCGTGGTGATGCCTCTGCCCCAACCAGGGCTCCCAGTCGACGGTTCATTCGCCGATGGTTGCGAACGAAGCTTGAGCTTAGGCAACGTGGATGTCGCGATTTGCAGCTCCGATGACGGCTGGCTCGAGCAGGTGTCGGTGCGCTATGGCGGCTTCCTGGTGGCCGGGATGCCAGCCCCGGGCGCCATACGGCTGGATTACCACGTCGAAGGCGAGGAGGAACCGTCGCCGGAGGCACTGCGTGATGCTCGGCTTGGCGGACTCCAATCCCAGGCGGTCGAGGGGACGATGGCCGGAGCCTGCGTCGAGTTTAGGGGCGTCGGCTTTCGGGCCTTTTGGCAATTGGCAGCGGGGCATCTGGAGATCTGGGGTCCGCGGGCGGTATACCCGATGGACCTTCTGTTGCAGGCGCTGTGGTACGGCTGTCATCCCCACGCCCTGATCGTCCATGCCACGGCCCTGTCCGATGGTACCTCCGGCTGGCTGTGCGCCGGAGCGTCGGGCAGTGGCAAGTCGACGCTGGCGGCGCTGTTACCGGAGCGCGCCATGGCCGATGAATTGGTGGGTGTGTTGGTCGAAGCGGGGCCATCGGAGCTGGTGGCGCTGCCTTTTTGGACGGCCCGTCCCGCTCGAGTGCCCTTGTGTGCAGTGCATTGCTTGCGCCATCGGCAGGACATTGAAATACCGGACGGCGGTCCCCACCTGCGTCGACGCTTGGGGGTTCCGGAGGCGCTGCAACACTTGCGCCGCCAAATCGCCTGGCCAACCTGGGACGCCGCGGCCATGGCTCGCTGTTTGGAGACTTTGGGTCGAGTGCTGGAGATGGTGCCGGTCTATGAGTTGGCGTTCAGCCCGAGGGCCGGTGTCTGGCCCCACGTGATCGAATGCGAGGAGGCCTTGGCATGAGCCTGCCAATCTTGCACCAGGATCGTTTGCTGGCCAAGGCAGCGCAGCGGGCCATCCCCATCGACGTCTCCATCGAGCTGACCCATCACTGCAATTTCCGTTGTCAGCATTGCTATATCCCAGATTTCCAGGCGCCGGACCGGTTGACCACTGAGAGGGTTTTGGCTCTGCTCGACGAGTTGGCGGAGATGGGGACGTTGTTTCTCACCTTGACCGGCGGCGAGCTCTTTCTGCGCCGTGACTGGCTGACCATCGCCCGCCGGGCTCGCCGTTTGGGGTTCGCCTTGCGCCTGTTCAGCAACGGCACGTTGATCGACGATGAGGTGGTCCAAGCCTGTGTCGCCTTGGACGCCTTGGTGGAAATCAGCCTGTATTCCATGGATTGCCAGGTCTTCGAGGAGATCACCTGTCGACCCGGCTCGTTTGCCAAGACCCTGCGGGGTATCGAAGCCTTGCGCCGGGCGCAGGTGCCGGTGCTGCTGAAGATGCCGATGATGACCCTCAACCTCGATGGCGTCGAAGCGGTCCGAGCCTATGCTGGCTCGATCGGGGCGGAGGTGCAGGTGTCGCCCACCATCATGGCCAAGAAGGATGGCGATACCTCGACCCTGGCCTTGCGCATCGATCAAGAGGAGCTGGCGCGGCACTTCGGGGGGCCCCACTCCGGCTGCCAAGTGATGTCCGAGCGGCCCGATGATCCACGCCGGGACGGGCCGCAATGTGCCGCCGCCAGCCGCTACTGCAACATCACCTCGGCGGGCGATGTCATGGCCTGCAATATCTTGCCGGGTAGCGGTGGCAACATCCTTCAGCAATCATTTCGACAGGTCTGGGAGCATTCGCCGTGGCTGAACGAAGTGCGATCCATCCGGCGACGGGATTTGCACACCTGCAAGGACTGCTCGAAGATTTCCTACTGCGGGCGCTGCCATGCGCAGGCTCTGGTGGAAGACGGCGACCTCTACGGTCCTTCCACCTTTGCTCAGCAGCGGGCCGAGCTGTTGGAGCGGCAAGGGGCGCCAGCGTCCGAAGCCCTCACTGATCGAACACCATCAGCAACAGGAAGATCACCAAGATAATCGCCAAAACGGTGAGGCCGATCTTGATCCACGACCACGGGCGCTCCCCTTGCACTTCGCCGGTGCGGGCGTTGATCAGCACCCGGAAGATCTCGTTGCGGAAACGATAGGCGCAGATCCACAGGGGTAGCAAGGTGTGCTTGAAGGTGATGTCGGCGTAGTCGACATCCAGGGATTGGATGCGCTGGACGTCGCCACCGATGTCGCGCTCGACGGTGCGCCGGATGGTGGGCTCCATCTTCTTCTGGGCGTCGGTGAAGCCTTCCTGCAAACCCAGGCTATAGCTCTCGACGCGGAAGCCGGTGAGGTACGCCTTGTCGAAGGGCACCAGATTTTCCAAGTCCCAAGGGGTGAGCTGGTCGACATAGTGCTTGGGCAGCGACTCGCTGGCCACCACCACCACATCATCAAAGCGATTGCGCACCGTTCCGGCGGCGGGATGCCAACGGGTCTTCTGAACCCGGCGCGTTCCCGAGACGGTCTTCCCTTGGGCATTGGTGGTGGTGTAGGGCACTTGCACGTAGTAGTGCTCGCCCCGTTGTCCACGGTAGCGCCCGGTCGAGGCGCAGTCGTAGGTCCAGTAGGGGGTGTAAACGCCGTCCAGCCCGTGTCTTCGAGCGTATTTCTTGAGCTTTTTGGGGGCGAACCACAGGCCGTTGATCCAGGTTTTCAGCAGCTGGTCGGCCCGCCGTTGGTCGATGCCGAAGGGCAGGACCGACTGCGGCTGAATGATTCTCTTGGAATGGGCCTGGGCCACCAGCGCCGTGCCGCAGAAGGGGCAGACGCTGGCGGTCACGTTGTCTTCGAGGGTGGTTTCCGCGTTGCACGTACGACAGACGACGGTGATCACCTCGAGGCTCTCCGACTGGGCCTCGGCGTTCTCCAGGAAGGCCCGAAAGTCGAGCTCTTCGATGACCTGATCGTCGGCTGCGATGACCACCCGGTTGCCGCAGTACGGGCATTCAAGACTCTGAACGCCCGGGGCGAAACGCAGATCGGCACCACAACTGTCGCAGTGGATGTTCTGGACGTTGTCTTCCATGGCCAGCGGTTTGGCTCCCTGATCCTAAGAGGTCGGCGGCAAGGGTGGCGGTACTCGAGCGAAGAGCTTTCCGAGCTCCGTCACCTCACCGGCGGCGGTCCAGCTGGCCATGCCTTCCTTCCACACCAAGGTCTGGCGGTCGATCTCCCCCGCCTGCGCCTTGGTCGTCAGAGTGTTCAGGTCGAAGGGGCCGGCCTGGGCACCGCCGATGGCGGCAAAAAAGATGGCCTTGGACGGCAACGGCGGTGGTGTCGCGGCAGGTGCGGCCGCGGAACCGGCCGCCGACGGTGCTTGCGGTTGTCCGCCGGCCATGGCTTGGCCCATCTGATTGGCCATGGCGAAACCCATGCCCATGCCCATGCCTCCGGCCGCCATGCCACTGGGGTTGGCCGCCGCGGTTTCCATGGCGTTGGCCGCCTGGAATTGGGTGAACTTGTTGAGGTCGCCGAGCACCCCCATGCTGGAGCGTTTGTCGAGGGCCTCTTCCACCGCCGGAGGCAACGAGATGTTCTCGACCAGCAGCTTGGTAAGGTTGAGGCCGTACTCCGTGAATTCCGCCTGGATCTTCTGCTGCACCAGGACGCCAAATTCATCGTAGTTGCCGGCCATGTCGAGCAGCGGGATCTGGCTCTCGCCAAGGGTATCGGTGAGGCGGGAGACGACGATGTTACGCAACTGGTCGATGATGTCGCCGGTGGTGAAGTGGCCGCTGGTGCCGACGATTTCGCGCAGCAACTGGCTGGCATCTTCGACCTTCATGGCGTAGGTGCCGAAGGCCCGCAGGCGTACGGGGCCGAATTCCGGATCTCGCCGCATGATGGGGTTCTTGGTACCCCATTTGAGATCCGTGAACTGGCGGGAGCTGACAAAGTAAACCTCCGCCTTGAATGGGCTCTCAAAGCCATGCTTCCAACCCTGCAGGGTCGAGAGGATAGGCATGTTGGGGGTTTCCAGGGTGTACATGCCCGGCTGGAATACGTCCGCCAGCTGCCCCATATTGACGAACACGGCCACTTGACCTTCACGTACGGTCAGGCGGGCGCCGTACTTGATCTCGTTGCCGTAGCGCTCGAAACGATAGACGATGGTGTCAGGGGAGTCATCGGTCCACTCGATGATGTCGATGAGCTCGCCCTTGAGCTTGTCCCAAATGGCCATGTGATACCTCACTCGAAAATTGAACTTGGGGGAATTGTACGCTATTCGAATCCGCGAACCAGGGGTTGCGGAAAAGTCTTTGCCGGATCGCTGTCTGGTTTACGGCCGGGTCGTAGCTGCTATTCGCCGATCTCACCGCGGTCTGCGGTGGTCCGCCGTGGTGAGCTACAATGATTTCAACCTCGGAGCGTCTAGAAAAGCAGGCCGAAAGTGAGGCACTACTAAGCACCCCCTTGATGCCCCCTTCTACCGATGATCCGTTTTGCTCACGAATGTAGATGAAGACGACATTTTTTCGAGGTTTGCCGCTGGATAGCGGTTCCCTCACCCAAAAACAGCGGGTCGCACTTTGGCGGGAAGCTCACCAAGTCCTGGCGGAGCGTTCGAAGGCGGGGATCATCGCCTACCCCGCAGTAGGGGCTCTCCTGGGTTTCATCCTGGGCTTCGAGAACCTCTCCTGGGTGTTCTATGTCGCCTGCATCGGTTTTGTGGTGCTCACCCTCTGGCGGGCCTATTGGGTCTTCAATTTCGAAGCGCTCTACCGCAAGTCCGGGCAACGTTGGTTTCATGTCTTCGCCTTGAACCTCCTCCTCACCGCCGGTTCCTGGGGAGTCTTTATCGGTTGGACCCTCGACGCCTTTGGTTTGGAGACGGAATCGGCGCTTGGATTGATGATATCCGCGATTATCTCGATTGTCTCCGTGGTGATCTTTGCCCCCCACCTTTTCCTGGCGCGGACCTTCATCTGCGCCACAGTGTTGCCGGTGACCGCTGTGCTGATTTCCCTCCAAGAGCGTGTTGCCTTGGTGGTAGCGTTGGCGACCTTCGTTTTTATCGCCTATGGCTTCATGCTGTCGCTGCAGCTTCACAAGGAGTTTTGGCGGACCCTGATCTACCAACGCTTGTTGAAGGAACGGCAAGCCGATCTCAGTGCGGCCAAGGAGAGTCTACAGCTGGCCCGCGACGAGTTACGACAGAAGGTCTTGCAGACCGAGGCGTCGTTGCGCGAGCGGGAAGCGGATTACCATCGGGTGTTCGAAGGTGCCCACGAAGCGATCTTGGTGCTCGATCCGGAGAGCTTGCGCATTCTCGAAGCCAATCCCTGGGCCTCGACGACCTATGGCTATGACCGGTCGGAGATCATTGGCCTGTCCCTCGAAGCGATCACCGAGCGTCTACCCCAGGCTAGGGCCAATTTCGAGCGCGCCATGCAATCCGGTGGTTTGCATCGATTCGAGACGCAACAAATCCATCGCGACGGCCACCGGCTCCTGCTCGAGATCAACACCTCGGTGGTCGAGTACCAAGGACAGCAGGCGTTGCTGTGCATCCACCGTGATCTCACCGAGCAGCGGCGCTCTGAGGAGCTGCGTTTGGCCAAGGAAGCGGCGGAGCAAGGGAGTGAGGCCAAAGGGCAATTTCTCGCCAACATGAGCCATGAGATCCGTACTCCGATGGGGGGGATCTTGGGCGTCGCCGCGCTGCTGCGCAAGGCGGACCTTGGGAAGCGGGAGCTGGGTTACGTCGACTTGATCGAGGAGACCGCCGAGGGTCTGTTGTCATTGATCGATGACATCCTGGATTTTTCCAGGATCGAGGCCGGAAAGCTGGTCCTGGAGCATGGGCCTTTTCGAGTCCACAGCTGGTTGGAGCAGATCATCGCCTTGATGCTGCCGCCGGCTCAGCAGAAGGGTTTGGAGTTGTCTTTACAGGTGGGGGAGGACATCCCTGAGCTGCTGCTGGGCGATAGCCACCGGATTCGTCAGGTGATCCTCAATCTGCTCGGCAACGCTATCAAGTTCACCGAGCAGGGCCGGGTGGCCTTGGCGGTCGACGGCTTGGGGTGCGACGCGTCCGATCCGAGTGGCAGCTTGCGTCTACGCTTCACGGTCGCTGATACCGGCCTCGGCATCTCAGCGCAGTTGCAGGAGCGGCTCTTCGAGACCTTCACTCAGGCCGATGAGACGATGGCCAGACGCTTCGGCGGGGCAGGTCTCGGTTTGGCGATTTGCAAGCGATTGGTGGAATTGATGGACGGCGCCATGGGGTTCGATAGCGAGGTCGGTTTGGGCTCCACCTTTTGGTTCGAGATTCCGATTCAGTTGGCCGACGAGACGGTGGGCGAGCCGGATTTGGTGAGGGATCGAGGAAGTAGGCTGCAACGTCAGGATTACAACTTATTGCTGGCCGAAGACAACGAGGTCAATCGCCTCGTGGCGATGGCCCAATTGGCCTCATTGGGTTATCACGTCGAGGCGGCTTGCGATGGTTTCGAAGTCTTGGAGAGGCTCGAGCAGAAGAGCTTCGATCTCATCCTCATGGATTGTCAGATGCCCGGCCTGGACGGCTACGAGGCCACCCGACGGGTGCGCCGGGAGTCCTCTCAAGAGTCGTTGCCGATCATCGCCTTGACGGCCCACGCCATGGCCGGAGATCGTGAAAAGTGTTTGCAGGCCGGCATGGACGACTATCTCTCGAAGCCTTTTAGGGAAAAAGAGCTGGCGGAGATGGTGGATCGGTGGTTGGCCAAGGGCCCCAGTCCCACCGGCCGGCGAGCGGGGGACAAGGATGCTCAAGGCTCGAGACGGCTTTGAAAAACGATCTCCCCCCCCTGCAAACGGACGATGACGGCGCCCTTGTGGGGATCTCCACCCTGATTTCGATAGGTGATGGCGCCGGTCGCCCCGGCGAAGCTCTCCGTTACCGCCAACTGGCGGTTGATGGCTTCGGGCGCCACGCTCCCTGCCCGCTCAATGGCCTGAAAGAGTAAGCCGAAGGCGTCGAAGGTGAGGGCGGACAGGCCGAAGGGTGGGGCTCCGTGCCGTTGCTCATAAAGCTGCGCGAAGCGTTGGGCCTGCCGGTTGGGGATCACGGTGTCGGCGCCGGGGCCGAGATACCAGTGTTGCAGCACATAGGCGTTGTCGAGCCCGGGCTCATCGGCGAGGATCTCGGTGGTCCAGCTTTCGCTGCCGAGGAGTTGTAGATCCAGGCCGAGCTGCGCCATCTGCTTGCCGATGGCGGCGATGTCCCATGTGTAGTTTGGCAGAAAGAGGGCGTCCGGTTGTTGGCCGGCCAGTCGCTCGAGGGCCGGGCGCAGATCGTCGCTGCGGTGGCTATAGGCGGAGGCACTGATGACCTCACCTCCGGAGGACTCGATCTCGCTCTGAAATGCATCCTTCACCGCGACGCTGTAAGGTTCGGATTCATTGAAGAGTATGGCAAAGCGTCGCATCTTCAAGTCACGCAGCGCAAAGCGCGCCATCATCTGACCCTGGTCGGTGTCGGTGAAGGGGACGCGATAGACATAGGACCTGCCGGAGGTGGTGCGGGGATTTGTCGAGGCCGGGCTGATCATCGGAATGTGGGCCCGTTCGGCGATCTCACCCACCGGAATGGCGTTACGCGACAGACTGCAACCGACCATGGCGCTCACCTGGACCTGGTTGATCAAGCGCATGGCGGCAGTGGCGGCTTGTTCTGGAGTGCTGATCGCATCTTCGACCGCCAGCTCCACGGACATACGTCGGCCGTCCACTTCCAGGCCGCCGGCATGGTCGATCTCTTCGATGGCTAGGCGAGCGGCGTTGAGCACCGGTTGGTGAATGGGACGGCTATTGTCCACCAAGAGGCCGATGATCACGGTGTCGGATACCGGCTGCGGCGGGTTTCCGCAGGCGCTCAGAAGGCCCACAAGGAAACACGGCAGGAGACCCGCGAGGACGCGGCTCCAAGGCGGGACGGCAACTTTCCGGTGGCCCCTCACGGCGTGCTCGAAAGCTCTTCGTTCAGAATGTCCCGCAGCTCCTCACTGGCCCGTTGAAAAACCCCATGGATCTCGGACAGGGCCGTGGTGCTGCCCGCCAGATCACCGTCGGAGGCAAGCTCTTCCAAGCTGCGGCAGTGTTCGGACAAACCGACGGCGCCGACAAAACCCGCCGTGCCTGCCATGCCGTGGGCCAGGCGACCCAGGGAATCGAGCTCCTTTGACTCGAGATGCCCTTGCATGGCGACCAGCTTCTCTGGTCCTTGGCGCAAGAAGATCTCAGCCGCCGAGTGCATCAGCTTGGGGGACCCGGAGCCGATGAGCGCTTCGAGGGAGGACCGGTCGATGGCCGGGCCTGACCGGCCGCCGTCTTGGACGCTCAATCGAGGGCCAGCTTCGTCGAAGCGATCCGCAATACCCGGGCCTTCGGCGATGTTGAAAGCGTCGACGAAGCCTTGGGTCGGGGGGCCATCCATCCAGCGATCGATGGTGCGGGCCAGGCGGCCCTCATTGAACGGTTTGGGCAAGTAGTCGTCCATGCCCGCGGCCAGGCACCGATCGCGGTCTCCGGTCATGGCGTGGGCCGTCATGGCGATGATCGGGATGGGTGCCGAACGCTGTTGACGGATGCGTCGGGTCGTCTCGAAGCCGTCTAGATGTGGCATTTGGCAGTCCATCAAGATGGCGGAAAATTCCATGCGGGTGAGCACTTCTAGCACCGCGTAGCCATTGTCGACGGCCTGAGAGCGGTAGCCCAAGGTGGAGAGCAACTTGGTGATGACCATGCGATTGACCGTTTCGTCTTCAGCCACCAAGATGCAGTGCTCTCGTCGTTGCTCCGGTTGTAACGTCTTTCTTGGTCGAGGGTTGGTGGAGGATAGGGCTGCGGGTGGTGATCCCGGTAGCGAGAACGGCAAGGAAAAACGAAAGGTGGAGCCCTGACCCGGCGTGCTCTGGACGGTGAGCTGTCCGCCTTGAAGCTCCACCAGCCGACGGCTGATGGCCAGCCCCAGACCGGTGCCTCCGTAGTGCCGCGTCGTCGAGGTTTCGGCCTGCACAAAGGGTTGGAAGAGCTGATCTTGTATACCGGACGGAATTCCGATACCGGTGTCGCGGACCGCAAAGGTGAGCGAGATTTGCTCGTCGTCCTGGGATTCCTCGGTGATGCGCAGCTCGACACTTCCCTTAGCGGTGAACTTGATGGCGTTGCCCAAGAGGTTGAGGAGAATCTGCCGCAGGCGGGTTGGATCGCCCTGTAGATCGGTCGCCACCGCGGGATCGACATGGGACTGGAGATCGAGCCCCTTTTCGAAGGCCTTGGGACGCAGCAGCGCCATGATTTGTTGCACTGTTTGGGGGAGGGAAAAGGGAACGGATTCCAGCTCCAGACGCCCGGCCTCGATCTTTGACAGGTCGAGAATCTCGTCGATGATCGCCAAGAGCCCTTCACCTGAGCTGCGAATGGTTTCGACGTAGGCCCGCGTCGTGCGTCTCAGATCCTCCTTCAAAAGCAGCGAGGCGACGCCGAGAATGCCATTCAACGGTGTCCGAATCTCGTGGCTGACGTTGGCCAGGAGCTCCCGCTTGGCGCGATTGGCCTGATCGAGGGCGTCGCGGGCTTCACAGTGCTCGGTGATATCGAGCACCGATCCCAGGATCCCAGTGGGCCGTCCTGAGGGGTCGGTGAGCACCTTGGCGCAGGACTGCAAGGTACGGGTTTGTCCGTCGGCTCGATGGATGGAGACTTCGAAGGCGCAGGAGCCACGATCGCGCAAGGCCTGGTAGAGCTGTTTCTGGACTCGGCGGCGTTGGCCGACATCGACGAAGCTCCAGGATGCCTTCGCCGACGGGGTGTAGGTGGTGGGCGACAGGCCGAGGATCCGGTACAGCTCAGCACTCCATTCGAGCCGGCGGTGCGGGATGTCGAACGTCCAACTGCCCAGATGCACGAGCTTCTGCGCCTCGGCCAGGCTTTCCTCGCTCTTCCGAAGGGCCGCTGCGGCCCGCTTGCTCGCCGTCACGTCTCGGCCGATGGCGTAGATCATGGGGTCGTTGCCGGGCAAAGCGAAGCAGCGCCAGGAGAACCAGCGGTAGGTGCCGTCTTGGCATCGGAAACGGTTCTCGATCTCACCGAGGACCTCGCCGCTGCTCAGTGCTGCGATCCATTGTCGTGTCCCTTGGTGGTCCGTTGGGTGAACCAGGGAAACCATGGGTTGGTTCAGGAGCTCGGAGCGGCTATACCCCAGCGTTCTCTCGAAGGCGGGGTTGATAGATTTTAGATAGCCCCGGTGATCGACTTTGCAGATGAGGTCTTCCGTCAGGTCGTGGATTCTTTCCAGATCCCGTCGGCTTGCCCGGCTGCGGCTACGCAGGCGTTCGAGGACGAAGGCGCCATAGGCGTTGATCGCCCAAAAGAACAGTCCGATGGCGAGCACTTGGTAGGCCGAAGCTTCCCCCAGCTGAACCATTCTCCAGGACACGGCTCCGTAGCCGAGGGTCATGGCGCTGCCGGTGATGAGAATCGATCGCAGCCCAGCCCGACCGGTGACGAAGAACAGAACGGCGAACCACATCATCAGCGGCAGCCAGCGGATATTTGGAGCCAACCACATGTAGACGATGAAAATCACCGCCGTCGCTGCCATCGGGGTGAAGACGAAGTGACGATCGATGCCGCTTCGACGATGCCAGCCGATGGCGGAGGCCCACCAGAGAGCGCCTTGAATGACCAGGGTCACGGTGAGGGCGATGATCCACCTGTCGAAAGGGATGTTGAGCAGGCCGAGCCAGGCGAGAATGCCGCCCAAGGAAAAGGCGACGACGAATCCGAGGCCTGAGAGCAAGAGGCGCCGCTTCTCGAGGGAGGCTATTTCCGAGTCCGGCCTGCGGGCATCTCGGCCCGAAGCTGTTGGGTAATCGCTGTCGCTTTCGACGACCAAGGGCTGGTCTGCCGGAATGTGATGTGCCATCTCGCTGTCCATTGTAGCGTCTCTCGGCTGTAGCGTCTCTCGGCCTAGTTCCATGCCGGTACCCACCTGGGAATCCAGCGAGTGTCCATCCAACAATAGCTGGAGGGGGCGGATTTGGGGCCTCCGGCTGGCCCCGATGTCGGTAAAACGGGACGGGAGCTAGCGAATCCCGTCCGAGAAAACGAAGCGGGGCGGGAGCCCTTCGGCTGTGCACGGCCTCCAAGCTCGCCCCATCGCTGAGGTTTAGATCTCTACCCATTTATATCAATGTTTCATCCCGTTCCCATGGCCCGACGGCTCGGACAGCACTCCGTCCGTGCCCCTCGGAGGGCTCCGGCTGGCCCCGATGTCGGTAAAACGGGACGGGAACTAGCAAATCCCCCCGTGGCGAGGTAGGGAAGAATGTCCCGCCTGGGGCAAATCGGACCATGGCGATGCCGCTGCGGGCGCTCTCCTCCGCTGCTACGAATCTCCCCAACTCATTGTCAACAATAGCCTTGTGTCGATCTTAAGAGGCCGTGGCAAGAGCTCCGAATTTTGGCTCGCTTTGTGCTAGGGAAAGGTTGAGGGTCATTTCATGGTGCTGTTCCTCGACAAAAGTCTGTTCTTCCTGCTCGCAGCTCCGGCGGTGCTGCGGGCTTGGTGGCGTAGCCGTCGCCTGGCTTCCGGGCGGCTGGACGATGTCGCCGTCGGGTTGCGACGGGTCCCGGAGTTTCGCTGTCGGTATCTGGCCAATCCGGTACGTCTCGCCGCTTGCGCTGACCGCTGGCTACGCTGGTTGTCCCGTCGCAACGGGTCCCAGGACCTGGGATCGACTGGGCAAGGATCGAAGGGCCATTGTCTCGATCACGCGTTGATGCTGCTCGATTTGTGGTCCCGATGTGGGCTCCGGCCCGCCCTCCGGCTCGGGGCCGTGCGAGCTGAGGGACGACGCCATTTCCACGCTTGGATCACGGCCCCCGGTGGTCCCTCCAGCGGTGCCGGCCACCATCACGAGATTTGGGACGGGTAACCTTCTCGGGTTATTCTGCATCCGACAAGGACAACGCCAGGCTCCGCTGGCGCGATGAAACACCAACCAGAAACCCTGCGCCCGCCACGATCCCTGGGCGCAATGATAAGTTGATCCCATGACTGAGCTTGCGATTCCCGATGCCCCCGCCGAGGATACGGCGGTTGTTCCCCTGTCCCGCGGCGTGGCGACGGTAGCTACTGCTGCGCCGGCCGACACCAGCACCACCACCACCGTCACCGCACCGGCGGTGCTGGCGCCGACGGTGATGCCGCCGGACCCCGCGATGGAGCCGCCGCCGCTGAAAAATCTCCTGAGAGGTGAAGGGGCGCTGCAAGTGCAGCCCAGCGCGCCAGGGGGGCTGGAAGCGCCGCGCCTGCTCGGTAAGCTCGAAGGGGCGGCGCCGGGGCCCACGCTGATCGTCATCGGCGGGTTGCATGGCAACGAACCCGCGGGCGTCCTCGGATTAGTGCGTTTGCTGGAAGATTTTACCGAGCGTTCGCTGGCTTTGCGCAGGGGGCGCTTGGTCGCTCTGGTGGGAAATCGTCGCGCCCTGCGTCACAACCGCCGGTTTCTACGCCATGACCTCAATCGCCATTGGCAGCCTGAGAGGGTGACCTCTTTGCAGCTGAGGGCGGCGGAGGAACCCGCGGCCTTGACGGACGAAGATGCCGAGTTGGTGGAGTTGGCGCAAGCCATCGAGGAGGCGCGACGCTCGACACCGCCGGGGGAGCCGGTCTATCTGCTCGACCTCCACACCTTCTCGGCTCCGGGCATCGCTTTTACGACCCTTGACGACAATTTGCAGAACCGCGCTTTCACCCTGCGGCTCCCAGTGCCGTCGGTACTCGGTTTGGAAGAGGAACTGTCGGGTACCTTGACGTCTTTTCTGTCGAGCCAAGGGGTGGTTTCGGCCGGTTATGAGTCCGGCCAACACGAAGACCCTTCGGCGGTGAATAGGGCCTTCGCCGCCCTGTGGGTTTTTCTCGAGTCCGCTTCTCTGCTGGCCGAGGATCAAATGGCGGAAGCGTCGTTCCACCGCGATCGTCTGGCCTTGGAGTGCGCCCACCTACCGCCGATCGTCGAGGTGCGTTATCGGCATCATATCGAGCCGCACGATCTCTTCGGCATGCGGCCCGGCTGGATCAATTTTCAGCCGGTGTCCAAGCATCAGATTCTGGCCAAGGACCGCCACGGTGGTGTCGCCTCGCCGTTGGACGGTTTGGTGTTGATGCCCCTCTACCAGAAACAAGGGGATGACGGATTTTTTCTCGTCCGGCCTGTCCACCGCCGCTGGTTGTTGCTGTCGGCCGCCGTCCGGCGTCTACCCCTGATTCATGCGTTGCATTGGTTGCCGGGGGTGAAGCGTCATCCCGAGTTGGCGAATAGTTACATCGTGGACCGAAAATTCGCCCGTTTCTTGGTGCTCGAAGTGTTCCATCTACTCGGTTTCGAGAGGCGTAGCCCGTTGGACGAGCGCTTCATGGTGTGGTCGCTGCGTGATCAAGAGGCGGAGACGCCTGACCCAGCTTGATGACCAAGGCGGTGACGTCGTCTTCGGCCGGTCGGCCTCGACGGTGCAGGTCGATGTCGCTGAGCAGGCAGGCCAGGATATCGGTGGAGCTCAGGGCCGCCAGCTCCGGTAAACGCTGCGGCCAGCGGTCGTAGGAATAGAGCTCGCCGCCCGGCGAGGTGGCTTCGGCCACACCGTCGGAATAGGCCACGGCCACGGCGTTGCCTTCCACCTGAACAGTCTCTTCTTCGTCGTAGGCGGTCAGCTGGTTGCCCAGCGGAATGCCAGGTCGGCCGACTTCCCGGACGCCGTCTTCATCGAGCAGTAGGAGGGGTGGGTGGCCGGCCGAGGCAACGGCCAAAGTACGGTGCTGGGGGTCCCAAACCGCCAGCACCAAGGTCACCAGGGTTCGTTGACTGCGCAAGCGGCGAAATAGGCGACGAATGCGCTTCAGGGCTTCAGCGGCGCTGACTCCCCCCACCGCGTGCTCCGCCACCGCCGCCTTGGTGAAGGCGGTGAGCACCGAGCAGGCGATGCCGTGACCCGCCACATCGGCCACCGCCATCCAGAGGCGACCGTCGTCGTCTTTCACCAAGTCGAGGAAGTCCCCGCCCACGGAATCGGCGGGAACCATGCGCCACGCGATATCGAGGTCCGGGTCGTCGATCTGCGCCGCCGGTGGCAGCAGCGAGAGCTGAAGGCTGCGCAGCAACTCGACCTCACCTTGTAGCTTGGCCCGTTCTTCGAGGCTGGAGACGTAGGCGGGCTCCACCTCACCGCGGACGCCGTGTCGCGGTGCGCTCTGCGCCAGGACGATGCCCAGGGGCAGCAACAGGAAGGGTAGGCTGGCGATGACGGCGGACTCGGTGAGTAGGGGAAAGGCCGACCAGGCGACCCAGGCGGTGGGTAGGGAGACCGCCGTAACTGTCGAGGCGGCGAGGGTCAAGAAACCATAGCGCCAGACCACCCAGCCGGAGAGCAGGGCCGGCACCAGGGCAAATCCCAGGGACCAACCCAACGGTGCCACCGGCGTCACCAAGGACCAACCCGCGGCGCTCAAGGTGGCTCCTAGGATGGCCCCCAAATGTCCCCCGAGGCGACCGCCACAGGCGACCAAGAGGGCGGTCAGGGCGGTCAAGGCGAGGCCCCAATTGAGCGAGGTGGGCAAGGACCAATAGTCCGGCAAGATGACCAAATAGCTGCCGTAGCCGCCGCCGAGCTTTTCCGCCAGACGTCCGCTGGCGGCCACGAAGCCGGCCAGGGCGCTGCCACAGGCGATACCGACGATCAAATGATGTCCGGTGGAGGCCAAAGGTTTCCAGCGCATCAGACGGTCCCAGTGCTCGATCGAGCCTGGGCGTAGCTCCCGCAGCTCCGCTTCGCTCACCACCCAGAGGAGCAGAACGCCGACCTGATTGAGCAGCAAGTAGCACCACAGGGCGGCGAGAATCCGAAAATCTCCCTCCATGTAGTGGCGGACCACCGGCACCAAACCCACCAACAACAAGAGCGCCAGAAGGGGCGTCTGGCTGAAACCGGCCCGTTGATGGCTCAGGCGCCAGAGCAGCAGGCCGAGGGCGATGAAGGCGATCAGCACCAGCAAGTAGGTTTGCAACTGCACGGCCAAGGGCCAACGCCAGAAGAGCAAATGTTGCTCGCTACGCACCAGATGCTCGGCCGCCTGCCGGTGGACCATCCACCGGCCATCGTTGGCGATGTAAACGTAGGCCACTAATCCCTGCTCTTGGGGGATGGTCAAGGTGCGCTGGTAGATCCATTCGATCCCCTGCTGCTCGACAGTTCGGCTTTGCGGCAAGGCGGGGCCGTCCAGCAGAGAGCGGGCCAGATGGCGTGCAAAGCCTTGGCCGAGGGGGCTTTTGGGCAAGCTGATCGGGCCACCGAAGCCGAAGGAGGCGCCCACCAACTCGGCCTCGTTGTCGTATTCGAGGAGCAGGTTGCCGGTGGCACTGTTGGGACACACGGCCTCGGTGAAACGAACGCCGACCCGCAACGGGGGCGCCAAGGCCATACGCTGTCGGCGCTTTTCCGGATCTCGGATGCGGCGTACCAGAGCCCTGAGCTCGCCGACGGTCGGGGTCATGCGCAGGCCGGCGGAAACTTGCAACTTGGGATCGCTGCTGATGCGGCAGCCCAAGGTCTCGGCCTGGGCCTTGGCGTTGGCGACCACGCGAGTCCGGTCTGCGGGTTCGAGCAAGGCATCCGGGGCCCATTTGCTGACCGCTTCATAGGTCAGAAATAGTCCCAACAGCGCCAGAGGCGCAAAAATCCAGGCTGGCTTGGCTCTTTCCATGGTTGATCCCGTATCCTATACGTCGGCCGCTGGATCTTTGTTGTCGCTTCTTGCGAGTCTGTTACATGGCTCCCGAAGTGGTTTCCGAGTCGCCTCGCCTTGGCAGGATGTCCGACGTTTCCGCTCGGGTCTGTTGTTAGCCCGATCTTGCTATGTAGACGGAGAGCGCACCATGACACATGCCGTTTTTTCGCACACCTCGATGTTCACAGGGAGAAACGTGCCCTGGGCGTTGGGCTGGATCGGTCTGCTTTTTGTCACGTTACCCCTCTTGGCCCAGGGTCATCTCGCCGGTACGGTGACCGATACCGAAGGTAAACCGTTGAGCGGTGTGCAAGTGAAGGTCAGTCCGCTGCTCGATGCGGTGCAATCCTTCCAAGTGGAAACGGATGAGCAGGGGCGGTTTCGACTGGAGAATTTCAATCCCGGGCGGGCCTACCGTTTCCTGGTGTTCAAGGAGGGGTACCGTACGGTGATCCGCAATGTGGAGTCCGGGCTCTCCGGCACTTCGGGTCTCGGCGGTCTGGAGGAGGACTTCACGTTGATCCCCATCGGTGTCAATCCCGGCGGCAAAGAATCGAACCTGTTGATCATGAAACGGCGTTCGGCGGGCACCGAGGCCTATCGCAAGGGCAATCGTTGGCTGGACCGGGGCAATTTAGAGAAAGCCAAACGGCATTACGAGTCGGCCCGCCGCCTGGACCCTGAGTTGGCGCCGGTCTATGAGGGGTTGTCCCTGGTCTATCACAAGCTGGGCGAATACGAGGCGGCGCTGGAGGCCAGCGGCAAGGCCCTCGAGCTCTCACCCTGGGAGCCCGACTATCTGCGCATTCGTTACGACGCCCTCAACGCCTTAGATCGCGAGGACGAAGGACGCGAGGTGCTGATGCAGTTGGCCCAGGCGGCGGCCGATGCCGGCACCGCTAACCTCTTTTACAACGAAGGCGTGACGGCGGTTCGCCGTCGTGACATCGATCTCGCCATTTCGATGTTCGAAGCTGCCCTGCGCCTCAACCCCGAGATGTCTCTGGCCACCGAAGCCCTGGCCAAGGTGTACGCCGAGGGGCAAAAATACGAGCTCGTCCTGGCGTTGGCCCTAGAGGTCCTGGCAAAAGACCCGGACAATCTCGAGCTGTTGCGGCTGCGTCAAGAGGCGGCCAGTCGCTTGGGCCGCGACGCCGAAGCCGCGGCCGCCTTGGAAGAGCTGGTGCGCCGTGATCCGAGCCGGCGCACCGCCACCCTGATCTACAACCAAGGGGTCGCCGCCTTCAACGCTGGCGACGTGGCCACCGCAGAGGGGCGTTTTCGTACCGCCCTGAGGATGGATGACGCCCATCTGCAAGCCCGCATCGGCCTGGCTGAAGTCCTGCTCAAGACCAAGCGCCATGCCGAGTGCTTGGACCTGATCGGTAGTATCCTGGTCGATCACCCCGGCAACGGCGACGCCGAGCGCATCGCCGAGCGGGCGCGGTCGCGTATGGGATCATGAAGTGCCTCGCAAGGCTCGGGAGAGCCCTGACCCCAAGGTGCCGGATTCAAGCCCCGTCGGGCCCTATGCCACAGGGTGGGCAAACGGCCGAGGTTCCCATCAGGTACCTGCCCTGTCGGACGGTGTGCAGGTGGGGGAGAGTGCTAGACTTGAGGATGCCGACACGAGGATGGGGGGACACCCGGTTGGGCGACTCCGCATCGCATCGGCTTCACCACCTAAGACCGTTTCAGGAGGCATTCCATGGAAAAGATAGAACGCATTATCGTGGCCACGTCGCTCAATGAGGGCAGTGATCAAGTGGTGGCCGCGGCCGACGCCCTGGCGCAGCACACTGGAGCCGAGCTGCATATTTTCCACTCCATCATGCCTCCCATGGGGTATTACTCGTCCGCCATGGGGATGAGCGTCGCCTACCCTGAGACTGTGGAAGCGCAGGAAAAATGGGGTCAAATGCAAGTGAAGGAGCAACTCCTTCGCCTCGGCATCGCCGAAGGGAAATATCCCATTCTTATCGAGGTTGGGTCACCCCATCGGACGTTGTTGGAGGCGGCGGAGAAACTGAAGGCTGGTCTTTTGGTGGTGGGGGCCACCGAAGTGGTGAAACCTCTGGTGCCGATTCTGGGTTCCACCGCCGACCGCGTGCTGCGCAAGGCAACATGTCCGGTCTTGGTGGTCAAGGGTGCGTTCAGCCTGTCGCCGTCGCGGGTGCTGGCGCCGGTGGATCTTTCGGATCTCTGCGAAGACTCCCTGCGTCGTGGCCTACAGGTCCTGCAGCAAATCCGCGACGGTGCGGCGCCGGTAGTCGAGCCCTTTTTCGTGCTCAGTCAAGTGGATCGCGAGCACAGCGTACAGTTCACGGCGGAGCAGATCGATCGTTTCGCCAGCGAAGAGCTCGACCGCTTTCTGGAGCGCCTCGGTGATCCGTACGGTGCCAAGCTGGTGCCCCATCTGTGCAGCGGTGACCCGAAGGAGGAGATCCTGGAACGTCTCGAGAAGGCCCCGGCGGAGCTCGTGATCATGGGAACCCATGGTCGTAGCGGTTTCGAGCGACTGTTGCTGGGCAGCGTTACTTCAGAGGTGGTGCGCTCTACCCCCACCAATATCCTGGTGGTGCCTCCGGGCGCAGCGGCGGACGGGGACTGATTGATCGCCCTCGTCCCCACCTTCTGTCGCAAGCGGTAGAGGGAGCCTGCGTCAGCTTCGAGCTGGCTCAGTCTTGCCAGACTTTCCACGGTGGGCCACTCTTCCACAGCTCTTCGAGCACATAGCGGTCGCGCAGGGTGTCCATGCTCTGCCAGAAACCGTGGTGGAAGTGGGCCGCCAGTTGGCCTTCGCTCACCAAGCGCCTCAGGGGCTCGTGCTCCCAGGGTGTGCCGTCCCCATCGATGTAATCGAGGACCTTGGGATCGAGGACAAAAAAGCCGCCGTTGATCCAACCGCCTTCGCCCACCGGTTTTTCCTGAAACTCGATGATGCGGTCCCCTTCGAAACCGAGGACACCAAACTTGGACGGCGGTTGAATGGCGGTCATGGTGGCCAGCGTCCCTTGCTGCCGATGGAAGCTCACCAGCTCGCTGATGTTCACATCGCTGACGCCGTCGCCATAGGTGAAGCAGAAGGGCCCGTCGTCGAGGTAGCGGCTCACCCGCTTCAAACGCCCTCCGGTGGCGGTGCTGTCGCCGGTGTCGACGAGGGTCACCTTCCAGGGCTCGGTGCTGTGCTCATGCACCTGCATGTCGTTGCGGGTCATGTCGAAGGTGACGTCGGAGTTGTGCAAGAAGTAGTTGGCGAAATACTCCTTGATCATGTAGCCCTTGTAGCCACAGCAGATCACGAAATCGTTGATGCCGTGGGTGGAATAGATCTTCATGATGTGCCAAAGAATCGGCTTGCTGCCGACCTTGACCATCGGTTTGGGGCGTACTGACGTCTCTTCCGCTAGACGGGTGCCCCGCCCGCCGGCCAAAATCACCGCTTTCATGACATGTTTTTCCTTCAAATCGAAGCCCGTTGGGGGCGGAGCTTAGCATGAGAAAAGGCCATTCTCAGGTGCTAGACCCATCCCGACTGCCCAGAATAGGGACGCTCGTGGTAGAACCTGCATAACTTATGAAACGCCTGGCTATGACCTATTTCGGTGACGCCAAATCCCCCCACGGCGAGACGAGCCTTCACCGGTTCCCGGAGCTCATGGAAAGATGATTCCTTTACCCATTCTGCGACGGCGCTTGTCGCCCAGTGCCCTCGCCTCCGAGGTGCGCAGGGTGCTCGAGAAGTTGCAACGCCGCGCTTCCGGCATCGAGCACCGGGTGGTGACGCTGGAACCCGAGGGGAAGGTCCGTGGCAGGGTGCTGTTCTCCTACGTCATCGATCCATTTCTGATCCCCGAAGGGCAGCCGATGCCCTACAGCCATACCCACTTCTGGGAATCGTGGACCATGGCGCGGACCTACGTCGATCTTGGTTACCGAGTCGATGCCATGTCCTGGAAGAACCAAGGCTGGATGCCCACGGAGACGTACGACATTTTCATCGATGTGCGGCTCAACATGCAGCGCTTGGCACCTGCCATGCCGCCGTCGACGGTGAAGATCCTGCACGCCGATACGGCCCATTTCACCTACCATAATCCGGCCCAGGAGCGCCGTCGGCAAGACTTGCAGCGTCGCCGTGGCGTGTCGTTGGCCAATGACAAGACCTTGCCGGAGAACGCGGCCGTCGAGCACGCCGACCTAGTGACCTTGTTGGGCAACAAATTCACCCAAAGCACTTACGCCTTCGCCGGCAAGCCGATGTTCCGCATCCCCATCTCAGTGCCCTTCGAGTACCCGGATATCAACGACAAAGACTTCTCCACGGTGCGTCGCCGATTCCTCTGGTTCGGCAGCAGCGGCCTGGTGCACAAGGGCCTCGATTTGGTGCTCGAAGCCTTTGCCGGACTGGGGAACGATTACCATCTGACCGTCCGTGGTCCGGTGCATCGGGAGAAGGACTTCGAACGAGCCTACTGCCGCGAGCTCTACCAGACTCCGAATATCCACACCCATGGATGGATCGATGTCAGCGGTGCGGAGTTTCTCGAGCTGGCCAGGGAAACCTGCGGCCTTGTCTACCCCTCGTGCTCGGAGGGGGGCGGTGGCAGCGTGCTGACTTGCATGCACGCCGGAATTATCCCGCTGATCAACCACGAAGTGAGCGTCGATATGGACGCCGCACGCAATGTAGAGCTCAAGGACTGTACGGTGGAGGGGATTCGGAAAGCCGTTGTCGAGTTGGCGTCGCGGCCGGCCACCGAGCTGGCGGAGATGTCCCAGAAAGCCCGCGACTTTGCTCGCCGCCGGCATACGAAGGAGGTGTTCGCTGCCTCCTACCGTCGCTTCGCCGAAGAGTTGGTGAGCGGACGCTGGCGTCAGCGCCCGGCTCGGGAGCAAGCCTATGAAGTCTGAGGACGGGCTTTCGGAGCAGCGGGCACGGGAGGATGGGTCTTACGATGTCCTGGTGCTGTCGCCCCACTTGGACGATGCGGCCCTTTCTCTGGGCGGGTATCTAAATCGCCTGACGAGGGAAGGCAAGCGGGTTTTGGTGGTCAACGTGTTTGCTGCGGAAGCGCCGGACGACAAGGATCTTCATCGGTCGGTCCGAGAGTTGCACGGCAAGTGGAGACAAGCCGGTGGGTTCGAAGGCAGCATCATGCAACACCGACGCTCGGAGGAAGAGGCCGCCTGTCGCCGCCTTGGGGTAGAGATGATCTACCTCAATTTTCTCGACGCGGCCTACCGTGGTTATGCCGAGGGCGAACCACTTTATATTCCCCTCGCCAAGGTCTTTGGGAAGTCCCATCCCGATGACAACAGGCTTCTCATGGAGCTGACGCAGGCCTTCCGGAATCTACCCGAAGCGACAACCTGGATTCTTCCGATGGGTATGGGGCGCCATGTGGATCATTTATTGGTTCGTGAGGCCGCCGAGGCGGCTTGCGCCGGGGAGCTTCTCTATTTCGAGGATTTTCCCTATGCCCGCGATACGTTCGTCCGACTCAAGACGCGGTGTCGGCGCCTGTTCACCTGGCGCCAGAATTATCGGGAGCTCATCGAGGACGATGTGCAGGCCAAGATAGATGCCATCCGTTGCCATCCGAGCCAGATCGCCGATGTTTTCCCGAATCCACAGGCATTGTCTGATGAGGTCAGGGATTTCACCAAGGACGGGGAGCGTATTTGGCGCCGCAAGTGACCGAGTGCTCGAGTGACCGGGCGAACCAGCCGCTCAGTCCCCAACCATCTCGCGAATCTTGCCGATCAACTGATCCGGCATATAGGGCTTGGGCAGGAAGGTCACCCCCGGGCCGGTGAAACGCTGTCCACTGCTCGCCGAATCATAGCCGCTGGAAATGACAACGCGGGCGTCCGGTCGTAGCTGGCGCATGGCGGAGAAGACTTGTTTACCGTCGATGTCGGGCAGGCTCATGTCCAACAGCACGACATCGAAACACTCCTGGGCTTCGAAGGCGGTCAAGGCGGCCTTGCCGGTCCGTGCGACGACCACTTCGAAACCGAACTTCTCGAGGACCTTCTGCGCCAAGGTGCAGACCATGTTCTCGTCGTCGACCACCAAGACACGTCGGGCCCGCCGGTCATCGGCTCCAACCTCTTCGGCGGACACCTCGTCATGGTCGAGGGGGCCGGCATCGGCGGTGGCAGCTTCGGCCTCCGCGCCAGGCCCTGCGGTCAGCGCCGGCGAGCCTTGCAGGGCTTCGAGCCGACCTTGGTCGTCGAAGATGCCTTGGAAAAGCCAAAGGCCCGGTGGCAGGCCACAATCGATTTGCACCGTCGGCGCATCGACGGAGAGTTTGTGCCAAGCGCCAAGGGCCCGCTGGCGTACCTCGTCGCCGGATTGGGCCAGCAGACCGCGGCCGATCAACTCGACGGCATCCCTTTGCACCGCTTCACAGCAGGCGCGGTTGACGTAACTGACGATGCCGTCCGGTAGCAAACGGCACACCGGCCAGGGCAGGGTGTCGAGGATGTCCTTGTAGCGCTGGGCTCGGCGCTCCAGGCTATTCTTTTCCTGCTCCAATCGTCGCAACTGGGCTGCGAGCGCTTCGCCTTGTGGATCCGATGTCATGGGTGATGTTGTAGTTAGCCTGCCGTTGAGTCGGAGCGAGCATCCGGTGAGGACTCTGATCGAGTTTAGGTTAGCATGAGGGCTCGAGCTGTGGGCAGCCATTTCGCTGAGCTTCGACATGGGGCGAGCCCGGATGACGCCCTAGGTCGGTAGCGATGTGCCGGTACCGATATGCCGGTACCGATGTGCCGGTAGCGATGTGCCGGCAACGATCTGATCGTCAACCCTTTGGAGTCCCCGATGACCTGGAAGCGAGAAATCCTCAAAGCGTTGCTCTACAGCCTCCTCACCGTGGTGGTCGTGCTGCTGTTGATCCGAGGTTTGGGCTACAAACTGGGGTTTCGGCCTGCCGACGTCCATCGGACCTCGCCCATCGGCCAGGTGGATTTTGGCATCGATGGGGCAGCGCCCCGTCTGCTACAGGACTTCGCCGCCGACAGCCGCCCCCGCAACATCATCTTCATGTTGGCCGACGGCATGGGCCCGAGCCACATCTTGGCGGCCCGGGCGGAGCTGGTGGGGCTGAATCGGCGCCTCCAAATGGAGCGCATGCCGATCGCCGGTTGGTTGACGACCCATGCCCGTACCTCTCTGGGAACCGACTCCGCCGCCGGAGCGACGGCATTGGCGACGGGGCGCAAAGTGCGACCCGGGCGCCTCTCTTTGACCAAGAATGGCGTCGTCTTGCGCAGCTTGGCGGAAGAAGCCATCGCCCGGGGCATGTCGGTGGGTTTGATCACCGATTCCTACCTCGAAGATGCCAGCCTCGGAGCCTTCGTCAGCCATGTCGAATCCCGCCGCGAGTACGCCGAGGTCACCCGTCAAATGGCGGCCTCCGGAGCGGAGCTGTTGATCGGTACCCTGCGGGGCAACTTCGTCGAGGACAGCGAGGCAGGTCAAGCCCACCTCGCCACCTTCACCGATGCGGGCTACTCCCTGGTGCGGGACTGGGAGACCCTGGAGCAGCGCCAGACCCCAGGCAAGCTGGTGGTCCTTTTTCCGAAGGATCACATCTCCGACCGCCAACGCACCCCCAATCTAGCCAGCTTGATGGATCTGGCCATCGAACGCCTGAGCCGCAATCCAGGCGGCTTCTTTCTGGTGCTGGAAACGGAAGAGACCGACACCGCCTCCCACCGGCACGACTTCCAACGCATGGTGCGGGGCATGGAGTCCTTTGACGAAGCGGCCGGTCAAGCCCTCGACTTCGCCCGCGATGATCGCCAAACCTTGGTTTTGGCCACCGCCGACCACGAGACCGGCGGTCTGATGCTGCTCAATGCCAGCCCCGGAGGCAAGCTCGATGTCACCTGGGGCGTCGACGGTCACGTCGCCCTACCGGTGCCGCTGCTGGCCTATGGCCCCGGGGCGGAGGTCCTGGGCGGTGGACAGGACAACACCGAGGTGGCGCAGCGTCTCGCTGCCCTCATGGGCTTCGATCTCCAGCGTACGGGGGAGATTCGGTAGGATATTTGGCGGTTCCGAGCCTGAAGATCCCGTCAAGATCAGCCGCTGCGGACAAGAAGCGCGGCTTATCGCTATACTTGGGACAAATAGCCTCTGTCCGAAAATCCGTCTGAGATCCCAACCCGTTGGAGGAGATCGAAGTGCATAAACTACGCATGCTGTCGATGGGTCTGGCCCTGTTGTTTGGTTTGGTCTCGGGGCTCGCGGCCCAGTCCCAGGCCACCACCGGTGTCATCGAAGGTAACGTCAAGGACGAAAGCGGCGGCGTCTTGCCGGGTGCTACCGTGACCTTGGCCAACACGGCGACCGGCTTCGAGCAAGTCTTGATCACCGACGCCAGCGGTCGCTTTCGCGGCGTGCTGTTGCCCTTGGGCCCTTATCGCGTGTCGGTGGCCCTGGAGGGATTTGCTACTTTGGTGCAGGAAGGCATCCAACTGACGGTGGGACGGACGATCAGTCTGCAATTGGTGCTGCGGGTGTCGGAGACTTCCGAAGAGATCTTTGTCACCACCACGGCCCCGCTGATCGAGACCTCAGAGACCGCCAACTCCGTGCGCATCGATCGCGAAGACTTGGACGGCCTGCCCAACAACGGCCGCAATTTTCTCGAGTTCACCAAGTTGACCCCCGGCGTGGCCATCGTGCAAGGCCCGGACGGTGACGAGCTGACGGTGAATGGGCAAAAGGGTATCCAGAACAACATCATGGTCGACGGTGCGGATTTCAACAATCCGTTCTTCGGGGAGCAACGGGGCGGTCAACGCCCGGCCTTCACCTTCAACATGGATGCGGTGCAGGAATTTGTGGTCATCGCCGATGGAGCCCCCGCCGAGTTCGGCCGTGCGTCCTCGGGTTTTGTCAGCGTGGTGACCAAGTCCGGTACCAACAATCTCAAGGGAACATCCCACTACTACTTCCTCAACGACTCCCTCTCCACCGAGGCCAAGCGGGCCGACGGTACCAAGGAGCCGAAATTCGAGGGTGAGCGCCAGCAGGTGGGTTTCACCCTCGGCGGGCCGGTGAAGACCGGCAAGACCTTCTTTTTCACCGCCTTTGATTTGCAAGATGGCACCAGCACCAAGCAGCGGGACCCCAACCGTATCGAGCAGCGGGTGGTGGATATCTTCGAAGCCCTGGGAAGCCCGGCGGAGAACGGCGAGATCGAGCGTACCGACGATGCGCTGGTGGGGCTGCTCAAATTCGACTTCAACGTCGCCAAGAGCAATCTGCTGACGTTGCGGCTCAACTATACCGAGTCGCAGCAGGCCAACGGCACCTTCGATGTCGACTCCTGGGGCCGCAGCGCCAACGCCGACGAGAAGAATTCGTCCTATGCCCTGAGTGGCTCGTTCATCTCCAATCACGGCGGCAGCCTGCTCAACGAGTTTCGTTTCCAGTGGGCCCGGGAAGATCGTCCCCGCCCCTACGAAGGCCCCACCATTTTGGGCTCGGATCGCCCCTTCCCCGACACCGCCTTCGATTTTGGCCGCGGCTACCGCTTCGGCATGCCCTTCTTCATTCCGGTCTCCTACCATGACACCCGCTGGCAGGTGAACGACAACGTCTCGCTGTTGCGGGGTTCCCATTCCCTTAAGGCCGGTGTCGAGTGGAATCAGACGTCGGCCTTCCAGACCTTCATCGGTTTCGCCAACGGACGTTTCATTTTCAGCTCCACCGACGGCTTCCTCAACTACGTCGACAATCCGAGCTATGTCGAGTGCTCCGACGGCAGCTCGTCGCAGGAGGGTGTGTGCCCCGAGGGCGCCTCGATCACCGGCCCGGTATTGCTCTATTTGCAGCAGGCCGGCGTCGGGGGCCTGTCGGTGGAGGAGTCTGGAACCCAGACCATCACACAAACGGAACCGGCCGTCTTCTTCCAGGACACTTGGCAGCCGCGCTCCAATCTGACTTTCGATTTGGGGTTGCGCTGGGAAGCGCAAATTCAGCCGGACACCATCACCCCCGCCGACGAGGTCTTCTTCTCCGACTTCATCGGCACCACCAGCATGGGGCAAGAATTTCCCTCCGACGGTGAGATCCCCTCGGACTATGACATGTGGCAGCCCCGCCTGGGCATGGCGTGGGACCCGAGGAAGGACGGCCGCACGGTGATCCGTGCCAACGCCGGTCTCTACTATGCCCGGATCCCCGGCCTGGCGTTGGCCTCCAGCCGATCCACCAACGGTAGCCGAGGCCAGAGTCTATTCCGCAACAGTGAGCTGATCCCAATCCTCGGGCCGCCGCCGCCGTACACGGAGCTCATTCCCGCCTCATCCGTCGGCGATCCCTTCCGCCCCGATGTCTTTGTTTTCGACAAGGATTTCCAGAATCCACGCACCACGGCGGCGGCCTTTGCCGTCGAGCAGGCGGTGGGCAGCGATATGGCATTGACGTTGAAGTTCAACTGGGCCGATACGGACCATTTGACCCGCTTCATCAACCGCAATGATGCGCTCCTCGGCTCGCCGTGGTCGACGGGCCTCGGTGAGGGTGGTTTCAACGGCGTGGGAACCTTGACCGTCGTCGAGTCCAGCGCCAATAGCCTTTATCAAGGTTGGACCCTGGGTTTCGAGAAGCGTTCGGGGGACTTCCAGTTCCAGGGTTTCTACACCTACTCGAAGGATCGTTCCGACGACGACAACGAGCGGGACCCGTTCTCCTTCCGCTACGCCCGGGTCACCGACCTCGACAAAGAATGGAGCTATTCCGACCGCGATCAGCGACACCGCTTCAACGCCTGGATGCTCTGGCAGGCGCCGTGGGGGATCAACGTCAATGCCCGATACTCCTACCGCTCGGAGCAGCCGCTGTCGATCACCGAGACCGGCGCCGTGGCCAACGCTCCCAGCGACCGTATCAACGCCGACGGCACCGTCACCCGGCGCAACCTGGGGCGAAAAGACAACGAGCTGTCGAGCCTCGACTTGCGCCTGGCGAAGACTTTCAAGGTGGGCAACGTCGACCTCGAAGGCATTGTCGACGTCTTTAACGTCTTCAACAGCAAGAACCTACGCAACCCCGGCGTCACCAATCTGATCTTCAATTTCGACGGCACCGTGCAAAGTGGTCTCGGCGATCCCAGGCAGATCCAGTTGGGGGTGCGGGTGGCCTTCTGATCACTTTATGACACGAGGCGGAGCGGTGCCGGTGGGGTCCAACGATGCGCCGGGGAGGACATAAGTCCTTCCCGTCATTGCGTTCTGGGGTGGCAGGCCGTCGACGGGTACGTCCGACGACGCCGATTCAATCGGAAAGCAAATCAAAACGGCCCATACTGGCCAGTTGGGGCCGTGACAGGTGCTTGCGCAGGCGTTCCAAAGGGGCGAGCCAGGGAGCGACGGCCTGCGAATCAGCGGCTAGGATGAGCTCGTCGAGCTCTTCGTCCAGTCCGAGGAGCGCTTTGCCTTGTTGGAAGACCTCCTCCGGCACCGCCGAGACGGCTCGACCGCCGGGGAAGAGGGCCACCAGGAAACGACCCAAGAGCGCCAGATCATGGTCCCGCAGCTCTTGCCGATGGCTGACTTGCACCAGCAAGCTGGCGAAGCCCCGAAGATCTTCCCATAGGCGCCGAGCCTCCAGCTCTGGGCGATCGCGGCTATTGAGCCAATCGAGCATCCGTTTGAGCAGGCGCCGCAGGGTGACCCGGTCCTCGACCCGTAGCAAGGGATAGACGCTGAGCTCGCGAAAGGCGACGATGCGATAGAGCACCGCCCGTAGGCGATCCTCGATACTCTGGTGCTGATCGATATTGCGGCCGCTGGTTTCGCGGCGCAGATTCCAATATAGCCGGCGGATTTGCAAAGACACCTCGACATCGAACCAGCGCCGTTTGGGGGCCTCCAATTCCTCGAGCTCGTAGATCGCCGATTCGACGGAGATCAGAGCTTTGCGGATGCGCCGCATGCCCGATTCGCAATGGGAGGCCAAGGTCATGGTGGCGTGACGTTGGGTTGCCGTGGTGATCAACGCGTCGAGGGCGTTGCGCAGATCCGAGCGGGCGAAAAAAGCGACGTTGCTCAAGTCGCGCATGGCGAATTCGGCGGAGATCTGCATGCCGATGGCGTCGAGGGAGTCGGTTTCGTCGTCCAGCGAATTGGCTGTTTCGGGATCGTAGTGGGCCTCGACGAGCTCCAGAAGATCGATACCGTCGCGTAACAGGCGGGTCACGTTGGGGACCAGATCCGCCGCCAAGCTGATCAAGGCGCTGTCCTCGGGTACCCGGACCTCGGCTTTGTCGATTCGTTGAATCAAATGCTCGAAGCGGTCCGCCATCTGTTGGGGTGGGCCTTCATGCCGCGTCGGGCCTTCATGCCGCGGCGGGCCTTGGGGTGGGGGCTTGGGGGATCCTTGGCTCACGATATTTTCCGTTTCAGAGCTCGTCGACTCACTCCCCGCGGTACGGCGGAGCTTCCAGGCTTTTTAGGATAGTCATCTTTTCATAGTCTACGGTCTGTCGGGCGGCACGGCCCAATGCGTCCGACGAAGGCGGCCCCGAGGGCGAAACCTCAATAGAGATCGAAGACCAGGATCCGGGCCTGAAGGGGACCGTTCATGACCGGCAAGCGGAGTCTTGGTTTGAGGCCGATATGTTTGCCTCGACCTTCGTCGCCCGCCAGGACGACGGCACGCCAGCCACCGTACTGCTGTTTCAGCAGGTCCCCGAGGCGACGCCATTGATCACGGGTCGTATCGAGACGCTCGCCATAGGCAGGATTGATCAAGACCAAGCCGGGCGTTTTGGGAGGACGATACTCGTAGGCGTCCAGCTTACCCAGCTCTAAGCGATTCGACAGATTGGCCTGGGCGAGGTTGCGGCGGGTGGCCCGCAGGGCGGCGCTCGACGTGTCATTGCCGAAGAGTCTCACCTCGGGCCCCGGGGCCGGCAACAGACCCCGCTTGAGGCGTTCGAACGCGTCGGGGTCGAAGCTGGGTAAGCGTTCGAAGGCCCATGCCTGGCGCAACCTGCCGGGCGCCCAGCCGAGGGCATACCAGGCAGCTTCGGCGAGCAAGGTGCCCGAGCCACACATCGGATCCACCACCGGGCCTTGACCGTCCCAGCCGGAGGCCAGGACGCAGGCGGCGGCTAGTTGCTCCCGTACCGGGGCGCTGGAGGACTCGACGCGATAACCACGTCGATCGAGGGGCTCGCCGGAGGTGTCCAAGGTGATGATGGCTTCGTCGCGGTGCACCCGCAGGCGCAAGGACAGGTCGGGGGAGTGTCGATCGATGGAGGAACGCTGGCGATAGCGCTCCCGTTGCCCGTCCACGATGCCGTCTTTGAGCTTGAGGGCAGCCCAGCGCAGATCGGTAATCCTCGATTGGCTGGTGGTGGCGCTGATCGAGAAGGTGCGGCTCGGGTGGAAGAGGCGTCCGGTATCGATGCCGTGGTGGGCCTTCTGAGTGATCAACTGATGGGCTCCGCGGGCCAGGGCATCGCCGTCGGGTGCGGCAAAGCGCGCCAGCTCCACCAAGACTCGATTGGCCGTGCGCAGCCGCCAGTTGGCTTTCCAACAGGCCTGCCAGGAGCCGCGGAAGATGACGGCTCCCCGCTGGGCTTCGATGCCCTCCATGCCGAGCTGGGACAGCTCCTCGGAGAGCAAGTCTTCGAGCCCCAAGGCGCAAGTTGCAACGAGTCGTAATGCCATAGTTGGGGGATGCTATCCGATCTTGGGGCCGGGCGCAGCCGAACAACTGCTTGCAGAGTGCTTTGGCTGTTGCTCGGACCTGCCGATGGGCCGTGGGGTCGGATAAGATGGGCCCGTCGACCCTTGTTGCCGCCAACCTTTTGGAGACCGCCGTGAAGATGACCCGCCGTTCGCCGGAGCTGACGTCCGCCTCGATGCTGCTCGTGCTCCTCGCCTTGCTCCTTCCGCCATCGGCCTGGGCGGCCGACCAGGAGGCGACCGAGACAATCCCTCCGGCGCCGCCGCGGGCCGAGGGCGAGGGCCCCTACGGGCAGTTGATTCTGCGTGGCGGAACCCTGATCAACGGCACCGGAGCGCCTCCCATCGGCCCGGTGGATATCGTCATCGAAGGTCAGCGCATCGTCAATGTGGTGGCGGTGGGCAATCCCGGCGTGCCGATCGACGAAAGCCGGCGTCCCGAGCTGATGGAAGGCGGCCGCGAAATCGATGCCAGCGGCAAATATGTGCTCCCCGGTTTCGTCGACATGCACGGACACCTGGGAGGCAAGGAGCAAGGCACCCCCGCCGAGTACGTGCTCAAGCTGTGGTTGGGTCACGGCATCACGACGATACGAGATCCCGCCTGTGGCAATGGCCTCGACTTCTGCCTCGATCACAAGGCCAAGAGCGAAGACAACTCGATCACCGCACCGCGCATCGAGGCCTACGCGGTGTTCGGCCAGGGGCGCGACGAGCCGTTCACCAGCCCCGAGCAGGCCCGCCAATGGGTGCAAGATCTGGCCGACCGCGGCGCCGATGGCATCAAATTTTTCGGCTACCGACCCGACATCATGCAAGCGGCCATCGAGACCGCCAACGAACGGGGTCTGCGCACCGCCTGCCACCACGCACAGCTGGATGTGACGCGGGTCAATGTCTTGGATACGGCCCGTTGGGGTCTGACCACCATGGAGCATTGGTACGGGTTGCCGGAAGCCCTCTTCGAGGATCGGCAAGTGCAGGACTACCCCGCCGACTACAACTACCTCAACGAGCAACACCGTTTCGGCGAAGCCGGGCGCCTGTGGCGGCAAGCGGCAGCCCCCGGCAGCCAGCGCTGGAATGAGGTCATGGACGAGCTGTTGGCCCTCGACTTCACCCTCGATCCCACCTTGACCATTTACGAGGCGAGCCGTGACCTGATGCGGGTGCGCCGCGCGGAATGGCACGAGGAGCACACCTTGCCGTCCCTGTGGGATTTCTTCCGTCCCCACCGCAAGGCCCACGGCTCCTATTGGTTCGACTGGTCGACGGAAGACGAAGTTGCCTGGAAGGAGAACTATCGCCTCTGGATGCGCTTTATCAACGACTACAAGAATCGCGGCGGTCGGGTCACCGCCGGATCCGACAGTGGCTACATCTACAAGCTCTATGGGTTCGGTTATATCCGCGAGCTCGAGTTGTTGCGGGAAGCGGGTTTCCATCCCCTGGAGGTGATCATGTCGGCCACCTTGAAGGGGGCAGAAGCCTTGGGACGGGCCGACGACATCGGCAGCATCGAAGCGGGTAAGTTGGCGGATCTCGTGGTGGTGGCGGAGAATCCGCTGGCCAACCTCAAAGTGCTCTACGGCACCGGGGCCATCCGCCTCGACGAAAACAATATTCCGCAGCGGGTCGGTGGTGTGGAGCTGACGATCAAGGACGGCATCGTCTACGACGCCAAGCAATTGCTCGCCGACGTGCGAGCCATGGTCCGGCAATCGAAAGACGACCTGGGGCGCGAGATCGTGCAACCCGGCCTCCCCGGCGACTTGCCCGCAAGTGTTGTCGATGAGCCTTTACAAGAAATTTCTACGGAGCCAAGCGAAGCCTCGGTCGAGGCACCGGTCTCCATGTTGGAGGAAGATACTGGACAATCTCAATAGGAGAGCACGGCAGCGCTTGCGGCACGATCTGTTCAAGGTTAAGCTGCGCCTTTCTACCGACCGGTAGGAATAATTTATGGGGCCTGAAGCCATGGTGGATCCTTCACTAACCATCCTCATCGTCGATGACAATGATTTGGTGGTCGATACTTTCCGTGCTTATCTAGAGCACGAGGGTTACCACGTGCTGTCGGCGCAAAGCGGTGAGCAGGCCCTACAGCGGGTGCAGGACGACGTGGTCGACTTGATGCTTTTGGACATCAAGATGCCTGGCCTGAGTGGTCTGGAGGTGCTCTCCGCCGTACGTCGCCTGCGCTCCTTCGAAGACCTACCGGTGATCATGGCCACCGGCAATGGGCAGAGCGAAGACATGGTCAAGGCCTTCGAGCTGGGGGCCAACGACTACGTCGTCAAACCATTCGACTTTCCCGTCGTCCTGGCCCGTATCCAAACCCGTTTGCAAGGACGATCGACGGCGGAACCATCGGCCGCCGCCCTAGCCTTGGGGCAAATGGGGCCCGGCACCTTGTTGGACCATCGATTCTTGTTGCAGGAACCCATCGGCAAGGGGCAATTCGGCATCGTCTTCAAGGCCCAGCACCTCCAGCTCGAGCGGCCGGTGGCGGTCAAGGTGCTCAAGGCGGGAGTCGAAGAGCCCGAGGATTTGATGGCTCGTTTCCTGCGGGAGGGGCGCTCGGCCTGTCGTTTGGATCATCCCAACGCGGTCACCGTCCTGGATTTTTCCATCACCGAGGAGGGCATCCCATTCTTGGTCATGGAGTTTCTGGAAGGCCACAGCCTCGACGTGGAGCTGCGGAGGGTCGGACGGCTTTCGGTCTCCCGGGTCAGCGAGATCCTGTTGCCAGTGTGTGCCGTGCTGGCCGAAGCCCATGCATCAGGGGTCATCCACCGCGACATCAAACCGCAGAACATTTTTCTGCACCGCAATCGCCAACGGGAGGTGGTCAAGGTCCTGGACTTCGGCGTCGCTAAGTTGGTCCATGAATCGATGCGGGGCCAGCGTTTGACCTTGGAGGGCATTGGACCGGGCACTCCCCTGTACATGGCGCCGGAGCGTTTCGAGGAGAAACCCTACGATGGGCGAGCCGATGTCTATAGCCTGGGGGTGGTGATGTACGAATTGTTTTCTGGCCATCCACCTTTCATCGATTTGACGGACAACAATCCGATTCGGCTGGCCTTGCGACATCTAGATGAAGAACCGGTTTCCTTGCGCCGCAAGGTACCGGGTTTGCCGGCCAAGGTCGATGAGCTGGTTCTGGCCGCGTTGGCGAAGGATCCCGGGAACAGACCCCAGGCCCTCGAGCTGCAGCGTCTTCTGGCGAATGTCGCAGCCGGGAGCTCGGAGTCCTCCACCCCTTTTGCCAGACCGTAAGGCAAGCCGTAATGTCGCGGTCTTACAATGAAACCCTAGTCAACATCAAAAACGAACCCTCCCGATCTCCTCACGGTTAGGCAGCCTGTCGAGACGGGGCTGAGCGGGTGGCGCGATGCTTGGCCGATCTCGAGCTCGGCGCACCTCATCTCGAGCCTGGAAGCTATGGAATTCACCCTCCTCATCGTCGATGACAACGAGATTGTCGTCTGTTCCTTGAGCCGACTGCTCGAGGAAGAGGGTTATCGGGTCCTGACGGCCGGTGATGGTCGGCAAGCCTTGGCGATCGTCGAGGTCGAGGCCGTCGATCTGGTGGTTCTGGACGTCAACATGCCGGACTTGGATGGTGTCTCGGTATTGCGGTCGTTGCGCCACGATCACCCGCCGGAAGAGTTGCCGGTGATCATGGCGACGGCCAATGGTCACAGCGAAGACATCGTCCTGGCGTTCCAGATGGGGGCCAATGACTACATCACCAAACCCCTCGACTTGCCGGTGGTGCTGGCCCGTATTCGCAGCCAACTGCGGTCGCGACGTCCGCAGAGCTCGGGGCCGGCTCCCAAGCCGGCATCGATGGGCGAGATCGGCGTCGGCAGTGTCTTGCAAGAGCGCTATCGCCTGGAATCGCTGATCGGTCGTGGGCAATTTGGCGTCGTCTACCGCGCCACCCATCTGCAGCTCGAACGGCCGGTGGCGGTCAAGTTGTTGCGGACTTCCCTCGAGCGCGACGTCACCTCTTGGCAGCGGTTTCATCAGGAGAGTGTCTCCACCGGACGCATCCAGCACCCCAATGCCGTTTCGGTGCTCGACTTCGCGGTCAGCGAAGAGGGCGTGCCTTTCATGGTGATGGAGCTTTTGGAAGGCTTGACTCTGGAGAAGGAGCTACGATTCAAGGGCAAGCTGTCGGCCAGCCGTTGCGCTCAGATCGTCATTCCGATCTGTGAGGTTTTGGCGGCAGCCCATGATCTCGGCATCGTGCACCGGGATATCAAGCCACAGAATGTCTTCCTACACCATTCCCGGCGGCAGGAAGTGGTCAAAGTGTTGGATTTTGGACTGGCCAAGCTGATCGACGAAACCTTTGGTGGTCCTGAGATGACGCGAGAAGGTCATCCTGGAACACCGGCCTACATGGCGCCGGAACGCTATTCGGATTTGCCCTACGATGGGCGGGCCGATGTCTACAGCGTCGGTGTCGTCCTCTACGAAATTCTGACCGGGCAGCCCCCCTTCTCGGTGTCGGACGGCAATACCATGGCTTTGGCGCTCAAGCATTTGAGCGAGGATCCACGCCCGCCCTCGGCCCTACAACCGGACATTTCTCCACAGCTCGAAGCGGTGGTGCTCTCGGCGATGGTCAAAGATCAAGAGATTCGGCCCGAGGCGCGGCAACTTGGCATCGCCCTGGCCGTGGCGGTAGGCTTGGAGCCGCCGGTATCCCTTCTACGCGACACTTCGTCGACGCCACCCAGCGACGCCGCCGAGCCTCGGCCGCAGGATTCCGAGGTCGAAGAAGAACGCTCCTCGGGGTCCGGCGAAGCGGCCTGAGGTGGGTACCTTTAGGCGTCGAGACGCGTCTCGAGACTTGAAAGTCGCGCCCCGGATCGAACCATTACCCAGAAGACGCCAAGACGATGCGGCAGCCCTCCGATATAAATTCCCCCGAGAGTGACCTCCCGGCCCCTGACCTACCCGGCCGTGAGCCCCCCGACCGCGATCCTGCAAACGATCCTTCCCCATCCGAGGGCATGGCCCCGCCGAAGGTGTCCCTCATCGAAGAGGAGAAGCGGCAGAGCTTGTGCCTCTTGGCCGGTGGTTTGGCCCACGATGTCAACAACCACCTGACGGGCATTTTTGGCAATGTCGACTTGTTGCTACGCCAACTTCCCGGCGACTCGGCGTGCCGGCCGATGGTGCAGAATATCGAGCGTTGTGCCCAGCATACCCGGGAGCTCATGGAGACCTTGAGGTGTTTCGCTGGGCGGGGAATTCTGGAACCGCAGGCCCTGGACTTGAACCAGGTCATCCGGCAAATGACACGCCTGCTGGAGGCTTCGCTGCCCTCCGCCGCACAGTTGATCTGGCGCCTCGGCGAACAGCTTCCTGAAATCCAAGGCGAGGCAGAGAAGATCCGTCGCATGGCCCTCCAATTGACTCTGAACGCCGTCGAGGCCCTGGGCGAGGAGGGAGGTCAGGTGACGGTGGCCTCCGGAATTGAAGAGATTTCCGAGGCTGGACGGGGTGATGTCGAAGGTGGTGAGAAGTTAGCCTCGGGGCCCCATGTTTTCCTCGAAGTGGCGGACACCGGCCGCGGCATGGACGAGGCGATTCGCCGTCGCCTCTTCGATCCCTTCTTCTCCACCAAGGGGCGAGGTCGGGGCATGGGCATGTCGATGGTCCTGGGGGTGGCGCGTTTGCACTACGGGGGGATCCGCGTCGGCAGCGCAGCGGGAGTTGGGACGACGGTGCGAGCTCTGCTGCCTTTGAACCCCCCCGAGGAACCACGACCCGGGATGGCCGCCGTCGAGACCCCCCAGACGACAGCGACGGGCTGCGAAGATGCCGTCCCGGCGGCGCCGGCAACGCCGACCACCCGCACCGTCCTGGTGGTGGACGACGAACACTTCGTCCGCACCGTCGCCCGGGAAATTCTGGAAGCCGAAGGCATGGTGACCTTCGGGGCCGGAGATGGTCTCGAAGCCCTGGCCGTCTTTGCCCTGCATCGGCACGACATCGACCTCGTTCTCCTGGACATGACGATGCCGGGTCTCGACGGCGCGGAGACGCTGAAGAGGCTGCGGCAAATGGAACCGGGCATCCGAGTGGTGATCACCAGCGGTCAGCAGCCGGGTTCCTCAGTCGAGCAAGTGGCCGGCCCAGCGGCCGTATTCTTGCGCAAGCCCTATCGCCCCCGCCAACTGCTCGAGACCCTTGATCGGGTCCTGGGTGGTGACCACGTCTGAGCGCAGAGCCAGGGCCGAGGAAAGTACTTCCCTGGCATGGAGGCTTGGAGTCGACCGCGACTTACGCTAGACTACCGCCCTGCCTCTGGCCTGCTCTCCGCCTCGGCTCGTGCTTTCAAAGAGCCTCGGACCTGCCGGCCTACTTGCTACAATGCGCCCCGTTGAGCCGTCCTCGAGGCGGCGCCGGAAAGGCGGGAGAGCCAGCGTTGGAGCGGGCTGATCTCAGAGCTCATTTTTTGTAGGTTGGATGACCCGTTGAGCGGTGGATTCACCCGTCCGTCAAGGAGAAGAGATGGCCAAGAAGGCCGTAGAGTACGACGAAAAAGCGATCCAAACCCTAGATGCCCTGACCCATATCAGGCTGCGCAGCGGCATGTACATCGGCCGCATCGGCGACGGGTCCAACATCGATGACGGCGTCTACATCCTGCTCAAGGAAGTCATCGACAACGCCATCGATGAATTCATCATGGGCCATGGCCGTCGTATCGAGATCCAGCGACAGGACGATACCCTGTCGGTGCGCGACTACGGGCGGGGCATCCCCTTGGGCAAAGTGGTCGACTGTGTGTCGCGCATGCACACCGGCGGCAAATACAACGACGACGTCTTCCAGTTCTCTGTCGGCTTGAACGGGGTGGGGACCAAGGCGGTCAACGCCCTGTCCGCGAAATTCGAGGTGTGCTCCTTTCGCGGTGGCAAGTTCAAGCGTGCGGAGTTCGAGCAGGGCAAGATTCGTCAGGAGTTGGACGGCAAGGACAAGTCTGCCAGCGACGGAACCTATGTCTCCTTCGTTCCCGATCAGGAAATCTTCGGCGACTACAAATGGCATGAAGAGTTCATTGAGCATCGCCTACGTTATTACGCCTTCCTCAACACCGGGCTGACCCTGATCTACAATGGCCAGCGTTTTCGCAGCAAGAACGGCTTGCGAGATCTGTTGGCCGAGGAGCTGGGGGAAGAGGCCGGGCTCTACGACATCATGCATCTGCAAGACGGCAAGCTGGAGCTCGCCTTCACCCACACCAATAACTACGGTGAAACCTATTTCAGCTTCGTCAACGGGCAACACACCTCCGACGGCGGCACCCACCAGAGCGCCTTCCGCGAGGGCTTGCTCAAGGGCATCAACGAGTACGCCAAGAAGACCTTCGCCGGGGCCGATGTGCGGGACGGCTTGATCGGCGCCGTGGCGGTCAAGATCCAAGAGCCGGTCTTCGAGAGTCAGACCAAGAACAAATTGGGCTCGACGGAGGTGCGCGGCTGGATCGTGCCCCAGGTCAAGGACGCGGTGGTGGTTTGGCTGCACAAGAACGTCGATGTGGCCGACAAGCTGATCCAGAAGATCGAGGCCAACGAGAAGCTGCGCAAGGAGTTGGCGTCGGTCAAGAAGCAGGCCCGGGAGCGGGCCAAAAAAACGGCCATCCGCATTCCCAAGCTGATCGACTGCAAGATCCACCGCGGTGACAAGAAGCCGCGAACGGAGGAAACGAGCATCTTTCTCACCGAGGGGGACTCGGCGGGGGGCTCGATGGTGCAGTCTCGGGACGTCGATACACAAGCGGTCTTCAGCCTCAAGGGCAAACCCTTGAACTGCTATGGCCTCAAACGGGACGCCATCTACAAAAACGAAGAGCTCTACAACATCATGCGCGCCTTGGGCATTGAAGACACGGTGGACGATCTGCGCTACAGCAAGGTGATCATCGCCACCGATGCCGACGTCGACGGCATGCATATTCGCAATCTTCTGTTGACCTATTTCTTGCGCTATTTCGAAGAGCTGGTGGTCCGCGGGCATGTCTATATCTTAGAGACACCGCTGTTTCGGGTTCGCAACAAAAAAGAAACCTACTACTGCTACAGCGAGACCGAACGGGACCGGGCGATAGCAAAACTCTCGAAACCCGAGGTGACCCGCTTCAAGGGTTTGGGTGAAATCTCCCCTAAAGAGTTCAAGCGCTTCATTGCGGCCGATATTCGGTTGGTGCAAGTGCGCACCCGTGCCATGAGCGAAGTGGGCAAGGCGCTGGAATTCTTCATGGGCAAGAACACGCCGGAACGGAAAAATTTCATCGTTGACAACTTGATCAGCGATGTTATCTAGGCTCTCTGAGGATCAGGAATGAGTTTTCTCGAGCCGCTGATGCGGCGCAATTTTCTCGAGTACGCGAGTTATGTAATTGTCGACCGGGCCATTCCCGATCTTCGGGACGGCTGTAAGCCGGTGCAGCGTCGCCTGCTGCATACCCTGTTCGAGTCCGATGATGGACGGTTCCACAAGGTGGCGAACATCATCGGCGAAACCATGAAGCTGCATCCCCACGGCGATGCCTCCATTGGCGATGCCTTGGTGGTGCTGGCCAACAAGGAATACTTCATCGAGCGGCAAGGCAACTTCGGCAACATCTTGACCGGCCATCCGGCGGCGGCGGCACGTTATATCGAGTGCCGTTTGACCCCTCTGGCCCGGGAAACCCTGTTCAACAAGAAGCTCACCGAGTGGCGACCGAGCTACGACGGCCGCAAGGACGAACCGGTGTTTCTGCCGGTGAAATTGCCGGTGGTCCTGATGCTCGGCACCGAGGGCATCGCCGTCGGGATGGCGACAAAGATCCTTCCGCACAATTTTGTGGAGCTCTTGCAAGCCCAGATCGACCTTCTGCAGGGCCGGGACATCGCCCTGTTTCCGGATTTCCCCCAGGGTGGTTTGGCGGATGTCGAGGAATACGAGGACGGCGTCGGCAAGGTAAGGGTCCGCGCCTTGCTGGACATCTCGAAAGACAAAAAAACCATCACCATTCGTCAAGTTCCCTACTCGACGACAACCGAGAGCTTGATTCAGTCGATTGAGAATGCCGCCCAGAAGGGCAAGCTCAAGGTCGCTTCGATCGATGATCGAACCGCCGAGGAGGTGGAGATCAACCTCCATCTGGCCCGCGGCGTCTATGCCGACGAGGTGGTACCTCAGTTGTGGGCCTACACCAACTGCGAGGTGTCGATCTCCTCCAATATCCTGGTCATCCGCGACGGTCACCCGGCGGAGATGACGGTCACCGACGTGCTACGCGGTTTGACCGAACGCCTCAAGTCTCAGCTCAAGGCCGAGCTCGAGCTGGAGCTCCAGGAGCTCGAAGATCGTGAGCATTGGCTCACCTTGGAGCAGATCTTCATCGAGAATCGGGTCTACAAAGAGATCGAAACCGCTAATACCTCCGAGAAAGTGAGCCAGGCGGTTTACGACGGTATGGATAATTACCGGATGTTTTTCGTTCGACCGATGGTCGATGAAGATGTCGAGCGGCTGCTGCAAATCCGCATCCGCCGCATCTCGATCTATGACATCAACAAGTACAAGAAAGAGCTCGGCGACATCGTCCGGGCCATCAAGGCGTGCAAACGTAAGCTCGGCAAGCTGACCCAAACCACCGTTCTCTACCTGGAGGGCTTGCTGGAGAAATTTGGTGACCGCTATCCGCGGCGCAGCCGGCTCACCTCGTTCAATCAGGTGAGTCTCAAAGAAGTGGCGAGGCAAGATCTCAAGCTCTCCTACGACCCCGCCAGCGGTTTTTTTGGAACCGAGGTCAAAGGGGATAAATTCAAATTCGCCGCCAGCGAGTACGACAGAATCCTGGTGGTGACCGCCGATGGCACCTATCGGGTGATCGCGCCCCCTGAGAAAGTCTTCTTTGCCAAAGCTCTGGATATCAGACCCTTCGACGAAGAGCAGGGGGTGGTCCTGACCTACGTCTATCGCGATCTCGACAAGATCGCCTGGGGCAAGCGAATCCACATTCAAGGTTTCATCAAGGACAAGGAATACGACTTGATCAAGGACAAAAAGGGTCAAGTCGATAGGTTGTGGGTGGGCGAGCCCAGCTACAAGGTACATTTGACCTACGTGCCGATGAAGCGAGCCCGCAAGCTCGATGATTGGTACGATCTCAGGGACCTCAAGGTCAGTGGGCTGGCCAGCCGCGGTTCGCGCCTGGCTGCCAAACCGGTCAAGTGGATCAAATACCACAAGGAGTGAATGTGGCTGAATCAGGGCAGAGCGCCAACGACGAAGCGGCGGCTCAGTTGGTCAAGGTGCACGACGGAGCAGCGGACGATGGCAAAGTGAGCTTCGCTCGTCCAGCGCTGACGGTTTACCTCAACCTCTTGGCAACCTTGCTTTTTGCGGTCACCGGGATGCTCTATTTCTTGGCCGGAAAGACCTGGTTTGGCGTCGGCTGGTGGGTCATTGGGGCGTTGTGGCTGCGGCGCTATTTCTGGGCCCGCGGCACACCGCTGTTGGAGATCGACCGGCGGCACATCCTGGTGCATGTCGGGCCCTATCGCGTGCGTCCCCTACCCTTGGCGCAAGTGGTGGAGGGGCGGCTCGAGAATGGCAAGATCTTGCTCCGTCTCGACGACGCTTCCGTCGTCAAATTCTCTTCCTTCGATTTGATGAAGTCGGATATGAACCGTTTTCTGGCCTTGGTCGAGGCCCGAAAAGGCCCGCGAGCGGCACCACGGGCCGAGGCCGAAGACGAAGGTTGACCTCGGGATGACGGCACTCTAGAGTACATGGCATAAGGTTTCGTATACCCTCTGCGTGTCTATCCATCGCGTGCCGCAAGGCAGGGAGATGTCGAGAATGAGTGAGAGCACAGATCGCGACCGTCGGATTGACCCCCGCATCGATAAGATCAACCTGGTCCAGATCAGTCAATTCGATGAAGAGGGCTTCCGGGCAGATCTCAAGACTGGCCGTACGCTCAACATATCCCGTGGCGGAATGCGCCTCGAGCTCTACCATCCGCTTCCCCTACGCACCACGGTCAGCATCAATTTGGTGCTCGAAGATCGCATTCTCGACATCAGTGGCACGGTGGTCTATCTGATGGCCCTCGATGATGAGAAATCCTGCATGGGCATCACCTTCGACGGGCTCGACGAGGAAACCCAAGAGCTGCTCGACGGTTACATGGCGAACAACGACGACGCGCCGCTGACCCCTTAGTACACCTTTCCGGAAATACGGTGACGTATCGAGAGCCCCGAGGCGCCGCGGACGCAAGGCTTGCGAGTGAGGCATAGTGGGGCTCTGTTGCAGCGAGCGTGACGCCCCCGGACGTGGATGTATCGGGGCTCGAATTCCAGCGTATTTTTGAAAGGTGTATTTAGCCAGTTCCCGTTCCGATGTGGCCAAAGCGTTGCGAGGGGCGGTCGGGCCCCTACAGGGCCACAATCCAATTCTCTTTCTCCAGATCTCACATTGGTTTCTTGGCGCGAGGGAGCGCCGCGGGCACCAGTGGCTGAAGCCACTCGCTATGTTTTGTCGTCCCTGCGGGACGCCGGAATTGCCGCGTCCTCGCGGGACGCCGAGAGGGTAGGCGGTGCTCGATCAGTGGGTCGGAAGCCTTCCGGTTCCGGGCAGTCCTCCGGTCCTCCGGAGGACAAGATGACCTAGCGAAGCCCAGATGCATCTGCCCCGGTAAGATTTCGATCTAGCCTCCGATACGTCGTGTCAGCCACTCTTCGCGATAGGCGCGGTGCTCAGGTGTATCCGGGAATGCCTCCCCCTCACCATAGGGATAGCCGCTCATCGCCCGGAAGGGCAGAGGCTCCACTTGCTGGGCCTCGAAGGTATTGCGGTCGGCGTCCTTGTCCCAGCCATGGCTCTCGAGAAAGAGGGTCCGTTGCCAACCTTGCTGCAACGGCGGCAGCTCTTGACCGTCGAAGCGTAGGTCGATCTCGTCGCCGGGGGCCAAGATCACCGACCGGTCGTCTGCCGTGTCGAGCAGCGGACGGACATCGCCGAAGCGGGTGTAGTGGCCACTGAAAGCGAGCCATCGTGCCTCGGTGCGGGTGCGTTGATAGTCGAAGTGGTGGGGGCCGTTGGGGGCGCGACGCACTTCGGTGGAATAACCGCGGAAGCGTAGCTCGGCGTGGCTCGGTGTCAATTGGGCTTGCACTCGAGGTAGGTCATCGGCCGGTTGGGTCGTCCAAGCGATGCGGTCCCAGTGCAACCAAAGATTGCTCACCAGACGCAGTTTGTGGACGCCCTTCGGCAAGGCCGGTAGGTCGAGCACCAGGGTCTTCGTCTTGCCGGCGGGGAAACCCGTCGACGGCATCAGCAATTGCCAGCCGGAAGGGGTTTCCATCTCCAAGCGGGGGGGTAAGTAGGGGAGGTCCTGCCGTTGGGCCACCGCCAGGTTGAGGCTGGCATCGGCGGGAAAGATCCAGCCGTCCATGTGGAGACGCACCGGCTTGGCAGGTGCCTCGCCCAAGTCGATGGTGAAGCTCCAAGGTTCCGCCGCCACCCCTTGGTAAGGGCTCTTGCGGTAGCCGTCGGCATAGACCTCGTCGCGCCGCAGAACCTCGGCCGTGACCTCTCGGCCGCTGCCGTCCCAAGCGGCTCGCAGGGGGCGCAAGCCCCGGCTCGCCAAGACCGCCTCGGGCTGAGGCGCGCCGCCGGGCACCACCCGCAGATTGCTGGCCACTTCCACCTCTTGCGGGTGATCCACCACCCACAACCTCAGGTGGTCGAAGAACGCCGCTTCCCACAGCTCCTCGGTGACCCGCAGGCGGTAGATGCCGTCGTCGTCCACCAGGCCGTCGACGCGCACCAGCTCCGAGGGATCGCTGGAGGCCCAAACTCCCGGGGCCACCGGCAAGCCGAGGGGCGCTCCCCAAAGCAGATCGGTGACAAAGGTGAATTCGCTGCCGTTCCAAGCATAGAGAAACGGACAGCTACCCTTGAGCAACTGCTCTTCGACGATCTGTTGCTGGCCGGCGAGCTTTAGGCGGTTCTGCGGTACACCGTTGGTCCACACCACCCGCAAGACATCCGCCTGGGATTGCTGCCCCAGGCCCAAATGGACGACATCGCCGGAAGCTTCATGGAATTGGTAGGCCGGGCCGTTGCGCACCTCCACCACCGAGCCGACTCCGAGCATGTTGTTCTTGCTGTTGCCCTTGTTCAAACCCCGCAGACGGATGGCCAACCAGTTGTTGGCGTTGCCCCCCTGGTTGTCGAGGCGAAAGAGGCCCGAGCGTCCGGCGACCACCAAGTCGAGGTCGCCGTCGCCGTCGAAGTCGGCAGCGGCGATCGCTTCGAGACCCTCCCCGGGGGGCGCCACATCGAGCCGACGGTAGCCGCCCGCACCGTCTTGCAGGCGGATCTCCAAACCCCCTGCGCCCACCGCCGCCAAGTCGAGGCGACCGTCGTTGTCGCCGTCGAAGGCGACGAGGCGAGACAGCTCGGCATCGGAGGCCAAACCGGAGGGTGACCAGCTTTCGAAGTCGACGGCGCTGCCGCGGGGTGCATCCGCCGAGGTCCCACTGTTGCGCCAGGCGTGGAATCCTTGACCGACGGTCACCAAGTCGGGGTAGCCGTCTTGGTCGAAATCAGCCGCCACCATATCCCGCGGTGTTGCGTCGGCCGCCGGGATGCCATCGAGGGCGACAAAACGACCTTGACGAAGATTGTCGAGGCGCTCGATCCCCTGTCCGTGGGCGACGGCGAGGTCGAGGTCGCCATCGCGGTCCAGGTCACTGGCGGCGACGGCTCGCCACTCGGTCTGGCTCAGCGCGGGCAACGACTGGGCCGTCACCGCTTCGAGGGGTCCTTCGAGGTCGTTACGGTAGAGGTCGACCCTGTCGCCGACGGTGACCAGGTCGAGATCCCCTTCGATATCGAAGTCGATGACCGTCGCGGCGAGGGCCCTGGCTTGGGATAGCCCCAGGTGCCCCGGGGCTACCCTGAAGGTGCCGTCGCCGAGGCCGAGCCAGAGGCTGGAGCGCGCCGTTCCGATCGCCAACAAGTCGAGATGGCCGTCGTTGTCGAGATCGCTGGCCAGCAGCCGTCGGCTGGTGCTCAGATCAGCGTCGGGGGTAGCGCCGGGGGCGGCATCGTCGATCTTCTCGTCGCTGGGCTCCGAGCCCATTTCGGCCGTCGGATCTTCTTGGCTCGCCGGGGCCAGCGGGGTGGCCGAGGCTTCAAAGCCCGCCGCTGCCAGGCGGATCTCCAACAGAACCTGACCGGTGTCGTCCCCTCGCTGCAAGCGGGCGATGTCGCTGCGCGAGTCACCGTCGAAGTCACCCACCGCCAAGCTGCCGCCTACGGTGGCGCGGTCGCTCAACGGCGAGGCGGTAAATTGGATGTCGATGGGATCGCCGAAGGCCCGGGGAGGGGCCTCGCCTCGGAAGGTGCGCAGGGGAATCCCCTGGATGCCGGTTTTCAGCTCCCGCAGGCTCTCGCGGTAGAGGGGAGAGATCTTGAGCACGTTCTCGAGGCGCACGGCGGGCACCCGGGCCGCCGCCAGATCGTCCTGACGCAGGGCTTCGTCCACCATGGCCAAGGCCCGTTGCGCCATCGGATCGGCTTGCCAGAGCAACTCTTCGATGCGCTGGTAGGCGCCGGTGGCGGTGGTGCGATCGTTCTTGGCGATGGCCTGTTGGCCCAGTTGCAGGATGATCACCGTGTTTTCCGGGCGTAGCTCTGCCAGATGCCTCAAGGCTTCGTAGGCGGTGCTCTCCGCCAGCTCACCCTCGGCGGTGGTGGCCAGTTGATAGGCGGCGTAGAGGATTTCGAGATCGTCGGGGGCGGCGGTCATGGCTTGCTGCATGCGCGCCAGGGCGCCGTCGAGATTCCCCTGCCATTGCAGGATCTCCGCCTCTATGGCGATCAGCTCGCCGCGCTCGGGATCTAGCTGAAGGGCTTGTGCGATGGCCCCCTGCGCCGCTTCATATTCCTGCTGACGCAGCAAGGCGACGGCCAAGTTGGCATGGCCGAGGGGATCGTCGGGATAGATCTCCAGCAACTCGCGATAGGCCTTTGCCGCTTCCTCCGGACGTTCGTTTTCGAGCTCGGCGAAGCCCGTATCGCGAAGCTCGATGGCCCGTTGCGGAATCTCGACATCGGCGGGGCAGCCGAGGGTGAGGAGGGCGGCGAGGGGAAGCAGGAGGAGGCTGGCAAGATTTGGCAGGTGGTATCGCATGGGACGTATTGTAACGCCTCGGTGGGCCCCTGCGACCCTAACCGGCCAGGTTCAAACAGGCGATATCCTTGTGGTCACGTACATAGAGCCATTGCCCGGCCAGCGAAGGTGGCGTCCAGACATCCCCCTGCAGAACTTCGAGCCGCGCGAGCTCCCGGTAGCCATCGGGATCAGAAGCCACCAAGACCAGCACGCCGTCTTCGGTGAGCACGGCCAAGCCGCCGTCGGTGGCGATCAGTGAGCCCCTGCCGAATCCCCGCTGTCGCCAGAGGGTTTGCCCGTCGAGGGCGGAAATGCCCTTGAAGGTGGCGTTGTCGAAACCGAAGAGCAAGTCTCCCACCCGGACGGACGACGAGAAGTGATTCTGCATCGAGCGGCTGCGCCAGATTTCCTCGACCTGCCAGGTACCCGCCCCGTCGACCGATAGATGCAGCATGGCGGCGCCGCTCTGATAACCGGAGGAGATAAAAATCCGATCCCCGGGGAAGATGATCGGGTCGGCGGCGTTGACACTGTAAGAGGTGGTCCAGCGATGGCTCCACAGACGCTGACCGGTGGCGGGATGGAGCCCCACCAATTCCTGGCCGGTGAAGGAGACGATCTGCCGCTGACCAGCCAGCTCTGCAGCCAGGGGTGAGGCGTAACCGGGATGGCCGCTGCCGCTGGTCCACAAGATCTCGCCGGATTCTGGGTGCAAGGCCCAAATGGCGCTGTCATCGGCCGGGTCGGAGACTAAATGACTGTGCACGATGAGTTGTCCGTCCACCAGCAGGGGCGAGGCGCTGAAGCCCCACTCTGGCGGTGCGGCCAGGGGAAGCTGCCAAATCAGCCGGCCGGAGCTCAGATCGGCGGCGACCAGAAACCGGCTACCGTGGGCGTAGACACGTCCATCGGCGATCAGAGGCGTTGAGCGCGGACCGTTGCCGTGGCCATCGAGGAAGGTCGGACCAAGGGCAGTGCTCCACAGCTCGTCGCCGTTGCCGGCGTCGAGGGCGATGAGAAACTCCTCCCCCGATTTGGCCGCCAAGACCAACGCCTTGCCGTCGTCGATGGCGATGCCACCGAGCCCTTCCCCCAAGGGGCGCCGCCAAATGATTTTTGGTGTGCCGAAGGCCCCAGCGTCTTGCGGATCTGAGCTGAAGGCCGTGCCGTCGCGCTGCGGGCCACGCCATTGGTGCCAAGACCCTTCGGGGCCGTTGGCCGGCAAGGACGGGGGCTGTGGAGCTTCCCCGCAAGCCAGCCAAGACAGCGCCAGCAGGGTCAGGAGGCCGGTTTTCACCGTCCTCAAGGGATGAGACGGTGTGGCATCCAAAAGGGCGGGGGAGAGCTGGAATCGAGTGCGACGCATGATGGGGTCCTCGTCGAAGGTTCCGAGGCACAGCGAATGCTACCAGGACGGCGATCGGTGTGTCCGGCCATCTTGTTTGGCCGCCGGGTCTCTGTGGAATGTCTGTGGGATCACTGGAGGGTTGCCGATCCTTGCCTTGACGTCGCCCACCTGCAAAGCTCGCGGCATGGACGCTGCACCGATATTGCCCTTCCCCGAGCTGCCAGAGCCGTTTGATCTGCAATCTTTCGACCTGCCGCGGGCCGTCGAAGAGGCCGCTGTGCGGCTTCGACCATGGGTGCACCGAACTCCCGTCGAGCGGTCCCACCGTCTGGGCGACGCCACGACGGAGGTTTTTCTCAAGTTGGAGAACCATCAGCGGACGGGGTCCTTCAAGCTGCGGGGCGCCACCCACAAGCTGCTCTCCCTGTCGCCGCAGGAGCGGGCCCGCGGCGCCGTGGCCGCGTCGTCCGGCAACCACGGCATGGCGATGGCCTATGCCCTGTCCCAGATGCGAGGTGATGGCGTGGTATTTGTGCCCGAAGATGCGTCGGTGGCCAAAGTCGAGGCGATTCGAGCCTACGGCTGTGAGGTGAAGCAGGAAGGTGCGGACTGCGTCTTGACGGAAGCCGCGGCCCGGCGTCACGCCGCGGCGACTGGGGCCGTCTATGTCTCGCCCTACAACGACCCATGGGTGGTGGCGGGGCAAGGCAGCCTGGGGGTGGAGCTGGCGGAGCAGATCGAAGATCTCGACGCCGTCTTCATCGCCCTCGGCGGTGGTGGGCTGATATCCGGCGTCGGCGGTTACCTGCGTTCCCTGCGGCCCGACATCGAGATCGTCGCCTGCTCACCGGAGAATTCCTGCGTCATGCACCGCTCCGCGCAGCAGGGTCGCATCCTCGACCTACCCTCCCTACCCACCCTCTCCGATGGCACCGCCGGCGGCGTCGAAGAGGGCAGCATCACCCTCGGGTGGGTGTGTCAAACGGTGGATCGCTACATCTTGGTGAGCGAAGAAGAGATCCGCCGCGCCATGGTCGAGATCATCGGCCGTCATCACCAGCTGATCGAAGGGGCCGCCGGCGTGGCCGTCGCCGCATTTCAGAAAGAGCAGGCGCGCTACCGTGGCAAGCGGGTAGCCATTGTCCTCTGCGGAGCCAATATCGCCCTGGGGACTCTGCGGCAGGTTTTGGCGGCTTGACGGTGGGGCCGCCAGAGCGAGGAGCCACTGCCCTAACTCATCGGTCGCTCGGGGCCGGGAAAGTCATCTTTGTTAGGAGCATCTTCTGATCGCTGCTGCCAATCCCTAGATATCTCCGCCCAATCAATCGGCCTTCCTTTCTTTCGTGACCAGACATCCCAAAAGTCCGGGTCGTCGGAATGGGGGCGCTCATGATCTTTGAGGTCGTTCATCCTGACCATGATCGGCAACTCTGCTGCCCAGCCAAGGAGTATAGCTTGCTGAGAAGGCAGCGAGGGCAATTCGCGAAGCAACCCACGAAGATTATCCGGCACGAGCCTATGGATCAGCTCTTGGTCTCGATCATTGCTTACCCGGTGCAGCAGGAAGCTGTTGCACTGTGACAAAACAGTGGGTGAAAGTTCGGATGGCCGCTGAGAAGAGAGCACCAGGCCAAGTCCAAACTTTCGGCCTTCCCTAGATATCTTCTCGAAAATCTGACAGCAAACTGATGCCGCACTCTGATTCTCTGCATCTTCCCTATATCGCTTGACGAAAGTATGGGCCTCCTCCACCACGAGTACTGTCGGCAAGGACATACCATACAGTTTTTTATATCGCTGCAATGCTTCAAAGACCATTCTTGCCACTACAGCTGCAATGACATGTACGATTTCAGCAGGCACCAAAGACAAGTCTATTACGCTAACGCAGCCATTCTTCGCGTCATCTTCCCCGATATACGCTTTGAGCCAACTATCGACTGAAATATCAATATCGTCACCGATAATGCCATTCATTCGGGAATCCGCAAGTAATGTACGAATACGGGCCAACAAGAATTCTATGTACTGTTCATTTCCCGTTTCTTGTGCCAGCGCCTCAAGGTAGTCTACAAAGTCTTGCCCAGAAAACTTTGTTGGAACGTCCTCGCTCTTTGGGAGCAAATCCCGACCGCTCCCTCCAAATTCAGTGAATGTGGACGAAATCACGTCGACTATTCCGTCAACCTCTCTGAGGTCTGAATCATATTTCGGATGTCGGCCCAATCGAGCGTTCTTGTATGCTGCGAAGACCTTTAGTAGGTTCTCCAGCCTATCATCCTCTGCTTCCAAATGGCCTCTAAGGGTCTCTGTACTGTCGTTCCATTTACAAATTTTGTCGAAAAAATTCTTCGGCCTTGGGAAGGATGCCCAGGGTGATCCCTTGCTGCGTTCGCTCTTTGCCGTTATCAGAATTGATGCCAAAAACATCTTTACCCTGACGCTTGATCTCTCAGGGTGGCTGAACTCCTCGTTGCGCATAGCACGAAGAGCCCTCTTTAGTAGGGGTGCCTGAGCCCGCGCACTTGCCTGTGCGAAGGAGCACCACTCAGCGCTATTCCAAAACCAGAGAGGAACTTCAAGGGGACTAGCCGTATCGCCTACTCTAAAAACGCGCCCTTCGTCTTGAAACACCTTGGGATACTCACCGTTCGGATCAAGCACGATAAATCTCGCATTGGGCGGCGACGATTTGTTTTCTCCCCCTGGGGCTTTCTGGGACGCAGTAATCGACCATTGAATCAACCCAGCAACGGAGCACGACTTCCCGCTTCCAGTATTGCCGAGAACTGCAAGATGTCGTCCAAAAAGTCTGTCGGGATCGACGCAAACGTCTGCATTTGCAGCCATCGGGCTTGTGCCAATTTTGACTCTTCGCCTGTCGCCAGACTCCACAATAGCCCTAAGTTGTTCGTCCGTAGGAATAACTACGGGTTCACCGACGCTGGGGAATCCATGTACTCCTCGTTCGAATAAAAAACCTGCTCTACTCTGTCTGAGAATTCCAAGTGGGTTCGCTCGCATCTTACGGAGTGGGAAGGGCAAGTCTACTAGGCCGTAGTCGTGAAATCCTTTACGCTTTGGAAATGGGGATCGTTCGATGGCTATCCATTCTACCTGCGCAACTATATGGCCGGACTCTGTCGATATGAGAACGTAGCTATTGATACGGGGGAATGCTCGTGGAACACCTGCATTCGCAGCAATTCCATCTGGTGCTTCTAGGTCGATCGCAATCTTGATCTCGTTTGGGGAAACAAACTCGACAGCGCCGATTCGCAGCGAAGCAACATGTTCTATGGGGAAAATGCTCATTCTCCGTTCTCGTCACGGCCACCAAGCGGCCCAGCCATCCCGCGTGCCTTCAAAAGATCAGCCATCTTCATGGTCGTTCGGTCAATCGCAGGCTTGGGCAAGTAATGGTCAATCAAAGTCTTCAAGTTGCCGAAATGGTTTCCGAGCAGGAGTGTAAACTGCGTCGGCCTCTTCGCTCTTTCGTAGAATCTCTTGATTCTATTGCCTTGGTCATCAAAGCTAATAATGACCAGATGTGTTGAAGGGATTGTCAGCATATCGGCGAGAACCCTATTGATGTGATCATCGCCAAAGCTGTAGCCGTACACTACGACAGTGGAGTTGGCTCGACAAACTGAGACAGCAAAGTCTCGAAACAGCTCCACGTACGGAAATTCTGATGTTTCCTTATCCTTTGCGGCGTTGGGATAGATCAAAAGATTTTTGCAGCCTTCCCATAAATATACGCCTATATCCTGGGCTCCATAGGGGAGAGCATATCGACGAACGACTCCGTCCTCAACGCTCCAATCCAGTGACCCATGGAGCTTTGAAAAGTAAGCGACACCTTCGAGGTATCTTGGCTCTCCGCGTATTCCCGGTGGGTTATAGTGCAAATCCACCTCTACACGGGACGACCGAAAAACAGGGTTTACCGTTCCCACAAATCTGTCAATCAGGCGCATGCCTGCAAGCTCTGAACCGTACTCGACGATTCGATCATAGTTCGTCGTAAAAATGTTTAGCCGTTCCCTAGTTGCGGAGCGGCTAGCAAAACTAACGAGGAAACTCATGAGGCACTCTCCAGCTTCCTCTGAATCTTTCGAAAAAATAATGTTACGCTCGCTTTTAAGAATGAGGTTTGCAAAATTTGATAGCCCAGCTTCCAGTTCTTTCTCAAGCTTCGCCAAATGTTTTCTGATCGTCTTGGAGCCGCGGAAGTTGCTTGAGGCATATATGCTCAGTCCACTGATTAGCCCATTGGACACTCTGATCTGGTCCTCTATATTTGGTGTGCCACGTCCAGACTTTTCAGCGCTTTCCTTTGCCGCTTGTTCTATTTGCTCCTGAAAAACAGAGAACTTTATTGTCGACATGTCCGCCCCGCCTTCTTTCTTTGCCAACCGATGAGCTGCGGTCGAAATTCCGGCGCCGAGCAATAGAGACAAGTGCTCACTTTGAAAGAGAGCGGTCAACCATGGTTCGATATCAGGACGCAGCTTTTCTGGCTCTAGCACTTCAGTCGGTAAAACCTCATATTGGTCGCGAACTTTATACACATTCTTGCCATTCCACTCCGTATAACCTTGTTCCATAATAGCTCTCATTTTAATTGACTGAGGCGCACCTTCGCAGCCACTTGATGAACCGTGCTCGCATGCCCTTCCGTCGTCTGCTCACAACCCATCACCCATTTCTGACCGCTGTCTACAGTGGACTACGGTGGATAGAACTAGATCCTGTTTTCACGAGTCCTTGTCCTACCGATATTTCTATCTGCTTATCATCGGGATGCGATCCCTTCAGCGAACCCCAGTTCCCGGAACTGGATCGAGTATTGGGCTTGAAAATCAGCGTCTTGGCAATAACACCTGCACAGTGTGTCTACTTCGGTCGCATTGCCTCGCGTAGGCAGACTATTGACTTGGATCCGCCGACGGATCGCATCCCGTAGGGGCGCCATCTCGTGAGGATCAAGCGGATCGCGGGGCATCGTCCTAGACCTTTTGACTCACCGGCGATTCTAACACCAACTCGGGACGATCCTTTCTGTATCAGAATCTCGTCGTCGTCCGATTCGATTACCGTTACCGCATTGACGATGCTGTGGGCGCCGAGCATCTCCGCCACCCCGTGACCGCGCAGCGGCAATCCCATGTCTTACAGAGCCCTGGCGGTCGTCACGTTCCGCCGCAGCAGCAACCAGGAGCCGTTGGACGGTAGCGGAGGCGCTGGGGACCGGAGATGGCCTAGGCCTCAGAGATCCCGCAACACCATGCTCTCCGGATGCAACGCGCGGGCATGGCGCAACAGGGCGTCAGCACCCGGGTTGTAACCCAGGAGCCTCAGGGTTTTCACCGCTTCGGCATAGCTCTCGGCGCTGGGATTGGCGTCCACCATGCGCCGTAGGGTGGGGGTGACGCCGTCGGTTTGGCCGGTCAGGCCGTAGAGCAGGGCCAGGTTGGCGTAGGCCCTGAAATCTTGCGGAAAGTAGAGGATTTCTTGATCGAAGGCGGCGGTGGCTTCCTGGGGCCGGCCTAGATCCGCCAGGATCTTGCCGCGCACCAAATGTAGACCTTGGATGAGCTCTGGGTCCTGCGATTTCCGTTCGGCGAATTCCTCGGCGATGCCCTCCGCCATGGCCAAGGCGTCTTCCAGCTGTCCCTTGCCGTGCAGCACCGCCGCCAGGGTGACCTTGGGGCCGAGGCGGGGGCGTTTCTCGTCCAACGCCAAGCGGGCCTCGCGTTCGGCCGCGTCGAGATCGCCGCCTTCGAAGGCGATACGGGCCAGCAGGCCGTGGGCGAAGGAGCTGTGGCTGTCGAGGGCCAGACGGGCGTGGGCATCGGCCTCCTCGAAGCGTCCGAGGTCGAAGAAGAGGGACGCCGCCGAGACGGCCAGGTGGCCGCCACCGCCGGAGATGTCGAGGGCTTTTCGATAGGCCTCCAGGGCCTCTTCACGACGTCCCAGCCGTTCCAAGGAGCGGGCTTTGAATTCCCAGGCATCGAGCATGCGTGGGTTGTCCGCCAAGGCCCGGTCGAAGGCCAGGACGGCTTCCGCATCTTGCTTTTGCGCATGTAGACGGAAGGCGTCTTTGAGATCGGTCAAGCTGTCGAGACGGCTCTTGGGGTCGGCCAGGGGACCCTCCACCAGATCGCCGGAGGACCCCATGTAGCCGAGGGCGGCCAGGGCTTGGCGACTCTCTTCGTCCACCTCGCCGGGGGCGACCAACGTGCGGTTGTAGGTTGCCAGCTCGTCCCGCAGCTCGGCAAAGAGCCGTCGCTCTTGGCGGATGACGTTGTGGAGCTCGGTGGGATCTTGCAGGAGGTCGTAAACCTCCGGATCCGGCCCTTCGATGTAGTGGTGGTGACCATCGATCAACGAGGCCAAGTCACTCCACCCGAAGTGCAGGCGGGGGTAGAAGGATTCGGCGTAGATGCGCCGTCGCGGGGCGTCCGCGGAGCGCAGGGCGAGCAGTGACATGCCGCGGTGATCAGGGGTGTCGGCCTTGGTGGGGGGACCCTCGATCTGCAGCAGGTCGACCACCGTCGGTAAGACATCGATGAGCTGAGCCGAGGTGTCGACGCTTTCCCCCGCCAGCTGAGAGGCCGGCAGCTTGACGATGAGGGGAACCCGCAGGGTGGTCTCGTAGAGCAGGATGCCGTGCTCGTCTTCGCCGTGATCTCCCAGCCCCTCGCCATGGTCGGAGAGCAGGATGATGAGGGCGTCGTCGTAGACCCCCAGGCGACGCAGCTCGTCGAGCAACGAGCCGATGATGTGATCGGCGTAGGCGACCTCGCCGTCATAGGGGGCGTCGTAGCGTTCGGCATAGGGGGACGGCGGCGTATAAGGGCTGTGGGGCTCGTAGATGTGGAAAAAGAAGAAGAAGGGGCCGGCCGCCGCCTGGCTCAGCCAAGGTTTGGCCAGGGCGAGGGTTTCGGCGCCGTCCCGCTGCATGCCGCCGAGGCCGATGCCCGGTCGGAACTCGATGCTGTCTTCGTAGAAATCGAAATCGACATCGAGGCCCATTTTGCTGCGCAGCACATAGGTGGAGACGGCGGCGCCGGTGGCGTACCCCTGGGCCTTGAGCAGGCTGGGCAAGTAGGGAATGTCGCCGGAGGCCAGCCGATCCGGATCGAGCCGATAACCGATGTTGTCGCGGATGCCGTGGGCCGGCGGCAACTGGCCGGTGAACAACGAGGTATGGGACGGCAGCGTCAGTGGGATATGGCTGTAGGCGTGACGAAAGAGGATGCCATCGCGGCGCAGGCCGTCAATGTGGGGGGTCTCGACGGCGTCGTATCCGTAGGCGGGTAGACGATCGGCCCGCAGGGTGTCGATGGAGATGATGACGATGGGCGGTTTGCCGCCTCGGCCCACGGTGTCGGCGGTTCCGGCGGTGGGTGTGCCAGTGTTGGCGGTTCCGGCGTTAGGGGTGCCGGCGTGGGACGAGCCCGGGCCGGGGGAGTCGCCCTGACACGACAACAGCGCCAGGCACAAACCGACGGCGGCCAGCAGGAGCCCTGGGGGGCTCGGCTGGAAGCGATGGTCACGGCAACTTCGAGGGGTCATATCAGCTTTCCGACGCCGCGCTGGGGCGTTTGGGAGATTAGATTTGGGTCGCTCACCGGCTGGCTCATCGTTGGAGGCGTCGCAGCAGAACCCTGGCGCGGCGCAATTGGGCTTCGTAGACGTCCGGTGGAGCACCGGCGACGAAGCGTTGCAAGCTGTCGCGGGCGATGTCCAGACGTTCCAAAGTCATCGCCTTGGAGCCGAGATTGTAGAGCGTATCCCATGCCGTGGGATCTGCCGCAACGGCCCGCTGCCAGGATTCGATGGCGGCCGGCCGCTGCTCGAGATACCACTGCGCGACGCCCAGATTGTTCCAAGATTCCGCCAGCCCGGCATCCAACTCGACGGCCTGCCGAGCGGCGTCGTGGGCCTCTTGCCAAGCGCCTCGACGCAGGGCCAGAAGGCTAAGCAATTGGTGCGCCTCGGCGGCCTCCGGTTGTTGGCTCAGGATCTCACTCAAGCGTTGCTCGGCCTCCTCAGCTTGTCCGGCCTCCGACATCAGGCGAAGTCGCAGGATGCGGCTGCCGGTGTCGCCGTCGTGGCCATCGCCCTCGAGCACCACCAAGGCGTCGCTGACCTTGCCCTGTCGGGCCAAGGCGGCGGCCAGCTGGCGTTCGAGGGGAAGTTGCTGTGATCCCGGCAAAAGGCTCGCTGCCAAACCGTCGCGGGCTTCTTGCAAATGCCCGGCGGCGATCTGGCTGGCCAAGACGGCGGCCAAAAAGTCAGGATCACCGTCGCTGACCTCCAGGGCTTGCCCATAGGCCTCCGCCGCCTGATCGAAGCGTCCGACCCGGCGGAGCAGTTCGCCCAGGGCATGCCAACCGTCCAGCAGGCGGGGATTGTCGGCCAACAGACGCCGGTAGACGGCGACGGCTTCGTCCACCTGACCGCGCTCGGCCAGTTGTCGGGCCCGCTTGAGATCCTGCAGGCTGGGCAGCTTGGCTTTGGGGTCCGGCAAGGGCGCGTCCGCCTGCGGTAGGCGGGAGGTGGTCAAATAGCCGAGGGCTTCGAGACGCCGGCGGCTGGCTTGGTCGATTTCCTGGGGTGCCTCCAGGGGGCGCTGAAGCTCCACCAGGAGGTCACGCAAGGCACCGGCCCGCCGGCGTTGCTGGGGCAGGAGGTTGTGCTGCTCTCGGGGATCCTGTTGCAGGTCGAAGAGCTCCGGCGCCGGCCCGGCGATGAGGTGATGTTGCCGCAGGATGAGCGATGTCAGCTCACTCCATCCGTAGTGCAAGCGCGGGTAGTAGGTCTCGGCGTAGATGGGCCGGGCCGGGTCGTCGTTGTGCACGGTCTGCAAGGCACGGCCGTGGTTGCCGCCGTCTCCGCTGCTGTGGGAGGCCTCGCCCGGCGTCGAGGCACCGGCGGCGTGCAGCAGGGTTGGATGAACGTCCACCAGCTGCACCGGGGCGGCGATCGTCGTGCCGCGCCTGGCATTGGCGGGCAGCTTGAGGATCATCGGTACTTGCAGGGCCTCACGGTAGAGGAAGATGCCATGTTCCTCCTCGCCGTGGTCCCCGAGACCTTCGCCATGGTCCGAGAGTAAGAGGATCAGTGCCCGGTCGTAGAGATCCAAGGCGGTGAGCAAGTCCAAGAGATCGCCCACCACGGCGTCGGCGGCGGCGACTTCGGCTTCGTAGGTCTGGCCGTAGCGTGCCGCCAGGGCGGGCGGCGGGGTGTGGGGCAGGTGGGGCTCGAAGATGTGGAAAAAGAGAAAGAACGGCCGCCGATGATGCTGCCGTACCCAAGGGGTGATGGCGTCGAGGGTCCCCGGGCCGCGACGGTCGATGCCGCCGAGGGTCTGTTGTCCAGGGTCGATATCGAGGTGGTCGTCGTAGAGGTCGAAGCCGTGGCTGCCAAAACCGCTTTGACGATGCAGCACGTAGGACGACACGGCACCGGCGGTGGCGTAGCCGAGCCGTCGTAGGCGTTGCGCCAAGAAGTCGTCCGTCGCGGCCACCGCATAACCCTGATTGTCACGCACACCGTGCTCGGACGGTAACAGGCCGGTGAACATCGAAACATGGGACGGCAAGGTCAGCGGCACATGGCTGTAGGCCCGCTCGAAGAGGATGCCGTCGCCGCGTAGGCGGTCGATGGCGGGTGTTTCGATACCGTCGAAGCCATAGGCCGGCAGCCGGTCGGAGCGCAGGGTATCGATGGAGATGAGCACCAATGGGGGGCGGTCGTCCGGGGTTCTCATGGTGCCAGGCACCTGTTCCGAAGTGCCCTGTTCCGAGGTGCCAGGCACCTGTTGGCCAGCCTGTTCCGAGGTGCCAGGCACCTGTTGGCCAGCCTTGCTGGCGGTGCTGCTGGCGTTACCAGCCACCGCCAGGAGACCCACCGCCAGAAGGACGGCGACGACCTGACCGGTGAAGACCTGACCGGTGAGGACGATCCCGCGCCTAGTCATGACGGGTCCCGTCGGCGTTCCAGCCGTCTCAGCAGGACGCGGGCGCGGCGCAGGTCGTCGCTGTAGATCGCTTCCGGTGCTTGATCGACAAAGCGCCGCAAGGCCCGCTGAGCTTGCTCGAAGTGTTCCAAGGCCAAGGCTTGGGTAGCCAAGTTGTAGAGGGCGTCGAAGAGCTCGGGGTCGAGGTCGACAGCCCGCTGCCAGGCATCGACGGCCCCCTCCAGGTCGCCGAGCTCCGCCAGGGCAACCCCCAGGTTGTTGTGGGCCCGGGGCAAGGAGCGGTGACGCGCCAGGGCCAGTTGTGCCCATCGGCTGGCGTCCTGCCAGCGGCCGCGGCGTAGGGCCACCAGGGAGAGGTGCTCGAGGGTTTGGGGATCGTCGCCGTCGTCGGCCAGCAGGTTGTCGAGGATGCTCTGGGCGGCCTCTTGTTGCCCCGCTTCGGAGAGGGCCAAGGCCAAGGCTTGGTGGGATGCGACGTCGAGACGCCGGGGGTCCTCCTCGGCCAGGGGACGCAACACCGCCAAGGCGTCGGCGTGGCGCCCAAGCTCGGAGAGGGTCAAGCCCATCTGCCGCAATAGGGGGCGCTGGGCGCCGCCGAGCTTTTGGGCGGCCAGCATGGCTTGCAGGGCTTCTTCGCGCCGCCCGGCCTGGAGCAGGATCTGGGCGTGTAGGGATTGCCCGAGTCCCATGCTCGGACGCTCGGTGATGATCTCGCGGCTGAGGCTGAGAGCGTCGTCGAGCTGGCGCCGGGAGTAGAGGTCGATGGCCTGATGCAGCTTGCGGTCCAAGGTGATGAGATTTTTGGGGTCGTCCTCGATGCCGTAGGTCTGACGTATCTCCGCAGCGCCCCCCAGGTAACCGAGGCTTTGCAGGGCTTCGCTGGAGGCTCCGTCGACGGTCCGAGGGTCGCTCGAGGGCCAAACCTGGGAGCGGGTGGGCAGAGCGTCGCGCAGATCGGCGGCCCGTTGCCGCGCTTGGCGCACCAAATTGTTGGCTTCCCGTGGGTCTTGCGCCAGGGCGTAGAGCTCGGGCAGAGGCAAGACGATGAGCTTGTGATTGTCGTCGATCAAGCCGTAGAGCGGTGCCCAACCGCGATTGAGGCTGGCGGAAAGCGCTTCGAAATAGGTGCGGGCCGTCGGCGGGGCCGGTGCCAACAGGGAATGGCCGTAGGGTTGGCCGTCCGCAGGGCCGGCAAGGGTTGGCGGCGGTGCCAGGCCCACACGCCCCAGGACGGTCGGGAAGATATCGATATGACGGGCCGGTCGAGGGTCGATGCCGGGCTCGATGCCGGGCCCCCAGACCACCAAGGGTACCGCCAGGGTAGCCTCGTAGGCGAAGAGACCGTGGGTGAGCTCGCCGTGCTCGCCCAGGGACTCGCCGTGATCGGAGGTCATGATGATCAAGGGTGCCGCTTTGTCAGGGGCCAAGAAGGGGGCCAGCAGAGGTGCCAGGAAATGGTCGACGGCCGCCACCTCAGCCAGGTATGGCGTCGCCTCGAAGCGACTGGCAAACGGCTCTGGGGCGTCATAGGGGGCATGCGGGTCGTAGAGGTGGAGCCATAGGAAACGTGGCCCTGGCGTCGCCTTCCACCATGCCATGGCGGCTGCGACCGTCTCATCACCGCGTCGCTCCGCCATGGCGAAGGCATGGCCTTGGCCACCTTCGCCATAACGATCGTCGTAGACGTCGAATCCGCGCGCCAAGCCGAAAATCGAGTCCAAGGGATAGGCCGAGACGAACGCCCCGGTGCTGTAACCCTGCGAGGCGAGAACTGTCCCCAGGGTGGGGATATCGTCGGCCAGGCGAAACCCTTCGTTATCCCTCACGCCGTGTTGGTAGGGGTATAGGCCGGTCAGAATGTTGGCGTGGGACGGCAGGGTGACGACGTTGTGGGCGTGGGCGTTGGTGAAAACCCGACCCTGCCGCGCCAAGCGGTCAAGGTTCGGCGTCGCTGCCTTGGCATGCCCGGCGAATCCTAGGGCATCGGCCCGCAGGGTGTCGATGGTGATCAGGACGACGTCGCCGGGTCTCGTATCAGCCGGCTCGGTGGTTGGCTTTGTCTGAGCGGTCAGCGGCTCTGTGGGCCAGCCTAGGAGGAGAGCGAGCCAGCAACAGACAAAGAGTCGGGAGGCACTGGACTGGGTGTGTGAGGTGATGCTGGAGAAACCCCGTTGCATGTGCTCAATGCCTTCTATCTGGTGGCAGAGCCCGGTGTTCCGACGCACGCTGGCTGGGGGCTCGAGACAAATCTGTGCGATTGCCGACAGGGTCAGGTGACCGATCCATCGGCTCAACAAAGCATTATTGCCCGCCCAAGGCATTAATTCAATGGATCCGGAGGGGGGGAGGCCAGCGGCCTGGGTCCAGATGCCGCATGAAGCCTTCCCGCGCTTCCATTTATTTGGTAGTATCTATTCATTCAAGCATTTTGTGTCGGTGACCGCTGTGGCAACCGACGACCCTATTTGTTGTAAGTGGACGTGTACCCAGCGTGGCTGGGTGAGAGGAGATCCGTGTCATGAAGAGGATCCTTCGTGTCGTATTCGTATGCATGGCGTTGTCCATGTTTGCCCTTCCCCTGGCAGCCGATGAAGGGCCGGCCCATACCGAGCTCTTGACCCATGCCGAAATCGCTCAGGCTTTGAACGACGGGAGTGTGCCGCTCGACGTCATCCGCGCCTTGGGGTTGTCGGTGTTTTCGACCCCCTTCAATACCCATGACGGCTTCGGCGATGGTCCCTTCGACCCGGCGGAGACGGACACCGCGGCCTTTGGTCATCGTCCGACGCTACAAGGCAACGGATTGAGCCTGCGGGTCAATGGCCTCGATGCTCAGAGCTGCAATGAATGCCACACCATCGTCAGTCACCGGACGCATCCGCCGACGGTGGGAATCGGCGGCGTGGGCGGTGTGGTGCAGAACGCCATCATCATGCCGACCTTGATCGATGTTGCGGACTCTTTCGACGACCGTGTCGTCTTTCAGCCGTCCCATGATCCTTCACTGTCGTTGGTCTTCGACGGCGTGGCGGATTTCAACGGACGTTTTGCCAATCCGCCGTTTCTCTTCGGGGGTGGTGGCGTCGAGCTCTTGGGCAAAGAGATGACGCAGGATCTGCAGGACCTCTTGGCGGTGGCCCGCAGCTCGACGGCCGGCACGGTGACCTCACTCGATACCCACGGCGTCAACTTCGGTTCCATCACCACCCTCGATAATGCTGGCAATGTGCAGCTCGATGTCGAAGGGATTGGTCCGGCGGATATCGTCGGCCTGGATCCGGAAGAAGTCCTGGTGGTCAGGCCCTTCGGACGTAAGGGTGAAAACTTCTCCATGCGCGACTTCGATCGCGGTGCCATGCAGTTTCACTTCGGCATTCAGCCGGAGGAGGTTATCGGTGCCGGTGTCGACGAGGACGGCGACGGTGTCACCGACGAGGTGACCCTCGGTGAGATGACGGCGCTGCATGTCTTCGACGTGACCAATCCGAGGCCTCGGCGTCTCCCCTTGGGCGCCAAGGGACAGGCCGGGCTGCAGACGTTCAAGGATATCGGCTGCGCCTCCTGTCACCGACCGGCGCTGCGGACGCGCTCCCGGCATTTGCCCTTGGCGACGCCCGAGATCGCTTCCGAGCCGTTTGAGAACGTCTATGCAGAGATCAATCTACGGCAGGTGGGCTTTCCTTCGGTCCCTGGTGGGGGTCTGCGGGTGCCACTGTTTTCGGATCTCAAGCGGCATGACATGGGTCCGCGGCTGGCCGAGACCTTCGAACGGGGTGACCTCGAGCAAGCGGAGTTCATCACCGCCCGTCTGTGGGGCATTGCCGACACGGCGCCCTATCTGCACGATGCACGCGCCACGACGCTTTATGAAGCGATCGAATTCCACGGCGGTGAAGCCCAGGGACCGCGGGACGCCTTCTTGGCCCTCAGTGAGGCGGAGCGAGATGAGCTCATCTTCTTCCTTGGCCGCCTGAGGGTGCCCGACGATCCGAATGTCGAGATTGCGGAGATCCTCGGAGACATCCTGGATTGATGGGATCTCTTGCGGGCAGCGCCACGACCTTCGCGGGGGTGGCGCTGCTGTTGTTTTTGTCGTTCTTTTGCTGGGCTCCCGGTGTGACGGCGATGGAAGAGCCGCCGCTGATCGAGGCTGTCAAGGCGGGGGATTTGGCGGCCGTCGAGAGCGAGATCGAGCGACTTTTCGCAGCACCACCAGCCTCGCCGGCCAGCGAGGCGGCTGAGGCGGTCGACGGGCTCCAGCCCGACGACGAAGACAGTGTCTTGGACGAAGACACAGTCTTAAACGAAGACACAGCTGTGGACGACCTGGGGGCCGCCGTCGGCGAGCATGTGCCCCCGGCATCCGCCGAGACCCCTATGCCGACGGCCACACCGCCGGCCACGGACGCCCCTAAGGCGGCCCAAAGGGCGGCGGTGGATCTCCCCGGAGGGCATGGTCGCACGGCCCTCATGCATGCTGCTGCTGCCGGCCGGCTCGATATGCTCGAAGTGTTGCTGGAGCACGGCGCCGAGGTCAACGCGGTCGACCAATCGGGCAATACGGCGCTCTTCTTCCTGCCCCCCATCGATGATCCTGAGATCAGCTCCCATCTCTTGCGGGCCGGTGCCGATGTTGGGCACCGCAACGCCGTGGGTGCCAACGCCCTCCTCGCCGCCTCGCTGCTCGGGCGTCGCGAGACGTGCCGCCTGTTGTTGGCGGCGGGAGCCGATCCCGCGGCGGCACCGAGCAGTGGCCGTGGTCCCTTGGTGGAGGCTCTGCTGCGCGGCCATCTCGACATCGCGGCGCAGCTTCGACAGGCCGGGGCGCCGGTGGAGGTCGATCTCAAACGGGGTGGAACCTTACTTCACTTGGCGGCGGCGGAAGGGCAGCTGGCGGCGGTGCGTTTTCTTCTCGACCACGGCGCCTCGGTGGAGGCCGGGGCCGTCCGACCGGCCGTCGCAGATCCTTCCAGCGGCTCGCCCAGCGGCAAGGTGGATGTCTGTTGCCGAGGGGAAACCCCCTTGCTGCGAGCCGCTCAACAGGGGCATGTGGAGGTGATGCGCCTTCTCTTGGCGGCAGGTGCCAATCCCAGGGCCACCGGCCAGAAGGGACTGGCGCCACTTCATGTGGCGGCCGTGGCGGGGCAGCCCATGGCCCTCGAGCTCTTGTTCCGAGCCGGTGCCCGCCCCGATGAGCGGGCCCGTGATGCGGCCCGCAGCCCGCCACTGCTGCTGGCCGCACGGGCCGGGCAAGTGACCTCGCTGAAGGCTCTTTTGGCGGCCGACGCAAACCCCGATTTGGGCAATCGCCACCGGGTGACGCCTCTCATGCAGGCGGCGTACCTCGGGGATCTCGAAATCACCAACGCCCTTCTGGAGGGTGGCGCCTCGGTGGAGCCGGTCAACCAGGAGGGTTTCACCGCGCTGGTTTATGCCGTCGTCAGGCAGCGTCCTGCCATCGTACGCCGATTGTTGGAGCAAGGTGCCGATGCCGACATGCAGGTTTTTGTACCCGCCTTCGGCGATGTCAATCTTGTGATGATGGCCGCCGGCCGTGGACACCTGGAGGTGGCGCAGGCGCTAGTCGAGCACGGTGCCTCGCTCGATGCCTGGAGCGAGGTGGAGACGGTGGGGCCACGGACGCCCTTGATGATGGCCGCCGGCCGCGGTGATCGGGCGATGGTAGAGCTGCTGCTGGCCGCCGGAGCCACTCCTGGGCTACGGGCAGAGGATGGCGCGACGGCCCACAGCCTTGCCACGGCAGGAGGTCATCAAGAGATTGTCCAGATGCTGGAGCGGGCCATGGCGACAGAAACCCTTTGACGTTGAGGTCCTGCCTTGGGGCAATACCGCCGTATCGAGGCAATAAAAAACGCCGGTCCAGGCTCATGCCTTGGAGCGGCGTCGTTCAAATCAAGGATTCTGTGACCTGCGGCGGTCGATCTCTCTCATCCCAAGGCATGATCGGGCCTAGGATTTGAGCTTCGACCCGAGCGCAGGTCAGTATCGAAGGGGAGGTTGGCGTTCGCCACGACAACCTCTATCCGTCCCTGTGGGTCGACGGTCCTGCCGGCGACCGGTTTCTTACAGGCAAACCGCCCATATCGGCCGACGACATCAGCCCGTTCCCCGCTGCGGCTGCAAACGCCGAGCCGGGATTGGGGCGGTCGTTCACCGAGTCGGGTGAACGCTTGTGATGTCGTGTTGAGCATGGTGCTGTCCTTCAAGATCTAGAATCCTTGCTTTGGCTACATCGTCTCGCATCTTCAGTTGTGGGTCTCTGGGTTGGGGGCTCTTGCGCGGGCCGATGACGCAAAAAACCGGCTCCAGGAATGCCTGGTAGCCGGTTTCTCGGGGACGATACCTATTCCCGGAGCTCAGCTAACCAGGGCTGATGCCCGGCATTCCTTCCGATTGCTCGGAGCGCTTGTTTGGGAGTAGGTTCATCATGGTCGTCTAACCTCGCTGGCGGATGATAGCAACGGTCCAGACAGTTGGTCAAGTGGAAAAGGCCGGGAGGCGATCCCCCCGGCCTTTCTTGAACGGCTTGTTTTCCTAGAATTTAGCTGCCGTCCGTTGGACGCGCTCTCCTAGCGAAAGTTGAACTTTACGCCCAGACGGAAGACTCGCGGACTGAGCACTTCGCGGACCTGATTGGCGGTACCCGCCGACAGGTTGCGCTGAACCTGCAGGACCGAATCCTCGTTGGTCAGGTTGAAGCCATCGATGCTCACCGTGAAGGCGCTGTCGCCGATGGTGAATTCCTTGTCGATGCGCGCATTAAAGTAGATCAGGTCGTCATTACGGAATTCGTCGATGTCGGTCAACTGAACCCGACGGCTGGGGCCGCCCACCGGCACGTACGGGGGTGAAACAAAACCCTCTCGGCCGTTGAGATCGGCACTGAGGTTGAAACCCCAGGGTTTGTCCGGTGCCACTTGATAGAGCGCATTGATGTTGAACGACCAGCCACTCCCGGCAAAGACATCGCCCTTGTCACCGGAACCGGCGGAGCGCTCGGTCACCACTTCGTCGCCGTCGGAGTTGGCCAGCTCGTTGTTGTCCACCGTTGTATCGGTCGGATCGTCGAAGAAGCGAAACTCATCGCCGACATCCCAGTCCCAGTCGTTGATGGTGAAATGTCCCGCCAAGCGCCACTGATTCGACAGCCGTTTGGTCATGTTGAAGGACAGGCCAACGTACTCTTGCTCGCGCCCGCCGTTGGTGTAGAAACGGCCGCCGGTATTGGACACGTTGTCCCGCAGGGTGTAGTACGGCGCCGATGCGGTACGACCGTCGGGCAGGATACCGCTGACTTCGCCGGCCAGCTCCCAGTCGGCGGCGGTGGCCACGCGGATGGCACCGCTCGAATCTTCCACCAAGAGACGCGATTCCGGCAGATCGGTGATCTGCCGCAGGGTCAAGGTGGCACCGATGATCAGGTCTGACGAGAACCCGTGCTCGACACCGAAGGTGAGCTCGTCCGTCATGTAGGGATCAAGGTCGGGATCGGTCTGGTTGACCGTCGATAGGGCCGTCGGGTTGTTGGGATCGAAGTTGTAGTAGTAGGGGTAGTAGAGGGAGCCGCGCTCGCCGTCGTCCAGCACCAGGTTGCTGTTGCTGTCGATGAAGTAGTACGACACATAGGCGTAACCGCCCACCGGGTTGACGCGGGAACCAAGGCCCTGGCTCAACTGCTCGGCATAGCGCGAGAAGCTACCCCGCAGCAGGGTATTGCGTTCGTCGCCGAGGGCGTAGGTGACGCCAACGCGGGGCACGACGGTTTCCCAGTCGAAGCCTCCGGCATCATTGCCGTTGAAGTTGATCTCGGGCAGCAGGCCGGCGACATCCGGATTGGCCGGTGAGGTCGAGGCCAGGTTCTCGATGCCTTGCTTGTCATAACGCAGGCCGACATTGATGGTCCACCGGTCACGGGAGATGGTGTCTTGCACCCAAGCCGAGTCGTAGGTCGATTCCACCGCCAGGTTACGGTCGCGCCAGAACTGCACGTAGGCGGCGTTGGGATCGTCGGTGCCGCAGCCGAAGAACTCACAGGAATAGACCATCTTGCCGCGGGGCCAGACGGTGCCGGAGGTATTCTCCTGCGCACGGAAGCCACCGCCGAACTTGAGCTCGTGGGAGGTGGAACCGCTGTTGAAGAAGTAGCTGGCGTCGAGGCGCCCCTGATCGACGACACCGTTCTGGGCGAAATCCCAGTAGGAGCCGTGCAGCACGCCGTCCGCATCCCAAAAGACATCCGCATCGCGACCGCCCTGGGGCGCCGCGTTGAAGACGCCGTCATTGTTCGACCACAGGCCGGTGACGAAGAAGTTGGAGTTGAAGATGTGCGTGTCTTCGAGCTTCCAGATGTCCGCCGGGGTGATTTGGTTGTGGGTGGTCTCCGGCTGCCGCTGCGGACCGGCACCGCGGCCGGTCTTCAACTTGTCGTTGGTCCAGTAGTGGAGCACGCCAGAGTTGTTGTCGGTGGCCTGGAAGTTGAGCTTGGTATTGAAATCTTCGAGGGTGGTTTGGTCGAGTTGGCCACCGATGACGATATTGCCGATGTCGCTCTCGCCGTAGGAGGCCCAAATCCACAACTTGTCTTTCCACAAGGGGCCGCCGATGTCGGCGCCATACTCTTCGACGGCGTCGATCTGGTTGCCTCGCAGACCGCTGGGGAGAATCGGAGCGTCCGACTGCAAATCACCGTCGGTGCGCAGGTAGCGAGCACCGACCGCCCATTCGTTGCCGCCCCGCTTGGTGACTTGGTTGATGGTCACACCGGAGGCGGCGACGGAGACATCGGAGCTACCGGTGGTGAACTGGACCTCTTCGAAGGCGCCGAAGTCGTAGTAGGAGAGCGACGCACCGATGGCCGCCATGTCGGTGAGGATGACACCGTCGACGGCGAAGGTGTTCTGTGAGCTGGCCGAGCCGGTGCCCAAAAAGTTCGATTGCTGGCCACTCTCGTTGCCGCCCACGTTGACGCGGTCGACGACGACGCCGGGGGCTTGGTTGAGCAGCGACCAGGGGTCACGTGCGGTGGGGATTTGGTCGAGCTCGGCGGCTGCGACGTTGGCGCCGCGGGTGGTCTTGCGCTCGTCGAGCAAGGGGGCCTCGGAGGTGACGGTGATGACGTCCTGGATGGCCGGCGACATGGAGACGTTGATCGTCGTATTGCGGCCGACACCGATCACCACATTGGGATATTCGACGGTGCCGAAACCCTCGAGCTGGCTCAACAGCTGATATCTGCCCGGGGCTAGGCTGAGAAAACGGTATTGACCTTCGGCGTTGGTCACTTGGACCTTGGGAGCGCCGATACCGGAGAGGATGACGGTGACGCCGGGCAATCGCTCGCCTTGGTCATCGGTCACGGTGCCAAACAGGTCGCCGGTCTGCACCTGGGCGACGGCCGCTCCAGCGAACAGCAGCAGCGTGCCCGCCATGGCCAGGATCACGAGCTTACGTTGAATCATGAGGGTCCCCTTACTTATTGCCGGCGCACTGCCGGGTCATGGGTATCCAGAGAGCGATCGATCGGCTACGAGCCGACCGGCGAATTGCTCTACTAAGCAGTGCAACTGATATGCCAGAGGCCCAGAGTTTATCACCCCATCTTTTTACAAGCGAAGCCCTGTCTCGGGGTGAGCCCGTGGATGGGGCTGTAAAGAAAGTGTAAACGTTACAGAGAAAAGGGTTGTGTCGATCGGAACGATCTCGGGAAAAGCTCAGAAGTGGCGCCGAAGGAGGCCTATTGGGTGGCAGCGGCCGTCGCCGTAGCATTCATTTGCTTGGAGTCGACTCAATCTGTTGAGCCGCCAGGGTCCTGGAGGGGTGGTAGCCAAGGGGCGACGACGGCTTGGCCGAGGCGGTAGCGCTGCAAGTCTTGCTGCAGCTGAGGCACCAGCTCGACGGCCTGCGCCTGCTGTGCCTGGGCGACCAGGCGCTGCTGCCAAATCACCGCCTCGTCGAAGCGTCCTTGCTCGGCCAGGGCCATGCCGACGGTCCGTGCGATGTCGAGGCGTTGTTGTAGCTGCAAGAGATCGAAGGCCATCTCCAAGGCTCGCTGGCCGTGCCGCAGGTCCCGCACCGGACACGTTGCGAGAAAGCGCGCTAGCAAATGACGGAGCTCCCGGTCTTCGGGCAATCTGCGGTTGGCCGCCTCGAGGGCCCTCGAGGCATCGCCGTAGCGCTCCGCCAAGAGCAGAGCCATGGCACGGCCAAAATGGGCGCTGGGGTTGCCGTCGTCCACCTCGAGGGCCTGGTCGAAGCTCCGCACGGCGTCGTCCCAACGACCTTCCTGTGCTTCCAGACGGGCCAATTCGAGATGGCCCGCCAGTCGCTGCTCGGAGGACAAGCCCGGGGTCTCGAGCAAGAGATCGAGCTGTTGGCGGGCAGCGTCGGCGCCGTCGGTGGCCAACAAGCCCCGCGCCAGGGCCAAGCGGGCTCTTGCACGGTCGCCGTCCTCTTGCACCAGTTGCCGCAGCAGGGCATTGGCCCGGTCGTGCTTTCCCAGGTTCTGCAGCGTATGGGCGGCGTAAAACCGGATGGCGTGGTCGCTGCCTTCCCGGGAAAGGAGCAGCTCATAATGTGGCAACGCCTCGTCATAGCGTCCGTTGCGGGCCAGCACCGCCGCCAGATTGAAACGGGCGTTGTCGTAGTCGGGGGCGAGGCGCAGGGCCGCCTGGAAATGGCGCATGGCTTGCTCATCGTCCCCTTGCTCCACCAGGATGGTGCCCAGGTTGTAGTGGGACGCCGGGTTGTCGGGGGCCAGGGCCAAGGCGGACGAATAGTGCTCGATGGCTTGCTCCCGACGTCCCAGACGCTGGTGGGCGGCGGCCAAGGCCCGGTGCGCTTCGGGACTTCGCGGATTGATCTCCAAGGCCCGTTGGTAGCGTTCGATGGCCAGCTCGACCTTGCCTTGACGCAAGGCCCGGTTACCGAACATCAAGTGCACCCCCGAGCCACTGGCCAACGACAATACCGCTTGGGCCACGGGGTCGGGGAAGGCCGCTTCGACGTTGCCGCGGGCCGCGAGCTGTCGGCGGGCGGCGTCTATCTGGCCGAGCTCGCGCAGGGCGATGGCCAAGGGGTAGCGCAGTGCCGTGGCCTCTGGCTGTAACTCCAAGGCGCGCTCGAAATGCTGCACCGCCGATGCCGCGTCGCCCCGCCGGGCGATACTCTTGCCGAGGCCGGCGTAGGCCGCCGGGCTGGCGGTGTCGAGCTCGAGGGCGGCGGTGAAAGCCGCCGCCGCGGCTTCGGGATCGTCCAGATCGAGGCGTACGTTGCCGAGGCGGATCCACGCCGCCACCCGCTCCACCGTCGAGGGCCCGCTCTCCGCGACCTGATCTTCGGCCACCACCTCGGCGAGTAGATCCGCCGCCTTCTGTAGCCGTCCTTCATTCTGTTGCAAGGAACCCAAGAGATAGCGTGATCGCCAATCCTGCGGCGACAGGCGCAGGGCGTTTTGCAGGGCCGCTGCCGCCGGCGTCACCAGGTCATAGGCCAGGTAAATCTGACCGATGCCGCTGTAAGCCTCCGCCAATAGCTCGAGATCCTGGGAGGGATCGGCCAGCATCTGTCGCAGCTCCGTCCATGCCCCGCGCAATTGTTCTTGCACCGAGGTGTCCATGCCGTCGATGGTCGGTTCTTCGATGGGCAACAGCTCTGGACGCTGGGCGGCGGCGGGGCAAGCGACGAGCATCCAGCACCCCAGCAGCACGAGGTGGGCAGCCCAAGCCTTGGCCCAGCCGCGAGAATGGTGGCCGGAGGTGCAGGGTGTGAAGGGGGTTATGACCTTGGACGACATGGACGTTGGGCGACATTCCAGGATGCGGGGAGGGAAGGTGGCTCCCCGACGCCATTGTATCGAGGTTGCAGGCGCTGGATATGACGCTGGAGATGACGCTGGATATGATGGGGTCCTCCAGTGCTTTGCGCTTTGGGGGCAAAAGGAGGATACGGCCATGCACGAGATATCGACCACCGAGACACAATACAAGGTCCTCGGATGCCCCCATGAAGGCCTTGCGCCATCCGATTTCGCCGACCCGACGCTACGGGGCAAGCTCATTCCGTCGAAACTGGGTTGTCTGTTGTTGCTTTGTTGCTTGTCGGCGACGGGTGCAGGGGCTCAACAGAGGCCGCAGCTGATCCTGGAAGACAGCCGCGGCCCGATGGACGGCAATACGCTGGTGATCGGCCGCGATTTGCGGGTCGGTTTGGCGGCGGCCCTGCCGGAGCATCAGTACCGTTTTGTCGTCTTCGATGAGGCGGGCGGTGAGGTCGCGGGGGTGATGGCTACCACCGACTCGGCGGGGTCGGTGGAACCCGTCGAGGTGTGGGACCGCAGCGGCGTCGATGGTTGCCGAAAGAAGGGGAAATTGCAGATAGATTTCCCCTTCGCCAATGTTGCTGATGCCAGCGACGCCTTGGACGGACGGGTCTTCATGCTAGCCATCATTGAGCCGACAACCCAAGGGGTCGTGCTCTCGACGCCGATCCCCCTCCAGGAACCCTCGGGAGCTGTCTACTACTGGAGCGATGCGCGGGGCGATGCGAAGTGCCTCTTCGACTCGAACGACTCGGTTTACCTGAGTGTTTTCAAGGGAGACCTCGAAACCTGGCAGGGTGAGAGCCGCGTCTTCATGTTCAACGTACCGGTGAATCAGGACGATTGGCAGAACGGCATGCCCTTCGAGGAAGTAAGGCTTCAGCCCAATTGCCAAGGTGGAAACGACGTCTGCGGCTATCCCGAAGGCACCATCGAGCCATTGCCCCAGCAGAGCACCGTCAAGATCCAAGGCGTGACGCCTCAAGAGGGCGGTTTTTTGGCCATCATCCGGCCGGCGGAAGGTGGTTGGGAAGACACGATTCGACACGATTGTGATCGGGTCACCGAGAGCGTCATGTACGTCCATTCGCAACCTGTAGACCTCAACGACAGCGACGACGGTTGGGGCTGTCCGCCCTGTCCGCCGTGATCGATGGGCGCTTGGAAAGAGCCTCGCCCCAAGGGCTCGGTGAGACGCCATCTGTTGGCTGCACTACAGTAGCGTTGACCTAGCGCTGACCTAGCGTTGAGCCTCGAGGTCCCGAAGGTAGCCAGCCACCGCCTCGGTCTGGGGATGGGTCGCTCCGAAGAGCTGGAGCAACGTTTGGTGGCTGCCACGCAGTAAATCGTCGGCTTCGTCGAAGCGCTGTAGTTGCACCAAACACCGTCCCAACTGGCCTTGGGTCTGGGCGGTTTGCCAGTGGGTTGCCGACAGGGTCGCCCGTCGTAGCTCCAGGGCTTCCCTGAAGATGGGTTCGGCGGCGGCGGCGTCGCCCCGTTGCAGGCGCAGCTTGGCCAGGCTGTAGAGGGGGTAGGAGAGTCGGAAGTCACCGGCCAAGACACGACGCAGGTCGGCGACCAGATCGAGCAGCGCTGCCTCCGCTTCGCCGCTCCCCTGTTCGAGCAGCACCGCCGCCAATTGGCTGGCGGCCCTCAGGGTCTCGCGGTGATCGGGGCCGAAATGGTCGGCGTGGATCTGCCAGGCGCGGCGCGCCAGGGGGATGGCCAGATCGAGCTGGCGGGCCACACGGTGCGCTTTGGCCCGGCTGTAGAGCAGCCGTCCCATGGCCGGATGGTCCTCGCCATAAAGCTCGCTCACCAGGGCCTCCGACCGGTCATACAACGGCATGGCGGCGGCCACCCGGTTGCGGTCCACCAACACTCCCGCCAAGTTGTGAAGGGCGGTCACCACATGGTGATGACGTTCACCGAACACCCGCTGCTGGGTTTCCAAGATCTCTCGGTAAAGGGTTTCGGCGGCCTCCAGCTGGCCATTCTGTTGCATGGTGATGGCGAGGTCATTGAGGGTTTGGGTAATCAGCGGGTGATCCTTCTGCAAGAGCTGACGGCGCGTCGCCAGCACCTCCCGTAGGATCTGCTCGGCGGCCTCGTACTGACCTTCTCCGCGTCGCAGCTTGCCTAGGAGGTTGCGTATCTGGGTAACAGCCAGGGTATCTCCCGCCTCCTCTTGGAGGTCTAGGGCTTCTGCCAGCAAGTTGTCCGCTGCGGCACCATGGCCGAGCCCCCGTTGGGCGACGGCGGCATCGTAGAGGACGGTGGCCAAGGCCGTCGGGTCGTCGAGCCGGCGTCTGGCCAGCACCACCTGTTCGAGGGCGTCGCTGGCTTCCTGGAAGCGCTCTTGATCGAGCCACAGGTTGGCCAAGTGGCGCTCGCTGCTCACCACCTCCGGAGCTGACTCCCCCAAGTGTTGGCGCCGGAGGCTTAGGGCTTCGGTGAACAGGGCCTCGGAATCATCGAACAACGAGAGATTTTGGTACACCTTGGCGATGGTGGTGAGGAGCGTGGCCCGGAGCAACGGATCGTCTTCGAGTCCGTCGCGCAGACGCGAGGCGCCACGGTCGAGGACCTCGCGGGCGGTGATGCGCTCGCCGACGGTGCGGTAGGGATCGGAAACCTCGAAGATATCCGTCAAGAAGTTGGCGGCTTCTTCCGCCCGTCGTCGTTCCCGCTGGGCTGCATTGCGCTGCGTCTCGGCCACGGTCCGCTGCTCTTCCGCCACCTGCTGGGCCCGCCGGGCGACCCGGGCTTGCCAGCTGGTGACCACCACCGCCGTCACCAAGATCAGCACCAGGGTCACCGCCGTCAGCACGGGCATACGGTGACGGCGCAGGAACTTGCCGCTGCGGTAGCGCAGGGTGTCGGGACGGGCGGAGACGGGCAAGTCTTCCAGGTAGTTGTGGAGGTCATCCGCCAGTCGGCTGGCCGAGCCATAGCGCCGTTCGGGTTCCTTGCGCAACGCCTTGAGCAGGATGGTATCGAGATCGTCGCCGCCGGCCCGCCGCGGCCAGCCTAGGATCTGACGCCGCGTGGGGGTGGCGTTGTTCGCTGCATCATCCCCCACCACGGCGCTGGCACGCAGCGGCTCGATCTCGCAGACCACCCGTTCGATCTCCGCCGGGCGCTGACGGTCCAGGACATAGGGGGGAGCGCCGGCCACCAGATGGTAGAGCAGGACCCCCAAGGAGTAGACATCGCTGGCGGTGGTCAGGGTTTTGCCCCGCACCTGCTCCGGACTGGCGAACTCGGGGGTGAGCAGTTGCATGCCGGTGCCGGTCAGGGTGGAGAAACCGGACACCAAGGCGTCCTCGTCCCCGGCGGCGAGTATCTTGGCGATGCCGAAGTCGAGCAACTTCGGCACCCCGCTGTGGGTCACCAGGATGTTCGAGGGCTTGATGTCGCGGTGCAGCACCAGACGGCCATGGGCGGCGTGCACGGCGTCGCACAGGGTGCGGAAGAGCTCGAGCCGTTGCCGCAGATCGAGCTTTTGGCGCTCACACCAGCGGTCGATGCGCTCCCCTTCGATGTGCTCCATGACGAAGTAGGGGCGACCGTCGGGGGCGGTGCCACCGTCGATCAGACGGGCGATGTTGGGATGCTCGAGCCGCGCCAGGATTTGTCGTTCGAGGCGTAGACGCTCCAGTAGCTCCGGCGTATCAAAACCGCGACGCACCAGCTTGATGGCCACCCGCATGGTGAATTGTGCGTCGTCCCGCTCCGCCGCGTAGACGGTGGCCAGGCCGCCCCGTCCCAGCTCCTCGGTCAGGCGGTAGACCCCAAGAGACGGGAAGGGGAGGGGAGCTGTGCTCGGCCGCGACGGCTGGTTCGCCCGCGGCGCTTCGGAGGAGCCCGTCGCCGGGGTCAGCGTTTTGTCCTGGGCCAGATGATCGAACCCGGAGCGGACGATATCGGCTAGGCGATCGTCCCCGTTTGCCTCTGCAGGGTCAGCGAGTTGGGCACCGTCGTCGGCGGCCAACATGGCCGCTACCTCATCGACCAGCGTAGGGTCGTCGCCGCAGGCTCGGCGCAGAAAGTCGAGGCGCTCGTCGGGCGGCTCTTCGAGGGCTTGTAGGAAGAGGGCGTCGAGCCGGCGCCAGCGGGCCGCGTCCACCTCAGGGGCTGCCCTTGCCGCTGGATGGGCCGTCTCGTCCGTCGGTTCCGTCCGTTCCAGGGGCCGTCAATCGACTGGTGACCCAGGCTTTGGCGCTGCGCAGATCCCGTTCGACGGTGGGTTTGGAGAGGCCCAGGGCCTCGGCGGTCTCGTCGGTGGTCAGGCCGCCGAAATAACGTAGCTCGAGGACTCGGCATTTGCGCGGGTCGGCGGCCTCGAGCTCCTTCAAGGCCTGGTCGAGGGCCAACAGATCTTCTACTGGACGGCCGATACCGGCCACGTCCACCAAGGTCACCGGGCGTTCCTCGCCGCCCCGCTTTTTGGCCTGACGCCGCCGTGCGCGGTCCACCAGGATGCGACGCATCATGCCGGCAGCCAAGGCGAAGAAGTGGACCCGGTCCTGCCAGTCGACCTCGACATCGATCAAGCGCAGGTATGCCTCGTTGACCAGGGCGGTGGCCTGCAAGGTGGCGTCGCTGTTCTCGTGGGTCATGTGGCGCTGGGCGACCCGTCGCAGATCGTCGTAGACCAGCGGCATCAGACGATCCCGGGCTGTGGCGTCACCGCTCCGCCAGTCCCTGAGCAGACGGGTCACTTCGGAACCGGTCTCTCCGGCTTCGATGTCTCTTCCACGGGGATTTTGCGCCATGCCTGGATCCTTCCCGTCCCGACGAAGGTGGTGCTTCGGCTGTGATGACCTTGCGCCAACGATTCTAGTGCCATCCGGTGGGTGCGGCGAGGCAGAGGCTGAATTGTCTTGGTTATCTTCAGATGATGGGGTCTATCGCCACTTTGCGCTCTGGGGGAAACGGCAGCGAATGTCTCGCAGCCTAATCTATGGCTCAAGGAGCTCAATGATGCGATCTCAACCTCGATTCTACCCATCCCGTTCTGCCCTCTGTTGTCTCCTCTTCCTGGCCCTTTTGCCTTGGACCGCGCTGTCCGTCCAGGCCCGGGGTTTTTCCGAATCACCGTCCAAGGCGGCGAACAGCGATCCGGCGCTGCACACCGAATACGGCGGCCTGTGCACCTGGCGTTGGACCTGCGGCGGCGTCCAGGGGCAAATGCGTTGGCCGACCACCGGCTCCTGTTGGAACGATGCGGTACGGGACATGCCGCTGGCGATCATCCTGCGCGGCAACGGTTTCAACTATCGCGACTACGACTACTTGCAAGACCATCTGGCGCGCAACGGCATCCTCAGCGCCAGCATCAATAAGGTGGCCGCCGGCGAAACGGCGGCGGACCACCAGGTGGTGGCGGACGCTGCCGAGACGTATTTGACCAGCGCTTGTTTTCAAAGCAATTTCCTCGACAACTTTTCCTCCGCCGATCCGGTGGACTTCGAACGCACCGCCCTCGTCGGCCACAGCCGGGGCGGCGAGAGCGTCCGCTACCTGGCCAACAATCTCTCCACGAATCCAGACTTCACCGTCCGAGCTGTTGTCTCCATGGCCCCCACCCGTGCCACCACCGCCTCCCTGTACGGCACGAAGACGCCCGCCTATATGCTGCTCTACGGCACCCACGACGAAGATGTCGAACCGGACGCGGCCTTTGCGTCCCATGATCTGGCGGGCTGGAATGAGATTTCGACGCCGACCAGCTACGACCTCGATCGCAGCATGAAGTTGTTCATCGGCGGCTTCCACAGCGGCTTTTCAGACGACAGCGTCGGCCTGTTCCCGGTGCAATGGGAGGTGGCTCAGGGTTACGTCAACGCCTTCCTGCGCGCCTGGCTGCTCAATGATTGGCAATTCTATGGCGGCTATGTGCGCGGCGATCAGGTGCCAGGCACCTGGGGCAACGGGATCTCGAGCCAATTCAGCAGCTCGGTGGCACGCCGGGTGATCGACAACTTCGAAGACTTGAATGTCACCCCCAACACCCTTGGCGGCGCGGTGACCACCTATGGCGTCGCCAGCATTGGCGCGGTCAGCGCAACGCCCATCGTCGAAACGTCCCATGCCGGGCGGATCTTGCGTTTCACCCCGGATCAGGACAATGCCTATGTCGCTTGGGACATCCCGGTCGGTCAGCGCAACGCCAACGGCTATCTCTACCTGAGCTTGCGCCTCGGCCTGCTCGAGGGCTCCGGACCGGTCAGCGGTCGGTTGTGGATCAAGAACGGCAACAACTATGCGTGGGTGGATTTGGCCGACTACGGCGGGGTGCCAGAGCCCACCGTCATGTGCACCGATAGCGTCGCCTTGAGCTGCATCACCTACGAAGACCAGGGATACATGCGGACGCTGCGGGTTCCCCTCAGCGCCTTCGGATCCCACAACGACGTGCAGCGGGTTTACTTGCAGTTCCTCAGCGGCGCAGTCGGTGAAGATTTCATGGTCGACAACGTCGAATTTTCCGACGCTTTTGTCATCGTCAATCCTTAGGTGCCCGAGGATAGGGCCCTGACTGCGGGGCGGCGGGTGATTCCGGCGGCGGGTCGAGCCTGAGGTTGTGGTAACGATCGATCTCCAGTCCGGGAAAGATCTGCCGACTGCCGTCGGGCCAAATCACCTCGACGCTTTCGACGGCGGTCGAGGTCCCCAAGCCCACCAGCACCCGGGGGTCGTTGGATGCGGCGAAGCTGCCGTCGCTGCGCACCCGGCGCCACAGGGGGGGCTGCTGTGGGCGTCGTAGGACCACCCAGGCGCCGAGGGCGGATGGGTTACCTCGGCTGCCCACCAGGCGTAGACCGAGCCAGTGATGCCGCTGGCCGATGTCGTTGCGCAGCAGTCGAGCTGGGCCGCTGTTGTTGGTGACCACGATGTCTGTATCGCCGTCGTTGTCGAGGTCGCCGAAGAGGGCGCCGCGGCTGACCTCGGAGAGGGCCAGGGCGTCGCCGCCGGTGAGCTCGGCGAAGGTGCCGTCGCCCAGGTTCCTGAACAACTGGTTGCGCTGGTGCAGCGGGTAGGGGTCATTCTGGCGGGCCAGGTCAAAATCGATGTAGACGGAGCCGTTGGCGGTGAAGAGGTCGAGCCAACCGTCGTTGTCGACATCGAACCAGGCGGTTCCGAACCCCGTCGCTTGCCAACTGGCGCGGGCCAGGCCGCTCTGGGTGCTACGGTCTTGGAAGAGACCCTGCCCGTCGTTGACGTACAGGGTGTGCGACTCGCGGGTCAGGTGGGTCATGAACAGATCGAGGTCGCCATCGCCGTCGTAGTCGGCGGCGTCCACACCCATGCTGGCTTCCGCCTGGCCGTCGCGGTTGAGGGCACAGCCCAATAGCAGGGCATCATCGACGAAGCTGCCGTCCCCTTGGTTGAGCCACAACTGATTGGCGGCTTGGTCGTTGGCGACGTAGAGATCTTGACGCCGATCGCCGTTGAAATCGGCGGCGATGGCCCCGAGGGCCGGGCCGAAGGTCTTGCTGATGCCCGACCCATCGGAAACATCTTCGAAGGTGCCGTCGCCGCGGTTGCGGAACAGACGATCGGCGGTGGCCTGGTAGCTTTGCGGTCCACAGTAGTCCTGCAGGCCACTCTCGCCGACGCAGGCCTTGTTGCGGGTCACTTGGTAGTCCATGTAGTTGCCGACAAAAAGATCGAGCCAACCGTCACCGTCGTAGTCGAAGAAGGTGGCGGCGACGCTCCAGCGAGGCTCGGCGACACCGGCTTGGGCAGCCACCTCTTCGAAGGTGCCGTCCCCACGGTTGCGCCACAGCTCATTGGGGCCGAAGTTGGTGAGGTAGAGGTCGAGATGACCGTCGCCGTCGAAGTCCGCGGCGCTGGCGCCCATGCCGTAGCGTAAGGCCCGGATACCGCTGCTTTCGGTGACCTCGGTAAACTGCAGTTCTGGCCGTCCGTCGGCGTCAGGTGTCAGATCGTTGCGGAACAGCCGATCCCGCGCCGGGAGCTTCGGTGGCGGAAAGATGGACTTGGCCAGGTTCTCCTGCGGACCGAGAAAGTGGCCTTGCACCAGGTAGACATCGAGGTCGCCGTCGCCGTCGTAGTCGAAGAGGGCGCCACCGGAGCCCACCACTTCCGGGAAGTAGAACTGCCCGGACATCCCGTTCCAATGGACGAAGTCGAGACCGCTGGCCTTGGCGATCTCGGCGAAAGGATCAGCCGTGGTTTGGCCGGGCGTCCGGTCGGCTGGCGGGGCGTCGGCGGTTTGAGCCTGCGCGGTGTCGAGGGGCGCGAGCCCCAGGAGGCAAATCAAGAGCACGGTGAGGCGTACGATCGGCAGGTGCCTAGCACGTCTCCTGGAACGTCTTTTCATGGCGTCTCGGTGCCCCGCTGTCGTTGTAGGGCTTGCCAGCGTTGCTGCGCCAAGGCGTCATCTGGATTAGCTTTCAAGATGCTTTGCAGCAGTCCCCGTGCTTCCTCGAGACGGCCGGTTCCCATCAGCAGATAGGCCAAGTCGTTCTGCGCCGGCACGTAGGTGGGGGCCAGCTCGAGGGCGTGACGCAAATCTTCCTCGGCCGCCTTGGTTTCGCCGCCCTGCAAATGGACGATGGCGCGAAAGTGAAAGGGATCGGGACGTTCGGCGAATTGTTCGATGGTGGCATCGGCGGCCGAGAGGGCAGCCTCCCGTTGGCCCTGGGCCAGGAGTAGGCGGATTTCGAGAAGGCGGGGTCGAAGATCGTCGGGGGCCAGGGAGATCTCCTGACGGACCGTGGTCAAGGCGCGGTCTCCTTGGCCACGCTCTTGCCACTCCAGAGCCTCGGCCAGCCGCTTGGCGACGGTATCGTCGAGCCGTTGTTTACCTTGCAGCCCCGAGACGGCGGACCGCTCCTTGGCGGTAGCCAGCTCCTGCAGCTTGGCGGTGGCGACGGCCGCCGCCGCATCGTTGGAGGTGGCACCATAGGCCCTGGCGAGCTCTTGCCAGATCTCGCGATTCCAGGGCTCCAACTGCGACGCCCGCTCGAGCAGCGGCACGGCTTCGTCGGCCCGATCGCTGGCCACCAGGACGCGACCCGCTTCCAATGTCACGTCACCGGCCAGATCGCGATCCGCCTTGGGAATGGCGTCGAGCTCAGCGGCCATCACCGGTTGCACCAAGGGGTCCAAGGAGGCCAAAGCTCGGTCTATGTCACCGCTCTGGTAGTGGGCTTTCGCCAGGTAGAGGGCCAGACGCGGATGCTCGGCGGCCTTGGGGCGCAATGTCGCGATGGCCTCCTGCGATTGACCGAGCTGCATCTGGGCGCTGGCCAACAGGACGAGCATGTCGACTTCCATTTCCGGTGGTACCTGACCGATGAGGGGCGACAGGAGCTCGATGCCGCGAGCCGGTTGCCGTTGCTGCAAGGCCAGGTCGGCGGTCAACAGCCGGTGCTTGGGATCCTCCGTCGGCAGGGTCCGGAGTAGCTCTTGGGCTTCCTCGACCCGTTGTAGGCGAGTGGCGGCGGCGGCGGCGGCGAGCCGTCCTTCCACATCGTCGGGATTGGCCAGGGCCCACGGCCGGAGCAGTTGGTAGGCGATTTGTGTTTGGCCCCGAGAACCTAACCGTAGGCCGAGCAGGCGGGCGGCGGGGGAAAGGGCTTGGAGGCTCACCGACCGCCGTAGGAAGGTCTCCCCTAAAGCGTCATTCCCGGTTTCCAGAGCGGCCCGCCCGGCATTGTATAGCAGCGCCGGGTTGGCGTCCGACGCTTCCGCCAACGGCCGCAGCAAGTCAAAGGCGTCCTCGTACAAACCGATTTCATTGTAGAGGGCTCCGAGGGTGGCCAGCAGTCTGGGGCTCGCTTTGCCGGTGGCCTGCACGTCCTCGAGGACGGCGATGGCTCCCTCCAGGTCGTCCGCGGTCACCTTGACGGCGACACTTTTCAAGAGGCGTTCTTCGACCGCCAGCGCGAGATCTTCCGTCCAGGCGGGAGCGCTGAGCGTCAAGATCAGCAGCCAACAAGCGAAAAAAGAGAGGTGGCAACAGCGGAGATTTCGCGGCACTATCCGATGGGGTGTGGATCGCATGCGTCGATCTTATCGGAGGTGAGCGCTGCTGGGTGGACCTCTGGACAGTACCCGAGGGATGGCGAAGGTGGCGGTCGGTGTTATAATCCGCCAGCTCACCAAATGGTACGTATTCGCAGCCAATAGTAACGGCGTCTTCCACGACTTGCCGAGAGGGAGGAACTATGATTTCCAATTCCAGCTCCGCACCGACGTCCCTCTGCGTGCCTGATCTCGATCGCATGGAGGCCGCTGAGCTGGCTCAGCATCTCCATCTTTGCTGCGGCTCCGACCGCTGGATCGAGGAAATGTTGGCCCGTCGGCCCTACGGTGACGTGGACGGTTTGTTGCGGGCCGCCTCGGAAGCGGCGGCGCTTCTGCGGCGGGAGGACTGGCTGCAGGCCTTCTCCCATCATCCTTGCATCGGTGACATCGATAACCTGCGGCAGCGTTTTTCCGCCACCGCCGCCTGGTCGGAGGACGAGCAAGCGTCCGTCACCCTGGCCGATGAGGCGTTGTTGTACCAACTGGCGGCGGCCAATCGGGCTTACGACGACCGTTTCGGTTTTATTTTCATCGTTTGTGCGAGCGGTAAGAGCGCGGCGGAGATGCTCACCATGCTACAGCGCCGGCTCGGCAATTCCCCCGATGAGGAATGGCGAGTGGCGGCTCGAGAGCAACAGCGCATCACCCACCTACGATTGCAGAAGCTGGTGTCGGTCATCTGATTCCTGCAATTTCCTGGCAACGACCGCTCAAACCAACTGGGATCGACGCGAGCCCCGACGGATCGACCCAGGATGGGACAAGACCGGCCATGAAAACATCCCTCGACGCTGCCGATTTCGCCCGCATTACGGCGCCCCTAGATGGCGCACTCGAAGTTTTCGCCGAACGTTATCCCGGCGCCTCGGGAGACCGACAGCCGGTGCATACGGTGTACGGCGGCGCCAATCTCTTCAAGGCCGATTCCGCCGACAAGTTGGGCAAGGTGGCGCGGCGCCACTTCGAAGCCCACTTCGAAGACTTTGTCACCCTTGCACAGGTATTGGAGTTGCCCGGCCACGGGGATCTACCGGCGGACGAGGGCGCACGCCAGGGGCTGGTCGCCAAGCTCCACCAGGACGCCGACGATCTTCGGCGGAGCGATGCCAGCGCCTGGCTGGCGGCGACGGTCCATCAGCGGGTGGGGGAGAAGCTGCGGCGGGAGGCGGTGGAGGATTTCCGCATCGACTTCGAGGACGGTTTCGGCCACCGGCCCGACGCCGAAGAGGACGCCGAGGCGCTGAGGTCCGCCGACGAGGTGGTCCGGGGTTTGGCGGCCGGCATCTTGCCGCCCTTCATCGGCATCCGCATCAAACCCTTTTCCTCGGAGCTGCGGGCCCGTTCCATCCGCACCCTTGATATTTTTGTCAGTCGGTTAGTGGGGGAGGCAGGACGCCTACCGGCCAATTTTGTGGTCACCTTGCCCAAGGTCAGCCTAGAGCAGGAATTGACCGCCCTGGTACAAGTTTTGGAGCGCCTGGAGCAGGTCACGGGCCTGGAGGCGGGGGCCCTACGCTTGGAGCTCATGGTGGAGACTCCCCAGAGTCTCATCGACGCCGCCGGTGGCACGCCGTTGCCACGCTTGGTGGCGGCGGCCGAAGGTCGATGCGTCGGGGCCCATTTTGGGGTCTACGACTACACCGCCTCCTGCGGCATCATCGCCGCCCACCAGGGCATGCGGCATCCGGTCTGCGATTTCGCCCGCCACATGATGCAAGTGTCCTTGGCCGGCACCGGTGTGCGCTTGAGCGACGGTGCCACCAACCTGATGCCGGTGGGGCCACATCGCGCCACCCAAGGCGGACCGGAGCTCAGTGCCGCACAGCAGCGACACAATCGTCAGGTCGTGCACCGCATCTCGAAAAGCAACTACGACGATGTCCATCATTCCCTGCGCCATGGTTACTACCAGGGCTGGGACTTGCACCCGGCGCAGTTTCCCATCCGTTATGCGGCGGTCTACAGCTTTTTTCTCTCGGGGCTGGACGCCGCCACCGAGCGTTTGTCGAAGTTCATCGACAAGGCGGCCCAGGCCACCTTGGTCGGAGATGTCTTCGACGACGCCGCCACCGGCCAGGCGTTGCTCAATTTCTTCCTCAGCGGCCTCTCCTGCGGTGCCTTGACCAAAGAGGAAGCCTTGCGCACCGGCCTCAGCCTGGCGGAGCTGCGCACCCGTTCTTTCAAACGTATCGTCGAAGGCCGTCGCGACACAGATTGACCGCTTGTATCCATTGGGATACATTTGCCATGTGTATGTATTGCGGCAGACGGCAACTTTCAGCAAGTGGCCCAAAGGACTCCGCGATCCAAAAGTAAGGCGCGTATTCTCGCTCGGCTCGAGTCGGCGAGATTAGGTCATCTTGGTAGGATCGAGACATTTTGCGAGCGAAACGCTTGGTCGAAGAGATCGAGGAGGACATGCTGTGGAAAAGGTGACGGAATTTGATCCGAGTGAGTACCTCGACAGCGAGGAGACTATTGCCGAGTATCTGTCGGCAGCCTTAGAGGATGACAATCCCGACGTCTTTCTTGCCGCTGTCGGTCATGTTGCCAAAGCCCATGGTATGAGTGCGATCGCGGCAAGAACAGGTCTGGGTCGTGAGAGTTTGTACAAGGCAATGACTCCCGGAGCCAAGCCGCGTTATGACACGGTGCTCAAGGTTCTCAACAGCCTTGGGGTCAAGCTCTCCATCTCGGCGGCGTAACCCATGGCCAGCCCCATCACCACCCACATTCTCGACACCGCCCGTGGCCGTCCCGCCGCAGGTGTTCCCGTCACCCTCGAGCGACGAGGCGGTAACGGCACCTGGGTCCAGTTGGGCCGAGGTACCACCAACACCGACGGTCGTATCGTCGATTTGCTGACCGATGGCAGTGTCTTGGCAGCCGGCGGCTACCGTCTGACCTTCGCCGTCGAGGCCTACTTTCGGGCCACCGCGACGCAGAGTTTCTATCGCACCATTCCCATCCTCTTCGAGGTGGTGGAGGTGCACCAGCACTACCATGTGCCGTTGTTGCTCAATCCGTTCGGCTACTCGACATATCGAGGGAGCTGACGCCATGAACCGCTCCCCCATCAAGCCGACGGTCACCGTGGACGATTTGCAAAAGCTCGATATTCGAGTCGGCACCATCCGGTCCGTGGGTGACGTTGCCGGATCGAACAGGCTTGTCCAGCTGACGGTGGACTTCGGCGATCACCAACGGACCATCCTTGCCGGTATGCGGCAGGAGCGAGACGATCCCCGTGAGATCAAAGGAAGGCAAGCCCTTTTTGTCGTCAACCTGGCGCCACGCAAGATGGCAGGCGTGGTGTCGGAGGGCATGCTCTTCGATATCGGTTACGAAGACGGCATCACGCCGGTGCTCGCCTGTCCAGAGTCGCCGGTGCCCGACGGATCTCGGGCCGGTTGAGCCGGTCTCAGCCCCTATTTAAAGGACCACATTCTGCGTCAGGCAATCCCGCTGTGACGGGCCATCGAGGGGACCTCGCCAAGCTCCTTCACATGCTTGACGCAGCTCGCAATGCCCAGGCTTTTGCTGGCCAGGATAGGTCTGTTTTCGACGAATCGCCGTTGATGCAGTCCGGAGTCAGCCATCAGCTCATGGTGCTTGGGGAAGCAGGTAAAGCGGTCAGCTCCGCCAACAAGGAGGAATGGCCAGCGTTGCCCTGGCGTCCGTTGGTAAAATGACCGTCCATGCCGTTCACCCTCGCCCATCCCGCCATCATTCTGCCGTTGCCCAAGCTGCTGCGACGTCACGCCGTCTTTTCGGCCTTGGCGATCGGCAGCATGATGCCCGACACGCCTTACTTCTTGGCCCTCGAGATCGACCGCGGTGATACCCATTCCCTGTACGGTTTGCTGTGGTTCTCCTTGCCCTTGGGGCTGGTGTTCTACGGCCTGTTTCATGCCCTGATCAAGCGGCCTTTGGCGTTCGTTTTGCCACCCGAGCTCGGCGCCCGCTTGCCCCTGTCGCCGATGTTGGACACCGACAAACATCTCTGGGCCTTGCCCCTCTCGGTGTGGTTAGGGTCCTTCAGTCATATCGTGTGGGATTCGTGTACCCACAAGTACGGCTTTTTTGTCGAGCGTTTGCCGCTCCTCAAGACGCTGCTCTTCCGCTTCGGGGGTTACAACTTCTGGCTTTACAAGGTGCTGCAATACGCCAGCGGCGTGGTGGGGGTGGCGATTCTGATCTTGGCCGCCTGGCTGTGGCTGCGCCGTGCTCCTTTGGCTGAGCCGCCTCCGCACTGGCCTTGGCCCGAAACTTGGCGACGACGGGTGCGTTTGACCCTCTTCCTGCTACCGTCAGCTGCTGCCATCTTGGCCGCCGCCACCAGCGCTGAGTTTTTAGAGTTCTCTCTGCTGCTACGTCATATGGTGATCATCGGCGGTAGGAGCTTCTTACTGGCGGTGGTTCTCTACACCTTGATCTGGTGGGGAAGCGAACGCTTCGTCGCCTCTAGGAAACTCAGCCATGGATGAAGTCTCGTCCCACCTCCAACAGCAGCTGCAGCAGCATTTCGGTTTCGAGACCTTTCGGCCGGGTCAGGAGGCGGTGATCGCCCACCTGCTGGCCGGTCAGTCGGCGGCGGCGGTCTTTCCCACCGGCAGCGGCAAATCCCTGTGTTATCAGCTGCCCGCCCTATTGCTACCGGGGTTGACCTTGGTGGTGTCGCCGTTGATCGCCTTGATGAAGGATCAGATCGATCAGCTGCAAACCCGTGGCATCGCCGCTGCGCGCCTCGACTCGTCGCTGAGCCTCGAGGAGTACCGCCAGGTGATGTCGGACATCCGTGCCGGCACCTTGAAGCTGCTCTACGTGGCTCCGGAGCGTTTCAATAATGAACGGTTTCGTCATCAGGTCGAAATCCTGCCCATCTCCCTCTTCGCCGTCGACGAGGCCCATTGCATCTCCGAGTGGGGGCATAATTTTCGCCCCGATTATCTGAAGTTGGTGGCCTTTGCCAAGCGATGCGGCGCCGAGCGAGTCTTGGCCTTGACCGCCACCGCACCGCCTAAGGTGTTGGACGACATCCGTCAGGGTTTTGACATCGCGCCTGAGTGCGCCATTCGCACCGGTTTCTATCGTCCCAATCTGACTCTGTTGTCGACGCCACTGCGGTCCGAGGACCGCGACGGGAGGTTGGTGTCGACGCTGCGTCAACGTCCGCCGGGCTCGACCATCGTCTACGTCACCTTACAGCGCACCGCCGAGCAAGTGGCGGAGCAACTGCGAACGGCGGGATTTGAGGCGCAGGCCTACCATGCCGGTATGCAGTCCGAGGACCGCAGTCGGGTGCAGGAAGCCTTCATCGCCTCCGACCAATCCATCGTCGTCGCCACCATCGCCTTTGGCATGGGCATCGACAAGGCCGATATCCGCTATGTCTACCACTACAATCTGCCCAAGAGCCTGGAGAATCTATCGCAGGAGATCGGCCGTGCCGGTCGCGATGGTGCGACATCGATTTGCGAAGTCCTGGCCTGCGCCGACGATCGGGTGGTGTTGGAGAACTTTGCCTTCGGTGACACACCGTCCCAGGAGGCCATCGCCCGGTTGTTGCGGGAGCTTTTTGTCGAGTCGCAGGAGGAAATGCTGGAGCTGGCCCTGGTCAGCCTGGGCAATCGCTGCGATTTGCGTCAGCTGGTGCTGCGTACCCTGCTGACATACCTGGAGCTAGACGGCTATCTGGAAGCGGGAACGCCCTTCTATGCCAATTATCAGTTCAAGCCCCACGTCAGCTCGGCGGAGATCCTCGGGCGTTTCGACGGCGAACGGCGGCAGTTCTTGTCCCGTCTCTTGCAGCAATCGAAGAAGGCCAGGGCCTGGTTCCACATCGATCTCGAGGCCGCCAGTCGGCATCTCGGAGCGCCGCGGGACCGGCTGGTGCGGGCCCTGGACTACTTGGCGGAGATCGATCTCATGACCGTCAAGGCGGCGGGTGTGCACCACACCTACCGCAAGCTACGAACGCCGGAAGACCTCGACGCCCTAGGGCAGGATCTGCACCGTCGGGCTTTGGAGCTGGAGCGCCGGGAAGTCCAGCGCCTCGATCAGGTGGTCGAGCTGATGACCCTCGCCGCCTGCCGCACCAACAGGCTGAGTGAGTACTTCGGCGAGCCCAGGGAGCAGCCCTGTGGCCACTGCTCCTGGTGCCTCGAAGGCGAGGCACCACCTCTGCCGCCCGCCCACGGGTCCACCCTCGATGACCAGAGCTGGCGTCAGGTCGAGGCGGTGCGTCAAGAGCACGCCGAGGTGCTCGCCGATCCCCGGGCCTTGGCCCGTTTCCTGGCCGGTCTCACCTCACCGTACCTGAGCAAGCGGAAACTGACCTCCCACGCCATGTTTGGACGCTATGGCGAGGTGCCGTTCTCGCAGCTTTTGGCTCGGGCTGGATCTGATTTTGTTGGACCCGAAGGGGAGCAGCCTGAGGGCCCGGGGTCAGGGGGGTAGCGACGCCACCCGGGGGTTGGCATCCACTCCAGGGTTGGCCTTCAAAACCCAGCCGGCTCGCTCCCCTGTTCGAGATGCTCTTGATCGCTACCCCGGCCAAGACCGTCTTCGAAGTCGAGCGCCATGTGCTCGATGATCTGGTCGAGGATCTCGCGATGTTTCTTGTGCTCCGAGGGTGCGGCGGCGACCTCTCCGTCGTAGACCTTGCGTAGGATGTAATCCTGGTGTGCCACGTCGATGATGCGGAACTCCACCATCATGCGGTGCGCCGCCGTATCGGTCTCGTAGTCGACGATGTTGCCGGTGATGACGTAGTCGACGCCGAGATCGCGACCGAAATCCGCCGTCAGCTGAGGGTCGCTGGGGAACAGGACGACCCGGTCGTAGCGTTGCAGCAGGCGATCGGAAACGATGGTGCGGTCGAGGATCTGGAGATCGCTGAAGCGGCTGAAGTGAGCCACCAGCGCCTCTTCACTGTAAGAGCCCACCCGCGGCAAGAAGATGTCGGTCTGGTTGTGCAGCTCCACAGCCGCCACCCGGGGTTGTTGCGCTGCCAGGGGAAGAGCTGCGAGGCAGCACACGGCCAGGACGGTGGTCCATGCAAGGTGGCGTCGAATGATTGGTATTGGCATGGCGGGCTCCTCGGGGGTTTGTCTTAGGGCCAGGTGACTGGGTGGTAGTCGGCGGGTATATTCTACGATGGTCGCTACTCGGGATGCGAGAAGGCTAGTTTACGGCGACCTGCTCATTCCAAGAATCTCATTCATGCAGAGCCTGCTTGACATGTGCTGCGCACGAAAATATGTTTGTTGCATGTCAACGATGATTCAAGTACGCAATGTCCCCGAGGATGTCCACCGCCGAGTCAAAGCGAGGGCCGCCCTCGCCGGCATGTCGATGTCGGAATACATCTTGCGGCAGTTGCAGAGCTCTCTGAATCGTCCCACGCGGGCTGAAATACTCGATCGCTTGGCGGAGCTACCGGAAGCAGACCTCGAACCTTCACCTGCCGAAATGGTGAGGCAACTGAGAGACTCCAGATGATTGTTATCGATGCCTCAGCGATTTTTGAGGTGTTGATCAACTCTCCCTCGGGGCGCCGCATTGCCCACCGCATCGCCGATCCAAAGCTCTCGCTCCACGCTCCCCATCTGTTGGATATCGAGGTGACTCAGGTCCTGCGGGGTTACGTCCTGAAGCGTCTCATTGCAGAAGATCGAGCCCGGCAGATCCTGGAAGACTTCTCGCAACTGGATATCCACCGCTATGAGCACCGTCATTTGCTGCGGCAAGTTTGGAGATTCCGCCATCGAGTGACGGCATACGATGCCGCCTATGTGGTTTTGGCGGAGGTCTTGGACGCGCCGGTCTTGACGATGGACCGCCGGTTGGCCAAGGCTCCAGGCCTGCCGGTCCTGTTTGAGGTTTTCTAAGTACACCTTTTCAAAAATACGCTGGTATTCGAGCGCCGAAGCATCCGCGTCCGCGGCGTTACGCTCGCTGCAACAGAGCCCCACTATGCCTCGCTCGCAAGCCTTGCGGACGCGGCGCCTCGGTGCTCTCGATACGTCACCGTATTTCCGG
>JAJCXR010000053.1 GCA_029263315.1 Acidobacteriota bacterium | reverse complement strand
GGGGATTCGCTTCCTGCCGCAAGCCCCCGGCCCCAGCGAAGCCCGGATCACGGTGCGCCACAACGGTGTCGGCGGAGAGCTCCAGCTGAGCTTGAGCGGCCGTGGGATAGAAGCCGCTCCAGGGGGCCGATAAAGGCGTTTGTGAGGTGGTCCTTCTGGCCGTGGTCGCTGCTCGGCAGCCCCGTCAGTCGCGCAGGCGCCAGCGGATTTGCTGATCACTGTCCACCAGCCCGGCCTGCTGGAGCCACCCGAGTGCGTCCGCGGCGTCGTGCTCAAACCAGGCCGAGGTCGAACCGAGCCGGAAGCTGTAGCCCCAAGCATCCATGTCCTGCATCAAGCGTTGCCGTCCAACGCCGGGCAGGTGATCGGCCAGTAGGATCTGTAGATAGCAGACCCCATTTTCTTCGGCATCCTCGCCGCCGGCGTCGGTGTGCAGCCGCCGCCGACGTTGGGCATCCATGCAAATGCTGTGGCCGGCTTCGTGCAGCAGGGAGTGGATGGGTGTATCGCCCCGCACCCAAACACGCCGACCTTCGAGCCCGGCCTCCGGTGCTCCCCAATAGGAGCCGGGGATGTCCTGGCTGGTGTCGACCCGGCACAGTTGCAAACCAAAGCGCCGCAGCAAGCCGTCGAGGGCCGTCGGTTCGACATCGTCACAGGTCAGCACGGCCACATTCCCCTAGGACCGGCGCCGCCAATGCTCGATGCTGAAGGGGTGGGCATGACGCACATCCTGGGGGTGCGGCTCGGCGCTGAGACGCTGCCAGGCGGTCAAATCGAGTGGCTCCATCACCACGTCGCCGTCGACGGCGGCGTGGACTCGAGTCAAGTGGAGATCCTTGGCCATGGGCAAAGTTTCGGCGAACAGGGCGGCGCCACCGATGACGAAGATCGGGGATGTCTCGACGGCCGCCAAGGCACTGGCGACATCGGCGAAGACCTCGGCACCCTCCAGGCGCAGCTGCGGCTCACGGCTCAAGACCAAAGAGCGGCGTCGCGGCAGGGGCCGACCAATGGATTGCCAGGTCTTGCGTCCCATGAGAATGGCGTGGTCGAGGGTCAAACGCTTGAAATGTTTGAGATCGTCGGGCAGGTGCCAAGGCAGGGCGTTCTGGCGGCCGATGACGCCGTTGTCGGCCCGCGCCAGGATGAGGCTCAAGGAAGGCTGGTGATGCATCATCGCCTCACACGGCCACCGGCGCAGGAATACGCGGGTGCGGATCGTAGTCGACCAGGCGGAAGTCCTCGAAGCGGTAGTCGAAGAGCGACGGGGGCCGCCGCAGCAGCCGCATGCGGGGCAAGGGACGCGGTGTGCGGCTCAGCTGGAGATCCGCCTGCTGTCGATGATTGTCGTAAAGGTGGACATCGCCGAGGCAATGCACGAAGTCCCCCGGCTGGAGATCGCTGACCGCCGCCACCATCATGGTGAGCAGGGCGTACGAGGCGATGTTGAAGGGCAAGCCGAGGAAGATATCGGCGCTCCGCTGGTAGAGCTGGCACGACAGGCGTCCATCGGCGACATAGAACTGGAAGAGGCTGTGGCATGGGGGCAGGGCCATGCGCTCCAGGTCGCCGACGTTCCAGGCGCTGACCATCAGGCGGCGGGAATCCGGCTGCTGGCGAATGTCGTCCAGTAGGCGTTGCATTTGGTCGATGTGCCGGCCGTCGGCGGTGGGCCAAGAGCGCCACTGGTAACCGTAGATGGGGCCCAGCTCGCCGTCGGCATCGGCCCACTCGTCCCAGATGGTGACGCCGTGTCGACGCAAATAATCGATATTGCTGTCGCCGCGGAGGAACCAAAGGAGCTCGTGTATGATCGCCTTGAGATGGACCCGTTTGGTGGTCAAGAGGGGAAAGCCGGTCGCCAGGTCGAAGCGCAGCTGGTGACCGAAAAGGCTTTGTGTGCCGGTGCCGGTGCGGTCGCCCTTGTGGGTCCCATGCAGGCGAACTTGGCGCAGAAGATCGAGGTAGGGTTGCATGGCGCAGCATTGTAACCAGCCCATGGCGTCACTCAAAGCCACAGCGTGAAGAAATCCGTAACCTGAAGGTCCTGCGGGACGTATCAATCAATGGCTCTGACAGGCAGCTAGGGCCCTACATCAAGTCATCAACTCTGGAGTTGCGATATGGAACAGCGAGCACGCGGTGGATGGAGAGGTGGTCTGTCGGCCATTTTTCGAGGCGTCGATACGGCCCGACGACTGGTCTTCAATCTGATTTTCTTGGTCCTGCTGGTGGTTTTAGTGTCCCTGGCCCTCGGGGATAAGGGCCCACAGGTCCCGGACAAGGGAGCCCTGGTCATCAGCCCGGTGGGCAATCTGGTGGAGCAACTATCGGGGGATCCGGTGCAGCGGGCGGTGGACAAGCTGACCGGCAACGAGACCCCGGAAACCCTGATGCTGGATTTGGTCGACGGCATCCGTGCCGCCAAGGACGATGAGCGCATCCAGGTCTTGGTCCTCGACCTCGACAATCTCGGGGGCGCTGGGCTGACCAAGCTACAGGTGCTGCGGCAGGAGCTGCAAGCCTTCAAAGCCTCCGGCAAGCCGATCATCGCCACGGCGGACAACTACACGCGCAATAGTTATTACCTCGCCAGCCTGGCCGACGAAGTCTATCTGCACACCATGGGGCTGGCGGTGCTCGAAGGTTACGGTCGGTATCGCACCTACCACAAGGAAGGCATCGATCGTCTCGGGCTGGACTGGAACATCTTCAAAGTAGGTACCTACAAGTCCGCCGTTGAGCCCTACATGCGGGATGGCATGTCGGAGGCGGCCATGGAAGCCAATCAGGAGTGGATGGGCGACCTGTGGACCTCCTATGTGGCGGACGTGGCGGCGGCCCGCGGTTTGACCCAGGATCAGATCGAGGCTTACACGGAAGATGTAGTCCGTCTGATGGCCGAGGCCGACGGCGATACGGCTCGCTTGGCCCTGGACGCCGGTTTGGTGGACACCCTGGCGCATCGCGACGAGGTGCGGTCGCGGCTCATCGAGTTGGTGGGGGAGGACGACGAGAGCCATTCCTTCCACCAGGTCGGCCTCGCTGCTTACCTCGAGGCCTTGGGTGAAGAGCGGCCGAGCCGGCAGCAGGAAGACGGTGACGGCACGGTGGCCCTGGTGGTGGCCCGCGGCACCATTCTCAACGGTAGCCAACCCCCGGGAACCATCGGTGGCGACTCGACGGCCAGCCTGATCCGCCAGGCCCGCCATGACGAGGACGTCAAGGCGATCGTCCTGCGGGTGGACAGCGGCGGCGGTAGCGCCTTCGCTTCGGAGATCATCCGCCGTGAGCTGGCCCTGGCACGGGACGAAGGCAAGAAGGTCGTGGTTTCCATGGGCACCGTGGCCGCCTCAGGTGGCTACTGGATTTCCACCTCCAGTGACGAGATCTGGGCCAGCCCCAACACCATCACCGGCTCGATCGGTATCTTCGGCATGTTGCCCACCTACCAGAAACCCTTGGCCAAATATCTCGGGACTCGGGTCGACGGCGTCGGCACCAACTGGATGGCGGGAGCCTTGAGGGCGGATCGGGAGATCGACCCGCGCCTGGCCGAGATCTTCCAAATGGGCATCGAGCGCGGCTACGAAGAATTCCTCGCTCGGGTCAGTGAGGCCCGCAACATGAGCCGTGACGATGTCGACGCCATCGCCCAGGGACGGGTGTGGAGCGGCGCCGATGCCTACGACCTCGGATTGGTGGACCAACTCGGAGATCTCGATCAAGCCATCGCTTCGGCCATCCAACTGGCCGGCATGGAGACTGCCAAGGTGGTGACCATGGAGAAAGAGCTGGAATGGGGCGATCGCATGATGCTCGAAATGACCAGCCGAGCGGCGGTCTGGCTGGCGCCCCATATGTCGCGTCCGGCAACCTCCTTGGCCGACGAGTTGTTTGCCATGGTCGAGGAGCAGCGGCAGATGCTGAGCCGCTTCGACGATCCCAACGGCGCCTATGCCCACTGCCTGTGTGAGGTGGAGTAGGGGGTAGCTCTCGGCGAGCGGTTGCGACGTCCCGGTCCGGGGCGGCGTCGCCGTGTCAGTCGCTGGGACGGTGTCAGTTGCCTGAGCGCTGCCCAGAGGCCTGAACGGTTCTAGTCGCCAGGGACCTGCAGCTCAGCGAGCTCGAGCTCCTGACGCAATACCCGCTGCCCGTCCAGGTCGCGAATCTCCAGAACCACGTGACCCCTCGCCCAATCGATCTCGACGGCACCATAGTTGGGCTGCCGATAGGTGGGGCCGAGCCGCTGTGGCCCGGCCTCCTCCAGACCATCCTCGATGGGCATGTTCAAGGCGCTGGCAGTCATCTCGTAGAGCGGGTAAGGGAGGGCCGAGTCACGGCGATAGATACCCGCCCGGTGTCGGTCGCCGGAAAGCAAGATGATCCCCGAGGCGCGGCTTTGGCGCAGCGTGCGGTAGAGGCGTTGGCGCTCCTCCGGTAGCAGCCGCCACGCCTCCCAACCATGGCCGTCGGCGAGCACTTGGATGGAAGAGACCAGCAGACGCAAGTCCGCGGGTTGTTGTAGCTGCTGCGCCAACCAGGCCCATTGCACGTCCCCTAGAACCGTTTTCTCGGGATCCGGATCGGGTATGTAGCGTTCGCGTCCCGGTTCGCCGGGTCGAGGGCTGGGCACCCAAGGAGATCGGAAGTAGCGGGTGTCGAGGAGAAGGATTTGCACCCGCTGCCCTTCGGGACCCAGCACCACGGCGTCGTAGACACCGGGGGTTTGGGCCCTCTCGCTCTTGGGGTCGATCTTCCAGAATCTCTCGAAGAGCCGTTGCGCTTCTTGCCGCCCGACGAAGTCGGCGCCGGCATCGTTGAGACCATAGTCATGATCGTCCCAGGTGGCGAGAAGGGGTGTCTGGGCCGCCAACCGTCGCCAGGCCGGTGAAGCCGCCTGCCGGCCGTAAGCGGCTTCCAGCTCGCCCAAGGACGGCGGGATGACGTCGCCGTAGACGTTGTCGCCTAGGAAGAGAAAGACGTCGAACTTTTCATCGACGATGGGCTCGAGGATGGGCTGTGGTCTGTCCTGATGCAGGCACGAGCCGAGTCCGATCCGGGCGACCGGCCGGGAGGTGTCCAGCGCTGCGGTGTCGAAAAAAAGCTGCTCGGAAGCGTCTTCGGAGCCCAGGTCAGCGCTTTCTCGTTGGGCCGTCGTGGTGTCGTCGGTGCCTCTCTGGGCCGGAATCGTCGCGGTAGGCATCGCCGTGCAGGCAGCCAGCGCCCAGATGCCCCATAGGCTACAGGCCAGCCGCGTTACCCATGGCCATGCTTTCGCTCTTGCGGCGCTTTGAGTCGTCTCGGCATTCATCTGGGTTCGGTGCCCTGGTTGCTATCGTCGGCAAAGAGGCGGCTACGAAATCGACGCATGCCCCCCAGCCAGCGGTCATAGTCCGTGGCCTTGCGCTGCATGTACTCGGAGACCCGGGGGTGGGGGAGGATGAGGAACGCCTCCTCTTCCAAACCCCGCAAGGTGACTTCGGCAACCTCCTCGGGGCTCAGCACGCCGTCGGCGCTGGCCGCCTCCGCCGCGGCCGCATGCTCGGCGGAGGTGAACATGCGAGTAGCGACGGCCTGTGGACAGAGCACGGAGACCTTGATCCCCTGGTCGCCGTGGGTGATAGCCAAAGACTCGGCGAATCCTAGGGCGGCATGTTTGGTGGTGGAATAGGCGGCATCGCCGATCTGATTGAGCAAGCCGGCGGCGGATACGGTGTTGAGCAAATACCCTTGCCGGCGCTCGATCATCCCCGGCAACACGGCGCGGGCTCCCCAGACGTGAGCCATGACGTTGACCTTCCAGAGGTAGTCCCACTGAGCATTGGTCTGGGAAGTCGCCGCCCAGCCGGGGGCATCGGAAAAGGCGAGGCCGGCGTTGGAGCACAGGAGATCGATGGCTCCGAATCGTCTCTCCGTCGCCTGCACCGCCCGTTGGATAGCGCTTTCCTTGGAAACATCGGTGGCCAGGGCCAGGCCTTCGATCCGGGCGGCGACCTCTTCGGCCGCCTTGGCGTCCACATCCGCGACGGCGATCCCCTTGGCCCCGGCGGCATGGAACTGCTCTGCCAAGGCCCGGCCGATACCGTGGCCAGCGCCGGTGATGAGAACGACCTTATCCTTGAGTAACATGGTGCTCCTTTCAGCAGAAACCCATTGTTTCATCGCCGGCGGCCCGATGCCACTGCCGAGAATTTCCGGCTGCATCGTTTCCCGATGACCGGTGCCCGGTGGCTCGCTAGGGCGGCCCGGTGGTGCTCCATGGATGCAAGGACCCCACAGGATGAAAAATAAGCTGTTATAGCACTGGCCAAGGCGGATAGGATCATAGCTCTGCACCAGGAGTCGGCGCCTCCGATGAGGAGGGTTCCGGTCTCAACAGTCGACGATCTCGGCGCCGAAGCGCCAAGTAGTTTTCAAGAGGTGGGCGAGCAACATGCCACAGAAACGTCGTGAAGATGAAGAAGAGATTGTAGGACGGCCCGTGCCGCGTCGGTATGCCCAAGACCCGAAGAAAGTCCGTCATGGGTCATCGGACGACGATCGAGAGGATGTGCCGAGCCGACGGCCCGTGGCCCAACGGCATGTGGTTCACAATCGCCTGCGGAAAGCGCTGAGGGAAGACGATGAGGGTTGGGAAGAGCTTTAGAAAAGAGTTGAAATTTGAGTAAAACCCCCGAAACCAGGAATCTGTACGCCGGCGAGCCATTCGAGTTGGCGGGGCAGCAGATCGCCCTGGGCGAATCGCGAAATCTCGCCTTAGCGGTATCCCAAAGCTACAGCGGCAGCGACGTCACGCTGCCGGTGCGGGTGCTGCGAGGCGCCGAGCCGGGACCGGCGGTGATGATTTCAGCGGCAGTTCACGGTGATGAGCTCAACGGTACGGGAATCATCCGCGAGCTGATTCTCGCTCCGCCCTTCGAGCTGCTGAGGGGCACCCTGGTGCTGGTGCCGGTGGTCAACATTCTCGGCTACGAGCGCAACGCCCGCTACTTGCCGGACCGTCGGGACCTCAACCGCTGCTTTCCCGGTATCGCCAGCGGCAGTCTGGCCAGTCGCATCGCCCACACCGTGTTCCACGAGTTGGTGCTGCGTTGCGGCTACTTGATCGATTTCCATACGGCGGCGGTGCGTCGGACCAACTTTCCGAACGTTCGGGCGGATTTGAGCCAGCCCGAGGTACGACGTCTGGCCCGCGCTTTTGGCTGTCCTTTGGTGGTCAACAGCGAAGGTGGCAAAGGAACCCTACGTCTCGCCGCGGTGCAGGCCGGGCTAGCGGCGATCATCTTGGAAGCCGGTGAGGTTTGGAAAGTGGAGCCTTCGGTGGTCGAAGTGGGGCTCCGCGGGGTGAGGAATGTGCTGCTTGAGCTGGGCATGATCGATGGCGAGGCCGAGCGACCGGCCTACCAGGCGCGGATCGACCGCTCGACCTGGCTGCGTTCCGAGGTCGGTGGCCTGCTTCGGTTCCATACTGCGCCGGGGGACGTTGTCGAACAGGGGCAAGTCCTGGCCTCGTGCGCATCCTTGCTCGGCGTCGAGCGGGGGGTTGTGACAGCGCCGGAGGACGGCATCATCATGGGGCTAACCACTTTGCCCTCGGTGAAACCCGGTGATCCGGTCTGTCATCTGGCATTTCCCCATAAGGGGATCCAGCGGATTCGTAAAGCTCTCGGTTCCACGTTGGACAGTAGCCTGCACGAACGCTTGCGTGGGGACTTGGCGACCAGCGTCACGGTCGACGATTTCGAACCGGAATAGGCACGCCCTGGATAGATCCACGACCGCCAACGCAAGTGTACCCCCCGGATCGAACAGAGCTCTGTTCTCATCCTCTGGGGGGTACACCAGATCGTCCGGCCATAAAAAATGCCGGGAGCGACAGCGCTACGGATCAGACTTTTCGAAATGTGTGTGCCAAGAGGCTGAGCACAAACAGGACGACGAAGATGAAGAAGAGGATCTTGGCGATGCCAGCGGCGCCGGCGGCAATGCCACCAAAACCAAAGAGAGCTGCCAGGAGTGCGACGACGAAGAAGATTAGGGCCCATCTCAACATGTGAAGGTTCCTTCCGGGTTGGTTGTTAATCGGTCTGCAAAATTTGTAGCAGTTGGTTTTTTCGTCCTTAGTGGTTTGCAAAGGAACCGCCTGCCGTCTGAAAACTAGGATCTGCAAGCGGTATGCCAGGTCTGGAGATTTCCTTTGCAGGAACCCGGCCTATTAATACGTCTAGTTTCGGCCGTGGTGGGCGGCCAGTAGCCGTTCCCTCCGTTGTAAGAAGGTTCAGCCGGCTGGCAATTCTTACCAAATCCCCGCTTTCCACGACGCTGCAACGACGACGGACGGCTGATCTGGGACGTGGCATCGCTCTTGCTTTCTAAGTAGACAGAGCATCGCGAGTGGAACGCCTCGAATCTGTCGGGCGTTCCCCAGACCATGAGCAACGTTCTCATGAGCACTGTCTAGAGAGAGCACTGTCTAGAGAACTGAAAAACTTTTAGGAGATTGATCCATGTCCAAGAAACAACTTCTTTTGACGCCTTTCGTTTTGTTGATTGCCCTGCTGATGGGAGCCTGCGCTAGCACGCAGACCGTCAGCTCACAGGTCAACGACGTCGCTTTGGTGGCCAAGGTCAAGGCCAAGCTGGTGGCGGATCCAGAAATCAACCCCTTCAGAATCAATGTCGATTCCAACGAGGGTGTCATTCGCCTGAGTGGTGCAGTGGAAAAGCGTAGCGCCAAAAGAGAAGCGGCTCGCTTGGCCAGTCGAACCGAAGGCGTGCGTCGGGTGATCAACGATCTGACGATTGGCGACGAGACCATCGGTCAGCAAATCGACGATGCGACGCTCTCCGGCCGGGTCAAGGCCCGCTTTGCTGCCGATCCCGAGATCAAAGCCCGCAACATCGATGTCGATGCCGAAGAGGGTGTTGTCATTTTGACCGGTCGGGTAGAGACCAAGGTCGAGAAAGAGCATGCAGAGTCCTTGGCCCTGGCCACCAAGGGAGTATGGAAAGTGCGCAATCTCTTGAAGATCGGCTCTGCCAAACACTGATTTAGGATTGTCGGGCCGACGGCAGCGAGTGCCATCTGCCGCGGACCCTTAGAAAATATTCGGGCGGTGGGCGTGAGCCGACCGCCCGAATGTCTTCGTGGTATTACTTCGTGGTGTAATTGAGGAGACCACTTTGTATCTCAAGCTTCTGGAGCTCTGGCGACGTATCCAAGGCAGCTTCTGGTTCCTGCCCGGCCTGATGGTCACCGGTGCAGTGGTATTGGCCTTCCTCAACCTCTATTTCGATCGGACCGTGGGCGGTATAGGACGGGACGCCACCTCTTGGATCGTCGTCGGCGGTGTGGAGTCGGCACGCAGCCTTTTGGGTGCCATCGCCAGCTCGATGATCACCGTCGCCGGTGTGACCTTTTCCATCGTCATCGTCGCCCTGACCTTGGCCTCCTCTCAATTTGGTCCTCGTCTGGTGGCCGGATTCATGCAGGACACCGGCAATCAGGTGGTCCTCGGAACCTTCATCAGCGTCTTCGCTTATTGTTTGGTGGTTCTGGTGCACCTACCCGGCGGCGTCGAAGGAGTGCCGATGCCACGGACTTCAGTCCTGACGGCCCTGGCCCTGGCGCTGGTGGCGGTGGCTGTTTTGATCTACTTCTTTCACCACATCTCGAGCTCGATGCGTGCCGGGATCATGGTTCAAGAGGCCAGCCGGGCCCTGGAAAATGCGATCCGCAAGGACCTAGTGGCCAAACCAACGGCCGAGGACGACAGATGGCCGCCCTTGGGTTTTGCCGACACCAAAGCCGAGCTCTATGCCACCAAGAGCGGCTACCTGAGCTCCGTGGACTTGGAGCGGCTGGCTATCTTGGCCTCCGATCATGGGGTGAGGATCCTGGTCGAAGCGGGGCGCGGAGGGTTTGTCCTGCAGGGGCAGCGGGTGGCATGGGTCAAACCACCGCAGAAATTGACCGACGAGCTGAGCGACCTGCTGATCGAACATTTTGTCATCGTCGAGCAACGTGAAGACGCCGACGACCTGACCTTGGCGTTTGACCGGCTGACAGAAATTGGCGTGCGCGGCCTTTCTCCCGGAATCAACGATCCTTACACGGCGATCATCGTGTTGAATCGGCTGACCGCCGGCTTGGACGCGCTCCTCGAACGGCTACCCACGCGCTCCGAGCTCGCGGGTTCCGACGGCACCCCCCGAGTTTTTTTCAAGCCTCCCGATCCCAAAGCCTTCTTTGAGCGCACCTTTGGGCCTCTGCGCACCTATGGCCAAGGGGATGTCAGGGTCTTGCAAGCCATGATCGATAGCCTGACGGCCCTTGGAAAGCGTCGACAGCCCTTCTGGGACGATCTGCTGCTCTCCGAGCTGGACCATGTGCTCGGCGCCGCGGAAGAAGGGCTCAGCCTCGCAAGGGATCGTCGGCTGATCGCCGCCGGCCATCGCCAAGCCAGAGCGAGCTTCGCGTCCGGGGAGAAGAGCACGGCGACGGCGGAAGCGACCTGAGCCAGCACCGCGGAAGCGGCATCAGACATCAACAGAACAGACGACAACAACAGGAGGCACGGAGCCTTGCAGGCAATCAAAAAAAGTGACCATCGGATGATTCCGCCTCGGCGTCTCGGCTGGATCGTCATCTTCCTGATCGGCGCCATCTACTCGACCTGCGCTTGGGGACAGGCGGCCGACGAGACGTCACTCGACGCCCCCTTGAGCGCCGAAGCCGACGATCAAACGGATGCGGAGATCGCCGATGGATTGCGTCGCCGTTTCGCTCAAATCGAAGACTTCGACCAACTAGAGGTGTCGGTGCGAGCAGGGGTAGTGACCTTGGGCGGCGAGGTTCTTTCCGAAGGGCAGCGGGAAGAGGCTACCGCCTTGGCACAACGTGTCGAAGGGGTGGCAAGGGTCGAGGACAAGATCGAAGTGATCGTCGATCCACGTCAGCGCCTGCGACCGGTCTTGGAGAACAGCTGGGATCGGCTGATCACCTTGGTGTCGTATTTGCCGCTGTTGGGCATCAGCCTGCTGCTGTTCATTCTTTTCTTCTTCCTGAGCCGCTGGGCCGGAAGGCTCGATTTTGTCTTCGAACGCCTGAGCTCGAATCGATTCGCTCAGGATCTCCTACGCCAGGCGGCGCGTGTTGTGGTGATCTTGATCGGGGTCTTGATCGCACTGGAAATCCTCGATGCCACGGCCTTGGTGGGTGCGGTGCTCGGAACCGCCGGTGTCTTTGGGCTGGCCCTCGGTTTTGCCTTCCGAGACCTGGTGGAGAACTACATCGCGAGTGTTCTGTTGAGCATCCGGCAGCCTTTTTCCCCCAATGACCATGTGACCATCGACGATCGGGAGGGCAAGGTGCTGCGCCTGACTTCCCGGGCGACGATCCTCATGACTTTGGATGGCAATCATTTGCGCATTCCCAACTCACAGGTCTACAAGGGGGTCATTCTGAACTATAGCCGCAACCCCCTCAGGCGGTTCGATTTCGGGGTTGGCGTCGGGGTCGGCGAAGACCTTACGGAGGCTCAGCGGCTGGGCATCGAAGCCCTGGAGGCCATGCCCGGGGTGCTGGTCGATCCGCCGGTCCAGGCGTTGATCGGAGAGTTGGGTGATTCCAATGTGCTGCTGCGATTCTACGCCTGGGTCGATCAACGGCAAGCCAGCTTCTCCAAGGTGAAAAGCGAAGCCATTCGGCACGTCAAAACGGTGTTGGAGGATGCTGGAATGGATCTTCCGGAGCCGATCTATCGCCTCCACATGGTGCAACCTTCGGCGGTGCCTGAGGCCTCGGCGACCGCTACCGAAGCCCCGTCGTCGACCTCACCCAATGTTGACGCCGACATTGCGCCCGAGAACCACCTCGAGCGCCAAATCGCTGAGGATCGTGCCACTTCCGAAGATGACCTTCTGCAGATGGATGGTCCCGCGGAGTGATGTGATGCTCAGGTCCTCGTGATTTCTAGGCCCTGCCGAGACCCTGTCAGCGGCGGAAACGCCACCTCATTCCATGGGCAATCGCGTAGCGGGGGTTGGAATCTTCGAAGCCTGATCGGCCGGTGAAGCGGCATGGGTTGCCAGATCCAGCAATTCGACGGTACGGCGGAAGAAGGCGTCGGCTTCCTCCGCCGAGTCACCAATCGCGGTGACCCCGACTTTGCCGTGCTCGGAGAGGGCTCCCATCATGTGGAAGAGCACACCGGTGCGGCGAGCGGATGAAAAAACGAGGCTGTGGGTGTCGAGAATGTCCATCAGGTCTTCAGGCAGCAGGCCACGGTAGCTCGACGAGCTCAGGCTGTCCGTCGCACGGTAGTATTTCCGTTGGCCATCGGGGGCGATGAAGTCGCCGCTTTTTTTGTCGAGCTGGCCGCCGGTCAGAAATTGTAGGGCCAAGAACGGTACCGTCGTGCCGCCCATCCGCAAGTTGATCTCGATGGCCCAAACCCGCCACTGTCCGCTCGTATCGCGAGCCACCACAAAATCGACGGCGAAACGGCTGATCACCCCTCGATCCCTCAGCCCCTCGCCAATGGCCAGGGCATGTTCTTGGATGATCTCCCGATACGCCGTATCGGCTGGAAAGCGGCAACCCGAGTAGGATTGGCCGGTCTTGCCCCCCAAAATCTGATCATGGGTCGAGACGATCTCCAGGTCCCCGGAGGGCGTCAAGCGCATTTGGACGCTGGGGGAACGAATTTCTTCGCCGCTCACCATCTCTTCGACGATGCCGCCCATCTGGGCAAACTTGGCCAAGAAGATCTCCGGCGCCGAGAGCTCTGTGAACTTCAGCTCCTGCAACGCCGCACGCAGGGCTTGGCGCCGCCCTTCCTCAGTCTCGGCCAGCGGTGTCGGGTAGGTGAACAGGGCGTTGCCAGCGCCAGCGAAGCTGTGGTCGAGCTTCAGCACCGCCCTTTCCAGGCCGGGATGGTGGATGGCGGCGAGGGTGTCGACGATCTCGTCGATGCTGTGCAGGCGTTCCCGCCCGGCCGGGCAAGGCACTCCCACGGCCCGAAAGATCTCGCGGCTGCCGGACTTGCCACCCAGGTCCAGAAGGTCCGGGTCACAACCATTGAGAGGAATGTCCAGGCTCTCCGCCAGCCGTCGTTCGAGGGAGGTCGAGTTGAAGCAAGTGAGGTAGGCGTGGGAGGTGGGGCCCATGGCCCGGCGAATGCGCTCGACGAGCCGCGGGCGCTCGAGGATCTTTTCCGTCAACGGGCGGGGGGTGGCGTCATAGCAGCAGAAGAGTTGTAGTCGGGAGCGGACGCTGCGGGGAGAAACGCCCACCAGAAGGCCGAGATAGTAGTCGATGATTTCCGGGTGCAGGGGCTGGCTGGTGACGTAGATGACCCGTGCCCTGGGATCGCGCAAGCGCATCAAGCTGAAGAGCAGCCGTTCCTCGTAGAAGGGGGCGCCCGAAATCTTGGCCAGCTCCTCGGCGTCGAAGCTGAGGGAAGGGACGACGATCGAGGTGTGCTCGCTTGGCTCTCCAGCCTCGATGGCTCGCCACAGCCCGGCGAGTCGCGAATTGGTCATGGGGTTGTCTCCGGTGGAGGCTCGATGGCTAGGCATCGTCGTGGTGTCGTCGCTCAGAGGTCGGAAATCAAGAAGTTGCGGGCGTGGCCGAGGACCTCTCTGAACTCTTCCCGGTCGTCGCTCTGCACGGCGTCGATGAGCTCGTCGAGGGCCTCGCGGGTGGCCTGGTAGACATCGCCGCGGTGGGGGTTGAGTCGCTGAATATCATAGTAGAGGTCCGGATCCTCACCGAGGACGTGCATGGCCGCGGCGGCTTGCCGGTTGTAGCTGGTCGAGGCGCAGGCTTGCAATTCCTGCACGCCGAGACCGGAACGGCTGAGGGCGCTGCCGAAGACCATGCCGAGCAGGTGAGCGAAGCCGAGGAGCCAGCCCATCAGGCGGTCGTGATGATCGAACGGCACCGGCACGATCTGGGAGTAGGGATGACGCAGCCAGGTTTCCAGCCGCCGCCGCTCAATTCTCGAATCCTCGCGATAGGCCAGGGCGAAGGTCAGGGTTTCATAGGGCGATTGGCGGGGCCCGAACATGGGGTGCAGGGAGGTCACCTTCAATCCTGCCCCTTGGGCCTCGGTCAGGACGGTGGAGAGGTTGTCCTTGATCGAGGCGATCTCGATCACCAAACCCTTGGGACGGCGCTCGATCAGCTGCCGCAATACCTCGATGGTGCGGTTCAGCGGCACTGAGACGATGATCGCCTCATAGAGATCGAGATCGATGATGTCGTCCAAAGTGCCGAACCGTCCCTCCACGGCGGGGAGGGGAGTCATCGCCGGATCGACGATGTCGATCTGGTGGCCGAGCAGCAGGGCGAAGTTGTGAAACCAGGCCCCCATGTCGCCGGCCCCACCCAAGATCAGCAGGCGGGTGCCGACGCGGGCTTTCATCGCCACGCCGACCCGGTGCTGACGCTCAATGGAGCCGCGCATCACCGCCTTGAAGATGGACTCCATCACCTCTTCCGAGACGCCACAGGAATCGGCGTGCTGGCGGGCTCGCGTCAGCACTCGATTGTGCACCTCCGGAACCATGATGGGCTGTCCCGTCCCGGTCTTGACCCTGCCGACCTCCGAGGCCAGCTCCATGCGGCGATGCAGGAGCTCCAGCAGGGAACGGTCGACTTCGGCGATCGAATCTCGCAGCTCGGCGAGTCGCTCTGGGGTCGACGTCAAGTCAGTTGATCCCATTCCGAATCGAGGGCATCGAGGGCGATGGCGAGACCCCCGTCGGCGCCGTCGAATACCGGGTTCTTGACACTCTTGACGGCACCGCCGCCCAAGGGCTCGAGGGAGTCCTGTAGGGCCTTGCGCAATCCGGCGATCTGCGATGTGCCACCGGAGAGGATGATGCTATTGCGCACCTGCTCTTGGAATTCGGGCTCGATGCGTGGCAGCAGATCGAGCAGCGTCTCGGCGATGGGCTCGACGATGCTCTCACAGGCGGTCTTCATGGCGTCGGTGATGTCGAGCGGCGTCGGGCGTCCTTTGATCGGAGCCGTCACCTTCACCGGTTGCTGCGCCGAGCCGACAAAACCGTGCTTTTCCTTCCATTGGCGGACCATGTAGACGGTGATTTGGGCGTCGGGGTATTTCTGCAGGATCAGCTTGAGCAACAGTTCGTCGATCGAGTCACCGGCCACCGTCAGGGTCCGCTGATCTTCCTCGGTGGGTAGACGACCCCGCATGACGCAGAAGTCCGTCGTGCCGGCGCCGATATCGATCACCAGGCTGTTGAGCAAGGCGTCGAGCCCGTAGGCCACGGCAAACGGCTCGGAAACGATCATCAGGGAGTCGACGGTACCCTGCAGGGCATTGCGTAGGTGTTGTTTGTTGACCCGCATGGCTTCGGCAGGAATACCGACCACCGCACGCACGGTGGGGGCCTTTTTGTCTTTGCTGACGCCGACCAACTTCAGAAGATGGTTGAGGATCTCCTTGACGGCGGTGATGTCTTTTTCGGAACCCTCCTTGATCAGGCCCCGTTCCAAGGGCCGACGCAGGTCGACCATCGCACGATTGGCAACCGCTTCATCGCCGATCAAGATGTCTTTCTTGAGCACCTTGCGGGCTACCATGTCGACGGGCCAGCCGACGTAGCTCTCGATCACGTGCTGTTGGCCATTTGATGCCGAAACCGCGCTACGGGAGGTCCCGAGATCAATGCCCACGTTGAGAACTTCTTTGCTTCCGCTCATCCGTCAGCTTCCTTTCTCCTCGATTTGGTGTATGTCGTCGGCGTACCCGCGGATGCCCCTAGCCAAGGCTTGTGCGATGTGATCGCGGTAATAGGGGCGAGACAAGAGCTCTTCCTCTTCTTGGTTGGAGAGGCAGGAGACTTCCGCCAGGATGGCCGGCATTTCGGTGGATACTAATACCACGAATGGGGCCGTTTTGACCCCACGGTTTTTCAACTGCGGGTTGACTTTGTGCAGTGAGGCGAATAGCGAGCGCTGCACCCGCTGGGCCAATTGTAAGGACTGGCCTTGCAAGTAGTCGGTGTAAATTTCTTCCAAAAGCGGTTTCATTTCGGCCAGTCGATAGCCGGATTGCCGATTCTCCAGCCGCGCCAGCTCGATGAGCCGCGGATCGTCCGTCGGTCCCAGGTAGTAGGTTTCGATGCCCCGCACTTGGCGGGTCGCCAACCAATTGATGTGGATGGAGACAAAGAGATCCGCTTGCCAGGCGTTGGCCTGGGCGGCACGCTCCTTGAGGGAGATCCGCCGATCGTCGCGGCGAGTCATCTCGACCTCCAGTCCGTCCTTTTCCAGCAGTTTGGCCAGGCGTTGTGCGATGTCCAAGGTCAGGGTCTTTTCGGCCAGGGCACCGCCGAGGGTGCCGTGGTCGTCACCGCCGTGCCCCGGGTCGAGCAAGATGCGCCGCACTTCCAAGGGGAAGGCCCGCATATCCATGGGGCGGGGAACCGGAAAGAGCAACCGGTCGGTCAGATCGACCTCGTGGGACGCCGTCGCCAGCCTCGCCGTCGGGTCGCTCTGCGGGGGCTTTCGTGAGGCTTGCTGCCAGGATTCCAGGGGTGGCCGGGCGGCCCACACAACCACCACCAGAACGACGGCGAGAATGGGCACCAAGGCCCAACGCAGCAAGGTCGGCCGACCCGACGTCGTGACGTTGGATGCTGAGCTTTCGAGGCGTCGGCCTTCGATGGTCGAGAGATTCTCGTCGACGGCCTGACGCAAGATCTGGCGTTTGAGTCGATCCATAGTCTGTCGATGTCTCGCCGCTGAGGCCGGAGGTGCGACTGAGAAGCACGGCGCAACCGTACTTCAAGATCTCTAGCTCAGGCTAAGACATACGACAAGTCTAGCGGTATCCCGGCATCGGGTCCAGGGATCTCCTAAACCGCCGCCGAGGGGGTGGGTGGGCCGGTGTCCGGGGAACGGAAAAATATCTTCTTGAGGGCCACAAAAAGCAACAGCACCACGAGAATGGCACCGAGGGGGGCGACGAAAACGGCCAACAGGGTAAAAAGAACGGAAGCCCCCGCCTCGGCTGTCGACAGAATGGGATTGCCGAAGCCGGCGGTGGCCAGCGACGAGACTTGACGGCCAAAGGTGGTCAATCCCTGCACCAGACCGGCGGCGCCTCCACCGGCGACGATGGCAACGCTCCAGCCGAGCAGCGGATGGACCTCGGTGACTTGGGAGGCGGTGGCGAGGATGCCGGCGATGACGGCGCTAGGGGTGGCCAGGGTATCGAGCAGGTTGTCGAGAAAAGGGACGTAATAGGCACCGATTTCGAAGATCGTCGCCAGGCCGAAGATCACCAACGCCGGGGTCGAGGCGATCCACTCGAAATCGTCCCCCAGGCTCAGGTAGCCGGCACGGGACGCCAAGCTCATCACCACCATGGGGATGAAGATGCGGAAGCCACAGGCGGCGGCGAGGCCGATGCCGATGGCAAAGCTCAACAAGGCGGTTTCGAGGGTAGCGCTCTCCATGATGTCTCCTCGGTCTATGGGTCGGCGCGAAAATAAATTCCGCATTCGGGGCAACTGCATCACCTCTCGCGGCGTAGCGCTCGCCGCGAGGTGAAGATCGGTGCAACAGCAGCGATGAGCTGAGAATACGTCGACCGACTCCATTGTATTCGCTCCTTGAAGCGCTGACCATGGTTCATGCTAGGGTCACGATCCGACGAATTTTGGGCCAAGGATATTGAGTGAGCGGTGGCAACGCCGGGTTGGAGTCATGCATGGAATTCTGGTCGAAGGTTTCCCAAGGCATCGATCGCTGGAATGAGCGTTTTGGTCTGTTGGCATCTTGGCTGGTGTTGTTGTTGGTGCTGGTCGGCGCTTACAACACCCTGGTGCGCTACTTGGGTCGATTCTTCGAAAGGCAGCTGAGCTCCAACCTGTATGTCGAGGCGCAGTGGTACCTCTTCAGCCTGGTCTTTCTGCTGGGGGCGGCGTACACCCTGAGACATGGCCGTCATGTGCGGGTGGACCTCCTCTATGGCCGCCTGGGCGCCAAGGGAAGAGCTTGGATCGACGCCGTCGGTGCCGTCTTCCTGCTGCTGCCCTTTGTCGGCTTCTGTTTTTGGGTCAGTTGGCCCGCGGTGCGCAACTCCTGGGCCGTGTGGGAGCAGTCACCCGACCCCGATGGTTTGGCGCGGTACCCCATCAAGTCGGTGATCCTCGTGGCCTTCGTTCTGTTGGCGGCGCAAGGTCTATCGGAGCTGATCAAGAGTCTGCAGCGGATTTGTAGCCCGGATGAGGCATCGGCTGTGGCGGGCTCGACGACGGCCGACGACCCCAGGGAGAGACCCAAACATGGGGCCTGAATGGATGGCGCCGGCCATGTTCGGCGCCGCGTTGTTGCTGATCTTCTCAGGGTACCCTGTGGCCTTTGCCCTGGGTGGAACATCTTTGCTCTTCGCGGCCCTGGGTGTCCACATGGGGTTTTTCGAGTGGACTTTCATGTTCGCCATGCCGGAGCGCATCTTTGGTGTGATGTCGAATCAGGTCCTCTTGGCGGTGCCCTATTTCATCTTCATGGGCACCATGCTGGAGAAGGCCAAGTTGGCGGAGGATCTGCTCAAGACCATCGGTAAGCTCTTCGGGCCGTTGCGGGGTGGTCTCGCCTTGGCGGTGGTCTTGGTGGGCGCCCTGTTGGCGGCGGCCACGGGCGTGGTGGGCGCCTCGGTGGTGGCCATGGGCATGATCTCCTTGCCGGTGATGCTGCGCTATGGCTATTCGACGGAGCTTTCCACCGGTGTCATTACGGCGGCCGGTACCCTGGGGCAAATCATTCCCCCCAGTGTTGTGCTGGTGGTCCTGGCGGACCAGCTGGGAATCTCGGTGGGGGACCTATTCGTCGGCTCGCTGTTGCCGGGTTTGATGTTGGCCGGACTCTACGCCCTCTATGTCGTCGGCGTCGCCATGCTCAAACCCAAGATGGCGCCGGCCCTGCCGTTGACGGAACGCCAAGAGACGGCCGGGCAGCTGGCGGGGCAAGTGGCGCTGGTCATGCTGCCGCCCTTGGTGCTTATCCTCTTGGTGTTGGGTAGCATCTTCGCCGGTATCGCGACGCCGACGGAAGCGGGGGCCCTGGGGGCCATGGGGGCCATGGTTCTCGCGGCGCTGCACGGACGCCTGGGGAGAAAGGCGTTGCTGGGAACCATGGACGAGACCGTCAAGCTGACCTCGATGGTGGTCTTCCTGCTGGTGGGGTCCACCGCCTTTGCCTTGGTCTTCCGCGGTCTCAACGGGGATCTGTGGATCGAAGATCTGCTCACCAACCTGCCGGGCGGCAAGATCGGTTTTTTGGTGGTGGCGAATCTGGCGATTTTTGCCTTGGGATTTTTTATCGATTTCTTCGAAATTGCCTTCATCATCATCCCATTGCTGGCCCCCGCGGCGGCCTTGCTGGGCATCGATATGGTGTGGTTCGGGGTGATGGTGGGGCTGAACCTACAAACCTCGTTCCTGACGCCGCCCTTCGGTTTTGCGCTTTTCTATTTGCGCGGCGTGGCGCCGCCCGAGGTGCGCACCATCCAGATCTACCGCGGCGTCCTGCCCTTTGTTTTCATCCAGCTGCTGGCCCTGGTCTTGATCGTCCTCTTCCCGCAGCTGGTGACCGGCCTGCTGGACTGAGCGCCGCCGCTTTCCCTCCGTCCGGCGACGGAGGGAAAGGCCCAAGGGGAGGGTCAGAGCCGGCTGACCAACTCGATTTCCACCGCTTGCATGCCATCGGCCCGCTCCGACTCGGCGAGCTCGAACTCGAAGATCGTATGGCGGCTGGGTAGCGAGGCGGGACGGACGCCTTGGGGCAAGTGGGCGGCGCGGAAGAACGCCGTTTCGTAGGGCGAATTGGGATGCCGTGCGTCGGTGAACCAGAGCCCTCCGGCCACCGCTTTGAGGAAGCGCATATAACCGAAACCACGATCCGCCTCGTGCCAGTAGCACCAACCGCGGACCCGCGAGCCGATCTGGCCCCATTCCGCATCGGCCGCCAAATTGCGTGGAATCGGGATCATATTGGGAATCAAAAACCCCGACATGAAGAGGTCCGCCTCTTCGTGCAAGGACGGGGCAGCGTTGTCCAGAGCGGCGATCTCGACGCGACAACCACGGTTCTGTAGGGCCCGTGCGACGTTGGCGAAGTCACCGTCGCCACTGGCGATGAGGACGCGATCGAGCTTTTCGGACTGCAACAGGGCATCGACGGCCAAGTCGAGACTGGCACCCGCCTTGCCATAGCGGGCCCCCGATTCATCACTGAACCAGTTGATATCTTTGACGATGACCTTGTAGCCGTAGTCCCGAAGCTTCGAGTGGAAGCTGAGAGCCCCGTCGCGGTAGATCTGGTCCCGTTTGGCCCGCTCGGAATCGAAGGTCACATAGGCGTTGAGGCGCACCGGCTCGGCGTTGTCCCGGCAGGCGAAATTCCTTAGTACGTCGTACTGCATCCTCTGGCCACCATTGCGGTACATGTTGGCGACATCTGCATAAACACCGACGCGGGCGGTGGAATGTGGGGCTGTCATTTTCTTAAACTCCATTTACTTGATTCGAGGCGTCCTTGGATCAAAAACGTGGCAGCGCGTCGAAGGTTTCGCCTGCGGCTAACAGTTGTTGCGAAAACGCGTTGCCAACGTTGTGGCGTCTCCCCCCCCGGGTTCACATAGACCGCGGAAAAGCGAACTTTGCGTAGGCCAGCTCAGCCGTCGCAAACCATCGATAGGCGTCCTTGCGGGCCTTCTTCCAGCTGTCGTAGATCTTGCGATAGGCAGGATCCGCCTGGGCCTGCTCTTCGAGCATGTCCAAAGAGAGACCTTCGGCGGCGACCATGATGTCATCAGAGAACGGAAGAATTTGCACACCTTCGCTCAACAAGTCGCGCAGGGCCTGGGGATTGCGCTGGTCATAACGGCTTTGCATGACCGCTGCCGAGTCGCTGGCGGCGACGGCGAAGATGGTTTGGTAGGAGGCCGGCAGCTTGTTCCAGGCGTCCAGATTGACCTGATAGGAGAGGGATGGACCGGGTTCCCACCATCCTGGGTAGTAGTAGTACTTGGCCACCTTGTGGAATCCGAGCTTGGCGTCGTCGTAAGGGCCGACCCACTCCGTGGCATCGATGGTGCCACGCTCCAGGGCGGGGTAGATGTCGCTGCCGGCCAGCACCTGGACGGTGGTGCCGAGACGATTCATCACCTCGCCGCCGAGACCGGGAATGCGCATGCGCAGGCCTTGCAGGTCGCTGAGGCCGTTGATCTGGCGTTTGAACCAACCCCCCATTTGGGCGCCGGTATTGCCCGCCGGAAAGCTGGTGATGTTGAAATCCGCAAACAGACCGCGCACCAACTCCAGACCTCCTCCTTCCATCAACCAGGCGGCCTGCTGGCGGGAGGTCAAGCCAAAGGGCACACAGGCGTCGAAGGCCAAGGCCGGATTCTTACCGATGAAGTAGTAGCTCGCCGTGTGGCCGATCTGCACCGTGCCCTGTTGCACCGCGTCCATCACTTGCAGGCCGGGAACAATCTCCCCCGCCGGATAGGTGCGGATGCGGAATCGTCCGTCGGTCATGGCGGCCACCCGCTCGGCCATGACCTCGGCGGCCCCAAAGATGGTGTCCAGGCCCCGTGGAAAGCTGGAGGCCAGTCGCCAGGTGATCGAAGGTTGGGTGACCACCGCCGGAGCGCCTTCCCCAACCCCCTTCGGAGCGCCACAAGCGCTGGCCAGACCGACACCGGCGGTGGCCGCCGTCGCGGTGAGAAATTTCCTGCGATCCATTCACATTCTCCACGGAGGCTGTGTTCCGAGCCAAGTCGCCATATCGGCCGGGCGATCTCCGAACACGATTGTCGGCGGAGCATAACACCCCCAGAGTGGCCCTGCAGAACATCCTGGGAGTGGTTTCGGCGAATCTTCCTGCGATCGAGGTATGGGCAAGAGCTGCGGCCCCTGGGTGGGGAGCTCGGCCGGGAAACGAGGATGGATTCTGCGACGACAACGGGCAGGACGAGCCGACGTCATGGGTCGAACACGCCGAGCGGCGCTCTAGAGTCTGGGTGCGCCGGGCTATGCTCAGACGGGGTTGGGAAGGTCGATGAATTCGACGTCCAGGGAAAAAGTCTCCGCCAGATGCTCACCGAGGCGACGGATACCGCAGCGTTCCGTGGCGTAGTGGCCCGCCGCCAGGTAGTGGACCCCCGCCTCACGGGAGATGTTCATCACCCACTCACTGACTTCGCCGGTGATGAAGGCATCGAGCCCCAGATCGATGGCGGTGTAGAAATCCTTTTGCGCGCCGCCGCTGACGATGCCGAGGGTCCGGATTTCCTGGGGGCCGTGGGTGAAAGCCAGGGGCTCCTGACCGTAGATGGCGGTGCAACGCTCGATGAGCTGTCGGCTAGAGATGGGCTCCTTGAACTGGCCCATGTAGCCGATATCGGCCCCCTGGTGCGGTGCAAAGGTGGCCAATTCCTGGAGGCCAAAGTCACGGGCCGCCAAGACGTTGTTGCCGAGCTCGGGGTGACCGTCCAGGGGGAGATGATAGGCCAGCAGATTGAGATCGCCGAGCATCAGCTCGCGCACCCTGCGATATTGCAGCCCGGTGAGGGGAGCCGGCATGCCGTGCCAGAAAATGCCGTGGTGCACCATCACCGCGTCCGCCTGCCGTTGTCGAGCCAGCTGGAAAAGCTCCAGGCAGGCCGAAACCCCGGTGACCAGACGCCGGATGGTGGCCTTGCCTTCCACTTGCAAGCCATTGGGGCCGTAATCTTTGGCCGTCGACACCTGGAACAGGTCGTCGAGGTAGGCCAGCAGGCGATCTCGCTCGATGCCTGTGGACGGGTCTGCCTGGGAAGGGGGGGCGGTCATGGGGCTTTCAGCGACGCCTCAAACGGAAGCCGAGGCGGCCTTGTCTTGAAAGCGTTTCTGCACGATGGCGAAATCGCCCTGGACACGCATGAAAGCGTCGACCAGGATCGGGTCGAAGTGTTTTCCCTTGTCGACGAGGATCCGGCGCACCGCCTCTTGATGGTCGAAGGCCGGCTTGTAGGGTCGCACACTGGTGATCGCATCGTAGGCGTCGGCCAGGGCGACGATGCGAGCCGGTAGGGGAATGGCCTTGCCGACCAACCCGTCGGGATAGCCGCCGCCGTCCCAACGCTCGTGGTGGCTGTAGCAGATGTGCATCGCCATGGTGAGGAAGGTCGGACCGCTGAATTTATCGAGCACCGAGCGCAGGGTATCGCCCCCGATGGTGGTGTGGGTGCGCATGATGCGCACCTCGTCGAGGGTCAGCGGCCCCGCCTTGAGCAAAATGGCATCGGGAATGCCCACCTTGCCGATGTCGTGCAGCGGGCTGGACTTGTAGACCCAACCGATGAATTCTTCGTCCACTTGGAAGGCGTAGGGACTGTCGTACAACGCCGTCGCCAGCAACTGGCTATATTCCGGCATGCGGTCCAGGTGCATGCCCGTCTCGCTGTCGCGGGACTCGGCCAGCTTGGCGAGGGTCAGCAGGGCGATGTCGCGGGTATTGGAGATTTCCTGGGTCTGCTCATCGACCATGCGCTCCAGGTTCTCTTTGTACTCACGGTTCTGGCGGATCAGGCGTCGCCGTTCGAGGGCCCGGGCGACGGTGTTCTGGAGATCCTCCAACTCGAAGGGTTTGGCCAGGTAGTCGTAGGCCCCGGCTCGCAGGCATTCGCGGACCGTACCCAGGTCGTGCAGGCCCGACACCATGACCACTTGGATATCTTCGTCGATCTCTTTGATACACCGCAGGATATGCAGCCCAGAGAAACCCGGCATCTCGATATCGAGCAAAACCAGGGAGGGCGGCGTATCGCTGCTGGCGATCGTCAGCGCCTGCTCGGGGTTACCCGTGTGGCGCGTGGTGAAGCCGAGGAAGCTGAGCTGCGAGTTCATCAACTCGCGAACGGCGCTCTCGTCATCGACGATGAAGATGTACTCGTGCATACGACTCAGGGCGACCCTTGATGTCTAGGACTTTCTTTGAGCAGGTCGAAACTGGAGGGATTGTATATCACTGGCCCTCGGACAGAGAAGGGTTGAGGCGTCGGAGTCCAGCGATTGAGAAGCTGGCCCGTCGTAAGGGCGGGCGATGACCGATCAGAACCCACCTCCGCAGGGGAGGTGGGTTGATACCGAGATGCGAACGAAGCCTGGACCTCGAGGTCTAGCGACGCCCGCCGCGACCGCCTCGGTCTCCACCGCGGCCGCCACGGCTCCCGCCGCGACCCCCACGGTCGCCGCCACGACCCCCACGGTCACCGCCGCGATCACCGCCGCGGTCGCTCGGTGGGGAATTGTCGGCAAAGGCGCTCATCGGGTCGTTTTCGGCGCTGTAGTTGGGATCGTCCAACAACACGGCCTTGCGCGACAGGCGGATGCGACCCTTGTCGGAGTCGATCTCCAGAACCTTGACCCGCACTTGATCGCCCTCACGCAGAACATCCGAGACTTCCCGGATGCGGAAAGGAGCGATCTCGCTGACGTGCAGCAACCCTTCGGTGCCCGGCAAGATCTCGACGAAGGCACCGAAGCCCTCGACCCGGGTCACCAGGCCTTCGTAGATCTTGTCGATCTCGGGCACCTGGGTCAGCTTCTCGATGAGCTGCAAGGCCATCTGGGCCGCCGTGCCGTCGGGCGAGGCGACGGTGACCTTGCCCTCGGAATCGATCTCGATCTCGCAACCGGTCTCTTCCTGAATCGAACGGATGGTCTTGCCGCCGGGGCCGATGATGTCGCGAATCTTGTCGCGGCTGACCTGGACGGTGAACAGCCGCGGCGCCAAGGCGGAGATCTCTTCCCGCGGCTGCGGCAGATGGGCTTCCATGACGTCGAGGATATGGAAACGTCCGGTCTGGGCTTGCTTCAGAGCTTGGCCCATGATCTCCCGATTCACCCCGGTGATCTTGATGTCCATCTGCAGGGCGGTGATGCCCTGGCGGGTACCGGTGACCTTGAAGTCCATGTCACCGTGATGATCTTCCTGGCCGGCGATGTCGCTGAGCACGGCGAAACGGTCGTCCCGCTTGATCAAGCCCATGGCGACACCGGCCACCGGGGCGAGCATCGGCACGCCGACATCGAAGAGGGCCAAGGAGCCACCGCAAACGCTGGCCATCGAGGACGAGCCGTTGGACTCCAAGATATCCGATACCAAACGGATGGTGTAGGGGAAATCATCCTCGTGGGGCAGCACCGGCATGAGGGCCCGACGGGCCAATACACCGTGTCCGATCTCACGACGACCGGGTCCCCGCAGGAAACGTACCTCGCCCACCGAGAAAGGCGGGAAGTTGTAGTGCAGCATGAACTTCTTGAAGGACTCGCCGCCATATTCCTCGACGATCTGGGCATCCCGGCGGGTGCCGAGGGTCGAGGACACCAGGGCTTGGGTCTCACCGCGGGTGAACAGAGCCGAGCCATGGGCGCGGGGCAGCACGCCGGTCTCGACGGCGATGTCGCGGATCTCGTCGAGGGCGCGGCCGTCGAAGCGCTTCTTGGCCTCGAGCACCGCCTCCGCCAGCAGCTCCTCTTCCAGCTTCGAGACGATCTTCTTGATGCTGCTCACCTTGTCGTCGTCGTCGCCCGCCGTCTCCTGGATATAAGGCTTGACGACGGCGTTGACGGCGTTCTTGCGGGCGAACTTCTCTTGGGTATGCAGCGCCGTGCGCAAGGGCTCCAAGATGTCGCCCTTGACCTGCGTGTAGAGGTCGGCGGAGTAGACCTCTGGCTCCTCCCACACCGGCTTGGTGAGGCCCGCCTCACGGAATAGCTCGTGCTGTGCGTGAATGGACTTCTGCAGCTCTTCGTGGGCTTTGAAGATGGCGTCGAGGATGATGTCTTCGGCGAGCTGGTTGGCCCCCGCTTCGACCATCACCACCGCCTCTTCCGTTCCGACGACGATGAGGTCGAGGTCCGAGACGTCGCGCTCGCTGTTGGTCGGGTTGAAGATCAGCTCGCCGTCGATGAGGCCGACACGCACCGCGCCGACCGGGTTGTAGTAGGGAATGTCCGACAGCACCAAGGCGGCCGAGGCGCCGTTGATGGCGAGGATATCGGGATCCACTTCCTCATCGGCGGACACCACCATGGCGATGACCTGGGTCTCCGCGAAGTAGCCCTTGGGAAAGAGCGGCCGCAGCGGCCGGTCGATCAGACGACAGGAGATGATCTCCTTCTCCGACGGACGACCTTCGCGCTTGAAGAAACCGCCGGGGATGCGTCCGCCGGAGGCGCTGTATTCGCGATACTCGATGGTCAGGGGGAGGAAGGGGCGGGGGATGGTCGGGTCGCCCGCCATGCAGGCGGTGACCAACACCATGGTGTCGCCGCTGCGCACGACGACCGAGCCATTGGCTTGCTTGGCCATGTGGCCGGTTTCGATCTCGACGCGCTTTTCGCCGAGAATGACTTCTTTGACTAATTTCATGGGATACCTTGAGTTGAATGACTGTTCAGACGCTTCCCCTCGGACGCCGTCGATGGGCGTTTCAGGGAGGCGATTCGGTGGCGGCTCGGGAGCGGAGCGAGCAAGGTGCCCCGTCATCGGCCAACCACCCATTGTTCGCTCTTCGTTGAGCGGTGGAGGAGGCACAATCCTTCTCCAGATCCGCTGCGCCTGGGCCTTGGGATGCTGGGAAAGGACCGAGGGGTTGCCGCGCCACCCGGCGGCGACAACCCTGCCTCACCGCGGGTCGTGAGACCGCGCGGCAGGCGAAATCAGCGCCGCAGACCGAGGCTTTGGATCAACGAACGATAGCGCTCGACATCCTGCCGCTTGACGTAGTCCAGGAGGCGGCGGCGGCGACCCACGAGCTTGAGCAGGCCACGGCGACCGTGGTGATCCTTCTTGTGCTCACGGAAATGTTCGGTGAGGTCGTTGATACGACGGGTCAGCAGCGCCACTTGAACTTCCGGCGATCCGGTGTCGCCGTCGTGGGTGCGATATTGAGTGATGACGTCGGACTTTGCTTCAGCTGTTTGGACCAAGGTTCGGCTCCTTCTCTTGGCAACCAACGGTTGCTACTTTTCTTTCTTCTTCTTGCTTCTTCTTCAATTTTAGCAGGCAACAAACTTCGCCGTGGATCTATTGGAAGACCACCTTCGGCTGAATGACGCCGACATTGCCGGTGCCGATGCGTTCGACCACCGAGCCTACGGCGATGAATCTCTGGCTGCGGTTGAGGACCTTGACCCAGTCCCCCTCGCGTCCTTCGAGCTCTCGGATGAGCACCGTTTGACCGTGCTGAATTCGCCGCTCCTGCTGCGGATCCGCCACCACTTCGCCGAACGGCAACGGGATGTCGTCAAAGGGCACCCAGGCGCTGCCGATCTCCTCCTCGGAGTCGATACGGCGGCGCAGCTCGTCGAGCTCGATGGCGTCTTCGAGCCGGAAGTTGCCGATGCGGGTGCGCCGCAGGCGATCGAGGACGGCGCCGAGGCCGAGCTTCTGACCCAGCTCATGGGCCAAGGAGCGGGCATAAGTGCCGGACGAGCAGCCGAGAACGAACTCCAGGTCTTTCTCTCCGTCCCACCCCTCTTTGGCGTGGAAGTCGTAGATGGTGATCTCTTTTTTCTCCTGCGGCGTCTCTTCGCCGCGACGGGCCAGCTCGTAGTATTTGACGCCGTTCACCTTCTTGGCACAGTAGGGGGGGGGCGTCTGTAAATACTCACCGAGGAACGAATCCATTTGGAGCTTTAGCTGTGCCCTATCGATGCCCTCGTACGGGGTCTCAGCGACCACTTGCCCCGACAGATCGTAGGTGTCGGTGGTCAACCCGAAGCGGATCGACCCTTCGTAGATTTTGGGGGCGCGGATGAGGAATCGGGTCAGCCGGGTGGCCCGTCCGAGGGTGAGCAACAACAAGCCGGTGGCTGTTGGGTCCAGGGTACCGCAATGGCCGATTTTCTTCTGGCGAAGAATTCGGCGGGCGCTGGCCACGATGTCGTGGGAGGTGCATCCCCCGTGTTTGTCGATCAGTAGGAGGCCGTCTTTCATCGAGCTTGCTCCACCACTTCGACCAGGGCTCGAAGGGTCTCTGCCAAAAGGGTAGGGCCATCGGTTTGGTCACTGCTGAAGCCGGCGGCGTTCTGGTGACCACCGCCGCCAAAGCTCCGCGCCACCCGTTCGACATCGATGTCGCCACGGCTGCGCAGTGAGACCTTGTGGTCCCCACCCTCGAGTTGTTTGAATAGGGCGACCGCCGACACTCCGGCAATGGAGCGGGGGTAGTCGATCAGTCCTTCTGCATCACCCGACTGGGCATTGGCCCGGGCGAACATGTCTTGACGCAACCAGGCGCTGGCGATCCGGCCGTCGTGATGCAGTTGCAGGGTTTGCAACATGTCACCGAGGAGGACGAGGTTGGCGAGGGGTTGTGACTCGAATAGCCAGTGGGATACCACTTCCGGCGCCGCGCCCTGGCGTACTAGGTCGGCCGCCGCCTCGAAGGCGATGGCGTTGGCGTTGGCGAAGCGGAAACCGCCGGTATCGGTCACCAGGGTCAGGTACAACGCATTGGCCGTCTCGCTATCGATGGGGTGCTGCAATCCCTTTGCCAGGCGAAAGACCATCTCGCCTACCGCCGGCGCCTCGGTGTCGACCCAGACGACCTCGCCGTAGGCATCGTTGCCCAGGTGGTGGTCGATGTTGAGCAGTGGAAGTTGCTGCAAGGCGTCTTGCAAGCCGGTGCGAGCCAACCCCGGGCACTCTAGGATGATGCCCAGGTCAAAGCTTTCGGGAAAGCCGTCCGGTGGTGTTTCGCCGACGTGCACCTTGGCGCTGTCCGGTAGCGGACGGTAAACGCCGGGCATGGGATCGCGATTCCACACCGTCACTTCTTTGCCCATTTGGCGCAGAATGCGTGCCAAACCCAGCCCCGATCCGATGGCGTCGCCGTCGGGGTTGACGTGGCTCGAGAGCACAAAACGTTGGGCGGAGCGGATGCGCTCCAACAGTTGCTCAGGAATCGCTTGGGTCGTCATCGTGGAGGGTCTCCAAGATTTCGTTGATGCGTTGGCTGTGCTCGGCGCCGCGATCGAGCTGAAAGCTGAGGTCGGGTACGGTGCGCAAGCGGACGCGCTTGGCCAACGTCGAGCGAATGAAACCCTTGGCCCGGTTCAGGGCCTCGATGGCCTGGGTGCGTTCCTCTTCCTCGCCGAGCACCGAGACACGAACCTTGGCGTGCCCCAGGTCGCGGCCGACGGAGAGGTCTGAGATCGTCACCAGGCCGACCCGAGGGTCGCGGACCTCGAGGCGGATGATTTCGGAGATCTCCCGTCTCAGGAGATCGGCGACCCGTTCTTGGCGTTGGCTCATAGGGCATGTCCTTCGAGGATTTGCGGATCCCACATCAAGAGCTGCGCTTCGGGCTGACTGTCGATGAGGTCCCGTACCACGTCCATGATCTTGAGACCCTCGGACGCCGTCTGAGCGACGGCGGCCAGGGTGATCTCACTGCGTTGATGCAGGTCGTGGAAGTCCGTTTCAGCAATCGAGACCCGGAATCGCTGATGGATTCGGTCGATCAAGCTGCGGACGACTTTACGTTTTTGTTTCAAGCTGCGGGCCGCGGGCACGTGCAGCTCGAAAATGGATATACCGATCACCATAACTATGATTCCGTATCGCTGAAGCCGTGGAATCGAGAGCCGATCCGACGACGAGCACTGGGAAGACCGCAGACCGCGTTCCTCAGGCTCCTCGCTGACAGGTGATGGGATCGCTGACCAGGGTAGATGAGCACAGCCGTAAGGGCTGTGTCATGTCTAGCCAGGTCCCGGTGGGTCAGTCACAAGGGGCCGAAGCAAGCGATGGAACGATCTTGGCGGGCTGTAGCGGCCAAGATCGCGCCTTCGCGTCTGTCGATCGATGACGTTGGATGGGGAAGCGGCAGCCATGGGCCCGTCGCTCCACCTTCAAAGGGTCGCTGCAACCTCCTCACGAATGAAGGCTTCGATAATGTCGCCGGGCTTCAAGTCCTGGTAGTTCTCGAGACCGATACCGCACTCGAAGCCGGTGCGAACCTCGGAGACATCTTCCTTGAAGCGTCGCAATGACGAAATCTTGCCTTCGTAGACGACGACGTTGTCCCGCAGGAGACGTACGCCGGCGCTGCGTGGAATGGTTCCATCGATGATATAGCTGCCCGCGACGACCCCGATTTTCGGCACCTTGAAGGTCTGACGAACCTCGGCCCGTCCGGCATGTACTTCCTTGAAGGTCGGCTCGAGCAAGCCGGCCATGGCCGCCCTGAGCTCGTCGATGAGCTCGTAGATCACCGTATGGAAGCGGATCTCCACTTGCTCTTTCTCGGCCAGCGTCGTGGCATTGCGTTCCGGCCGCACGTTGAAGCCGATGATGATGGCGTTCGAAGCCGAAGCCAAGATGACGTTGTTGGTCGAGATCGCTCCGACACCCGATTGGATGACGTTGATCTTGACCTTGTCCGTCGACAGCTTCTCCAGCGAGTCCTTCAGCACTTCGACGGAGCCTTGAACGTCCGCTTTGATGATCACCGGAAGCTCTTTGATCTCTTCCTCGTTGATCATCTCGAACAACTGGTCGAGGGAGACCTTGGCCGGTTTGGGGGCCAGGTCGCGACGCCGATCCTCGTGGCTGCGGTGGGTAGCCACCTCGCGGGCCTTGGCTTCGTCGGTGAACACCTGGAAGAGGTCGCCGGCGCTCGGCAGCTCGTTGAATCCCGTCACCTCGACGGGGGATGCAGGGCCACAGATGTCCAGGCTCTCGCCGAGGTCGTCGCTCATCGAGCGCACCCTGCCCCAAGTCGAGCCGGCGACAAAGACGTCGCCCCGTTGTAGGGAGCCGTCTTGCACCAAGAGGGTCGCGATGATGCCTCGACCGATCTCTTTGCGGGCCTCGAGCACGACGCCTTGGCCGGGTAGCTCGGGCGTCGCCTTGAGCTCCAGGATCTCGGCGGTGATGGTGACCATATCGAGCAGCTCACTGATGCCTTCGCGCTTCAGGGCCGAGATGGGAACACTGACCACGTCACCGCCCCAATCCTCGACCAGCAGATTGTTGTCCGCCAGCTCTTTCTTGACCTTGTCGAGATTGGCATTGGCCTTGTCGACTTTGTTGATGGCCACCAAGATGGGCACGCCTGCGGCTTTGGCATGGTCGATGGCTTCCGCCGTCTGCGGCATGACCCCATCGTCGGCAGCCACCACCAAGATGACGATGTCCGTCACCTTGGCGCCACGGGCTCGCATCATGGTGAAAGCTTCATGGCCCGGAGTGTCGAGGAAGACGATTTTGTTCTCGCCGACATCGACGTGATAGGCCCCGATGTGCTGGGTGATACCGCCGGCCTCACCGTCCACCACATTGGTCTGGCGGATGGCGTCGAGCAGCGTCGTCTTGCCGTGGTCGACATGCCCCATGACGGTGACGATGGGAGCCCGGCCGAGCTTCTTGCGTTCCGTCTTGCCGGAGTCCTCCTGCTCGATCTCGTGCAGCAATTGCACCTCTTCTTCGATCGTCACTTCCATGACGTCGACGCCGAGGTTTTCCGCCACCTGGGTCGCCGTCTCGATGTCGAGCACATGGTTGATGGTGACCATCAAACCTTGATCGAAGAGGGCCTTGATCAGATCCTTGACCTTGATACCGAGCTTGTCGGCAAACTCCCGCACCGTCATGTGCTGGTTGATGGTCACCGGCCCGCTGGGACGCTCGTCCTTGAACTGGATCGTGCTCTGCGGTTGTTCGCCCGTCTCCTGACGTTTCTGGACGCGCCGCTTGCCGCGGGCCGACGAGGCGGCCTTCGGTGGCACCACCTCAGCCGGACGACGATTGCCGGAAACCTTGCGGCCGGTGTGGCGCCGGTCGTCCATGCGCTGCACGTTACGCCGCCGTCTGCCACGGCTCGGGGAGGGTGGCGGCTGCATCGGCTGGCGCGGCCGGGGTGGCCCTTGCGGAGCCGAGGGTTTGGCCGGTGGTGCCTGCGAGGGTAGCTCGATGATTCGGGCGCGATTGCGCGTTGACTTCTTGGGCTTTGTCGCCTCGGGTTTGGTTTCGGCCGCAGGCTTCGGCGCTCCGCTCGTCGGGCTCTCGGCACCGGCTGCCGCCGTCTCCTTGGAGAGCGTGGCCGCCGTCTCTTCGGCGGTCCCGGCGTCCGGTTTCGGCGCCGGCATGGCGACCGCTTTGGCACCGGGCTTGAGGGCCGCGGCGGGCGGCGTCGAGGTCGGGGGTATGACCTTGGCGGCGACCGGCGGTGGGGCGGCTTTGGGTTTCTCGACGGCCGGAGGCGCAGCCTTGGCTGCGGGTTTAGCTGCCGCCGCCTGGGTGGTGGGGGCCGCAGCTGTGGCGGCCGGGGCCGCGGCTGCTGGGACCTCGTCCTTGACCGGCGCTTGACGGCCTTCGGCCACCGGAATTTCCCGGATCTTGCGCTCGACGCGATGGATCATCCGGCGCTTGGTGCCCGGACGACGGGCCACCGGCTGCCGCGGCGGCGGCGGCGCCACGATCGGTGCCTCGGGCACCGTCGAGTCATCGTCGCGCAGGATGACTTCCCGCGGCTGTGGCAGCGGCTTGCCCTTGAGAATGGCTTGAATGATATCGCTGTCGATGGCTGCATTATCGCCCTCGACACGTACCCCGATAGACTTCAGCTTGAACATGAGGTCCTGCTCTGGCAATCCCATTTTCTGGGCCAGGACCTTCAACGGAATCTTCCCCATGAATCCTCTCGTCGCTTTTAGCTTTTAGGCTCCAGAGCCTTTGCCGTTGTTCCATTATGGATCACGGTGTGTTCCGGAGGGTCCTTGTGGGACCTACCCACGTCGAACGCTCGGCTATTGCCGAGCGGCGGCGTCTAGGTACTATTTTCTTCGTTCTCACCTTTGACGACAAACGGGTCGTCCTTGGGAGAGTCGTATTGTGGTTGTTCACTCTCACGCAGCGCTTTGCTCAGGGCCGCCATGAATTCGTCGTCGTTCAAGGCCGGGGTCGATTCCCCCTCTTCGTCCAGCAGTAGAGCGCTGCCTTCTTCCGGTTTGCCGTGGATCCCAATAGCCCAGTCGAGGATCGCCTGGGCACCTTCCGCATCGATCCCTTCGACCTCCTGCAAACCGTCGATGGTGGAGGATACGAGAATATCAAAGCTGGTGAAGCCGGCGATCTTGAGGGCCTCGCCGATCTCCGCGTCCACCCCGGGGGCCTGTGTCCAGTCCAGACCCTGCGTCGTTCCCTCCAGGGGATCGCCGGGTTGGGGCGGCTCGGGATTCTCTGCGATGGCATCTTGCAGCATCCGCGCCAGAGCGTCGGCGACCTCGTCCTTGACGTCGGTCTCGCTCTTGATGTCGATCTTGCCGCTGATCAGCTCCGAGGCGAGGCGCACGTTCTGGCCGCGCTTACCGATGGCCAGGGAGAGCTGCTCGTCCTCGACGATGACATCGAGATGTGGAGTTTCGCCGTGGTGCGTCACCGAGACGCGAGTGATCTTGGCCGGAGCCAAGGCGCTCTGGGCGAAGGTGACGAGGTCATCGCTGTACTCGATGATGTCGATCTTTTCGCCCCGCAGCTCGCGAATGATGGATTGCACGCGGGAGCCCTTCATGCCGACGCAAGCGCCGACCGGGTCCACATCCCGCTCACGGCTGGTCACCGCCACCTTGGCCCGTTCGCCGGGGGCACGGACGGCGTTCTTGATGACCACGGTGCCGTCGTAGATTTCCGGCACTTCCATCTCGAACAGCTTGATCAACAAGCGGGGATCGGTGCGGGAGATGACGATCTGAGGGCCCTTGGGCTGGGTATGGACATCGACGATCACCGCCCGGATGCGCTCGCCTTGGCTGTAGCGCTCGTGGCGAGACTGCTCGCTCTTGGGCACGATGGCTTCGGTACGCCCGAGATCGACGATGATGTCGCCGCGCTCGAAGCGCTTGACCGTACCGTTGAGGATCTCGCCCATGCGATCGATGTACTCGTTGTAGATCTTCTCGCGCTCGGCCTCGCGGATGCGCTGATAGAGAACTTGCTTGGCGGACTGGGCGGCGATGCGTCCCAGGCCCTCGGTGGAAATCGGCAACAGAACCTCGCCCCCGACCTCGGCGCCCGCGGCGTGGGTGCGGGCTTCTTCGAGGTCCCATTCGGCGATGGGGTCTTCGACCTCTTCAACCACCTGCTTGACGATGAAGGCTTCGAATTTGCCCGTTTCGGAGTCGAATTGGGCGCGCACGGGTTCCTTGATGCGATGTTGCTTCTTGGCAGCCGAGGCCATGGCGTCCTCGAGGGCGGACACCCAGCGATCCATCTCAATGTTCTTCTCGCGGGCAACTTGCAGCAGGACTTGCTTCAAATCGACTTGCGGTGTCTTGGCTTGGGCCATCTATCGGGTCTTCCTATAGTTCGATCTCGAGACGCGCCACCTGGATAGCAGGCAACGGGATCTCGAGTTTTTCTTCTCGGCTCGATGTGACGATCGTGATTCGACCGTCACCCTCCGTCTCGAACGCTTCGAGCCGACCGCTGACGGTTTTCTTTTCCTTAGGCTCGCCGGAAAAGAAGGTCACGCGGACCGCCTGACCGCAAAATCTCTCGTAGTCTTTCGGCCCATAGAGCTGACGGTCGAGCCCGGGAGAGCTGACTTCGAGGAGATAACGATCCTTGGCGAAATCGCGGATATCGAGTAGTGATGAGATTTGCTTGGAAACAGCCTGGCAGTCGGTCAGCGTGACGGCGCCTTCGGGACGATCGAGGATAACCCTCAGCGTTCCTCTCTGGAACTCGGCGTGGGCCAGCTCACAGCCGCAATCCGCTGCGATGGCAGCGAGCTCGGCTTCGAGCTCCGTGTCGACGGCTGCTTGACTCATTTCGAGCGACAATCCTCACTACGATCGTTCCAACGTCATATTAGAGATTCCTGGCCGATGGATGTTCCAAAGGTGTTCTCTTCGGGCCGCCTATCACTGTCCATGGAAGCGGGCGAGGAGAGGAGCGCAAGCGCTCACTACATTCTCGACACATGGGCGGGGTTCACCCCTCCAGCTGGAGCAGCCGTCGAGGCGACTATAGACCAATCTTCGGCGCCTGTGCAACCGTCTTGGAAAGCGGGATGGGCAGATATTGTGGCTGACCCGTCCTACCTACCCTAGAAAGTGTGCCATTATGGCACGTTACGTCCGGCATCTCCACTCCGCAAGTGCCCTGGCGACGGGATCTGCCGGTCGACGTGATCTTGGCAAAGAAATTGCTTCCTGTCGTTGAGGTGCTGTGGCCGCTACCTGTGGCATGGCGACTCCGCATGGGTCGCCGGCCAGCTCCGAGGCGGTTGCTCCAGGCAAGCCAAGCTCAGAACAAGCCCAGTAGGTCTCCTGCAGACCTTATTAGATTCGCAGGCGATAATCGGCTCTGCTCGCAGAGAAGGTTGAGACAAGAGGATTCAGGAGGGTTCAATGGAAAGCAATGTGCGACGACAGTCATTCACGGTAGCCTTGGTTTTGGGTGCCGTCATCTTTGGCATGGTGTTGGCGGGTGGTCTCGAGCTGACGCCCAGCTCGGTGGCCGAATCCACCGCGTCCGGTGGCCAGGCGGTGACCATGCCGGTGGCCGCCAGCACCCAACTTCCGAGTTTTGCCGATCTGGCGTCGGCGGTGTCGCCGGCGGTGGTTTCGATCCAGGCGACTCGCATCGAGGAAGCTCAGGAAAGTGGCCCCTTGCGGGGTTTAGAGCGTTTCTTCAACCAACAGCGACGGGGACCCCAAGGGGAGGCGCCCCAGCGCCGCCGCTCCGACGCTTCGGGTAGCGGTTTTGTGATCAGCGGTGATGGCTATGTGGTGACCAATCATCACGTCATCGAGGATGCCACCGACCTCCAGGTCTTCCTGGACGGCCGACAGTATTCCGCCGAGGTCAAGGGGATCGACCCGGCCACCGATATCGCTTTGCTCAAGATCGAGCCCGAGGCGCCGTTGAGCTACCTCGAATTCGCCGATAGCGACAGCGTACGGGTGGGCGATTGGTTGATGGTCATCGGCAGCCCCTTGCAGCTCCAGAATTCCGTTTCGGTGGGTGTGGTCAGTGCCAAGGGCCGCAGCATCAATATCACCGCCGACCGCTCCTTGGAGAACTTCATCCAGACCGACGCGGCGATCAATTTCGGCAACTCGGGTGGTCCGCTGGTCGATATGCGGGGCCGGGTTATCGGCATTGCGACGGCGATCAACTTCGGGGCTGAGAACATCGGCTTTGCGGTGCCGGTCAACATCTTGAAGCGTGTCCTGCCCCAGCTGCAGGAGACAGGCATGGTGCGGCGCGGTTTCCTCGGCGTCGGTATCGCCGACCTCGAATACGACGATGCCCAAGCTTTTGGTCTCGATTCGACGGACGGCGCCTTGATCACCAGCGTGCGCCCCGGTGGGCCGGCCGAAGAGGCAGGGCTGCGCCACGGTGACATCATCCTTCGGGTGGAAGGTCGCGACATCGTCAACAACCGTGATTTGATCGACCACGTGTCGTCCATGCCCCCGGGCGAGAAGGTGGCCTTGCGCATCTTCCGCAACGGCAAGACCATCGACAAGAACCTGGTGCTCGGTGAGCGTCCGCCGATGGACGGTGCCGTGGTACCGGTGGAAGCGCCGTCCAGCGACAACGACCCGGTGCAATGGATGGGCATCAGCTACCAGGACCTGACGCCGACGCTGCGCTCCGGCCACGGGGTGCCGGAAGGCCTCGAGGGTGTCATGGTGACCTCTGTCGACCCGGAAAGCCCCCTCTACGACGAAAATGTCCGACCCTTGGATATCATCGTCGAGGCCAATGGACAGAGCATCAGCAACGTCAAAGAGCTGCAGGCGGTCGCCGCCGAGCTCGGCTCCGGGGCGTTCCTGCGTCTCTATGTGACGCGCTTCGATCCCAACAGCGGCCAAACGGTGAGCTTTTTCGCCATCGTCCGCGTTCCCTGACGGGGACCTAATACACTTTCCGGAAATACGGTGACGTACCGAGAGCCCCGAGGCGCCGCGTCAGCAAGGCTTGCGAGTGAGGCAGAGTGGGGCTCTGTTGCAGCGAGCGGAACGCCGCGGACGTGGATGTATCGGGGCTCGAATACCAGCGTATTTTCTAAAAGGTGTACCAAGGATGGGCGGCGCGGCCGGGGCCCCGACGGGGGCTCCGGCCGTCGCCGTTCTTTGGGCTGCCTTCTAGCTCGGGTGAGCGGTGCTACGCTGATAAATTACGCTGATAAATAACGGCTAGGTAAGCGGGGATAAGGCGTCATGGCGAAGAAAGATGCGGCGGCCAGGGAGCAGATCTCGGTCCTGGTGGTGGACGACGAAGGCTCGATTCGCGACAGTCTGCGCATGATCCTCGAATACGAGGGATATCGTGTCGACGAAGCGGGAACCGGGCCACAAGCCTTGGTCAAGGTGGCGGAACGGGCGCCGCAAGCCATCGTCCTGGACATCAAGATGCCGGAGATGGATGGTCTGGAAGTCCTGTCGGCCCTGCGCGAGCGGGGTTACGAGATGCCGGTGCTGATCGTCAGCGGCCACGGTGACGTCACCACCGCCGTCGAAGCGACCCGCCGCGGCGCCTACGACTTTTTCGAGAAGCCGTTGCAGCGGGAACGCATCCTGGTCAGCCTGCGCAACGCCGTCGACAGCCATCGTTTGAAAACCGAGAATCGTATCCTGCGACACGAGCCGGACGACATGATCGGCTCGTCCCCCGCCATTCGACGCCTGCGGCAAACCATCGACAAGGCGGCGCCGACGCCAGCCACGGTCCTGGTGACCGGGGAAAGCGGTACCGGCAAGGAGCTGGTGGCGCGGGCCATCCACAACCAGAGCCCACGGCGGGATCGCGCCTTCGTCCAGGTCAACTGTGCCGCCATCCCCGACGAGCTCATCGAGTCGGAGCTCTTCGGCCACGAGAAGGGGAGCTTCACCGGTGCGGTGCGCAAGCAGGTGGGCAAGTTCGTCGCCGCCCATGGTGGCACCATTTTTCTCGACGAGATCGGCGACATGTCGGCCCGTACCCAGGCCAAGGTACTGCGGGCGCTGCAGAACGGTGAGGTGGAACCGGTGGGGGCGGCCAGCTCCATCCGGGTCGATGTACGGGTCGTGGCGGCGACCCACCGCGACTTGCCGGCCGCCATCGAAGCGGGGGAATTCCGCGAGGATCTCTTCTATCGACTCAACGTCATCCCAGTTCGTACGCCGGCCCTGCGCGAGCACCTGGAGGACCTACCGCTGCTGGTGGAGTACTTCGTGCGCCGCTATGCCGAGACCAACAATTACCGACCCAAGACCTTGACCCCCGACGCCATCACCCACCTGCAAACGATTCCCTGGAAGGGCAACGTGCGCGAGCTCAAGAATTTTGTCGAGCGCCTGTTGATCTTGAGCGACGGCGAGGTGGTGGAGAAGCAGGACGTCATCCAGCTGACCAGCGGCTCACGGCCCGAGATCTCCGAATCCCTGTTGGCGGTCAAGACCCTGCGGGAGTTTCGCGACCTCTCGGAGCGCCTCTTCCTGGTCCGCAAGCTGGAAGAGAACCAATGGAACGTCACCCAGACGGCGCAGTCCGTCGAGACGCCGCGCAGCAATCTCTACAAGAAGATGGAGCAGTACGACATCCGTCGCCAAGAGGCTTGACCACAGGGTTTGGAGGCGCGGCGCACAAGCCCTGAGTGTCTAAGATCAGTTTAGTGGTCGCTGCGATGCCAGGGCGCGTCCGCCTTGCACCTTCCTCCCAGACCCCCGTCGGGTCGCACATCGATCTGACGGGATCGTCGCCTCATCTGCCTTCTTTTTCGGACCGATTCGACTAGGTCGTCTCTCAGGATCCGAGACCGAAGCTCTGAATCAAACTGGAATACTGACTCTCGCTTCACGAGCTGTTAAGATTTGAGCCAATCTATTGTTCGTTTCGTCAACGATATGCCTTGGTAACATTTGGAGTATTACAGATGATCAAGAGTAGCCTCGTTTGTGTAGTAGCCATGCTTTGTTTTCTCGGTACTTCCGAAGCTGATACCCCCGCCATGGACCTGGAGCGTTCGGTGCAAGCGTCCGCCGATCTATTGGGAACCAGCGCGCCATTCCGCGCGACTTCACCCCTGATTTCGGACAGATCGATGGTCGACAAGATGTCGACCAATGAGCAGTTCTATTCCGGCTCCTTCGGTTGGATCTTCAGCCCGCCTTTTGGTGGAGACATCATCGGGCTAGGCTACGAATCGTCACCTTTCGGTGCTCGTGTCACGGGAGTTACGGGTTGCCTTTTCAACGAATCCGCATTTTCTCGCGTTTTTGAGGGGTTAGTGGCGGTAGTTCAGGGAGGAGTCGTAGTCGAGTCCACCTTCTTCAGCAGAAGTTTTCCTTCGTCTGTTGCCACCTGCTATACGTTGAGTTTGACAGCAAACCTAGAACCTGGTGAATTCGCAATCTCGATCTTCTTCAGGTATGGAGATCAGGACAACCTCTTCGCGGCGATTCCTGCGACTACCAATGGCTCGGTTTTCGATGTTCAGATCAACAGCAGTCGCCCACCAACCACCAGCGATGGTCCCGTGCGGGGGATTGGGCTCGAATATTCGATCGACCGCTTCGAAGGCGATACGACGCCTAGAATCACTGACAGCCAGGCCCTCCTTTTACCAGGGTTCTCAGTCGACACCACCAATTCTCAAGGCCTAACGACCTTTCTTGCCGTCCGAAACACAACGAGCACGAGCCGTAATGTGTTGATCGAGTACTTTGGCTCAGCATTGACGGATGAGCCTTTGCGCACAGATGTCATTTCCTTGGCACCCCAGCAAACCCATGCCCGCGACGTCCGGACCAATCTGGCGGACCTTGAGATTAGCGGAGGACTAGCCTCGGGGCTCATCTTGGTGCGCGAGCAAGGAGGGGATGCGTCGGCCTTGACGGGAGATTTCTTCCGCCTCGATCGTGCCAATGCCTTCGCTTCGGGAGATCGGCTGGTGTCTCCGACGGACTTCTGCAATGACCAGGAGATCCGCTATGTCGACTTTGGGAGCGGTACTCAGTTGGCGATCTTGCTCAACCGAGTGTCGTCAGATGGCACCACAGACATTCCTTACACCGCGTACGACGAAGCTGGTGCTGTCGTTTTCGAAGGTGTCTACGCCACCTCGAAGAACCTCAATTTCGTAGATATTTCCGAGCTTGTCCCTGGGGTTAGCTTTGGAACCGTAGTTTTCGATTTTAGCGGCACTGAGGGTGGGCTGGTTTCTGGTCGTTACGAGGCTCTTGGGCAGTTTTCGGTGGAACTCAACTCGGCTTGCCGCAGCTAAAGGGCTTCGAGCTAAGATCTCCCGGCTCCACTTACTCAGTGAACGAGAACAGCCTCTTTGGGTCTGCTCCCCTGCCTTCAGCCTGCGGCTGGAGGCAGGGTTTTTCGAGTCGACTGCCGGAGGGATGTGCAAGTGTAGTCGAGTTACCACTCCGTCATGTGAGCCTTTTGCCCTAGATACCTGTAGACGAGCGCATCCTGGGATGGCAGGCCCGGGGCCCTCAATTCCCGTGTGGAGACGGGTTCCGCTCTTTCTCTTGAACCGACTTGACCCTACGGCTAAGTGGTTGTTAGAACGTCGAAGTGTTTCGTCACCTCCCGCGATTGACGGTTGGCTGATCGTGCCTAATTCTAATAGGATTGCCTGGCTCTGGAGGCCTCTGGAACAGGAAAGGCGGCCGGCGACCCGGCCTTCAGTCCCTGACAAATCGTACGCTCCTGATGAGGCCTTGTCTGACTTCGTAAATCGAGACGTACTCCGTCTCTTTGCCCCCGGACACCACGGTTTCATGATTGACGACGTAGCCGTCCTTGGTGATCTGGTGATGGATGTCGACCTGTGGGGAACCTTCTTTGAACAGATCCTCGAACAGGTTCCTGAGGCGCTTCTTGCCTTTCCCCAGAGACTTGTCCGGATAGGTGAAGATTTCCACGTCCTCAGAGTAGGTGCTCAAGAAACGCTCTAGATCATGCTCGTTGTAGGCCTGCATTCTGAGATTCACCACCTCCAAGGGAGACCGCCTCGCCTCTTCGCTCGACACTTGGTCGGTCTTCTCCGCGGTTTGCGGCTGGCAGCCCAGCAGCGCAGACATCAGAACGATGGATGCAATCGCTAGGCCGTTGACCGTCCTGCCGATGCTCCGACCCCTGCCGATGGCGAACCCGTGCAGCCTCTTGTCAGTCTCCATACCTTGTCTCCTATGCGGCGAGATTTTCGAGGGTCTCGCGATTTGCTGCCCCAGGCCTTGTGACGCAGGGTCTGTCAGGCTAGGGTCAATCCGGTCCAGGGTTTATCCGGTAAAGGGTCTATCAACTCCACTGGGGTAACGCTGGTTGCGTGGCAGTCTTACAGGGATTCATCAAATCGGGCTCCTCGGCCTCTAAAAGAGATGCGGGTCGGAGTCGTCTTTCGACCGAGGTGGCAGTGATGCCATCGGGCCAGGTTGGCGACTTGACCCTTCGGCGAAGCGATTGCTAGAGTGCCGTGGTGTCCCTAAGGGTTCGCCAAGAAATAAGTTCCCAGCATCGAGAAGGCGAGGGCGATGCCATTGCCCCGAATGCGGAAGTTATTTTGGCGCGGATCCTAAGTCGGCGAGGTCGCAGCTGGCTCCACGGAGCCCATGACGCCCTCGGGCTGCCTCGTCCACGTCGCCCCGCCGACACCTTCAGAGCAGAATGTCGTCAGATCCGAACGTAACCCCCTGCCGAACCTCATGTCAGATGGTGGGTGCCGTCCGTCGCTGGCCTCTATTGTTACCCAGAATTGCCCCAGGCATCGCCGGTGTCTGAGCCCATAGGAGCGTTTCCATGTTGATCGAGCTGAATGAAGACCAGAGCTTGCTGCGCGATGAAGTGCGGCGATTCGCCGAAGAAGTGGTGCGGCCGCTCGCCAAGGAAATCGATGCCAAAGGGATCTTTCCTCGCGACACCATCCGCCAGGCGGCGGAGCTCGGCTTGACCGGGGTCTGTGTGCCGGAGGAATTCGGCGGCGCCGCCATGGACACCCTGTCGTACTGCCTGGTGATCGAAGAGATCAGCCGCGTCTGCGCCTCCACCGGGGTCATCCTCTCGGTCAACAACTCATTGGTCTGTGATCCGTTGACCAAGTTCGGCAACCAAGAGCAGAAAGAAAAGTGGCTGACCCCCCTGGCCAGCGGCGAGCTGTTGGGCTGCTTTGCCCTCACCGAGCCGGGCGCCGGGTCCGATGCGGCCGCCTTGCGCACCACGGCGGTGCGCGACGGCAACGACTACATCCTCAACGGCAACAAGGTATTCATCACCAACGGCACCGACGCCGACGTGGCCTTGGTCTTCGCCACCACCGACATGGCCCAGAAGCACCGCGGCATCGCCTGTTTCATCGTCGCCGCCGACACCCCCGGCTATAGCCACGGGATTCACGAGTACAAGCTCGGGGTCAATGCTTCCGGCACCACCGAGCTGGCCTTCGAGGACATGCGTGTCCCCGCCAGTCAGCGTTTGGGAGAAGAGGGCGAGGGCTTCAAGGTGGCGATGAGCACCCTCGATGGCGGTCGCATCGGTATCGCGGCGCAGGCGGTGGGCATTGCCCAAGGGGCATTTGAGGAAGCGCTGGCCTATTCCCAGGAACGGGAGCAATTCGGGCGTCCGATTTCCAAGTTCCAGGCCATCCAACACTATCTGGCCGACATGTCGACGGAGCTCGACGCCGGGCGCCTCTTGACCTGGAAAGCCGCTTGGACCAAAGACAATAAGAAGCGCTTCACCCTGGAGGCGGCGCAGGCCAAACTCTTCACCTCGGAGATGGCGCAGCGGGTCACCAACAAGGCGTTGCAGATCCACGGCGGCTACGGCTACATCCGGGAGTACAACGTCGAACGCTACTTCCGCGATGCCCGCATCACCGAGATCTACGAAGGCACCAGCGAAGTGCAGAAGATGGTGATCGCCGACTGGGTTCTCAACAAGAGCTGAGGATGATGAGCCAGCCATCCCCGTCCCTATCCTTCAACCTGAGCGAGGACCAGCAGATCCTCACCCAGGAGATACGACGTTTCGCCGAAGAGCGCATTCGTCCCGGCGTCGCCGAGCGCGACAAGGCCCATGCCTTTCCGTCCGAGGTCCTCGCCGAGATGGGGGAGCTGGGGCTGCTCGGCATGTTGGTGGACGAAGACTACGACGGTGCCGGCATGGACAGCCTGACGTATTGCCTGGCCATCGAAGAAGTGGCGGCCGTCTGTGCCGCCACCGCCGTCACCATGAGCGTGACCAATTCCGTCTGCTGTTGGCCCATCGACCGTTTTGGCAGTGAGCCCTTGAAGCGGGAGGTTCTACCCGCTTTGGCCAGCGGCCAGGAGATAGGGGGGTTTGGCCTCACCGAGCCGGGGGCCGGCTCCGATCCCGGGGCGATGCGCACCACGGCGGTGCAAGACGGCGATCAGTGGGTGCTCAACGGCGAGAAGGCTTGGATCACCAACGCCGGGGTCGGCAAGTATTTTGTCGTCCTGGCGGTGACCGATGCCTCGGCCGGCAGCAAAGGCATCTCCGCCTTTGTTGTGCCCAGCGACGCCGAGGGGTTTGTGGTCGGCACGGCGGAAGAAAAAATGGGCTTGCGCTCGTCGCGCACCGCGCCGCTCTATTTCACCAATGTCCGGGTCCCCGGCCACTATCTGTTGGCGGAAGAGGGGGCTGGCTTTCGCATCGCCATGGCGACCCTCGACCATTCCCGCCTCGGCATCGCTGCTCAGGCCGTCGGCATCCATCGCCGGGCCCTCGAGCTGGCGGTGGATTACGCCCGTGAGCGCCAGCAGTTCGGCGTGCCGATCGCCAAGCACCAGGCCATCCAGTTCAAGATCGCCACCATGGCCAACGAGCTGGAAGCGGCCCGTCTGCTGACCTACTACGCCGCTTTGCAGGACGACGGCAAACAAGCCGGGCGTCTGGCCTCGCAGGCCAAGCTCTATGCCAGCGAGGCGGCCAATCGGGCGTGTTGGGAAAGTCTCCAGGTCCACGGCGGCAACGGCTTCTGCGAAGACTACGAGATCGCTCGCCTCTACCGTGACGTTCGCGTCACAACGATCTACGAAGGGACGAGCGAGATGCAGCGCATGGTCATTGCGCGGCATCTTCTCAGGGGTTGACGGCGGCACTTCTCCAACCGTCGCTGCCAACCTCCCTCGACCTTAAAACACTCCTGCCACCGACCCAGCTCTCGGCTGCGGCTGGGCATGGCCTGCCGATCGCGTTACAATCGAAGACTCAACGAGAGCTTGCCGGTGAGCCGCCCGCGGGGCCGCCGTTTTCCCTCCCGCGCACTTCAGACGAGGGGTTTCGCCAAATGTCCACCGACGCCTATCGACCGCAACATGTGGTCCGCATCATCACCGCCACGTCCCTGTTCGACGGCCATGATGCCTCGATCAACATCATGCGCCGTATCCTCCAGGCGACGGGCGCGGAAGTGGTTCACTTGGGCCACAACCGAAGCGTCGACGAGATCGTCGCCGCGGCCATCCAAGAAGACGCCCAAGGGGTAGCCATCACCAGCTATCAGGGTGGCCATATGGAGTTTTTCCAGTATTTACGGCAGCGCCTCGACGAGCGCGGGCTGGGCCACGTCAAGATCTATGGCGGCGGCGGCGGCACCATCGTGGCGCAAGAGATCGAGGCGCTGCACAAGGCGGGCATCGATCAAATCTTTTCCCCGGACGACGGCCGCAGCCTGGGGCTGCAAGGCATGATCAACCGAGTGGTGGCCGGTTGCGATTTCTCGGTGGAGGAGCTGGAGGCCAAAAAAAACGGCGCTTTCCAGCCCCTGGCCCGACGCCTCTCGCAGGTCGAGGCGGGTGGCAAAGTGGCAGCGGCGGCCACCTCCGGATCCAGGCGAGCCCAGGTGGTCGGCATCACCGGCACGGGCGGGGCCGGCAAATCCAGCCTGACAGACGAGCTGGTGCGGCGCTTCCTGAGCGATTTTCCGGACAAGACGGTGGCGGTGGTATGCGCCGATCCCACCCGCCGTCGCACCGGCGGCGCCCTGCTGGGGGACCGCATCCGTTTCAACAGCTTGAAGAACGATCGGGTCTTCATGCGTTCCGTCGCCACCCGCGGCGCCAAGGGCGAGCTCTCGGAGTCGATCTCCGAGGTGATCGCCGAGTTGCGTCCCAACTTCGATGTCGTGCTGCTCGAGACGGCGGGCATCGGCCAAGGGGACAGCTCGGTGACCGAGGTCTGTGATCTTTCCGTCTACGTCATGACCAGCGAGTACGGCGCCCCCAGTCAGCTGGAAAAGATCGACATGCTCGATTACGCCGATCTGGTGGCCATCAACAAATTCACCCGGCGGGGTAGCGAAGACGCCTTGCGGGACGTGCGCAAGCAATACCAACGCAACCACCAGCTCTTCGAACGCGATCCTGCCACCTTGCCGATCTTCGGGACCTCGGCGGCCCATTTCAACGATAGCGGCGTCAACGCCCTCTATGGACATCTGGTGGCTCTGCTGGCGGAGCGCACCGGCGAGGACTGGCCGAGCAGCTATCCGGCGGACGATCGGCGGGTCACCGACAGCGCGCGCTCGATCATTCCCGCCGGGCGGGAGCGCTATCTGAGCGAGGTGGCCGAGGCCTGTCGACAGTACCGCCAATGGGCCGAAACCCAATGCTTGACCGCCCATTGGGTGGAAGCCCTGCGCCATAGTCTGTCGCTGCTGGGTTTCGAGTTGGGCGATGCTTGGGAAGCCCTACAGCCGACGGCGGGCAGTGGTGCTGTGGGGAGTGGTGCTGTGGGGAGTGGTGCCCACGTCGAGTTGGTGGCCTTGCATGACGAGGCCCTGGCCGAGCTCGACGGTCGATGCCTGGACTTGATTTCGCAGTGGGACCGTTGGTATGCGGGCTACCAAGGGGAGCACTTCACCTATCGGGTGCGGGGCAAGGACATCCAGGTCGACAACTACCGCCAGACCCTCTCCGGTCTCCAGCTGCACAAGGTGGCTTTGCCGCGCTACCTGTCCGTCGCCGATCGCTTGCGCTGGCGCCTGCTGGAGAACGTGCCCGGCGAGTTCCCCTACACGGCGGGAGTTTTTCCCTTCAAGCGGCAGAGCGAGGACCCGACCCGCATGTTCGCCGGCGAGGGCACCTCGGACCGCACCAACAAACGCTTCCACTACCTGGCGGCGGGCCAGGTGGCCAAACGCTTGTCGACGGCCTTCGATTCTCTGACCCTCTACGGTGAGGACCCCGGCGAGCGGCCCGATATCTACGGCAAGATCGGCGAGAGCGGCGTCTCCATCTTCACCGTCGAAGAAGCCGAGCAGCTGTACGCCGGTTTTGACCTGTGCGCCAACACCACCTCGGTATCGATGACCATCAATGGGCCGGCGCCCACCATGCTCGCCTTCTTCTTCAATACTGCGGTGCGCCAAAGGTGCCGTGCCTTCCTACGGCAGGAGGGGCGTTTGGCGATCAGCGAGGAGCAGGTTCTACAGCCGGATCGCTTGCGCAACGCCACCTGGAGCGAGGTGCGGGCCTTGCTCAGCGAGGAAGAGTATTCGCGTCTCAGCGATGAAGCGCTGCGGGCGGTGCGGGGCACGGTGCAGGCGGATATCTTGAAGGAAGATCAAGGCCAGAATACCTGCATTTTTTCGACCCAATTCGCCCTTCGCATGATGGGAGACGTGCAGCAGCACTTCATCGACAAAGGAGTGCGCAACTTCTACAGCGTCTCGATCAGCGGCTATCACATCGCCGAAGCGGGGGCCAATCCCATCCACCAGCTGGCCTTTACCCTGGCCAATGGATTGACCTACATCGAGTACTACCTGTCCCGCGGCATGGACATCGACGCCTTCGCCCCCAGCCTGAGCTTCTTTTTCTCCAATGGCATGGACCCGGAGTACAGCGTCATCGGACGGGTGGCGCGGCGCATCTGGGCGGTGGCCCTCGACCGCCGCTACGGCGCCAAGGCGCGGTCGCAGATGCTGAAATATCACATCCAGACCAGCGGCCGCTCGCTGCACGCCATGGAGATTCAGTTCAACGACATCCGCACCACGTTGCAAGCCCTGCTGGCCACCTACGACAATGCCCAGAGCTTGCACACCAACGCCTACGACGAAGCGATCACCACGCCCACCGAGGAATCGGTGCGTCGCGCCATGGCGATCCAGCTGATCATCAACAAGGAATTCGGCCTGACGATGTGCGAGAACGCGACCCAGGGCAGCTTCATCATCGAGGAGCTGACCGACTTGGTGGAGGAGGCGGTGCTGCAGGAATTCGATCGCATCTCCGATCGCGGCGGCGTGCTGGGCGCCATGGAGCTGCAGTATCAGCGCGGTGAGATCCAAGGTGACTCGATGAAGTATGAGCACCTCAAGCACTCCGGCGAGCTTCCGATCGTCGGCGTCAACACGTTCTTGGCGCGGGACGCTGAGCAGGCCGGAACCCCCCGCGAGGTGGACCTGACGCGGGCCAGCAGCGAAGAGAAGGACGACTGTATCGATCGTCTGGAACGCTTCCATGCGCAGCACCGGGAGGATGCCCCGGCAGCCCTCGAGCGTCTCAAGGGGGTCGCCCTGGCCGGCGACAATCTATTCGCCGAGCTGGTGCGGGCGGTGGAGTCCTGCTCCCTTGGCCAAATCACCCATGCCCTGTACGAGGTGGGGGGAGAGTACCGACGTAATCTTTGAGCGTCGTAAGGATGCCTCTCAATCCTAAAGCGCGACAAATAAAGAGACTTCTGTTTGACTACAAGAAACCGTGGTGCTAATTTATCGCGGTTAATGTCCTGAAACTTGGAGGGCCGATGGCCAAGACGATCTTACTCGCCGACGACAGTGTGACTATCCAGAAGGTCGTGGAGCTCACGTTTCTAGGGAAGGACTACCGGGTGGTCGGTGTCGGTGACGGCACCGCTGCCATGACCCAGCTTCCCGAGCTTCGGCCGGACTTGGTCATCGCCGATGTCCATATGCCAGGCGCCGACGGCTACGAAGTGTGCCGCAAGAGCAAAGACACCTATTCACAAATTCCGGTGTTGCTGCTGGTCGGTACCTTCGAACATTTCGATGAGAGCAAGGCGGCCGCTTCGGGGGCCGATGACCATCTCAAGAAGCCGTTCGATTCCAAAGAGCTTCTCAAGAAGGTGGAAAACCTGCTCGCCACCTCCGGCGGCGCCGGGGATCCGACCTTGGATACGGTGCAGACGGGCATCGTAGGGGAAGCAGGCACACCTCCGGAGACGGTCACCTTGCCGTCGGAAGCGGCGGCCACCTACGAACCGACCGAACCCTGGGGCGAGGCGCCGGATTTGCCGACCCTGCCCGACCTACCGCCAGCTCCGGATCCTTCCTTGGCCACCATGCAAGCCTCGTCCATGCCGCAGCCCCCTGCGCTTGAGACCGAGCCTTCCTTGGCGACCATCCAAGCTTCTGAGATGCCGGCTTCCTTTGGCGGCGCGACGCCGATGCCACAGGACGACGGAACCTCCGCCGGGGCCGAAGACGAGCCGCAGCCGTTGTTGGCAGAAGAGCAGCCGCCGACGCAGGGTGCGCCCGCCGCACCGGCGCCTCCGGAATCTGCATACCCCGTTTTTGACGGCCCGATCCAACCGGCCGCATTCAGTGGTCCGATCCAGCCGGCGGCCATGTCCGGCGGTGGGGTCTTCGAGGAGAGTGCTCCCGAAGCCGTTCCGCCGCCACCCGCCGTCAGCCAGCCGGCCCCTGCCGCGCCGGCGGTGGAGGAACCCGTTGCCGAGCCACAGGTTGCTGCACCACAGGTCGCTGCACCGCAAGCTGCTGCCCCGCAGGCTGCTGCCCCGCAGGCTACTGAGCCACAGGTTGCTGAACCGCAAGCTGCTGCGCCGCAAGCTGCCGAGCCCGCGACGGAAGAGCCCGCCGCCGCCGAGGCACCGGCGGCTGAGCCGGTCGCCGTACAGAACGGCTCGCTGTCGGACCAGGATGTCGACCGCATCGCCCGCCGCCTGGCCGAAATACTGAGCGAGAAAGTATTGCGCGAGGTGGCTTGGGAAGTGGTTCCGGATTTGGCGGAAGTGGTCATCAAGGAACGTATCCGCCAGCTGGAAAGCGAGATCGAGTCGTAGCCAGGATGTTTTGGCGGAAGCTCGGAGTCTTCCGCCGGGGATTTTTTTTCAGCGATGGGCCCTCGGGAGCGAGGGCCGTCGTGTTGTCGGGGGTTGGATTCTCGGGGGCGGGAAGGCGATGACGACGAGCTTTGCAGAGTATGCCCATGGCTTACAGTGCCTTTGGGCACGTCGAAGCAAGGGGCTGGTGGTCCTCGAAGACACGACGTCGAGCCAAGTGATGGCTCGCAGATGGCTGCGGGAGCATCAGCTGGAACAAGCGTCGTTCCCCGAGCTCGATGTGCTGGCCTGGCGGCAAGAGGGCGGTATCGGCCGCGGCGGTAAGCGATGGTCGAGCCCTCCGGGAGCCGGTATTTACGCTTCGTTGGTGCGTCACCTCCCCCCCACACTGACCCGCGGGGGGCTACAAGTTCTGCCCCTTCTAATTTCCGTAGCCCTCTGCGATTCGTTGAACGGCTTGCTCGATGGGCGTTGCCGCATCCGTTGGCCGAATGATCTTTGGGTTGACGGGCGCAAGTTGGCGGGTTTGCTGATCGATGTCCTGCGGCACGGTGGTGAGGATCCGAGCGTGGTCATCGGCTTCGGCGTCAACTACGGCCCTGACCTGGCGCTCTTGGAGCAACCCAACGCCACCTCCCTGGCGGCGGAAGGGGTCGAGTCCTTGGGGCTGCCAGAGGTGGCATTTCGCCTGGTAGAGGCGGTCGACGACTCGCTGGCCCATTGGCCGGTGGGGGATAGCATCATCGAAGAATACCGCCGGTCTTCCATCCATCGTCGAGGCGATGAGATGCGCTGTCGGGTTGGCGACGAGGTGGTGGTCGGAAAGTTTCTCGGTTTCAATCGACATGGATTCCTACGGCTCGATGTCGCCAGCAGTGAGCGCTTGCTGTCGGCCGGGGATCTCGAACTTGGCGGCCGTCTATGACCCATCGGGTCGGAATTGGGGCTTGGCGGCCCGGACGTGGAGTTTTCTGTGACCACTAAGGACAAGGCAACGCAAGAACAGGTGGTGCTGCTGGACGTCGGCAATACCAACGCGGTGTTCGGTGTGCTGCAGGACGGCGAGCTCAGGGAGAGCTTTCGGTTGTCGACGGACCGTGAGCGCACCGCCGACGAATACGGGGCGCTGCTCCTGCCGTTGTTCAGTCGCTGTGGTCTCGATCCCATGCTCACCTGTGGTTTCTTGGTCTCATCGGTGGTGCCGCCTCTACATCCGACCCTGGTGGCCTTGGCGCAACGCTATTTCGGCACCGAGGCGACGTTCATCGAGCCGGGCATTCGTACCGGCATGGCCATCCGCTACGACAATCCCGCCGAAGTGGGGGCGGATCGCATCGTCAATGCGGTGGCGGCCCGCGAGCTCTACGGGGCACCGGTGGTGGTGGTGGACTTTGGTACCGCCACCACCTTTGATGTGATCAATGGGGAAGGCGAGTACGCCGGCGGTATCATCGCTCCGGGCATCAGTATTTCGTCGGAGGCGCTCTTTGCCCAGGCGTCGCGGCTCTACCGCATCGATATCCGCAAACCCCAACACCTGGTGGGCCGTCATACGGTGGGGGCCATGCAGTCCGGGATCTACTATGGCTATACCGGCTTGGTGGACGGAATCTTGAAGCGCCTACACGACGAAATGCCGGATCTCGAGACCGTGGTCGCCACCGGTGGGCAAGCCACATTGATCGCCGAAGGCTCGCAGTACATCCATCGGGTCGATAAGCAGCTGACCCTGTTGGGTCTGAAGATCATCTACCAGCTCAACCGCAAGCGGCGTTGAGATGGCGAGCCGTTCCTTACCCGTTTCCCCCGCCCATCGTTATTTCCGTGCCATCGAAGAGTGTTTCCTGGAATGGCGTGGCTCGCCCCTCACCCTGGGCTCGGGGGACTGGCAGTTGGCCCGCGCTTGGTTTGAGCAGGGGGTGCCTATCCAACTCGTCGTCGAGACTTTGGAGACCCTCTTCGAGCGTCGCGACGAGGAGGGCAAAGAGAAAATAGCGAGCCTGCGGTACTTCCAGTCCGCCATCGAGCGCGCCTGGAATACGCGTCGAGAGATGCTGGCCCCGGCGGCGGAGCTCGAGACGCCGGATATCGATGTTCAAGCCCGGCTGGCGGCTTTGGCGCGGGCCCTGCCGGTGGATTTGCCCCGGCGCCAGAGCTGGGAGCAGCGCCTATTGGACCTCACCGGTGCCCCAGAGGCCGTGGAAGCGACCCTCAAGGGATATGACGAAGAGCTGCGGCAGGCCTTGCACGGAGCCCTACCTGAGGCGCAGCGCCTAGCCCTCGAGGCGACGGTCAAGGCGTCCTGCGACAAGTTGGCCGGCCGTCTCCCCAAGGAAGAGTTGGAGCGGGCAGCGCAGCGCCTGACGGAGCAGCACCTACGCCGTCAATGGCGACTGCCCATGCTGTCCCTGTTTTCCCCCGAAGCCCTGTCGGAGTAGGTGCTGTCGGAGTAGGTCCCGGGGTCTCGGGGACCCTCAGATCGAGTGACTTTGGCCATTTCGCCTGCCGGAGCCGAATTGGGCTCGGTTTTTCGTCTTCCTCCACATGTGGTGGAAGACAACTCCAGCCCTCGCCCCCGCCCTCGGTTTGCTCATCGGTTGCAGCACGGCGCCCGCCCTGTGGCCCATCGCAGGCCTTTGGCTGGGGCTTCTGGCCCTACTGGCCATCGCCCTGTGGCGTCCGGCGGGCTGGCTCTTGCTGGCCCTGATTCTCGGTTGGTGGCACCGGGGCAACGGCCTCGACTCGCAGCATCGCTTCGACCAAACCATCGATAACCGACGGCCGGTGATTCTGGAGGGGACGGCGGTCTCCCACGGTTTGCCGGGGGACGAAGGTCGGCGACTGCTGGTGGCCGGCGAGTCGCTGCGCCAGGGCGAGCAAGACATCCCCTTCGATCGGCGCCTGTGGATCAGCGTGCCCGGAGAGCAGGGGCCCCGCTTGGGGGATCGTCTGCGGCTCAAGGGCTACCTGCGTCGCGCCGCGTCGCGGGCCAATGGTCCGTATGCCTCCCCCGGCAACTGGCGTTTCGATCTCAAGAGCGAGCGCTTGATGGAGATCGAGCCACAGTCAGGTTGGGTTTGGCGTCTGGCCCGTGGTCTCCACCGGCGTATCGAGATGGCCGGTCAGCGTCTGGTGACCCAGCAAGGGCTCAGCCAGCATGGGCTGGCCTGGCTGCGCGCCCTGATGTTGGGGGACCGCCAGCAGGTGCCCTTGGCGGAGCAACAGACCTTGCGTCGTCTCGGCTTGGCACACCTCTTGGCGGTCTCGGGATTGCACTTGGGGTTGATCACCGGTGCCATCTACTGCGCTTGCCGGTGGTTGCCTTGGAAGCTCAGCCTGTGCCTCGCCGCTTTGGGAGCCTTGGCTTACTCCAGCTTGTTGGGTCCGCAACCGAGTATTTCCAGGGCGGCCTTGATGGCCCTGTTGACCCTGGGGGCCTTGCTCCTGTCGCGACCGCCGGAGCCGGGCAACGCCTTGGCGGTGACGGTGATCCTGCTGCTGTTGGAAGATCCCGCGTGGGTGCTCGACGTGGGATTCCGCTTGAGTGTTTCAGCCACCGCCGGCATTCTCTGGTGGGCCCCCGGCTGGTCCGCTTCCCAGTGGTGGCCGATACGCCGCTGGCCCACCTGGCTAAAACAATCGTTGGCGGTGTCCCTGGCGGCCCAACTGGCGACCCTGCCGTGGATGATTCAGCTGCACGGAGGGGTACATCCCATGGCCCTTGGCCTCAATCTCCTGGCTTTGCCATGGTTGACGCTGTTGCTGCTCTGCTGTGTGCTGGCGACAGCCCTGAGCTGCACTCCCTGGAGCAACCCACTGGCATGGCCGGCCGTCCAGTGCATCGAACGGTTGACGGCTCTGCCGGCGCAGCTCAGCCAACTTCCGGTCGGCGGCTACGCCTGGCTGCCCTGGGACACCGTCGGTTGTATGTTGACGCTTTGGGTTTGGGGGGCCTGGGGGCTCAGCTCACTGGCGGTCGACGGAGCGAGTCGACAAGCGGGGCGCCGCAGCGCCGTCTTCGGCAGCCTGATGATCTTGGCCTTGGTCCAGCGAGGGGCGGCCGACCGGCTATCGGCAATGCCCGAATTGCAAATGATCGATGTCGGACAAGGAGATGCCATCTTGTTGCGCGATGGGGACGAGGTGCTGTTGGTGGACGGTGGCGGGTGGCGCCGCGGCGACGCGGGGGGAAGAATTCTGCTGCCGTTGATGGCGTCCCTGGGTATTCATCGCCTGAGCGCCGTGTTGGTCAGCCATGGCGACATCGATCATTGTGGCGGGGTCCGCGACCTGTTGCGCTATCTCCCGGTGGAGGAGCTGTGGACGGGCCCGCTGGCCACCCTCGAGGGATGCATGGCGGAGGTGCTGACCACCGCCGGCCCGCGCTGGCGTCCCCTTTGGCAGGGAGATCAACGGACCCTCGGTCGCTGGCGTCTGCGCGTTCTTCATCCCCCTGCCGGCGAGCGACGGCGGGGCAACGATGGCTCGCTGGTGCTGCAAGCGAGGGTGCACGGGCGCCGGGTCCTGCTGAGCGGTGACATCGAGAAACGGAGCGAGCGTCAGCTCCTGGCGAGACAAGGGGATGCGGTCTCCGGGGAGATCCTCAAGGTGGCCCACCACGGTTCCAAGACATCGAGCGGCGCCGCCTTTGTAGAAGGCATGGGCCCGCGCTTGGCACTGGTCTCGGCGGGGGTCGACAACCACTACGGCCATCCGGCCCGAGAGGTGGTGGAACGTTTGCGAGGTAGCGGTACGGTCGTCCTGCGAACCGACCTTTCCGGGCTGATCCGATTGCGTCTTCCGGCCACCGGGCCCTTGCATATCGAGCTTCCGGGATCGCCGCGGATGGAGATGTCCCGCCATTGAGCCTGGCATCGGACTGCAGCGGCGGCCTGCTAGGATGAGTCATGGAGACGACGGAGCAGCGAGTCACACAACAGCCCCCCCCGGACGAGCGCTTCCCGGACGATCGCGTCCCGGACGATCGCGTCCCGGACGAGCGCGTCCCGGTGGTGGCGATCATGGGCGCCACGGCGACGGGAAAAAGTCGCCTCGCCATGCGCTTGGCGGAAGAGCTGGACGGGGAGATCGTCAACGCCGATGCCCTGCAGATCTATCGCGGGCTGGACATCGGCACCGCCAAACCCGAAAGCTCCATGTTGCGGCGGGTGCCGCATCATTTGGTGGACATTCTGCAGCCGGAGGAGGCGTTCTCGGCCGGAGAATTCGTCCGTCGAGCGACCTCGGCGATCGAAGACATTCAGCGGCGGGGACGGCTGGCCATCTTGGTGGGCGGCACCGGGCTCTACTTCCGAGCTCTCCTGGATGGGCTGAGCCCGCTGCCGGAGATCGATGCGATGGTGCGGCAGGAGGTCCGTGCCATGCCCGTGGAGGTGGCCCTGGAGAGGCTCCGGGAGCTCGATCTGGATAGCGCCGAGCGCCTCGCTCCGGCGGATCGCCAGCGCATCCAGCGGGCCCTCGAGGTGGTTCTGTCCAGCGGCCGACCGATCTCCGAATGGCAACGGCTAAAACCTTCAGCCGACGGCATATGGCCCGCCCGGCGAATCGGTTTGACGATGCAGAGGGGTCTCCTGTACGATCGCATCGCCGATCGCGTTCAAGGCATGGTGGCTGACGGATGGGTCAGTGAAGTTCAAGGGCTGTTGGAGCGGGGAGTCGCTCCGACGGTGCCGGCCTTTCAGGCGATCGGTTACCGTCAATTGGTTAGGCACGTTTTGGGTGAATGGAGTTTGGAAGCTGCGCTGGATGACACCATCCGAGCGACACGCCGCTATGCCAAGCGCCAAGTGACGTGGTTTCGCAAAGAAAGGGCGATCCGCTGGCTACCAGCTCTGGACACGGAGCGCGCCATACCGACCCTACTTCGAGAATTGCATGGAGTGAAGGAGCGGTCGCTCGATGAGCAGGCATAACATCAATATCCAAGATGGATTTCTTTTTCAGAACCTGAAGGAAGCCAAGCCCCTGGTCTTCGATTTGGTCAACGGGCAAAACCTCCACGGTCGGCTCAAGCGATTCGATCGCTTTGCCGTCGTGGTGGATACTGGCAACCAGGAGATTCTGGTCTACAAACACGCAATCGCAATGATCAGTGAGACGGGCGCCAACGGTTGAGCCGCTGGTTTTCGACTTTGGGCGCCAGAATCACATTCGAGGGAGCGATCGGCGCACTGCTGCTCGCTTCATTCTTCCTTACCTCCTGCGGCAGCACTGGCGGCGCGCCACCGCAGGTGGAGACGCGGACCCCAGAACGGGATACTCCCTACCTGAGCTCCCCGTTGCAAGGCTATCCCCTGACCGTCGACAGCGAGCTGTCGGCGGTGGTTCGCCAAGCCCACGAGGACTTGCTGGCCGGGGGTAGCCCCGAGGCCGTCGCCGAGCGGGCTCGCCAGATTCTGGAAGTCGACGCCGGATTCCATCCGGCGATCGTGCTGTTGGCGCAAGTGGAGGCGTTGGCGGCCAATGACCGCCGCGTTCTCGAGCTCCTCGATCCCGTCGCTGATGAGCTGCCGGAGTATTTGTCGTGCCAGCTGCTCCGCGGCCGTGCCGCGGAGCGTACCGGGGACGTGATCAAGGCCTATGATGCGTTCCGCCGTATCGCCGGACGCAGCGAGCTGGCGAGCCGTCGCAGCGAAGACCTGCAGCCCCGGGCCTTGGAGGTGACTTCCAACCGTCTCGAGGAGGCCCTCGATAGGGGACGCATCGAGGATGCGGAAGCCAACCTCGAGCTGCTGCTGGAATGGCTGGGGCCCGATCCCCGCACCCAATACGCGGCGTTGCAGATCGCCGTCGCCAAGGGTGATCTGGAACAGGAGCTGATCTATACCCGGCAACTGGCCACCAGCGGCGGCGAGAGGTGGGCCCGTCAGCGCTGGGCCGAGTTGGAATTGGAGATCGGCGATGTCCGGTCCGGTCTCGATACCTTGCAACAGCTGGTCACTGAGTTTCCGGACGAAACTCAGCTCGCCGATCAGTTGCGCTACGCTAAATTTCTCTGGCGTCTGCAGCTCTTGCCCAGCCATGTGCAGGAGCTTCGGCGCAAGCCGGAGCTCGATCGGGCGGACTTCGCCACCTTGCTCTATTGGTTGATTCCGCAGGTGCGTTTGACTCGCCTGGATCGGCCACCGATCGCCACCGATATCCTCGATCACCCGCGACGCAATGAGATCCTCCCGGTCACCGATCTCGGGCTGATGGAGGTGGATCGGTCGCTGCATCGCTTCGATCCCGCGGCGCCGGTCAGCCGCCAGATGGCGTTCGTCGCCATGCTGCGTCTGCTCGAGATCAGTGGTCGACAGTTTTCCTGCCTGACTGCGGGGGAGCTGTCGGCCCTGCGTCGGACGACCTCCTTGGTATGTGCCAAGGCGGCCCAGTGCCGTTTCATTCCCGAGATCGCCGACTGCCTGCCGTCGGCCGGCGTCTCAGGACCCGAGGCCCTAGCGCTCTTCCGCTTTCAAATCGATCTCATGGGGTCGGACGGCTCGTGACCGGGCGGCATCATCGCCTGCGACGTTCTGGGCTCGTCGGCGCGCCGCTTCTTCTCGTCTCGTTGATCGTCTGCGTGCCCCCCGTCGTCGGCACGCCGCTCCCGTCGTCGAATGCGTTGCAGGAAGTGGTCGACCCCCCATTGCAGAGCACTGCCGGTGACCGGGCGGAGCCGATGTCGCTGAGCGATGCGCAACTCGGACCGGAGCATGACCTGCGGTCGACCGAATGGTTTGTCTACAGCTGCTCCAATGCTCTGGGGCGGCGCGACATCACCCTGTTCGCCAACGGCACGGTGCGGCTGCGCGAGGGGCTCTGGGAGAGCCAAACGATGTTCTTGCACGAGCTGGGGCCCGAGGAGGTGCGCCGGGAGTTGGAGATCCTGAGCGCGGCGTTGAGCGGTGATACCAGCCCCCGTCGTGAGATTCCTTTGGGAGGAGTGGACGGTCAGTGGGTGGAGCGTTGCCAGGTAGTGCTGGAATTGCCGGACAGCCAAGCTTTCCTCTACCGTTTTGGCCAGTTCGAGATGCCGCCCCTGGAAGTGGCCCGCCTGGTGGAAATCGCCGAGGACTTGGCGGCCTTGACCCGGCCGCTGGATCCCATCCACCGCCTCTCTCCGGAGTACCAGCCACGGCCCGGCGATGTCCTCATCGATGGTGACGGCCGGCGATTTGTCGTCATCGGCTTGACGGCGGATGGTGGCGGGGTCGAGGTGGAATCCCTGGCCGAGCCGATGCGCATCTTCCATCCCGTCGAGCTACTGCCCAACCTCTTTGTCGCCTTCGAGCCACGGAGCCAGCGGTGAAGCGGCCCGGCGTGCGCATCCTCGGAGGAAGCCTGCAGGGGCGCCGACTGGACGTCCCGACGACGGCCCGACCGACGGCCTCACGGGTGCGGGAAGCCCTGTTCTCCATTTGGGGCTCCGATCTGGTGGGACATCGTTTTCTCGATCTCTTTGCCGGCAGTGGAGCGGTGGGGCTGGAGGCCCTGAGCCGAGGGGCGGTGATGTCGACCTTCGTCGAATCGTCGAAGACCGCACTCAGGACTCTGCGCCGCAACTGTGAGCTTGCCGAGCGTGGAACCTACCGTCTGGTGGCTCTGCAGTTGCCGAAGGTCGGCTCCAAGCTGAGGCCCCACGGTTTCTCCTTCGCCTTTGCCGATCCACCCTACGACTACCAGGACTACGCTCGGCTCTTGGCGGCGGTGCATCCCTTGATGACCGAGGATGGGGAGCTGGTGATCGAGCACTCGAGCCGTTCGAGCTTGCCCCCGGCCCCCGGCTGGCATCACGCCGCGACGCGGCGCTACGGTGAGTCCTGTCTGAGTTTCTTCGGCGCCACTGCGGCGCCGGAGGAGGTTTGAAATGTCGCCGCGATTGTGTTTCGAGGGCAAAGCGGCGGCCAGGGATGACCTTCCCCTCGAGGGGCGGCAGGAGCTGTCGATCGGCCGCGACCCGGGCAATGGGCTGAGCTACAACGACCCTTGGATGTCCCGCTTCCATGCTCGCATCAGCCGCAAGCTCGGGCACTTCTATGTCGAGGATTTGGGGAGCCGCAATGGCACCTACTTGAACGGCGGTCGCTTACGCTCCCGGTCGTTGCTGGCCCATGGAGATCTGGTGACGGTGGGGGAGCTGGAGCTCAGGTTCGTCGTTCCCGAGATCGACGGGCAAACCGAGGACGAAACGTTGCCCCCGGAGAGCACGGTGCTGATCAGCTCCGAAGAGCTCACCTATGACCAGTATGCGCGGCCGCGGGGCTCTTCGGCGGCGGACCTGCTCGGTCTCGCCGTCGATCCGAGGAAGCGGCCGGGGCCACGGCAAGACTCGGACTTATTGCCCGCCCTGCACAGCGTCGCCGCCGCGCTGATCACCGACTATCCGCTCAACGAGCTGATCGAAGTGGTGCTCGAGCTGGCCATGGAAGCGGTGGAAGCAGAACGGGGTGCCGTCCTGTTGCGTGGTCGGCTGCCGACCATGACCCTGTCGAAGCTGGGCGGCGTCCGGATCCCCCAAGCCCCTGGCGCGCCACACAAATCCAGCACCCACACCATGGAAACGCCGATGCCGGAGTCCCGTGGCGACAATGCCGCCGGTGCCGACGGTGCTGATGGTGGTGACGATGCCGTACCGCGGCGGCGACCGCCGGAGCGGCGGACGGCGACACAACCGGTGCGTCGCCCTGCCGGTACGGTCGAAAGGGAGCATGTGGTCGGCGAAGGGCCGGGCAGTGACTTGGAGCTCAGTGTCTCCCGAGGTTTTGGCGAAGGGGAAGAGGTCCGCCTGAGCCGTACCCTGCTCAAGGAAGTGATGAGCAACGGCAAGGCGGTGCTCACCCTCGACGCCCAGGCCGACGAGCGCTTCGGCGAGGCGATCAGCATTCAAATGGCCGGCATTCGGTCGATTTTCTGTGTGCCCCTGTGGAACAACCGTGAGGTGATCGGTGTCCTTTACCTGGACCAGCGCTTCTCCGGCCTCGGTTTCAATGAGAGCGATCTTCGCCTGATGGGTTTGATCGCCAATATGGCGGCGGTCAAGATCGAGAACGTGTACTTGCAACAGGAACACGTGGAGAAGCAGCGGTTGGAAGAGCAACTGGCGGTGGGGGCTAAGATCCAGCGGCATCTGTTGCCCTCCGCCAGCCCACAGATCGACGGCTACGATCTTTTCGGCTCCAACCACTCCTGCTACGAAATCGGCGGCGACTACTTCGATTTCATTCCCTTGGACAACGGTCGCTGGGCCCTGGTATTGGCCGATGTGGCGGGCAAAGGAGTGGGGGCTGCCCTGTTGATGGCGGTCCTCCAAGCCTCCCTGCGAACCCTGGCCCATGTGGAGGCGGAGCCCGCAGCCTTGGTGGCCCACCTCAATCGGGTGCTGGTGAGCAACTCGCCGGGCAACAAATTTGCCACCCTCTTCTATGCCGAGCTGGACCCGGTGAACCACCAGTTGGACTACGTCAACGGCGGCCATGTGCCGGCCGGCCTGTTGGCGGTCAACGGCGAGGTGAATGCCCTGGAGCCCACGGGTCCGGTTGTCGGGTTGGTGGAGGAGGCGACCTTCACCAGCCGTCGCCTGCCCTTCCCGGCCGCCAGCACGCTGTTGATTTGTACCGACGGCGTGACCGAGCTGACCAACGAATTGGGAGAGGATTTTGGGCTTGCCCGCCTGCGTCGATTCGTCCAGCGTGGCGGCGTCGACGCCAGGGCCATGGGCGAGGATCTACATCGCCGCTTGACCGTCTTCTGCGGTGGCCGCCACTTCAGCGATGACAGCACCATGCTGATCGTCAAACGCACCGACCCTTGAGGCTGTCATTGGTCGTCCGGCTTGAGCCGGCCCCTTGGGTCGGTCGCCTTCAGTCGAGTGTGCGAGCCTTGACCGTCTCGACAAACGCCTTGGCGTGCTCCACCGGGGTCATCGGAAGGATGCCGTGCCCCAGGTTGACGATGTGGGCACCGCCCAGACCGTCGTCGATCATCTGCAAAGTACGCTGGCGGATCACCTCGGGGGGGGCCAGCAGGGTGGTGGGGTCGAGGTTGCCTTGCAGGACCTTGTCGCTGCCCACCTGGCGTCGAACCTCACTCAGGGGTAGCCGCCAGTCGACGGACAGGACGTCCACCGGCAGCTCCGCCAGGGCGGGCAGTAGGTGGCCGGTACCGTTGGAGTAGTAGATCAGGGGCACCTGGCCGGCCAGCGCCTCGGCGATGCGTTGCAGGGGCGGCAAGGCGATTTGACGCCAGCGTTCGAGGCTCAGTAAACCACCCCAGGTATCGAAGAGTTGGAGCGCCTGTGCACCGGCCGCCACTTGGCCGCGCAAGTAGTGGATGGTGGTCTCGGCGATGAGGTCCAAGAGCTCCGCCAGGCCGGCCGGGTCGCGATGGCTCCAACCCAATAAATGGGGAAAGGATTTCGAGGTGCCGCCCTCGACGACGTAGGCCGCCAGGGTCCATGGTGTGCCGGCAAATCCCAGCAGGGGCACACGATTTTCGAGACGCTTGCGGGTGCGGCGTAGACCCTCGAAGACGTAGCCCAAGGTGGCTTCGACATCGGGTACGTGCAGATGTTTCAGATCCTGCCGTCGGCGCACCGGTTGCGGGAACACGGGGCCGTCGCCGGCTTGGAAGCGCAACTCGGCACCCATGGCTTCGGGAACCAGAAGGATGTCGGCGAAGATGATGGCGGCGTCGACATCCAGGAAGTCCACCGGTTGCAAGGTGACTTCCGCCACCAGGTCCGGAGTCTTGCATAGGGAGAGGAAATCCGTCTTGGCGCGGATGGCCCGGTACTCGGGCATGTAGCGTCCCGCCTGGCGCATCAACCAGACCGGACGCCGGGGCACGGCTTCACCGCGACAAGAGCGTAAAAAGAGGTCGTTCATGGCGGCAAGGATACCAGAGGTCGGCCCTCTGACGAGACCGTTGGGAGGGATTTCGCAACCTTGAGCTGGCGGAAAAAAGCCGCTACCGGCGCGGCAAGACTTGTGTCACAGACTGGTAGGATGCGTACATGTTACGCCTCGTGGCCTACGCTCCCAACGGCGTCAAGCGTTTTGCCCTCGACCGCAGTGAGTTGCTCATCGGCAGTGGAGACGATTGCGACGTGCAACTGCCCTTTGCCGGGGTGGCGGCGGCCCATGCCCGTCTCCACGTGCAGGGTGGACGGGCCGAGGTCTCAGACCTGGGAAGCCGAAAAGGTGTGTTGGTCAACGGAGAGCGGGTCCGTCGAGCGGCGTTGGAGGTGCTCGACGAAATTCGCCTGGGCAGCATCGCCCTGTTGTTGGAGGAAGTGGTGCAAGAGGAGGCGGTGACCGCGGATGCGCCATCGCGTCGGCCAGCGCCGCAGTCGGTGATGTCGCCGCAGCGCATGTTGGAGCATTTGGCCAGCGTCTCCGCTTGGGTGCTGGCCGATCGGGCCAGCAGCACCACCCTAGAATCCCTGATGAGCGAGCTGCTTCTGGACTTCGGCGGCGGTGTCCTCTTCCTGTTCCAAGGGGAGCAGCAGGGCATCAAGTTCGTCGTCGCCTCGGAGGCCCGCTGGCTGCGCAACGGTGACCAGCTGCTGCTTCAGGCCAAGGGCGGCGCGGCCGACGGCGACGGCACGCCTTCCAGGCTCTGGCAAATGGACGGTCGGCTCGATCAGGAGGACGCCTGGTTGGCCATGCGCTCTTTCCAGGCCCTCGACCGACCTTATCTCTTCATCCTCGCCTTGCCGCGATTTCGCCCCGGGAGTTGGTCGCCGCTGCCGGCATTGGCCACCCTGGCGGATCAACTGAGTCTGGGTTTGGTGCACCACGTGGGGCAGTATGAGCCCATCCTCTTCGGCGGTCGCCAACAGTCGACGGAGCTGGCCTTGGCGCCGGGTTTGGTGGTCGGTGAATCGACGGCCATGAAGGACGCCCTGGACCAACTGCGGGCCGCCATCGACCAGCCCATCCATGTTCTGTTGCGGGGTGAGGCGGGATTGTCCAAAGAGCTGCTGGCCCGCTCCCTGCACCTCTCCGGTCAGCGTCGACAGGAACCCTTTGTCGTGGCCCGCTGTCAAGGGGGCACCGAGGCGCAGATCGAGGCCGATCTGTTCGGTGCCGAGGTCATGGGACGCGCCGAGCCGTTGGTCCGCGAAGGCAAGCTGCTGGCCGCCGACGGCGGTACCCTGTATCTCGAAGACATCGAGGATTTACCGTTGCCGTTGCAGGACAGGCTGGTGCGCTTCATGCGCTCTGGCCGGGTCGAGCCGGTGGATAGCCTAAGGGCCGATCCGGTGGACGTGCGCTTGGTGGCGTCGTGCCGTCGGCCGCTGGAAGACGAGGCGGCGCGGGACCGCTTCCGCATCGATCTGGCCTATCGCTTGTCGCAGTTCGTGGTCGAGGTCCCGGCCCTCAGGGCACGTCGCGAAGACCTGCCATTGCTCATCCAGGCGACGGTCAACCGCTGTTGCCACGAGACCAACAAACGCATCCAGGGCATTACCGTGCAAGCCCTCGAAGCCTTGGCCGTCTATGACTACCCGGGCAATCTTCCGGAGCTCGAGAACATCGTCCGCCGCTTGGTCTACCTGTGTCCGTCCGGGCGCCCGATCAACGAATCCATGCTGCCGGAGACGGTGCGCATGGCCAAGGTGAAGGGTCTGCGCCCGAAGATGTCGTCGGACCTCAGCCTCGATAAATTGATCGGCGAGTGTGAACGGGCGGCGATCCGTGAAGCCTTGCAGCGCAGCCACGGCAACAAGAGCGGGGCGGCACGTCTGCTCGGCCTATCGCGCAATGGTTTGGCGATGAAGATGGCCCGCCATGGACTCTGAAGTCGGCACCTCCGGCGGCTGGCGAAGGCACCGCGGCAAACTGGCGGTCCTGGCCTTGGTGATCTCCGGTGCCGGGTTGTGGTGGCACGGTCCATGGTCCGGCCCGCTGTTGTTGGTTGCGGCCGGGGCATGGCACGGTGCCCAGAAGGCCGCCTCACGGTCCGCCGCCTGGGCTTGGGTGTTGTGTTTGGCAGCCCTCTGCAGCGCCCTCGCCTGGGGGTGGCCGGTGTACTTTCAGACCTCGCCGGAGCGCCTGGCGTCGAGCCTGCGGGCCAGTTTTGGCAATGCCTGGGAGGATCTCGGACGACGGGCCGAGGAAGTTGTCGAGACCCTACCGTCACCCCGTGAGACGGCTCGTCCCGAGCTCTTCGCCCATCTCCAGGCCGGCCTCGAAGGCGGTCCTGGAGAGGTGGATTTCATCCTCCTCGATGCCACCGGCGAGGCCATCGCCTGGGCCGGGCAAGGACTGTTGCACGAGCCGGAGCTACAGCCCCTCTCCGGCTTCAGCTACCGCAGCAGCTTGACCGCCGTCAGTCTTTTCGCCAGCCGCTGGTTGGAGGACGGTGACCGACGGTACGCGCTGATCGCGGGACGCAGCTTCGGCCACTCCTCCTGGCCCTTGGGGGGCGTCGAGCTCGATGACCGAGTGCAGTGGTGGCTTGCGGCGCCGGGTAATTTTGACCAAGGGGCGGCCAGCCTGATGGGGGCCGGTGAGCTGCTGGAGATCTCTTGGCCCGGAGCTCCTTCGCTGTATTTGATCGCCGACTCGTTGCGTCGGCGATCGCCGTTGCTCGTCCGGCTGCTCCTGCCCTCGGCCTGGCTGCTGTGGTCCCTGACCTTGATCCTCTTGCGTCGATCCAGCCTCGCCGGTAGTGCGTTGAGCCACCGAGGACGTAACCCGGCGGCCCTGTGGTTGTCCCTGGCGTCGAGCTCGGCCATCGCCCTGGCGGTGCTCGGCCTCGGACGCGCCCTCGGCCTGCAGCCCGGGGTTTTGTGGTCGTTGACCTTGGCCAGTGGGCTGACGGCTTGGAGCGTTGAGCGTTTTGTAGCGCCCCATGGGAAACCGCGCTCGGGAGGTTTGGCTTGGCTCGGCGGTGCAGCGGCCGGCATCGTCCTGTTGCTGGCCGGTGGGCTCTATCGCCGGGCCCTGCGGGTGATGGCGGAGATGTCTCCCGAGGGCCTCGGGGGCGAAGGCACGCTTCCCGACCTGGCGGCCCAACTGTTGGGGGACGGCGGCAGCCTCGGCCTGCGCTTGGCGTGGGGACTCTTCGGCGTTGCAGTGCTCTGCCTGTTCGCCCGTCGCCGAGCCCGTGCCGTCGACGCCGGTTGGATGTGGGGGGCGGTGGTGCTGCTGTTGGCGGCGGCGGCGGTGCACGACCATCTGTGGCTGGCCCGTTCCTTGCTGCTGGGCGGTGTCGCCGTGGCGGTGCGCTGGGCGGCGGGCGAGACGGAGCGGCGCCGGGTGACGGTGTTTGGGCCTTTGTTGCTGCTCAGCGTCCTGACCAGCGCCGGGGTTTGGGAAATGGCCCATCGCCAGGACCTGCGCCAGGCCCTGGCGCACAGATACTTGGATCTCCTGGCACCGCCCACGGCGGAGGAGAGCAACGATCTGTTGATCGCCTTTGATCAACACTTTGCGTCCCTGCCGGCCAGCGTCATGCGCTCGGCGGGGCCCGGTGGCGACCTGCAAGACTTGGCCTACATTCTGTGGCGACAGTCGCCCATGGCGGCCAACGATGGGCTCTCAGCCTTGGTGGTCGAGCCCAACCTGGGAGAGCCGTCGAGCTTCTCCTTTGGCCTGGCCCTCGACGCCGATCTGGAGGTGATCGTCGATCCGACCAGCTGGCGGGTGCCGCCGGTTCCCGCCTGGCAACGGTCGATGCTGTGGGGTGAGACCCTCTTGGGTGGCGAGGAGGAACCGTGGGGCATCGCCCGTTACACCTATCTACCGCGTCCCGGCTTCCGGCTCGCGGTGTCGGAAGTGGACGAGCTGGCGGCCTATCTGGTGCGAGGGGAAGGCCATCGAGGGGTCATCGACGGTTTGCCTCGCCCCGCCCTCTTCGGCCTCTACGAAGAGTCCGGACGTGCCTTGGTGAGCCCCTGGGGGGAGGCGCCGCCGTTGCCCGACCGCTTGCTCGACAGCGGCTCAGGGCATGGCCGCGTCGACACCCTGAGCGGCCGTAGCTGGTTCTGGAAGAGGGAGGGGGACGAAGGAATCCGCGTCCTCTTCCTGCCCTTGCTCAGCCCACTGCTAGGGCTGGAACGGGTGGGCACCCATGCCCTCGGCACCCTGCTGTCGCTCACTGTGCTGGCTTGTCTCATCTTGCTCCTGGTGTGGCCGGCGGCACGCTCTCGTCGGTGGATCGAACGTACCCTGAGCTCCTATGCCCGCCGCCTCATCCTGGTGTATACGGTATTGCTGCTGGTGCCCCTGATCGCCCTCAACCTGGTCTTGGTGCGGAGCTTTGAACGGCGTCTCATCGACGAGCAGCGCTCCGACGCCCGGGAAGCCATTTCCTCGGCCCGGGTTTTCCTGATCGATTATTTGCAAGGTCTCGACCCGGGTTTTGCCATCGACACCCAGATCAACCGTACGCTGATGGAATGGATCAGCCAGATCCTGCAACATCAGGTCAACCTCTACTGGGGGAGTCAGGTCTACACCTCCAGCCAGCAGGAGCTGTTTACCGCCGGTCTGTTGCCGCAGCGTATTCCAGGCGAGATCTTCTCCCGTCTCGCCTACCGGGGGTATGAGATCGGCGAGCGTCGGCAACAACGGCAGAAGGACATCGGTTACTTGGAGCTCTATGCCCCCTTGCAGGTGCCCGGGCTCGAGCTTTCCGAGCAAGGGCTCTTCCTGTCGGTGCCGCTGTTGGAGCAGGACAAGGAAGTCGACCGCGAGCTGGCGACCTTCCGGCGCCGTGCCCTGTTGGTCACCAGCGGCCTCTTCCTGCTGCTGGTGGCGGTGGGCAGCCGCCTGGCCCAGAGCTTCACCAAGCCGATCATGACCTTGATCCAGGGCACGCAGCGCATCGCCGGCGGTGCCACATCGCTGCCCTGGCGACCTCGGGAAGAGGAGCTGTCCTCCCTGGCGGCAGCTATCGACGAGATGGCCGGTCGCCTGGCGGAGGGACGCCGACGTTTGATGCACGAAAAGCATCTGGTGGAGCGCATCATCGAAAACATCACCTCCGGGGTGGTGTCGGTCGATCGACAGCGCCGGGTCCTGCTGCACAATCGAGTCGCCGCCGATCTCTTGGATACCGAAGTGGGGGAGGATCTCCTGGCCTCGGTGGCGGTGGCGCCGCGTTTGGCGGCGGTGGCGGAACGCCTACGCCATGGCCCGGATGGCGAATGGCAAACGACCCTGCGCATCCGTTCCCAAGACGACGAGGCGAGGGACTGGAACCTGATGTGGCTACCGCTGCCCGGTGACGATCCAGCGGCCCTCTTGGTGGTGGACGATGTGACGGAGGTTCTGCGCAGCCAGCGCCTGGAGGCATGGGCCGAGATGGCGCGCATCATCGCCCATGAGATCAAGAACCCGCTGACCCCGATCCGCTTGTCCACCGAGCACATGCGACAGGTTTATGCCGATGATCGAGAGCAATTCGAGCCGGTGTTCGCCCGTTGCACTGATAACATCCTGCGGCAAGTCGAAGAGCTGCGGGACATCGCCACGGATTTCTCCATCTATAGCCGAATTCCCAAGGCCGAGCTGCTCGACGACGAAGTAGGCTCGACGGTGGACGATCTGCTGCAAGGCTACCGCGATTCGCCGCGTACCCTGGGGGTGGAAATCGTCACCTCCGTGGAGCCCCGGCCGCTGCCCTTGCGCCATGATCGCAAGCTCTTGGGACGGGCCATGCGAAACCTTCTCGAGAATGCCCTGCGAGCCAACGGTGGCCGCGGCCGCATCGAGTTGGAGGTGCGGGGCGACGCCGACGGGGTGACGATCCGAGTCGCCGACCAAGGGCCGGGCGTCGAAGGCGGCAACCTCGAACGAATTTTTGAACCATATTTCTCGACCCACGAGAGCGGCACAGGGTTGGGTTTGGCCATCACCCGGCGCATCGTCGAAGAGCATGGCGGGCAGATCGAAGCCCGCAATCAGGACACCGGTGGCCTCGAAGTGATCATCCACCTGCCGGCCAAGAGACCCTCGCAGACGGCAGCCGTCGACCCCCCGGACGGACGGAAAACCTGATGGCGAAAGCCATGATCGGAGAGTCTTCAGACGATGTTGAATTGCAGCCCAAACGGAGCTCCCAGACGATGAATCCTCGACCTTCGACGTACGGTCCATGGCGCCGTCGCCTCCTGGTGCTGGCGCTGCCCCTGCTGCTGGCCATCGTCGGTTGCTCGGGTGGCTGGAGCTTCAACGCCAAGGAGCGCACACCGACCTCGGTGGTGTGGCTGGGACAAACATCGGCTCCCCTGGAGGCCAGTGAAGTGGCGCGTCTCAAGGAGGCGGGGGTGGAAGAGGCTTTTGTCCACTTGGCCCATTTCGACGCCTCCTCGGCGGAGCCGGTGACCCTGCTGAAGGCCTCCCAGTTGCCCCCTTCGATGCCGGTGACCATGGTGGTGTCCGGCACCTGGGAGGATCCGGCAGAGGTCGACGGCTTGGCTCGGCAACTGGCCACCGCCGCCCAGGAGATGCGTTTCGAGGTGGAGAGCGAAGGCTCGATCCCGGTGGGGTTACATCTCGACTTCACCCGCGCCGAATCCCTGGAAAGCTTGCAGGCCTTCCTGCAAACCCTGCGGGGTGAGCTGGATCGCGGTTTGCTGCTTTCCCTCTCGGTGCAACGGCCTTGGCTGAAGCGGCAGGGATTGGCGGAGGTGGCGAAGCGGGTCGATTACATCGTGCCCTTTCTCTACGGCCAGCGGGTCAATGAGAGGGAGTCCAGCGAAGCCTGGGACTTCATCACCTTGGAGCGTCGCATGCAGACCGTCGAGGCCCTCGGGGTGCCCTACATGTTGGGGGTCGTCACCTTGGGCAGCGCCTCCCATTTGCGGGCCAACGGCGCCGTCCGTGGGCGGGTGACGCCGACCTCGGTGCAGGAGATCCTGTGGAATCGCAACGTCAAGCTGCGCCCGAGCTTTTCCCTCGACGGGGTCAATCGTCGGGTTTACGAGGTGGTGGTCGAGAAAGCGACGACGGTGGGCCCTTGGTCGGCGAGCCCCGGTGAGGTGATTCGCATCATCCGCGCCGCCACCTCCGATCTAGAGGAGCTGCTGCGTTTGTTGGAGGCTTGGGAAACACCGAACCATCTGGGTCAAGCTTACTACCGCCTACCGTCGCCGGAGGAGAAGCTGTCCCTCTCCTTGGAGAATCTACTCAACGCCCTCGATCGCACCCCGGCGGCGCCGGATCTTCACCTCGACGCCAGCTTGCAACGGCGCAGCGGCCGGGGTTGGTTGGTGCGTTTCTCGATCACCAACCGCAACGGTGAGATCACCGAGCTATCGCTGGTGGACAACAACTACCTCGAAGTCCGCTGCCTCAATGGCGTCTTCGGCAAGGCGACGGTCGAGGACTTCTATCGCTACGACCTCTTCCAGGCCAACCGGCAAGGGGAGATGGAACGGACCTTCCGCCGTTCCCCGGTCATCCGTCTCCACATTCCGATCTTGGAGGGTGACCAGAGGGTGTCCAGCGGCGATATCGAAGTGCACGTCGACGGGCAGCCTAGATTCGAGCTCAGTGGACGCTTTTTGTTACCGGATGGTCGCCTCGTCGAGCTGGGACCCCAGGCTTGGCCGTCGGCGTCCGGTGGGGCGACGGCCGACGATGGCTGATGTCGAGACCGTCGCCGGCTCGCCGGTACCGAGCCATCGGCCGGGGCTCCGCTTGGCACCCTGGTTGAGCCAGCCGTGGCGGGATTTTGGCTCAGGCTTCGATGGCGCCCTGGGCTCGCAGGGCCGCAACCTCGTCTTCATGCTCCTGGGGCTCGTCGTGGGCTGGTGGGTCTACGTGCCCCTGCACGAGCTGTTGCACGCCCTGGCCTGTGTGCTGTTCGGGGGCAGCGTCGGTAAATTGGAGATAGCAAATCTGTACGGCGGCGATCTCTATGCTGCCCTGTTCCCCTTTGTGGTCGCCGGCGGCGAGTATGCCGGTCGTTTGGCGGAGTTCGAAACCGGCGGCAGTGATTGGGTCTACCTGGCGACGGACCTTGGACCGTACGTGCTGACTCTTTTTCCTGGGGTTTGGGCTTGGCGTCGCTCGGCGTTGGCCAAGCGGGCTTTTGGTTTCGGCTTCTGGTTGCCCTTTGCCTTGGCGCCGTTCATCTCGCTGACCGGCGACGCCTACGAGATTGGCTCCCTGGCGGTGTCCCAGCTCGCTCCCTGGCAAGGGGCTGTAGGATTGGTTGGCGACGATCTCTTCCGCGTCCGAGAGGTGCTGGCGGCGCAAGCCTCACCGCCTTGGGGCGGCTACCTGCTGGCCGCCTTCACGGGGCTGGTTTGGAGCTTCGTCACCTATGGTTTGGCGGCCCGGTTGGCCGACCTGCTGGCGGCCCCCAGCCCTTCCCAGGCGACGGCAGCCCAGGCGACGGCTGAGCAGGGGGCGGCTGAGCAGGGGGCGGAGCCTGAGACGCCGGAGACGAAAGTAGGTGGCCGATGAGCACCGTCGACCGCACACCGGCCTCCCCTGTCGTGCATAGCAGTGGCTCGGAGCCCGTCCTCAAAACGTTGCTGATCAGCGACTTGGTGGACAGCACGCAATTGACCCGGGAGTTGGGGGATCGGGCGGCGACGGAGGTTTTCCGCCGCCATGACCGCCTGGCGCGGGATTTGATGTCCCAGCACGGCGCCTACGAGGTGGACAAAACAGATGGTTTTCTGCTGCTTTTCGAGCGGCCCATCGACGCCGTCCTCTACGCCTTGGCCTATCAGCGGGGCCTCCGCCAGCTGAGCGCCGATGAAGGGCGCACCATCGCCGCCCGGGCCGGTATTCACCTGGCCGAGATCTGGTTGGTGGAGAATACCGCCGACGATGTGGCCAGGGGGGCTAAACCGCTGGAAGTGGAAGGCTTGGCCAAGCCGGTGTGCGCTCGCTTGATGTCGGTGGCCTCGGCCGGCCAAACCCTGCTCACCCGCAGCGCCTTCGATGTCGCTCGCCGCGGTGCGGTGGACATGCCGGAATCCCAGGAGTTGCGGTGGCTGGCCCATGGCGGCTACCGCTTGAAGGGGGTGGAGGAGCCGGTGGAGCTCTTCGAGGTCGGCGAAGAGGGGGTGGCACCCCTGCATCCGCCCGCCGACTCCGAGAAGGTGCAGCGGGTCGATGAGCAGTCGGAGATCGCCGGTTGGCGACCCGCCCCGGGCATCGACATTCCCCAACGTCCCAACTGGCGGCTCAGCGAGCGGCTGGGTGAAGGTGGATTTGGTGAGGTCTGGCTGGCCACGCACCGCAAGACCGGCGATGGACGGGTCTTCAAATTTTGCTACGACGCCAGCAGCCTGCGCAGTCTGCAACGGGAAATCACCCTATTTCGCTTGCTCAAGGAGACCTTGGGCGAGCGCCGGGACATCGTTCGGGTCCTCGACTGGGAATTCGATCGTCCACCCTATTTCATCGAGCTCGAGCATTGTGCCGGTGGCAGTCTGTGGGATTGGGCGCAGCACAGGGATTTGTCACAAGTGCCCTTGCAGGTGCGCCTCGACATCGTGGCGCAGGTGGCCGAAGCCTTGGCGGCGGCCCACTCCGTCGGTGTGTTGCACAAGGATGTCAAACCGGGCAATATTCTGCTCCACCAGGCCCATCCGCTGGACAGCGCCGACGGCTTGAAAGTGCAGCTGGCGGACTTCGGCGTCGGTTGGGTGACCGAGCGTCAGCATTTGGAGCAGGCGGGCATCACCGCCCTCGGCATGACCTTCAGCACCGTCGAGGCCAGCCAGAGCGCTGGCACGCCCCTCTACATGGCACCGGAAGTGGTGGAAGGCAAGATGCCGACCTTGCGGGCCGACATCTATGCCCTGGGGGTGGTGCTCTTCCAATTGGTGGTGGGGGATTTCAGCCGCGTCCTGGCCCCCGGCTGGCGCCGGGAGATCACCGATCCGTTGCTCGCCGAAGATATCGCCGCGGCGGTGGACGGGGCGCCGGAACGGCGGCTCGGCGATGCCCTCGAGCTGGCCGGTCGTCTACGCCAGCTGACGGCCCGGCGCCAGGCTCTCGAAGAGGCCGAGCGCCAACGCCAGGAGGCCGCCGCCCTGCAACTGGCTGCCCAACGCTGGCGCAAGCGTCGCCGTTGGGTGTTGGCCTCGGTGTTGGTGCTGAGTATCTTCGCCGCCATGATGGGTGCCATGGCTTGGAGGGTCAGTCAGGAAGCCGCCCGGGCCAATCGTGAAGCCGCCGCGGCGCAGCAGGTGACGGATTTCTTGAGCGATCTCTTCGCCGCCTCCGACCCCTTTGCGGTGGCTGCCTCCGACGAGGTGTGGGGGCGGGAGACGCCGATCGGTGAGGTCGTGGACCGCGGGGCACAGCGTCTGCAGAGCGTGCTGCAAGAGCAGCCCGAGGTTCGCGCCAGGCTGCTCGGTACCTTGGGCGGCGTCTATCGGGAGTTGGGGGACTACGAAGCCTCTGAGCCCCTGCTGGAGGAGGCTTGGTCCATCCAGCGCCAGCTGCTGGAGAGGGGGGAGATCAAGGCACGTTATTACCCACCGGTGGTGGCCAATCTACGGGAGCTGGCCCAGCTGCGCAGCGACCAGGGCCAGCTCGAGGCGGCGGCGGATCTCTTCGCTCAGGCCCTGCAGCTGGATCGTCGCTCCGGGGACGGGGAGTCGCTGAGCGCCAGCCTGCACGACTACGGCGTGCTGGAATATCGGCAAGGGAACTATGGGGCGGCCCTCGACGCCCTGGCGGAATCCCTCACCCTGCGACGCCAGGTCTTGGGTGACGATCACGCCCTGGTGGCCACCAGCCTGCACGGCTTGGCCATGGTGCATCAGGCGGCGGGGCGCCTCGACGAGGCGGATGAGCTGCTCGAAGAATCCCTGGAAATCTCCCGCCGCACCTTGGGTCCGGAGCATCCCCGGTTGATCGGCAGCCTCAACAATCTGGGCATGAACCGGCAAGCCCGGGGCGACTACGCGGCCGCGGCGGAGCTCATCGAGGAGGCCCTGGAAGCGAGCCGCCGGACCCTGGGGCCGGAGCATCCATCCAGCTTTGCGATGCTCAACAACCTGGCCATCGGTCGTCTGTTGCAAGGCGAGCTTGAAGTGGCCGAGCCGTTGACCCGGGAAGCCCTCGAGGTGGCCCGCAGGGTTCACGGCGACGAGCACCCGACGGTGGCCACCATCCTCAACAACCTGGGTTTCCTATTGCACGGTTTGGAGCGCTACGACGAGGCGGAAGAGGTCTATCGTCAGTCCCTGGAGATGCGCCTACGCCTGCTCGGCGACGAGCACGACATCGTCGCCACCTCGTACAACAACCTGGCCCGCCTGCTATGGGCGCGGGGCGAGCCGGCGGCGGCGGAGCCGCTGATCCGCCAAGCCCTCTACATCTTTGAGAAGACCCTGCCCGCCGACCACTGGCGACTGGCCAACGGTCGCAGTCTGCTGGGGGGCTGCCTGGTGGACCAAGGCAACCTAGAAGCCGGTGAGCCACTGATACGCGACAACCTGGAGGCCATTGAAACGGCGACGGGGGAAGGCTCCCCCTACAGCCGTGAGGCGCGGCAGCGCCTGGAAACGCTGCAGGCGCTGGGACGGTCATAGCCTGGCGACCATCGAAGACCGCCGAGCTCGATGGGTACCCTCGATTGGTACCTACGGCTTGCCCTTAGCCTCTTCGACACTACCGGCCACCAATTGCGCCGCCAGCTCCCGACCCCGTTCGAAGGCCTGTTGGCGGGCGCTGCCGAAGTCTTTGAGGGAGCTGGCCTCTTGCTCCTGCGGCCGTTGCAGGAAGAGGGTCTGGGTGGGGAAGGCGAATTCCACCTCCAGGTGCTCCGCCAAGCGCAAGATATCAAGGGCTAGGCTGTGTTTTTCACGCAGCTCACCGCTCCAGGTGTCATTGGTGAAAAAGACGTAGAGCATGATCTCGAGGGCCGAGGCGCCGAAGCCGTTGAGGTGCACCTCGAAGGCGTCTTTGCGGGTGTCCGGATGCCGCCGGACGAGCTCGCGGATGCCCTCGCAGAAGGCATCGATGCGGTCCGGCGGGGTGCCGTAGGCGATGGTCAGGCGGGTGCTCCAACGACGGTAGCGACGGCCGCCGTAGTTGTCCACCGCGGCGTTGATGAGGTTGGAGTTGGGGAGGGTGATGAGGGAATCGTAGAAGGTGCGGATGCGGGTGCTGCGGAAGCCGAGCTCGACCACCGTGCCTTCGACGTCGCCGATGACCACCCAATCCCCCACCGAGAAGGGGCGATCGAAGATGATCATCAAGGAGCCGAAGAAGTTTTTGATGGCGTCCTGGGCCGCCAAGGCGACGGCCAAACCACCGATACCCAGACCGGCGATGACGCTCCTGACCGGTAGCTGCAAGGTCTCGGCGAGGAAAGCGATACCAAAAGCGACAACAAGGACCTTGGAGGATTTGCGGAACAGGGGAACCAGCAAGTCATCGGCCTTGCTCGCCGACTTGGTGGCCCGCACCTCGAGCACCGAGGCGAAGGCGTCGGCCAGGCGATAGGCGGCGGCGACAAAGGCGCAGGCGGCAAAGAAACGCACCGCCACCACCAGGATCTCGAGCACCTCGGTGGGAAGCCCGAACCAGAGGATGCCGAACCACCAGAGCAGGGCGGCGACGAGCCAGCCCACCGGTCGCATCGCTTGCGCCGTCTCCTCCGCGGTGATGCTTTCCAGGCGCGCCGCCAGATAGCCCTCGATGAGCGCCCGGCCGCTGCGTCGCACCAGCCATTGCAGCAGGGTGCCCAACAGTACAAGGGCGCCCAGGGCCAACCACTGCCAGTATTCCAAGAGAAAACTCTGCTGTTGGAGGGAGGGGGGTATTTGCTCGCGCAGCCACTGCGAGAAGGTCATCGGCGTGGCTTCGGTGACCCCCTCGACGATGTCCTGATCGCGAACCGCTTGCAGAAACTGTGGCACCGAGGCCACTGTCTCGGCGGTGAAGAGCCAGACGCCCTCGTCGTTGGGCGCCACTTCGACATGGCCGACGTCAGCCACCGGCAGGGTCCACGGTGACGCCTGCGGATCGTTGCTGAGCGTTGCAAAGTCGATGCGCTCGATGCGGTCGAGCACCTGCTTGAGCTTCCAGGCGATCTCCTGGCCCTTGACTTGCCGCACATCCTGGCGAATCTGCGATAGATCGAGGGTGGTGGCGGCCTGTTCCAGGGTGTCGACGCCCTCGGGACGTTTGTTGTCGTCGAATGCTTCGAGAAAGGTCTGAACGGTGGCGCGGGCAGAGGCCAGGGACGGTGGGATGCCAACCGTCCCGGTTGGCGTCTCGGTTGGCGTCTCAGGAGCGTCGCCGGGGGACGCCGTTGCGTCCTGGGCGAGCATGGGAAAGGAAAAACACAGAACGGCGCAGGCGAGGATCAGATACGGGCGCAGGGTCACGGGTGGTCTCCGGCTGGGGCATAAAGCTTGGATTTGAAGTTGCGGTAGGGAAGTTGCAGTAGGTGGGACGACTCTATCAAAGGAGGTCGCAAGCCGCAGGCTCAGCCGACCTCGGCGATGGTATGCTTCGGCGCCCCTGCGACGATAGACGGCGTTCCGGCTCCTGCGGTGGACGTGATGCGCTCATCAAGGGCAGCAAGCGGTCCCCAAGCTGAGGACCGCGACGACCGCACAGCGGAGAGAATAATCATCAGATGATGAGGAGATGGACAGCGATGATACGCCGACTGAGCTGGTGGATGGTTCTGACCCTGGGCGCCTGCCTGTGCCTTTCCTTGATTTCGCCGGCGCCGCTGCTCGCAGCGCAGGCCAAGGGCAAAGCGGGCAAGAGCCAAGCCAAGGAGGAAGAGAAGGCTGAGAAGGGGCTTCCCACGGTGGCCGAGAAGACGGCAGGTCTGGAGCGCCGTGACGGTTTCCTGGCCTTCTATCTCGATCCCGAGCAGGGCAAGGTCTGGCTCGAAGTGGCCGCACCGCGCTCGTCCGACGGCTTGGTCAGTGAGCTGATCTATATCGAGGGTTTGACCACTGGATTGGGCTCCAATCCCGTTGGCTTGGATCGCGGTCAAGTGAGCGATAGCCGCTACTTGCACTTGCGCCGCCTGGGCTCCAAGGTATTCGTCGAGGCGCCCAATCTGCGTTTCCGCGCCATCAGCGAGGATCCAGCCGAGGTCCGAGCCACCGCCGAGTCCTTCGCCACCTCCATCCTCTGGGCCCAGGACATCGTGGCCCGCGACGAAGATGGCCGAAGCCTGGTGGATTTCACCTCCTTCCTGTTGCGCGATGCCCACGGCGTCGCCGGTACTTTGAGCGAAACCCAGCAAGGCAGCTTCAGCCTCGACACCAACCGCAGCTTGGTGGACTATGCCAACTGCCTGGCATTTCCCGACAACGTGGAGCTTCAAGCCATCCTGACCTACGGCGGCGGCGAGCCCGGAGAGCAGGTGCAGCAGACGGCGCCGTTGCCGCAGCAGATCACCCTGGTGCAGCACTACTCCCTGGTACGCCCCCCGGAGCCGGGGTTCCAGCGCCGGCCCTTCGATCCGCGCATGGCGTCCTATGCCGTCGAGTACAAGGACTATGCGGCGGACCTCGACGAACCCGTCGAGCAACGCTGGTTGATCCGTCATCGTCTGGAGAAAACCGACCCTTCCGCCGAGCGCTCGACGGTGCGGGAGCCCATCGTCTATTACCTCGATCCGGGGGCCCCGGAGCCTGTACGCGGTGCCTTGCTGGACGGTGCCCGCTGGTGGGCCGAAGCCTTCGAGGCGGCCGGATTCATCGATGCCTTCCGGGTTGCGCTGCTGCCGGAGGGTGTGCACCCCCTCGATGCCCGCTACAACGTCATTCAGTGGGTTCACCGTTCAACCCGCGGCTGGTCCTATGGCTCCTCGTTGATCGACCCCCGCAGCGGCGAGGTGATCAAAGGTCATGTCAACCTGGGCTCCTTGCGGGTGCGGCAGGATCGGTTGATCTTCGAGGCCCTGGCCGGGGTGGCGAAGACGGGCAGCGGTGCCGACGATGATCCCATCCAGCTGGCCTTGGCGCGTATTCGCCAGTTGGCCGCCCATGAGGTGGGACATACCTTGGGATTTGCCCACAACTTCGCCGCCAGCACCTTCGGTGACCGGGCTTCGGTGATGGACTATCCGGCCCCTTGGGTGCAATTGCAGGACGGGGCCTTGGATTTTTCACGGGCCTATGGCGTCGGAATGGGGGTGTGGGATATCCATTCGGTCCGCTTCGCCTACGCCGAGGTGCCACCGGGGGCCGACGAAAAGGAATTTCTGCAAGCCATCGTCCGCCAGGGGCTGACCGACGGATACGTCTTCCTCACCGACGAAGACGCCCGTCCGCCGAGCGCCGCCGAGCCGAGGGCCAATCTGTGGGACAACGGCAGCGATCCGGTGGAGGCCCTAGCTGAAACCTTGGCGGTGCGCCGCTTCGCCCTGGACCGCTTCGGTGTCGATCGGTTGGCCAGCGGCCGTCCGCTGGCCGAGCTGGAGGAGGTTCTGGCACCCCTGTACTTCTACCACCGATATCAGCTGGAGGCCGCCGTCAAAGTGATCGGTGGGCTGGAATACAACTATGCCCTGGTGGGGGATGGCCAGTGGTCCACCCGGCCGGTGGACGGGGAGCGTCAAGGTCGTGCAGTGGAGGTCATCCTTTCGGTTCTCTCCCCTGAGAGCCTCGATGTGCCGGAGTCGGTGCTCGCCTTGATGACCCCACGGCCGTTCCACCATCCTCCCCATCGCGAGCTCTTCGCCAGCGCCACGGCCCCCACCTTCGATGCCTTGGGAGCCGCCCGCAGCGCTGCGGATCAAGTGCTCCAGGGGTTGTTGCAGGGGGAGCGCCTGGCCCGGGTGGTGGATTTCGAGCGCCGCCTGGAGGGGCAGCCGGGGGTCGATGCGATCTTGCAGGCCATCGACCGGCAAGTCTTCGCCAGCCCGCAGGAGAGCCCCCGTCACGGGGCCCTACGCCGCCTGACGCAATGGGTTTTTGTCGAACGGCTGATGGTCCTGGCCGACAGCTGGGCGACGCCGGAGGTGCGCACCGCCGCCGCCTGGCATTTGGACCAGCTGCGTCAAAGTCTCGATCGCTCCCAGGCCCATGGCTTTGCCCTGGGGGAGGCCATCGACCGTTTTGCGGAGCGTCGCATGAGCCTCTACGCGGCGGTCAACAAGGTGGCCGATGAGATGCCCCCAGGCAGCCCCATCGGCGGCGCCTCGGCGGATCCACTTCCTTGGGCCTCGGCAGGGCAAGACCCGGGGTCGGCGCAGGGTTGTGACGGGGGGCCTTGAGCCGTCAGCCCGAGCCGTTTCTGGGCCGGATCTTGTTAGACTTCCGCCACCGCCCCCTCGACGTCTCACCCGGTGCCCCCGCGGGAGCACCTCACAGGAAGCATCCGATATGGAAGGTAAATGATGTCCGATAGCGCATCCAAGAGCGGTCTGAGCCGCCAAGCCTACGAGCCCCTGGCGCCCGGCCAGACCTACGAACCTTACGTTCCGGCGACCCAGGAACCGTTGGAGATCACTCTTCGGGCCCTTGTCCTCGGTATTATCTTCGGTGTCATCTTCGGCGCCGCCAATGCCTACCTGGGGTTGCGGGCCGGTTTGACCATCTCCACCTCGATTCCGGTGGCGGTGTTGACGGTGGCGGTGTTTCGGGCACTTTCCGGGGTCGGGGTCAAGTCGACCCTGTTGGAGGCCAACTTTTCGCAGACCGTGGGCTCGGCTTCCAGCTCGGTGGCCAGCGGCGTCATCTTCACTCTGCCGGTATTGTTCATTTGGGGATTTGATCCGACCCTCCTGCAAATGACCCTCTTGGCGATGAGCGGTGGCGTTTTGGGTGTGCTGTTCATGATCCCGCTGCGCCGCTATCTCATCGCCGGTGAGCATGGCAAGTTGCCCTATCCGGAGGGCACCGCCTGTGCCGAGGTCTTGGTGGCCAGTGAGACGGGTGGGGCGCGGGCCCGCAACGTCTTCTTCGGCCTTGGGGCCGGCGCCTTGATCAAGTTCGTGTATGGCGGTCTCAAAGCCCTGCCCGACAAAGTGGGCTTGACCTTGCCGGTCTTGCCCAAGTCGGAGATCAAGTCGGAGATGTCGTCCGCCCTGCTGGGTGTCGGCTTCATCCTCGGCCCCAAGGTGGCGGCCATCATGGTGGGCGGGGGACTGCTGTCGTGGGTGGTGATCATTCCGGTGATCGCCCTCTTCGGTGACAGTGCCGCGGCGCCCCTCTACCCGGAGACGCAGCAATTGATCGCCGACATGTCGGCCGGCGATTTATGGAACCGCTACGTCCGCTACATCGGAGCCGGCGCCGTCGCCACGGCGGGCATCTTGACGCTGATTCGCTCCCTGCCGACGATGTGGGAGAGCTTTAGCATCGGGAGCCGCCAGCTGCGCCAGCGGGTCGAAGGGGACGCCCCCGCCTCAGTGCTCCGGACGGATCATGACCTGCCTCTGAAAGTCGTGGCCATCGGAGCCCTGGTGGTGGTTTTGGTTTTGAGCTTTGTGCGCCAGGCCTTCGGCACCATCGACAACTTCGGCATGCGCGCCGTGGCGGCGGTCTTGGTGGTGATCTTCGCCTTCTTTTTCGTCACCGTCTCATCGCGCATCGTCGGTTTGGTGGGGGTTACCTCCAATCCCACCAGTGGCATGACTATCGCCACCCTGCTCGGCACCTCGACGGTGTTCCTGCTCATGGGGTGGACCGATTCCAGCGGCAAGATCGCCGCCGTGACCGTGGGCTGTGTCGTGGCTATCGCAGCTTCCATCGCCGGCGATACGTCGCAGGACTTGAAGACCGGCTTTCTCCTCGGGGCGACCCCGAGGCGCCAGCAGATGGGCGAGCTGATCGGTGTGCTCACCTGCGCCGCCGCCGTCTGTTGGACGGTGATCAAGATCGGCGATACCTACGGCTTTGGCAACGAGGAGATTCCGGCGCCGCAAGCAACGCTCATGCAATTGGTCATCGAAGGCGTGCTCGACAGTAACTTGCCCTGGGGTCTGATTGGCATCGGCGTCGGCCTGACCCTGTTCATCGAGGTCTTGGGGATCCCTAGCCTGCCTTTTGCCGTCGGTGTCTACCTACCCCTTTCGACCATGGTGCCGGTCTACCTCGGTGGCCTGCTGCGGCATTTTGCCGAGAAGACGGCGGCGAATGAAGACGATGCGGCGGAACGACGGGAGCAAGGGGTGCTATTCGGATCGGGTCTGGTGGGCGGTGAAGGTCTGCTCGGGGTCGGCATTGCGGTCGCTGCCGGGTTTTTGGGTCATTCCCCGAAGGGTATCGGCACCGCCTGGTCGGGTCCCCTGGCGCCCTGGCTGGCGGCCTTGCTCTTCGCCGGGCTCATCGCCCTGTTCTGGAAGCTGTCGTGCCGACGCAGCGAAGCCTGAGCAGGCCTTTGGTAAGATCGTGTTTCGATCATGAGCAACTGGCTATGGACATGGGGCCCGTGGTGGTTATGATGTTGCCGCAGTCGATGGAGCTGGAGATTCCCACAGCTCGCCGCTTCGGCCGCCATCGCGGGTCGGTTCCTTGGGGGCTGAAGCCTCGGGACTCGAGGCTTGGAGCTCTCAACTTCGGAGCCCTCATCTTTGGGGCTCTCATTCCCTGGGCCCTTGTCTTGTGGGGATGCTCGGTAGAAACGAGCAGTGGTGTGGAGCCGTCCTCGCAAAACCGTCCGGCAGCCGCCGCCGGAGAGGGGCAGTCCCAAGAATCACCATCTGTGCCGCTGGACGAAGCTCAGAAGGAAACGCAACGGGGGAAGGGGCTCGTTACTGTGGAACAGTTGAAGGTCAAGATCGAGGCCATTTACCCCCATGACCCCACCGCCTTCACCCAAGGCCTGGTGTGGGACGGGGGAGTGCTCTACGAGAGCACTGGGCTCTATGGCAAGTCCAGCCTTCGCCAGGTCGATCCGACCACCGGTCGCGTGCTCCATCGCAAGGCCTTGGATCCCAACCTCTTTGGCGAAGGCCTGGCCTTGGTGGAGGATCGTCTGGTGCAGCTCACCTGGAAAGCCGGTGTGGCGTTTGCCTATGATCTCGCCACTCTGGAGGTGATCGACGAATTTGGTTACAACGGCGAGGGCTGGGGCCTGGCCTATGACCAAGGCCGCCTGCTGATGAGCGACGGCAGCTCACGCATCACCTACCGGGACCCTCAGGATTTTCGTTGGCGCTCGACCCTCGAGATCCGCCATCAAGGCCGGCCGATGGTCGATCTCAATGAATTGGAGTTTGCCGAAGGCGACCTCTATGCCAATGTTTGGGGCCAGGAGCGCATCCTGCGGATCGATCCCGAGAACGGCGTCGTCAACGCGGTGATCGACGCCTCGGGTTTGCTGGAAGAGCGTGAGAAAACCATGGTCGATGTGCTCAACGGCATCGCCTACGACCCGTTGAGCAAGACCTTCTGGTTGACCGGCAAGTTTTGGCCCAAGATGTTTCAAGTGACCTTTGTGCCGGTCGAAGCCACCGAGATGTCTTCCGGCGGCTGATCTGCCTAGAACCGTTGGCGGCTCAGCCCTTCGCCAAACGTTGTCGACGGATCTCGAAGACGACGAGAGATGCAGCGACGGTGGCGTTGAGGGATTCCAGGGGCGCCGCGATGGGAATGGTCAAGGAGAGGTCCGCCCGGCCTTGCAGCGCAGCGCTCAAACCTTGACCTTCCGAGCCCACGATCAGCACCAAGGAGCCGCGGCTCAGGTCCGTGTCATAGAGGGCAGCGCCCCCCTGCGGCATCAATGCTAGGTAGCGGGGCTCTAGAGCTTGCAGGTGAGCTTGCAGCTGACTTAGAGTGGCACGCACGTTAGGCAAACGCAGCAGACTGCCGGCGGAAGCCCGCAGGGCTCTGGGATGATGAGCATGGGCACAACCGGGACCCAGGCAGAGGGCGTCGGCGGCGCTACCCTCGAGGCTGCGCGCCAGGGCCCCGAGGTTGCCAGGGTCCTGTAGGCCCTCGGCGAAGACATAAACTGCCTCGGGGACCCGAGGCAGGGTGGCGACCTGGCGGCGGGGCAGCTCCGCCACCCCCAAGATGCCCCGTGGCGAGTCGCTGTCGGTGAGCTCATTGAGCAACGCCGCCGCCGCCACCAAGGGGCGGCGCGGCAGGTGGGGAAGCAGCGCCTGGCCCGTTGGGCTGTCGGCGAAGTCTTCGCTCATCAGCAGGGTGCTCAGGGGGAGCTCGGCGCCCAGGGCTTCGACGAGCAAGTGGGGCCCCTCGAGAAGAATCCGCAGGGAATCCGGAGACTGGCCGGGCAGCGTCTTACCTTGACGCAAGCGCCGTATCTCCTTCAAACGCTCATTTTGGCGGCTGGTGATCATGCAACACGATCTTAAGGATTTTTGGCAGCGATTCCAATCCGGAATCGAGGTGGTGGTGGCCGGCGACGTCGCCGACAAGCTTCTCGGGGTAGGCGACGGCTTCCGGCGTTACTTCGACGACAGCCTCGACAAGCCGGTGCCGGTGTCCGTGCTGGCGGAGAAATTGGTGCCAACCGCAGACTCACCTTTGCCTTTGACCGACGAAGAGATTCTACGGCTGGCCAGGCAACGGGCGGACGCGTTGACCGAGGTGCACGGGGAGCGCTTTGGTTTCTGCATCGGCGTCGAAGCGGGGCTGCTGTCCTTCGACCTCCGCGACGGGTCCGACGGTGGTGGCGACCGCGATACTGAGCTGCGGTACTTCGTCCGCTGCTGGGCGGTGGTTCGAGGATTGGGGGACGAAGCCTGGGGAAGCAGCGGCTCCCTACAGCTGCCCAGCGCCTTGATCGATGGCCTGGACGAAGCCGAGCTGCCCTTTGTGGTGCCCGGTCGACGCCGCAGCGGGGGTATGTTCAGCTCCCTGACCGGTGGCCTGGAAAGTCGGCGCAGCTCCACGGCGCTGGCCACCTTCCATGCGGTATCCTCGCTCATGTACAGTTATCTGGAGAGTCACGCCCACCGTCGACGGCGGTAGCGTTGACCCTCCTTTTTGTCGTCTGCTAGGATTCGCCCTCCCGAGACAAGGGCCGGGTAGGACTCCGCCATTTGGCCACCGCACTTTGGCCACGGTACACCGCCTTACCGCCTGCCGTTTCCCGAGGACGTCCAGCTTACGTATCTGCTTGGCCAGGCCACCCCTTTGAGTCCCCGGGCTCAGTGGAATTTTCACCAACATCATCTGCCGTAGGATCACCTCCTCCGGTCTAAGGAGTGCCGGGATGAGCGAATCCAGCACCTATTTGTTTACTTCTGAGTCCGTCACCGAGGGCCATCCCGACAAGATGGCCGATCAGATTTCCGACGCCGTCCTCGACGAGGCCCTGCGCCAAGATCCCAACAGCCGGGTCGCCTGCGAGACCATGGTCACCACGGGTCTGGTGATGCTGGCGGGTGAAATCACCACCGAAGGCTACTTGGATTTTGACGGTATCGCCCGCCGCACGGTGGGAGAGATCGGCTACACGGACGGCAGTTACGGTTTCGACAACAAGACCTGCGCCGTCATCTCGGCCATCGACCCACAATCGCCGGACATCGCGATGGGTGTCGATCCCGGGGGTGCTGGCGACCAAGGGTTGATGTTCGGTTTCGCCTGCGGTGAAACCGAGGAGCTGATGCCGTTGCCCATCACCCTGGCCCAGCGCCTGACGCAGCGCCTGGCCGAGGTACGCAAAAACGGCGACCTACCGTGGTTGCGCCCTGACGGCAAGAGCCAGGTGACGGTGGAGTACGAAGGCAACGAGCCCCGTCGGGTCGACACGGTGGTGATCTCCACACAACACGATGCGGCGGTGAGCAATGACGAAATTCGCCAAGCTATCGTCGACCAGGTCATCCGGGCGACGGTGCCGGCGGAGATGATGGACGAGGCCACCGTTTTCCATGTCAATCCCACCGGCCGCTTTGTCACCGGGGGTCCGCAGGGCGATTGTGGCCTCACCGGCCGCAAGATCATCGTCGATACCTACGGCGGCATGGGTGCCCACGGCGGCGGTGCCTTCTCGGGCAAAGACTCCACCAAGGTGGATCGCTCGGCCAGCTACATGGCGCGCCACATCGCCAAGAATCTGGTCGGAGCCGGCCTCGCCGAGCGGGTGCTGGTGCAGTTGGCCTATGCCATCGGCGTCGCCGACCCGGTGTCCGTCCATGTGGATTCCTACGGCACCGGCAAGGTCAGTGATCGGCAGCTCGAAAAGCTGGTCAAAGAGCACTTCCCCCTCACCCCCAAGGGCATCATCGAGCACCTCGACCTGCGCCGCCCGGTCTTCCGCAAAACGGCTGCCTATGGCCACTTCGGGCGTCCCGAAGAGAATTTCACCTGGGAGCAGCTGGATCACGTCGACGCCTTGCGGAAGGCGATCGGCTAGAGGCTGCTGCCCTCACCCCCCGCCCTCTCCCAGGACGGGGGAGGGAGCCTGCATCGGAGCCCTCACCCTCTCCCGAGGACGGGGGAGGTAGCCTGCATCGGAGTTGGGGGCGTTCCGACCTAGAGCACCGGGTCCTCGCCGACGATCCGTCGGAAGGCTTCGGCGTAACGCTCCAAGGTGCCATCGATGACTTCGTCGGGTAGCTGCGGCGGGGTCGACTCGTGGTCCCAACCGGCGTTGTCCAACCAGTTGCGTACAAATTGCTTGTCGTAGGACACGGGCTCGGTCCCGGGGCTCCAGGCCTCCGCTTCCCAATAACGGGATGAGTCGGGGGTCAGGACCTCGTCGATGAGCACCAAGTTGCCGTCCACATGGCCGAATTCGAACTTGGTGTCGGCCAGCAACATGCCCCGTTCCTCGGCATGGGCACGGCCACGGCTGTAGATGTCGAGGGTGAGGTGGCGCAGCTTCTTGGCCAGCTCTTCGCCGACCCCATCCACCAAGGTCGCAAAATCGATGTTTTCGTCGTGACCGTCCTCCGCTTTGGTGGCGGGGGTGAAGATGGGCTCGTCCAGCCGTTGCGCCCGCACCATGCCGGGGGGCAAGGGGATGCCGCAGGTGGTTCCCTGGCGCTTGTATTCCTTGAAGGCGCTGCCCGCAAGGTAGCCCCGGGCGACGCACTCGAAGGGCACCACCTCGGCCTTCTTGACCCATACCGAGCGCCCCTGCAGGACCTCCCGGTGGGGTTTCAAGGCAGCGGGGAAGCGGTTGGCGTCGGTGGCCAGCAGATGGTTGGGAATGACCTCCGCCAGGTGCTCGAACCAGAAATTGGTCAGCTGATTGAGGATCTTTCCCTTGCCTGGGATGCTGGGCTGTAAGACGTGATCGTAGGCGGAGATGCGATCACAGGCGACGATCAGCAGACTGTCCCCGAGATCATAAATATCGCGCACCTTGCCGCGTTTGGGGGCCGGAAGACCGGCCAGCTCCGTTTGCCAGACGGCGTCGGAGTGAGTGGTATCGGACATGTTCACCTCGTTGGCGAAAAAGCCCCGAAGGGCTCGGTTGTCGGGATCTGACCACCGTTGGGCACAGGGCGCAGCGTTTCCTCAGCGTTGAGGAGAGGCCGACCGCGCCTTGGCCTTGGCGGCCATGGTTTGGACGAAAAGTCGATTCAAGGCGGACATCAACGATTGGCTGGGGATCTCCTGCAGGGTCTCCCAAGGCCAGGTCTCTCCGTCGACGATTTCATAGACCGGAACCGGTTCGAGCCCCTTGAACTTGCCGATGCCGAGCTTGCGTAGACCGAGCTGTAGAAATCCCCCGTCTTCTTCCAGGCGCAGGGCCACATAACCACGGTGCTGCTCCTTGTAGAAGCGCAGGTCTTGGAAGAAACCGAGGCGGCTGACGAAGGCTTCCGTGGCCACCATGCCTTCGTTGATCAAGGCGCCGTTCTGGTTGATGTAGGCGAAGAAGCGGCGGGCTTCGTCTTGTTTGTTGACCAACTCGGCATCGCGTCGCATCATCGGCGCGAAGAATTTGTTGACCACCGCCTCTTGATAACCCTGGGCGATCAGGTAGGTCTTGAAATCGTCGATCTCTTGGGTGCGTTTGCCCGTCGACAGCCGCGACAGCTCCACCAACCCGTGGCCGAAATACTCGTAGCTCTGCCCTTGGCCGCCGCCGTCGGTGACCAGGGGCAATAGACGGTATTCGCCGAAATTGAGGGCGATGCGCAGCCCTTTGTCGAAGGGGAAACCGCGGGCGACGAAGGTGGGGTAGAGGCGTTGCAGACGCAGAGCAGCGGCCAGGATACGGCGCGATTGACGGCCGGAGTAGAAGGCGCCGTCGCCGAGGTATTTTTCCAACGTCAGGTCGAGGGAGGCAGCGATACGGTTGGCCCGATGCTGAAAGCTGGAGGTCATGCGAAAGGCCTGGTCGAGGGCCGACACCTCGGAACGTCCCAGCAGGGACAGGGTGGACGAGAAGTCGGTGATGTCGTACACCAAACCGAAGCGCTTGACCACCGGATCGATGACCCAGGGGCTGGTGAAGTCGAAGGGACGCGTGGCGTCGGAGACCCGCAGCAGGGAAGGGCCACCCACCCAGGTGGTGTTCATGCTGCGATCGCGGCACACCAACTCCTCGCCGTCCCGTTCCAGGGGCACGATCATCTTGCGCAAGGCCCGCAGCACCTCGAACTGTTTGAGCTTCTCCAACAGGCTTTCCCACACCTTGATTTGCTGGTCGGAGAGCATGCGCTCGGGGTCGTAGCTGCCATGCTGACTGAGGAACGATACAAAACCCGGTAGGTTGAGGATTTTGGCGGTGTCGTCTTCCGTCGCTCCGGGCAGCAGGTGCTCGATGGCGCCGCGTACCATGGCGTCTTGGCGGGCAAAGGTCTCGTACCAGTGGCGCAAGGCCTCCAGCCCCTGCCGCAGCTCACGGCCGTCATGGTTCAGACAGCCGACAAAATAGCTGGCCAGCTCACCGAGATCGGCGCTGACGTAGTCTTCCGTGAAGATCAGGATGTTGTCCCGCATCAACGCCAGGAGGCTCGGAAAGAGCTCGCTTTCGTCCTTCTGAAATTCCTCGGCCAGGCGCTGGGCGACATCGAAATTGAGCGCCACGACACGATCGATCCATTTGAAGAAGACCTTGTACTTGATCGCGTCACCGTGGTCGCGACCCAAATTCAGGTCCTGACGCCGCAGCGTCCTGGGGATCTCTTGCAGGCGGTCGACGATGGCCTGTGAGTGCAAAAGCCAGAAGGTGGCCGCCAGGTCGGTGCCGTGGCCGGTGGCTGTGGCATGTTGCAGGATGGTGGCGATGACGCTACGGTAGCGTTCCCACCTCTGGGAATAGAGCTTGCTATCGAAGGCCTGACGGGTGAAGAAGGTGCTCTGGGCTTCGATCTCGGCGTCGAGATACTCGGCCAGGGCTCGATCGACCAATTGCAGCCCGGGGCTCAACAGGATGGGAAAGCCGATCAGCGGCGTCGCTTCCTCGTCCTCCAGGAAAATACGCTGAGGTTTCGGCAAGATGTCCTCAGCCGAGGGAATGAGACGCCGTATGTGCGCCGCATCGGGATCGAGGAAGGTGAAAATTCCCTTGGAGAGGTGCTCTAGGACGGAGCTGCTAGGCATAAAAACGCTCTTTATTGGGCTCGTTCGACGGCCGAGGTGTGCCTTGACCCCATAAGCGTATAGCATACGCGGCGATTGGCCCACCATCAGAAGGTAAACATTGGCGACCAGGTCGCAGCGGCCGGAGGCACTGGAATGACGAGGTCATGATTGCCGAGACAACCATCCCCGGCCCCGAGGACGAGTGGCTGCTGCGTGTGCGCCAGCTGTCCGTGGGTTTCGACGACGATGTCGAGCAGGCTGCGGTGCGGCGGTTGGATCTGGACATCCGGCGGGGCGAGGTCTTCGCCTTGGTGGGTGAGTCGGGTTGTGGCAAGAGCCTGACCGCCTTGACCATCCTCGGTCTGTTGCCCCCCGGGGCCCGCCACCTCGGCGGCACGGTGGAGCATGCGGAGCTGGGCTCGTTGTTGCAGCTGTCACAGCGCCAGCAGCGAGCCTTTCGGGGCAAGCATATCGCCATGGTCTTTCAAGAACCGGCCAGTGCCCTCAACCCGGTGCTCAGCATCGGCTTCCAGATAATGGAAGTGCTGCGTCTGCACCGCGGCTTGTCGCGCTCCGAGGCGCGGCGGCAAGCCATCGATTGGTTGCGTCGGGTGGCCATGCCCGATCCGGAGGAGCGCTTGCGCGCCTATCCCCATCAACTGTCCGGCGGCCAGCAGCAGCGGGCCATGTTGGCCATGGCCTTGGCCAGCGGGCCCCATCTGTTGCTGGCGGACGAGCCCACCACCGCCCTCGACGTCACCGTGCAGGCGCAAGTGCTCGACCTCCTGCTCGATCTTCGCCAAGAGCTGGGGCTGACCATCCTGCTGATCACCCACGATCTGGGTGTGGTGGCCCAATGCAGTGATCGGGTCGGCGTCATGTATGCCGGCGCGTTGGTGGAGGAGGCGCCGGTGGAGAGGCTCTTCGAGTCGCCGGCCCATCCCTACACGCGGGGTTTGCTGGCCTCGTTGCCTCGCCTGGGGGGCGACGGACCACCGCAAGGTATTCCAGGTCAGGTCCCGGATCCGGGCGAACGTCCGCCGGGTTGTGTCTTCGCCCCCCGCTGCAGTCAGGTAATGCCCCGTTGTCGGGTCGCGGATCCGCCATGGATTGAGCTGTCGGCGGCAGATGGGGCCGCGGCGCCGCAGGACCCTGCGGCGCAGGCAAGCCACTGGGATCGCCATCGCAGCCGGTGTTATCTGTATGAAGAGGCGGCCCCGCGCCGAGGCCGCGCTGCGCCGCGAGAGCCTGGCCCCCTCAAAGACCCTGGTACCTTGCGGTGACCGAGTTGCTGCGGGTTCGCGATCTCAGCAAGTCCTTTTCCTTGGCGGGGCGTCGGCGGGAGGTGCTACAAGGCATCGACTTGACGGTCCGCCGTGGGTTGAACCTAGGTCTGGTGGGGGAATCGGGCAGCGGCAAGACGACCCTGGCTTTGTGCTGCCTGCGTCTCATCGAGCCCGACGCAGGCACCGTGACCTTCGCGGGCCAGGACTTGAGCCAGCTATCCGCCCCGGCAATGCGGCGCCTGCGGCGTCGTATGCAAATGGTCTTCCAAGGCAGCTTGGAGGCCCTGGATCCCCGTTTGACCCTGGGCCAAGCATTGGCTGAGCCGTTGCGTATTCACCAAATCGTCGGCGACGCCCAGATGGCATCCAGGACCGCCGACCTGTTGGCCGAGGTCGGTCTTGCTGCGGGCTTGCGCACACGCTATCCTCATGAAATCTCGGGCGGTCAACGGCAACGTTTGGGCATTGCCCGGGCCCTGGCCACGGAGCCCCGGCTGCTGTTTCTCGACGAGCCGGTCTCAGCCCTCGATGTGTCGGTGCGAGCGCAGATCCTCGAGCTCCTCGAGGGTCTCGGGGAGCGTCGGGATCTGACCATGGTGTTCATCAGTCACGATCTGTCGACGGTGGCGCAGGTGGCAGACCACATGGCGGTGATGTTCGAGGGTCGCATTGTGGAGGAGGGATCCACCCGGCGTATTTGCCGGGGGCCATCCCATCCCTACACTGCGGATCTTTTCGCCGCCATTCCCAAGGCCGATCCACGGCATCGGCCACGGCGGGTCAGGGTCCCGGCGGCGCAGCTGAGCATCACCTCGGGAGAGCCGGTGTCGAACGGCGGTGGCTGTCCCTACTTGGGCCGTTGCGTCAGGGCCGCTGCCTTGGCGTCTCATGAGGTCGAGATCTGTCGCTTCGAGCGTCCGGTGTTGCGGCCTCTGAACGAGAGCAGAGAACAGCCCCTCGAGGGTGAGCGGGTGGCATGCCACCACCCGATGCGCTCCGAGGCGACCTGATAAGTGGATGAAAAGGGTAACTTTTGAGGTGCGCAAACGTAGTTTCAGCGTGCCCCGGAGGTCTCACAGCCTGCTGACTGGCGATCCCGGACCGTGCTGCGACGTTGACTACGAGATTGACGATGACCTTCGAAGGTTGACCCACCGAACCAAGCGACTAGGAGCTAGACATAATGATTCAGATGATCAGGAGCCTCGACCCGAGGTGGGCGGTGACCCTCGCTGGGGTCGCCATGGCAGGGCTGCTATCGGCGTCCGTGCATGCCGAGGATATTGAAATCCGGTCCACCATGGGCTCGGTGGAGGAGCGTCCGGCCCTGGAGTCCTTAGCGGACCTCGGCTTGGAGACCGAGGAGGGAGTCACCGAGCTCAGCCTGCAGCAGGCCATCGAGGCGGCGCTGGAACGCAATCTTTCCCTCGATGTGCAACGTTTGCGGCGCGAGCAATCGCAGCTCGGCATCGCCGCCGCGCAAGGTATCTACGATCTCAATCTGAGCGTCGTGGTAGGTGCCACTTCGAATACTTCGCCCCCCAGCTCGACGCTGCAGCAAGCCGCCATCCTCACCCGGGAATCCGTCTACTGGAATAACTCCCTGACCCAGCTGACCCCCTTTGGCGGCACGGCGGAATTGTCCTTCAACAACAGTGAGCTCGAGTCCTCGGATGAAGCCACGCAGCCGAATCCTCAGACGACGGTCAACTTCGATCTCAACTTCGGGCAACCCCTCTGGCGGGGCTTCGGCCGCACGATCACCGAGCAGAGCTTGATCATCGCCCGCAACAACAGCGCCATCAGCCGCGAGGATTTTCAGCTGCAGGTGGAAGCTGTGGTGGCCGACGTCATCTTCCAGTATTGGGCCTTGGTGGAAGCCCGTGAGCAGCTGACGGTGGCGGAGGAGAGCCTGGCGCTGGCCAAAGAGCTGCACGAGATGAATCGTATTCAGGTGGAGGTGGGGACCAAGGCTCCCTTGGAAATGGTACAGAGCGAAGTGGGCGTCGCGACCCGCGAAGAGGACATCATCCGCCTGACAGCGACGGTGGAGGACGCGGCCGACAATCTGCGGCAGCTGATCAATCTGGACCGTGGCTCCCTGTGGAATGTGGGCATCGTGCCGGTGACCGATCCGGAGGTCGAGCACAGGCCCATCGCCCTCGCCGAAGCGGTGGATACGGCCCTCAAGCAGCGCCCCGACATGCGGCGTCTGTTGATCAGCAACGACACCTTGGAGCTGCAGGCGGCGGTTGCCGAGAACCTGGTCAAACCTCAGCTCGACCTCTTTGCTGAGTACGGTTTCAACGGTCTGGCCGGCGATGTCAAAGATGGAGATGTCGTCCTGAAGGGCGGCTTCACCGACGCCCTGGAACAGATCACCGACGCTTCGTTCGAAGGTTGGACGGTGCAGCTGACCTTCGGAATGCCGCTCCAAAACCGCAAAGCCAAAGCCGAGAGGGCCCAGGCGGAGCTGGCGGTGGACGAAGGCAATGCCCAGTTGCGCGATCTGCAACAGCAGATCCTCACCGAGGTACGGCGCAACGCCCGCGCCGTCGAGACGGCAGCCAAGCAAATCGACTCGGCGCGCATTTCCAGCAAGCTGGCGCGGCGCAACCTGGACGCCGAGCGCAAGCGTTATGAGAACGGCCTGTCGACGAGCTTCCAAGTGCTCGAGATCCAGGAGGATCTGAGCAACGCCCGCAGCCGTGAAGTCAGCGCCGTGATCAACTACCGGCGGGCCCTGAGCAATTATCATCAGGCCCTCGGCATCCTCCTAGGGGAGAACTACATTTCGGTGGCGGCCGAAGACCTCTGAGGAAGAGCGACAGACTGTGGATCGCCAGAGGCCCATCGCTTCATGGGGGGTCGACGGGGTCAGTACCTACGTAGAGTAGGCAAGAGTTGTGAAGTCGAGGCCGACCGGGGAGCGCCCGGTCGCCTCTATCCGATCCTTCACCAGCTCCTTGCGTAAAGAAAAATATATCTGCCTATCTCAAGTTTGAGAATGATCTCTTTCAAGGTTGAGAAAATGGACCGTATGCGGTCACCCCTGTGAGTTGACTTTGCAGTCTTTTGCGAGGCCGCTAAGTACACCTTTCCGGAAATACGGTGACGTATCGAGAGCCCCGAGGCGCCGCGTCCGCAAGGCTTGCGAGCGAGGCATAGTGGGGCTCTGTTGCAGCGAGCGTAACGCCGCGGACGCGGATGCTTCGGCGCTCGAATACCAGCGTATTTTTGAAAAGGTGTACTAAGGCAAATGCCGGCTGGCATGGGATCTGCAGTACCTTCTGGCTTGCAGCCAATTGGGAAGTCGCAGCCCACCGACGGGGAACCTTCAAGGTTTTCTGAGGAACCCGTACCGGTATGTCCACGGATTGCCTGCTGTGGAGCATGGCCGAAATTTTTCATAGGCAGAGAGAGAGAAAAGTAACCATGAAGCTTTCGATGCTTCGCAGTGGATTTCCGTTTGTTGCCTTGGGGCTCATCCTTCTCGGTCCGCTGGCCTCCCATGTGGATGCCCAGCCGTCCGAGCTACTGCGCCACACTGAGCAAGTCACCTGGGATTCTGGCATGCACCATGGCCAGGGCAAGATCGGTGACGATGGCGTCGAGTCGGCCGGGCTTGTCGCCAGCGACATCATCTCGGTGTCCGGAGTGCCCTGGATGCAACTCAAATTCGGCGACAGCCGGATCGGCAACAAAAGCCGGATCGAGATCTCCTCATTGTTGGACGGCTCCACCCAAGTCCTCGACGCCAAGAGTTTCAAAGAATGGGCAGGCCAGAGCGCCTACTTCAACGGCGATGCGGTGGAAATCCGCTTCTACGTTGGCCCCCAAGACCGCCGCGCCCGGGTCCAGGTCGATGCGGTTGTCGTCGGTGAATGGGGCCGGCCTGCCGAGAAGAGCATTTGCGGCCCATCTGACAATCGCGTCGACTCCACCGACAGCCGGGTCGGCCGCATCGACCCCATCGGCTGCACCGGTTGGATGATCAACAATGGCAAGCTGCTGACGGCCGGCCACTGCCTGGCAGGTTCCGGCAATACGACCTTGTCGATCAATCCGCCCAAGTCAACCTCCGGCGGCACGGTGCAGTTTCCGCCGGCCGACCGCCAGTACTCGATCGTTCAGAGCAGTTTCGATTTCGTCAATGGCGGTGTCGGCAACGATTGGGGCATCTTCGCCGTCAACAACAATTCGGTGACCGGCCTGCAGCCGATGGCGGCCCACGGCTCGTTTGCCTTCCGCCAGGACCTCGGTCCGAGCACCATCCGGATCACCGGCTTCGGCGTTGACTCCGGCAGCGATAACCAGAGCAACCAGACGCACACCGGTGCGAATACCGGTTCTTCAGGCACCACCATGCGCTATAACGCCGACACCCAGGGCGGCAACTCCGGCAGTCCGGTGATCGACGAGGCGACCAACCAGGCGGTGGGCATTCACACCCACGGCGGCTGTAGCTCGAGCGGTGGCAACAACAGCGGCACGAGTTTCTTCAAAGCGGATCTGTGGAGCGCCGTCAACGCCGGTGGTGGTGGCAGTGGCCCCGGTGATCCGAGCTGCGGCGCCGGCACCCTCGATCTCAATACCCTGAGCTTCACCTCCTACTCCAACCAAAACTCCACCAATGACGCCTCGGTTGAGGATGGCGGCGACACCATGCATCTGACCGGTAATACTTGGGTGCGCTCGACCCAGTCTTTCAACATCACCCCCAACACGGTGATCGACTTCAAGTTTGCTTCGGGCAACCAGGGAGAGATCCACGCCATCGGCTTCGACGACAATGACACCCTGAACGACAACCCGCGTCACTTCCAATTCTGGGGTACCCAGAACTGGACCGGCACCGGCAAGATCGGTCTGACGCCGAGCTACAACGGCTCCGGCAGCTACCAATCGTATTCGGTGCCCGTCGGCCAGAGCTACACCGGCAATATGCGGCTGGTCTTCACCAACGACAAGGACTCCGGCACCCTCAACAACGAAGGCTACTTCGCTTGCGTTGACATCTACGAGACCGGTGGTGGGGGTGGTGGCTGTGACCTCGAGGAGAGCTTCGAAAGCGGCGCTGGCGGCTGGACCGGCAGTGGCAACTGCGCAACCGGGTCCTTTGTCGTCGGCACCCCGGACGGGGTGAGCAACGGCGGCGTGCAAACCCAGGTCAGTGGCGCCCAGGACGGCTCCAACGCCCTCTTCTCGGCCTCCAATTCGGGTGGTGCTGGCACCATCGACATCGACGGCGGCGAGTGCATCGCCACGTCGCCGGTCTATAACGTGACCGCCAACTCCGACGTCTCGGCCTGGTATTTCCATGGTCAGCGCGACGCCGGAGACGATTCCGCCGGCGATTTCTTTCACCTCGAAATCTCGGTCAACGGTGGCGCCTGGACATCCCTGCAAAGCTACGGTGACGTCACCGTCAATGCTGCCTGGACCCAGGCGACGACCACCGCCAGCGCCGGTGATTCGGTGCGGTTGCGGATCCGTGCGGCGGACGGTTCTAGCGCCGGTGATCTGATCGAAGCGGGCATCGACAACATCTCGATCTGCGAGCAATAAGGGGCATTCATCGTTAGGATCTGGAGGGCAGGCCGTGAGGCCTGCCCTCTTTTTGCTGTCTGCCCGGCATGGGTCGCGTCCCTGAGACCCGGCGGGCTTCCTTGCTGCTCCCGGAGCCATAGTTTGCTACGATGCGCCGCTATGTCGCGCCTCAAGCAGCTCTACCACCACCATATTCCGGCCCGTCTCCGATGGCCTATCGGGCGCCTCCGGCGCGACCTGCAAGACGCCCTGCTGCGCCTCTCCAGGCGGCATGGGCCCTTGCCCCCACGTCACGTCCTGCTAAAGGTGCAATCGACCCCTTGGGTCATGGAGTACCTGGATATCGGTCGGCGCTCAGCGGCCCGCTTGCAGCAAGTCCTGGGGGAGGCGGGGCTCAACGCCGCCAGCCGACCCCAGGTCCTCGACTTGGGGAGCGGCCTGGGGCGTGTATTACGCCATTTGGAGCCCAGCGGTTGGCAGCTCTACGGTTGCGATGTCGATGCCTGGAGCCTGGAGTGGAGCCGGCGGGTCTGTGATTTTGCGGAGCTGCGGGTGAATCAAAACGATCCGCCGTTGCCCTGGCCCGAGGCCAGCTTCGACGCCGTCTACGCGGTTTCGGTTTTCAGTCACTTTCCCACCGCCCGCCAGAGCCGGTGGGCCGCCGAGCTGCGACGGGTGCTCAAACCCGGTGGTTTGGCGGTGGTCACCACCATGGGGCCCTGGGTCTTCAACCCCTTGCCCGAAGGCGACGAGACCTCGGCCGACATCGATGGTTTTTGGTTTGTGCCGGCGGGCCATGGTTTCAATGACAGTGCCGCCATCCATACGGAGGAGGGCTTACGGCACTTCTTCGATCCCCATCTAGAGATGCTGTCCTGGCACCGGGGCGGGCTCGACGGATTCCAAGACTTGAGCCTCTTACGGCGTTCCTGAGCGGTCTCTCGGGGCTGTCAGCTGTGCACCGATTCCAAGGCCTGCAAATACTGCCGGCAGACACTGCTGGGGGTCAGCCGAGGCCGCCAATGGGCGGCGATATCCAAGCCCCGGCGTCGTCCGGCGTCCCAAGCTTGCATTTCCTCATCGAAGGCGAGGGCCAGGGATTTGGGACGGCGGTCCGCGGCGACCGTGCCGAAGGCACCGTCGGCGGTGAGCCCCACGAGGTTGGGGATCGGCGCCCCCACCAAGGTGGCACCGAGGCTGAGGGCCTCCGTGGCGACATGGGGCCCGGTCTCCCAGCGGGAGGCGAAGATCACCGAACGGGCTCGCCCTAAGGTCTGGCGAATGTATTCGAGGGGCTGTGCACCCCGCAATACGACGCTGGCGTGGCGTTGCGCCAGGTCGGCGAAAAAGGGCTCCGCGTCGTGGCCGAAGATCTCGAGACGGGTGCTGGGCCGTCGCCGCAAGGCGATGCCCATGGCTCGGGCCAGCAACGGAGCATCCTTTTGCGGATCGCTCCAGCGGCCGATGGCCACCACCAAATCGTCCTTGGTGGCTGGCAGGGGGTGTTGCGAGAAGGCGGCGGGCACCGCGAAGGGGGCGCTGCGGCAACGCTCGGCCAGGCTCTCTTCACCGTGAAATCGCAGGAAGCGTCGGAAGCAGTCGATGGCCGGTTGACTGTGGAACAGCACCGCGTCACTGTGACGGGTGCTGGCCAGCAGCTCCTCGTCCTCCGGTTGGCCCCTACGGCCGTCGAAGAAGTAACGGCCGAGGAAGTATTTGAGGCAACCCAGGCGACGACGCCAGTTCGGTTGGTAATGCCACATGCGCGCCAAGGTGATGCCCGGATGGGCCCGCAAACCGACCTGCCCGTCGGAGTCGCTGAGCGCCAGGGTTCGTATACCGGCCCGCTGAATGGCCGCCAGCATGGCGGACTTGCGGTGGTAGGTGATGGCCAGGGCGACATCGGCCCCGAGGTGTCGCCAGAAGGCCGCGTCCTCCAGGGCCCCGGGGCTGGACGCCACTTCCAGAGGATAGGCCACCTCGGCGGCACAGCCGCGGGGGCAAACCACCGTCGCCTCATGGCCGAGGGCGCGGAAACCCTGGACATAGAGCCCAAAACGGAAAGACAGCTCGTTGAGCCGTTGGGGATGATTCCAGACGAGGGCGATCTTCATGGCATAGCGACTTCATGGCTTAGCGACTTTCAGCTGGCGGGGGCGATCATAGCGGAATCCGTCGGCGGCCGGGTCTGCTAAGCTCCGCCTGTCCAGATAAGTACATGTTTTCGCAACTACGGGGCAGTTGTGACAACCAGTGCTCAGGGAGCCGAGAACCTCAGATGTCCACCACCCAGCCGCAGCCGACCCTTTCCGTGGTCGTCATCATCTATGACATGGCGCGGGAGGCGCGGCGCACCTTACACTCTCTCAGCACAGCCTACCAGCAAGGGATTCCAGACGAGTCCTATGAGGTCATCGTGGTGGACAACGGATCGCCGCAGCCGCTGGGACGGGATGTGGTGGAAGCCTACGGCAACAACTTTTCCTACCACTATCTGTCGGCAGCCGAGCCGTCGCCGGTGCAGGCGGTCAATCACGGCTTGGCCCAAACCCGTGGCCGCGTCGTCGGCGTCATGGTGGACGGCGCCCGCCTCTTGACCCCGGGCCTATTGCACCATGTGGAGCTGGCCAGTCGGCTGCATCCACGCCCCATCATCGCCGTCCCCGGCTGGCATTTGGGCCCCAAGCTGCAATCCCAATCGATTCTCGAAGGCTACGACCGGCAGGCGGAGGATGACTTGCTGGATTCGATCCACTGGCCCGACGACGGCTACCGCCTGTTCGAGATCTCCACCCTGGCGGCGTCCAACCGTGAGGGCTGCTTTCGCCCCCTGGCGGAGTCCAATGCCCTCTTCCTGGGCCGTGCGATGGTCCAAGAGCTCGGCGGCTACGACCAGGCGTTCCGTTTGCCGGGGGGAGGGTTGTGCAACCTGGACTATTTCGAGCGGGCCTGCGCCTTGCAAGATGCCAAATTGATGGTATTGCTGGGGGAGGGCACGTTCCATCAAGTGCATGGCGGCGAGACCACCGGTGACAAGCGGGACCCTTGGCCGGAGCAACACGCCGAGTACCAACAGCTACGCCAAAAGCCGTACCGCATACCCGCCCTGCCCACCTTGTTCCTGGGGCATTTGCCGTCCAGCTATCTGCCGGTCATCGAGTGGTCGGCCCGTCGGGCCCGGGAGGTTGCCGGCCCGCAGGAGGTCGCCGCTCCGCGGGATGGAACCGACACTGGGAATGCGAGATCGTGAACAGAGGGCATCCAGCCAGGCGGCGAGCCGCTACGGCGTCCATCGTCGCCCGCCTGGGCAGCCTCGGGCTTCTGCTGGCCATGGTGACAGCCTGCGGCGACGGTCCTTCGACGGCGGAGCCGGAAGGGCAGCCCAAGGGCGCGGCGGCACCCCACATCCTACTGTTGTCCATCGATACCCTGCGGGCCGATCACCTGGGCTGCTATGGCTACGGGCGGGATACCTCGCCCCACCTCGATGGGTTGGCGGCGCAAGGGGTGCGCTACCACCGCGCCTTGGCCCCCACCCCGTGGACCTTGCCGTCCCATGGCGCCCTGCTGTCCGGCGTCGATCCCTATCTGCTCGGCCTCACCGCGCAATGGCGTCAGATACCACCGCAGGCTCCCATGTTGGCGGAGGCCCTGCGCCAACGGGGCTATCGGACCGCCGCCTTCGTGGACTCGACGCCCCGCGGTTTTGTCGGCGGTCAGCGGGGTTTCGATCGCGGCTTCGATCTGTTTCGTCACGCCCCCCACGGGGCGGTCGCAACGCCGCGCTACGACATCGCCGATACCGTCGATGCGGCGTTGGCTTGGTTGGACGGGCGGCCATTGGGCGATGGGTCATCCGCACCCTCGGGCCAGGCGGAGTCGGACCGACCCTTCTTTCTCTTCCTGCACAGCCGCTCGGTGCACGCCATCCCCAGTGACGAGCCCTGCCGGGACGCTCGCTGCTCGCCCTACTTCGCCCCGCCCCCGTGGGGCGACCGCTTTCTGCCGCAAAGCTTGCCCGAGGCGGATTGGGACAACGGCGACGGACGGCGGGGGCAGGACTATCTGTGGTGGCTCAATGAAGAAATCGCCGCCGGCCGCCGGCCGTCTCCGGCCCTTGCGACGCCGCGGCTGCAAGAGCTCATCGCCCTCTACGATGGGGCCATTGCCTACACCGATCATCACATCGGACGCCTTCTCGATGGCCTCGAAGCCCGCGGTTTGCGGCAGGGAACGTGGATCGTCGTCACCTCGGACCACGGCGAAGCCTTCCTCGAGCACCGCTTGGTGATGCACCAGGAAGTCTTCGAGCCCACCTTGCGGGTGCCTTTGCTCGTCGCCCCACCCCAGGGGCGAAGGGCCGGCGAGGTGGTGATGGAATCCGTGGCCCTGGAGACCGTGGCCCTGGAGGATGTGGCCGTCACCTTGAGGGCGGCTGCCTCGGCCCCCCTGCCGCCGATGCTGACCGGGCGTCCCCTACCTTTGTTGGGACAGGAGCGAACAAATCCTGTGACGACTGAGAGCGACTCGGCACCCCGCTATTTCTTTTCCTACTATCTCTTTCCCGAGAAGTTCGACTATCGGGCCTTCGCCATCGAAGGGGAGGGATACAAACTGGTGCTGCACAATCCCCAAACGGACCAGCTGGAGCACCAGTTGATGACCATCGACGGGGCGACCGGTGAGGCGAGATGGGTTGAGGCCGAAAGGGAGGACGGGGATGAGCCACCCAACTCGGCGCTGTCGGCGGCGGTGCAGCAGCGTCTGCGGCAACGCTTGAAGGAGCGGGTGCAGCGCACCCCCATGGCGGAGGTCGACGATCCGGCCCACCTTGGTAGTGGCTCCACGGCGGAGGCGCTCAGCACCTTGGGATACATCGATTGAGAGGGGTTTCCCGTCGCCGCCCCCTGCTCTGGCTCGCAGTCCTCGTGGTGCTGGCGGTACAACTGGCCATCGCGGGGCTGGAGGGCATGGAGCCGGGACGCCCTCCCTTGGGGGATGAAGTTCTCTACCAGCGGGCGGCGTTGCAGCTCTTGGAAACCGGCAGCACGGATTTGAGCCCCCTGTGGCCGCCGCTGTATATCTTTTTCTTGGCCGCCCTCTTTGCCTTGGGGCAGGGAACCTGGTGGCTCGTACCCTGCGTCCAAGGGGGCTTGCTCCTGCTGAGCGCTTGGCTGCTGCGACGTCTGGCACGGCATCTTCTGGGCGACGTGCCGGAGATCAATGTGGCGCCGCTGCTGCTCTTGGCCTATCCGCCCATGGTGGCTTTTGGCTACTACTTCTGGCCCGAAGTGCTGCATTTGACCCTGATGCTCGGGGCTGTCGCTATCCTTCTCCGGCCGCGGCGGAGCGTCCCGTGGATGCTGGGTTATGGGGCTTTGTTGGGGGCCGCCGTCGCCAGCAAAGCGCTCCTCACCCCTTGGCTGCCCGTCCTGGTGTTGGCGGTGGGGTGGCCGTCGACCTCGGTGGTGGCGAAACCCGAGGGCCGCAGCCCTTGGCAGCGCCTCGCTTGGCGCCCGGCGATCTGGGCAAGCTTGGGATTGGCCTTGGTGACCCTTCCCCTGATGGCCTGGAACGCCCAGAGGGTGGGAGTCTTCACCCTTTCCGACAGCGCGGCGTTCAATCTCTGGGTGGGGTTGGAAGATACCTCGGATCGGAGCTTTGTCGATGCCATCGCCGGACGGGAATACCGCACTTTCCTGGCCAGCGGCGATGACTTTTTGGCTCGGCAGGCCGTGCTACGGCAGAAGATCGGACAAAAACTGGCGGACGAAGGGGTCCTGCCGGTGCTGAAGAACCAGCTGCAGAAGCAATATCGCCGTCTGCTGCACCGCGACACCTACTTCACGGATCAGCTACCCGGTGGGGCTTTGGCCGAGGGGCGCCGCGGCTACCCGGTGATGCCAAATCCGAGGGTCGCTTTGGCGCGGGGCCTGAGCTATGCCCTCTACGCTGGCATTTTGGCGCTCGCCGGGCTCGGGATGGTGGTGACCGTGCCGCGGCAACGGCCATGGTTGTGGGCTGTCATCGCCTTCTTGGCCTACAACCTGGTGATCTTCCTCGCCCTGCACGTCAAATCCCGCTATCGCATTCAAATGATGCCCTGGTTGATTCTGTTCGCCACCTGCGGTTGGGTTTGGTGCCGCCACAGGCTGGCGGGTTGGCAGCTTCCCGGGGTCTTGCGTCCGCCGGCGCGGGGAACCTGGCCGTCCCGCCGGCGTTGGGCGGCAGGCATCGTCGGCACGAGCCTGGCGCTTTATTTGGCAATGACCCCCTGAGCCATCAGAGCCGAGACGGCTCGGCGAGGCCATCGAGCAGCCGGCGAATCTCGACGGTCGTCGAATGTTCCGCACCCAACACCGGGGTCAGCTCTTCCAGCGAGCGCCGCAGCATGCTCTCCGCTTCGCCCTGGCGCCCCAGGCGCAGCCAACAGGCGGCCTTGACGGCTACGACCAGCTGTCGATGCCAGGCTTGGTGGGGTGGCGTCTGGTCCATCTCCGCCAGGATGGTGTCCACTTCTGCCAGGGCTTCCCGGGGGCGATCGAGCTCCAGGAGATGGTTGCCGAGTGCCAGGCGAACCTCGTGGGTGTAGCTGGCATCGGTGTGGGGTGAAGCTTCCAGGTGGTGCAGAGCCTGGCGAAAATGCTGGCCGGCGATCTCCCGGCCGAGGGCCGACTCCGCCCGTGCCAAGTGGTAAAAGGCGAGCCCGCGATCGATCTCGCGCCGCGACGAGCTCTCATCCGCCGTCTCGATGATCTCTTGCAGAAAGTGGATCGCCTCGGCGTGCTGGCCTTGGGCCGAGAGCACCCTGCCCATGAGTTGCAGCGTTTCGACCAGGCGTCCGTCCTTGCCGGGTTGGCGCTCATCGTCCAACACCCCCTGCAATAACTCGAAGGCTTCGTCGAGCCTGCCGGCCATCAGTAGGGTGCGCGCCAGGTGACGCCTGGTATGGCGCACATAGGGATGATCATCGGGCAGCATCGCCTTTTGCAGCTCGAGGGTGCCACGGTAGACGGTCTCCGCCTGCTCCAGCTGTCGCCGCTTGAAGTGCAGGAGGGCGAGGCTGTCACGGCTGTAGAACATGCTCGGATGGTGCTCGCCGAGGCTTTGGCGCCTCATCTCCATGGCTTCCCGCAGCAGCACCTCGCCTTCGTCGAAGCGTTGGGCGCCGATCAACAGGGTCGCCAAGTCGGAGGTGGGGTCGATGATCTTGCGGTGGGGAGCGGCGTAGAGCTGTCGCCGCAGGTCCAAGGTGCGGCGCATCAGCGCTTCGCTCTCCTCCAGGTTGCCTTGGTCCCAGCGGATGGACGACAGACCATAGTGGGCATCGGCGATGGTCTCGGCGGCCCGGCGTTTGCGGTGACGGTTGCGCCACCCGTCGGAGGCCAGATCCAGGGCTTCCAGAAAATGCATTTCCGCCGCCGGTAGCTGCCCTTTCCTGTGCTCGACACGAGCCAGGTCGATGAGCAGTGGAGCCGCCTCGACACTGCCGTCGCCGTGCACTTGGCGGTGGGCCACCAGTGCCTGGCTGATCAGCTGCAGCGCCTCGTCGTGGTGCGACAGCCGGTGGTAGATCTGTCCGAGATCATGCCTCAGGGCGATCTCGACCTGGTCATCGATCTCCTCGAGGCCTTCCAGACGTTGCCGAGACAGCTGCAGTAGTTGGAGCGGAGCGATGGCGGGGCGGGACGGGGTGTCCCTGCCGGTGTCGAAGATCTGAATGAGGAAACGTCGCACCTCTTGCGTGCGTTGACGCTCCCGGTCCACCTCGCGACGGGAGGATTCGACGCGCCACAGGGAGGCCAGCAAGACCACCAGGATGCCGCCGGCGATCAGCGAGATTTGGCGATGGCGATGGAAGAATTTGGCGACCGCGTCGGACAGTTTGTGGTGCCGGCTGGCGATCGGGTAGCCGGCCAGGTAACGCTCGACGTCCCGCGCCAGCTCCAGGGCGGAGGGATAGCGGCGGCTCGGTTGGTGATCCAGAGCCCTCAGGACGATGCGGTCCAGATCACCCCTCAGCCGGCGTGCGAGCCCTTCGCCATCGGTGCGGCGGAGGATCGCCCGCTGAGCCAGATCTTCGCTGGCGGCGGTCCGCAGGAAACTGCTCGGCGAGGTTATGGGGCGGCCCGCCAGCAAGTCCCCGGCGCGCCGCGCCGGAGCTTGTCCGAGCAACAAGCAATGCAGCAGGATGCCCAGGGAGTAGACGTCGCTGGCCGTTGTGATGTCGCCGCCGAGCAGTTGCTCGGGGCTGGCATAACCGGGGGTCAAGGGACCTTGGTGGGGCACCGTCTGGGGCGAATCGGCAAGGGGAGAAAGGGGCTTGGCGATGCCAAAGTCCAGCAGCTTGGGGGTGCCGTCGTCGCGGACCAGGATGTTGTTGGGTTTCAAGTCGCGGTGCACCAGCAGATTGCGATGGGCGAAGGCGACCGCCTGACACACCTTGGCGAACAGGCGCAGCCGCTGCTCGATGCTCAGTCGACGATCGTCGCAGTGACGGTCGATGGGGCTGCCTTCGACCTTTTCCATCACCAAGTAGGGGCGCCCGTCCTCGGTTCCGCCGCCATCGTAGAGACGGGCGATGAAAGGATGCTCGAGGCCAGCCAGAATTTGCCTTTCGCGACGGAAACGCCAGCGCATCTCTTCGCTGTCAAGGCCACGGCGAAGCACCTTGATGGCCACTTGCTGCCGATAGGAGTCATCCCGCTCGGCCAGGTAGACCTGCCCCATTCCGCCTTGACCGATCAAGCGGACGATCCGGTAGGCGCCGAACCGCTGGTTGCTCAGCGCATCGGCGGACGCCGTGTCCATGGCTTCGGGAGCGCTGCCTTTGGAGCTCGACGAGGGCATGATCGTTGGGCCGCCTTTACCGTCCGCGGGTGATCATCGGACGTTCGCAGACTGGAGGTTGGAGGAGACCGAAACCAACATCGCCCTGGCGGCTTCGGCTTGCGGATGATCGCTGCCCCAGAAGCGTTCCTTGGCCGCCAAGACTTCCCGCTGCCAGCGCAGGAAAGTTGCGGCGTCCCCCCGCTGTAGGTGTAGGTCGGCCAAACCCTGCATGGCGTCGACGGTCTCCGGATGTAGGTCGCCGAGCAACCGGGAGAAGGTTTCGAGGCTTTGGGTGTAGAGCTTCAGGGCTTCGTCATAGCGCTGCTGTCGGCTGCGCAGGGTGGCCAGTCGAAGCTGACAGCGGGCCTTGGCTCTAGCGGCTTGACCGCCGTCGAGGTTGTCGTAGACGGCTAGACTCTGAAGCAACAGCTTGGATGCTGTTTCGCTATCGCCGCGGTGCGCCATGAGGGCGGCCTGACCTTGCCAGATGAGCGCTGTCGCGGGCCCGAGCTCGGCGCTTCGTGGCCCCCGAGGATGGGCCGCTAGGGCTTGGCGATAGAGCTCCTGGGCGGCCTCGAAGCGTTGCTGCCGACGATGGATATCGGCCAGCAGGGTCAAGGCTTCCACCTCCTCGCTGGCGGACAGGGCAGGGTTAGCTGCATGGAGGTCCAGGGCCTCCTGAAGCAATGCCTTGGCCTCTTCGTCGCGGCCCAGCAGGCTCTCCACATGCCCCATGGTGAGCAATAGATTGGCCCGCATGGGAGGAGCCTCGTTCTCGATCTCCAAGCGCATGCGCTCAGCCCCCAAGCTGAGCAGTTGGTCCGTGGTGTAGGAGTTGGCGATGGCATCGTCGGGGCTGGGTATCTCGAAGAGCTCGAGCAGAAAGCGGGTGGCGGCCCTGGCCTTGTTGCGCTCCGAGGCGGCCTGGAGTCCCTGCTGGTGAATGGCCACAAAGGAAGCGCCGATGAGGAGCAAAAGAATGGCCGCCGCGATGCAGCCGAGATAATGTCGCTGCAGGAATTTGCCGGCCAGATAGGGCCAGTCATCGGCCATGGCTTCGATCGGTCGCCCGGAGAAATAGGACTGGATGTCCTGCGCCAGATCCTCCGCCGAGGCATAACGTTTCTCAGGCTCCTTGTGCATCGCCTTCATCACGATGTGATCGAGGTCGCCTTGCAAGCAGCGGCGCAGCTCTTTGGGATCGGTGCCCCTCTGCCGTGCCAGCTCCACCGGGTCCACCGGTCGACCGCGGGAGTCCGTCGGCTCGAGAATCCGCTGGCTCGGGGGGGTGAGGGGCTCCGTCAAGATGCTGCGACGCACTTCGATGAGCGGGACCTCAGCGGTGAGTCGATACGGGCGCCGACCGGAAAGCAGCTCGTAGAGCAAGACGCCGAGGGAGTAGACGTCGCTGGCGGTGGTGATGCCCTGGCCCAGAATCTGTTCCGGGCTGGCATAGCCCGGGGTCATCGGCTGCATATCCGTTTCCAGCGTCTCGTCGCCGAGCCGGATGGGTCCCAAGAGCTTGGCGATGCCGAAATCCAGCAGCTTGGGGGTACCGTTGGCGGTGACCAAGACGTTGGTCGGTTTGATATCGCGGTGCACCAGCAGATTGCGATGGGCATGGTCGACACCGGAGCACAGGGCTTGAAAGAGGCGGAGACGCCGAGCGACGGTGAGGCGCTGGCGGTCACAGTAGCGGTCGATGGGGGAGCCGTCGATGAGCTCCATGACCAGATAGGGCAAGCCCTCCTCGCTGGTGCCCCCATCGTAGAGGCGGGCGATATTCGGATGCTCCAGCCTTGCCAGCGCCTGCCGCTCGGTGCGGAAACGCAACTGCATCTCTTCGCTGATGAAGGCCCGGTGCATGACCTTGACGGCCACCTGTTGGTGGTATTCGTCCTGTCGTTCGGCCAGGTAGATGGAGCCCATGCCACCGTGTCCTAGCCGGCGTAGCAAGAGATAGGGGCCGAAACGCTGGCCGCCTAGATCCTCCAACTCCGGCTCAGAGCCCAGGTCCGGCGGTGGTCGCAAAGGCTCGGCCATGAAGTCGGCGGCTTCTTCGTCGAGGGCCAGCAAGCGATCGATCGATTGACGTAGCTCTCGGTCCTCGCCGCAGGCGGTATCGAGGAAGGCCGTCCGTTCTCCCGGCGGCAAATCCAGGGCCGCCTCGAAGATGGCGTCCATGCGGCGATAACGCTCAGCCTGCAATGCCGAGATCCTCCTTCAGCTCGCCGAACAGCCAAGCCTTGGCGCGGCGCCACTGACGTACCACGGTGGCCTCGGAGACCCCCGTGTATTGAGCGATTTCGACGTTGGTCAGGCCGCCGAAGAAACGCAGCTCGATGATCCGCACCTTGTCAGGATCCAGTTTTTGCAGCTTTTCCAGGGCGGCGTCGAGGGCTTCGAGATCGGGTGTTCGATGGTTAGATTGCAGATCGGCGACCTCGGCCAGGGAGAGGGCAGGTTCCGGTCCACCCCGCTTCAAGGCCCGGCGCTCACGGGCATGGTCCACCAGCAGGCGGCGCATCATGCGGGCTGCGATGCCGATGAATTGGGCGCCGTTCTGCCAGTCGATGTCCTGGCGCTCCACCAGGCGCAACAGCGCTTCGTTGAGGATCGCCGTGGCCTGCAGGGTGTGACCCGGTCGCTCGGCCCGAAAGTAGTGGTTGGCCAAGCGGTGAAGCTCTTCGTAGACCCTCGGCATGACCTCTTCGATGGCGCTTTCGTCACCCCGGTGCCACTCGTGGAGGAGGCGGGTGATCGTACTGTCGCTTTGTTCTTCCATGGTGTGCTCAGATCGTGGTGGGAGGCGAGGTGGAAAGATCAAAAATGCTCTTCTGCCATAATTGTGCAGATCCTATCAGGAAGATGAGGTGCCCCCCACCGAATCCGCCGGCTGGGCGTGATGGATTCGATGCTTCTTGAGCTGCTGGGCACATCGCTCTCCAAATCGGTGGTGTTGAGCAATAGTTCGGCCCGCTTGAGCACCACCGTGCAATTCACCATCGGACCCTCGAGATGCCTGCCCTCCTCAGTCGGGATACTCGAAGATGGTCTCGATACGGATGTCCGGCAGCAGACTGCGGTGTACCGGGCAGGTCAGGGCCGCCCGTTCCAGCTTTTTCCGTTGCTCCGCAGCCAGTCTCGGGGGCATGGTGATCCGGATAGGTAGGGAGGCGATGCGGCGCGGAGTCGCCTGCATGTGCTTTTCGATCCGAAAGGCCAAGCGGCTCAAATCGATGCCGTCCCGCTGGCCGACGATTCCCATGATCGACAGCATGCAAGACCCCAAAGCGGCGGCCACTAGATCGGTGGGGGAGAAGGAGCTACCGTCGCCCTGATTGTCCACCGGCGCCGCGGTGCGCAAGGTGCGGCCGGAGGGGCCATGGGTGAGCTCCACATTGAGCCCACCGAGATAGGAACCTGTGATTTCCACTGCCATCGTACACTCCTGAGTTGTATCGACCCGTCCGCAACGGAAAGCTCAGGCCAAGGGTTCCGCCCCTCGGGGTTTCATCGGCCGCTGCGGCGCTGCGCCCTCGGCATGTCGCGATCAGCCATCAATTCGGTATGCGCAGCACTTGCCGGGGCCGAATGATGTGATTGGGAATGCGGTTGGCCCGTTGCAAGGCCCTGACGCTGGTGCCGTAGCGCTTGGCGATGGAGGCCAGGGTCTCACCTCGGCGTACCACGTGGGTGGTGCTGCCGGAGGACGCCAGGCGCAACCTTTGGCCGACGGCGATGCGATGGGGGCTCGACAGCCCGTTATCGGCCATCAGTCTCGTCGAGGTGGTGCCAAAGCGTCGGGCGATCGACGACAGGGTGTCGCCGGGTCGTACCACATAGGTGCCGTTGGCGGCTTGGCTGGCCGCGGCGACGGCCGGCCGATGGTTCCTGGCCTTGCCCCCTTTGGGGGGCGGAATCAACAGTTTCTGGCCGACCCGGATCCGGTTGGGGCTCGACAGCCGATTGGCCTGTTGCACCGCCCGAATCGACGAGCCGTATTTGCCGGCGATCTTGCCCAAGGTGTCGCCGGGCCGCACCATGTGATGGAAACCCACTTGATGGGCCGAGGTGTACTGGCCGTCGAGACGGGCGTAGGCGGCGTCGAAGGCCTGTTTTTGCTGGGCCGGCACCCGCAGGGCGTAATTCTTGGGCAGGTAGAGATCGCCGCTCCAGATCTGACGGGAGAAGGCCGGATTGAGCTCCATGATCGAGTCGAGGTCGACCTTGGCGTGGTACGTCAGTTGCTGGACGTCGACATAACGGTCGGCGACGAAGTTGTCGATCTGGTGGGGGGCAGAGGGCTCGATATCGGGGAAGTGATGATGGCGATTGGCATAAACCAGAGCGGCGGCGACAAATTCGCTGTAAAAGTTGCGTGAGGCGAAACCAAAGGTTCGGGAGCTGTACTCTTCGGTGATGCGGCCCAGGTCCCGGGTACCCAGCCGCCGAACCGCCCGTTGCATGCCGTAACGGCCATGGTTGTAGGCGGTGATGGCCAAGGGCCAGGTTTCCAGGGCATTGTAGTTCTCGCTCAACAGCTCGGCCGCCGCCTCGGTGGCCCGCAGAGGATCGAAGCGCTCGTCATACTCAAGCTCGATGGCCATATAGAGGCGCGCCGTCGAAGGCATGAATTGCCAGATGCCTCCGGCGCTGGCGGAGGAGCGGGCCTGCCACTGAAAGAGGGATTCGACGAAGGGGAGGCGCGTCAGCTCGGTGGGCAAACCGCGGGCGGCGAAGATCTGCTCAAAGGAGTCTAAATATTTGCCGGAGCGCTCGATGGCTTCGGCAAATCGATTGCGCAGACAGGTCTGAGTGCGAAGTCGACCCAAGGCGGCTCGGTATTTGCTGGCATCGCCGGGAACGGTGGCGAACATCGCCTCGACGCGGGCGTGCTCCTCGACATGGCTCTCGGGGTCGCGGCCGGCTGCCAGATCCTCCAAAATGCTTTGATACTTGGCCTCGACCTTGCGGATCTCCAACCGCCGTCGGTGCGCTTTTTCGCTGGCCGACAACGGGCTGTCCAACAGCTCGGAGAGGTCGATGGCGGCGTAAATCACTTGCAAATAGCGCTCGTCGTGCAGCAGGAGGGTGTCGTTGTCGTACTGGGCGTAGACCCGAGTCCAGAAATCGATATTGGGACGCAGCTCATCGGGCACCGGAAAGAGCTCGGAGTCCAAGCTGTACCAACGGTCCGCCTTCTCGGCTGCATTTTGGCCGGCGGCTTGTCCTTCCAAGGTTGGCGGCTGGCCTTCGTCGGTGGCGGCGGTGGACGCTTGCAGGCCGCCGACCAGGGCCAGGGCCAGGCAAACGGCGCTCAGCCAGGGGGCATAATTTCGAGCCCGCCGACGCCGTCGCGGGTCCCCGGTTGCGGACCGAGACGGACGGCTTGCGGCAAGGTTCTGGGGCAGAGTCTCTTGGGGGATCGATGTATAACTGAGCATCTGAAGCGACGTTGGCCTTTCCAAAGGTTGGTGAGGGACCGGCACCTGGCGTCTTCTGACCGTGCCGGAGGCGTTCTGAGAAGGTACGCTGAGAAGGTACGATTGGCCTCGTATCCTGAGCTGAAGAGTATAGCTCGCCGTTCGGCTCGATGGCGCAGGAAACCGCCGAAAGTGGGGCGACCTGCCGACCTGAGGGGATCGATGGACGAAACTGCAAAGCAGCGACGAGTGTGACAGGATGTTGAAGTGGCGATGAGCGTCGAAGGCGACCCCTGGGGCGGCGAGCCGCCTACCTATTGAGGACCCCTTGCGGAGGCACTGATGAAAGACATCGACGAGCGGGGGTATGCAAACCCCGATGTTTTGGTTTCGACCGAGTGGGTGGCCGAGCATCTGGACGATTCTTCGGTCCGTTTCGTGGAATCCAACGAAGACCCTCTGGTCTATCCGGCGGGTCATATTCCCGGTGCCGTGGAGGTGGATTGGACCCGTGATCTGAACGATCAATTGCGGCGTGACTACCTCGGCCACGAGAGCTTTGCCGCCTTGGCGAGCCGTATTGGCATCACGCCGGAAACGACGGTGGTGTTCTACGGCGACAAGAACAACTGGTGGGCCTGTTATGCCTTTTGGGTCTTCCAGCTCTTCGGCCACAGCAACGCCAAAGTCATGGACGGTGGCAGCCTCAAGTGGAAACAAGAGGGACGCCCCGTCGACCGCCAGAAGCCGTCTTTCGAGGCCACGACCTACGACGCCCCCAGCCGGGATGACTCGAAGATCCGGGCCTTCCGCGATCAAGTCTTGGCCCATATCGACGCCGCACGGCCGACGGTGGATGTGCGCAGCCCCGAAGAATTCAGCGGCGAGCGTATGCACATGCCCGACTATCCCAACGAAGGGGCGTTGCGCGGTGGCCACATCCCCGGCGCCAAAAACGTGCCTTGGGCCCGCGCCATCGATCCCGCCGACGGCACCTTCAAGGATGCCGAAGCGCTGCGCGGCATCTACCAAGATGAGCTGGGTTTGACCCCGGACAGCAACCTGGTGGTTTACTGCCGCATCGGCGAACGCAGCAGCCATACTTGGTTTGTGCTCACCTACCTGCTGGGCTTCCGCAACGTCCGCAACTATGATGGCAGCTGGACGGAGTGGGGCAACCTGGTGGGCGTGCCCATCGAGAAGTAGAACTATGGGCAAGCATGGAGGCAAGCTGGATGAGTGGGTCGACTTGCTGTCCGGGATGGACCGCGGTGATCGCATTGACCTACTGATCGATGTCGCCGATCGCTTTCGCGAGGTGCCGCCCGAGGTGGCCCAGCGCCCGTTCGCCGAAGAGCACAAGGTTCCCGCCTGTGAATCGGAGGCCTACCTGTGGGCCCAGCCCCATGATGATGGAGGGCTTCAGCTCTATTTCGCGGTGGAGAATCCGCAAGGCATTTCTGCCAAGGCGATGGCCGTCATCCTCGATGAGGGCCTTTCCGGTGCTCCCCTCGAGGAGGTTGCCTCGGTCAGCGACGACGTGGTCTACGAGGTGTTCGGGCGGGAGCTTTCGATGGGCAAGAGCATGGGGCTCATGGGCATGGTGTCGATGGTGGCCTCGGCGGCCCGTCGGCGCCTGGCCAGCGGCGCGGGTGAGCGGTGAGCTTAAACGGCCAAGTAGCCTTGGTGACCGGTGGATCCGGCAGCATAGGTCGGGTGATTTGTCGGCAGTTGGCCGAACGCGGGGCCAGCGTTTGGGTGCATTGCCACCGCCGCCGACAAGCGGCGCAGGAGGTTGTCGCCGGGCTGCCAACGCCGCCGGACGGGGGTCGACACGGGCTGATCACGGCGGACCTGTGCGATGCGGAGGCGGTGCGCTCGGCCGTAGCCCAGGTGGTGACGGAGGCCGGGCGACTCGATCTGCTGGTCAACAACGCCGGAGTCTATCGGCGCTTGGCCTTGCAAGAGGCCTCCTACGATGCGTGGTGTGCGCAATGGGAAAAAACTTTGGCCATCAATCTGGTGGCGCCGGCCAATGTCAGTTACTGTGCAGCGCAGCATATGATGTTGCAGAGGAACGGCAAAATCATCAATATCTCCTCCCGCGGTGCGTTCCGCGGCGAGCCACAGAATCCCGCTTACGGGGCCAGCAAGTCGGGGCTCAATGCCTTGACGCAGTCCTTGGCCGTGGCCTTGGCACCGCACGGGATTTCGGTCTTTGCGGTGGCTCCCGGTTTTGTCGAGAGCGCCCTCGATCGCGACTACATGACGACGGAGCTGGCGGCGGAGCTGAAGGGCCAGAGTCCGTTGGGACGGTTGGCCACGCCTGCGGACGTGGCATATTGGGTGGGTTGCTTGGCGGAAGAGGCAGCTGCTTTCGCCACCGGCACCATCGTCGACGTGAATGGGGCATCCCACCTGCGCACTTGACGTGCGGCGCAGTTGACAACGGATGCCGAGGGTGAGCACGAGCAGTGAGCAGTAGGTGAAAAAGGTGTCAACATGAGTTGGTTTTTCAAAGGCCGCAAAACGCAGAAGCATCAAGGTTCGTCCATGGGCCTTGAAACGGGGTCCCATCGCTCTCCCGGTCTAGCGGCCATTTGTCACGAAATGCGAGAACGTGGCGAGGTCAGCCTTCTGGACCTGGGGGCGTCGTCGACGGAAAACGTGCAGTTCTTTTCCGGTTTCACCTCCAACGTCACCGTGGTCGGCCTGTTTCAGGCCTGCTCGGGCCAAGGGGCGAACAGCCAGAGATCGAATGCTTTCCGCTTCGACGAGAACGCCATCGAAGCCTTGCCCAAGGGTAAGGAGCAATTCGATATCGTCATCGCTTGGGACCTGCTGCACTACTTCGACAGTCAGGAGTTGGTCGAATTCAACCGCGGACTGAGGCGGTTGTGTCGGCCGGAGGCGTTGATCTATCTCCTGGCTTCCAACAATGCCCCGATCGCCAAGCAGCCGCTCCACTTCCGTATCGAAGGGGAGGATTCCTTGTTCTATACCCTGCCCGACGGGGGAGCGAGCGGCGCCTCGAAGCTGGTGACCCGCGATGTCGAGCAGCGCATGGAGGGATTCAAACCCCTGCGTCTCTTTCAGCTGCGCAACGGATTCCAGGAGTTCATCTTCCGCTTTCGAGGCGGCGCCGAATCAGCCGGTGAGGCCGATCAGATGTCCTCCGAAGTGCTGGAAAATCGCGCCGAGAAGGGAGCCGTGGTCGCCGCCCCCGCCAAGTCGGAGTCACCTCCGTCGTCGGCCGCGGAACCGGTCGATGGCGTTGCCGGAGGTAGCGCCGCCCGGGACAGCGACGCCCGGGACAGCGACGCCCGCGATAGCGCCGCCCGGGATAGCAACGCCCGCGATAGCGCCGCCCGGGATGGCGACGCCCGGGATGGCGACGCCCGCGATGGCGCCGCCGGGGATAGCGACGCCCGGGATACCGGCAACCAGGGGGCGAGGAAGTCCGCCGAGCCCACCGATGACTCGGCGCCGGTGCCCAGCCGGGGACGACCGCCGGTGCAGCGCGGTCGACGCAAAAAACGCGGCCGTCACTGACCGCCCAACCGTCCCTTAAAGGTCGGCCTCAGCGCAGGGCTAGGCGTCCGATGCCGCGCCCCTCGAGATTGCCCAAGTAGAGATAGCCGTCCGCCGCTTCTTCGGCGGAGGTGACCTGCGGAATGATCTGACCGCCCGGATCCTGCAAGCTACGCCGGATGGTTCCCTCCTCATCGAGGGCCAAAACGACACCGTGGGCGGCGGGTTTCGGCCAGAACATCCTCGGTAGCTTGGCCAGCTGGCGCTTGAGAAATGGCCGGGGATGCAAGCGGTCGGCTTGGGCGTTGCGCACCGTGTAGAGGGCCAACCAAAAGGTCCCTCGACGGTTGCTCGAAATACCGTCGGGAAAGCCGGGTAGATTGTCGATGAATACGTCGTGCTGCCCGGCCTGCGGACCTTTCAGCCAATAGCGGGTGATGCGATAGCGGTAGGTTTCGTTGACCAAGACGAAGTCTTCGTCCTGCGAGAGGGCGATGCCGTTGGCAAAGTACAGGTCGTTCAGCAATACCTCCGTGCGGCCGCTGGCCGGGTCATAGCGCAGCAGACGACCGTAGGGCCGGGCTTCCAGGAGATCGTGCAGGTAACGGTGATGGTCATGCTTCCAGCTGGCGTCGGAGAAGTAGATGCGACCGTCGCTGGCGATATCCAGGTCGTCGGTGAAGCGAAAGGCGATGCCCTCCGCTGCCGTCACCAGGGGAGTGATCTCGCCTCGGGCGTCGATTTGCAGCAGCCCGGCCTGGGCATCGGCGACGATCAGCCGGCCGGCGGCATCGAAGTGCAAACCCAATGGCCGACCGCCGGTGTCGGCGAAGACTTCTTGCCGCTGCTGGCCGTCGCCGTCGAGGGTGATTCTGACGATCCTCCCGTCGACTCCGCCGCCATAGATACGGCCTGTTGCATCCACCGCCACATCCTCGGGGCCGATCAGGTCCGGGGCCAAGATTTCCGCTTGCCTCAGGTCGTCATTGGCCGCCAGGGGACCCTCCATGGGCGGCGGGGTCGGCGGTGTGTAGGCGACGGGATCGATCGGCGAGGGAAGGAGCAGGAAGACGATGCCGACAGCGACGATGGCCGCAGCGACAAGCAAGATTTTCTTCATGGGGACATCCAAGGACCGTACGGTGAGGTGTCTCGAGCGATCACCCGCTGAGGGGCAGAACAGGCCGACCTTCCCGTGCCGCGGGAGGTGTCTGCACAGGAAGGGGAATCAACGGGCTCGCCGACGGGTTATGCAATGGCATGGTATCACTTCCGCCTCGCCCACCAGCCTTTTGGTGGTCGAGCCCCTGCCACGACCGGCATGACGCAAACCACAAAGCCGTGATAGTTATATTCCATGAGTGAGCGCAGCCATCAAGACGACTTCGACGGCGAGCTGGCAGTTCGCAAGAAGAAGACCATCCGCCGTCCCAGCATGTGGAAGGTTCTGCTGCACAATGACGACTACACCACGACCCTTTTTGTGGTGGAGGTCCTGGTGGCCTACTTTCACAAATCCCACGGTGAAGCGACCCAAATCATGCTGCAAGTGCATCACAATGGAGTCGGCGTCGCCGGGGTCTACCCCCTTGAAGTGGCTGAAACCAAAGTGGCGGAGGTGACCGCCGAAGCGCGGGTCCAAGGCATGCCACTCAAGCTCACCCTCGAACGCGAATGATCTCGACGCCCGATCAGCGTCCCATGAGGCAACTATGAATCTGTCCCAGGACTTGCAGATATCGTTGACCGTTGCGGTCTCCGAAGCACACCGTCTCCAACATGAATACGCCAGCCTGGAGCACTTGCTCTACGCCCTGACCCTCGACGAGCAGACCGCCATGGTGCTGCGCCATGCCGGGGCCAAGGTCGAGGACTTGCGCCAACGGGTCGCCTCCTTTCTCAGCGACGAGCTCGAGAGACTGGAGGATGCCGACCTCTTCGAGCCCCGCCTGAGCCTCGGCTTCCAGCGGGTGCTGGCCCGCTCCCAAGCCCACGTCGAGGGCAGCGGCAAGGACGAAGTGGTCGGCGCCGACCTCTTGGTGGCCATGTTCTACGAGGAGGATTCCTTTGCCGTGCACTTCCTCGAAGAGCAGGGGGTGAGCCGCATTGACGTGGTGCAGTACTTGGCCCATGGCACGTCGAAGCTCGGGGCCACCCTGGGGCGCGACGATCGCCGGGTGATGGCGGACGAGGACGAAGGCGCGACGCAGCAAGGGGGTGGAGAGCTGGCGGATTTCGCCCAGGACTTGACCGCCATGGCCAAGGACGGCAAGCTCGACCCGCTGGTGGGGCGGGAGAAGGAGATCCTGCGCACCCTCCACATCCTGCAACGGCGGCGCAAGAACAACCCCATCTATGTCGGCGATCCGGGGGTGGGCAAGACGGCCTTGGCGGAGGGGCTGGCGCGCAAGATTGCGGCCGGCGACGTGCCCGATCGTTTTCGCGATGCCCGGCTGTATCGTCTCGATCTCGGGGCCCTTCTGGCGGGAACCCGCTACCGAGGCGACTTCGAAGACCGTCTGAAGATGGTGCTACGCGCCTTGGAGCAGGAGGTGGCGCCCATCCTCTTCATCGATGAGATCCACACCCTGGTGGGTGCCGGCGCCGCCGGGCGTGGCACCATGGACGCCTCGAACCTGCTCAAACCGGCTTTGCAGGGGGGCCGCCTGCGCTGCATCGGTGCCACCACCTGGGAAGAGTACCGGCAGAGCTTCCAGCGGGATCAAGCCCTGGCCCGTCGGTTCCAGAAAGTCGAGGTGGTGGAGCCGTCGGTGGAGGAGACGGTGAAAATCTTCGAAGGTCTGCGCCAGCGCTATGAAGAGCATCATCAGGTGCGTTACACCAAACCCGCCATCCGGGGGGCGGCTGAGATGGCCCAACGCCACATGCGGGACCGTCGCTTGCCGGACAAGGCGATCGATCTGCTGGACGAAGCGGGGGCTGCGGTATCCCTGGCTGGCCGCAAACAGGTCAACAGCAAGGAGCTGGAGCAGGTTCTGGCGACCATGGCGCAGATTCCGGAACGTCGGGTGAAGGGCGGCGATCGCGAACGCCTACAGCTCCTGGAATCGGAGCTCAAGCGGGTGGTCTTTGGTCAAGAGGTCCCCATCGAGCGCCTGGTCAGTGCGATCAAAGTTTCCCGCGCCGGCCTGCGGGACGCCGACAAGCCGATCGGCAGCTTCTTGCTCACCGGCCCCACTGGCGTCGGCAAGACGGAGGTGGCGAAACAGCTTGCCGAGGTCATGGGCATCACCTTCCTGCGTTTCGACATGAGCGAGTACATGGAGCGTCACAGTGTCTCCCGTCTGGTGGGGGCGCCCCCCGGTTATGTCGGCTACGACCGCGGTGGTCTGCTCACCGAGGCGGTGACCAAGAGCCCCCATGCGGTGCTGCTGCTGGACGAGATCGAGAAGGCCCATCCGGATGTCTTCAACATCCTCTTGCAGGTCATGGATCACGGCACCCTGACCGATACCAACGGCAAGCAGGCGGATTTCCGTCAAGTCATCCTGCTCATGACCTCCAACATCGGTGCCCGGGAGCTGGCCGGGCGATCGGTGGGATTTGGTGATCTCGAAGGCACCCAAGGGGCGGCTGGAGAACGGGCCGTGGAGCGGGGTTTCAGCCCCGAGTTCCGCAACCGCTTGGACGCCCGCCTGCAGTTCGAGCCCCTGTCGCCGGAGGTCATGGAGAAGATCGTCGACAAATTCATCAGCCAGCTGGAGGTTCAGCTGCGGGCCAAGAAAGTCAAAACCAAGCTCACCGATGCGGGCCGTAAGGTGTTGGCGGTCAAAGGCTTCGACCCCGCCTTCGGGGCCCGTCCCCTATCCCGGGTCATCGACGATGAGATCAAGCGCCCGCTCACCGACGAGCTACTCTTCGGCCGGCTGGCGGACGGCGGGCGTCTGGTGATCGACGCCATCGGTGAGGTCTTGGAGCTGCGCTACCCGGACAGCAAGGGCAGCGAAGACAGCGGCCGCGAAGACAGCAGCAGCGAAGACGGCGACAGCTGAGACGGCGGCAGCTGAGACGGCGACTCCGCTGCCGAGCTCGAATCCCTTGGCCGATTTTCCACCCCGCAATGGCGGTTATTCATCGAGCGTTCATGTAGCGTTGGCTATAACTGGTCTCGACATTGCTCATCCGCATCCTGTCGATGCGGTTCCAACGCAACTCGAGGAGACCTCCATGCGACGCAACTTCTGTTCTTTTTATGCCCTTTGTTTTTTGGTCGCCCTGACCGTGCTGCCCGCCTTCGCCGATGGCCCCGGTGAGATCGAATTCGACGAAGACTCCATCCAGGTATCAGAGGCCACCGGGTTGGTCATCCTGTCGGTAGAGCGCAAGCGCGGCGAGGACGGCCCGGTGTCGGTGGACTTTCGCACCTTGGTCGGTGGCACGGCCACCGAAGGGGACGACTACCTCGCTGCCAGCGGTACCTTGACCTGGGCCGACGGTGACGAGGGATCGAAGAATCTGAGCCTGGATATCGTTGAGGATAGCGATGTGGAAGGCACGGAGAGCTTTGTTGTCGAGCTGTCCAATCCAACCGGCGGGGCCATCCTGGCAGAGGATGATCAAGCCGAGGTCTTCATTCTCGACAACGACGGCGGTGGCGGTGGCGGTACCGGTACCGGCGATGACGACGACGACGATGACGACGATGACGACGACGACGATGACGACGACGACGATGACGACGACGACGATGATGACGACGACGATGATGACGACGATGACGACGACGATGACGACGATGATGACGACGACGATGACGACGACGACGACGACGACGACGACGACGATGACGACGATGACGACGATGATGACGACGATGACGACGACGATGATGACGAGCAGGGAGTGCTCAAGTTCGACGAGCGGAGCTTCGAGGTGCTCGAAGAAGCGGGTGTGGCCATCATTACTGTGGAGCGTTCCAGAGGAGAGAGCGGTGTCGTCTCGGTGGATTTCCACACCTCTCCCAGCGGCACAGCGACCCCCGGCGAGGACTATTCGCCGGTTTCCGGCACCCTGACTTGGCCGGCCAGCGACGGTGGCAGCAAGACCTTCAGCGTGCCACTACTGGATGACGATCTGAGTGAGACCGATGAAACCCTGCTCCTGGTGCTCGACAATGCCACCGGTGGAGCCACCATCGATAGCGAGCGGGGCATGGCCGACTTGGTCATCCTGGCCAGTGATGGCGGTACCGGCGGCGGAGGTGGTGACGACGGCCCCGGTGTTCTCAAGTTTGATGAATCGAGCTTCGAGGTTATCGAAGAGGCTGGTGTGGCCTTCATTACGGTGGAACGCTCGCAAGGGGAAAGCGGCGTCGTGACGGTGGATTGGTCGACCTCGGCGGGCACCGCCACGGCGGATCAAGACTACGAGGAGTCCAGCGGAACCTTGACTTGGGCCAATGGTGATGGCGCTGGCAAAACGTTCACCGTGCCGTTGATCGACGACGCGGAGCTGGAAGGTGAGGAGACGGTCTTCCTGAGCCTGGCGTCGGCCACCGGCGGGGCCACGATCAGCGACGAGCGAGGGGAAGCGACGATGGTCATCCTGGCCAGCGATGGTGGCACCGGCGGCGGCGGTACCGGTGGTGGCGGCGGCGGCGGCGGTGATCGCCCCGGCGTAACCCGCTTCGGCTCCGGAACATTCCAGGTCCTCGAATCCAGTGGCGTGGCGATCATCAGTGTCGAGCGCTCCCAAGGGGAGGATGGGGCCGCCAGTGTCGACTACATGGTATTCGACAATACGGCCACCGATGGAATGGACTACACGGCGGTCAGTGGCACTCTGACTTGGGATGACCAGGACGGAGCTGTTAAAACCTTTCTCATTCCCATCTTCGATGATCTCGAGAGTGAAGGCAACGAGACGGTCGATCTGTTGCTGGGCAATCCCGTTGGGGCGGATCTCGATCCGCTGCGTCAAACCGCCACCTTGACTTTGGTCGATGACGATACGACGGCAAATTCCCAATGCGCCGGTGATGCCGAGACCCTTTGTTTGCTCGGTGGCCGATTCAAGGTGGAGCTGATCTGGAGGGGTTTTCAGGGCGAATCGGGTCGTGGCAAGACAATTGCCCTATCGGATCGCTCCGGTCTGTTCTGGTTCTTTGATCGCAGCAACGTCGAAGTGCTCTTCAAGATGGTCGACGGCTGTGAATTGACCGGTAGCCAGTGGATCTTCGTTTCGGCCACCACCAACCTCGGGTTGGACATTGTGGTCACCGATACCTCCAGCGGCCTGAGCAAGACCTACAGCAACGGTTTGGGGCAGACGGCGTCGTCCATCCAGGATACGGAGTTCTTCACCTCCTGCAACTGAGCGGAGGTTGATAGGTTGCCGCCCCACGGGGCGGCATTGCTTACCCGCCCCTCACCGGGGGCGGGTTTTTGTAGCCTGCCGGCCACCGTCGGTCGCTTCAGGTTATGCTTCAGGGGTGAATATCAAACCTCTGCTGCTCGCCCTGGCTTGCCTCGCCGTCATCTTGCCGCCTCGCCCCTTGGAAGCCCAGAGCTTGGACGAAGCTCGGCGCCTTTTGCAGGAAGGCGAGATCGCCGGGGCGGTGGCTGTTTTTCGCCAGGTGGCGGTGGACAGCGAGGATACGGCGGAGCGGGCCACCGCCTTCAACAATGCCTGTGTGCTTGAGGTTCGTCTCGGTCGATATGCGGCAGCTTTCGAGGACTGTCGGCAAGCCTTGCCCTTGCGTCGCCAGCAAGGCGACGCCAAGCGACTGGCCCGAAGTCTCAACAATACGGGCTTGGCGCTTCAGCATCTGGCCCGCTACGACGACGCCATTCCCCTCTACGAAGAAGCTTTGCAGATCAATCGCCGCCTGGAGGATTGGCACAGCGTGGCGATCAACCTCTCCAACCTGGGTTTCCTGCTCACCACGGTCGGTAACTTCGAAGCGGCGAGCCGCCGGCTGACCACCGCCCTCGACCTGGCTGCGGCCCATGGCGGGGAACCGTGGGCGGAGGAGCAACAACTTGTGGCGCGGGTCAACTATGGGGTCCTGTTGGAGAATGTGGGCGCCTATCGGGAGGCCCTCGACCTGTATGACGACATCTTGCTGCAAGCAGCGTCCTTGGAGGCCGGTCGGCGGGCCCAGCTGGAGGTCAACCGGGGGGTCATGCTGCGCAACTTGGGGGATCCGGTGCGGGCCCAGAGCGCTTTCGAGCAGGCCGTTGAAGTCTTGGCCCAAAGCGGCGACCCGGCGGGTTTGTCCAATGCATGGCTCAATCTGGGGCTAGTGCGATTTCTCGATTTGGCGCAGTTGGAGCGGGCGGAGGAGGCCCTGCGTCAGGCTGCGGAGCAGGCCGAGAGAAGCGGCGACGTCGAGGCCCAAGCACAGAGTCTCTACTTTCTCGGTCGGCTTTACATCGAGCAAGGCAAATACCAGGCGGCGGCCGATGGGCTCGACATCTGCCGCCAATTGTTGACCCGCGGAACCGGGCCCGAGGACAGGCCGCGGGACGGCTCGCAGATACCAGGATTTTGGAGGGTGGAGGAGGGGACGGCGCGTCTGGCCTGGGCCCGCGGTGACCTGAGAGCCGCCTTAGGTGCTTTTCAACGTGCCTTGGGACATATCGAGTCGACGCGGGAAAATTTGCACCGGGCCACCTGGCGGGCGGGTTACCTCGAGGACAAACGCTCCATCTACGTGGCGGCAGTGGAGGTGGCGGTCCAGGTGCCGTCCGACCAGCGGTCTTCGGGGCGACCCGAGAGACCCCGACGGGAAGCCTGGGAAGTGGTGCAGCGGGCCAAGGCGAGGCAGCTCTTGGAGTCCCTGGGAGCCACTTCCCCGCAGCCAGTCACGGCGACCACGGAGCACAGCTTGGAGGACCTGGTCGATGCCTTGGGGGACGATGTCTTGTTGGAGCTTTTTGTTGGAGGCTCTCGGCTCCACGCCTGGACCTTGGTGGCGGGTGAGCTGCGATGGCACGATTTGGGACCACCGGCTCCGCTCCTCGACGCCGCCCGCCGGGTGCACGGTGCCTTGAGCCGCAGCGAAGTGCCTCCCGAGGGCGACTTGGCCTCTTTGTCGGCGGCTCTGTTGGCCGGCACCGGCATCCTCGAAGGGGGTGCCAGGCACCTGTTTGTGGTGGCCGACGGCGAGCTTCGACGTTTGCCCTTCGAGCTGCTCAGCAGCTCCGGCCGCCGGCTGATCGATTCCATGGCGGTGAGCTATCTTCCCAATGCCTCGATGCTGGCGCCCTTACGGCGCCGACAGGCGGCTCCCCAGGCGCCTGGGAATCTCCGCTTGTTGGCCATCGGGGCTCCGGAAATATCCCCCCGGGAGGATCGTCTGGCGGGACTGGCCGACCTGATGCGTCAGCGCTTTCAACTGGCTGACTTGCCGGCGGCGGCGAGCGAGCTGTCGATGGTCGCCGAGACCCTGCAAGGGCAGAGCACTGTCTTGTCGGGTTCGGCGGCGACGGAGGCGGCTCTACGACATTGGGCACCCCAGGGGCAAGGGGTTCTGCACTTCGCCACCCACACCCTGGTGGACGACGGCCCCGGGGGAACATCAGCGGTCGTCCTGACCCCCGCCGACGAGGACGACGGCATGCTCATGCCGCGAGAAATCGCCAATCTGCCGCTGCGGGCGTCGCTCACCGTCCTGGCCTCTTGCCGCTCCGGATTGGGTGATATCGACGGCAATGGCGCTCTGTCGTCCTTGAGCGGAGCCTTCCTGGCCGCCGGCAGCTCGGCGGTGGTGGCTTCCCTGTGGGATGTGGACGACCAGGCGACGGCGGTCTTCATGCAGCAGCTCTACTACCAACTAGCCCAGGGGTTGACGCCCCATGAAGCGCTTCGCCAGGCGAAGCTGCAGTTGCACCAAGACCCGCGATGGAACCGACCGCATGTGTGGGGTGCTTTTGTGCTCATCGGCGCCGCCCCGCCGGTGATGGCGCGGCCCGGGTCGTGGCTCCTCGGGGGTCTCGTCATCCTGGCCCTGACAGGATCTTTTATCCTGTGGCGCCGCCGCCGCGCCCTTGGGCCAATGGACGGCCACTAGCTTCCCCGCTCAGGGTGAAGCGTTTGACCAACCGCCGACGCTACCGTTCTCGAAGCCATCGGCAAACAAGGTTCCGAGGCTCGTGACTTCGATGATGTCGTCCTCGAGGAGTAGGAGGTAGGGGCCGGAGGGACCTTCGAGCCAGGTGGACGCCGCATCGAGGCGTACGGCAGAGCTGGTACCTTCCGGGATGTTGTCGCGCAAGCGGAGGTTGATGCCGATGAGCTGTCCGGGAATCCAGTTGAGACTTTGGTCCGAGGAGGCGAAGCTCACCAGGACCCGCCCACTCTGGCTTTGATCGATGGTGACGATGGCGTTGCCATGCCGGCCGTCGAAGGTCACGGTGGGCAAGGACTGGGCCACGGACGGATCGTATTCGAAGGCCACTTGCCCCTGGCTGATGGGAAAGATCTCCTGCGTTGCAAAGCCCAGCTGAGCCAAGCCTCCGGGGGGAATCTCGTCGCCCTCCGCTGACAGGCTGTAGGGGGCGGCGGAGGGCAGGATGACCAGCTCACCGGGGCGAATCTCCAGGGGAACGGGCACGCCGTCGGCGTCGAAAAGGAATGATTCGGCCCCGTCGAGCCCCACCTCGAACGAGCTGTTGGTAGGCAGGTTGTCGCGCAAACGAAAAATCAGCGCCGCCATGGGGCCGTCTTCGAGATTGATGCTGCCGCTGAATGAGGAAAAATCCAGCATTGCGGTCTGGTTGGTATCGTCAAAGGAGGCTCCGGCGACGGCATCGCCGGTGGTGCTCCAAACGATGAAGTCTTCCAGGGCTGCAAAGGGCCCGGCTTCGAGCCCCTTCGAGGTCGTACCCGTAAGGTTCTGCGACAGGGTACGAAAGCACAGCTGCCCTTGACCGATACCACGCGGCGCATAGGTCCTGATCACCAGGGCGACGAGGCTACCCGGTCGTCCTTCGGTGTCGTTGAGGCGCAAGGTCAAAGATTCGGCGTCGACGGGCTGGGGCAGCATCGCCAAGCCCAACAGGGCCAGCAGGGAATACGTCGAAATCGATAGCTGAGCAAGGGATTTGGCAAGGTGCTTCATGGCAAGCTCCTGGGACTGGCTGGTGTAGTTACGGGGGTGGGTTCTGCTGGAAATTCCTGGGATTGCGGAGGGATAATGCGAAAACGGGTCTTGGCCGATCGCGTCAAGGCCTCTCCTAGCTCGGAGAAAGCTTCCACCTGCCAATAGTATGCGACGTTGGCAAGCAAAAGTTGCATCAGCTCGTCCGCCATCGACCAGGTCGTTGCATCGCTTCTTGCCGAGAACAGAATCTTGCCGTCCACCGTCTCGAAGGTCAGGCGATACGATGCCGCGCCGTCGACGGGTTGCCAGCTGGCCTCTTCCGGCAGCTGGGCCAGGACCCCACTGGGTGCTTCTACTTGCAGCGTGGCGCTGCGACGTACCTGTCCGGCGAGGGGTTCGGGCAAGGTCGGTGGCCCCGACGAACCGCTCAGGCCGCCAAACCACAGTGCCAGTGTCAAGGCGCCGAGACCGGCCGCCAAGGCGAGACTGCGGGGGGCCCTCCAAGGCCCCTGTCGCCGGGGGAGCGGGGGAGCATGCGCGACGGCCCGCTGCGCCTCTTCCAGGGCTTGGCGCAACTCGCTGCCACGGAAGGGTTTGCCCAGGCAGGCGAGATCGCAGCGGGATGCCAAGCGGGGCTCACCGCAATGGCTTGATACCACCAACACCGGCAGGGACGGCCACCGACGGCGCAAACGATCCGCCAACTCCAAGCCGTTGAGCTCCGGCAGATCGAAATCCGTGATCAGCAGCTCCGGAGGCATCTCGCGGGCCGCCGTCAGGGCCAACTGACCATCGCCATACTCCAAGACGTCATGGCCGGCATCCCGTAGGACCTCGGCGGCAAATGCCCTCAGGGAAGTATTGTCGTCGACCAGCAAAATCTTCATGGGCGAAGATTATCGAGTCCTAGATGAATACAACATGACGACCGCCTCATGGGCGGCTTCCGGTGTCGAGTTGCTGGCGGATGTATTGTGCCAGGCGAAAGGCGGAGAGCTGACTTTTGGCCACGAAGTGCACCGCCGCACCGGCCTCGATATCGAGGGTCGACAAATCCAGATCCTGGGCATGGTGGCCTGAGATCAGGATGGTCGGCACCTCCCGACCCTCCCCTTGCCGTCGCAGCTCTCGCAACAGTTGGCCCCCATGCATATCCGGCAAGACCAAATCGAGAATGAATAAATCGATCTGGCGGCGGCGATCCAAGGCCAGCGCCTGCTCACCGTTGGCCGCTGCTAGGACGTCATAACCCAGGGCCTCCAAGACCTCCTGCGTGGAGCGCCGCAGGACCTCGTTGTCGTCCACCAACAGCAGGCACTCATGCCCTTCGAGGTCCCCCTCCGCCAACTCTTGCAGGCTATCGTCGTTCGACCATGCGCTGTCATCCACCGCCGGATGGGGAATTTCGGGGGGCGGCTCCCGAGAGGGCGCGACCGGTGGTGGCTCCGGCGCCGCAGGGCTGGCACCGTCGCCAGGTGCCGAGGAGCTTGGATGACGGGGAAAGAAGAGACTGAAGGTCGTTCCTCGACCGACGATGCTGTCGACGCTCAGCCGACCGCCGCTTTGCTCAACAAAGCTGTAGACCACCGACAACCCCAGGCCGCTGCCTCCGGAGCTCCGCTTAGTGGTCCAGAAGGGGTCGAATATCTGCTCCAGATTTTCGGCGGCGATACCGTCACCATGATCGCCGACCGAGATTTCGACTTCGTCCCGTCGATGCTCATTCCCCCTTCGGTTGCGCGCCTTGATCTGCACCGTGCCGCCGTCCGGCATGGCATCGCGGGCGTTGACCAAGAGATTGACCAAGGCTTGCTCGAGGCCCGTGCGATCGACATGGATCGACCATGGGTCGGGGGCGGAGTGGACTCGCAAATGCACTTTGTCACCCATCGACGGGGCGAGCATCGCGGCGACATCGTTGAGCAACGGCTCGACGGCCACCGCCGTAGGATGCATGGGTTGGCGGCGGCCGAAGGCCAAGAGGCGGTCCACCAGATCACTGGCACGGTCCACCGTGTGGATCACCTCGTCCATCTTTTCGGCGAGCCGGGGACCTGCGGGGGCCTTGAGACGGGTCAGCTCACAATGGCCGCGGATGGCCGCCAGGTAGTTGCTGAGGTCGTGGGCTAGGCCACCGGCCAGGCGACCTGCGGCATCCATGCGCTGGGAGTGGGTCAGCTGAGCCTGGCTTGCCTGCAGATCGAGCTCCGTTTTCTTTTGCCTCCGCTGCCGGACCCATAGCCCAAGGGCGGCCAGGGCCACAAACAAGCTCCACACCAGGACGATGGTGAAGAACAGGCGCTGGGCTTGCGAACGATGTTGCCGATGGTGAGCCAGCAGGTCCAATTCCAGTTGTTTGGTGGCCGCCAAAAGGTCGGTGAAGACCTTGTCGTATTCCAGGTCGAGGGGGGAGCCGATACCCACCTGCAAGTCCTGGGCAAATCCCTGAAGGCGTTCGGTGGACAGGGTACGGAAATTTTCCACCCGAGGTCTCAGGGACGCTGCCCGGCGCCTCAGCTCGGCGTCGTGCAAGGGTGGGGAGGTGAAGACGCTGGCCGGGTCGGACTCCCGGACGGTGGCCCCGGCCATTTGGTCCAAGTGGTCGATGGCGTTGTCGAGACGTGCCTCGATTTCGGCCACCTCGACGATGTCACCGCTGACATGCTCCTCCAACCAGAGATGGGAAATGGCCAGATCGACGCGGATTCGCTCGCAGGCGAGCAGCGAGTGGGCGTCTTCGATGGCTGAGCGCTGTCGGATGCGGTCGCTGGCCAAGAGCAAAATCACCGAGGCGAAACCAAAGGCCAGGACAAAACCGGGAATCCAGCGTCTCTCGGCCAGGGGCTCAGTGGGACGCAACACGGGGCTCGGCTCCGCTGACCGCGACGACTCGGCCCGGTCTACCGTTCACTGACGCCGACTCTTCAACATATAACCGGCCCCTTTGATGGTGTGGAGCAGCTTTGCCTCCCGGCCGCCGTCGATTTTTTTGCGCAGGCGATAGATCAAGACATCGATAACATTGCTCATGGCGTCGAAGGCGTCGTCCCAGACGTGCTCAGCGAGCTCGGTCCGGCTGACCAACTCGTCACTGCGGCTCAGCAGATATTCCAGAATGCCAAATTCCTTGGGGGCCAGGGAAATCTCTTGTCCCGCCACGGTGACCCGACGTGAGGCCCGTTCCAAGCACAGATCGTCGGTGCTGAGCTGCTGCAGCGACTTGCCTCGGCGGCGCAGCAGACTGCGCACTCGAGCCAACAGCTCGACGATGGAAAAGGGTTTGGTCAGGTAGTCGTCGGCACCGCTATCGAGCCCGTCGACCCGATCCTCCACCTGTTGACGGCCGGTCAACATCATGACCGGTGTCTCGATGCCTTCCCTCCGCCAGGCGTGTAGAAGGTCGATTCCAGTGGGGGCAGGAATCGTCCAGTCGAGGATGACCAAATCGTAGTCGTTGACCGCCATCAGCTCTTCGGCGGTGCTGCCGTCCGGTGCCAAGTCGACGGCGTAGCGTTCGTCGATCAAGGCCTCTTGCAAGGCGTTGGCCAGGCTTGCTTCGTCTTCGACCAGCAGGATTCTCATATCAACAACCTAGCAGCTGTGGGGTGATCAATACACATGAAGGGCTAGGGATCGAGGGCTCAATCCTCGAGCCCCTCATAGTGGCGAATGCGCTCCTTGAGAGCGTCGGGCAGGGGGATCGCCTGGCCGGAGCCGTAGTCCACCCAAACGACCACGGACGAGCCGTCGGCCACCAAGTGACCGTCCCCGCGGTGATAGAGCTCGTACTCCAACTGAAAGCTCTTGGAACCTATGCGGCTTGCCCGGGCGCCCACATCGAGGGTCGCCGGGTGGTGGACTTGACGGCGGAAGTTGCAAGTGGCGGTGACCAAGGCCGGGCCATGTTGTGACGCTTCGCGGAAGCCGTCGAGCTCGATGGCTTCGAACCAACCCATGCGGGACGATTCACAGTAGGTGAAATATTTGGCGTTGTTGACATGGCCGTAGGGATCCATGTCCGCCCAGCGAACCGGGATGTCGAGCCAATAGCGGAAGTCTTGACGCATGTAGGATTCTCCAGCGGTCAGCGCAGAACCTGAACCTCGATATCGAAGGGAAGGTCGTTCCAGGCCAAGTGGGTGGTCAAGACCGGGATGTCCAGGCGATGGGCCAAGGCCAAGCAAGCGCGATCGATGATCGATAGCCCCTGGCGATGGCTCGCCTCGGCAATCTGGCTGACAAAAAAAGCGTCCTCGGGCAGGAAGGGCTCGATAGACAAGCCTAGGGATTGCAGGTTTTGGATCATGTCACCCACCTCCATGCCCTGGGCTCTGGAGATGTCGAGCACCGCCGCCAGGTTGAGGGTGGAAATCGCCGAGTGGTGGAGCTTGGCACCGACCACCGAGCCACCGGGAGTGTGATCCATCATCGCCAGCAGGGCGGAGCCGTCGAGGGCGAAACGTGGTCTGCCATGGGGTTCAGAGGGCCTCATCGATCCGATGACCTGGTGACCCGTGTGGGTCTTTGGGTGTCGATAGGGGACGGCGTCATAGTCGTTTCAGTATGACACAGGCTTGCAGGGGGACAGGCGGTTCCACATCAGTGCCCGGGGACGCGACGCGACTGACCGTTGTCGGCAACTCCGAGACCGAGGATGTAGGGCACGGCATCGTCCACCCAGGCTTCGGGCGACGGAAAGGTGTCGGCGGCGGCCCCCATGGCGGTGTCCAGCATCTCCGTATGGATGATGCCGGGGCTCAGGGGAATGGCCGCCATGCCCTCGGGCAGCTCCTGCGCCATGGCTTGGGTCAAACCTTCGATGGCGAACTTGGTGGCGCAGTAGGGTGCGACCTCGGGGGCCGTCGAGTGGCCCCAACCGGAGGAGAAATTGATGATCACGCCGCTGCGGCGCTCCACCATGGCCGGTACAAAGGAGCGGATGACGTTGGCCACGCCCTTGATGTTGATGTCGATGATGCGGGAAAAATCGTCGCCCGAAATCTCCCACAGCGGGGCCCGGCGGGTGATCACCGCGGCGTTGTTGAGCAGCAAATCGGGTATCCGTCCCGCCGCCAGGACATGCTCTGCCCAGGCTTGGACCTGGGCCCCGTCGGAGACATCGACGGCCTCGAGATGATGCCCTTCCCGCAGCTCCTTCGACAGGTCGTCCAGGGCGCTGCGGCTCCGGCCGCAACCGTCGATTCGGTGCCCCAGGGAGGCGAGGCGGAGGGCCATGATCCGTCCCAGTCCTTTGCTGACGCCGGTGATCAAGATATTGCGGGATGGGCTCATGGGAATGCTCCTTGGCTCGATGTTTTGGCTGTCTTCGATGTCGAGGGAGAGGGCTGAGGACCCGGGGCTCCGCCTTGCCAGGGCAAGTGATCGAGATCGATGTTGCCGCCCGACAGAAGGATACCAAGACGCTGCCCCGAGACCTCGAGGGCGCCGGCCAGCACGGCCGCCAAGGGTACCGCCGCGGACGGTTCGACGACCAGTTTCAAACGCTCGAAGATGCGCTGCATGGCTTCGACGACGGCGCTGTCGTCGACCGTGACAATACGTTGGACATGGCGTCGAATGACGGCGAAAGTCAGGCTGCCCAAGGCGCCCCGCAGGCCGTCACAGATCGTCTCAGGCCTGGTCTGGGGCAGCAACCGCCCGCTGGCCAGGGAGCGGGCGGCATCGTCGGCCCCTCGGGGCTCGCAGCCGACAACCTCCGTCGAGGCGGCGAAATGTCGGGCCGCCAGGGCGCAACCGCTGAGCAGGCCGCCACCGCCCACCGGGACGAGCAGCAAGTCGAGCCCGTCCACTTGCTCGAAGAGCTCCATGGCGGCGGTGCCTTGGCCGGCGATGATGCGGGCGTCGTCGTAGGGATGCACCAGCACGGCGCCGCGTCGCGCCATGATCTTGGCGGCGGTTTCTTGCCGTGCTTTCAGGGTGGGCTCGCAAGGGATGACCTCGGCGCCGTAACCGAGCACCGCCTGGCGCTTCACCTGCGGAGCATTATGGGGCATGACGATCTGCGCCTTGCAGCCATGTAGCTGTGCTGCCAATGCCACCGCCTGGGCATGGTTGCCCGAGGAATGGGTGACCACGCCTCGCTGTCGTTGCTCGGCCGTCAGGCTGGCCACGGTGTTGTAGGCACCACGGAATTTGAAGGCGCCGATGCGTTGCAGATTCTCCGCTTTGAAAAACAGGCTGGCGCCACAACGTCGATCGAAATAACTGCTGGTGAATACCGGAGTCCGGTGGGCGACGCCTTGCAACCGGCGGTGTGCCGCCAACAGGGTGTCGGCTCCCGGCAATTGGCAGGAAGGACTTTCGAGGACTGACGACGACATCTATCAATGGTATAACGGCAACCATGAACAGTGTCGCCAATGTTGTCGGATTGCTCGGTGTGTTGGGGATCCTCAGCGCCTACATCCTGTTGCAGAGCGAGCGCCTGCGGGCCGAGCAGCCCATGTATTCCTTGCTCAATGCCTTGGGATCCGGCGCCATTCTCTTTTCTCTGCTTTTCGACTTCAACCTGTCCGCTGCCCTGGTGGAAGGCATGTGGATGCTGATCAGCTTCTACGGCTTGCTCCGTAGCCGCAAGAAGAATCGTCGGGGGGCGGAGTGGAACGCTGCCCGCGTCCCGCCGGAGGTGGAGTAGCAGCCTTCCCGCTCAGGCCCGCAGCTTGGCGCCGCTGAGCTTGGCGCGCAGCAGGATGGCGGCTTCCAGCCTGGCGCCCCGCAAATCCGCCCCCTCCAGATTGGCCGACTCCATGATCGAATGTCTGAGGTCGGCATCCTTTAGGTCGCAGCCCCGCAGATCCGCATGCCTCAAATTGGCGTTGCGCAGATCGGCGTGATTGAGGCACGCGCCCTGCAAGCTAGCCGACTCCAGGTCAGCGCAGGCAAGCTTGGCACCGGTGAGGTTGGCCTGCCTCAGCTGGGCTCCGCGCAGCACCGCCTCGCGCAGATAGGCACCTTCCATATCAGTGTGGCTCAGCTTGGCGTCTCGAAAGTCGACGATCCGCAGGTTGGCCTCGCGAAAGATCGCCCCTTCGAGGTGGGCCGAATGCAAGATGACCCGGCCGAGGTAAGCGTCGGTGAAGTTGGCTTTCGCCGCATGGCAAGACGATAGGTCCGCCGCCTTGAGGTAGGCCTCCGTCAGGTCGGCGCCGTCCAAGCGACTATGGGATAGTTTGGCCCTATTCAAGTAGGCGCCACGGAGATTGGCTCCATCGAGGACGGCATGGGAAAAATCGATGCCCCCGAGCACCTCTTCCACCAGGCTGATGTCGCCGAGGTCGGGCGCCTCGGCGTCTGGATGCTCATGACGCCATCGATTCCAGGCCTCGACCCCTCGCTGCAGCAATGCTCTTTGTTCAGACCTGTCCATGGCGTCTCGGTTCTTCTCCCCGCGATGGCTCGACCCTCGGCATCGCCGCACGTGTTGAGAGGGATTCTTGCCGTCTGGACGCCGGCCGCCGACATCGGCCCGAAACGCGTCCATTCGACCCTTCAGTTTCTACCACGAGACGTTGCCATCGGCCAGGGTCTTGAGCGAAAACGATGGCCCGCGTTCAGGGATGTGGCGGCCGAGGGATAGCGTGTTGTACCAGCTTGTCAGCGCCACAAGCGCACGCCGCAAGGGTTGCCGCGGCGATCGGTGCTGCGACGCCGACCGGGGCCGTGGCAGAATGGTATATTGCCACCCCCCGAGCGACACGTTCTCTGGTCGCTCCTTTTTCACTCACCCCCGAGGCAGGACGCCGAATGATTGCCCAAAGCCGTCTCCTACCCATTCTGTTCAGTGCTCTAGGGCTTACTCTCCTGGCCTGTGGAACCGGTGAGGAATCGGATGGCGGCTCTCCACAGGTGGTTCAACGGCTGTTTGCAGAGCCGCAAGAGATGTTTACGGCCGAAGCGCTGCTGAGCAAGGAAGAGGTCTTCCACTGGCAGCTGGAGTCGGCGGCTGAGATGCAGGATTGGAGCCACCACGGCTTCGAAAAAGCGCCGAAACTGGACCGAGGACGCATGGTTTTCAGCTACGCCGAGCTCGGAGCATGGCTCGAGCGTCCGCTGGATCTGGACGCCGAATCCATCGACATCTTGGAGGTGGAGATGGTCGGGGCGGACCGCGGACCCCTGCGTCTGATGTGGGCCGGGGAAGACGGCACCTGGTCCGCCGACAGACGAATGCAAGTGCCGCCGCATCCCCATCGGCGCCCTCCGACTTACATCTTTGACCTCGGCCGTCAGGCGAGCTGGCAGGGTCGAATCAGCAAGCTACGTCTGCAGCCGCGGCTGCGTGCCAAGTCGGAAATCCGCCTGTCCGCCATCCGCGGCTACCGCAGCCGTTGGCAGGAAGATGCCTTGGTCGCCGCCAAAGAGCGCAGTTGGAAAGTGGAGCTGGCCGACGAAACCCGCACGGCGAGGTTGCAAGGCCACGGTGAGAGCCTGGTCCAAACCCTACAGGTGCCGCCCTCTGGGCGGCTGAGCGTCGGCTTCGCGAGCCTGTCCAGACTGGGCAAGGCAACGACCTTCGAGGTGCTCCTGCGACGAGGCGAGGAGGAGCTGCTGCGGCGCAGCGAGCAGGTCACGCCGGCAGGGCAGGGGCCCCTGGTGGCCGGCCGTTGGCACGACATGTCCCTCGATCTCGAGCCGTGGGCCGGCAGCACCCTCGAGGTCAGCCTGTCGACCCGGATCGAGAATGGGGACCGCGACGACTTTGCCTTCTGGGCCGATGCCCACGTGACGGGGGCGAGCTCGGGCCCGCGGCCGCCGGACATCGTCCTGATGGTGATCGACACCCTGCGCGCGGACCACATGGATCTCTATGGCTACCGACGACCCACGACGCCGAAACTGGCAGCCTGGAGCGCCGAGCGGGCGACGGTTTTCGAGTCTGCGGTGGCGGCCTCCTCGTGGACGTTTCCGTCCCACGTCTCCATCTTCACCGGCCTCGATACCCTGGGACACGGACAGCACAATCCCCGCCCCATCCCCGAGCGTTTCGAGCTCTTGGCGGAGCGCTTGCAGGGGGCCGGCTATCGCACCCTGGCGGTGACCGGTGGTGGGTACGTGGACCCCCATTACGGCTTCGCCTCGGGCTTCGACCGCTACGTCGCCTACGCCGGGGATAAAAAAGGCATCGGTGATTTGACCCCCGGCTTGCAAAAGGTCGATGCATGGTTGGCGGAGGAAAACCGGCCTTTTTTCCTTTTCTTGCACACCTACGAGGTCCATTCGCCCTACCGCATCCGAGAGCCCTATTATGAGCAGCTGACCGGGCAACCCGGGGACGCAGCCTTGGCGGCTCGCCTGACGCCGGTGAGTGACGAGCGCGGCGAAACCGCGGGGGCATTGGTTCGCAAGGCCTATGCCTGGCAGCAAGACGATGGATCCACCGAGCCCCTGCAAGAGGCCGAGCACCAGGTGGTGCGGGACATCTACGACGCCTCGTTGGCCTTCGCCGATGACCATTTGGGCTCTTTCCTCGAGCAGCTCGAAGCCCGGCCCGGTGAGCCCTTGGTGGTCATCACCTCGGACCACGGGGAAGCCCTGGGGGATCACGGCGGTTTGGCGGAGCACGCCTACCTGCTCGACTTCAACCTGATGATTCCCCTGATCATCCGCCTACCCGGCGACCGCGGAGCGGGCGGACGGGTGGCGACACAGGTGCGGCAGGTGGACATCGCCCCAACGATTCTCAGTGCCCTCAACATGGCTCCGAGGGGCGGGCTCGACGGCCGATCTCTGCTGCCCTTGATCGACGATCCGGCGACGGATTTCTCCGAGCCCGCCTGGTCGGCCACCGCGCTTCAGGGCATCGCCCTGCGCAAGGACAACCGTTTCAAGTACATCTTCAATCATACGCCGGCCCAACGGGGGACCTCGCTGGAGGCCCTTTTTATGCTGTCGACGGATCCGGGTGAGACCCAGAACCTGGCAGGACAGCGACCCACCGACGACTTGCGTCAGGTGGTGATCGAGCGCTACCTGCGTCAGTTCGACGGCATGTTGGTGACGGTGGAGAACCCGAGCTCTCTGACTTACCGACTGGAGGCCGTGGGACCCCTATGGATGACGCCGCAATTTCTCAAGACGGTGGATGCCCCGGCCAATGCCCTCAAAACACCGATGGCGGGGCGTTTCGAGGTGGCGATCGGCGGCGGCGACCGCTTCAGCTTCGTCGTCGAGCAGGTTTACGCCTCCAGTGGCCTGGAGCTGCACCTGTCTTCCGCTGTCGAGACCTGTAGCGTTGCCTTGAAGACCCCTGACGGCCAGGACAACGGAGAGGTCGACGACGGCGCCGCCCAACTCTTCGCCGCCGATTGCAGCCCCTTGCAGGGACTTGAGGAGGCGCGGCGACGGGGGGCCATGACCCTCGGGGTTTTCTTTAGCTCCAGCGGCGGTGCAGTGGCGGGGGAGGGCGCTAGTATACCCTCCGACTTGCAACAACAGCTCGAGGCCTTGGGCTACGTCGACTGACCTCAGGTAGGCGGCGAGCGTCGAGATCGTCGTCCCGGATATAATCCGCTTTTCCAAAGGACTGTCACTTGAAGCATGCCGACCCCACGAGTTTTACCGATCGTCTCAGCCAGCTGAAGACGCCGGAGGCCCAGGACCCCACTGGCCGCAGTTCGAAGACGCTCCGCACCTTGCGGGCCGGCGGCGTCGTGGGCCCGGCAGAGGAGCAGCCGCTGCCCAATCGCTACCAGATCAGGGAGCGGGAGGATGGCCGGGTTCTTTCCTGTAGCGAAGCACCGGTCGTCACCGTCTGGCTAGACCGCTCCTTTGCCTTCAGCGAGGCGGAAGCACGCAAGCTGGGCGAGCATGTCATCCTGTTGGACGGGGCTGGACAATTCGCCCCCTTGGTTGATGACTCGGCCCACCTCTACAATCTCGATCATCACCAAGGCTGCCTACGGGCCTTCACCCTGGCCAGCTGCGAGCAAGCCCTCATCGTGGTGCTCAAGGGTCTGCGGCTGGACAAGGGTGATTGGACGATCTACGCCAACGAACCGGACTTGGACACCATCTTCGCCCTCTGGGTGCTTCTCAACTATCGGCGTGTCCGCCAGCTGTCCCCCTCTCAACGGGACTCCATCCTGCCCCTGCTGCGTCTCGAGGGCGCCATCGACGCCAATGGTTTTGAGATCGCAGAGCACTGTGGCCTGCCTCAGGACTTGCTGCAACGGGAGAAAGAGCGGCTCGATGTGTTGCATCGCATGGAGTTGGAGGCCAAGCGCTTGGGGCGTTGGGATGACGAGCTGGTGGAATACACCTTGGAGATGCTGCTGGCCATCGATCGCTTGGTCTTCAAGGCCTCGGACTTCGAGGACTACTCCAGTGTCGACTTGGTTTATTGCCATGTCGATGTGGGGGATGACAACGTGGCGGTGGTATGCCAGGACGAAGCCGGTATCTACGATGTAGAGAAACGGCTGAAAGGGATTTGGGGGGATCGTCTCGGCCTCATCGCCCTGCAAAAGGACGAAGGCCACTTCACCCTGCGCCGCACTGCGTCATTGTCGGGCATCGAGCTCCAGACCGCCTACGACAAGCTGAACCTGCTCGACCCGACGGTCGACGGCAAACCGCCGGAGAAACGCTGGGGGGGCTCCGATGACATCGGCGGCTCGCCACGGCCAGGCGGCTCTCAGCTGACCCCCAGGGAAGTGGGCAACATCATCAAGCTGACCTACCAGCCAACCCGCCCTTGGCATCACGTGCAACGCATCCTCAGCGCCTTGCTCTGGGGATTTGGGCTGAGCCTGGGGGCGGGTGTCGGAGTCTTCGGATGGCGACTGCTCACCGAGCCCCCCAGCCATGCCGAGGCCTATGCCATGGAGTTGCTGCTGGCCGCCGGGCTGCTCGCCGCCGCCTCTTGGGTGTTGACCCGCAAGCTATCGAGTGGTTGGACATGGCTCTTCGGTTGGCGTCGTCCAGCTGGGGAGGATTGGCTGGCTCTCGTTCCCTTGGTCATCGTCGGTGGTCTGCTCGGCGGTGCGTGGACGCCCCCGGTGCTGGCGACCTCAGGGCGGCCCCTGTGGATCACCCTCGCCGCCGTTACCCTGGCGGCGGTGGCGGTGGAGCTGTGCCTGCACGGGCTGGTGCACGGATTGCTGATCCTCGACTACCGCGTGCAAGGGGTGAAAAGCCGCTGGTTCGTTTCCGTGCCGATGATCACCACAGCGTGTTTGCACGTCGTCAGCACCGGCTTGGTGGTCTGGTTGTGGATGGTCCCGGGATTGGGCCTGGCGCAACCCCTGGAGTACTTGCTGTGGAGCCTCGGTGGGGCCCTGTTGGCCTCCCTCGGTACGGGCATGATCCGCGAACGCTCCCTCAGCGTCTGGCCGGCGGTGGCGGCGATGGTCTTGGCCGCCTTGGCCCGCTTGGCCTATCTCGTCTTTTACGGTTAGGGGGATCAGGCTTCGGCCGCAAACGCCCTGAGCTGCTGGCTGATCTCCTGTCGCCAACTGCGGGGAAGCGCCTCCAGCTGGGCGGCAACCCGGGCCGTGTCGAGATCTCGGGAGTGAAAGTAGGCCAAGTCCACCAGACGCCGCACCGTCACTTCGGCGGGCCCCTTGTCGATCAGCTGAATCCTGTCGCCGGCCGCCAGTGAGCCGGTTTCCAAGACCCGCAAATAGAAACCCACCCGCCGGCTGCGCAGGAAGCGCTTGGGGAAGGTCAAGTCCTGCATCCTGAAGGCCAAGGTCGAGCAAGGCTCCCGGGGCTCGCTGACCTGCAGCACCGCCCCGCCAAAGCGATAGATGTCGCCGATCGATACCGAGTCCTCGAGCAGCCCTTCGGTGGTCAAATTCTCGCCGAATTGTCCCGCCGGAAAGGCGGTCCCCAGCTCTTGCTGCCAGTGGGCGTAATGTTCCACGGCATAGGCATAGACGGCCTTGTCGACACCGCCGTGAACTTTGAGATTGCCCTGGCCGTCGTCCTCCAGATGGAGCCGTCCAACCGCCACCTGGCCATCCACCGGTTGCTTGAAAATCGCCGTCCGCCTTGTCTGCCCACCGAGGGTGACTTCCTTGGGTAGCGAGAGGTTCACTGAAATGATCTTCATGGCTTCCGATTCCACCTTTCTATCAACTCCACTGAGGTGAGTTGTTGCCGCGCCGCGGCAGGCTCTTGACTCTTATGCCGCACTGCGGTATATTTTCCTTGCCGCGACACGGCATGAGATTTTCAGCCGACCTCGCAAAGAACAAAGATGGATCCATCGTGAAGCATCGGCACACCCGATGCAGGAGGACTACATGATCCGCGTCATCAAACGATACGAGAGCCGTAAGCTCTATGATACCGAGGAAAGCCGCTACGTTTCCCTCGAAGATATAGCACTCTGGGTTCGTGAGGGCCAGGAAGTGCGAGTCGTCGACAACGCCACTTCGGCCGATGTATCGGCCCAAGTGCTGACCCAAATCATTCTCGACGAAGGCAAGAAGGGCACCTCCTTTCTTCCTACGGAGCTACTGCACGAGTTGGTGCGCGCCGGAGAGCAAGCCTTCTCCAATGGCGTTGAGCAGTTCCAGGGCAAGATGAATCGCATCGTCCAATCGTCCATCGATCGCCTGGCGCCGGTGCGTCGGGCCCGCGAGGAGATGGGACAGCTGCGGGATCGCCTGAGCCAACTGGAACGGGCCCTAGACGACCTGGACGCCAACGATGCCCCTGGCGGGGCCGGTGCAACGGCCACAGAGACGGCCAAGAAGACCGTGTCGAGCTCCAAGACTGCGTCGGCCAAGACTGCGTCGGCCAAGAAAGCCTCGGCTCCTAAGACGGCAGCCAGCAAGACGGCAGCCAGCAAGACTGCGGCCGGCAAGACTGCGGCCCGTAAGACCACGGCTCGCAAATCGACGGCCACCGCCGACAAGACAGCGGCCAAAAAGGCCGCCCCGCGGCCGCGAAAAGCGGCTGCTGCCACTTCTCCGGCGGCCACCGAGGGCACGGCCAAGGCCTGAGCCGACCGCGCCACCAAAACATTGGAGTTACCGCCAACCAGGCGACGACAACTCGAAAACAGGTGAGGATTGAGCCATGAACGTAACAGAAACCATCGAGACGATTGGACAAGACGTCCGCCACACCGGCCGCAACCTTTGGCTGGTCGGTCTGGGAGCTGCCGCCAGCATCGAGCAGGGGAGTCGAGACGTTTTCGATACCCTCGTAGCTCGCGGTCGGGCCCGTCAGCCCGAGGGCTTCGACAGTGTTGCCGATACCCTGCAAGAGACCAAAGCGAAGGTCAGTGACCGGGTCAGAGGAATCAAGAAGGAAGCCGAGGACCGTTTGGAGGAGAAAGTCTCCGCCGCCATGAAGCGCCTCGGGGTGCCGGTTCGTCAGGACTTCGAGCTGTTGATCGATCGCATCGAGCAGCTCAGCCGCAAGGTGGACGAGTTGGTCAAGGCCTGAGGTCCATAACCTCGGGCCTCGAGTGCCCGAACCACCGTTTCCCTATATCATCCACCGTTGATTATCGAATGTTTCCGCCGTCCCTTGGGGGACCGCGGAGGAAGGAAAGCGCCATGAGCGACAAAAAGACCCAAAGTGAGTTGAAAGATTCCGTTCACAAGATTTTCCTGGCCGGCCTCGGTGCCTTGGCCACCGCCGAAGATGAGGGCTCGAAGCTCTTCAAGAACTTGGTAGAGCGCGGCGAAACTTACGAGAACCGTGGCAAGGAAGCTTGGGAAGGGGTCAAGGACAAGGTCGACGAGGCCCGCCAAAAGGCCAAGGATCAGGCCGGGACCACCTACGAGAAAGTGGAGAACCAAGTCGACGACGCGGTGGCCAGCGCCCTGGGACGCATGGGCGTGCCCAGCCGCACTGAGATCGCCACTCTGACCAAGCGGGTCGAAGAGCTCACCGCGCTGGTGGAGAGGATGAACGAAAAACCCGCCAAACCCGCTGCCAGGGCCACCAAAACCACCAAGGCCGCTTCCTGAGGCCGTGGTGGGGGGGCGCGACCACAAGGTTGGTGAAGATGCTTCCCGGACTCGGTCCAGCACCGTCGGCCTAGCCATGGCCGGCGGTGCGCCGGGGGGAGCCATCTATGAGATCGGCGCCATGCGGGCGCTCGACGAGGCTTTGATCGGTCTCGACCTGCGAGACTGCGATACCTTTGTCGGCGTCAGTGCAGGTGCCTTCCTGACCGCTTGTCTGGCCAATGGCCTGTCCACCGCCAAACAGGTGCGGGCCATCGTCAAACACGAGCCCGGTGAGCATCCCTTCGTCCCCGAGGTCTTTTTTCAGCCGGCGGCAAGGGAGCTGGGGCGGCGCCTGTTGTCTACCCCACGCCACCTTTACAACGCCGTCAACGACTACCTGCGAGGACGGGAAGAGCGCTTCCTCGACGCCTTGACGGTGGTCGGGCGTTCGTTGCCCGTCGCGGTGTTCGACAACGAGCCGATCCGCGAGTACGTGCAGAACATCTTTTCGATCAAGGGACGCACTGACGATTTCAGCAAGCTTAATCGCCAGCTGACGGTGGTCGCCACCGATCTCGAAGCCGGTGAGTCGACGTGCTTCGGCGCCGCCGGCCGACAGGATGTTCCCATCTCGACGGCGGTGCAGGCCAGCACGGCATTGCCTGGGCTTTACTCGCCGGTGGTGATCGATGGCCGCCACTACGTCGACGGGATCCTCCTCAAGACGATGCACGCCTCGGTGGCCCTCGAAGCGGGTGCCAAGCTGGTCTTTTGTATCAATCCGTTGGTGCCGGTGGATACCCGCCAAGCGGTGGAGAAGCAACTGATCAACAGCGGTCAGATCGTCGAACGGGGTTTGGTCTCGGTGCTGTCGCAGACCGTACGCACGATGATCCATTCCCGCATGAGCCTCGGTCTCAAGGCCTATGAAACCCGCTATCCCGACGCCGATGTGGTGCTTCTGGAACCGCCGCGGGAGGACTACGAAGACTTCTTCTCCAACATCTTCAGCTTCTCCTCCCGACGCTCCGTCTGCGAGCATGCCTTCCAGGTCACCCGACGGAGCCTGTGGGACCGGCGAGAAGAGCTGCAATCCGTCTTGGCGCGGCATGGCCTGGGCCTGAACATCGATTTTCTGGCCGACGAAGAGGTGACCGTTTGGGACACCGTCGGTCTGCCGGAGCTGGCCTCGGAGAGGGCGTCCAAACCCACCAAGAAAAAGCCTCTGGGCCAGGGTTCCAAGGAACCGATCGGACAGCGATTGGACGGCCTGTTGAGCCGCCTCGAAGCGCGTCTAACCGAGACGTCCTAAGGACACCGTCGGCGTACCTGCTTCGGATCGCGGCCAGCCTTCGGGCTGGCCGTTTCTATTTTGGGGGAAACTTCCGGTGGAGGGAATTCATACTATGTGGGAAATTTCGTCTTGTGGTATGTTGTGCGTATGAGCTCTTCGAAGATTCAGACCAAGGCCGAAAACACGTTCACCGTCCAGCTCGGAGCCAGGGGTAGGCTTGTGCTCCCGGCACCGGCTCGACGCCAGTTGGGTCTCGAAGAGGGAAGCCGACTTATCTTGAGCTTCGGTGAGCCCGGCGAGCTCAAGCTCACCAGCACTCAGGTCGCGGCCGCCAGTTGCAAGGGATTGCTGAAAGACCTGGCCGGCGAGCGTTCCCTGGCCGACGAGTTGGTCGCCGAACGGCACCAGGCTGCCGACCGTGAGTGAGCCGGTGCTCGATGCCTCGGCATTCCTCGCCTACCTGCAAGCCGAGCCCGGCGCCGAGGTCGTTCAGAAGGCGCTAGCCCGGGGCTGCTGCATGAGCGCTGTCAACTGGGCCGAAGTCCTCTCCAAGGTCGCCGAGCTCGGCAAACCAGGGCACGATCTGGAGGCTCACCTGGAACGTCGCCAACTCCTCGGCACGGCCCTGCGTATCCTCCCTTTCGCCCGAGAGGACGCATCGGTGGTCGGCGATCTGCGTCTCCAGACGCGCCACCTCGGACTGTCCCTCGGCGATCGTGCTTGCCTGGCCCTTGGGCAGCGACTCGGTGCGCTGGTGCTGACCGCCGACCGCACTTGGGCACGGCTTGACGGACAGGTTGCGGTGCAGGTGATCCGCTAGAAGCCTGCTTTAGGGCGATTCCGTCTAGAACCGCCGCAATACACTCACCCCCCACTCCCGAGGACGTCCGGCGATGCCGGTGGCCAGGCCGGCCGAGATGGCGGCGAAGCCATGCTCCAGGTAGGCCTCGTCGCTGAGGTTGGTGGCGAAGAGGGCGATTTCCCAGCGATCCCCCGGCGGGGCGAACATCAGACGGGTATTGAGCAGGGAGTAGGTGGCTTGGGCGATGGATTCTGAATTGGCGACATCGTTGTAGAGCTTCGACTTGGAGACGGCGTCGAGATGGGCCACCAAGCTGCCTCGGGTCTTCAGGTCCACAATGTATTGCAGTGAGCCATGGTAATTCCAGCGGGGTGTCTTGGGCACCACGCCGTTGAGCGAGGCTCCCCCCTGCTGCTTCAAATCGGTATATTGGCTGTCGACGTGCCCGACGCCGAGGTTGAAGCTCAGGTTGGTGCCGGGACGCGCCTCCAGCTCCAGCTCGAAACCCTGCAGCTCGGCCTCGGCGGCGTTTTGGATGACGAAGAAGAAATCGTTGTCGACGGCCAAAAAGGAAGCGAACTGGATGTCGTCGTAGTCGTAGTGGAAGAGGGAGGTGGTGATCTGAAGTCGGCTGTCGAGAAAGATGCCCTTGAAACCTGCTTCGTAGGACCACAGGGTCTCCTGGTCGTAAGGATTGAGGGCCGCCCGGCTCAGCGAGCGACCGGCGTTGAAGCCGCCACTCTTGAAGCCGTGAGAGGTGGAGGCATAGAGGGTTACATCGTCGTTGAAGGCGTAGCTCAAGGAAAGCCGGGGTGAGACCTCCTGCCAGGTTTCACTGTCTTGCAAGCGCCGGTCCGGCGAGTTGTTGGGGGAAGTGAAAAAGTCGAAGGATTTTTCTTCCTCCGTCCACCGCACCCCGGCGCTCAGCGAGAGCCGTCGGCTCAAGGACAGGGAGGCCTCTCCAAACAGGGCCCAGCTGCGGGTTTCGATGTCCAGATCGTCAAGGATGCCGTCGCCGAAGAAAAAGGCGCCATTCAACGGGTTGCTCGGCCCTCCGAAACAGGGGAAACCGTTCGGTGGCGGACCGGGATCGCAAAGCTCCGGTGATTCACCCGGTGGCGAGAAGATAGCCCCCGGGGCCCCTTGCAGGCCCTCGAACAGTCCCCCCAGGTTATCGGTGAGACTGACATCGGTGGGATTCTCTTCGAAGTAGAGGCCCCCCAGCACAAACCGTAGGCGGTCGCCGAAGGCTCGACCGGTCAGCTGGACTTCCTGGCTGAATTGGTCTTGCTCTTGAACGTAGGAGCGGGCGAAGAATGGAATCGGCGTGCCGTCGAAGTCGCTGGATCCCGAGTATTCGTATTGGCGATAGCCGGTGATCGACAGGACCTCGAGCTTGGGCCCCTGGTGGCTGAACCGTGCGACCGTGGAGAAGATGTCGCCTCGGCTGAAGCTCGGGTAGTCCGAAAAGGAGGTGTAGAGGTCGCCGCTGACGAAGCGTTGATCGATGATCGGTAGCCCCGCCGCGGCTCGGACGCTCTGGTAGAAACTCAACAGAGGGGCACCCGGAATGCTCAACAGGGTTTGATCCAAGGCCGTCTCCCGCTCCTGGACACCGCGCAAAGAAACATCGAGACGCGTCGCCTGGGTCGGCTGCCAGGCGAAAGCGCCGCGGGCACTCCAGCCATCTTCGTCGTTGAACGTTTGGCCAGTGGTCAGGGAGTGGGTATAGCCATCGCGGCGGACCTTTCGCAGGGCGACGGAGGCATTGAGCCTTGGACCGATGGCCCCTTCCAAAGCCGCCACCATCTCGACCCGTTCGAGGTTTCCGAGGGTCAGGCCAAAGCGCCCCCGACGCGGTGCTTGGGGACGCCGGGTGATCAGGCTGATGGCGCCGCCGGTGGAGTTCTTGCCGAACAGTGTGCCTTGGGGGCCCCGCAAAACCTCCACTCGCTCGACCTCCAGGAAATCGAAGATAGCGCCTTGGGAGCGGGCGATGTACATGCCGTCGAGATAGATACCAATTCCCGGATCGGCGAAGATGCCGGGCTCGATTTGACCGACCCCCCGCAGATAGACGGTCGCCTCCCCGGGCACGCCTCCAGCACCGCCACTGAGTGACACGTCGAGGTTGCTCACCAGGTGATCGAGGTGGCTGAGATCGTCCACCGCTGCCGCTTCCAGCTGACCCTCCTCCAGCACCGCAATGGATTGGGGAACCTTCAACGCCCGCTCACGTCGCTTGCGTGGGGTGACGGTGATCTCTCCGCTGAGCACCGGACGGTGGTCGAGCACGAAGCGCTGGTCGGGGGCTTGAGACGGTCGATAGACGATGGTGACCTGGCCCGTGCTGGGAGCCTCGAAGATGAAACGGTGCATTGCATCCTCGGCCTCCACTTGCAGCTCATAGGAACCGGCCTTGGGCAAGGGTGGGAAGAGGGCTTGACCCGGCATCATCTGCGGAGCTTCCAAGGTGCGCCCGCCGACGGGTGTGACCGTGGCGGCAGTGATTTCCACCGGCGGATCCCAACGCAATACCAGACGCGCAGCACCGTGGCTTGCTTGGGGGGCGACCAGTCCCAGGAGCAAGCAGGCGGTGAGCCACAACCGGGCCCGACCGAAACCAGAGTGGGACGAGCTCTGCCCTTGGCGAGGGCTAGAACCTCGACGGCGACGGCATAGTCTCTTCGAGACATGTCCTCTTGTGAATAAGAAAACAGGTAGATGGATCTTCGCAAACCTCGGCATGTTGGTTTCCCCCCAGTTATCGATCAGGGCATAGTTTATGCTTTCTTCCTCGTCGGAGTCATATGCCCATCCGGCAATACACCATGGTGTCGGTGCGACAAGGGCGGATCTTGGTCGGCGTTCCCGTCGATGATTCATGAGACAATTCCATGCCAGTGCGACGCTGTAGGTCGTCACCGCCCTGACTTGATGACGAGGCCCTTGGTTTCGAGGAAGATATCCCTTGTACGACGACGACTCCCCCTACTCCCGCAGCCCTTTCCCGATCCAAGGGACGACCCACTATCGCTTGCGTGGATTGGTCCAAGGGCAGGAACGATCCTTCCGCTTGTTGAACGGACGCAATGGGCTGGGCAGCGACGTCGGCAACGAGGTCGTGTTGGATGAGGTGGGCGTCTCCCGGCGACACGCCACGGTCATCGTGGAGGGGCAGCGGATCACGGCCATCGATGAGGGGAGCAAAAATGGCACCTTCGTCAATGGGCATACGGCGGCACGGGCCGAGCTGACGGTCGGCGATCGCCTGGCCTGTGGTCCGGTAGAGCTGTGGCTTGAAGAGGTCCATCCTGGAGATACCCGCTTGGCGGTGGAGCTGTTCAAGCAGGCGTCGGCCCACGGCGAGGCCTGGATCTCTGAAACCCGCACCCTGGCGACGCAAGCTGAACCGGCCTTGCGATCGATGTCCCTGTTGGCGCGGACCCTGGCCCGCATGCGGCGCCAGGAGCCGGGGCAGTTGGGGGCCTGGTTGGGCCACCTGGTGGACGAGCTGTCGGCCGAAGGCGCCGCCGTCCTCGAGCTGGTGGATGGCGGCGAGAGTCGGGTCTTGCAAACTTGCGGCAAGGTGGCCATGGCCTGTCATGATCGCCTGGCCGAGCTGTGGCGAGAGCATCCGGAGGGCCGCTCGTCGAAGCTGCCGGCGGACGGATTGTGGCTCGCCGAGGAGGGTGAGCCGTCCTTTGCCGCCTGGGTGGGGGACGAAGGAAGGACCTTGATGATCTGTGGTCGGCTGACGGGACGGGAGGAGCTGCGCCCGCTTCTCAACCTGGCATACGAGATCATGGAAGGTTTGATCGGCCAGGGGTCGAGGTCGGCGCCGGAAGTCGAAGGATCACCGGTGGAGGGGCTGCGGTTCCCGCCCGGTCATGTACGTTCGGTGGCGGCTGCGATGGTGGCCGTCTACGACCAAATGAAGCCGCTGATCCAAGGCGATCTGCCGGTCCTCATCCGGGGTGAGACCGGGGTCGGCAAGGAGCTGGTGGCCCACGCTCTACACCTCTCGTCGGCCCGTCGCCAAGGGCCCTTCGTGGCCATCAACTGTGCGGCCCTTCCGGCCGAGTTGCTGGAGGCGGAGCTCTTTGGCATCGGCGAACGGGTGGCCACCGGTGTGTCGGCCCGTCGGGGCACCTTCCAGCGAGCCCAAGGGGGCACCCTGTTCCTCGATGAAATCGCCGAGATGCCGACGGAGCTGCAAGCCAAGCTGTTGCGGGTTCTGCAGGATAAGCGACTCCAGCCCCTCGGGGCGCCGCCGGTGGACATCGACGTGCGGGTACTGGCGGCCACCAACGCCGACATCGACGCCTTGATGCAACGGGGCGCCTTTCGCCAAGACTTGTATTTTCGCATCGCCGGCTACGTTCTGAGCTTGCCGCCCCTGCGTCGGCGTCGCGAGGATATTCCCCTGTTGTTGGAGCGTTTCCTGCGCCGCTTCTGTGAAGAAATCAGCAAGCCGATTCGCGGCCTCACGGTGCGCGCCCTGGAGGCTCTGGTGAACCGGCCGTGGCCGGGCAACATTCGTCAGTTGGAGCACGAGGCCCGGCGATTGGTCTATCTTTGCCCGGCCGGCGAGGCCATCGAGCATTCCATGCTGGCCATGCCGGACCAGGGGGCCGGCGAGGCGGATGCCGGGACGTCGGCAGCTTGGCAGTCGCCAACCGCCGAAGCGGTGGGCCAAGCGGCAGCCGACGGCGACGGTGCGTCGCCGCGGCTACCCACCTTGAAGCTGGAGCCCTTGGAGCGCCTGGCGGTACAGCAGGCGATGGAGCGGGTTTCAGGAAATCAAGGCCAGGCGGCAAGTCTCCTCGGCATCACTCGGTCCAGCCTGCGCCGACGTCTCAAACGACATCAAGTGACGTAGCGGCGAAAAACTGCCCGCCCCTACTCGGAAGCCAGCGGGTGCTCGACCAACCACTGTTCGATGTCCCGCCTCAGGCGCCGCCGGGGGATCTCGTCGCCGGTCAACAGGCCCAGGGCCTGCTCGGCCCTCGAATGGGCAATGACCGGGGCCTCGGGCCACAGGCAACGGGCGGCGATGAAATGTCCCCTGGCGGCCCGCCTCGGGTCGTTCTCTGCTCGGGTGAGCAGCAAGGCCCGCTGCACCATGTCCAGGGAGCGCTCGGGATGGTTGGCTGCGAGCATCGATTCTGCCGCCTCGAGCAGCCAGACGGCGCCGTCACCGCCATCGACCGACGCCTCTTGCAAGCGGCTCACCAGCTCCTCGTGGAGGGCCAGGCCTTGGGCGACCTTGCCCCGCCGGGTGAGCAGCGAAGCCCGCAGGCTCAAGGCTTGCAAGCGGTGGGTCGGGGCGGCGGCGGATCGATCCCGCTGCAGGAGGGGGCCAGCGGCCGTCAAAGTGCGCTCGGCGCTGTCCAGGTCGTCGAGCAGAAGCTCGGCCCTGGATTTCGCCAAGATCAAGCTGAGGCGAAGCTCGGCGAATCGGTCGCCGTCCACTGCATCGCCGACAGACACATCGCCGACAGTCGGTGCTTCGGGCTGCGGAGCCGCGCCCGGCCCTTGACCGTCGAGCTGGTTTTGGGCTTGCTGCAAGACCTCGATGGCCAGCTGGGGGCGATCGGTGGCGGTGTAGAGCTGCGCCAAGAGGGTCATCGGGTAGGCACGCTCGGGGGCTCGGGTCGTCGTGTCGGAGTCCAGGACCGCCAGGGCACGGCGCACCAGGGTGATGGCTTCACGGTAGCGGCCGCGGCTCGCTTCGAAGGCTGCCAGCTTGCTCAAGGGGCGCGCCAGGGCGGGATGATCGGCGCCGTACCAGGACTCGATCAAATAGATGGCGCGGCGTAGGTAGCTTTCGCTGTCCACCGTGCCGAGGAGCGACAAATTGCTCAGCACCGCCGCCACCCGGGGACTATCCGGCCCCCAGACCTGCTCCGCCAGCTCCAAGGCTCGGCCCCAGTGGACCGCCGCCTCCGGCGTTTGTTGGGCAAAGGCCAGCCAGCCCGCCGCCTCGGCGACTTCCCAGGCCAGCTCGGGGTGATCGGATTCCAAGCTTGCCGACTGGGCCTTGGCGAAGCTCAGCCACATCTCGGCCCGCTCGAAGTCCGCAGGTGGAGAGCTCTCGAGCTTGATGAGGGCGGCGAAGGACCTGATCTCGAGGTCGGGATCGGCGGCCAAGCGTGCCATCTGGGCGGCCCGCACTAAATGTCTCACCGCCTCGTCACGCAGCCCGCGACGGCCTTCGATCCAGCCCAAGGCATACAGCGTGCGGGCGAGAATCGGCGCATAGCCGGTGGCCTCCGCCGAGGCGGTGGTGCGACGCAGTAGGTCGAGATCGACCGGCCGATGGAAACGTTGGCGGGCGAGTTGGGATTCGGCCACCAGGCGAATCTCCTCGATCTCCCGGCGCAGCTCTGGATCCTCCGGCAGCAGGGGTTGACGGGAGAGGAGCGCCCCGTCGCGACAAGCCGCCAAGCCGTCGAGGGCGCTGGCCGTCCTGACGGCGTCGATCACCGTCGTCGCGTTGGCCTGCGCCAAGGCATCGCTGAGGGCGCGGAAGGGCTCGAACTGACGATCGAGGCAGGCCATGCGCTGGTCCAGCAGGACGGGCGATTGCTCCTGTCGAAGGTGGGTGGCCTCACAGGCCTCCCGTCGTTGGTCTAGCCAGGCCTCGCCGTAGTCGTCGAGAATCTGTGAGGTGCTGCGCCAAGCTGCCTCGGCGAAGCTGACACCGGTGGACAGGAAAGCGTCGTGGATGGTCTGCTTTCGCGGTGCATCCCACACCCCTTGCAGATGATGGTCGAACGGGCCGCAGGGCGGATCCTCGCCGCCCGGCCCCGAGAACCAGACAAACGGCAGGAGCACCGCAACCAGGCCACCGGCCAGAAGGCCCTGGCGTCGTCGCCAACGGCTTCGACGTCCCTCCGGGGAGATGTCCTGCAGCAGGGTCTCGAGGTCCGGATAGCGATCTTCCGGTTGCAGCTTCAATCCCCTGAGCAAAGCTTGCTTGAGCCACCCCGGGATCGATTTGCCGCTGCTCTCCTGAGGCTGGCCACGGCCGATTTGCTCGAGGTAGATGTCGGGATCGTCGACGGCGAACGGTAGCTCTCCATAGAGGGCCTGCCAGAGTGCGGCGCAGAAGCTGAATTGGTCGCTACTGCCCTGGCTCTCCTCGCCCAACAGTCGCTCCGGCGGCAGGTAGGCGCGGGTACCGATCAGCGGTCGACGCTCCGCCGAGCTGTCATCGGACTTCTGCCTCGGCAGTTGGGCCAGACCGAAGTCGAGCACCTTGACGCCGCCGTCTTGGCTCAGCATCACGTTGCTGGGTTTGAAATCCCGATGTACCAGCCCCGCCCGGTGGGCGGCGGCCAGACCATGACCGGCCTGGACAAATTTGTCCACTACCTGTTGCCAGTCGGGTGCCTCTTCCCGCAGCCATTCCTTGAGGGTGCGGCCGGCGACGAACTCCATGGCGATGAAGAGGTGCCCCTGCTCCGCCCCGACATCGTGCACCGTGACGACGTTGGCGTGGGTCAAACGGGCCATGGCTTGGGCCTCGGCCCGGGCCAGCTCGGAGACCTCGGCGTCGGACCCCAGACGGCGCATGACCTTGACGGCGACTTTGCGATCGAGCTCGGGATCGTAGGCGGCGTAGACCACCCCCATGCCACCGCTGCCAACCCGGTAGAGAACCACGTAACGGCCCAGAAATTTACCCGGTGGACGCTCCCCGTCGATGCCCTGGGGGCCGTCCAGCGGCCCATCCGTGGCTACCCGATGGCGGGCTCCGGGCAGTTGGCTGAGGGTCTTGGTGGTATCTGGACCCATGGTTGAGTAGCTTCTTTCGGCTGAGGTCGGCGCCAGTCGTGCAACGTAGGACGGCGGAAAGTCTGACGGCGCACTTGGGGACGGCGCATCTCGGGTGACGGCGAGCCCTTACTCCTGTCGCAGGTAGGAGGTTGCCAGACAGTCGGCGTATTCATTGTAGCGGGAACCGTTGTGGGCCTTGATCCAACGGATCTCGACCTTCGGCCGAGTCTGGAAGAGCCGGTAAGCCCGTTGCACGAGATCGAGGTTCTCCACCGGCCCGGTCTTGCGTTTCCAGCCTCTTTTTTCCCAGCCGGCGGCCCACTCGTTGAGCGTCTTGACGCACAGATTGCTGTCCGACCAAATGGTGGTTTCAGCGTCGGCCGGCAGCATTTCCAAGGCGGCGATGAGAGCGCTCATTTCCATCCGGTTGTTGGTGGTGTCCGGGTCGTGGCCGGAGAGCTCTTTGAGGATGGTGTCGTTCTCGACTTGCACGACACCCCAACCCCCGGGACCGGGATTGCCGCTGCAGGCGCCATCCGTGAAGACGCCGTCGAAGGGTCCTTCGGTATAGCGCTCGAGGACCTGCTCGCGGCTCAGGTTCTCCTCCGGGGACTTGCGTTTGGTGCTCCGTTTGGCTCTTTTGGGGCGCGACGCCGCCTTGCTTTTGGCGCTGCCCTTGGCGGCGCTGCCGGGTCCGGCGGTGGCCTTTTGTTTGGACTTGCAGGGCCAGCAGATGGCCGGGCGCCAACCTGCATAACGGGCCAGAATCTCCGGCTTGACGGTGAACGATCGATTGCATTCTTTGCACTGAAAGCTGTCTTCTGCCACGTCGATCTCCAAAGGATTGAATGGCGACCCTGGGGAGACAGGGGCGCCTAACAGGTCAGATGGTGAGGCTCCCGATATGGGAAATGCAACAACCCATCGGCGAGGCGGCATCGATGGGTTGTTGCAAACAGGGAAATAGCCGGGCCTGGACTCAGGTGAAAACGGCCTCGTAGTCGGTGCCCTGGTCGTCGCTCTGAATCGGCACCAGGAACAGCAAGAGCTGCCCTAGATCCTCATGCAGCAGGTGGTACGAGGCCTGCGAGAGGCAGGGTTCCTGAGGACCTTTGAAGAGCAGGCTGAAAGGCTGGCGCTGCAAGCGCGGCGTTGATTCCAGGGCGCTGGCCTCGACGAGCTGCAAGCGGATGGGCTCACTGTTTTCGAAGGGCAGAGTGAAGTGGCTGTTCAAGTGGGTCCTGAATCGCTCCAAGGTCAAACTCTCGATGTCGTCTTGAGTCACGTCGTCCTGAGTCATTTCGTCCTGAGTCATGTCGTCCTTAGTCATGGTGTCTCCCTAGTGTCGTGCGTCCGACAGACGGCGGATTTGTGACGCACTACTTTAGTTGCCATGGATCGAGTCTGCGGAGGCTTCCTCCGGGCAGGTCGTCGTCACCAGGTAATCGATCAGCCGGTGGCTCAAAGCGCGCACCTGCTGCTCTGTCTTTGCATCGAGGCAACGTCCTTCGGCGTCGAAGAGCCGCTGCACCCCGGCTAACGACACCGGACCGGGGAGAACCAGCGCGCCGACGTGTGAACAGACGCTGCGCAAGTGCTCTAAAGCTTTGATGGCGCCGATCCGACCGGCCGCGACGCCGAGCAAGACGACCGCCTTGCCCGACAAGACGGAGGGGAAGCCGAGATTGTCGATGATCAGCTTGATGGTGCTGGAGTAGGAACCGTGGTACTCCGGCGTCGACAGGATGACGCCGTTCGCCTGGCGAACTGTTTCGACCATCGTTTCAAGGCGCTCGGGCGCCGTCTCGAGGCCAGGAGGTAGCAGACCCAGCTGGCTGACGTCGATGACCTCGATCCGGTCGACAGCGGCATGCTGACGAGCTTCGTCGATGCAAAGGTCCAAGGCTTTGGCGGTGAAGTTGCCGCTCCGCACACTGCCGCAGATGGCCGCCAATCGCAGGCCGTTGGCTTGAGATCCCGAGGTTTGAAGGGCGCTCACTGGCGGATACCTTGCAGCGCAGTGGCCACGGTGCTCAGCACTTCCTCGAGCTCGTGATCCTCGATATGGGCGAACAACGGCAAGTTGAGAACTCCTTTGGCCAGGCGCTCCGCCTCGGCACCGCCGATCTTGCCCGCCAAGACGCCTTGGGCGCCGGGTTGCTGTGACACCGAGCAAGGGTAGACGTTGCCGAAACCGATCTGTTGTTGTCGCAACACCGCTTCCAGCTCGCCGCGTACCTCCGGGCTGTGCAGGCAGACGTTCAAGTAGCCGTTCTCCAGCTGGCCTTGCGGGGCGGCGATACATCGAATGTCGAGCTCGGCGAGACGCCGACGATAGAAGGTGGCGGCCCGACGACGGCTGGCCAAACGCTCGGGCAGGTGGTCCAACCCGAGGCTCAGATAGGACGCTTCGAAGCCCCCTAAACGACTGTTCCAGCCGACCTGTGTGTGCCCGTAATGGCTGCTGCGTCCGTGGTTGGTCAACTGCCGAAGGCGGGTGGCGAGGGCGTCGTCCTGACACAGCACCATGCCGGCATCTCCGTTGGCCCCCAAGACCTTGGCGGGATAGAACGATAGGGTGGCCAGCCGGCAGTCGGCGAACACTGATCGGCCGTCGACCTCGCTGCCACAGACTTGCGCCCCATCTTCCACCAGCACCAGGCCCCGCTCCCGGCAAAAGCTCCGATAGTCCGCCAAACGATGGCTCGCCCAGCCATAGAGGTGCACCAAGATCGCCGCCTTGGGGCTATAGGTCTCCACCGCCTTCCGGAAGAGCTCGAAGTCCATTTGCAGGTCGGTGGGATCGATATCGACGGTCACCGGCTGGGCGCCACAGTTGACGACCGCTTCCAGCGTCGCCCAGAAGGTCGCATCCGGCAGCAGGACGACATCGCCCGGGCCGACGCCGGAGGCCCGCAGGGCGAGCTGCAGGGCATCGGTGCCATTGGCACAGCCAACGGCGTGGGCGGTGCCGCAATAGGCCGCCATACGGGCTTCGAAAGCCTCGACGGCGGGGCCTCCGACAAATTGGGTGCCGAGGGTCAGCTGGCGACAGCGCTCGGACCAGCTTTCCAGGAAGCCGTCTTCGAAACGGCGCAGATCGATGAAAGGTACTGCCATAGTCGATGGGGTCGAGGCGTCTTGGGTGGTTGAGGGCGTGGGTCGATTGGCACAGCTGGGCGGAGTATAGACCCATCTCAGAAGATCGACAATTCCGCGGCTTGCGTCGATGATTCTGATTTGGCCTGTTACAATCACCATCAGAGAATCTGAACATGCAAGAATCGTCGGAGCTCGCAGCCAGCCGATCGAAGGCTCAATCGACGAGACACGCCGCGGCCTGCCGCGACGCCGAGGCTCTGATGCTGTTCGGTTCGGCGGAGAACGAGAAGGAGTCAGGCCGGTGCCGTATTCGAGGAAATCGCCCACCAAGTCCCAGATCATCAATTTCAAGTTGTTGGATCTGCTGCCCACGATGACGCCGGATCAGCAGCTCGAGGTCTTCGAGCGGGTGATCAAGAGCTCGAATCCGGCGGTGCGTCCCAGGGCTCTGGGTTTGGGCGCCGCCATCCTCTCCAACAGCCGACTCTTGGAGTATCTGCGCGAAGAGGACGACGTCCGGCGTAATGCGGCCGTCGAGATCCTGAAGTTGCGCCGCAAGCGGTCCCTCAACCTGGCATGTTACCTACTCGAAGACCAGGATCCAGATGTGGTGTTGCAAGCGGTCATGGTGCTCAGCCATCTGCGAGATCCGCAATCCTTTGAAGCCCTGCTGCAAGTGCTGGATCACCAGGAAGCCAATGTCGTCCAGGAGGCCATCGGTGCCTTGGGGTTGCTGGGGGACTCGCGGGCAGTCCCGTATATCCGCCCTTTCCTGAACGGTGAGCCGTGGCTCCAGGCCGCCGCCATCGAGGCCATGGGGCGTTTGGGCTCGGCGGAGGTGGTCGAGGACCTTGCCTCGTTGTTGCCCGATCCACTGCTCGGACCCTTGGCCACGGAATCGTTGTCGAAGATCGGTGGCGTCCAGGCGGTGCGGGCCCTGGCCGGCTATTGGGTGGAGGCGCCGGAAGAGCTCAGCTCCGAGTCCAATCTGCTCCGCTTGGCCGACATGCTCGAAGGGCTCACCACCTCGGCCCCGCAGGTCGAGGACCTGGAAGAGTTGCTCGAGGATCAATTGAAGCATGGTGCCAAGAACATCCGCATGCAAGCCGCCCGGTGCCTGGTGGCGCTACGGGGCAGCAACCGCGGTTTGTTGATGTTTTGACGCCTGTTCTTGCCGGCGGTTCTTGACGGCGTTAGAAGACCTTGGATTCCATGGGCGGCGGCTGTAGCGCAGCAAGAGCCGATCCCAAACCGCTGGCTGTGCGGTCGTCCCTGAGGCGCCTCGGATCGTCCCAATCACCCCCAGAGCCGCATCCTTTTTGTAGCCCAGACGTAGACAGGTCGTGCGACCATCGCAGTCAATGACGGCTCGGTTCCTGGGGCTGCAGCGGGAGCCGTGCCAGGATGTGTGATCTTTTTTTAATGTCTCTACCGGGTGCAAGATGGATGATGTGGAAAGCCCAGGGGAGCTGACGACCTGGCTGCAACGCTGGGATACCGGCGACGACGAAGCGCGTCAGAGGGTCTTCGACTTGGTCTATGGCGAGCTCAAGCGTTGCGCGGTCGGCCAGTTCCGCAGCGAGCGCCGGGATCACACACTCCAGCCGACGGCCTTGGTGCACGAGGTCTGCCTCCGTTTGATGGCCGGCCAGGCCATGGGCTGGCAGAGTCGGTGTCACTTCTTCGGCGTGGCTTCCCGCCTCATGCGGCAGGTTTTGGTCGACCACGGGCGGGAACGGGGAGCCCTGAAACGCGGCGGCGAGCGATTTCGGGTCACCCTTCCGGAAGATCTCGAGGCAGGTTTGGCCGTCGATGTCGAAGAGATGGTGGCCCTCGGTCAAGCTCTCGATCGCTTGGAGACCCTCGATGCATTGCAGGTGCGAATTGTCGAAGCGAGGTTCTTTGGTGGTCTTTCCGTGGCGGAGACGGCGGGCTATTTGAGCATTTCGGCGACTTCGGTCAAGCGCTATTGGCGACGGGCTCGCGCTTGGTTGTACTCTGAGCTCGCCCTCAAAGGGGTCTGAATGGACGTCGAGCGCCACCGCCTGGCCGGTGAGGTTTTTGATGCCGCCCTGGAGCTTCCCGACGATCAGCGGGCAGCTTTCTTGCGCCGGTCTTGCGGCGCGGATACGGAGCTTCGACGGGAGGTGGAACGCTGGATCGAGCAGGATCGCCGCAGCGCCGGCATACTCGATCGTTCTCCCCTCCAAGCCATCACGGCTGGCGATGCCCTGCTGGATGAGCAGCTCGAGGTGGGGGCTCGCATCGGCAGCTATCGCCTCTCTGGGCTGCTGGGACAGGGCGGCATGGGGGTCGTTTTCCTGGCCACCCGCGACGACGATGACTTCCAACGACGGGTGGCCATCAAAGTCGTGCGGGGACGCGGAATGGCGGCGCGGGATATCTGGCGCTTTCACCGCGAGCGGCAGATTCTCGCCGGCCTCGAGCATCCCAATATCGCCCGCCTCTACGATGGCGGTTCGACGGACGATGGCCAGCCCTATCTGGTCATGGAGTACGTCGATGGTTTGCCCATCACCACCTATTGCGATCGCCATCGGCTGCCCTTGAAGCAACGCTTGGGGCTGCTGATCAAGGTGTGCGCAGCGGTGCAATACGCCCATCGCAACCTGGTGGTGCACCGAGATCTCAAACCGAGCAACATCTTGGTCGACACCGATGGAGAGCCCAAGTTGCTCGACTTTGGGATCGCCAAGCTGCTCGAATCGCCGGCCACCGACGCGGGTCTTGAGGCGACGGAAGAGCATCAGCGCATTCTGACCCTGTCGCACGCCAGCCCGGAGCAGATCCTGGGTCAGCCGATCACCACCGCCAGCGATGTCTATTGTTTGGGATTGGTGCTCTACGAGCTACTTTGCGGTGTCTCGCCCTTCGCCGGCAGCTCAACGCCCTACGATGTCTTGCGCCGGGTCGACGAGGAGGATCTAGCGAAACCTAGTCGCCGGGTGACGGCCCGCAGGTCCGAGCCCGAGGCCGACAGCGACGGGCTGAGCCCAAGGGACATCGCGTCCTCTCGAGGGGCCTCGCCGGAAGGGTTACGCCGGTCCCTGCAAGGCGACCTCGACACCATCACCGCAAAGGCGCTGCGCAAGAAATCGGAGCTGCGTTATGCGACGGCCAACGAGCTGGCCGAGGATCTGACCCGATATTTGCAGGATCGACCCATCGTTGCCGGCCCTCCCGGCGTCGGTTACCGGCTGCGGAAATTCTTGCGTCGCCACCGGGCCCCCGCCCTGGTGGGTGGCTTGTCCGGCCTATTGATGATCCTTTTGATCAGTGTCTTCATTTCCACTCTCATCGCCCAGGTCGACCGCACGGAACGGGAGAAGAAGAAGGCGGAGCAGCTGGTGGCGTTTCTCATCGAAACCTTTTCGGTGAGCGATCCCAATGCCTCGGTCGGCCAAGCGGTGACGGCCCGTGAATTGCTCGATTCCGGTGCCCAGCGCATTGCCCACGGACTCCAGGGGGATCCGGAGGTCCAGGGCATGATGCTCGATGCCATGGGGCAAATCTACTCTCAGATCGGCCTCCTGGAGCCGGCTCAAGACCTTCTACGACGGGGCCTCGAGCTGCGTTTGGCGCGCCGAGAGACGACGCCCGCCGAGGTCGTCGAGAGCTTGACCCACCTCGGCGCGGTCAAGGCCGCCGCCGGTCAGGTGGAGGAAGCGGAGACCATGTTACAGCGGGCCGTCGATCTCGGACGAAACCTTGACGACCTGCCAACCTACGTCCGAGCCTTGGAATCCCTGGCCATGCTGGAACAACGGCTGTACCGCTTCGAAGCCTCGCGGGATCTCTACCGACAAGCCCTCGATCTGCGGCAACGGCAGCTGGGCGCGGATGTCCCCGGATTGGCGCAAGTGCAGCGCAATTATGGCGTGTTGCTGCAAGAGGAAGGTCAATGGGACGCCTCCCGCCAGATGCTTCGTCACTCCCTGGCAGCTCGCCGGCAGCACTACGGCGATCGTCATCCCAAGGTGGCTGAGAGCCGAGGGGACCTGGCCCGTTTGGAGCACTTGCTCGGTCACTATGCCGTGGCGGAGTCCCTGTACCGCCAGGTTGTCCAATTAAAGCTCGAGATCCATGGCGCCAACCATTGGTCCGTCGCCGACTCCAAGAACAGCCTGGCCTTGACGATCAGTCATCAGGGTAGGAAGGAAGAGGCGGTGGTTCTGCAGCGCCAAGCCATCGAGATCGTGCGCGGGCTTTCGCAGCAGGATCTCGAGGTGGCGACCATGGCCAGTAATCTGGCGGTGTTGTTGAGCGAGCTGAGACGTTTCGAGGAGGCCGAGGCGCTGTTTTTGGAGTCCCTGGACATCCGTCGCCAGGCGTTGGGGGAACGTCATCCCTTGGTGGGGCAGACCTATCTCACCCTGGGTCAGCTGTATCGACGCCAGGGCCAACTGGCCAGGGCCCAAGGGCTCTTCGAGCTGGCCGCCTCCATCGCTCAGAATCTGCCGGCGGGGCACCGCGCCATCGCCTATCCGAGCCTGGCTTTGGCAGATCTCCTGCTCGAGCGGCAGCGGGGCGGTGAAGCCGAGATCATTCTGCGCCAGGCCTTGGAAGAGCTACATCGCTCGCACATCGATGGGCATTGGCGTATCGCCATGGCCCTGGCCGATCTCGGCCGTTCTCTGAAAATGCAGGGCCGGCTCGACGAGGCGGAGCAACACCTCCTGCAAGCTCTGGAGTTTCTCCGTGTCGCCCCCAGCGACAACCCTTCCCGCCAGCGCCAAGTGCTGGCATGGCTCGTCGAGCTCTACGGCGCCATGGAGAGGCCCGAGCAGGTGCGTCTCTACGAAGAGCAGTTGCAAAACTGAACGCTACCTGGTCCCGTTTTTTGATGGATTCCGCATGTCGGAGTAAGGGGGGAGAGAAGGCGCTCGGGAGTCGAGCGCTCCTCCACCTCGATAACGGCAGGCTGCGTCAGAGGTCGTCGAATCGATGGCTGTGGGGCGCCCGCACCTGTGAAAGGAATCCAGTGATGAAGACTACCGCAATCATTTCCCTACTGTGTTTGGCGTTTTTTGCAACTTTTCAGCTCGTTGGCGAAGTCGAAGCCGCTTCCAGCGGCGTCGTGCTGTCCTCCAGCTTCGTCGAATGCTCCGGCAACCAAGCGATCTATGACCTCAGCGCCACCATCGCCAATGGTGGCACCTTCAGCTGGAGCTCCGGTGTGACACCGATTTCCGGACCCCACGACGATCCCAACTACGCGTCGGTGTCGGTCATCACGTGGTCCAAGCAGGTCACCGTCAGCGTGGTCAACAAGATGGTCTCGAGTCAGGACTCGGTGGTTCTGTCCAATCCCTGCATCTCCCCCTGATGCCGCCGCTGCCATCCCCGCCTCGGGGATGAGCCTCTAGCTTCCCTGGCCTTGCCGCACATCCGAGCGATGGGCCGTTGAGCCCAGGGAAGCCATCGACCGCACACGTTGGTTGCTGTTCTTCTGTTCTGCGAAGCAGGATGCTTCGCCGTGGATTCACATGCTCAAAAAGGTTTTTTAAAATGAGAAGAGAACTGTCCCATCGCCGTGGCTTGGACCCCGGTGTCCTGCTCTGGCGCTCCTTCGCCCTCATCGTCTCGGCCTTTGTGTCGATCGCGCCCGCCCTGGGCCAGCAGAACGAATACGAGCCGATCCGCCCCATCGAATCGCGCTCCAATAGCATCGGCATGATCGATCAAGTGCCGCTGGTGTCCTACAACGAATACTCCGGTAGCGTCAGCATCGATCTGACGGTCGGTGTCGACGGATTGTCCGTTCCCATCCACTATTCCAATCAGGAACGCACCCTGGCGGATGTCTTTCCACTGCCGGGGGACACGGTCATGGGGGCGCGATCTCTCGGCGCCGGTTGGTACGTAGGTTATGGGGTCCTCAGCCCCTCGGGTCACGAGCCGACGCATCTTCAGATCTTCGAGTCGGATCGGCCCACCGAATACGATCGGGTGTTGTTTCGCGAGCCCAACGGAGCCGAGAACGAGCTCAAGATCGACCTCTTCTTCCAGCAAATTCCCAGCGGCGATACCTGGTACAACGTTCACTTCTTAGATTCCAGGCTGCGCCGCCTCGAGCGTCTCTTCGATCCACAGAACATGCAGTTGGCCAGCGATACCTTTGTGCTGCTCGATCGCGACGGCAGCCGCACGACCTTCCGCGCCAGGTCCGTTTCACCCATAGGCATGGGATTCTTCTACCCGGTCGAGATCGAGCAGGCCAACGGCAGAAAGCTGACCTTGACCTACTGTGATGTCGAAGGTTTTTTCCCCACGGTCGGCTCCGGTGGCTCAGAAGAGGCCAAGAGCCTTGGCGCCTGCGCTGGGGACACACCTCTCCTACAAACCGTTTCCGACGACTGGGGCCGCACTCTGCGGCTGCACTATGAACAGCGCCCGACCACCGGGTGGACGGTGCTCGATCATGTCACTCTCGAAGCACCCGGCCATGCTGACCAGGATCTGATGTTCTTCGAGTATGAGGAGGCCCAGCATGTCAGCGGTCAGGTGGTCACCGAGTTGCGGGCGCAGGTCACTCCCGTAGGTCACCGCACCGTCTTCCGCTATGGGCCCCAGAACACCCAAGAGGGTCCGAAGGTGCATCTCCGCAGGGTCGAGCTGCCATCCTTGGGTGTCGTGGAGTTGGAATACAAGGAAGTGATCCAGTTCCTCTGTCCGTACACCTGGGTGCCGGGCCAAGTCGGCACCACGGTCGAGATGACGCCGGCCTATCGAACCCGCGTGGAGCGTCTCTCCTATGGCGGCGAGACCTACGAGTACGACTACAAGCAGGGCTGGGAATACAGCGCCTACGGTGATTACAACACGTCGTGGGTCGTGAGCATGAAGTCGACGGAGTCGGAAGTGCCCTATGAGCGCTTGACCCAGTACTACCAAGCTTCGGCCAACATGGTCGGGGTCCCCGACGCCACCCCCCGCGCCTTCTGCGAGCCGACCCCTTTTCCCAATTTCTACGCTCACTTGGCGGGTCGCCCTTGGCGACGCCTAGAGGCATACGGCGGTCCGGCGAGTGGAGCTTTTCGGCCGCTGAACGGAAATTTCACCTTCAATGCGGGTGGCTCACACCATCGAGAGGAGTGGAGCTACCGTCGCTACAACCTCTTATCCAGTGGGCATATTCAGAATCCCAAGGCCGATGTCTTGAATCGCATTCCCGTGGTCCACCGCTACATCGTCAAGAAGGACGACCAGTACTGGGACACCCAATTCGAGTACCACGTCGTCAAGAACACCCTGGCGGGACCGTCCTACGATCGCCCCACCAAGATCATCCAGTCGCGCATCGATCAGCCGCTGCAGGTCTTACAGCAGGACTTCGAGTACGAAAGCCGCGTCGTGGGGCCCCATGGGCTAGACACTTCCATCGCCGACCAGCCCCACGTTCTGACCTTGCCGACCCTCACCGGCCAGAGCATTGTCGAGTCGGGCGTCCCGTCGCGGGTGGGTCTCGAGGAGTATGCCTACGAGGACGGCCGCCATCCCCTGTTGTTGCAGCGCAAATACTACTTTTCTCCAACGGACGCCGCAACGACAGATTTCGAATACTACAGCCCGGGCCACCCGTGGCGGGGCATGTTGGCCAGCGAAACCCGTCTCGGGGATGTGCCCTCGACGGATCAGACGACCACCTTCGAGAGCTACGATTTTGCTACTGCAACCTTGGTGCAACCGCCCTTGGGCCCACCCATCGAGCGCCTGATAAGGCCGGACGGCAAACCGATCGAGCAAACCAAGGACGGTGTCACTATGACCTACGAATACGATGCAGACCGCCGCCTGGTGCGGACGGAGGTGCCCGGCAGCGGTCAGCTGCCCCGTGAGGTCATCCACAGCCAGCCCGGCGAGATATCGACCAAGACGGAGCGCCTAGGAGGCCGGGATCTGATCGTCGAGGTATCCGATCCTTGGGGCCGGGTCATCGAGAAACGTCTAGCCATCGATGCCTCGACCGTGGGCATCACCCGTACGCACTACGATCCGCTGGGGCTTGTGGCTTCCGAGACCAATGCCAGCGGGGCGGTGCGCTCCTATACCTACGATGTCTTTGGCCGTCGTCGGTCGGTACGGACCTTGGATGCACAAGGCCAGTGGCTGGAGAAGATCGATATCGATTTCTCGGCCCCCTCCGGTGGTTTGCAGCGGCAAATCGAAACCCGATCGAACAGCGATGAGACATCGACCACCGTCCGCGAGACGGAGAGCGACTTTTTCGGCCGCATGTTGCGGGCTGCGACCCACCAGGGATCGGATATTCACCAGACCTCCTTCGCCTATCGCTTTGTCGAAGGTCTGCAGCGAACCTTGATCCAAGCCGCCGCCGGTGAGCCACGTTTGGAAGCAACCGATTGGTTCGGTCGCAAGATCCTCGAGTGTCACCCGGAGATGTTCTGCCTGGTGGAGGTGAATACTTTTGAGCCGGACTCGAGCCTCGGCGTGCCGCCGGTGCTGCATGCTTACGATGCCTTGGGGCGGCTGGTCCGCACCCAACACACGGACGGCTCGACCACGGTGTCCCACTACGATGCCCTCGATCGTTTGAGCCGCCGGGAGGAGGTCTCGCCCGGTGGGCTCCGCCAGGAGACGCTCAGCAATTTCTACAGCGACGCCAACAACCAGCTCCTGACCTCCACCTCAACGGCGGAGGGACTGGCGGTGACCACCGAGCAGGATGACTTTGATGTGCTGCAACGACCCTTGGCCACCTCGGTCGACATGCCACAGGCTGGCCGATCACCGGTCGAGCTGCAACCGTCGAAATATTGGCTCTTCGGTGACAGTCTCGACCTGAGCTGGCAATCCACCGTCTCGGTGGACCACTTCGAGGTGATCTTCCAACGTTTGGGGGCGCCGCCTCCCGGAGCGCCGCCGACGCCACCGCTGATCTTCCAAACAACGGAGGAAGGGGTGGTTTTGACCCGCAACGTCATCGAGCAGGCCATTGCCGGGCTGCCGAACCCGACGGCGGGGCAGGCCTTTCTAGACGATCTCGACGCCGACGGGGATTTCCTGCTCGATCCCGCGGTCAACTATCGCTGGCGGGTCTACGGCTGGCGGGGTAGCGAGCCCACCTTGGCCTCGGCCTGGCAGGTTCTCAATGAACCGGTCGGCCCGGATAGCTGTCACTTCGGCCATTTCCGGGTGCGCGACGGCATCAACGAAGGGGCCTTGGTCGAGTGGACGACGGTCAATTGCCCGGAGGATGGACCCCTGAATGTGGAGATACGGTCTTCGACCGTCGATGCATCGGCTGCCTGCACCTTTGAAAATGTCTTGTTCTCGGCCGACAAGAACGGGCCCCGTCGGGCGCTGTTCATGGTCACCGGTTATGACATGGAAGAAGGAGAGCCGACCTTTCCCGAGGACTACAACAACCCGGACTGTCCCGGCTTGCCGCAGGCGACCTTCCATGGCTCGGTGGTCGATGCAGACGGCGAGGAAGTCCACGCCGTCGGTCCGATGACGGGACGGGTGCTGAGCGGCGACATCTGCGATGTCCGCAATGTCAACGTGATCGACGGTCTCAACGGCACTGCGCCGGTGATCCGCTGGGAAACGGAGTCCTGTGAAGGATACGAGGTGAAAGTGCTGGCCGAGGCCGAAGTCGATGCGTCCCTGCCGGGGGCCGACCTTTGCCTAGATCCGGGGGTGCTGGCGACCGGCCTGGGCGGTCAGGTGTCAGCGTCCTTTATGCTCGATGGCTATGTCGGTCTGAGCGGTCAGAGCTGTGGGCCCGTCGAGCGGGCCTGGTTCCGGGTGTGGACAAAAAACCCGGCCACCGGAGAGGTCTTCGAGACCACGCCGGTGCTTGGCTATGTGGAGCCGGTCGGTGGTTTCCCCACCGGTTGCTATACCCGTCTGTTCACCGAAAGCTCGGCGCCGGGCGTCGTCCCCATCGTCGCCTGGGAGGCGCGCAATTGTGAGGGTTATGAGGTCGAGCTGACCCGTACGGCGGTGGGACATCCCAGCGACTTGAATTGCCTGGTGCGCAATGATCTCTGGCAGACCGAGCACTACGGAGTGCGCGATGCTCGCTTCATGATCGACGGCTATACGGGCATCGGCGGGGCCGCCTGTGATCCGGTGGCCGACATGCTGGCCACCGGCAACGATCGGGTGGAGTTCGATTTCAAGATCAATCTCCGTGATCCGGTGAGCGGGTTCTTCGTCGAGCCCCAAACCGCCATCATGAAGACCCTGCGGGCCACCTACACTTTGCCGCCCACCGGAACACCGGGACCCGGGCCCTGCACCATCGACTACCTGGCGACCACCAACGGGTTCTTTGGTCATCAGCCGCTGGCCACCTGGGGCACCTCGGGCGACTGCGAAACGGTCGAGCTGAAGGTGTGGAGTGATCCCTACCTACAGCCGGAGAGCTGCCGTCTGAACGGCAATGTGTGGAGCGTCCAACCGGATGGGCCCAGCGCCCTGTCGTTCATGGTCGATGGCTACGACTACGATCTGGGCAACAACCACAACCAGCACTGGGATTGCGTGGGTGAGCCAGGGGGCAACGGCACCTACGGTCAAGCCCTGCTCAAGTCCTATGTCGCCTTGGAGGCGACCGGCATCGACGGTTCGCAGCAGCGCACTCCGGAGAGTGGCGGTTTGTTGGTGGTCAACTTCAACGACCAGAGTCAAGGCACCTTGCCGGGACCCAACGATCCCTGCGAGATCCTCGACTTCAGCGTCGATCAACCGGCCCTTCCCGGCCAGCAGGCCACCGACACCTTGCCGACGATTCGCTGGAATACCAACTGTGCGGCCCAGAGCCTTTACTCGGTGCGCATCTACGCCACCGCCGAGTCGGTGGATGACGACCCAAAATGCCGCCTCGATGACTTGCTCTTCGGCTCGTCGAAGAACGGTCCCCAGCCAGCGGTCTTCATGCGCTCCGGCTGGTGGGACTATGTCGAGGGTGAAAAGCGGTGCTACACCCGCCAGGCGAGCTTTCGTATGGAGATTGTCGAGGACAGCACCGGTATCGTCTTGCCGGGGCAAGTGCGCGATCCCATCGAGGTGACCTTCAGCGGCGACTTCGAGGGTGAGCCACCCATCGGTGCCTGCGAAGGCGGCACCTGCAGCGCTCTCAACTGCAGCCAACCGTTTCCCAGCTTCGACGGCTTGACCGCCGATCCGATCGCCGGCAGCGATTGCCGGGCGCGGCTCGACTGGTTGCCGGGAACAGCCCACTGCGGTGGAGACATCAGCTACACGGTGTATCGCAGCTCGACACCATTCACCGGCACGGACCCCCTGTACCTGGTGGCCGAAGGTGTGGAAGGAACCACCTTCTTCGATGACAGCATCGTCCCTGGGGGGACTTACTACTACCTGGTGGCCGCTAGGGATGAGGTGTCGCGGCTCGAGAGCGCACCCGGTGAGGGGCGTCGACTGACCCATCAATGCACCCAGAGCGTGCCTTCGTTTTGGGCCCAACCATCGGCTATCCAGGCAGGTCAAACCACCACCTTGCACTGGGATTTTCCCGACAGTGTCTACCTCTTCCTGGTGGGCTACGGAGAGCAGCCGTCGGCCGGCCAGCTGACCGTCAGCCCGAGCGCCACGACCCTCTACCAATTCCACGTCACCTTCGGCAGCGGCCTGGGGTCGTTCACCGCCGAGGTGGAAGTGGAAGGCAATAGCCAGCCGCCCCCGGTGGCCGGTGGGGCCTGTGACCGTCCCTGTGCCGAGACGGTGCTGATCGACGGTGAGGAGCACTTCTGCCGGGGTTTTGGTGCCTGGGACGGCGATTATGAGGTCACCCAATCGCCGGTCTGGCTGACCGTCGGCGACTGGCCGAGCTACGTCGAGGACGCTTTTGGTGATCCGCTTTCACCCTACTGCCTGAAGGCCGTGTGTGGGGGAGGAGCGGCACCACCGAACCGCTGGCATCCGCCGGAGGCTTCGGCGGCGGGGTGGATCAGCGATGAGCACATGTCGACGTTGGTCGAATTCCCCGATGACGGGCTCGACAACGATTGCGACGAGCTGATCGACGAGGGCGGCGAGTAGCCGTCCCCTGACAGTTGGCTGCGGGAGGCCCGTCGTCGGGCGGGTCTCCCCCTTACTGCATCGACACACGACTTGCGGCCGCAAAGCAAGGCCGGTCTTCAGATCAGAAATCAAAGATGACCTTCGAGCTACAAGAGGTTCCCATGAGAAACATCGATCGATTCGCTTTCGTGATCGGCTCAGCGCTCCTGCTGGCCGGCGCCCTCGAGGCGCAGCCCACCAGCCACAGAACCTTCGACGGTTACGGCAACCGTTCGAGCCTGGAGTCCCCCTTCGGCCAATCCCGTTCCTACGAGCACAATTATCAAGGGGTGGAGCGGGGGGCGAGCTTGCAGGGTCAAACCCTGGTCCGCGACATGGTCTTCGGCACCCACGGTAAGGCCGAAGAGTATGTTTACGACGGCTTGGGGACCTCGCCCCATCGTTTGGCCGAGCACGGCTATGACGGTCTGGGACGGCCCACCAGGTGGTCCTTGCAAGCCACCGCCCAGGGGGCCTCGCCCGACTACTTGGCCGATACCTTCATCTATGACGAACGGGGGTTTGTCCTCGGTTACCGCCGTTCCGATCGCTCGGTGGGCGTCGTGCCGGTGGCCTTCGACTACACCACCAAGGGGCAGCTCGAGGTGTTCCATTGGGGCGCTCAGATATTGTCCTATGGCTACGATGACAACGGCAACCTCAACGCGCGCTCCGGTGGTCTGGGGGTGAATCCACTGGCCAATGGAGGTCAGGTCCAGTTCAGCTCAGGCAACCACCGCGATGGCTGGATCTACGATTTGCGCGGTCGCCTGATCGAAGACGATCAGTACCGCTATGAATACGATGAGATGAGCCGACTGCGTCTAGTCCGGGAGAGAGATTCCGCCATCTGGGTGGCCCATTACCTCTACGATGCGAGCGGCCTGCGGGCCCGGGTCTTGGAGCCGGATCAAGTCACCTACGCCTACCGTGACGCTGGCGGTGAGGTCGTCGCCGAAGATGTGCGGGGGCGCGACGGCCTCACCCTGCGACATCGGGAGCATGTGACCTTGAACGGCCAACGGATCCACACGGCGACCCATATGCCCGATGGGTCGGTGCAGGGTCAGCAGCATTTCACCGACCGCATGGGCAATCCGGTGTTCGCTTGGGACGGCAACAAAGAGACGGTGCACGAATATTCGCCCTACGGGCACGACCTTTCCGTCGGCGGCGCCAAGGACCACGACGGGGTCTATGGCTTCACCGGCCACGAGGACGACGGCGCCACCGGCCTCACCTACATGCGGGCCCGCTACTACGACGCCGACGCCGCCAGATTCAACCGGCCGGACCCGGCCCGGGACTTTGATCCTTACCTGCCGTCGACGGTCAATCTTTATCAGTATGCCCGGGCCAATCCGGTGAACCTCGTCGACCCCGACGGGCAACAATCCAAGAGCACCACCATCGATCTCGAAGAATACGGAGGTAAGGTCACCGTCAACTTGGGCAATTTCTACGTCTCCATCTCAGCAACCGATGAAGGCATCAAGTTTAGGGCGGCGGTGAAGCTCAAGGCCTCCTTCGGTGCCAAGGGCTCGATCATCCAGAGAAAGTCACTGGGTGAAGAAGGCGGGGTTCTGTTCATCAAGGCGGGACCCGCGCAACTGGGTTTCGATACGGCGACTCGGAAGTTGACCGTCAAAGGAACCAAGTTTTTGAGGAATGTCGAGATCGGTGGGGAGCTGATCCTACGTCCCGGAACGGACCTCTTTGTTTCCGAGGAGCAGTACAACCGGGCGTTTCGTTCGGGACTGTACAATATTCACAAGGGACAGGAGCACCCCGGAGGACTCAACGAGTGCATGCAGGGGGAATGTGGAGACTACAAGCGGGTTCAGGCTGCTAGAGCTGAGGAAAGGGAAAAGAATCCGGGTTTTATACGGCGCGCCTGGGGAGGTCTCCTGAAACTCTTGCGTGGCGAGAAGTAGAGCTGTCTCGAAGCTTCTGGCCCGGAAACTCTAGGGCTAGCGGCCTCGATCACGCCGTTTCGGAAAGACCACGGCGCTGTGCAGCACCGAGGTGTCCCGCCGCGGGATCGACAGCACCAGCTTGCCGCCGTCGGCGGGCAATGCCTTGCGGTCCAGGCTGACGATGTAATAACCGCGCAAGGTGCGCCCCAACTGGCTCACCTTGCGTCCCACCGCTTCGTAGGTGCTGGCATAGGTGCCACCGGTGGCGGCGGCGACGCTCTGCAGCCCGGAGGCTAGGGCATGACTCTCCATCTGGGTCACATCGAGCACCGAGACGGTGGTCTGGGAGCGTCCCAACACGCTGACGGCGGTGGAGAAGTCCTCAGGCATCAAAACGCCGAGCCCATGGGTGTAGCGTCCCAGGCCCCAGCCGACGAAGATCATGTCTTTGATCCCCGGTAGCTTGGCGAGGCCGCGGGCCGTGGCCAGCAGGGCCAGCTCCGGTGTCGTCGCCCGGCGCATGGCACCTTCGTCCAGCACATCGAGCAGCGATAGACGGTGGTTGCGACGCGGCACCGGTTGGCCGAATCCGATACCGTCGTAGATGGCGGTGTTGACGGCCTCGCGGTCGAGGGTGAAGTCGAGCCACAGCTTGAGCCGCGAGTCATAGGAGACGACGGCGACGCGGTCTTCGGGATCGAGCTCGTCCAACATCTTGCGCAGGTGGGGCAGCAGCTTGAGGTGCCCGGAAATGTAAGACTCATCGAGGGTCACCACCTGGTGATGGCCCACCTGGATGAAAATCACCACCAAACGGTCGGTGGCTTCGACGATCTGTTGCGCCATCTCCGGGGAGAGGGTTTGACGCCAGTTTTGTAGGTTCTCGGGCAGCTCATCGTCGACCGCTCGGTCATGAATCACCGGGCTATCGGACGTGCCGGTGTACCAGTCGACGGCATAGATCGGGACCTCGACGCCGCCCACCTCGGCCACCAGATCCTCGGGGCCGAGGTGGAGCACCGGTTCCCCACGGCGGTCGGTGACGCGGGTGACCACCGTGTGCAGGGAAACGGAGACCTGATCGAAAAATTGGCGGTCCTCCGTCTCGGAGGTGGCGTCGCCGTCTTGGGCGATCGCTGGGCTGGGCGCCAGGCCGATCATCGTCAGACCCAGGGCCGCGACAAATGCCATGGCGAGGCACGTCGACCCCCGGAGGGCCGGCAACCGCCGGGTGCGAGCCGATGGCCGAGGGAATTGGGTGGCGAGAGGCGGCGGTTCGGAAACGACAATGCGATGCATGCAATTGGCTCCATGGAAAGGTGTGCCTACCTTCTACGATACTGCATGTCGAGGGATGCCGGGATGGGGCAGGAGGGGCCAGGGGCAGGATATAAAGAGGCTGCAAGGGGACGGATTCTCTTCACGGGACCCGGGAGAGCTCCCCGTGAGGCCCCCGGGCGGTGACCCTGGGATAGGATCACCGCTCGACGACAGCCAAGCTGGAGACAGCCAATCGGCAGACAGCCCAAACCATCGCCCGCCATCGGAGCAGCTGCTTCCCTTGAAGACTTCGATTTCTCAGCAGAAACCCTTGAGCATCCTCTGGCTCGCCACCAAGGCACCTTGGCCCGCCGTCGACGGTGGACGCCTGCTGATGGCCAACACTCTGGAGGGATTATGCGCCCGGGGCCATCGGGTGACGCTGGTGGCTCCCTACGAGGGATCCAAGCCACCGCCCTCGCCACCGTCGGCGCTCCAGCCCGCTTGCCGGCTGGTGAGCGTGCCGCTGCGCCGTCCACCGAAGCTTTGGCATGGCTTGGTGGGGCAGTTGCGGAGCTTGCCGTGGACCATCGTCCGACATCGCCCGAGGGCGCTACGCCGCCGCCTGGCGGACCTGTTGAAGCACGGCAACTTCGATCTATTACAAGCGGAGCAAGTGCAAGCCTGGGGGGCGTTGCAAGGTATCCCGCGGGGCGTTGTTCCGGCCCTGTGGCGGGCTCAGAACGTCGAGAGCGATTTGTGGGCCGCCATCGCCCGCTCCGTCGGTGGTCCCCTGGGGGCCTATGCGGGGCTCGAAGCCCGCCGTTTGGCCCGTTTCGAGGCCGCCGCCGTGGTCTCGGCGGACGCCACGCTAGCCCTGACCCGCTACGATGCGGACCGCCTGGCCGAGCTCAGTGGCCGAGCGGATCGTCTGCATACCGTCAACGCACCCTTCGTGCATTCTCTGCCACAGGCCGAATCGCCGCTGGCCGGTGAGCCGGCCCTGGTGCTCTTGGGAAGCCGTGGGTGGCGTCCCAACCGCGACGGCGCCCAGTGGTTTGTCGAGTCGGTGTGGCCGCATTTGCGGCAGGCTTGGCCAGCCGGCCGGCTGCATGTCTTTGGTGCCCTGGCAGCAACGCCGAGGTCGGCCCCGACCCCAGGGGTGGAGATTTTGCCCTCACCGCAGGACAGCCGACAAGCCTTTGCCCCCGGCAGCATCCTGGTGGTGCCCCTGAACGTGGCCTCGGGGATTCGCATGAAGATCCTCGAAGCCTGGGCCCGCGGCATCCCGGTGATCGCCACCGGCGTGGCGGCCCGCGGCTTAGAAGCGACAAACGGCCAACAGCTGTTCATCTCCGACGACGCCGAGACCTTCGGTCAAGCCGTCGCGGCGTTGGCGATACCCGAGCGACGACAACAGATGGTGGAAGCGGCCCGCCGCCACCTGCAACGGCACCACGACCAAGCGACCATCGCCGAACAGCTGGAGGGGCTCTATCGTCGGGTCTTGGGGCGCGGCAGAGGTGTCTTAGCGTCAGACGCCACCTGGAAACAGCTACAGCATTCTTGAGGACGGCTTTCTTCAGCTATCCGAGCTTCGCAAAGGTGGTTCTGCAGCCGCGGCAGACTACCTCGCCGAACGAATCTCTAGTGAGCGGACGCCGCGAATCTTCCCGCGTCTAGAACGGATAATGCCACTTTTTCCACTCAGATGGGAGAGTGCCCATGCACGCCAGCGCGTTTCTGATAAGCGTCATTCTCAGCTGAAAAGAGTCAAGAAAAGTTTGTCTCCCGCTGAATCATTACAAGCCAAAGGGGGGGATCGGAACCTCACCCAGTGGGCCTACTCCCTACGGATCACCTCGTCGGGGCCGACATCCTCCTCCACATCGTCCACGTAGTGCCCCAGGATGTCCCGTGGGTTGCCGTCGGCCCTCAGGATACCGTCGTCGATCCACAGGCAGCGGGTGCAGTGCTTGACCACCTCGGCGGGGGAGTGGGAGACCAGGAGGATGGTCGTCCCGGCTTTGCGAAAATCCCGCAAGCGATGGTGGCAGCGCACCAGGAAGCGGGCGTCACCCACCGCCAGGACTTCGTCGAGAATGAGCACGTCGGGCACCCAGGCGGTGGCGATGGCGAAACCCAAGCGGGCCAACATGCCGGTGGAGTAGGAGCGCACCGGCGAGTGGATGAACTTTTCTAAGCCACTGAACTCGATGATCTCCTCGACCTTGGGACCAATTTCCTTGCGCTTGCGGCCCAAGAGCATGGCGTTGAGGAAAATGTTCTCGTGGCCGGTGAGCTCGTAGTCGAAACCGGTGCCGAGCTCGAGGATGGGGGAGATGCGGCCACGCACCACGACACTTCCCTTGGTGGGTTTGAGCACTCCGGTGACCACCTTGGCCAAGGTGCTCTTGCCGGCGCCGTTGCGCCCCACAACGCCCACCACCTCACCGGGGCCGATGCTCAAGCTCACGTCCTTGAGGGCCCACAGATCGTGGTAGGTGAGGGAGCCCCGGACCCAATGAATGAAGTATTCCTTCAGCGAACCCAGCCGTTGGCGAGCCAAGCGATAGCAAAGGGACATGTTTTCGATCTCGATGATCGCTTGCGATGGGTCGCGCTCGGTCATGGCACCAGTCTCTGGAGCGGTCTCAGAAGTAGAAGGGGATGCGGTCGCTGGTTTTGTGGAAGGCATAGGATCCAAGGGCCACGGCGATGATGGCGATTCCGATCGACACCGAGAGATGGCTCAACGGTGGGATCTTGCTCAGGTGGATGGGATCGCGGAAGACTTCCAGCACCGAGCGGATGGGATTGAAGCGGATCACCCAATAGAACGACTGCCCGGCCAGCATCTCCTTCGGGTAGATGATCGGCGTCATGTAGAACATCAGGGTCAGCAGGACGGTGATCAGCTCCACCACATCGCTGAAGAAGACCGCCAAGGGCGCCAGCAGCAAGCCCGCCCCCAAGGTGAAGAGCGTGACGATGAGGATAGACACCGGCAGAAACGCCAGCTGGGGCCCGATCGGATGGCCGGTCACCAACAGGATGGCGGCCATCGGCACCAGCGCCAGCAGCAGATTCACCAAACCGGAGATCGTGGTGGCGATGGGAAACACCGCCATCGGCACCGGTAGCTTCTGCAGGATGTGGGCGTTGGACTTGAGGCTGTTCATCGAGGCGATGATGCTCTGCTGAAAGTAGTTCCAGAAGAGAATGCCCGCCAAGGCGAAGATGGCGTAGTTGATGATGTTGTAGCCCTTGAGGTTGAAGAGATGGCTGAAGACGAAGTAGAAGACCATCATCAGCATCAAGGGTTGCAGCATCGACCACAGGAAGCCGATGACGGAGCGCCGGTAGCGGACTTTCAAGTCCCGCTCGACGAGGGTTCGAATGAGATCGCGATATTGCCAGAGGTTGCGCATGATGTAACCGGGTTTTTATCCTGAAGCGATGCGGGAATCAAGCGCCGTGCGGAAATGCTGCCGGGCGCTGGTGCGGAGAGACTTCGGACGGGCGATGTTTGCTGACGTAGGCCAACCGCTCAGCTACAATCGGCGGAGCGAGGGGCCGATGGTGAAACCTCGCCGCGAGCGAGATGCGATGGGGATTGTAGACCATGCAAGAGATCGATATCAGCCCGGTACGTCAGTATCTGATGAAGTTGCAGGATTCCATCTGCCAAGGCTTGGAAGATGCCGACGGCGGGTGCCGTTTCAGCCGCCAGGTGCATGCGGGGGAACGGGGCGGATTGGCCAGGCCACGCATCTTGCGCGGTGACCAGGTGATCGAGAAGGCGGCGGTCAATTTTTCCCACACCTCCGGCGAGCGCTTGCCCGGCGCAGCCTCCGAACGCCGACCGGAATTGGCCGGTGCTTGCTTCGAAGCGGTGTCGGTATCGTTGATCGTCCATCCGCTGAACCCCTATGTGCCCACCACCCACGCCAACATCCGCTGCTTCTTGACCCACCGCGACGGCGAGGCCATCGAGTGGTGGTTCGGCGGCGGCTTCGACCTGACGCCCTACTATGGCTTCGAAGAAGATGCCGTCCACTGGCACCGCCAAGCCCAGGCGGCTTGCCTGCCCCTTGGTGACGGAGCCTATCGGCGTTACAAGAAACAATGCGACGAATATTTCTACTTACCCCACCGTGACGAAGCGCGGGGCATCGGGGGGCTCTTCTTCGACGACCTGAGGGAACCCGATTTCGCCACCTGCTTTGCCTTCCTGCGCAGCGTCGGAGATCATTTCCTGCCCGCTTACCTGCCCATTGTCGAGCGCCGTAAGCATCACCCCTGGGGCGAGCGGCAGCGACAGTTTCAACTGCTGCGCCGTGGGCGCTACGTCGAGTTCAACCTGCTCTACGACCGCGGCACCCGCTTCGGCCTCCAGGCCAGCGGCCGCGTCGAGTCGATCCTGGCCTCGTTGCCGCCCTTGGTGGGTTGGGAGTATTGCCAAGATCCTGAGCCGGGGACCCCCGAAGCGTTGCTGCGTCAAGAGTACCTGACGCCGCGGGACTGGCTGGGGATCGAAACCACCTGATCGAGTCAACGATGAAAAAAGCTCTGACGGCGTTGGCCGTTTTATTCACAGCCTGTGTCCTGTCGGCTTGTGGCGGCGGCACTTCGACCTCCGGCGACGCGTCGACGGCATCCGGCCGTCCGCACGTGGTGTTGATCACCCTCGACACCTTCCGGCCCGATCACCTGGCGTCCTTTGGGTACGGCCGCACGACGGCGCCCTTTCTCGATCGTTTGGTCGGCAGCGGCACCGTCTTTCGCAACGCCCACTCGACCTCGTCATGGACGGCGCCGGCCACCAGCTCCCTGTTCACCGGTCTCTATACCACCCGCCATGGCATCACAGAGGGTTTCTTGGCGCACCAGCAGCGCGCCGAGGCGTTGGAGGACTTGGTGGGCACCCGTCTGCAGCTCAACCGCCTGCCCGACGCCCTCGCCACCCTGCCGGAGCTCCTGCAAGCCGCCGGCTACCAGACGTTCGGCGTGGCCTCGAACATCAACATCGGGCCGGAGATCGGCTTCGATCGCGGTTTCGACCGCTTTCGTAAGCTGCAGGACCGGGACGCCGAGGTCTTGGCGGCCCAGATCAAGCGCTGGCGGGAGAAAGCCTCCTCCGACGCGCCCACCTTCCTCTATCTCCATTTCGACGATGTGCACGAGCCCTATGAGCCCCGCTCCCAGTGGTACGAGGAGCCGCCGCAGACCGCTGCCATGGAGAAAAATGCCGAGTTGGCGTCCGTGGTGGCGGCCTACAACTCGGAGATTTCCTATCTGGACGGTGTCCTCGAGTCTCTGTACCGAGAGCTGTCTTGGCACAAAAATACCCTGCTGGTGGTGGTATCGGACCACGGCGAGGAATTTGGCGAGCATGGCCTCATCGGCCACCATTTCAGCCTCTACGACGAGCTGATACACACCATGATGCTGTTCTCCGCCCCTGACCTGGGGATCGGCACGTGGGATCGCGATGTCCATGTATCGTTGATCGATGTCTTGCCGACCGTCCTCGATGTGCTGCAGCTGCCCATCCCCGAGGGGCGCGACGGGCGTTCCCTGGTGCCTTGGCTGACCGCTGAAGAGCCGCCCAAGACCCTGCAACGGGAGCTCCGGCGACGCACCCTATTCGCCCATCGGCAGCGGTATCAAGTGCGCCAAGGCAAAGAGCCGCAGCAACTGTGGGCTGCCGTCCGAGGGCCCTGGAAGCTGATCGAGGGGGACTCCGGAGCACGACTCTTCCACCTCATCAAGGACCCCGAAGAAACCCGTGATCGCTCCTCTTTCCAAGGAAAGCTAGTGCTCGAGCTCAAGGCCGAGCTGGAGCAGTTTCGCAGCCAAGGTGTCGACTTTGAAAGCCAGCAAACCGAGGTGGTGCTGGATCAGGAGACCTTGGAGTCTCTGCGCTCCCTGGGTTACATTCAGTAGTCCCGACCCCGTGCTGCGATCTCAGTCACCGAGCCATGGGGCCCGGGCTGGCGGGGGGGAGCGGCCACGAGATATGCTACATTCTCAATATATGCAGTGGCCCCCAGGCCCGTGACGCCGTTCACCTCAGTTCTTTTCTCCGGAGATGCGCCATGAAATTCCCTCGTCTTGTGATGACCCCTAAAGTGTCGATGAAGTACCTTTGGCTCGCCCTCGTCCTGGCGTTGCTGGTCCCTGGACAGCTCGTGGCGGCCATTATCACCATCCCCGGTGGCAACAGCGGTACTCTGCAGAGCGCCATCAGCGGCGCCTCGGAGGGGGATATCCTGGAGTTGGGGAGCGGTACGTTCAATGCCCCCAGCGGTGGCTTCTTGATCACCAACCCCGGCGTCTCGTTCACCATCCGCGCCGCCTCCGGCGCCACTGTATTTTTGGACGGTGGAGGCTCACAACCGGTGCTGCGCTACTTGGTGGACAATCCGAGCTTGCGGGGTCATGTCATCTTCGAAGACCTGACCTTTCGCAACGGCTCCTCCGCCACCGACGGTACGGTCGGTGGAGTCTCCATGAGCGACGCCTTCGCCACCTTTCGCGGCTGTACTTTTTTCAACAATGTCGTGTCCGGCGGCAACGGTGCCGGTGGGGCGCTGGGACTGTTCTCCGCCTCTCGGGTGACCATCAGTGATTCCATTTTCGACCAGAATCTGGCGCGCAACAGCGGGGCGGCGATACGTCTCGGCACCGACTCCGTCGCCTGGGTCCACCGGTCCCAGTTTCTCGACAACAGCTCTGCCATACCGGGGCATCGTTCCTCGTCCACCGGCGGCGCCATCGACGTCAGCGATGCAACCCTGTGGGTGAGCAACAGTCGTTTCGTCGGCAATCGGGCGGGATTTGCCGGGGGAGCCATCTGGGCTCTGGGTACTTTCAACGACCCCAACAGTGTGCCACGTAGCGAAGTGATCATCGCCAATTGCACCTTCGATTCCAACCACGCGCAGCCGGATGCCGCCATTTCGACCCCGTCGCCGACCGAGGGCGGAGCAGTGCATGCCGAAAATCAGACCCGGGTGCGCATCTACAACTCCCGTTTCCTCGCCAACAGTGCCCAGCTGGGCGGTGCCCTGTCGTCCTACCGGGCGATCATCGAAGTGGACGATAGCGTCTTCGAGGACAACTTCACCTTCTTCCCAGACAACGTAGGTGGCTTCGGCGGCACCATCAAGATCACCTCGAACGATGCCAACGACAGCACCACCAACAACGGCGCCATCAACCGTCCGTCAGCGGTTTTTACGCTCCGGGATTCCTTGGTGCGTGGCCTAGGGGGCGTCACCGACACCGCCCTCAAGGGGGGATGCCTGTTCGCCCAGGGCGATACCAATCGGACCTTCGGAAACAACCCCAACGTGCCGCCGATCGGCGACGGCTCGGTCAATCGTACGGTGATCAACATCTTCGACACGGTCTTCGATGATTGCGACATCGACTACAAGAGCGACTCCGCCGGCAGCGGCGTCGGCGGTGCGCTCAATCTCACCCACGTGGATCTCGACCTGCAAGGTTCCCTGTTCACCAACTGCGATGCCACCGGCAGCAACGGAGAAGGCGGCGCCATCCGGGCCCTGTCCGATTCCCTCGTTTCCATCTCGGACACCACCTTCGCCAAGAACTCGGCCGAGCGCTTCGGCGGTGCCTTGGAGCTTCTTGGCTCCGACGCCAGCATCGACCAATGCACCTTCATCGAGAACGATGTCAGCCCCGGATTCATCGAGCCCGACAGCCAGAGCTTTGGTGCCGCCATCTACTCGGCGCCGTTGCTCAACCTCTTCGGCTCCTTCGATATCGAGGTCACCGGCACGGTCAGCAACTCGCTGTTCAGCAACAATACCGGGCTCGACATCTGGGATCGGGATCAAGCCGCGGGGCCGATCAACGATCTGCGCTACAACAGCAATACGTTTTTCAACGATTCCTACGGTGACCTGGTCTACCGCGACAACATCCAAGGGCCGGCGGTCGACGCCTCGGGGCTCAACGCCCTGGTGGTGACCCGCAACGGCGGCGTGCCGTCCACCGATAAATCCCAAGTCGCCAACAGCCAGCTCGCCACCCCGGCGGTCATCGGTGCCATCTTGGCGGTGCCGCCGCAGATCCACAGCAACGCCGCCAGCGGGGAAGCCGGTCCCACCGCGTCGTACCTGGGTTTTGCCTGGAGCGGTGCCAGCGCCACCGTCGATGGTAGCTCGGTGAGCGGCAATACCGGCTTACAAACCGCCACCACCGGCACCCACACTCTGAATGTCGGTGGCCAGACCTTCCAGGATTCCTTGACCGCCGGCGCCGTGCCCAACTTGGGCCTGGGCGCCTCGCCGGTCTCCATCAACGGCGGCGACAGCTCGACCCTGAGCTGGAGCTCCAACGGCGCGTTCCTAGGTTTTGGCATGGATCAAGGCTTGGACGTCAGCGGCGCCAGCGGCTCGACCATCGTCTCGCCGACCGAAAGTACCACCTACACCGGCTGCTTGATGACCCAGCAAGGGGGCGACGTCGAGTCGGTCCGGGTCTTCGTCGATGAGCTGGGTGTGGAGTTTCTATTTACCGACGGCTTCGAGGCGGGCAATACCAGCGATTGGGACAGCTCTGTGCCGTGAAGTCAGCGGTTGAGCTGAACCGTCTCGAGCTGAACCGTCTCCAGCTCAACCGCCCGGTAGCTCAAACCGGGCGGTCGTCGTCTGCTCGACGTGGCATTGCTGACAGTTGGGACGCTCCGGGTGCGATGTGCGGATCTCTTCGCGGGCGGCGGCGCCACTGTGGCAGGCTGTGCAATTCTCACGCATGAAGACTTGGTGCGGCAGGACCGGCGGCGCGCCGTCGTAGAGTCGGCGGCCGGAGCGTAGGTCTTGCCGCAGGCCGGCGAAGCTGTTGCCGACGTAGGGTTGGTCCGTTTGCTGGAAAATGTGGCATTGTTGGCAGCGTTGCATGGTGCCGGCCAGGGCCTCGCTGCTGTGGGGCGCCGGGGGGGCAAAACCGACATCGGGGACGGCGACGCCTTCGCGGTGGTGGCAGGCGATGCAGGCGGCGCCGAAGGGTGGATGCGGAATCACCGGCGGGGCGCCGTCATAAAGTCGGCGATCGGCCCGTAGGTGGGCGGCGGTCTTGACCACTCCGTCGTCTCGATCCGGTACCGGCACGCGGTCGCCGGGCTCGGTGGAGCAGGAAGCGACCAGCCAACAGACCACCAACCAACCGACGGCAGGCAAAAAACGGCGCACCCGGTGGCGGCCCTGTGGGGTCATGCCAGGCGTTCCAAGCGGACGGAACATTTTTTATAATCCGGTTCCTTGGAGATGTTGTCCATGGCGTCGAGGGTCAGCTCGTTGATCTTCAGGGACTCATCGAAAAAGGGCACGAAGACGCTGCCGCGGGGGGGCTGGCCTCGACCGTCGATATGGGCTTCCAGGTCAATGGATCCTCGACGGCTGACCAAACGCACCGTCTCTCCCGGTCCGATACCGAGCTCCAAGGCGTCGGCTCGGTTGATCTCGACGTAGGCTTTGGGCACCGCTTGGTGCAACTGGTCGATGCGGCGGGTCATGGACCCGGTGTGCCAGTGCTCGAGCACCCGTCCGGTGCTCAACCAGAAGGGGTAGTCGGCATCGGGCACCTCCGCCGGGGGGTGGTAGGGCCGCAACCAAACCGCCGCCTTCTTGCCGTACGCTTTCGCCTTGTAGAACTCAACACCTTCACTTTTTTCGACATAGGGATCGTGACCGGCGGCGTAGCGGTAGCGGGTTTCCTTGCCGTCGACCACCGGCCAACGCATGCCGCGGGTCGATTTCAGCTGCTCATAGCTGGCCAAGTCCTTGCCGATGCCGAGGGTGAAGCTGCGGTACTCCTCGAACATCGGTTGGTGCCAATCCCCCTGCCAAGGGAAGAGATGACCCATGCCCATGCGTTTGGCGACCTCGATGAATTGCCAGGCATCCTCCTTGGCTTCCCCGGGTGGTGGCACCATTTGATTCCAATGCTGGGTGCGACGCTCGGTATTGCCGAACATGCCTTCCCGTTCCACCCAGGCGGCGGAGGGCAGGATCAGGTCCGCCACGGCGGTGGTGGGGGTGGGGTAGATGTCCGAGACGACGAGGAAACGACCGTCGCCGGGGCGGCGCTCGAAACGGTGCAGATTGGGCAAGCTGACCCAGGGATTGGTGGTCTGAATCCACATCGTCTTGACGTCGCCGCGGGCAAAGGCGCGGAACATGTCGACGGCGTGGTACCCCGGTTTGGGATTGATGGTACCGGCCTCGAGGCGCCAAATCTCTTCCGCCTTGCGGCGATGCTCTTCCTTGGTCACCACCATGTCGGCGGGCAGGCGGTTGGCCAAGGTTCCCACCTCGCGGGCGGTGCCGCAGGCCGACGGCTGGCCGGTGAGACTGAGGGGATTGTTACCCGGGCGACCGATCTTGCCGGTCAGCAAGTGCAGGTTGTTGATCAAGTTGTTCATCCAGGTGCCGCGGGTGTGTTGATTGACCCCCATGCACCACAGGCTGACGGTGCCCCGGCGAGAGTCGCCGTAGAGGTCCGCCAGGGTTCGAATCTGTGCCTCTGGCACGCCGCTCAGCTCGGCGACCCGCGACGGCGTGTAGTCGGCCAGGAAGGCGCGCATCTCCTCGAGGGTGCTTTCGCTGGCCTGGTCCTTGAAGTCATAACGCTCCGCCTGATCGTCGAAACAGCCGTAGCCGATGGTCTCCAGATCTTCGATGCCGCGGCGGAATACGATGTTTTCCTGGATGAAGCCGAGGTCGAGGCGATTTTGGGCCATCAGCAGATGCAAAATGCCGTTGGCCAAGGCCAAGTCGGAGCCCGGTTGCATTTCGACGTAGAGGTCGGCGCACTGGCTGGTGGGGGTGCGCCGGGTGCCGATGTCGATGACGCGGACGCCGGGATCCTGGCGCTTGTGCTCCAGGATGCGGCTGAACAGCACCGGGTGCATCTCCGCCATGTTATTGCCCCAGAGCACGAAGTCGTCGCCCGCTTCGAAGTCCTCATAGCAACCCATGGGCTCGTCGGAGCCGAATTGGGTCATGAATCCGGTGACGGCGCTGGCCATGCACAGGCGAGCGTTGGGGTCGAGATTGTTGGAGCGCATGCCCCCCTTGACCCATTTGAGGGCGGCGTAGCCGTCGAAAACCGTCCACTGGCCTGAGCCATAGACCGCCACCGCTTCGGGACCGTGCTGGTCGAGGGTGCCTTGGAAATTCTCGGCGATGAGGTTGAGGGCTTCATCCCACGAAATCTCTTCCAAGCGGCCGTCGGCATGGCGGCGCTGGGGTTTTGTCAGGCGGTCTTCGCCGTAGAGGAAGGCCGGGAGGTGATAGCCCTTGACGCACAACAGGCCACGGTTGACGGGGCTGGCTTCATCGCCCCGCACCGCCATGACCTTGCCCTGGCTCACCCCCACCTCGACGCCGCAGCCGGTGCCGCAGAAGCGACAGGGGGCCTTGTCCCAGGTCAGGTCGGCGGGGCGCAGATCGCCCGCCCCGGCTTGATCGCTCAGCCGGTCCGCGGCGTCTCGGTCGCGGCAGGAAATAGCCGCCACCGGGGCACCGGCCCCGACCATCTTGATGAAGCTGCGTCGGTCCAATGTCTTGCGTCGATCTACCGGCATCGCGTTGTCCTTTGCCTATCTTGAAGAAAAACGTTCAATCGCCTTGACCGTAGCGTTCGTCCATGGCTTTGCGGATCTTGGCCATTTGCTCGGCGGCCCCTTCCTCGAACCACACGTGCTCAGGTCGTGCCAGCACCCTGTCGATGGTCGCGTCGACGGCGGCGGCCTGCTGTGTATCGCCGTGCTCTCGGGCCTCATTGGCGATCTCCCGAGCCTGCGGGATCAAGCCCGTGTAGAAGCGTTCGGCCACCTCGAACATGCCGTGCCAATGGGTGTAGTCGGGGGCCATCATCGAAGCGCCGTGACGGGCCCTTCGTCCCTCGTGATGCCACAGCAAGAACCACGTCCACTCGATCTCTTCATCGAATTGGGTGGGGGTCCGTAGGCCTTGCTCCAGCAAGGAGGCCATGATGTCTTGGCCGGGTTTGGCGAACTTCTCGTTGTAGAGGATCACCAAGTCGTCGTATTGCCGGTAGAAGGCGTTGAGGTAATCGGCGGTGTGGCAGTGGGAGCACACCGCTTTCATACGATTGCGCTTGTCTTGGGCCGAATCGACGATCAACAGACGGCGTTTTTCGGGATCGGTTTCCTTGACGATACTGCCGTCGATGTCGGTGTCCATCACCAGGCTGACGGGCGGGCGGTTGGTCCACGAGATGCGCTTGCCCGGGTCGTGGGTGATCTTGCCACCGTTGCGGCTATGGCCCGACATGTGGCACGTGGCGCAGGTGGGGGCGGCACTGTAGTCCTCGCCGAGCACCCAGGAATCGCCGTCCAGCTCCATATCGTCCTTGAGATCCCGGTAGGCGATACCGTGCTTCGACTCCTCGTAGATTTCCTTCTGCGGATGGTCGGGTCCGAGGTGGCATTTGCCGCAGTTCTCGGGCTGTCGGGCCCGCCGCGGAGAGAAGTCGTGGCGGCTGTGACAGGCGCTGCAGGAGCCGCGGGAGCCGTCCAAGTTGAGGCGGCCGATGCCGGTATTGGGCCAACTGCCGGCATGCAGCTTGGGGCGACCGCTGTCGTCCTTGAGGATGCGTCCCACCGCCTCCAGGTTGGTGGGCAGACCCTCGGCGTCCGGCGCCAGATCATCGACGGTGATCGGCTCACCGTCCCGTCCCATCAGGGCAATCTTGGAGCCGTGGCACTGTTGGCAACCGGAGGCGGCGCTGGCCAGGCCGTTGACCTGGGTGACGTTGAGGCCCGGGGTGGGGGAGTGGGGATCGAAGGACTCACGGGCCCCCTCCACCGTCTCCGCCAAGAAGTTGTCGAGGGATGCCAAGATGTTGCCGGCGGCGGCGTGGTGGCTTCCTTCAAACTCCTCCGCCACCTCTTGATGACAGCGGGCGCAGTCCTTGGGGGTGACCACCGTGGCGACGGTGACGCCGTAGTGCTCGAAGGCATCGGCGTCCTTGGGATTGGCGGTATGGCATTCGACGCAGCCGACGCCGGTGCGGGCGTGGGGACTGCCCTGCCAGTGGTCGACGATGCCCGGCGTGCCTTGGCTGTGGCAATCGACACAGGCCCGCGAGCTGGCCGGTACGGCGATGCTGTGATCGGCCAAACCCGCCTCCTCGTACCGCCGCGCCACCTCCAGCTTCTGCACGAAGACGAGAGACGCCAGAAAGAGGAGGGATAGTGCGATCAAGACGATGCGTTTCTGCTCCAGGGTCATGACGAGCTGCTCCTAGTGGGCCGCGACGGCTTCCCAAACGGTGAGACCGATGATCAAGAAGACCCCGACGATGCCGATCCACACGCTAGCTTCGGAAAAGCGGGTGTGACGCCGGATGCGGGCATCGATGAAGGGCCAGAAGAACATGATGAAGGCGATAAAGCCGGTGGAGAGGATGGCGACCGTGCCGGAGAAGAGCTTCAACCAGCGAAAAGTGACATAAAAAAACCACTCCGGTTTGATCACCTCGGGGGTGGTCAAGGGATCTGCCGGGGGCCCCAAGGTGGCGGGCAGAACCGTGGCCAGGACGGACAACACCACCATCAGGCCGAGCCCCAGGATGAGCTCGCTCAGCAGATGATCGGGGAAGAAGTTGAAGTACTGCTTCTTGCCCGCCGCTTCCTCCTCCAGCTGATCGGCGAAGCGGTACTCGGTGACCCCTTGCAGGCGGATGATGCCGATATGAATGATCACCAGGAGGGTCAGCAAAGTGGGAAGCACGGCGGCATGCAGCACATAGAAGCGGGGCAGGGTGTTGGCGTTGTAACCTTCACCGCCGAGCATCATCTCCCGAATGAAGCCGCCCACCAGGGGCACCCCGCCGGCGATGTTGGCCCCCACCGCAGCACCCCAATAACTCAGTTGCTCGTAGACCAAACAATAGCCGGTGAAGCCGAGCATCAAGGTGCAGATCAGCAGGCACATGCCCACCATCCAATTGATTTCCCGCGGCTTGCGGTAGGCACCGGTGAAGTAAACCCGCATCTGATGCAAGATCACGGCGGCGATCATCAGGGTGGCCCCCCATTTGTGGACGCCGCGGATCAGCCAGCCGAAGGACGCCGTTTCGGTGATGTAGCGCACCGATTCATAAGCGGTTTCGGGTGAAGGCTTGTAGTAGAAAGCGAGCAGAATTCCGGTGGCGATTTGCACCACGAAGAGATAGGCCGGTGTGCCCCCGAGGGCGAACCACCAGCGCTTGAGGTGGTTGGGCACCGGCTCGTTGGTGAGCTCCCGCAGCTGGTTACCATCGAAGGGCAGCCGTTCCTTGATCCAAGCCAACATGGTGGTCTCCTGTCTTAGCTCGAGCTCTGAGAGAAGGGCCGCAAGCTGCAGGTGAAGAGGCAGGGATCGTGGCCGGGTCCCGGGGGATCGTTCGGCGAGGTGATGATCTTGCCCTCGCCGAGGGCCAGCTCGGCCGTGGGCACTTCGATGTAGAGCAAACCGCCGTCGGCCTTTAGGGGGTACTTTTCGAGGGCCTGCCCAGCCTTGGCGGGAGGCCCCTCGGTGGCTTGTCCGTCGGGGGAGAAGACGCCGTTGTGGCATGGGCAGAAGTAACGATTCCTGTGCCCTTCCCAATGCACTTGACAACCCAGGTGGGGGCAAGTGCTCGACAGGGCGACAAAGGCATCTGCCGTCGCCTCTTCGCCGCGGCGGGTGATGTTCACCAGGGCGCCGCCGGGGGTCTGATATCGCAGGGACTGGCCGGCCGCGAGGTGGTTGACGGGGACCACGAACATCCAGTCGCGGCTGGGTGGGCCGGCAGGGTAGAGGAAGCGGCCGAGAAAGGCCGCGAAAGTACCGTAGGCCGCCGCCAGGCTCAGACCGAGGCCGATCCAACCCATCCGCGACAGGGTCGTCTCCTGCTCGGCTTGGCCGCTGGGCTCGGGCGCCCGTCCTGTCGCCACCTTTTGATCTTCGCGCATGGGTCGGGTCCTCGGTTGCCTCTAGCCAGCGCTGGGCGGCTCGCCTGGAGAGGATCTCCGGCGTCCAATCCCGAACGGTGACTAGGTAATTTCCGAAGCCAACCCTATGGTTTTTTGCGGCCCGTCCCCATACGCCAAGGGATAGTCACGGTGGGTGCCCGGCCTACCCCTTTGGGTGGGTGGGTGGGAGGGCGGAAACATGGCTGAGGTGAGCTGTTGGAAGCGGCGGTTGCGATTCTTAGAAGCGCAAGCCAATTCCTAGCGACAGCTCCTCTTGGAATTCATCGAAGCCGAAGTCGGTATTGATCCAGCGGTTGAGAAACTGCGGGCGGAGGTAAAACCGCTCACTGAGGTCGTAGGTGTACACCAGGCCGACATGCAAGGTGAGATCTTCGGTCGTGAAGCCCCTCGAGAGCTCATCGAATTCGAATCGAAAGACACCGGCACCTCCCAGCAGGAAGAGCCGGTGCCGACCGTTGTGCAACAGGGAGAAACGAGCCGATAGGTCGAGAAAGAAGATGTCGGCTTCACTGTCCACTTCGGAGATGGCGGCTTCGAAACCCCAGCGGGGGCTCACGAAGTGGCCTGCTCGGAGACCGTAGGTGATGTCGTCCCGGTTGTCGAAGGCGCTATTGAAGGAGTCGAAGCCAACGAAGAGCTCGAGGGAGAAACCTTCCTCCTCCTGGGCGGTGGCGGCGGTGGAACCAAGGGCAAACAGGCTGATCCATAATGCGAATAAGAGTTGTCGAGTCGTCATGGGAAGAACCTCCTGAGAAGATAGCGGGCAGATTCGAAAGCGAGGTCCTTGCCAGAATAGAAGGACCTTCGGAGCTGCTTAGAGCAAAGGCTATACCATGTCCTGGAGTCGCTCCCATGGGCCTCTCCGGCTCATCTCGGCGATGGCATGTCTGCATCGGCATGCTCGGTGTATGGTGGCGCTGACAGCCGACGGCATGGCATCTCAGCCAGCGGTGGGGGCGCCGAGCAGGGCCTCGGCGGCTTTTAGGCCGTCCTCATCGAAGAGCAGGTGATTCGGCAGCTCGAGGACGATGACGTGGGGTGTGTCCAGGCGCCACGGGCCCTGCAAGACCCGCTGCAGAAGATCGAACGGGCTTTCCCCCGCCAGGGCGGCGTCGAGCACCGGGCGGTCGATGGCATGGGAGAGCAAGGTCGACAGCTCGGCGACGGTGGAGAAGCTGGTGCCCACCAGAAGCGTCGGCTGCGATCCTTGGCCGGCGGCCGCACCTTGGGCGTCGTTCCACGGTGGCCGCAGCCGGGGCATGGGCCGGCCGTCGGCGGCGATCACCGTGAAGGCGTGGCGACGCTCGAGGCTGGCGAAGCGGCGGGTCAGGGGGGTCCAGCGGATACCGACAAAACGCAGCAAATCGAATTCCGCCGCTTGTGGCCCCAGCTGCCGCAGCTCGGAACGACGTTCCTCGAGGGGCACCCAGGCACCGAGGTAGCGGGCAGTGAGTTCGGCTACTTCCACCATAGCGCTCTGGGTCAAGTGGCTGTCGGCGCGAAAATAGGGTGCCTCGTTCCAGCTCCTGGGCAGGGCCTCCAAGGGGGGCAAAACATCCACCGCCGCGACCCCACGGGCCCTCAGGACGGCGACCAAGCGGCGGTCCAGATGGGACCTGGCCGCCAGACCCCGGGGCAGCTTGTCGGCCGCCAGGCTGGCCTTGCGGGGCAGGGGGAGGGTCACCAGGCGGTGGCCGGCGGCCCGGGTGGCCCGTTGCAGCCGCCACAGGAGGTCGGCCCCGTGGTTGAGTATCGTCGCATCGTCGTCCGGCCGCGGGATGGCCCGTTGGCGCAGGAACAACCAGCCGTCCTTGCCCAGCAACAGCTCGCCGCGTACCTGTCCCAGGGTTTGATAGATCAGCAGGGCGTAGGGGGGCAGCAGGTGATGGCGGATGCGGGAACGCAAGTGGCGGTCGTCCTCGATCCAACGGGCCAGGCTGCCGTCCTGCCAATGGGCCGCTTGCCAGCGGGCTTGACGTTGCGCCAGCTCTTCGCCCTCCAGGGGCGGTATGGCGATGGGCAGCAGGCTATCGACCAATCCCGCCAGGCTGGTGGTGACGACAAATACCAGCAGCAAGAGCCGGTTCCATGGTTTCGAGGGTCGGCCAGGGCCGTCGAGCTGGGGGCGAGGACCAGCCTCCGGCGCCAGGAAATCCGGTATCAGACCTTGGGGGTCGCCGAAGTCGAGCCGGTCGTCCGCCGGTGGTGCGAGGTGGGTCATGGACGATCAGCCTATGCCAGTTGACCTGGCGGGCTCAAGTGGCGCCACTTTCCGCTAAACTGCGGCCCACAACAGAGGAGTCACCATGCAACGAAAAAGTCCCACGACGCACCGCGTCTCACAAATCCGCATCCCAAGGCTCATCGTCGGCCTGCTCGCCCTTCTCCTGAGCCTGATATCGATCGGCTGCTCCGATCAGACACCGACACAGGACCCGACGGTTGCGGAGGTGCCCAGCGAAGACGATCTGCGGGCCAAGGCGGACCGCTTGGCCCAAGAGATGCTGATCATCGATACCCACGTCGACATCCCCTATCGCCTCTTCGAGCAGATGGAGGACATTTCCGTCGCCACCGAAGGGGGCGATTTCGACTATCCCCGGGCCAAGCAGGGGGGCCTCAACGCACCCTTCATGTCGATATACGTGCCGGCGGATCTACAAGAAACCCCCGGTGCCTCGAAAGCCCATGCGGAGTTGTTGATTGAGATGGTGGAAGGTTTTGAGCGGGATTGGCCGGAGAAGTTCGCCGTCGCCCGCACGCCGGCCGATGTGGAGGCGCAATTTGACCGCGGCGTCATTTCCCTGCCCATGGGCATGGAGAACGGGTCACCGATGGAGAGCGACCTGGCCAACGTCGAGCACTTCTTCGACCGCGGTATCCGCTATGTCACCTTGACCCACTCCAAGAACAACCAAATCAGTGATTCGTCCTATGAGGAGCCTGAGAATCGACAGTGGGGTGGTTTGTCGCCCTTCGGCGAGGAGGTGGTTCGGGAGATGAATCGTTTGGGCATGATGGTGGACATTTCCCATGTTTCCGACGACGCCTTCTTCGATGTCATCAGCCTGTCCCACGCTCCGGTCATCGCATCCCATTCCTCGGCTCGGCACTTCACCCCCGACTTCGAGCGCAACATGGACGATGCCATGATCAAGGCGTTGGCCGACAACGGCGGCGTCATCCAGATCAATTTTGGCTCGTCGTTCATCAGCGGCGCCTCCAACAAAGCGGGTCGTGAGCGCTTCGCGGTCGTTTCTGCCCACGCCGAAGAGCACGATCTCGAACGGGACTCCGAAGAGCTCAAGGCATTCATGGACCAGTACACGGCAGAGCATCCGCCGATTTTTGCCGATGTCACCGACGTGGTGGATCACATCGATCACGTGGTGCAACTGGTGGGGGTCGATCACGTGGGTTTGGGATCGGACTTCGACGGTGTCGGGGACTCCTTGCCCACGGGTCTCAAGGATGCCGCCGCCTATCCCAATCTGATCTATCACCTGTTGGCCCGGGGGTACTCCGAAGAGGACGTGGAAAAGATCCTCGGCGGTAATCTGCTGCGGGTGTGGCGCCGCGTCGAAGACGTCGCCCGAGAGATGCAGACGGTGGCCTCGGCGGCGTGAAGCAGAGGGGCGGCTTCGGCGGGACCCTGGCGGCCCTGGGGCTGAAGCTGACCGGGGTGTGCCTGGCGGCCGGGGTCTCTCTGGCGGCCGGGGTCTGCCTGGGGCAGCCGAGCGTCCCGGCGGCGGACGACTTCCAAGTCAATACCTACACCACCGATAGCCAGTTTGCACCGGCGGCGGCAGCGTCCCCCTCGGGGGAATGGGCGGCGGTCTGGATGAGCCGGGGATCGTCCGGCGACGACACATCGCAGTACAGCATCCAGGGTCGTCGCTACGACAACACTGGGGTGCCGTCGGCCGATGATTTCCAGGTCAACGGTTATACCACCGGCGATCAACAATGGCCGGCCGTGGCCATGGCCGGTGACGCTGGGCTTATGGTCGTCTGGGCCAGCCGCGGCTCCGGCGGCACGGACGATGCCTTGGACAGCATCCAGGGGCGGCGTTTCGATGCCGCTGGGGTGCCGTTGGGCAACGATTTTCAAGTCAATACGACCACCGGTGGCCAGCAATCCTACCCCGCCGTGGCGGCTGCCATCGACGGCCGTTTTGTCGTCGTCTGGCAAAGTCAGAGCTCGGCGGCGGACGATGACCAGGGTTACAGCGTTCAAGGGCAGCTCTACGCCAACGACGGCATGCCGGTCGGCGGCGAGCTGCAGCTCAACCAGCACACCCCCTTGGACCAAGGGCGCCCGGCGGTGGCCATGGCCTCCGACGGCGCCTTCCTGGTGGTCTGGGAGAGCGCCAGCTCACCGGCCGACGACACCTCCTTCGGCAGCATCCAGGGCCGTCGCTTCGATTCCCTCGGGGCGCCGCAGGGGGATCAATTCCAGGTCAATCAGCGCACCCTCGGCAACCAGAGTCAGCCACGGGTGGCTTTGGCGTCGGACGGCCAGGTTACGGTGGTGTGGAAGGGTCTCGATACCAACGACGACGAGGCCGGTGGCATTGTGGCGCGGCGTTTTTCCGCCTCGGATGTGCCCCGGGGAGGGGAGTTTCAGGTCAACAGCTTCACCACCGGCGATCAGCTGGTGCCGGATGTGGACCTCGATGCCGACGGCGATCTGGTGATCGTCTGGGAGAGTGTCTACTCCGACGGCGGCGACAACTTCCGCAGCATCCAGGGGCGGCGTTTCACCTCCCGCGGCGAGACCTTAGGGCCTCAAATGCTGATCAACAGCTTCACCGCCGAGGCGCAATTTCTGCCCGCCGTCGCCAGCCGCGGCGAAGGCGACTTTGTCGTCACCTGGAACAGCCTGCAATCGCCGGCCGACGATAGCTCGTCGAGCAGTGTCCTGGCGCGTCTGTATGTGGCCGACAGCGACGGCGACGGCATCGCCGACGACGACGATCTGTGCTTGGGGAGCAACGGCAGCGGCGATATCGACGGGGATGGCATTTGCGCCGATCTCGACTGCGACGATGACGATGGCGACCTGGGTCTGCCGGACCTGTGCGGCGTCTGCGGCGGCGATGGTTCCACCGGCTGTGCCCTGTGGCGGGACGGTTTCGAGAAGGGGGATGCCAGTGCTTGGTCCACCTCCATGGGGTGAGGGTCAAAGTCACGATCTAGCGGCTTCCCATCCGAAAAAGCGATGTGGGGGCGGGAGCCCTTCGGCAACATCTGGTTGGACCCTGGCTACGGCCGTGCCATGACCTTCCGCTTCTGTCTCTACGGATTCCTCAAGAATCAGCGCTACTACGAGCCGTTTCTCATCCTATATTTTCTCGAACGGGGGCTGTCTTTCTTCTGGGTGGGCCTGTTGGTGGCCTTCCGTGAGCTGTGGGTCAACCTGTTGGAGGTGCCCAGCGGTGCGGCGGCGGACCTCTACGGCCGGCGGCGCACCATGATTGTGGCCTGGCTGACCTATTTGACGGCCTTTTTGATCTTGGCTCGGCTCGAGTCCCTGCCCTGGCTCTTTGTCGCCATGGCGGGGCTGGCCTGCGGTGACTCTTTCCGTTCCGGCACCCACAAGGCGATGATCTTCGACTGGCTGGCCTCCCAGGGGAGGCAAGACGAGAAGGCACGATTCTATGGCCTGACCCGTTCCTGGTCCCAGATCGGGGCCGCCGTCTCGGTGCTCATCGCGGCCGCCATCGTCCTCTGGACCGACGCCTATCAGCCGGTGTTTCTCTACACCATGGTGCCCTATGGCCTCGGTCTGGTGAATTTCTTGGGCTACCCCAAGTCCCTCGACGGCGTCGAGCAACGGGAGGTTTCCTGGCGGCTCGTCGGGCGGCATTTGCGCCAAGCCTTTGCCGCCTGCTGGCGGGTGCCGCCCCTGCGCCGCCTGCTCAGCGAGTCCATGTTGCAACGGGGCACCTACAGCACCGTCAAGGACTATTTGCAACCCCTCCTCGAGCATACGGCCCTGGCCCTGCCGCTGCTCCTGGGGCTGGACGACAAGGGGCGCACCGCCTTGCTGGTGGCCCTGGTCTATTGCCTTCTCTACTTGGGCTCGGCGGTGGCCTCCCGCCAGGCCCATGTGGTGGAAGGTTGGGGCGGAGGCCCAGGCCCCACGGGGCGCAAGATTTGGCTCGTCACCTTGGTGGTCTATGGTGGGCTGAGCTTGACCTTGGGTGGGTCCTGGCCCGGGGTCGCCATCGGCGGATTTGTTGTCTTGGCTCTGTTGCAGAACCTGTGGAAACCCCTTTTCATCGCACGGGTCGATGAGGCCTCGGAGCGGCACATGGGGGCGACGCTTTTATCCATCGATTCCCAAACCAAAGCGTTGTTCGTCATGGTGGCAGCGCCGTTGCTCGGCTTGGCGGTGGATCAGATGGGTTTGGTGGCGGTGGCTTGGTTTGGGCTGGCGATCGCCGGTTTGGGTTGGTGGTTGGCGAGGGTCCGGGCTGGAGCGTCCTAGGGCTTCACCACCCCAGCCATCGGGACCTCCAAGGCCAAAACCTCCGGCTTGAGGCAGCGCTGATCATCACAGGCTTGGAAATGCAGCTCCAGGACGGCCACCGGGGCTTGGGGTACGGTGGCCTGGGTTGCGGTGGTCTGGGTTACGGTGGTCTGGGGCTCGATCCTTACATTGACTTGCCAGTCGACGGTGCCGCTGTAGACGGACATGGGCTGGTCTTCGAAGGCGACGTCGATGTCGACGGCGGCGGGCCGATCGATGGACGTCACTCGCCAAGGGCCCCGGTCTTCCAGCATTAGCAGCCGCGTGGCCTGGAAGTGATCCTGGCGGGGCGACGCCGAGTTGATATGCCAACCGTCGTCGAGGGAGGCTTCCACCTCGATGCTCAGGGAGCCATCGTCCTGTCGTCGAGCCGTGGCCTGGGCCCGCAGGTGGCCGGCGGCGCCGTAGCCCAAGGGGCCGACGGCCCCCCTGAGCAATTCGTCGAGGCCGGTGAGCAGGTAGCCGTAGCCGTGGGGAAATTGGGCCATTTGCTCACCGAAGGCGGCGGCGGTGGCCTCGGCATGCTGAGCATAGGACGGATCCTCGAGGCGACGGGAAAGCTGTGCCAGGGTGCGCACGGCGACGGAGTTGCCGGAGGGGGTGGCGCCGTCGTTGGGGCTCTTGGGACGGGCGATCAGGGGCGGATCGGTGAGGCTGGGGCCCATGAAGAAGCCGCCTGCCGCAGCGTCCCAGAAGTCTTCCATCATCACTTGCACCAAGGCGCGGGCACGCTCTAGCCAGATCCTTTCGCGGCTGCCGTCGTAGAGGGCGACGAAAGCTTCCGCCAAGTAGGCGTAGTCTTCCTGCAAGGCCGGCACCGACGAACGGCCGTCCAGGTGGGCCCGCCACAGGCGGCCGTCGTCCCGTAGGTTGTGCTGCCAGAGAAACGTTGCTGCACCTTCCGCCGCCGCCGCGTAGCGCGGCTCGTCCAGGGCCATCGAGGCTTGCGCCAAGGTGGTGATCATCATGCCGTTCCAGGCGGTGAGGATCTTGTCATCGCGCAGGGGGTGCTCTCGCTGCTCTCGGACTTGCCAGAGGCTGGCGCGGATGCGGTCCACCTGGGCCAGGAGCTCGTCGAGGGGGCGGTTGTGTGCCTCGGCGAAGGTTTCCAGCGGCTGCTCGAGGAAAAGGATGGAGTGACCTTCGAAGTTGCCCCCCGGTTGCACGCTCCACAGCTCGATGGCCAAGGCGGCGTCCTCCGCCGGTAGGGCGTCCCGCAGCTGGTCGGGGGTCCAGACGAAGAACACCCCCTCCTCACCTTCGCTGTCGGCATCGGTGGCGGAGTAGAAGCCGCCGCCGGGGGAGGTCATCTCTTTGAGCACGTAGTCGAGGGTTTGACGGGCGACGCGCTCGAAAAAGGGGTTGCCGGTCAACTGGTGGGCCGTTGTGTAAGCGCGGCTCAGGTGGGCCTGGTTATAGAGCATCTTCTCGAAGTGGGGCACCAGCCATTGGGCGTCGACGGAATAGCGGTGGAAACCACCGCCCACCTGGTCGTACATGCCGCCCCGGGCCATGGCGTCGAGGCTGTGGCTGGCGGCCTGCAACGCCTTGGCATCCCCCCGGCGCCAAACCTGGCTGAGCAAGAACAACAACTCCGGCTCATGGGGGAATTTGGGGGCCCGGCCGAAGCCTCCGAGGCTGGTATCGTGACGCTGCACAATGTTTTGCAGGGCGCTGTCGAAGATCTCGTCGCCAAGGCTTTTGGCGGCGCCGCGGGCGGCGGTGGCTTGTTGCACCGCCGCCGCCAGGCGGTTGGCGGTGTCCGTCAGGGAACCCCGCTCGGACCTCCAGGCATCGACGATGCGGTGCAGCAATTGGTTGAAGTGGTCGGGGGGAAAGTAGGTTCCGGCAAAGAACGGTTTGCCGTCGCTGGTCAGGAAGCTGGACATGGGCCAGCCCCCACGCTCGGTTAACAGCTGCACCGCCGTCATGTAAATCTCGTCGATGTCGGGACGTTGCTCGCGGTCGATCTTGATGCATACGAAGTGCTCGTTGAGCAGACGTGCGATAGCCTCGTCTTCGAAGCTTTCCCGTTCCATGACGTGGCACCAATGGCAGGTCGAATAGCCGATGGAAAGGAAGATCGGCTTGTCCTCTTGGCGCGCCCGCTCGAAGGCCTCAGGACCCCAGGCGTACCAGTCGACGGGGTTGTGGGCATGTTGCAGTAGGTAGGGGGAATCCTCGAGAATCAGCCGGTTGGTGTAGAGGGGGCGGCCTTCGGCGTCCAAGTGATGGGTGCGGGGAACGTAGTCGGCCCCTTGGCCGCTCAGGGCTTCGGCGAGCTGTTGTCGCAGCTCCAGCGCATAGGAAGCGGCCCCTGGGTGATCGGTGCTCACGGTATCGGGCTCCTGGGAAGCGTTGCCCACCTGGCAGGCGGTCAGAAGGAAGAGGAAGGCGAGGGTTCTCAGGCCACCCGTGGCATGCATTAGACTCCCCATCCCGGACTGAAAGACGTTGGTGAAAGGTTGCATTGTGACGAAGTATTACACGCATTACCCGCGCACCACCCTGTGGTTGATTCAAGGTGATGGGGACGTGCCGTCCTTCTATCTCAGCAAATTGCCGATCAGCAATCGACAATTGGAGGCTTTCGATCCAGATTTCGCCCGCTCGCCCCTGTCCCTGGGGGACGACGATCCGGCCTGTGGTGTCGACTTGGCGACAGCGCAGGCCTATGCCGCCTGGTACGCCGAGCTATCGCGCAAACCCATGCGTCTCCCGACGCTGAGGGAGTGGCAGCTGGCCTGCGGTGGCGAACCCCTGGCGGAAGGTGCTGGCTCTGACCTCGACCTCGACGATGCCTGTCTGTGGCATGCCGGCAACAGTAGCCGCGACAGAGTGCCGCCCTTGGACGCCAAGAAGGCCAACGCCGCCGGCCTCTTCGGCATGCTGGGGGGCGTTTGGGAATGGACCGTGGACGACCAGGACGAAGGGGGCGTCGGGGTGCTTTGTGGCGGTTCGTTCCGTGAATCCGTGGCTGCGATTGCCTGCGGCGAGCCCCGGCGAGCCATACCGGCGGATTTGAGCGATGTGGGTTTTCGCCTCGCCAAGAGCATGCGTTGATGGCATTGGAGCTAGCGAGTAACCTGATGCCTCGACACGGCAACTAATGGAGTGTTCCCCATTGACCCTCGAGATTAGATATTCAAGGAGCAGATGATGAGCCACAAGATCAAGAAGAGTGACGCCGAATGGCAGCAGGAGCTGACGCCGGAGGAGTACCGAGTCGCCCGTCTCAAGGGCACGGAACGCGCCTTTACCGGCGCTTTCTACGATCATCATGAGCCGGGCATGTACACCTGTGCCTGTTGCGGCCAGGAGCTGTTCAGCTCCGACTCCAAGTTCGATTCGGGAACCGGCTGGCCCAGCTTTTCGGCCCCGGCGGGCGACGACAGTGTGGCGACGGCAACCGACTCCAGCCACGGCATGGTGCGCTCGGAGGTCGTATGCTCCCGCTGCGACGCCCACCTGGGGCATGTCTTCCCCGATGGTCCAGGGCCGACGGGAAGCCGCTACTGCATCAACTCCGTCTCCTTGAAGCATCGGCCGGAAGACTGAACGGTTGGGTCCGGCAGGCCGGGCCTGCTAGCATCCGGCCTCCACCGGACCCCAGCAGCGGGGCCAGTTCCCTAGGAGACCACCGATGTTCCGATTTCGCTTTTTTTCTCTATTGATCCTGTGTGTCCTTGCGTTTCTGGGGACCGCCTGCGGCGGCCCCGGCGGCGATGACGCCACCGACGCGGGCGGCGACCTCAACGCCGAAGCACAGGCCTTCCTCGACTCCTACCAAGAGCGTATGCAGGGCCTTTACACGGCCGCCTCCGAGGCGGAGTGGGCGTCCAATACCAGGATCCTCGAGGGTGACGATAGCAACAGCAAACGCACGGCAGCGGCGCAAGAGGCTTTGGCCCTCTACACCGGCTCGGTGGAGGTCATCGATCGCACCCAAGAGTTGCTCGCCCAGCGCGACGCCTTGGAGCCCCTGCAAGTGCGGCAGCTGGAGGCGGTGCTCTATCAGGCGGCGAGCAATCCGCAGACGGTGCCCGATTTGGTCAAGCAGCGCATCGCCGCCGAGACGGCGCAGGTGGAAACCCTCTTTGGTTTCGAATTCCAAGTCGATGGCAAGGCCGTCTCGGCCAACGACATCGACGATACCTTGGTGGGCTCCGACGATGTGGCGGAGCGTTTAGCCTATTGGAATGTCTCCAAGGATGTGGGCAAGGATTTGAAGGCGGGTTTGGGGGAGCTGGTGGGGCTGCGCAACGGTGCCGTACAGGCTCTGGGGTACGACAATTTCTTCCACTACCAGGTCTCCGACTATGGCATGTCCAGTGAGGAGTTGATGCAGCTCAACCGCTCCTTCGTGCGTGATATCTGGCCGCTCTATCGCCAGCTCCACACTTGGACTCGCCACCATTTGGCCGAGCGCTACGGACAGCCGGTCCCCGAGCAGCTTCCGGCCCATTGGCTGCCCAACCGCTGGGGCCAGGACTGGTCCGATCTGGTGACCGTCGAAGGCATCGACCTGGACGCCGCCCTGGAAGACAAGGAAGCGGAGTGGGTGGTCAAGGAGGCGGAAGCCTTCTATGTCAGCCTGGGTTTCGATGCCTTGCCGCCGGTTTTCTGGGAGAAGTCCTCCCTCTATCCTGCCCCGGAAGGGGTCGAGTGGAAGAAAAACAACCACGCCAGCGCCTGGCATATGGACCTGGAAAACGACGTGCGCAGCCTGATGAGCGTGCAAGCCAATCAGCGTTGGTGGGAGACCACCCATCACGAGCTGGGCCACATCTACTACTACATGAGCTATAGCCGGCCGGAGGTTCCCTTGGTTCTGCGCAGCGGCGCCAACCGTGGTTTCCACGAGGCCATCGGCACCCTCCTGGGCTTCGCTTCGACGCAGCGTGCTTTCCTGGTGGAGAAGGGCATGGTGGGGGCCGACGTACAGCCGGACCCGGTGCAACAGCTGCTCAAGAAGGCCCTCGATACGGTGGTCTTCATCCCCTTTTCGTCCGGTACCATGACCCACTTCGAGCATGATCTCTATACCGAAGATCTTCCCATCGACCAATTCAATCAACGCTGGTGGCAACATGCTGCGGACTTCCAGGGCATTGTGCCGCCTGAGCCCCGGGGTGAGCAGTACTGCGACGCCGCCTCCAAAACCCACATCAACAACGATGCGGCCCAGTACTACGATTACGCCATCTCGCACATCGTGCTGCACCAAGTGCACGACCACATCGCCAAGGAGATCCTGCAACAGGATCCCCACGACAGCAATTACTGGGGACGCGAGGACGTGGGTACCTTCCTCGACGGCATCCTACGCTTGGGGGCGACCCAAGATTGGCGTCAAGTGATGCGCGATCAACTGGGACAAGAGCTCAGTGCCCAGGCGATGGTGGATTTTTTCGCGCCGTTGATGGAGTACTTGGAAGAGCAGAATGAGGGGCGTCAGCACACCTTGCCGGAGACGCCGCCCGAAGGCTGACGAGCTGGAGCAAGAGCACGTCCTCGCCGCCAAGCGCAAGGTCGACGGCGCCTTGCGGGCGCCGTCGACCTCTTGGGAACCTGTATCAACACTCACTGCACTCTACGATCCGACATCTTGGCCTCGAGCATCGGCTGGAAGGTGGAGGACCGCCCAGCGCAACTCCCCCTTACTTCGGAGGGTGGTTGGTCTCGAAGAGTTGGCTGAGGGTCGGCGGCGACGAACAGGTGCCGTAGGTGAGTTGGCCCCCGCTGGTGGAGCCCGGGCTGGAGAGGCACTTTCCGGTTTGTTGGTTCTGAAGCTGGTAAACCCTACCCGTGCTGGTCAGCAGCAGAGTCCACAGTTGGCTCGCCGGTGCTGGGGAGCCGCAGGACGTGGCAGTCGCCACCCCTGCCGAGGCGGTCAGGCAGAGGGAGCCCGACTGAAGGGTTCCGGTACCCAAGGGATTCGAGGCGTTCCATACTTGGCTGGCCTTGGGCGTGATGCTGCAGGCCAGCTGCACCACCTGGCCACTCGAAATGTCCATGCAATAGGCGCTCGAATTGCTCAGAATCTGGTAGGCAGCTGGATTGACGGGTGGTAGGACTGCTTGAAGAGGCAAGGCCAGGGAGGCAGCGACGAAGCCGAGAAGGATGATTCGACAAATCGAGCTTCGGCGAACCGCAAAGGCATCGGAATTCTGCTTGAACATGGTGGGTCTCCTTGGACGCCGGCATGGCGCCCGGTTGTTGGTGATCGAGGAATCTCATGGCCCTCACTAGGACTCACACCATGCGAGGGCAATTCGGGCCATGGGAATCGGAACCGATTGGCCGGATCCGGCCCGGTGACTGCGGGGCCGGTTAGAGGGAGTTGTTGAACATCCACTCTTCCAGATTGGTATAGCCGTCCCCGTCTCGATCTGCCTGGCCGTCCGCAGCACTCAACGCGTTGAGCCCGTGGGCCTGTTCCCAAGCATCGGGCATGCCGTCGCAGTCGGCGTCGAGGCTCGCGGGTATGGTCCCGGAATTGACGACGCAACCCTGAGCATGCCCTCCTGAGCTGCCGGTGAGAATTGTCGGCTCGACGTTGCGCATCTCTTGGTTTTGACCTTGGATCACCGCATTGACCAGGTTGGTGTCGTAACTATCGAGCTGAGAACCCTGCCGTCGGCCGACGTTGAGCAGATATTTCCAGAGGTTCGACTGTGAAGAAAAGGCGCTGAGGCGGGGGATGGGATCCGCCGTGTCGACGAAACTGGGCATGTCGTTCACCTCATAGCAGTCGACCTTGTTGTCATCGAGAATGCTTCCTTTGATCAAGTCACAATTGGCGTCGCCCCCCTCTTCATAGTTGCCCTTCATCCAGAGCTCGATTTCACTTCCACCCTTGGGCTCCGAAATATCGAACGTCTTCGCGAAGTCCTCGTTTTTGTTGTATCCCGGCGGATCGAATGGGAAATGGCCATTTGACGCTTCAGGATGGGGCGCTACGAAATAGTTGTTGCGAAACACGAACTTTGCGTCCTTGCCTCCGCCGTCGTTGTCGCGCCACCTGAAGGCGTGTTGGTAGTAGTCGTAGAAGACATTGTTGACAAGCAGGAACTTGCTATCGAATTTTCCATCGGAATTGGTTTGCAGACCCCGCTGATAGCAGTTCATGAAGAGCGAGCCGACGATCGAGACTTTTTTGCTTCCCCCCCAACGCTGGCAGTAGCCGTGACCGTGTCCCCATTCGTCATCCTGTTCTTGCAGATCGAAGGGGCAGTCCTCGTTCTTCTTGCAATTCTCGTAGTGTTTCAGGGACCAGTGGAGAGGCTCCGCGAGGATGGTATTGGAGACCGTCACTCGCTCCACGCCGTCCGCAGAGAGGATCTCGTCGATGGCCCAGTAGAGGGAGAGATGGTCCAGCATGACATCGGAAACATGGTCGAGGTAGAGGGCGTCCTTGGCGCAGTCTTTGTTACACCATCCATCGTCATTGCAATCGTCGGGCTGGCAGGATCCGATCTCTCCGGACTGGCTTCCGACCTTGATCGCCAAGTGGCGCAAGATGACGTTGTCGGCCTTGACCTTGACACCGGCTCCGGTGATCGTCGGGCTGTAGGGGAGACCGATGATGGTGACATCGCCTTCGCGGATCACCAGATCACTCTCCAGCTCGATGACACCGGGGAAAGCGAAAAGAATGGTCCTGGGTCCGTTTTTCTCGATGGCCGCACGCAAGGTGTTGGGGCCGTCATCGGCGAACGAGGTGACGTAGTAGACATCTCCGCCCCGACCCCCGGTGGCGCATTCCGCAAACCCGACGGCGGTGGGGAAGGCCTTGGTCGTGCACGATGCCAGAGCCGCCGTTGGAAGCGCCAGCGTGAGCGCCAGAGTGGAGGACAGGAAAGCCAGGGCGACCGCGACGCGACTGAGCGCAATGGCACCGGAATTCTGCTTCGACATGGTGAGTCTCCTTGGACGACTGCGTGACGTCCGGTTGTTGGTGATCGAGGAATCTCAGGTCCCTCACCAGGGCTCACACCATGGTTGGACATTTGGGGCCATGGGAGCTCCAATCCAATCTGGTTGGTCCAGTCGAGCCGCATCTTGCGCGTCTTTCCGACGCCGTCTCGAGCTCTTCGTCGACATCTGTGCTGCCCTACAACTCGCCATCAGAATCTGATCGTCCATCGGGACCAGAAACCGAGCAACATCCTGGTCGACACCAACAGCATTCCCAAGTTGCTCGACTTCGGAATAGCCAAGCAGTTGAGCAGTGACGACAACTCGGCCACCAACGGGACCGAGCTCGGTGCCATGACACCGCGCTATTCCAGTCCTGAGCAACTCCGACAAGGATTTGTCGGCACCTCCAGTGAGATCTACTCCCCGGCTGTCGTCATGTACCAGGTCCTGACGGGTCTTCTGCCCCAAGGTCTGGAAAGCCGAAACCCCATGCAGTTGTTGTTGGCGGTCTGCGAGCAGGATCCGCTGCCGGCGAGTGTCGCGGTAGCTCACCACCTCGAGGCCGCCAAGGGCATGGGTCGGACGGAGCCCTTGCAGGCGGCCCGGCCCCGGCGGGCCCATGTACGCCGCCAGCTGGCGGGCGACTTCGACGCCATCTTGGCCAAGGCGCTGCGCAAAGAGCCACGCCTCCGCTACTCCTCCATGGAGCAATTGGCCGCTGACCTGCGTCGGCACCTCGACGGCTTGCCCGTGCTGGCCCGCCAAGGCACCGTGGTGTATCGAGCCAACGGATTCTTTCGGCGGCATCGCCTCATGCTCGCCGCTGGGGCGCTTGTTCTCGTCTTGGTCGTCGGATTCACCACCGCCTTGGTGCGGCAGTTACACCTGAGCGAGCTGTCGAGGCATCGGGCTGAGAACATCTCGACATTTCTCGTCGAGCTCTTCCAAAGCGCGGCCCCTGATCGTCCGGCGGGAGGCGAGGCGACGGTTCGCGATCTCGACCATGGTCGAAACAAGCTCGAGGGTGGATTAGGGATTTCGCCAGAGGTTCGCGCCACTTTGCTCCTCAAGCTTGGCGAGTCCGCTGGGGGACGATGACATCGTAGAAGCCGAAGCGCTGCTCCAAGCTTTGCAGTGATGCATCCGCCGGCGGAGTCGTCGGCCCCGGGACCTCCGGGCGCTTTCTTGGTCGCCCACCGTCCGTCACACTTCCATCGTCACGCTTCCATCGTCACACTTCCAACGTTATATATCCATCGCATGGGCCATCGCCTCCAAGGCGTCTCCGGTGAGGCGAAAGGTCGTCCATTCGTCCATCGACACCGCGCCAAGGCGGCGGTAGAAACGGATCGCCCCTTCGTTCCAGTCGAGCACGCACCATTCGAGGCGCCCACAGCCCCGCTCGACGGCCAGCTTGGCGAGGTGGGCCAGCAACTGCTGACCGAGGCCGTGGCCCCGGGCTTCCGGCCGCACGTAGAGATCCTCCAGGTAGATACCCGGGCGGCCGAGAAAGGTGGAGAAGTTGTGGAAGAAGAGGGCAAATCCCACCGCCTCACCGTTGCGCTCGGCGATCACCACCTCGGCGTAGGGCCGTTCCCCAAACAGGCAATCTCGCAAGGTGGATTCGTCGGCCACCACCTCGTGGGACAGCTTCTCGAAGGCTGCCAGCTCGCCGATGAGGTCGAGGATCTGGGCTGTATCGTCCGGTCGAGCGGCACGCAATTGGATGGAGGGATGGGTCGGGGAGCCGGGATCAGGCATCGGTCGAGTCTCCTGCTGCAGTCGAGAATGGGGCGACGGGGTGGATCGGAGGCGAACGATTCTATCTCCTTTCCTGCTGCGGAAAGCTTTGCTACAGTGCCGTCATGCGCTGCAACACCTTTCGGCCCTCGCCTTCGTTCCAGGCCCCGGGGCCAGCCCGGGAGCGTCCTTGAGCAACGTCGACCCCGCCTCGGGCGCGGTGCCCCAAGGCACCGATCTCTTTCTGGGCTTGACCCCGGAGCGGGTATTGCATGCGGTGGAGGCGGCCGGTCTGGCCTGCCGTCCCCTTTGCTACCCCCTCAACTCCTTCGAGAATCGAGTCTACGAGGTGGAGCTCGAGGACGGCAGCCGGGTGGTGGCCAAGTTCTACCGACCGGGACGCTGGAGCCGCGAGCAGATCCTCGAGGAGCACGCTTTCCTGCAGGAGTTGGTGGACGACGAGCTGTCGGTTTGTGCGGTGCGGCCGTTTCCCGACGGCAGCACCCTGCAGCGTATCGACGGCATCTGGTACTCCATCTCGGATCGCCGGGGTGGCAGGGCACCGGACGAGCTGGACGATGGCCTGGTGGCCCGCCTGGGCATGCTGGTGGCTCGTCTGCACAACGTCGGTGCCAGGGGGCCAGCGCCCAGTCGGCCGCGATTGGACAGCGAGCACTATGTGCAACGGGCCCTGCACTGGATCGACGAGGAAGGAAGCCTGCGGGGTCCACTGGAGGCGCGTTATCGGGCCGCTGCCGGTGCCCTGGCGGAGCTGGCGGACGAGGTGATGGACGGGGTGCCGACCCACCGCATCCATGCAGATCTGCATTTGGGCAACGTGCTGCTGCGGGACGGCGAGCTGCGGTTGCTGGATTTCGACGACTTCGTCACCGGACCCGCGGTGCAGGACATGTGGTTGGTCTTGCCGGGGCGCGGCGCCGAAGCGTTGCGGCAGCAGGAGATCTTCATCGAAGCCTACGAACGGTTTCGTCCCTTCGATCGGCAAACCCTGCGCCTCGTCGAGCCCCTGCGGGGTTTGCGCATGGTGCGCTATGCCGGTTGGCTGGCCCGTCGTTGGCACGATCCTGCCTTCAAGGCCGGTTGGCCCCATTTCGGTGGTGAGGAGTTCTGGCTCGGTGAAACCACCGATCTCGAAGAGCAACTGCGCGAGGCGCAACGGGCCGTCGATTCCGCGTTGCGCCAGGGGGAGGGCACCACGGGCCTTGGAACGGCCCTCTCTCCACAACCTGAAGAGCTGCTCGACAACAAAGATTATTTTTGGGATTGGGAGGACAGCTGAGCTGCAACTGCCGATCAGTAAAGCCCTTTCTCCCCGGGTTCGAAATTTTGAATCCGACGCGGATTTTTGAATTATAAGGAGGGGCTAGACACCACCATGGATAGTGGTAGGCTTCAGCACAGAACACTACAAGTTCGACTTGAGTCGCTGTGGCGGCGTTTCGTCCCAAATCGTCCCCCGACGGGTTGATGGTGAAGCGCCTTCCGGGCTGCTAAGCATGATCTCGATGAAATCTTCACACCCAAGGGAGTGCCTAGGAACGTCTCTAGAGCGAATCCCGAAGATACGTTGCCAATCGCTGGTCCGATCTTGCCGCGCTGCGGCTTACGGCTCGACCACGACGCCCAACTTCTCAGTATGGTCTCTAAAGCTCAGTCTGTTCGAATTTCGATAACTAGGAACGGAGGATTTGTCGATGCATTCCTTTCACCGCGGCCTGCGGCTTACTGCCGTGGCACTTTGCGCCCTCGTGGTCCTCGGGACCGGCGCCGTCAGCGCCCAGGTTCTGGGCAACATTCAGGGCTACATTACCGACAGCAGCGGCGCGGCTTTGCCCGGCGTGACGGTGGTTGTGGCCAATGCCGATACCGGCGCCTCGCGTACGGTCATCAGTGAAGCCAACGGTTTTTACGCTGCCCGCAGCCTCGCCTCGGGTAACTACAGCATCACCGCCTCCCTCGAGGGTATGCAGACGGTGCGCCAGGAGAATGTGCGGATCCTGGTGGGTCAGACGCTCAACATCAACTTGAGCCTGGGTGTCGACGAGGTCAGCGACGTCATCACCGTCACTTCGGAAGCGCCGTTGATCGAATCCAGCCGGTCCAGCTCTGCGGCCTACGTCAGTGAAGAAGAGATCGAAGCCCTTCCCATCTCCGGTCGCGACTTCAAGGAATTTGCCTTCCTCGCCCCGACGGTGCAGAACGATGAGTCCCGCGGTTTTGTCACCATGAGTGGGCAGCGCGGTATCTACACCGGCCTCAACGTCGACGGCACCTCCGCCAAGAGCGCTTTTTTCGGTTACGGTCGCGGTGGTGAAGCGACGGAGAACGACGGTCTCGTCATAGCCCAGGATTCGGTCAAGGAGTTTCAGGTCATCACCAATGGCTTTTCCCCTGAGTTTGGCGCCAACGGCGGTGGCTACATTAACGTCATCACCAAGTCCGGCACCAACAACCTGAAGGGTACCGGTTTCTTCTTCTTACGTGATGAAGGTTTGGCCGAGGATATCCCCTCGACGCCCCTCGACAACTTCAATGGCAACGACGGCTCTCGTCCGGTGGACGAGTTCAAGCGCGAGAACTACGGCCTGTCCCTCGGTGGCCCCATCGTTCAGGACAAGACCCACTTCTTCCTTTCCTACGATCAGACCAACCGCGACGAGCCGTTCACTCGCGATATCCGGACCCCCGGTGTCTACGACGCCATCTTGCAGCGGGCCCAGAGCGAACCTGCCTTTGCCGCCCTGGTGGACGGTTTCGATCGCAATGCGGACGGCTCCGCCACCGGCCTGTTCCTGCGCTCAGTGGACAACATGATCCTCTTCGGCAAGCTCGATCATCAGTTCAGCAACAGCAACAGCGGCTCGTTCCGAATCAATGCCACCGACTATGAGCGTCTCAGCTCCTACAAGGACGAAGAGTCCGAGAAGCTGGAAGATACCCTCTCCGTCGTCGCTTCGTTGGTGACCCTGGCCGGTGAGAGTGGCATCAACGAGTTCCGTGCCCAGTACTCCACGGACAACTTGGATCGCTTGTCGCAGCGTGTTGGTGAACCCATCGAAGCGCAGATCCGTTTCCGTTTTGGTAATCGTGATTCGGTCGGCAAGTTCGATTTTCTGCCCATCTTCGTGGAAGAGAAGGGCCTGCAAATCCAGGACAACTTCTCGTACCTCTTCGGCAACCATGACTTGAAGTTTGGTGTCGATTATCAGAAGGATGATCTGAGCCAACTGTTCGCCGGTAGCGCCGACGGCCGGTACGACTTCGGTTCGATCGAGGACTTCCTCAACAACGAAGCTTTCAATGCCCGAATCTACTTCGGCAACGTGCAGAATCCGAACTATGACGAAACGCAAGAGCTGTTGGGCATCTACGCCCAGGACAGCTTCAAGCCCAACGCCCAGTTGACCGTCAACTACGGCTTCCGTTACGGCGCCACCTACAACCCGGACAACCTCGAGCATCTCTTTGTAGAGGGCCGCGAGATCCCGGACGACACCGACAACTTCGCTCCGCGTCTGGGTTTCGCCTACTCGCCGGGTGAGGGCCGCGACGTGTTCCGCGGCGGTGTCGGCCTCTTCTACGGCCGTACCCCTTCCTTGCTGTTCGCCAACCAGGTGCAGCAGAACGGTCTCTACCCGAACTTCGGTCGCCTCAACGTGGGCCCCGGAGACATCGGCTACGTGCCCCTCGGTTCGACGATCAACAACGAGAATCCGCCCCTCGATGCGCCCAACTCGCCGTCCTACGTCGATCCGGACTTCGAGGATGCCGAAACCTTGCGCTTCAACTTCGGTTACGAGCGTGAGCTCGGCAACAATTGGGCCGGCAGTATCGACGCCGTCTACGCCGAAGGCGACAAGCTGCAGTCCAACGTCGAGCTCAACCGCACCTTGCTCGGCCTCGACGAGTTCGGTCGTCCGATCTACTCCGGTACTCGCCCTGATCCGAACTTCAACGAGATCTTCGTCCGCCAGTCCCTCGGTGAGTCCGAGTACACCGCCTTGACCTTGAAGGTCAACAAGCGGTGGAGTGGTCGGTACCAGTTCCAGGCCCATTACACCTGGTCTGAGGACAAGGATACGGATTCCAACGAGCGCAGCGCCACCGGCGTGACGATCAGCAATCCGAACGATCTCAACTACGATTGGGGTTTCTCCGATCGTGACGTCGAGAACCGGGTGGTGATGAGCGGTTTGGTGGTCCTGCCTTGGGACATCAAGCTCAGCGGTATTTTCGAGTACAAGTCCGGCACTCCCTACACCGCGGTGGATGGTGATGTCGATTTTGCGTACTGCGGTTTCGCGAATCTCGGCTTCAACTGCCCCGACACCCGCGCCGTCATCGATGGGCAAGTGGTGGATCGCAACTCGTTCCGCAACGAGGACATCACCCGCCTCGACATCCGCCTCTCGAAGTTCTTCGATCTCGGCAACTGGACGATCGATATCTTCGGCGAAGTCTTCAACGTCTTCGACGAGAACAGCTTCTCGGTCGGCGGCTTCAGTCAGCGTGACCCCGCCGAGGATACCTTTGGCATCGCCGACAACCTGGTGACGACCCCCCGTCAGATCCAGTTCGGTGCCCGTATCTCCTTCAAATAAGCCAAACGGACCGTCGACCTCAGTGAGGAGGACGGTCCTGGTCTGAAGGCAAAAAGCCCCCGGCAGCGGGGGCTTTTTTGCGTCTGGGCCGTCTGGCAGAGGTGCTCGCGGCGGCATTGCATTGAGGTGCCAGGCACCTGCGGTAGGAGGCGGGAGGATCATCATCGAGGTGCCAGGCACCTGCGGTAGGCAGCGAGAGGATCATCATCGAGGTGCCAGGCACCTGCGGTAGGAGGCGGGAGGTAGCACCGAAGGTGGTGGCAAACCCAAGGTGGTATCGCCCGGGGTGGCGTCGCTCCGCTCCTGACCCCGGGCTGATAGGGAGTACCCTTTCAGGGTCATGTAAGAGGTGCCAGGCACCTGCGGGAGGCAGCATCGAGGGAGGCGGCATACCCAAGGTGCTAGGGCCCGGGGTGGCGTCGCTCCGCTCCTGACCCCGGGCTGATAGGGAGGACCCTTTCAGGGTCATGTAGGAGGTGCCAGGCACCTGTGGATTCCCTTAGGCGATGCCGGGCTAGGGTCGAGCTCCGGGTCCGCCCATGGAGTACTCCGGCACCAACAAACAACCGATCAATCCCTGATGGGGTCCGTCGCAGTCACCGAGACGGAAGGTGCCGCGCAAACGGGGGGCGCCGTGGTGCCGGCTGAAGACCTCGGAGAGGGGAATGCCGGCCGCGGGGTCCAGGCGGACGCTCCAGCCGGAGCATTTGTCGGCGCTGGGGGCCTCGTCGGGCAACAGGTCCTGGCAGTGATCCCAGAGGACGAAGAAGCCGTCCTCGATGGAGCCGTCGAAGCTCGAAGGATCGAAAGTGAGGTCCAGGTAAGCGCGGTGTCCCGGAGCTTGCTCTAGAAAACCACGCACGAGGGTTTGGCTGGCCTCGAGATGGCCGAGCGGTCCGCTGAGATGGCTGGCCGGGCTACCGGGGGCGAGCTGTTGGGGTGCCATCGGAGTCGGCTGGGGAGTCTGAGGATTTTTTGGTGCCTTCTCGACCGGCGGCGGGGGGACTTCGCCGGTTGGGGGAAGGGTCGTTTGCAAGGCTAAGAAGACACCACCGGCCAGGACGAAGGGCCCGAGGAGGATGAGGGGCAGGAGAAATCTAGATTTTGACATCAAGGGTCCTAGAGCTCGGTGGCTCAGAAGGAGGCGCTGAGGCTGAGCATCCAGGCATTGGAGCGGTAGTTGCCGTTGAGACCGTCGACTTGGTCGAGCACCAACCGTTGATCGCGGTTGAACCATAGGAAGGCCACATCGAGCCAGTCGCGGCCGAAGCCCACGGTCACGATGGTGTCGTCGAAGTCGGTGAAGAAGGGGCCGCTATTGGCCTCCGGCTGCGGCGACTCGTCGAGGGCGACGCCGAATCGAAACTGCGTGCTGGTGCGGGTGGTGTACTGGGCACCGAGATGCAAGGTCAGGGTGTCGTCGAAATCCTGCGCGATGACTTTGTGCAGCAACGGCTCGGTGGGGAAGTGGACGTCGTAGCTCGCAATGCTGCTCCAACCGGTCCAGGTGGCATCCACCTCCATCAACCAGTGGCCCGTCAGGTTGACGGCGAGGCCGAGGCGGGCGATGGCCGGAAATTCGAGGCTGTTCTGGGTCGCCAGGTCCATGTCGAAGGGCAGGGTGGTGGCGAAGAGATCGTCGAGCTGTTGGTTGCCGGTGGGGACCTGGGTCAAGGTGCCGACGCCGTCGAAGTCGATGTCGATGGCGGAGTGGAAGGTGGCTCCCCAGGAGAAGCGGGGACCCGGCTTGTGCAGCACCCCCATGTAAAAACCGACACCGGCGGTGGTCTCTTGGCTCACCGCCACATCGGCCACATCGACGCGGGTGCCGGAGAAGGGGTCATCGCCGGCCAGGCGATAACCCACCGAGGTTTCGGCGCTGCGGTAGACCAATCCCAAACCGACCCCGAGCCGTGGGGTCCACTGGAAGGAGATGGCGGCGCTCACGTCGTAGGCCAAGATCTGGGCGCTGTTGGCCACCCGACGACCGGGAAAGTTTTCACCGTCGTCCCAGGAGGTTTCGAGCAGAAAGGGTGTGTCGAGGCCGAACCCGGCCCTGAGCCGCGGCGAAATGGGCAGCACGGCGTAGATCTGCGGCACGATCTCGGTGATCTCCCGTTGCTCGCCGGTGGCCCCTTCTCCAATGCCCGGTGCGAGGCCTTGGTAGAGGCTTTCGTTGAGCACGAAGTAAGAGGTTCCAAGGGTCAGCTTGCGTTCCTTGACTTCCTGGTCCGCGGCGTTGCGTTTTTCTTCCAAGGCCAGACCACCGATGTTGTAGTAGACGGCGGTGGGGTCGTCGGCTTGGGCCACGAAGGCCCCCGCCATGCCAGCCGCCTTGGTGCCGTGGGCGAAGAAGGTGAAGCCGGAGGCCCGGCTAGGTGAGCTTGAGACAAAAAGCAGGACGGACAACAAAACGATCCAGCGAAGGCTGGCAAGGAAGGCATTGGCAAGCATTGTGGGCTCCTTTGGGAGGCTTAGTTTATACTCGGGGGGATGTCTAAACCAGCTGCCCGCCTCACCGACTTGGTGTTGCAAGACAACCCCCACTGCCATGCGCCGATCCACCCTCCGGCTCTGGTACCGACACCTGTGGCGCATCCGGCGATCCCCTTGGCCATTGTCAAGGGCGCGGCGACGGTGCTGATCGGCAATTTGCCGGCGGCTCGGGTCACTGACATCACGCAGCCGTGCATCTTGCCTTCGTGCATCCCGGCGGGCCCCGGCATGGTGAGCCTGGGCTCAGCCACGGTGTTGATCGAAAATTTTCCGGCAGCCCGGGTGGGAGACATGACCGCACACACTACCTGCGTCGCACCCATCCCCGGTCCCACAGGAAAAGTCATTCCCCCCGGTTGTCCGACGGTATTGATCGGCGGTTGAGCCATGCGCCGACGCCATTTCGAAGCCCTGGATCCCGTCTGTTTGGTCTGCCGTGGACGGGGTGTCGAGGTTCCCCTCGAGCTGACGTCCGTCTGGCTGGAGGACGGCGAGCACGTCGTCGAGGCAATGTTGCAGTGCCAGGATGCCACCTGCCGCCGGGAGTATCCGATCATCGACGGCATTCCGATTTTGCTCAGGGACGTCCGGGCCTATGTGCAAACAAATTTGTTGGCGATTCAGCAGCGGCGGCCGCTGGCGGCGCCCTTGGAGAGCTTGGTGGGGGATTGCTGCGGTCCCGATGCCCCCTTCAATACCCAGCGCCAGCACTTGAGCACCTATGGAGCCAGCCATTGGGGGGATATCTGGCGACGGCCGGGGTCGTCGACGGAAGGGGCGCCGCAGGCGTTGACCGACGGCGAGACGGCCGCCGCCGCCAGCCTCTTGGATTTGCTGGCCGCCTGCCGTCGTCTTAGCGGTGACCTGCCCGCCGGGCCCAGGCTCGACATCGGCTGCGCCGTCGGTCGCACGAGCTTCGAGCTGGCGGCCAGGGATGAAACCTCGCAGGCTGACGACGACTTGGTGCTGGGCATCGATCTGCATTTCGCCATGTTGCGACCGGCGGCCCGCCTGTTGCGCGGTGAAGGGATCGCCCTGCCCTGCCGTCGAAGCGGCGTCGTCTACGAGCCGCGGACCTGTCGGTTGCCGGCGGGACCTCTGCGACGGGGCGCCGAGCGACTCGATTTCTGGGCTTGCGACGGCCTCGACTTGCCTTTCGGCGAGCGATCGTTTGCCGCCATCGGTGCCCTCAATGTGCTCGATTGCCTGACTTCACCGGTCGACGGTCTGCGCCAGATGGGGCGCCTGCTGCAGCCGGACGGGCGGCTGTGGATGTGCAGCCCCTATGACTGGTCCTCCAGCGCCACCCCCTTCGAGGGTTGGCTGGGGGGCCATTCCGATCGCGGCGTCGACGGTGGCCACAGTGGACGACGGCTGCGCGCCCTGCTGGCGGAGCCCGCCTTGGGCCTGGGGCTCGAAATCGCCAGCTATGGGGCGGATGTGCCATGGCGCCTGCGGCTGCACGATCGCAGCATCATGGAGTATCTCGTCGACCTTTTGATCTTGGAGAAGTCCGGCGCCGTGGAGCCTGCGTCGGGGGCGATTCGGTGACCGATCCGAGATGCCCTGAGATGCCTCTGGCGTTGGGGACAGCTAAGAAACGAAATCGCCATCCACGTCGCCACCGGGATGCCGTGCACTGTTAACATCCGGAGACGCCAACGTCGCCATGCGCTTTCCGACAAATCATCAGCCTTCTGGATGTGACCGCCAAGCTCGTTCCATGTCGCCGACAACCCATCCTGCCGCCCCATTTCGCCGCCACCGCCTGACTCGGGGCCCCGTCGCCCTGCTGTGGTGGCTTTTATTGGCCAGCCTGTGGCCTCTGGCATGCGATTCCGGTAACCCGGTGGTGCCGACCACCCCCAAGGCTCCCGGCAGCGGCGATGCATTCAGTATCTCCTTGAGCAGTGAGCCCGCTGAGCTGGTGGCGGGCTCCGGTGTGCCGGGCACGCTGACCGCAGACATACGCCGCAGCTCGGACAACGAGCCGGTGGCCGAAGGAACGCTGGTGACCCTCAACACCGATCTGGGTAATTTTGGCGTCAACGGCAATGGCGAGATCACCACCACCACGGTGGTGGTCGAGGGTGGCGTGGCGATCACCGCCCTCTTTCCCGCCGAAACCCTGGGCACCGCGACGGTGTTGGCGCAGGTAGGGGCTAGTGTCGGTGAGGTGGCGGTACCGTTCATCGAAAGCACGCCGGGGCCCTTCTTTGTCACCGCCGTGCAACCGGGGAGCGGCTCGGCCCAAGGGGGCGATCAAGTGCGCATCCTCGGGGGTGGTTTTCGCCAGCCCTTGACCGTCGCCTTTGGCAATCGCCAGGCGGAGGTCCTCAGCGTTGGGGGGCAGAGCCTCATGGTGCGGACCCCGGCTTCGGAGATGCCGGTGCAGCTGGGGGCGTCGCTGGCGGTGGACGTCGTCATCACCCGAGACCTCGACTCGGAGCCGCAAACGGCGACTTTGGCCGGCGGTTTTGTTTACAACGGTGGGGGCTCCGTCTTTTTGACCGAGGTGGTGCCCAATACTGGAGGCGCCGTCGGTGGGGAACGGGTCAGCCTATTGGGAGGAGGCTTCCAGACGCCCCTGCAGGTGGATTTTGGTGGCCAAGCGGGGATCGATCCCGTTCTCGTCTCCAGCGGAGAGATCCGGGTCACCGTGCCGACCCCGGCCATGCCGGTCCTTACCGGCCAGAGCGCGACGGTGGATGTGCAGGTCCGCAGCGGCCTCGACCAACCGACCCCCGGGGTGGCGGTGCTGGCCGGCGGTTATACCTACGTCGGCGACGAAGGGGTGCAAGTGGTATCGATCAATCCGCCGCAAGGGGATTTTGCTGGCGGTACCACGGTGACGGTCAACGGCCGGGGCTTCACGTCGCCGGTGGCGGTGGAGCTGGCCGGAGTGCGTCAGGCGGACGAGGTCTTGCTCAGCGAGACGCAGGTCACCTTCACCACCGTCGGCAGCGGAGTCGACATGTGCCCGGCCAGCGGCCGATTGCCGCAGGTGGGAGTCCGGGTGACCAATATCACCTCCGGCGAGGTGGGGGAGGCCCAACTCACCTTTACTTATCTGGTGCCGGTGCCGAAAATCGACCGCCTGGCACCTTCGGTGGGTCCACAGCTCGGCAATACGACGGTGAGCCTCGAAGGGGAGGCTTTCGACGCCCCGGCCCGTGTGGTGTTTGTCGTCGGCATGGACGAATTTGCTGCCTCGGTGCAGTCGACCACTGACAGCCTGGTCCGGGTGACCCTACCCAGTCTGCCGGACAGCGTTTTCTCCGAGGTGGAGTGCAGCCTGGCCGACGAGCGCCCCGGCATGCGCTACGTCCCCTTGACCGCCAGCGTCGGCTTGACCAACCAAGAAACGGGCTGTGCCGATGTCTTCGCCAACGGATTCACCTTCGAGCCCACCGACCCCAGTTGTCGGCCCTTGCCGGGGGGCGGCGGCGACGACGGCTAGGTCCCTGGGCTCGCTTTGCGAGCCTCGTCCCCGAAAGCCAACCTCGGGTTAGAATCGGCGCGCCCCGCAACTCCTTGTCCGTTCTCCGTGCCACCAACCATCGCCGAGGTTCCATGCTAGACATCGATTTTGTCCGTTCTCAGTTTCCCGCCTTGCAGACCCCATGGGCCCTCTTCGACAACGCCGGCGGCACCGTGTTGCCGCGCCAGGTGATCCAGCGGGCCAGCGAGTTCATGCAGCGATACCAAATGCAGCTCGGGGCGTCCTATCCCCTGTCGGTGGAGGCGGGGGAGCGTGTCCTGGGGGGGCGTCGTGCGATGGCGGAGATGGTCCATGCGGATCTCGAGGAGGTGGTCATCGGCCACTCCACCAGTCTCAATTTGCGACTCTTGGCGGCGTCCCTGCGCCCCCTCTGGCAAGCCGGTGACGAGGTGGTGGTGACCAATCTCGACCACGAGGCCAATATCGGACCCTGGAGGGATCTGGCGGACAGCGGCATCGTGGTCAAGGAATGGGCCCTGCGGCCGGAAACCGCCACCCTCGAGCTCGAAGATCTGGAGCCGTTGCTCAGCGAGCGCACGCGCCTGGTGTGCTTCACACATTGTTCCAATGTGGTTGGCGCGGTGCACGATGTGGCGGCCTGGGTACGCCGAATCCACCGGGCGGGGGCCCTGGCCTGCGTCGACGGCGTCGGCTTTGCCCCCCATCGCCGCCTGGACGTCAAGGCCCTGGGGGTCGATTTCTACAGTTTCAGCCTGTACAAAGCCTTCGGCCCCCACCTGGCCGTGCTCTACGTTCGCCGTGAGCTGTTGCAACGGGTTCACCGGCAGAACCACGGTTTCCTGGCGGACAAGCTGCCGGACAAGCTGCAACCGGGCAATGTCAATTTTGAGCTGACGGCGTCCCTGATGGGAATCTTCGACTACTTCGATGCCTTGGAAAGCCACCACCTCGATGCAGCGAGCGATCCACCCGGGGCCGATCGTGGGCCCAGGCTGGAGCGTATCTTCGACTGGGTGGCGGATTACGAGGCACGTCTAGCTCGTCCGTTGATCGACTTTCTGCGGCAGCAACCGAAGGTGCGCTTGCTCGGGCCGGGGGCATCGTCCACCGTGCCACGCTTGCCGATCATCACCTTCACGGTGGAAGGTCAACCGTCGCCGCAGGTGGTGGCGGCTCTCGAAACCCATCAACTGGCGCCCCGTCACGGTGACTTTTATGCGCCGCGGGCCATCCGCGCCCTGGGTCTGGAAGAGGTTGGGGGTGTCGTTCGGGTGAGCTTGGCCCACTACAACAGCAGCGATGAGGTGGCGCGTTTGGTCAGCGCCCTGGAGCAGATGCTGGGTGTCTGAGTATACCTTTCCGGAAATACGGTGACGTATCGAGAGCACCGAGGCGCCACGTCCGCAAGGCTTGCGAGCGAGTCATAGTGGGGCTCTGTTGCAGCGAGCGTAACGCCGCGGACGTGGATGCATCGGCGCTCGAATACCAGCGTATTTTTGAAAAGGTGTACCAAGCGAGCGCCGATGGGTCAACGACGCAGCAAATCCAAGGGTTGGGAATGGTCGCTGCGGCTGTCGCGGGCCTCTTGTTCCTCCATCAGCTGTCGTCGCACGAGATGGAGATCCCGCTCCAACTGGCGTTGCAGTGAGGCCAGGCGGGCCACCGGGGCCTTGGCTGCAAGCTCGGCCATGGTCTCGCTGATCGCCGAGGCACCGCTGGCGCCGAGATTGTTGCAACAGCGCTCCAGGCGCCGCGCCGCCGCTTCCAGGGCGGGACGATCGAGGCCCTCGATGGCGGTTGCCAAGGCTTCCAGATCGCTGGCGATACGGCGTAGGTAGATGCGGATCAAGCGCGGAATGAAGTCCTCGGGGTTTTGTCGGCGCTGCTGGCGAATGGCATCGAGCTGCTCGTCATCGATGGCCTGGGTCAAATCCTGGCTCACCGGCAGACGCCATTGGATCTCGGCTTCGGCACCCTGCAGCACCGCCCGCAGCACACCGGGACGCACCGGCTTGGTGAGGTACTCGTCCATGCCCGCTTTCAGGCATCGTTCCCGATCGCCCACCATGGCGTGCGCCGTCATGCCGATGATCCGTGGCCGCGTTTTCTTGGGATAACGTTTCAGCAGCTCCTCGGTGGCCATCAGACCATCCATTTCCGGCATCTGCACATCCATGAGGATGACGTCGTAGCTCTCTTGGGCCACCGCTTCCAGGGCCTCCAGGCCATTGCTCACCGTGTCGGCGCTGTAGCCGATCTCTTGCAGCATCATTTCGGCCACTTTTTGGTTGATCGGATTATCTTCGGCCAACAAGATGCGCAGCGGCTCGGCGGCTTCCAAAGATGTTTGTTCCGATGGCTGAGCCGGCGGTTTGATCTTGTTGGTCGGGTGCCTGAGACCGGCTTCGTCAGCGGCCCGCACGTCGCGGGTCAGGGCCGTCTTGACCACGACGGTGAAATGGAACGTCGAGCCCTCGCCGACCGTCGATTCCGCCCAGATACTGCCACCCATCAACTCGCTGAGCTTCTGGCTGATGGCCAGTCCGAGCCCCGTACCGCCACGGCTACGTCGTCTGGGGTCCTCGACTTGGCGGAAAGGCTGGAAGAGGCGCTCGAGACCGGACGGATGGAGGCCGATGCCGGAATCGCGTACCGCGAAGTGGATCTCGTGTCGGCGCCCGCCCAGGTTGTGGGCCTTGACCCGGATGTAGATGCCCCCTTCCTCGGTGAACTTGACGGCGTTGGTCAGCAGATTTAGCAGGATCTGTCGCATGCGGACGACATCTCCCTGCAAATAGTCCGGTGTGTCGGGGAAAATGTGATGCTCCAGGGTGAGCCCCTTCTCGCGGGCCAAGGGCTGAATCAGCTCCACCACATTATTGAGAAAAACGGCCAAGCTGAAGGGCTCGACATCGATCGTCAGCTTGCCCGACTCGATCTTCGAAAAGTCGAGGATGTCGTTGAGGATAGCGAGTAAAGACTCACCGCTCACCTCGATGGTCTGTACCAGGTCCCGTTGTTGCTCGCTGAGATGAGTACGAAGGAGCAGCCGGATCATGCCGATGACGCCGTTCATCGGTGTCCGGATCTCGTGGCTCATGTTGGCCAAGAAGTCCCCCTTCGCCCGGTTGGCTTGCTCCGCCTGGATCATCGCCGCTTGCTGCTCCCGTAGGCGGTCTTGCAGTTGTAGCCAGCGGCCTCTGCGGCCTTTTTCCTGGTGGAAGGCGAGCTGACCATAGGACAGCAACAGGACGCAGAAGAGGATCCAGATGATGGCCAGGGGCCAACCGGCGGAGAGCCTTCCCGGAGCAGCCTGGGGGCCGGTCGAGAGGGAGGCACCAACCCATTGGGGTAAGACCAGGCCGAGCACCAACAGCCACTGCAGTTTGCGCCGCTGACGGTAGGCCAGGACTGCCGAAGCCACCATGCCGAGGCAGAGTAGCCAGCCCCAGAATTGGAGCCAGGGCAGGGACCCGACGACGGCGTGCATGGCATGGCCCGCCGACCAAACAACCGCCGCCGCCAATAGGGAAATGGCTGAGCTGCTTCGCCAAGCCGCCGCCGAACGCTGATAGAGGGGCTCAAAGCTCCACACCAGCCGCCCCCGCCAGATGGCGATTGCCAAGGTCGCCAGCAACCAGATCCAAAGACTGCTTCGACGATCCAGCAGAGGCCAGGCGGCGACCAGCGTCATCAGGGTCACCACCGGGTAGAGGACGATATCCAGCACACTGCGGCGGGCAGCGTCGTAATCCTCTCGACGTTGCAAGAGACGCGCCTCGCCGACGTCTTCAGGGGTGTCGTCTGCGGCGAGCGTTGTCGGCCGATGGTCAGGTGAAAGCACGCTGCATTCTCCTACAACCGGACCGAGAACAACAATCGACAGGCCAAGAGGGTGAGCAGGATCTTCAAGATCCATCGGAAACGGGCCTCGGGCACCCACTTGCGGACGGCGGTGCCAGCCCAGGAGCCAAGGACGACCGCCACGACCAGGGCCGCTAGGAGCCGCCAATAGGGGGTGAAGGAAAACCCCAACCATAGGAACGTGGCAGCCTTGAAGGTGTGGAGAATGGTCATCATGGCGCCGTGGGTCACCACCAAACGATCACGCTCCAAGCTCTGTCGCAACAGCAAGGGGGTCACCAGGGGGCCGGCGGCACCGACAAAGAGGGAGATGAAGGTCTGTACCGCGCCCACGGTGACAAATTTTCCCGGCCAGGGGATTTGTGTCCAGCCGGGCAGCCAGGTGACCGCCAGGATGAACAGGGCCAACAGCACCGGCAGCCAGCTGGCGGGCACCGTCACCACGACCCGGGAGCCGATGGCGGCGCCGATGGCTGAGCCCAGGGCGAAACGGCCCACCAAGGGCCAGGCGATATGACGCCAACCGAAAAGCGCTCGGCTGAGGTTGCTCACCAACTGGACCACGCCGTGGATGGGCACCACGGCGCTCGGGGGTAGCGGGCCCGGCATGGTCGAAACCAAGAGCAGGCCGCCGCCGACACCGAGCACGGCGGTCAGCATGGAGGTCAGGAATGCGAAGGGGACCAGCCAGAAAGAGGACATCTTCCGTGCATCATAGCTGGCATCAGCCATGGGCGGGGCAGGGGCTTGGGCTCAATGGCCTTGGGATAGTCGTTGCGCTGGCGGCAGCTTAGAAAGGACGGCAAGGGATCGAAGTGAAGAACGATGTTGGGGGAACACCATGGAGACGATGCACAATCGACCGACTCTGGCCTGGGTGGCGGGACCCGATCTGAATCGCTGGACGCCCCTCTTCAAGCTCCTCCAACCCTACTACCGCATCGTCGCATTGGGCGGCGGCGACCCTCGACAAGTCGAGAAAGTGCGGCAGCAGGGTTTCGCCGCCGAGCTCCATACGCTGCAGCGCACCCTGCAGGTGCGGCGGGATCTCTCAGCTTTGCGGCGCCTGAAACGACAGCTGATCGACCTACACCCCGATGTGGTGATCTTCGCCGATACCAAGGTGGGGGTGCTCGGGCCTTGGGCCGGTCGTTTGGCCCGGGTGCCGGTGGTGGTGCGATTGATTCCGGGCCTGGGCACTTTGCATTCCTACGCTTCGCCGGGCCTTCTTTGGCGTCGTCGCTTGATGCACGGCCTTTTCAAGTTGAGCCGCAACTTGGCGGACCTGACCCTCTTCCAGACCTCCGGCGACCGCCATCGCTACCTCAGTCTGGACCTCGTCGAGGCCCGCCGCAGCCGCGTCATCACCGCCCTGGGCAGCCCGGTGCCAGTCCCCCGCGAGCAGCCGAACCGTGGCCTGTTGCGTCTCGCCGTGCGTCGTCGTCTCGGTCTGCCGGATGATGCGGAAATAGTGCTCATGCAGGCCCGCTTGACTCTTTCGAAGGGATTCGACGACTTGGTGCATGCGGTGCCCCTGGCGCGGGGTCTGCGTCCCCAGTGCCGTTTTGTGGTGGCGGGGCATCGCGACCGGGAGGCCTTGGATGCGCTGTCGGACCGCCGCCTCTCGGCGCTACAGGACCGAGTGCTATGGCTTGGCAGCCGAGAAGATAGTGAGGACTTGTTGGGGGCGGCGGATCTTTTTGTCTACCCTTCGTTCTACCGTGAGGGCATCCCCCGGCCTCTGCTCAGGGCCTCCCTGCACGGTGTGCCGATCGTCGCGGTGGATACCGAGGCCTGCCGTCAAGTGGTAGATCATGGGGAAACCGGCTTGTTGGTACCGCGGCACCGACCCAAAAAACTGGCGGCGGCTATTACGCAGCTGCTGGCCGATCGTCCGATGGCAAATGCCTTGGCGGCGGAGGGGCGCAGGCGCACCCTCGAGCGGTACGACATCAAGAGGGCGGCACTGGAGCTGCACCGGCGGTTACAGTCCCTGCAGGTTGCCGCCGCCAACCGTCAACAAAAGCCTGTGAGGCGTTGTCCCGTCGACCTGTCGGCTTGAAGTTTTTTCGTCGAAGCAGCTCCGCTCGTAGGTTCGCTAGTTTGGCTTTTGGCGGCGAAGCTTTACCGTGGCAGCCTGAAGTTTCATAATGCGGGCCGATACGAGATGGAGGCTGCGTTGCCCTCGGGGGTACGCCGTCTGAACACCCAAGACCAACGAAAGGTTGCGCGATATGATGGCTCGAGGGGACAAAAAGCGAAGTGCCGAGGCTGACACCAAGGGAGCCCAAGATGCGGAGTGGGTTCCCGAAGACGACGCGGTCATCGGCCGGGCCCTGCGCCGCTCCGCAAAAGTGGCGGCGGTTCTGCTACTGCTGGTGGGTGTCTCATGGTGGCTCTTACGGCGGGGCGAGGATGCGGCTCCAGAGCAGACCATGGAGGCCGCCGCACCGGAGGTGGTGACGGCGGAGGCGACGGCACCGGAGGTTACGTTTCGCGACATCACCGCCGCCGCCGGTATCGATTTTGTCCACTACAACGGCGCCTATGGCGACAAGCTGTTACCCGAGTCGATGGGCGGTGGCGTTGCCGTCTTGGACTACGACAACGACGGCGACATGGACCTCCTGTTCGTCAATTCGGCGGATTGGCCCCATGCCGAAGCGTCCGAGGAAACTCCGACCATGGCCCTCTACGCCAACGATGGTGGGGCCATCTTCAGCGATGTCACGGCGCAGGCGGGCTTGGATCTATCGTTCTACGGCATGGGCGTCGCCGTCGCCGACTACGATGCCGATGGTTGGACGGATGTCTTTTTGACCGCGGTGGGCAAGAATCACCTGCTGCGCAATGTGGCAGGGCGTTTCGAGGACGTCACCCAAGCCGCCGGTGTCGGCGGCGGCGATGAGGAATGGTCCAGCAGCGCGGCTTTTTTCGACCATGACAATGATGGCGACCTGGATCTCTTCGTGGCCAACTACGTACGCTGGTCGAAGGACATCGATTTCCGCTTGGACTATCGCTTGGCCGGAGTCGGTCGTGCTTATGGCCCCCCCCAGAACTATCAGGGCACCTTCTGCTACCTCTACCGCAACGACGGCGACGGTTCGTTTGAGGATGTCTCCGCCGAGGCTGGCGTGCAGATCGCCAATCCCGCCACCGGGGATCCCATGGCCAAGGCCTTGGGGGTATTGCCCATCGATATCGATGAAGATGGCTGGATCGACCTCCTGGTGGCCAACGACACGGTGCGGAATTTCTTGTTCCACAATCAGGGAGGGGGCCGTTTCGAAGAGTCGTCGGAGCTCTTCGGCATGGCCTACGATCGCAACGGCTTGGCGACCGGGGCCATGGGCATCGATGTCGCCCACTATCGCAACGATCAAAACATCGGCTTCTTGATCGGCAACTTCGCCAACGAGATGAGCTCCCTTTACGTTAGTCAGGATGATCGCCGTATCTTCGTCGACGAGGCCATCGGTGAGGGCATCGGCGCACCGAGCCGTCGCATGTTGTCTTTCGGTGTGCTCTTTTTCGACTACGACCTCGACGGCCGTCTCGACCTACTGCAGAGCAACGGCCACTTGGAGGAGGAGATCAACACCGTCGATCCCAGCCAGCAGTATCGTCAGCCGGCGCAGCTGTTCTGGAATGGGGGGCTGGAGCACGGCTTTGTCCCCATCGAGCCGGGAACCAGCGGCGACCTGGAGCAAGCTATCGTCGGCCGCGGCTCCACCTATGCCGACCTCGATGCCGACGGCGATCTCGACGTGGTGTTGACGCAGGTGGCGGGGCCGCCCTTGGTGCTGCTCAACGAGCAGGCCCTGGGGCATCACTGGTTGCGCCTCGAGCTGCGGGCGCAAGGGACCAATCACCAAGCCCTGGGGGCCCAGGTCCACCTCCTCGCCGACGGTGTCAGCCAGCGTCGCCACGTCATGCTGAGCCGTTCCTATCAATCGCAAGTGGAGCCGGTCTTGACCTTTGGGCTCGGCACCGCCGACGGCGTCGACAGCCTGCAGGTGGTGTGGCCCGACGGTCGTCGCGAGTCCTTCACCATCGCCGGCGTCGATCGCCAGCTGGTGATCGAGCAAGGCGGTGGGGAAACCCTGCCTTGAAGGACGCCGATCTGGCCTTCGTGCGACAGATGGTCGAAGAGAAGATTCCCTTCAACCGGCTTCTCGGTTTAAAGGTGGTCTCCTTGGGGACCGACAAGCCGGTAATCCGCTTCGGCCATCGGGATGAGCTGGTGGGAAATTACGCCCGCGGCATCCTGCACGGCGGTGTCATTTCCTCCTGCCTCGATACCGTGGGGGGCCTGGCGGCCTATCTGCGGGTCCTCGAACGCCACAGCAATGAAACACCCGAGTTGCGACGCCAACGTCTCACCAAAATCGGCACCATCGATCTGCGCATCGACTATCTGCGCACCGGCCAGGGAAGGGAATACTACGCCTCGGCCCATCTGTTGCGCACCGGCAGCCGCGTCGCCGTTACCCGCATGGAGCTACGCAACGAAGAGGAGCTGCTGATCGCCGTCGGCACCGGGACCTACATCGTCGGCTAGCGCCTATCAGCCCGAAAAGTACCAAAGAGACAATAAAAAAAATCGGATTGGGGCCCCGGAGGGGCCGGTGTCCGTAAAGCGCACCTGCCGAGCTTAGAGTCTGCGATCGGGAGGTCGCGCCGCGCGGCGAGCGGTCGCCATCCTTCCGCGGCGAGCACGACCCTTCCGGGGGGGAATAGCAGCCTTAGGACGTGGAGGCCAATCGCCAGCTGCGAAACAGCAGCAACAGGAGCATCGCCCCCAAGGTGGCGGTGATCAGGGCCCGAGGATCGTAGCCCACCACCCCGCCGAAGCCGAGCAGAGTGGCGAGCATGCCACCGCCGAGGGCCCCGAGCAGACCGACGGTGGGGTCGAGGAGAAACCGCCGCGGCAGTCGGCCGGGCAACAACCAGGCGGCCAGCAGGCCGGCCACCGTGCCGACGAGCAGCCAAGAGAGCAGAGCCAAGGGTAAGGGCATAGAAGGTGTCTCCAGGAAGATCGAGGTGTCGGGCGGCGGACACGCCGCGTTTGTCTATTGTATCGCCGTCGACAGCCGGAGTTAAGCCTCAAGTGACCTATCTGCGGGGCGTCATAGACGCTACAATTCGCCGATGAGCAAGCCACCCCGCGTCTATTTGATCGACGGCTATTCCAACGTCTTCCGGGCCTTCTACGCCATCCGCAACCTCTCCAACTCCAAGGGCGAGGCCACCAACGCTGTCTTCGGCTTCATGCAGATGCTGCGCAAGCTGCTGCGGGACGAGCAACCGGAGTATCTGGGAATCGCCTTCGATGTCTCCTCGGATACCGTGCGGCGAGACAAATACGAAGAGTACAAGGCCAACCGCGCCCCCATGCCGGACGACCTGCGGCCACAGATCCCTTGGATCCGCAAGCTCATCGAGGCCTACCGTATCCCGCTGCTGGAGATGCCCAAATACGAGGCGGACGATGTCCTCGGCACCCTAGCCCACAAGGCCCGCGAGGCGGGGTTCGAGATGGTGCTGGTGTCTCCGGACAAGGACCTCATGCAGTTGGTGGGGGACGGCGTCTACATGCAGCACACCGGCCGCGACAAGCTTTACGATGCCGCCAAGGTGGCCGAAGATTTTGGCGTGCCACCCCAGCAAGTGGTGGACGTGCTGGCCCTGATGGGGGACGCCTCCGACAACGTGCCCGGCGTCCCCGGCATCGGCGAGAAGGGGGCCAAGAACTTGATCAACGAATACGGCTCCCTGGAGAAGCTCCTCGATCATGCCGCCGACGTCAAGCGCAAAAGCTATCGCGAAGGCTTACAGGAGTACCGTGAGCAAGCGCTGTTATCGAAGGAGCTGGTGACCATCCACACCGATCTCGATGTCGCCTTCGATCCCGACACCCTGCGCCTCGAAGAGCCCGACTACAAGAGCTTGCAAGACATCTGCTGGCAGCTGGACTTCCACAGCTTGGCCAAGGAATTCGAGGGCAGCGCTGGCCTGCAAGCGGAGAAGGTGAGCGCCGCCAAGGACTGTGCCGATGTCGAAGCCTGGCAAAATGCGGTGCAAGGCCTGCAAGGGCCGATCCACCTGGCGGTTTTGGTGGACGGCGAGGCGGTTGGCATGGCGCTGGCCGGCGGCGAGGGCAAGGCTCACTTTGCAGATTTTCGTCGTCCGGGCATGCGCGCCGCCGTCCTCGCCAGCCTACATGGCTGGTTGGCGGACGACACCGTCACCCTGGTGGGCCACCAGCTCAAGGAAGTATTGCGCCTCTTGGGTCAACGGGGCGACGTCACTTGGTGTCCGGTCGGTTGTCGCCTGCTCGACACCATGTTGGCCTCTTACCTGGTCCGCTCCGCCCAGCGCAGCCACGATTTTGAAGCGGTGGTGCAGGACCAACTGCACCAGACGGTGATGTCGATGCAGGACGCCGGCTTTGTCAAAGGGGAGCAGCCCCTGCTGGCGGACGGGAATTTGTTGCAGCTGGCGGCGGAGCGGGTGATCTTGCCCCGTCGCATGGTCGAAGGTCTGCAGCAAGCCATGGTGGACGAAGGCTTGGACAGCGTCTACCAGACCTTCGAGGAGCCCTTGGTGGCCGTCCTGGCGGATATCGAAGAAACCGGCGTGGTGCTCGATGTCGACTACCTGGGGAGGATGTCCGTTGAGCTCGGGGACGAGTTGGTGGCCCTGGAAGATGAGATCTACGAGTTGGCGGGGGATCGCTTCAACATCAACTCGCCGCAGCAATTGGGCGAGATCCTGTTCGAGCGCCTGGGATATCCGGTGCTGCGCAAGACCAAGAAGACAAAGAGCTATTCCACCGACGCGGAGACCTTGGAGGAACTGGCGTCCCGCGGCCTGCCCCTGCCGGAACGGCTGTTGCGCTTCCGCGAGCTGAGCAAGCTCAAGAGCACTTACATCGATGCCCTGCCCACCATGGTGGCCGAGGACGGACGCATCCATACGCGGTTCAATCAGGCGGTGGCGGCCACCGGCCGGTTGTCCTCAGCCCATCCCAATTTGCAGAACATCCCCATCCGCACCGAGCTAGGGCAACGGATCCGCAAGGCCTTCATGGCCGCCGAGGGTTGCCGGTTGGTGGTGGCGGACTACAGCCAGATCGAGCTCCGGATTTTGGCCCACATCGCCGAAGAAGACGCCATGATCGATGCCTTCCAAAAGGGGGAGGACATCCATGCCTCCACCGCCGGTGCGGTGTTCGAGGTTTCCCCCCTGTTGGTCAACGCCGAGCAGCGGCGCATGGCCAAGGTGATCAACTTCGGCATCATCTATGGCATGAGCGCCTGGGGTCTGGCCAAGAACTTGGGCATTGGCAAGAAGGAGGCGGAGCACTTCATCGAAGCCTACATGGAGCGTTATCCCGGGGTGCGCCGCTACACCCAGTCGACCCTCGAGCAGGCCGCCGAAAGCGGTAAAGTCGAAACCCTCTACGGACGCATCCGTCGCCTGCCGGACATCAAGAGCCGCAACTACACCCTGCGGGAGAACGCCAAACGCATGGCCATCAACGCCCGTATCCAGGGCACGGCGGCCGATCTCTTGAAGCTGGCGATGGTGCAAGTGGACCAACGCCTGCGGCAGGAGATGCCGCAAGCCCGACTCTTGCTGACGGTGCACGACGAGCTGGTCTTGGAAGCTCCGGAGCTGCGTTGCCAGGAGCTGTCCCAGCTCGTCTGTCAGACCATGGAGGGGGTAGCCTGCCTGTCGGTGCCCTTGGAAGTGGAAGCGGGCATCGGTGCGACCTGGTATGACGCCAAGGGATGAGCCGCCCGGGGCGAGACGTGGAGGCCCAGCGAGCCGGGGATCGCCGATGATCTGGCGTCGTCTGCGTCGAGCCGCCGCCTACCTGTGGAGCAAGTTGCCCGAGGTCGTCGACCTAGGTCCCAAGGACGCGCTGCTCGCCAAGCTGGTGCTCGACATCCACCGCCAACGCAGCCACACGACGGAGCAAATGGTCGACTTGCACCGCCTCGAACCGGTCCATGCCCTAGACCGTCCGGAGGTAATAGCCAAGGTGGCAGACCGCTGCCGGGCCTTGAGGGCGGTGGAGCAGGATTTACGCCGTCGTCGCCAGCTCAGCCGCCAGGACCTGATGCAAGTGTTGCCGTCGGTCTCGGGATTCAAAACGGTGGCGGCGGACGACGGCAACTGCATCACCTTCGAGGGCAACGGACGTCTAGCGGCCCTGCACCAGGTCTTCGGGCCGGAACATGCCATGCAAGTGGAGGTCGAGGTCTATCACTTTGCGCAACCCCACCAGATCCTGCGCCGGGCTCGGCAGGTGCAGCGGCACAATCGGGTGGGACCCTTCGCCCCCGAGCCTGCGGAGATTGCACCGTGAAGGCCTCACCGATGTTACAATTCGCCGCCATGGAAGCGCTCAGGGGCTGGTGCCTCTTGCGGTCTTCAAAACCGTTGTCCTGTGCCGGTTGCGGTATGGGGGGTGGGTTCGATTCCCATGCGCTTCCGCCATTATTCTGCCCTGATCACAGCCTTCCATCGTCATGAGCCAGCCCCGCACAGCCCCCAAGCCAGCAGCGGAAGCGGCGGCTCGTCTACGCCACCTGCCGGCCATCGGACGCTTGGTGCAGGGCCTGCGCGAGGTCTCAGAACGCGCCGCCGATGCGGACAGCGAGCTGTTGACCTACCTCTGTCGACGACGGGTCGACGCCCTGCGTCAGGCGATGCTGCAAGACGCCACCTCGACCTTGCCCGAGCTCGAAGCCCTGGTCACCGCCTGCCTTGAAGATCTGATCGACTGGGACGCTGAATCCTCCACCCGCCGGGTGATCAACGGCACCGGTGTGGTGCTGCACTCGGGGCTTGGGCGCTCGGTGCTGCCCGCCGCCGTGGTCGATCGTCTGGCCGAGCAACGGGGTTATGTGTTGTTGGAGGTGGATCAAGAGGCCGGGCAGCGGCGCCGTCGCGACGCCTTCATCGAAGAGCTGCTGTGCCATCTCACCGGCGCCGAGGCGGCGATGGTGGTCAATAACAACGCCGCCGCCACCATGCTGCTTCTCAATGGGCTGGCCAAGGGCAAAGAAGTCATCGTCTCCCGCTCTCAGATGGTGGAGATCGGCGGCTCCTTTCGCATGCCCGACGTCATGGAAGCCAGCGGTTGCCAGCTGAAGGAAGTGGGGGCCACCAACCGTTCCTACCCGGAGGACTACGAGTCGGCGGTGGGGGAGGACACCGGCGCCCTGATGCTGGTGCATACCAGCAACTATCGGCTGGTGGGTTTCACCGAGCACGTCGGCATCGAAGCCATGGTGCAGATCGGACAGCGGGTCGGTTTGCCGGTGATCCACGACCTGGGATCCGGTTGTCTGCTGGATGCCGAGGCGGTGCCGCAGGCGGTGCGTGCCCTCTTCGATGAGCCGCCGGTGCGGCACAGCGTCGAGGCGGGGGCCGACGTCATCTGCTTCTCCGGCGACAAGCTCATCGGCGGAGTGCAATCGGGCATTATTGTCGGCAAGAAGCAGTGGCTCGACCGGCTGCGCCGTTCCCCTTTGGCCCGGGCCCTGCGCATCGACAAGTTGACGTGTGTGGCCTTGGAAACGGCGCTGCGCCTCTATCTGGAGCCTTCCCAGCTGGAGCACAACGTTCCCACCCTGCGCATGTTGGCCCTGTCTCCGGAGACCCTGCGGCAGCGGGCGGTGGAGCTGGCGGAACGGTTGCGGCATCGCCTGGCCACCGCCGAGCTGGCGGGGCGGGCCGAGATCGGCGTCGTCGATGAGCACAGCGAGATGGGCAGCGGTGCGCTGCCGGCCATCCCCCTGCCCACCACCTGCATCACCGTGACGCCGCACCGGCAATCCGCCAACCGTCTGGCCCGACGCCTTCGGTATGCTTCCCCTCCCTGTTTCAGCCGTCTCAAGGACGCCGCCGTCCTGATCGATCCACGGACCCTACAGCCTGGCGACGACGAAGCTCTCGTCGATGCCCTGGTGGACCTACTCGAGTCCCCGGCATAGGCTTCCGGGTCTGCCACATCGGCCAATCTAGCGAGCCGACCTACAAGCCGAGAGGAATCCCCATGCAGCCGATAAGAATTCTGAATGCGACCCTGGCCTGTTTTTTCCTATGCATCTTCCTCGTTCCGGTGACGGCGCCGGCGCAGGACGACTCAGCCGTCACCCACCAAGAGGAGGTGGCGGTGCTCGAAACCTCCATGGGCACCATGGTGATGCGGCTGTTCGACGACAAGGCGCCCCTCACCGTGGCCAATTTCAAGGCCCTGGTGGAGGAGGGGTTCTACGATGGTCTACCGTTCTACCGCGTGGTGGCCGGGCATGTCATCCAAACCGGTGACGGCGGCGAGAGTGGCCGGGCCACCGTCAAGGGCGAATTCGGAGCCTATCCCCACGTCCCCGGTGCCGTCGGTCTGGCCCGCGGCGGCAACCCCGACAGCGGCAGCACCGAGATCTACATCTGTCATGCGACCCGCCCCCACCTGGACGGCAAGTACGCCGTCTTCGGCCTGCTCATCGAAGGGCTCGATGTGCTCGAAGCCATCGGCAACGTGCCGGTGGACGAAAACTTCATCGGCAAGACGGCCTTTCACAAGCCCAAGGAGCCGGTGACCATTACCAGAGCCCGCTTGGAAATGCGGCAAGTGCCCGCCTTGATGACGCCTTAGCAGCCGGCGGTTCGATCCGGTGTGTCCATGTCCGGGTACTGAGCCGAGGCCGACCCGTCACTCCGCCCGCAAGGCCTCCGTCGCATCCGGCTGGCTGGCCTGGTGAGCCGGTAGCAAGATGGAGCAGACCACTGCCGCGGTGAGCAGGGCCGAGGCGCCGAGGAACACCGGTAGATCATAGGGCTCGACGCCGTAGAGCAGGCTCTCGAGAAGACGCGCCAGGATGAGGGCCAGCCCCAAGCCAGTGGCGATTCCGAGCATTGAGGATCGCAGCCCACCCCGTAGAATCAAGCGGACGACATCGAGGCGGTCCGCCCCGAGGGCACAACGGATACTGAGCTCCCGGCGTCGCTGATTGACGGAATAGGAAATTACGCCATAGATGCCGATGGCCGCCAGCAGAATGGCGAGACCGGCGAAGGCACCGAGCAGTGACAGGGTCATGCGCCGCGGCGCCAGAGAGCGCTCGATGGACTGCTCCAGCGTTCGCACATTGGCGATGGGTTGATCCGGATCGGCCGCTAGAGCGGTGGCCCGGACTTCGTCGATCAAGCTGGCCGGCGGCACTCGGGTGCGAATGGCGAAGGAGGTGCCCGACCACAGGGTTTGTGCCTGGTCGAGATAGACGTTGGGCATGGGCTCGGCATCGAGGACGAAGTGGCGCACCGGCGGCACGATACCGACGATCTGCCAAGACTCATCGAGGAGACGCAGGGATTGCCCGAGGGCCTCCTCTCCAGGATAGAGCTGGGCCGCGATTTCGCTGCTGATCAGCAGCTCCCTCGGTCCGTCCGCCGCCGAGGCGTTGTTGGAAGTCAACGGACGCCCCCGCAGCAGGGACATGCCCATGGCCTTGAAATAGTTGTCCCCCACGAAGCTCACCTGCACCAAATAGTCGAAGGACTCCTCACGATCGGCTCGGCTGGCCATTTCCGTGCGGCCGTGCTGGCTCAAGGGTAAAGCTGAGGCGGCGGCCACGGTGTCGACCCCGGGGAGCTGTTGCAGGCCCTGGCGCAGGGTTTCAATGAAGCTCCGTCGATCGTCCGGCTGGGGATACTTTTCCTCGGGAAAGCTCAAGTCGACGGCCAACACGCCCTGAGGCTCGAAGCCGGGGTCGGTGTGCAAGAGGACGACAAAGCTGCGCAGCAGCAGTCCGGCCCCGACCAACAAGACCAACGATAGGGCCACCTCGCTGACCACCAACAAGCTCTGGGAACGTCCCTGAGAACCGGAGGTGGAGCCCCGTCCCATCTCCTTCAAGTCCTGCCCTGGCCCCACGCGACTGCCGCTCAAGGCTGGCAGAATCCCGAACAGGACCCCACATGCCATGGCGCTGAGCAGCGAGAAGAGGAGCACTTGAGGGTTCAAGCTGGGGTGCAAGGCCTGGGGTAAGCGGTCGGCGAACATGTGTGCCAGCAGATCGACGCCGAATTGTGCCAATAGGAGGCCGAGACCGCATCCCAGGAGGGCCAACACCAGGCTCTCCACCAACATCTGACGCACCATGCGCCAGCGGTGTGCGCCCAAGGAAGCCCGGATCGCCATCTCCTGGAGGCGCGCCCTACCGCGGGCCAGCAACAGATTGGAAACATTGGCGCAGGCGATCAACAGCACCAGACCGACGGTGGCCAACAGGAGCATCAGAGTCGGACGAGTATCACCGCTCAGGACCTCCTGCAGGGGCTGCACGGCGACGCTCCAATCCGCCTTGAACACCGGGTAGTCATCGGCTAAGCGCTCCTTGATGCCGCGCAGCTCCGCCTGTGCGCCGAGGGCTGTCTTGCCCGGCGCCAGGCGACCGATGACATCTTTCCAATGGCCGGAGCGGCCCCAGCCGTTGGCATCGCCATCCACCACCAGCGGTGTGAGGAAGGTTACTTCGTCGGCCGGTAGGGCCCGGGGCGGCAATACCCCGACCACGGTGTGGGGGACTTGATCGAGAAATACCTTGTCACCCAAGATGTCCCCGCGACCACCGAATCGGCTGCGCCACAGGCTGTCTGTGAGAACGATCAACCTCGCCTCTCCGCCCAGCGTCGATTCTTCAGCCGAGAAGCCGCGTCCGAGGGTCGGTTGGACCCCCAGCACGTCGAGATAGTCCGAGGTCACTTGCATGCCGATGAGCAACTCAGGCGGGCCCGAGCCGGTGACGTTGTGGCGTAGCTTCTCGCTGATGGCCAGGCTGCTGAAGCTGGAGCTATTGGCCTTCCAGTCCTTGAAAGCACCACCGGAGACGGCGTTGTGGTAGCCGCTGGGCAGTTGCTCGAAGACGCCCACCAAACGCTCCGCTTCGGGATAGGGCAGCGGTTGAATCAAGGCCGCGTGGATGACACTGAAGATCGCCGTATTGGCGCCGATGCCCAATGCCAAAGTGACGATAGCGAGCACCGAGAAACCTCGATGACGAGAGATCTGCCGAAGCGCGAAGCGGATGTCTGCCAGCACGGGTGCCTCCCTGGGAGTTGATCTGGGCCGCGGAGAAACGGGACCCTACCGTGCACTCCTAGCAATGGCTGTGCCATCCCGCGGTCCAGCTTTGGGCAGTTGATGGCCTCGATTCGGCTCGACGGCTGTTCGCCTACGGTACGTCGCCGTCCCGATAATGGGATCGCCTGCCGTCACTCCCCGAGGATCTCTCCACAGGATCACTCCACTGGATCACTCCAGACCGGGCACCCGGGCGCCGCCCCGTTCCACCCGCCCGACGATGTCGTCGAAGCGTTGCCGCAGCACCTTGGCCACCGCCTCGACGCTGAGCTGTTGGCGGATATCCTGTTGGGCCCGCTCGCCGAGCCGCTGGCCCAGCCCGGCGTCGTCCACCAGGCGGCGCATTTGCTCGGCGGCGTGGTCGACATCGGGCTCCGCCCAACGGCTGCCGGCGGGGTAGGGACCGGCGTGCTCCCCAAGCTCCACGAGGTCGTAGCGCACCGGCAGCCCGTTGTTGAGATTGAAGAAGTCGCGGTTGCCGGAGTATGGGGCGGCGATCACCGGCTTGCCGTAAAACATGGATTCCGCCAGGGTGAGGCCGAAGCCCTCAGAGCGATGCAACGACAGATAGGCATCGCTGGTGGCGGTGAGGCTGGAGATCTCATCGCGGCTCAGGTAGCCGTCCAGCAACTGGACGTTGGCGTCGCCGATGGCCTCGTCCAGCTGCGCCTTGGCCTGGGGAGCAAAGTCCGACTGCGACGTCTTGAGCACTAAGCGCACCGCCTCGTCCGGGCGGAAAGCTTGACGAAACGCCGCCACCGCCGCCAGCGGATTCTTGCGTTCGAAGTAGCTCAAGTAGTTGAACATGTAGAGGAAGATGAAGTCGTCGTCGGGGAGCCCGAAATGACCTCTGCAGTGGCTCACCTGGGGCGACGGGGCCACCGGCAAAGGCACCCGACGCACCGGCCGCGGTGAGACGCTGGAGATGGCGTCGACACAGAACGAGCTCGGGGTCCAGATCTCGTGCAGGGGATCGAAGGCATGGCGCCAAGCGGAGGGGAAGCTCTCGAGCTCCCATAGCCAGAGGCCGACATTGAAACGCCCGCGGAAGATGTCCTCCCCCAAGTGCTGGTGCACCGCTGCGACTTGATCGGCGTTGACCACCAGAAGGTTGATGTCGTAGGGAAAATCACTTTGCTGGGCCTCGAAGGTGGCGTCCTGACGCCGTGCCAAGACGTTGAGATCGAGGCTGTGCAGCGACAGCGGGATGCCCGCCGCCTCGAAGGCCTTGGCCAGGGACCGGGACGCCTCGCCCATGCCGGTTTCGGCTTGCAGATAGCCCACCAGGTTGACGCCGGGACGCCCCATGGCCCGGGGCATGGCCAGCGGTGGGCTCACCGGTTGCCCTTGGGGGCCCGCCACGGTCAGGGCCGTGGGACGCCAACGGGATTTCAAGGCACGGCTCCGTCGGCGCCCCAGCAGGGCCTTGGCGAGCGCCTTGCCCCGTTGCCCCAGGGACGATTTGTAGAGCCGTTTCAGGCGATTCTTGAGGCGCCGTTGCAGGCCGTCGACGCTCAGCAGGGTGGCCCGGGATTCCCGATGCAAGGTGCTGAGAAACGCCCCGTCGAGCTTCAGCTCATGGCGTCCGTAGTCGCTCACCCAGCTACAAAAGGCGGCGAAATCCTTGCCTTGGGGACGGGCATAGGTGGCCACCAAGTCGGGACGCCCGGCGTGGATGTGGGCCAACAGCCGACTTAGGTGCGGTGCCCGCCGGGGCGCTCCGTCGGCGGGCTGGTTGAGCCAAGTGAAGAAACTCTCGGGACCCGCGGCGGCGAAGGGATCGCCAAAGCGGCGGCGGCCGTCCTCCCCGAGGTCGAGGTACAGGGCGCGGGCGGCGGCGGGGATGCTCACCCCGTTGTCGAAGCGGGCGAAGGCGTAGGGCCAAGGTCGACAGGTGTAATAACCGGCCTCGATCACCAGGCGGCTGTAGTGCCGGTAGAGATCGGCGGCGGCCCCCAGCTCCGCCAGCACAAACCGGTCCTGATGTTTGGAGACATGCTCCAGGCTCTCCGGCTGGATGCCGCTGAAATGGAAAAAGACCAAGGGCTCACCGTTGGAGCGATAGGCGCCGTCGTCGCAGGTCACCCGACGGCCGTGCAGATTCCAGTAGGCGACGTTGTAACCCGGGTCCACCAGAACTTTGACATCGCCGAAGATGCCCGGCACCAGGTCCATCCACTTTTGATCGACGAACAGACCGCGGTCGATGCGCACCACACATTGGTCATAGAGCCGTTGCTGCCACCAGGTCAGCAAGCGTTCGCTGACCTCGGACCCACGTAGGGCGATGAAACCCAGGTTGTAAGAACCGGCCTGCAGGATGGCCAGCTCGTCCGGATGGGCATCGTCCTCGATGGGCGAAGTCAGGTGGGGGGTGAGGACCACCGAGTATTGGGCCAGCTGCGCCGCCAAGGCCTCGAGGCGACCGACGATGAGGATGTCCGGATCGAAATAGACCAGATTGGGCAGCTCGAAGCGGCGGAAGAGATACTGCAAGAAAAACGGCTTGATGGCCGTATTGGCCTCCAGCAGGGTGTACTTGAAGAGGAAGGCCGCCAGTTGCGGCACGTTGTCCAAGTCCTCCGCTTCGAGGAGCGTGAAGCGCTCCTCCGTCGGGTCGATGTGGCCGTCATTGCGATCCACCAGGAGGACAAAGAATTGGCCCTCCGGTTGTGCCTCGAGGAACGAACGGGCCAATACCCGAGCGTAGGGGATGTAGTTCTTCGAGACGATGGTGCAAGCGTTCAAGGGAGCGGCTGGCACTTGGGGCGGCGACGCTGGCTGGGGCGAGGGTGAGACGGACATCGACGGAGGAGGCCTTATGAATGACCTGCCTTAGGCTAGGGCAGGGGAAGAGTTGCGGTGGAAAGCGACACGTCAAGCCGCGCTGACCAAGCGATGGTACAGGTTTCCCGCCGCCCGTGCGCTCTTCTGCCACGAAAAATGCTTCAGCCTGGCCTCACCGGCCTGCCGTAGGCGTTGGCGCAGGGCATCGTCGTGCAGCAAACGCTCGAGGCCGGCGGTGATGGCGCCGACATCCAACGGGTCCACCAGCAGGGCGGCGTCACCGGCCACCTCCGCCGTGGCGTTGAGCCTCGGCGAGGGGCTGCTGAGGGAGGTCAACACCGGCGCGCCACAGGCCATGGCTTCGAGCAACGGCAGGCCGAAACCCTCCGCCAGGGAAGGGTAGAGGAACGCCGTGGCACCGTTGTAGAGATCCACCAGGGCCCCGTCATCGACCCGCCCCAGGCGACGCACTCCAGCCAGCTCGGGACGGCGCAACAGGTCTTCCAAGGGCCCCTCCTCCTGCCAGCCGGCACCCCCCGCCAGCACCAAGGGCGCCCGCTGCCGGGCCGCCTCCGGCAGGGCTCCATAGGCTTGCAACAGGCGCAGCAGGTTCTTGCGCGGCTCGACGGTGCCCACCGCCAAGAGGTAGCCACCCCGCAGATCAAAATCTCGGGCCAGCCGATGGTGCACCGCGGCGGTGTCGAGTCGTCGAAAGTGGGCCGCCGCCGCCGGATAGATGACCTCGAGGCGATCCAAAGGTAGCTCGAAGAGGCGTCTCAAGTCGTCGGCCGTGTGCTCGGAAATGGCCAAGACCTGGGCCCCGCCGACGATCGCCTCCAGCAAGCCGCGGCTACAATGCAGCTTGTTGTCCAGGGTGTGGCATTGGGGATGGGTGATGAAGGTCAAGTCGTAGCAGGTGAAGAGCACCGGGCAGCGGACAAGCTGCGGGAAGCACCAAGAGGTGCTGTGGAAGAGGTCGAGGCGATCACAGAGTTGCGGCGTTCTTCCCCGCCAGCTCAGTTGCCCGGGGAGCGCCTCCAGGCTGGCGATGAGCCCTTCGCCGTCGATGGCCTGCAAGGGGCTGTAGAGCAAGAGCTCGGTGTCATGGGGCAGGATGGGCAGCAGGGCACGCAGCAGCTCGAAAGTGAAGTTGCCGATGCCGTCGCGGGGCGGCAGGGCCTTGCTGATGTCATAACCGATGCGCATGGCGGGGTGACGCCTCAGGGCTCCAAGCTCGGGGAGGAGTCGGCCGAGGACTCAGCCCGCAGCTCTTGCAGATAGTCGCGCAGGGCCTCACTGGTGGATGCTCGCCAGCGCCCTTCCTGCTCACCGCGGCCGATCAGGTGCTCCAGGTGATCGACGCTGTGCAGCCGGCGCAGCGCCTCGAGACGGGCCTCGATGGCATCGCAGCGTTGATCCAAGGCCAGAGAACGGTCGTGGCCTTCTTGGGCCAGGCGCTGGCGTCCGTCCTTGCCCCGCAGATGCACCAACCACAACGCGATGCCGAGCCCCAGGGCGGTGATCATGGTGATGCCGAGAATGGCGAGGGCGAAGGCAATCATGGCCGGCTCCGTGTTTGACCCCGGCAAGGGTCGGAGTGGGTAGCCCGGGCCGCCCAACCCGGAGCGCTGTGATCGGTGAGGGTGCCGCGGGCGGGGGAGCATCGGGTTTCGAGGGATTCTGCGACGGCTAAGGCGGTCATCGAAGGCTCCAGAGACGAGGCGGTTCTACGAAGAAATCTAACACGTCCATCTTCCCCTCACGCCATCGGCGAGACGGTGATCGGCTCGGCGAGCAGGGCCAACAACTGCCGCCGCTGCTCAGCGTCGGCATGACGGCGAAATTTGCGGGCCAGGCGTCGGCGCAGTAAGGCGTTCTCCCAACCGGGCCGATGTTTCTGATAGTAGTAAAGCTGTGAGCGGCGATAGAGCATCTCACCGCAAAAACCGAGATCCGAGCCGCCCTTGATGTGAAAGGCGGTGGCTTGCGGCACCAGCTTTAGCCGCCAGTTCCGCCGCTGCAAACGCAGGCTCAAATCCACATCCTCGAAGTAGAGGAACATGGCCTCGTCGAATCCCCCCACCGACTCGAAGGCGGTACGACGCATCAGCCAACAGGCGGCGGTCAACCATCCGGCACCGAAGATGGGGCGAAGCAGGGCGGGAAGAGCGCGGTGGGCCCATGGCCGGCTCTCGAAGGGATTGCGCGCCATTTGCAGCGCTTCGCCGACGACGCCGGTGGTGGGGGCCCAGGTGAATTGCAGAGATCCGTCGGGGTAGCGTAGCTGAGGCGCCACCAAAGCAAGGTTGGGACGGCCTTCAAAGGCCTCTGAGAGCTTCGGCAAGGTGCCCCCGTCGAGCCAAGCGTCGCTGTTGAGAAAGAGTAGGAAGTCCCCCCGGGCCAGCGCCGCGCCGCGATTGTTGGCGACGCCGAAGCCGAGGTTGCTTTCGAGCTCCAGCAGGTGGGTTTTGGGAAACTCCCGCCGCACCATCCCACGGCTACCGTCGGAGGAGGCGTTGTCCACCACCACCACTTCCTGAGGCGGCTCGGGAAGCGAAGCCAGCTTGGCGAGGCAATCCGCCAGCAGCGCACGGCCGTGGTGATGGACCACCACCGCCGACACCCGCAGGCTCATGGCGTTTTCCTTGCCGCCATGGCGATCTCCACCTGTTGCAGGAAGCTCTCGGCGCCATGCCGCCAGGTGAGCCGTGCCATGCGCTCCATGCCCTCCTCCGCCAGCACTTGACGGGCCGGGCCCAAGGTCAGCCCACGCTCGCTGATCCGGGTCAGATCGTCCACCGTCCAACGCTCCAGGCGCAGGGGATAGTCAGGCCACAGGTCGTCCAATGCCAGACCATGGCTCACCACCGCCGGCACGCCCAAGGCCAAGGATTCCATCGGCGGCAGGCCAAATCCCTCGTAGGTGGACAGATAGTAGGTCAAGCGGGCCCCGCGGTAGAGGGGTAGCAGGGCCTCTTCCGGCACGTAACCCAGATGTTGGATGCGCGACGACAAACCGCTGCGCCGGATCCAAGCGTCCAAGTCCTGAGGGCGGGGCAGGGCATTGTGACCTGATAGCACCAAGCGCAGATCCGGATAGCGGGGGGCCAAACGCTGAAACGCGGCGATCACCAGATCCACCCTGCGCCGTGGTAGCAGGGAGCCGAGGAAAAGCAGGTAGGGGCCGTCGATGCCCAGCCGATGCCGCGCCTGGACGTCCGCGGCTTCGCGCCTGGCCGAGGCGGTCTCTTCAGCCGCCGCCGTGAAGCGCCGACCCACCGCCAAGGGGACGACGCCGATCTTGCCCGGTCGCAGGTCGTAGGTGGACTCGATGTCGCGGGCGATGACCCGGCTGTCGGCCAGCACCCGGGTGGCCTTGGCCACAGCTCGGCGCGCCAAGAGGCGCCGTCGCCAGCGTTCCTTGAAGCCGAATTCCGCCGGCAAATGCTCGAAGGAAAGGTCGTGCAGGGTGACCAGAGACGGTGAATTCACCGCCGGGGGCAGGCTGTAGGCGGGGGAAAACAAGGCCTGGAGATCCTGCCGTCGCAGCAGCCAGGGCAACCGCAGCTGCTCCCAGATCACCGGATGCCACTGCGGACGGTCGTCGAAAATGGCCTCGAAGCGGGGACCACGGGACGAGGCATCGTCATGGGCCGCTCGCGCCGCGGCGGCCCGGGTCCACAGGGGATGCTCGAAGGCCCGGCCCTTGAAAAACAGTAAATAGGTCACCGAGGCGGAGGTTTGGGCTAGTCCCGACAACAGCCCTTCGAGGTAACGGCCGACGCCGGTGGCGTCCCCTTCCATCTCGTGGGCGACGATGCCGAGGCGTGCGGGTAAGGATCCTTGCATGGCGGGCCGAGCATAGCGCTTGTGGTGGCATCTGTCTGCGCCTGTTATCGGCACATGACGGAGCCTATGAAGTCGTCGTCAGTCGACGGCTCGCCCCGCCGTCGGCAGCCACCGTGCCTCGACATGCTGCCGCAGGGGCACGGCGGGGGGAAGGCGCTGGATGGACGTCAACAGCTCGTGCCGCAGGTCCCGCAAGCGTTCCCGGTGGCCGGGCATCGTCGTCGTATCGTCGAGCAGTCGGCACAGCTCGTCCATCAAGGTGAGGGTGAAGGGGTGCGCATCGCCGAGCACCCGCCGCTGGGCCTCGAGGGTCTCTTCGTAGAGGGTCCGGGCTTCGGCCACCTCCCCCAAGCGGGCTTGGGTGGCGGCGAGGCTCTGCATCGAAATCAAAGTTCCGGGATGAGTCGGCCCCAAGACTTGCTGCCCGATCTCGACGCTGCGCCCGAAGAGCTCCTTGGCCGCCGCCGTTTCGCCGAGGTCCGTCAGGCAGCCGGCCAGGTTGTGTAGGGCGGTCAAGGTTTCCGGGTGTCCGTCCCCGAGTTGCTGTTGTCGGGTGGCCAGCACTTCGGCGTGTAGGGGTTTAGCCGCTTCTGGCTGGCCGTTGGCCCGCAAGGCGGTGGCCAGGTAGCTGGTGGCGCTCAAGGTGATGTCGTGCGTTGCCCCCAGGCTGCTGATGGCGTCGCGGCGCACCGCGGCCAACCCCTGTTGTGCCGCCCCGTCGTTCCCCAGGCGGCTTTCGATGAGATGCTGGAGGGTGCGGGCCGAGAGCTCGAGGCTGACGACCTCGCCAGCGTACTTCTGGGCCTCCTGCGCCAGCCCCAAGGCTTCGCTATGACGGCCGAGCTCGAAGGCAAACCGAGCCTTGAGGTAGAGCAGGCTGCCCAGGCGCTCCGCCGGGACCTGTTGCCGGCCGTCGCCTGGGGCGGCGGCCGCCTCTTCGTCCGCTGCTTCCACCGCCGTCTCATAGGCTTCCAGCAGGGCCAGACGGCGGGTCGCGGGCCATTGTTGATGGGTCGTGGCCACCGACCACAGCGTCTCCGCCGGCAGGCGATCGGTCCGCAGATCCTCGATCAAGGCGTCCCGTAAATCGTCACAGCTCTGACGGTCCACCCACCAGTCGAGATCCCAGCCGTAGTCCTCGATCCTCAGCTGGGCCCGCTCGGCCGGATCGTCGAGATATCGCGCCAGTTGCTGGAAGAGATGGGCCGCCTGCCGGGAGCCCATCGGCACGGTACCGCGCAGGATCCTGAGCAGGTCCTTGGCGGCGGTGCTGCGTTCCGCCGCCGGCACACCGTGGAGAAAGACTCGTCGGGCCTGCGGCGCCACCCATTCCACCGTCGGAATTCCAGGGAAGGCCGGGTGGGAGACAAAATGATCGTCGAAGAGGTGGAGGTCGCCTTCGCCGAGCTGATCGTCCACCAAGTCGAGGATTTCGTCTTTCAATTCCTGCGGCACTTCCAGGGAGTCCAACAGCTGATGCGCCGGTACAAAACGTCCACAGAGGGCGGCCAAACCGAGAAAACGACGCATCCAGGCACCGTTGAGCATGGTGATCTCGGGCCGGTCGATGAGCTGGAGGATGGGTTCCATATACATCTCGCGCACGTCGCCCTCGGCGAGCCACGGAAGATCCTTGAGGGCCGTCAAGCGGTCCTGATCGTCGATCACCAAATTTCCCTCGGCGATCCATCCCTCGAGCAGGGCCGCCGCCATCCCCGGCAGGCCAAAGCTATGACGCTCGAGAGCGACAACAAACGGCGCCGGCAATTGATGCCCGGGGAATCGACGGTCCAGCACCGAGTGCAGCTCCGCCGCCGTCAAGGGGCGTAGCTCGATGCGTTGGACGCCATGGCGTAGATCATCGACGGGCACCAGCCGCGGCTCGCTGTCGGAGGGGTGGCAGGAGAGGGCCACTTTCAATCCAGAGATCTCTTCGGCGGCGCGGCACACAGCGTGACGAAACACCCGGTGCAACATGCTGGCCTGCACCAGATGCAGCACCAGAGGGCGTTGCTGCGCCAGTCTGTGCAGCAGGTCCAGCAGCCGTTTCTGTCCCGTCTGCTTGTCGGGAGAGGCCTGTGCGGCGGCGAGGAAGGCCTCCACCAACGGCGCCGTTGCGTCGTCCAGCTGCAACAGAATCTCCACCACGGCGGCGTCCGCCAGGCTGCGGCTGGCCAGTGTCCCCAGGGTCCTGATGGCCTCCAGCGTGGCCCGCTGCACCGGCAGGCCCGCCGCCGTCCGTGCCTTGACCAAGGTCTCCACAAAGTATGCAAAGGGCGTCACCTCGTCGAAGGCCTCGAGGTCCACGTGCAGCAGCCGGGGAGGGGAGTTTTCGCCTTCGGGGAGCCCGGCGACAGCGGCCTGCAAGACGTAGCGCCGACCCACGCCGTCGTCGCCGGAGAGTAACCATACCGCTGAGTCAGAAGTGTCGTGCACGAGCTCCCGGAGGGCTTCGCCGACCGGGGCCGGGTGAAAATTGTAGGTCGGGTCGTCGGGTGTGGGGGGTGTCAAGTGAATCAGGGGATGGCCTTCTTTTCGGTTGGTTGGGGGATCACTCAGGGAGAGCCGTCGGCTCAAGTCGTTCGACTCTCAACGTCAGTCCATCGACATCGAGAATGGTCACCTTGTCCCCCTCGACGGGTGGCCCGTTGACACCGTCCGAGATCGCGTTCCAAAGCTCACCGTCCACTCGGACCTTGCCGAACCACCCTGGAGGGTCCTCAGAAGCTTTGAAATCGGCCTTGGCAAGACCGTTGCCTGACTTCGTGAGACCCATCGCAGTTGTTTTGTACGATTTGTGAGAGCTAAGATCGGGGAAGAATGTCACCAGGAGGCCGGAGAGGTCGCAAGTGAGAGCTATGGCGAGGGCTGCCACGAACGCCAAAACGATATAGAAGAGAGTTTCAAGCATGACAGCTCATTGTTAGGTTGGGTAGTGCTTGTTGTTGTGTTCTTTAGAGGCCGTATTCGTTAGAAGAAGTGTAGCTCATCATCCACCCGCGGCCGTCGCCGTTTCTGTATCGCCTTCTTGACGCGAAAAAAGTCGTCCACGGTCTCTTCGCCGCCGTCCCCTGGTGCGTCCATTTCCGACTCCAGGGCCTCAGGATCCTCACCGGCTTCGAGGCGTTGCATCATCTCCTCCATGCGATCCCCCATCTGCAGGCCCGAGAGCTCACCGAAGCGCCGCATCATGTGGGCCATGGCCTTGGGGTCCTTGTCATCGACCCGTTCCATCTCGCCCATCAGGGTGCCCATGGCGGCTTCCACTTTGCTTTCGTCGAGGCCCTCGAAACCGTCCCCTTCCAGTCCCTCGGCGTCGCTGTCGCGGTTCTTGAGGGTGGCGAAGCTGGAGGGTTTACGCTCCAACTCCGGACGCTGGCATCGGGGGCAATCCGGTTGCCGGTCGTTGTGCGGGCTGGGGGTGAAGAAACTGAAGACGGTGTGGCAGTCGGGGCAGTAGAACTCGTAGATCGGCATCGGAGGATTCCTTGGGGTGGCTCGGAATGGCGCTCAGCGCAAACCGAGAAAAGCGGCGATGATGTTGCGTTGGATTTCGGAAGTTCCCGAATAGAGGGTGGCGGCGACGGCGTCGCGGTAGGCCCGTTCCAGCTCGCCACCGCAGCGCAGGCCTTCGCCACCGTGCAGGCGTAGGGCGGTGATGGCGCTTTGCAGCAGGGTTTCGCTGGTGAAGAGCTTGGCGATGGCGGCGTGTTGGCTGGCGCTGCGACCGCGGTCGAGCTGCCAAGCGGCCCGGTAGACCAGCAGGCGGGCCGCCTCCAGCTGCACCTTGAGGTCGGCCAATTGATGACTCACCGCTTGCCGTGACGCCAAGGTGGCATCGCCGGAGCGTCGGCCCTTGACGAAGCGCACGGTCTGCGCCAACAGGCGGTCGACGGTGCCCACATGGGCGGCGAACAGGCAAGTGCGCTCCCAATCCATGGCGCATTGGAAGACGCCGGCACCGCCCCCGAGACGTCCCAACAGGGCGTCGGGCCCCAACTCGACGCCGTGCAGCGAGATCTCACCGACGGCGGCGCTGCGCAGACCGAGCAGATCAAAGGCCGGTGGACGCTCGACGCCCGGGGTGTCGGCTTCGATGAGGAAGGCGGAGACCGTCGCCGGGCCCTTGGTGGTGGTGTTGTCCTCGCTCACCGCGCCGACGATCAACAACTCGGCCACCGGCCCATTGGTGATCCACGTCTTGTGGCCGTCGAGTCGGTAGCCGTCGCCGTGGGCCACCGCTCGGCTGCTCAGGGCGTAGGCGTCGGAGCCCGACTGGGCTTCGGTCATCGCCAGGGCGGCGATGACCGAGCCGTCGCATAGATCCGGCAAATAGCGCTCTTTCTGCGCCGCACTGCCGCACAGGGCCAAGGGCACCGCCCCGGCAAGCAGGTGGGCGGCGACGGAGAATACCAGGCCACTGTCGCCGCAGCCGCGCCCAAAGGCTTCGAGGACCAAGGCGGTGGTGACGGCGTCGTGGCCACCGCCGCCATAGTCCTTGGGCACGGCGAGGCCGGTCAACCCTTGCTCGGCGCAGCGCCGCCAGATCTCACGGCTGGGTCCTGCTGCCGCGTCGTCCCGCAGACCCTCGAGATCGGCGCTCAGCGCTACGGCAAAGGTTTCGATGTCCTCGCACAGGCGGCGTTGCTCGGGGCTGAGGGCAAAATCCATCAACTGGCTCCTTGCAGCGTTGGGTAGTCCACCTTGCCGGTGGAGGTGCGCGGCAACGGGCCGCCGACTCGGAAGCGATCGGGGCACATGTAGGCAGGCAAATGTCGGTGCACCAGCTGACGCAGCTGGAGGATCGAAAGATTGGCCCCCTGACGGGGGTGCAACACCGCTTCGATGCGGACGCCGTCGTCGTCGGCGTGGGCCACCACCGCCACTTCCGCCACGTCGTCGTGACGGTACAGGCAAGCCTCGATTTCGTCCAGCTCAATGCGGAAGCCCCGCCGCTTGACCATGCGGTCGCGGCGTCCCAGGAAGTGCAGCAGGCCGTCTGAGTCGCGCCGCACCCAGTCGCCGGTGCGATACCAAGCACTTGCGCGGTCGTTTTTGGCCCCTTGTTCGCAAGTCCAGAAGGCCTTGGTGTTGGCCTCGGGCAGATTCCAGTAGCCCGCGGCGACGGTATCGCCGCGCACCAGAAGCTCCCCTTGACCGTCGCCGTCGACCACTCGACCGCCGTCGTCCAGCAGCAGGATCTCCAGTGAGCCACAGGGGGCGCCGATGGGGAAGGGTTGGCGGCGATCGGCGGTGATCGGCTTGGGGATTTCGTAGAAGGTGCAGACGTTGGTTTCCGTCGGCCCATAGAGATTGAAGTAGCGGGGGGTCGGCACCTGTTGCAGCAGGCGACGTAGGTGCTTGATGGGGAAGACTTCCCCGGCGAAGAGCAGCAACCGCAGGGCCGACAAATCGTGCCGTTCCAGGTGGCCGAATTGGGCCAGCAAGGCCAGGGTCGAGGGCGCCGAGTACCAAATGGTCAATTTCCTGTCGGCGATCAGTGGCGCCAGCCGAGCCGGATCTCGGCCGCTGGCGGCGTCGATCAACAGGACGCAGGCCCCATGGCGCAAAGGCAAGTGCAGATCGAGAATCGACAGGTCGAAGTGCAGTGGGGCGTGGGAAGAGAAGCGGTCCTCCGGCCGGGGCTCGAAGGTGCGGCCGCACCAACCCAGGAAGGCGTCGGCGTTGCGATGGCTGAGCATCACCCCCTTGGGGCCACCGGTGGAGCCGGAGGTGTAGAGGATGTAGGCCAAGTCGTCGTCGGCGGGCACCGCCGAATCGGCCGTCTCTTCACGAGCGGGTGCAAGGGGCTCGGCGAACAGGCCCTCGGTCGCCTGGCTGGCCGCCTCCACGTCGACCCCCCACAGGGGTAGGCGATACCCCTGGGCGTCCAGGGCCGTCGCCAAGGCATCGACCTGGTCCGAGGCCACAAGGATCCCGGCCATGGCGCAATCGGCGACGATATGGGCGTTGCGTTCCATGGGCGCCGTCCTGTCCAACGGCACGTAGGCGGCGTCGCAGCCCAGAATGCCGTAGATCGCCGCCACCGCGGGCAACGACTTGGGCAAACAGAGGCCGATGCGGTCCCCCGCCCGCACCCCGGCATCCCGCAGCTGTGCCGCGAGTCGCAGGCTCGCCCTGTGCAACTGCAAATAGCTCAGCTGCCGACCCCCGACGTCCTCCACGGCGGGCCGTTGGGGCCAGCGATCAACCGAGGTTGCGAGATGATGATGCAATCGATGGCCGGCCATGGCGCTAACCTGAGCGCTTGCTGATCACCAACGCTGCAATCTCGTCGAGGCTGCCGAAGGCGTCAAAATCCAAGTCGTGGCCCGCCAACCCGACATCGAACGTCTCCTCCAGCCAGGCCCGCAGATTGAGGATCGATAAGGAATCCAGCAACCCGCTACGCACCAATGGGGTGTCGCCCAACAGCTCGTCGCCGTCGATGTCCGGTAGGAATTCTTGCAGGATGTAGGCTTTGATTTGTTGGCCGATGGGTCCCATGGATGGAGGTTAGCGGGTTGGAGGGAGCGGGGGCAAGGGTGGGGGATCGATGGCACGAGCTCTGATCCCATACTGATCTCTTCTCGCGACAAAAGACGCGTTATTAGGAAAGGCGTTTTATGAGTGGGAAAAAATATGAAATCAATCAGCCTGTGCCAATCAGCCTGTGCCAGTCAGCCTCTGCCAGTCAGCCTGTGCCAGTCAGCCTGGGATGGTGGAGTTGGAGCTGCAGGTGTCCCGGTGTGCTGCACGGGACGTCCTCATCCTGGGATTGCATTCTCCTCAGTCAGTAAGGCGGATTCTCTTCCTACTATTGCTCTTGATCTTTTTCTTTATTTTGTGCTAGGTTCCAAGCAACGCAAACCAGACGGAGTAGAAACTATGAGATCCATCGGAAGATTCCACTGTGCGTGTCTCGCGGCCGCCCTCTTTCTTGGAATTGCGGCCTCGACTCTGGTGGCCACCGGCCAGCCAGAGACCGTCCCCCACCTTCGAGCTGAGACCTCGGCTCCCGGATCCTCTGAGATCCTACATCGTAATGAGTGTGGAAGAAATTACGGCTCCAACAACTGCAGTGCGACCGGCGACAGTTGTCCCTGGGACTGCTAGTCACCATCGGGGGCCCCGAAGGGGGGCCTCTGTCTTCATGGGTCGCCCCCCTAGCGCCCATCGCACATCACATAATTCAGGAGAGCAGAGATGCGAAATCACATGGGAAGACGGGATCAGAGCGAAGACAGCAGAGAGAGCCTCGGAGAGGATGCTCAAACAACCATCGGCTGCGAAGAGCAAGGTAGAGGGACGAGACCTACGGCTCCTTGGTATCTGACCCGGAAACTCTTGTATGTGCTGGCTCTTCCATTGGCCTTGTTCGGCTCCTCACCAGCTCAAGCCAGCGCCTCGGAGACCTGCTCGCGGGTGTCGTTGGACCAATCCCTGCCTTGGATCTCGTCGGCCGTTTACGTCGCTCATCGCGGAGAGATCGTCGTCAATAGCCCTCTGGCTCCGGACAACAAGTCGATGTTTGCCTTTTCGCAGAATGGGCGACTTTTATGGAGTCGGGAGGGGGACTCGGTTCCCTCGAGTATCGTGCCGGTACCAAGCGCTCTGAGCACGGAGGGCCTTCGCTACGTCGAAATGTCGAGCCGTGGCGAGGTTCAATGGCTCGACGATCGCTTTCAACCCACTAGCGAAAAGGCATCATTTGCGCAGATCGACGCAACTGCGGAGTTGGTGGTCGACTCATTTTTCCAGCGCATCATTACCGGATCGGGCTGGGTCGTGGGTTACGGCGCGGTCAAAGACAGGAGCGCTCAGGTTCCATTGTATGGTTTCATCGCCCAGAATCTGGTACCCCGGAACAACGGACGCCAAGCTGTCGAGCTTTTGTTCCCACTGACCGCAAACGAGCTTTTTTATCGACTGGGCAACCCACTGGTGACTGCGATTGGGGACGATGTCTATTTCTTGGCGCTGGAGTCGAGCCCCCAACTCTACAGGGTAGACTTGGCTTCGGATTCCCTTCCGGAATTGCTGCCCGGGCTCCCAGGGGAAAGGTCCCTGGTGACTCCTGATCTCCAAGAACGGGCCCTGGGATACTCACCGGATCTGATCTACGGAAAGCTCGAGTCCTTCCATGGCTTTCCGCATAGCATCTATTCGTATGCTGGGCGCCTATTGGTGCTTTATCAGCCAGAAAAGCCAGGGGCAGGATGGCGCCTCGTGACTCTCCGGCCAAAAGGGAGCTCCGTCTCGGTGGAAGGCTCCATCGTCATTCCGACCACTGCTCCTCACTTGACCCTCGCTCCTGCGCCCGAGCACTTCGTTGTTTTCGAGAAAAGTCGGGTGGTCGACGAAAGGCAGAGTGTCAGCACCATTCTGAGTATTCCCACTCGCTGGATTGTATCTCCCGACCGCCGCGAGCCCAGGGTGATGGAGTGTAGGTGAGTCGGCTGCTATGGGCTCAATGTTTCTACCATATTGCTTTGGGCGGCTGAAGAGTCGAGGGGCTGAGACTTGGGAGACGCAGCTGAAAGACCTGAAGAGAAGCCGCAGGGAAGCGGCGACGCGTCTGCGACCAGACGCTCACTTTGGCGTATAGAGCTCTTTCTTTTACTGATTCTCTTTCTCGTTCCTCTGGCCTTGTTGGCACGCCTTTTCTCTTTAGAATTCATATTCTATTCCCTCGAGGCTCTCCTGTGGATGGCATTGGGCGCCTTTGTGATTTCCGCGGTCGGCTATCTGTTCCTACGGCAGTGGTACCGGAAATTGTCGCTGGATCTACACCGCATTTCTACCGGTATCTGGAAGGACGGGCTCCATGAGGTAGCTCTCAAGATCAAGTCGAGAGAGCTCGAGGACATCGTGCCGATTCTTTCGGATTTGATCGATCGGATGGGAGAAAAGGCTTCTCTGTGGATTGGAAGCTATTTTGTCTACCTTCGCACACGCCACGTCTTTGCTCTGATTTTTGTGGGTATTGGCGCTATCCTGGGAGAGGCTCTGTTTGTCAGGCAGATCGAGCTCTCCAGAAGCCATCTAGAGGAGATCAGAAATCAGAATTCACTTCTGAGGATACAGTTCCGAGGCACCGCAAGAAACGAGCTATTGGAAGTCTTGTTCGACGAAGACAAGGTAGGGGACCGGGTATTCCCAGGGGACATTCCCGCCTTCTGCGATGCCTCTGACCTGCCAAAGGGCCCTTCACCCGCAGCCGGCAGTCGCCTCCGAGGTGAGGCTCTCAGAGCTCTGGTCTATCTCGAAACAGTCATCACCAGCGAAGGAGCGCTGGCCGATGAACCCGAGGATAGGGGGACCGCAAAGACTGGGCTCAGGGGGATCGGGGCTCTGCTCAGCGGGACCGATCTGGTGGATCTTTCTTTGATCAGAGCAGATTTTCGGAGCGCTCGCCTCGAGCTTGCTGATGTATCGCACTCAATCCTTTCAGGTGCCCGACTGGAGAAAGCTGAAATGGCGTGTGCCACGCTGACTGGTACTGACCTCAGCGGTGCGACCTTGAATCTCGCTCACTTGGCCCATGCCAGGATGGGCGGCGCGGATCTGACCGACGCCCGACTTAGGGATGCGGATATGCGAGGGGTTTATCTCAGCGCTGCCCATGGAGAGAAGGTAAGATTTGTTGGAGCTGACTTGTCCAATGCCAATCTGGATCAAGCGAGTTTTGAGCGTTCAGTTTTTGTTCGATCGCGACTCGACCAAGCGACCGCCAATGGATCGAATTTTGATGGCGGATCGGACTTTTCCGAGAGTAGTCTACAGAATGCGCAGTTCCCACTTTCTAGCCTCGTGGGCGCCGATCTCCGAGGAGCGAATCTTCGCGATTCAAGCTTCTGGAAAGCTAATCTCTCCAACTCGAGACTTCAAGGTTCCAACTGGGAGAGCGCCAATTTGAGTGGCGCTAATCTGGTTGGCTCGATCGTTTCCGAGGAAGATAGTGCATTGTCGGCCGATTTCAGCGACGCAACGTTGGAAGCCACTTTGCTGTACGGTGTCGACCTGAGCCAAGTCACGGGACTCGATCAGGGGCAGGTGGATCGGACCTGTGGAGACTCCGAAACGGTTATTGCGAAGGGTTTGAATCGTCCGTCCCATTGGCATGATTCTCCCGTGCGCCCTCCGATCGGTCCAGACCCCCCAGGTTGCCCCCCTGTTTCTGAGCCCTAGAAAGCTTACGGGGATTTAGAAAAACCGGTAGGCGGTTCCTTGCATCAGCCAGGCTCCAAATCTCCAACAACCTCTCTGCGATCAACCGATGTGCCAGCGCATTCGGATGGTCATCCCACGGCGCCAACCGCAGCTCGTCGACACGGTGGCCATCATATACATGACGCAGATCGTGGACCTTGAAACCGGCCTCCTCCGCAATATCGACGAGGCGATCCATGTCGCTGTTGTCATCTTCGCCCACCAGAGGTAGCAGCATCCAGTGGGGGGCGATGCCCTGCTCCAGGCAACGTTCGACCATGTGTCGGTAGACGGCGGCGAGGATCTGCCAGCGTCTGGGACGTAGACGGTGCTCGAGCACGCTCCTGGCTTGACCGGGGGCGGCGCCGACGGCTTCGAGATGGGCACGCAGGGCCGGGTGGGCTGTGGCTAGGTGGTCTGGGGCTCGGTGGTCGGTGTTTGGGGCGTCGGCCAGGGCGGCGGCGAGGAAACGCACGGCTTTGCCGACGTCGTGGGTATGGGCCACTTCCAGGATGGCGTCGGGTCGAAAGTCGAGCACCCGCTCATCGAGCAGCACCATGTCTTCGATGGCGCTGTGGCCGGCGACGGCGAAATTCAGCGATTCGAGGCGGCCGTGCTCCTTGTTCCAACGCTCTTCGAAGAGGTTTTCGAAGGTGGCGTCGTCGGCGACGCCGGAGCCCATGGAGTGGGACGAGCCCAGCACGGCGAGGCGCGGCGTGCCGGGGGTCCGTTCCTTGGGGTAGTCCCGATCCCGCATGCCCCAGCGATTGATCCTAAGGGTGGCTTGCTTGAACTGAATCTGACTACCCGGAACGAGCTCGCCGCGGCGCAGGCCGTCGACCGGGCGCCAGGCGGCGGTTTCGTCGAGGCGCCGCCAGTCGGCGGGGCGGCGGGCATAGAGGGCGTGTAGCCCGGGGTTGTCGAGGGGCGCGGCGATCAGCTGCTCGTAGTAACCCTGGCGTTGGGCGGCGGCGTCCCGACGGTTAAGCTCGTTGCTGCGCAGGGACTCGCCGATCGTGGCCACCTGGCCCGCCAGGCGACTCGGCAGTTGGGCGGCCATCATGCCTTGGATCTGGGGTCGTCCTAGGAGGGCGAGGAGGCCCAAGGCGAGCAGCAAGCCGACATCATGGCTGGGAGGTTCTTCCTGCGTTGCCAGGGAGCGTTTGCCCAAGGGAGCCCCGCGACGGGCCACCCAGGGCGCCGCCAGCAACAGGCCGACGATGAGCAGCAGCAGGCAAGGGGCCAGGGCGGGGGCGGTGGTCCACAGGTGCAGCCACAGGGCCAGGGATTCCGTGGTCCACAGGGACCACAGGACGGTGAGCAGCAGGAAGGTGGCCAGCACCCGCATGCGGTGGGCCCAGGGCTGGCCTTGGCGTGGTGCCGTGCGTCGCCGTCCGGGGCGGCTGTCCCACAGCACGTTGATCACCACCAGAAGGCCGAGGATGAGCCAGAAGAGCACGTCGCTCCAAGTCAGCAAGCTGGAGCCGGTGATCCAGAACCACTGGTAGGCGTGCAGCAACCAGGTGGCGAAAAAGACCCAGGCGGTGGCCAAGGCGAGGGCCCAGCGGGGGCCGAAGCGACGCAGACGGTCATGGCTGGGGAAAAACACCACCTTGGCCATGAAGTTTTTCCAGTAGATGTTGATGCGGCGCCAGAAGTCGCTCAGGCTGGAGGCCAAGAAGTAGCGGTGGTGGGTCTCCGGTAGGTTACAGCCGAAGAGCAGCAGCATGCCGATGATCAGGTGGAAATGCCCCGAGACCCGCAAATACAGCAGGAACGAAGCCAGCATGTACTGCATCAGCCGCCATCCGCCGTCCACCTCCGTGGGGTCGAGGGCCAGGTGGTGGTACACCAACCGGTAAAGGATCAGCTGCCAGAGCCCCCGCACCATCCAGCGGCTACCGCGACGGTAGATGTTGGCGGCGTCGTCGTTGTAGTAGGTTTTGCGCAGGGTCTTGTAGTCGACCACCGGAAAGAGCGGAAAGCAGACGTTGGGCAGCAGGAAGAAATAGCTCAGGGACCACACCTTGGAGGACGGCAGGTTGCCGTAGCGCAGGTCGTGCAGGTAGACCATCAGGCGGAACATGAACATGGAGCCAAGGATGGGCCACAGGGCGCCCAAGGGGCCGAGGCCAAAGCTTGGGGTGGTGTCGCCGAGTCGAAGCCAGGCCAACCCCAGGCCGGCCAGCAAGAGGATGCCATAGCGTGCCGTCCACGGCAGCGGCAGATGGCAGATGGCGATGAGACCGCAACCGAGAGCGAAGAGAAGCAGCGCCGGAACCGGCGTCAGGACGATGCCCAGGGCCGCCAGGGAGAGGGTTAGCAGGGCCCCCGGTCGCCACGACATGGGCAGCAGGGCATGGACGGGAAAGGCCAGGCTCACCAGGATCAGCAAATGGAGGAAACCGCGATTCTCCAAGCGGTAGTGCACCACCACCGCCAGCATCAAGAGCAGCTGGAGGCTCACCGAAACGAGGACGGGGAGGGGAGAACGGTGGTTGGGGCTCATCGAAAGGTGATCGGTGGACGGCGGGGTTGGGTGTCCCAGAGTCCCGGCCAAGTGACGCTCAATGGCCGCTTGGAAGATCTGGCGGTGGGGCCGGGGTGTTTGAACCAGGCTCGCCGACCCCATCCACCGCCCCACAGGCGGCGATCAGCTGGCGTCGCACCTCGGAGGCGGTGGCGGGTTCGCGGTCGACCCCATGGGCCCGGCCGGGCAGGCTATGCCAGGTCTTCGGCGAGGTCACCGCGTCGTAATAGAGACGGGCCTGCGCCAAGGACTTGTCACCCTCCGACAGCAGGAAGACGAGGTGAGTGTAGGGGTAATCGAAGCGACGCCGGCGCTCCGGGTGTTGTTGACCGCCGCCACCTCCGTCGCCGATATCGTCGCCCTCGTTACCCCCGAGGTGCACCGGTAGCAGGCCAGTGGCTTGCAGGGCGACCACGGCCGCGGCATCGCCGCTGGCGTTCTTGCAGTGGTCCCCGGCACCCTCCCAGCCCATCAGATAATCGGTGATGCGTCGGCCGTTGGCTTTCCACAGCTGTTGCTTGTTGCGACGGGTGGGGGCGAAGCAGTATTGATCGATGCGGGTTAGGGGTGGGCCGCCGGTGAGCACCGCCAAGTCGAGGATATCGCCCAGACCATAGACCGCCAGGCCGTAGGCGATTTGCAGGGCGGCGCCGCTGTTGCCCTGGGCGCAGACCACTTGCGGACGGTCCGCCCGCTCCGCCGCCAGCCAGCGGACGACGGCGTTATAGCCACACATGGGGGCCTCATAACCCGCCCCCTCTGCGGTGCTGCCCCAGCCTTTCTTGCCATCGCTCCAGCGCAGGGCGAAGACCTCGAAACCCGCCGCCGAGAGCTCTTGCAGGGTGGTTTGGCGCTCGGCATATTCATCGTAGGGGCGATTGCCATAGACGCCGGTGGCCAGAATCACCGTGCCCCGCGACGCCGCCACCTCGTATTCCGTCACCTCGGCGCCCCGGGGCGCCAGGCCGCCGCAGGTGACCTGCAACCGATGGCAGACGCGGTCTTGGCCACAGGGCCCGGAGGATTCTACGACGACGGCCGATCCGTCGACGGCCGATACGACGACGGCTGGTGGGCCGCCGGCTGGCGCGGCGCCCTCGGTTTGGCCCGCTGCCGCAGCCGCGGTGACGCAGGACAGGGCGACGACGCAGGCCAGGACGACGACGCAGGACAGGGGGACGGTGACGCCGCCCCGTCGCTTGCCGACGTTACGCCTGCGGCGGGCCTTAGAAGAACCAGTCACCAACCACCACGGTATCGTTCTTTTGCAGCGGCACATCGGGATCCTTGCCGTTCTTGATGCGTTTGAGATTGAGCTGGATCTGCTCCTCCTCGCCGTTGTCGAGGCGCCGCTTGATGGCCACGCGGCTCAGCTTGGCCCGCTCGTTGGGGCCACCGGCGGCGGTGATGGCCTGCAACAGGGAAATTCCCTCGCTCTCCAGGAATTCGACGGCCCCCGGATTCTGCACCGCCCCGCTGACATAAACCCGCTGCTTGCGATCGAAGGGCACCACCACCACATCCCCCGGTTGTAGGGGGATATTGAGATCCGGGTCCCCTTCACCCACCAGGCGTCGGGCGTCGAGCTCGAGACGGGTCTGCTGACCACGGGAGTCCCGACGCACCACGAAGATCTGGCGACCGGCCCGTTCCCCCTCCCGGCCCGACAGGCCACCGGCTTCGCCGATCACCTCCAGCAAGCTCCGCGGACCGAGCATTTGATAGATCCCCGGACGCTGCACCGCCCCTTGCACCGAGACACCGCGGCTCAAGTATTCCTCGACAAAGAGGCTGACCTGGGGATCCCGTACCAGCCGTTTCTCCGCCAGCAGGCGAGAGATTTCCGTCTGCGCCGCCTCCAAGGACAATCCTTCCACCGTCACGGAACCGAGCAGGGGGAGGGAGATGGTGCCGTCGCGCAGGACGCGCACCTGGCGGTCGAAATCGTCGAGGCCAAACACCTCGACGCTCAACAGATCATTGGCTCCGATGCGGTAGAGGCCACTGTCGAAGCCGGAAGCGGGCTGCGTCGGTTGTGGTGCGGGTTCTTGGGCCGACAGACCCTGGAAAGCCAGCAGGAGGCCCAGAAAGGTGCACAAGACGACCCGCAGGCCGAGGGGGAAAGATCTATGTCGCGGCATGGAGGTCATTCCTGGTGTTGTTCCTAAGTACATGGTGTCGCAACTACGGGCACCTATCGCTGGTGGGGCGCCGCGATCCGCAAGGCTTGCGAGCGAGGCATAGTGGGGCCTCTGTTGCAGCGAGCGTAACGCCGCGGGCGCGGATGCGTCGCCGGCGATACGTGTGGGTAGTTGCGACAACATGGACCAAGAGAGCTCCACTCAGCCCCAGGGCGATTGCTTGCGCCGTCCGAGGACAATGCCGGAGCTGACGGTGGTGACGTCGCGGTCGAATTGATCGATGTTGGAGTCGTAGGAAGTTTCGGAGGCATTGATCACCAAGGTGAGGGGGCCGAGCTCCAGCTGCAGCTCGGCGCTGAGGCTGTCGAAGTCATCGCGGCGCGGCGTGCGATTGGGGTTGAAGGCGGCGTATTCATTGCTGCCGACCTCATAGCGCAGCCGCAGCCCGGCACGGGAGCCGAGGCTGGTGACCAAGCCGACGGCGGTTGCCTGGTCGACGAAATAGGCGAAGACATCTTGAAAGGAGTAGACCAGGCTGCGGTATCCCAGAAGCTCCAGCTGTACCGGACCGTTGACTTGCCAGGCGGCCCGAAAGCGGCCGGAGAGGTCGTCGAAGGCGGGGAAAAGGCTCTCCGAGCCGTCGCTTTCCAGATCTCGGAGAACCACCCGACCGGTGAACAGCAAGCGTCCCCCTTCCAGGTCCATCTCCAGCAGGGGAGAGAGGCCGCTGTTGGAACGTCTGGTGTCGCGGTCGAAGGTGACCAGGGAATGCTCGACGCCGAGGCCGAAACGCAGCCGGTCAGAGGGTTTGAAGCGTACCCCGAGGCGACCCAAGGTCTCGTCCCGGTTGAGCAGGCTGACCGGCGCGTCGACCCCGTCCTCCTGGTCGTTGAAAGCATAGGTGTTGAAAGCCCCGGCGGCGAAGACGGACCACCCTTGGGTCAGCTCCAAGGCCAAGTCCAGCTTGAAGAAGTCCTCTTCGGTGTCGACCCGGTCCTCGAATTCACGGCTGAAGAATTTGGTGTCCTCGACATGCTGCAACGACAGCTCGAGATCCACCGGCCCGAGATTGCCGAAGAGCCCGGCGCCGAAGCGCCCATCCAACTGCCGCCGATTGTCCAAGTCTTGCCAATAGACATACTCCGGCAGCAGGTGGGCGGCAAAGATCAGTTGCTCCTTGACCGGCGCGTAGGCCCGCACGCCCGCTCCAACTTTGACCAGGTAGTCGGAGACGATGTTGCCGCGCGGTCGGTTGCCGACGTTGTCATCGTAAGTGAGCTCCCGCAGGCCGATCCACGGATCCACCAGCAGCGGTCCCCATTGCCAGCGGCTCTCCGTCATGGCGGTTTCCAAGAGCTCGCGGGTGGCTTCGAAGTCCTCTTCGAAATCGCCGGCCGGGGTGTATTGGGAGAATTGACCGCTGGCCGGCATGGCCAAGGCCACCAGCAGGCAAAGCAGCAGCAGCGGCCGATAGAGGGGGCCGGCCGGGCGATCGTCCGGCGAGCGACCGCTGCGACGGCCAGGTGGTAGTTGAGTATCCAAGGGTCTCGAAGCGGTGCGTTGGCTCAAGTGGAAAGATCCTCCCGTGGTTGGCGATGGCTCATATGCGTTGCTGGTTCGTCGGAAGGCCGCGGCGGCAGACGAGGCGCCTCGGGCATATCCATGTGGAAACCGCAGCGTCGGTAGACGGCCAACGTCGCCTCCACCACCCGCTGCACCGAGAAGCGCTCTTCCACCCGCCGACGTGCCGCTTGGCCCATCCGCCGGAGATCCTGCGGCGCCGCCAGCAGGGAGGCCAAAACCCGTTCTAAAGCTTCGGTATCGCGGGGTGGAACCAGGCGGCCGCTGACGCCGTCTTGCACCGCATCCCGGCAGCCCGGCATGTCGGTGGTGACCACCGGGCGGCCACAGGCCGCCGCCTCGAGCAACACCGTCGGCACGCCCTCGCGGTAGAACGACGGTAGGCAAACGATGGCGGCTCGCCGATAGACGCCGATCATATCGTCTCTGAAGCCCCAATACTCCACGCCGCAACGTCGACACCAATCCTCGAGCAGGGGCCCGGCGATGCCGTCCGGGCTATCGGCGTCGAGATCCCCCACCAGGGCGAATCTGGCGTTCGAGCCACGGTCCCGCAGGGCGGCGGCGGCGTGGACAAAATCTTCGATGCCCTTGCTGTGTAACATGCGGGCCGGTAGCACCACCCAGGGGGGGCCGTCGTCGCACCAGGGTTGCACGGAGAAGCGTTGGAGATCAACGCCGGAACCACCGATCACCGTGCCCCGCCCGGCGGCCACCAGGCCTGCCCGTCGCAGCTCTTGAAAATCGTCGCGGTTGAGGAAAATCATCTGATGCCTGGGGAAGAGGCGGCGTCCCAGGATCAGCAAGAGACGCCGCAGCAGCTTGGCCCGAAGTCCATGATTGGCGTAGAGGTAGCCGAGGCCGGTGATCGAGCAGACCAGCTGCGGCGACCGGGGCAAGGCACAGACGGCGGCACTGTAAAGGGCCGTCTTGAGGGTGAAGGCGTGCACCACGTCCGGTCGTTCTCGTCGCAGCAGGCGGCGCAGCTGCCACAGGCTCGACATCTCCTGCCACGGCAGCAGGCGCCGTCGGCTGACCCGCCAGGGACGCCAGGGCAAGCCCTCCGCCTCGAAGCGACGGCTGTAGTCGCCCCGCGGTCCTGCCAGGACCACCTCCGACCCGGTCCGGTGCAGGGTGCGGATGAGCTCGCCGTTGAAGCGGTGGAGAAACCAATCGCTATTGGCCAGGAGGAGGATCTTCACCGCAGCCGTCGGTGCCGGATTTCTGCGCCAATGGCGGAGGAACCGGCTCCAATGAGGCAGATCTTCTGGTTTTTTTCGATGGGGGAGATCACGGTGGAAGGGCAGGTCACTGCCACGGGACATCCGGCATGAGCAGCCGTTCCACCGCCGCCCCCTCTTCGAGGGAACGCTCGACGATTTCGTCGACATCGTCCACCGTCACCTGGCTGTACCAGAGATTATGGGGCCAGATACACACCGTCGTGCCTTGGTTGCAGTGTTTTAGGCAGCCTGTGCGAACCGTCATCACCTGGTCGCGCAGGCCCTTGCGGCGCACGCTGTCCTTGAAGCGCCGATAGACATCCATGGCACCGCGGGGCGCACAGCACGGCTTGGTCGCGTCCGGTGGACGCTCATTGCAGCAGACGAGGATCTGAAATTGTGGTTTCGGCATGGGCTGAATTCTATTATTCTTGAGACTCAGATCACAGGGGGACTTGTCGGCGACCGGAATCAGCCGCATTCCGGACCTGGCTCTCCTCCCCTTGGCTCGCACCCAGCGTTGCCGAGAGCCTTGCCCCCAGACCAAGGAGCCAGACCATGCGATGTGATACCTTCCCGGGCAGAGACGAGTTGATTTCCCGCCTTGACGAGGCGGTGGCAGCACCCAGCGTGGAGGCCATCACCCAGGGTGTCAAGGAAACATTGGTGGAGCTCATATCGCGTCGTGCCTTCGAGTTACCCGGCGATTTTTCCCAGCCCGCCGCCGACGGCTATGCCCGGCGTTTGGTGCACAAGAGTGAGACCCTCGGCTATACGGTGGTGGCGATGGTTTGGGGCGAGAACCAGGGCACGGCTCTGCATGACCACTCGGGGGCCTGGTGTGTTGAAGGGGTGCTGGAGGGGGAGATCTCAGTCACCCAATATGACCTGCTGGAGACCCAGGGTTCCCGCTGGCGCTTTCGCCGTTGCGACACCCTGTCGGGCCTGGTCGGCTCTGCCGGCACCTTGATTCCGCCCTACGACTACCACACCATCGCCAACGCCCGGCAAGACGGTGGATCGTCGGTCACCCTGCATGTCTATGGCACCGAGCTACAGCAGTGTGGGGTGTTTCTCGGCGGTGACGACGGTTGGTACGATCACCAAACCCGTCCTTTGGGATATTCTGCCTGAGCCTACCTTTGGGGCTGCCGAAGCCCTGTTCGAATTTTTTCTATTGAAATTTCAAGAACTATTGAAATTTCGCCACGGCTCGATTATCCTTGCGTCCACGGTCGGCGGTCAACTTCCTGGCTGCCGCTAGTGGGACTAGAACGATGCATGAGCTAGAGAAGGTTCGCCAGGGATTTGTCCAGCTATGGGGGGCTATGGGCCCCTTCTGGGGCATTTCTCCGACCACCGCCCGGGTGTATAGCTGGTTGCTATCGCGCACCGAGCCGGCGGACAGCGATGAGATCATGCAAGGGCTCGAAATGAGCCGCGGGGCGGTGAGCATGGCTTGCCGTGAGCTCCGAGAATGGCATCTGATCGTGCCCGAAAAGGCTTCCGGTTCAAGGCGCACCGTCTTCCGTCCCGCCACCGACCTGGAAAAGGTCATCCGCAACATCGTACAGATCCGCAAGCGCCGTGAATGGGATCCGGTGCTGGAAAATCTCCGCGAGTGGATTCCTAAATTGGCCGAAGATCCGTCCGAGGATGCGGCCATCTTTCGACATCGGTTGGAGTCCTTCGAGTCGTTGATCGCCGCTATGGACTCGATGGTCGAAGTCTTCTTGAAAGGCGGATTGGTGGGCAAGCTCGGGCTCAAGCTGCTGGTGCGAGCCGCCAGCCAAGAAGCCCCTGACCTGCCCCAAGCTCCTGGCCCGGCCAGCAACGCCGACTCGAAGCATGACGAGAGAGCCTCGCCGACAACCGCATCGCCCACAGACCCTGCTCGTCCCATGTTGGCCGAGCCCGAGACGGTGAAGGAGTTTTCATGAAGGTCGCCCTCAGTCGGTCCTCGACCGAGCTTGACCAAGCTGTCCCGGTGGTACCCGAAGGGGAAAGCACCCGAGGACATTCCACCGGCGTCGACCTCTTGGCTCGTCTCGAGAGCCTGTGTGCCGGTCGGGGCCTCGACGCCTTGGCCCATCGGCTGCACGAGTTGGTGGCCTTCGTAGGCTACGACCTGGCGGCCTTCGAGGTGGAATTCACCCGCCTGCCGCGGGATCCGCGGTTGGTGGGGAAGAGCGCCAGCCAGCTGTTGGACTTGGGCGGCAAGCGTCTGCGGCCCATGTGCCTGGCCTTGGCCGCCCGCCTGGGCACGGGATTCGATCAACGGGCCCTGGACCTGTCGGTGGCGGCGGAGCTGGTGCACAGCGCCACCCTGCTGCACGACGACGTGGTGGACCTCAGCGACAGCCGCCGCGGCGCGCCGACGGCGCGGGCCATCTACGGTAACGCGGCGTCTATCTTTGCCGGTGATTGGCTGCTGGTGGAAGCGCTTCGCCGGGTCCACGCCTGCCAAATACCGAGCCTGATGATCGAGCTCTTCGAAACTATCGAGCAGATGATCTGGGCCGAGTCCCTACAGCTCGAATGCCGCGGCCGGTTGTCCATCGGCCGCGACGTCTACTTCCAGGTGGTGGAAGGCAAGACCGCCTCCCTCTTCCGCTGGGCCATGCGGGCCGGTGCCGCCGCCGGCGGGGTGGAGACGGCCAGCGCCGACGCCCTCGGCGAGTACGGACGCCATCTCGGCGTCGCCTTCCAGGCGGTGGACGACCTACTCGACTTGACCGGCGATGCCTCGACCACCGGCAAAGAGCTGTTCGCCGACCTGCGGGAGGGCAAGATGACCTTCCCGGTGATCGTCGCCCTGGAGCGGGAACCCGCCTTGCGCCCACTGATCTACAAGCTGACCGACGAAGACCAAGGGGCCGCCTTCTCGCCCCAGGAGGCGCAGCAAGTGGTGGACATCTTGCGCTCCACCCGGGCGGTGGAGGATTGCCTCGACCTGGCCCGCCGTACCTCAGCGGCGGCGGTGGCCAGTCTGGCACCGTTGCCCGACGGACCGTCCAAACGTTCCTTGGTGACCGTCGCCGAGGCCCTCGTCGACCGGGATCTGTGAGGAGGGCGATGATGAGCACTTCCCTAGACAAGACTGCCAACGGCAGCCCCACGGCGTCCCCCAGACCTGGATCCGGCGCCATGTTCGACGCTATCGCCGGGCGCTACGACCTGCTGAATCGGATTATCTCCCTCGGCCTCGATCAGGGCTGGCGCCGTCGCACGGTGGCCGCCCTGGCGCCCGACACGGGTCCGAGCGCTGGCATGGCCAACGGCGGAACGTTTGTCGACCTGGCCACCGGTACCGGCGACCTGGCGGTGGAGATCGTGCGGCAGTTTCCACAGGCCCGGGTCATCGGTGTCGATCCTTCGGCCAACATGTTGGCCATCGGTCGCGACAAGATGCAGCGCTTGAATCTGGCGCAGCAAGTCGAGATGCGCTTGGGGGCAGCGGAACGTCTACCGTTCGACGACAACTCGGTCGATGGCCTGAGCATCGGTTTCGGCATCCGCAACGTGGCCGATCGCCTGGCGGGCCTGCGGGAGATGGCGCGCATTACCCGCCCCGGTGGGCGCATCGCCATCCTCGAAGGTTCCGAGCCGCGGCGTGGCCTGCTGGCGCCCATGGCACGCTTCCACCTGCGGGTGGTGGTGCCACGGCTGGGGGCGTGGCTCTCCGGTTCCCCGGAGTATAGATATTTGCAAACCTCGATCAGTGCCTTTCCGCCGCCGGAAGAATTTGCCGATCTGATGCGCCAAGCGGGCATTGAGGTGCTGAAGGTGCAGCCTCTCACCTTCGGCGTCTGCCATCTCTATGTCGGCCGACCGATGGGAGCCGAGTCATGAGCGCTTTCCCCGCAGCGACGGCGGCGCCCTTGCCGGTGGAGCATGATCTCCGTGACCCCGCCGACGGCGCCGAAGCCCTCGATCAGATCGAGATCTTTGCCTGGGCGGCGTCGCAGTTGGAGCGTTTGGCGGGGCACGACGGGTCCCTCCACTTGAGCCTGCCGGCGCCCTTGGCGGAGCCGGAAGTCTTGCTGCAAGCCATGCCGGAAGCGGAGGCCGTCTTCTGGCATCCGCCGGGCGGCCCGGCGGTGTCCGGTCTTGGCTACGGGGTGCGACTTCAGCTGCGGGGCGAAGGGCGTTTCGAGCAACTGCAGGTGCAAGCGGCTTCCTTGTGGACCCACCTGCGTGCCGTCTCCCATCCCCGCTGTGAGGTGTCCACCCCGCGGCTCTACGGTGGCTTCGCCTTTGCCCCCGGCGCCGCCGATCTAGACCCCTGGCAGGACTTCGGCGACGGCGCCTTCGCCTTGCCCCGTTGGACCTACCGTCGCCAGGGTGGCGACGCCCAGCTGAGCCTGGTGGTCGATGGCCGCGACATCAAGGACGGCGAGTCCCGCCGTCGGTGGCTGGAGACCTGGCAGCACCTGTGGACCCTGTTGGCGGTGCCGGATGCCCAGCGATTTCCCTCCGCTTCCCAGATGCCGCGTATTCTCAGTGTCGAACGACCTTCAAAGCAGCGGTTCACCGAGCAGGTGGAGGCCATTCGCGCCGCCATCGCTAGCGGAGCCTTCGCCAAGATCGTCGCGGCTCGCCGCTCGCGGGTCCAGCTGGCCGGCCCGTTGGAGGATCACGCCGTCCTGCGGCGTCTGCGCCGTGCCCGTTCGGTGACCCGCTTCGCCTTTCGCCGAAGCAGCGGTACCTTCTTGGGGGCGACGCCGGAACGCTTGGTGTCCCGCCGTGGTCGGGTCCTGTCGGCCGATGCCTTGGCCGGCTCCATCGCCAGCGGCGGCCAACAGGGGGCGCAGCTGTTGCGCAGCGGCAAGGACTTGCAGGAGCATCAGTTTGTGGTCGATGAAATCGTCCGCTGCCTGTCGCCCCTGTGCGAGCGCTTCGACGTGGCGCCACAGCCGCGTATCCGCGAGCTCAAGGACGTGCTGCATTTGCACACTCCGATCACCGGTTTGCTCAAGGAGCCCCGCCATGTCCTCGATTTGGTGGCGCGTCTGCACCCCACCCCGGCGGTGGGTGGCGTGCCGACGGCGGCGGCCTCGCGCTGGATCGCCGCCCATGAGCCGGAACCCCGGGGTTGGTATGCGGCGCCGGTGGGTTGGTTCGATGCCGCAGGTGACGGTGAGTTTGCCGTCGCCCTGCGCAGTTGCATGTTGCGGCAGCGGGAGGTTTTCCTCTTCGCCGGCGCCGGCATCGTCCAGGACTCGGAGCCCGCCCTGGAATACACCGAAACCGAGCTCAAGAAGCAAGCCTTGCTCACCGCCCTCGGGGCCTGAGCCCACCCCCAGCGACGAGGTGCAGCGTGGCAGCAGACGACAGCAGCCCCCGGTCATCGGCAGCCTTGGGCCCGGCGGCGGATCAGACCCTCTGGGCGGAGGCGCTGTTGGCGGCCTTCGCTGCGGCGGGGGTGCAGGACGTGGTGATCAGCCCCGGCTCCCGCAGCACGCCGTTTGTCCTCGCCGCCAGCCGCCAACCGGGGCTGCGTTGCCACGACATTATCGACGAGCGCTCCGCCGCTTACTTCGCCCTTGGCCAGGCCCGCCTCAGCGATCGCCCGACCCTATTGCTTTGCACCTCCGGCACCGCCGTCGCCAACTACCTGCCGGCGGTGGTGGAAGCCGCCATGGCCTATGTACCGCTGTTGGTGCTGAGCGCCGATCGTCCCGTCGAGCTGGTGGATTGCGGAGCCAACCAGACCATCGACCAGCTGAAGATCTTTGGTAACCAAACCCGCGATTTCATCGATCTCGGGAGTGTCGATACTTCCCAACGGGCCCTGCGCGCCCTGCGACGTCGTATTGCCCAGGCGGTATTCACCGCCTCCTATCCGACCCCTGGGGCGGTGCACCTCAACGCCCGCGCCAAGAAACCTTTGCAACCGGGGGAATCGGCGCTGCCGCCCACTGGCCCGCCACCGCCAGCTAGCACCCAGGCGCAACCTCGCTTGCCCTTGGTCCAACCCTGGGGGGAGGATCTGGAGGCCCTGGCGGAGCGATTGCATGAGCGGGAGCGCGTTCTCCTGGTGCTCGGCCCGGCGGCGGTGACGCAACGTCAAGCCGGGCCAGAGCTCTTTGAGCTGGTGGAACGCAGCGGCTGCATCGTCTTTGCCGATCCGGCCAGCCAGTGGCGCTTCGGACCGCGACCGGACACGGTCATCGATACCTACGATTGCCTTCTTCACAGTGCCGGGTTTCGCCGTCGCTGGCGTCCCGAGCTGATCCTGCAACTCGGCCGCGTGCCGACCTCCGGTGCCTTTGAACGCTACTTGGAGGAATTGGCCGACGTCGAGCATTGGGTGCTCGCTGCCCACGGCTGGAATGATCCACAGTCCACCGCCGATCATCTCCTTTTTGGAGATTTGCTACCCACTTTGAAGGCCCTCCATCAAAGGTTTCCGGCGGCCTCCGAGCGGGACGACGCTTGGGTCAGGGCCTGGCAGGAGGCCGATCATCTGGCCCGTCAGGTGATCGACGCCGAGCTCCAGGAGGAAGCGGCTTTGCCCGGCGGAGGTCCGTTGAGCGAAGGGCAAGTGGCCTGCTGGGCGGTGGCCGCCTTGCCGTCCGACGGCTTGCTGGTGCTGGGCAACAGCCTGCCCATCCGCGAGGTCGACATCTACTGCCCCGGTGGCCTCAAGCGACTGTCGGTGGCCAGCCAACGGGGTACCAGCGGCATCGACGGCGTGGTCTCGGGGGCCCTGGGGGCGGCTTCGATGCACGCCGCTCCGGCCTTGCTGTTGGTCGGTGACATCAGCTTCTTGCATGACCTCTCCGGCTTGGCGGCGGCCCACTTGGTGACCACGCCGTTGGTCGTTCTGGTGGTGCAAAATCAAGGGGGGCGGATTTTCGAGCAGCTACCGGTGCGCGGTCACCTGTGGCCCGATGTCGGCGTCGACGGGGTCGATGCTTCTGCCATGCGCCATTGGTCGACCCCCCACGCCTTGCGATTGGCCCCCGCCGCCGCCCTCTTCGGCTTACCGTTCCGTCGAGTCGAGGCGCTGCACGCCCTGACCGACGCTTTGGCGGCGGCCTGGCAGCATTCCGGCGTCTCCATCGTCGAGGCGGTGGTGCCGCCCCATGGCGCAGCGGAGCAAACGCAGCGCCTGCGGGAGCAAGTGCAACGACACTTGGAGGAGGCCGACCTGACATGAAGACGTTGGTTTGCTTGCACGGCTTCAGTGGTCACCCTGAGTCTTGGCGACCGGTTCTTGACCAGCTCGAGGGGCTCGAGGGGCTGCGGATCTTTTGCCCGGCCTTGGCGGGGCACGGTCTCGAGCCGCGACCGGCAACGGGTTTCGAAGAGGAGGTGGATTTCCTGGCGCACGGGCTTGAGGCGGCGGGCTTGGCGGACTGCCATCTGTTGGCCTATTCGATGGGCGGTCGGTTGGCGCTCGGTCTGTTGGCCCGTCACCGCCATCTCTTCCGTGGAGCTACCCTGATCGGGGTGCACGGTGGCCTGGGGGATCGGCGGGCCCGGCAGGAACGTCGACGACTCGACGAAGCGCGGGCCCGGAGGCTGGAAACAGACGGCCTGGAGGCCTTCCTCGAGTCCTGGGAAAGGCTGCCCCTATTCGCCTCCCAGGCCCATCTTCCAACGGATGTCCTGGCGTCTCAACGGTGGCAGCGTCGCCAGAATACGGCGGCGGGTTTGGCCAACGCATTGCGTTGCCTCGGCCCGGCGGCGATGCCCGATTACCACTCCGCATTAGGTCGCCTACAACCGCGGTTGACGTTGATGGTGGGTGCATTGGACGACAAATTTGTCGAGCTGGCGCAGCACCTTCTTGCCGTCCTGCCCGGGGCCCGTTGTGTCCAGGTCGCCGGGGTGGGGCACAATGTGGTTTTGGAAGCACCGGCCGCCGTCGCTCAAGCCGTGGTCGAAGATCTGACCGTCACGTACGCCAATGGAACGAGTACGCCAATGGAACGAATACACCAATGATATCGAGGCGGTCTAGATGACGATGCGACAGCTCCCCGCCCCGGGATCCTTCGGCGCCTGGGTGATGGCCAGCCGTCCCGCCACTTTGGCGGCAGCGGTGGTACCAGTGCTGGTGGGCGTGGCGGTGGTCTTTACCTTCGAGGGCTTTCGCCTGTGGCCCAGCCTGGCAGCCCTGTGGGTGGCGGTGTGGGTGCAGATCGGCACTAATTTCGCCAACGATGTCTTCGACTATGAGAAAGGGGCCGACACGGAAGAGCGACTGGGACCGACGCGGGCAGTGCAAGCTGGCCTGCTGACCCCCGCCCAAGTGCGACGCGGCATGATCTTGGCCTTCGCCCTGACCCTGGCCGGCGGCCTCTTCTTGGCCTGGGTGGCGGGCTGGCCCCTGCTCGTCGTCGGCATCGTCTCGGTGCTGTCGGGCATGGCCTATACCGGCGGACCGTTCCCCTTGGGCTACAACGGCTTGGGGGATCTTTTCGTTTTCTTCTTCTTCGGTCTGGTGGCGGTGGTGGGCACGGTGTACGTCAACCTGATGGAGATGCCCGGTCTGGCCTGGGTGGCGGCGCTGCCGGTTGGGGCCCTGTCCACCAACATCCTGGTGGTCAACAACGTGCGCGACAGACTGACCGACCGCCAAGCCGGCAAGGCTACGCTGGTGGCCCGTTTCGGACGCAACTTTGGGATTATCGAGTACGTGGCGATGCTGGCCTTGGCCTATGGTGTGCCGGCGGGCCTCTTCCTGCACGGCTGTTATGGTCCGAGGATTCTCCTGCCCTGGCTCAGCTTGCCCGTCGCCGGCAAGCTGTTGCGCAGTCTGCTCGATGTCGAAGGGGCGCCGCTCAATGGCGTGCTGGTGGGCTCGGCGCGCCTGCTGGTGATCTATGGCCTGCTCTTCGCCGTCGGTTTGACCCATGGCTACCTCTGGTAGCCCCCCCGAGATCGATCTCGAAGCCCCCCTCGAGGCTCAGGTGGACGGGCTGTCTCTGTGCCGTGCCGCGTTGGAGGTGCCTCAGCGCTTGGCCTTGGTGACCGCGGGGGAGACCTGGACTTTTGCTCAGCTGTGGCGTCGTGTGGCCGAGGAAATGGCGTTCTTGATCGACCACGGGGTCACGCCGGGTCGTCCCTTGGCGCTGGTGGGCGGCAATGACTTGGCGACCCTGGTGCGGATCTACGCCGCCCTCGAGATGGGTTTGCCCTTGGCCTTGCTGCACGACCGTGCGACGGTGGAGGAGCACCGACACTGGGTCGACGCTTGGGGAGCCCAGGAACCTGTGGCGAGGGGAGGCGAGTCCACACTCTCCACCGCCACACCCTGCACCGCCACACCCGCCCTCGACGGCATCTTGGCCATCGTCCGCACCTCCGGCAGCGGCGGTCTTCCCAAGGGGGTGCGTCTCAGCCGTCGCGCCTTCGTCGCCTCCGCCCTCGCCAGCGCCGCCAACCTGGGCTGGCAGGACGAAGACCGCTGGCTGCTGGCCCTACCCGTCGCCCATGTCGGCGGTCTGGCGATTCTGGTGCGCTGCTTGCTGGGCCGCCGTACGCTCGCCATAGACGGAGCGGCGGACGGGGTCCGGCGCTTCGACGCCGGCGCCATGGTCGAGCTGCTGGAACGCCAGGGCATCACCTTGCTGTCGGTGGTGCCCACCATGCTCGACGCCCTGATGGGCGCCACACCGCAGGCGCCGCCGAAGCTGCGGGCCGTCCTGGTGGGGGGCGCCGCCGCCGCCCCGCAGCTCATGCGGCGGGCGGTGGAGCAGGGCTGGCCGGTGCTCGCCACCTACGGCTGTAGCGAGGCTGGCTCACAGATCACCACCCAAACCTACGGCACGCCGTGGACCCCCGCCGTCGGCAGTGGTCGTCCCTTGCGGGATCAGAGGGTGCGCATCCGCCAAGGCCGTATCGAAACCCAAGGCCCGACGCTAATGGATGGCTACCTGCCCCCCGGCGACGAGCCCTTCACCGAGGACGGCTGGCTGCGCACCGGCGATCTCGGACGCCTCGCCGAGGATGGCCAGTTGCACGTCCTGGGACGGGCCGATGAGGTCATCATCAGCGGCGGTGAAAACGTCTCGCCGCTGACCGTCGAAGCCGTGTTGGCGTCACACCCCGCCGTCACCGCCGCCTGCGTCTTCGGGCGGGACGACGCCAAGTGGGGGCAGCGGGTGGTGGCGGCACTGGTGGCAAAGGAGGGTGTCGCCAAGCCGGCAGCCAAGGCATGGGACGACTTTCTGAGGGAGCGCCTGGCCCCTTATGAGCGTCCCAAGGAGGTGGTCTGGGTCGAGTCCTTGCTGCTCAACGCCGTCGGCAAGGTGGACCGTCGGGCGACGGCGGAGTTGGCCTCGGAACGGGCGGCGGAGCCGATGTTGGATCAGCTCAAGGACGGAACGGATTGACAACCCGAACACGGCCGTAGAGTTGGCCGTGACTTAGATCCTCGGAGTAGAGAGTCTTAGCGCCGAGGGCTCCAGCGGCCGCCAGAATGGCCCCATCCCAATAAGATGTCCGGTAACGACTGCTGATCTCAATACCGATCTTCACAATGTCTGCGTCGATGGATTGGATCGGAAATGCTTCCAACTGTTCGATCCAACTCAGGGCCTGGTTTGGAGTCAGGGGGGGTTTGGCCTTGAGGCATACGGTGACGAAGAATTCTTGGAGAACTTGAGCAGAAAGACCAAAATCCTCGGTTTCGATCAGCTGGAGGGCGCGCAGCCGTTTGGTCTCTTCCTGCTCCCGTCCCGTCGCTGCGTAGACTAGGATATTGGTGTCGAGGAAAGACTCAACGAGCATGGAGATCTTCACGGCTCCAAGCCTTGTTTTCAAGGCGGGCCGGAGAGGTGTCGCTGAGCTCCCGCAAGCGCGCACGAGCTGTCTTGGCCAGCGAATCTTTCGCTGCGATACGGCCGAGATACTCTCGTACCATCGCATTGACCGTGGTTTCAGAGACTGCGGCGACCCGACGGACGGTCGCCAGAACTTCCGCTTCGACGCTGAGAGTCAGGTTCTTTGTGTGCGTGCTCATGAACACAGTCTATGTGCACCTGTGCTGCCAGTCAAACGATGTTGGATGGCGATCGCATGCCTTCAGTATTCGCCCTTTTCATTCCATGGGGTACCTCCGGGAGCTTGCGGGCGCAAACGACCCCCGCCGGCAACGAATTTCAAGTCAATCTTTCGACGGCCTGGCAACCAGGGGACGCCCGAGGTCGCATTCGATGCCGTGGCCCTTGGGGTGCCGGTGGACAACCAGTTCCAAGTCAATTCCTTTTTGCCTTCATCCCAAACTCGTCCCGCCGTCGCCTCAGGGGCCGATGATCGGGTCTTGGTGGTGTGGGAAAGCAATGCTTCGTCGGGAACGGATGACGACGGCTCTAGCGTCCAAGCTCAGCGCTACGGGCCGTTTGTGCCGGAAGTGTTTCTGGACGGCTTCGAGTCGGCGGATACGACCGCCTGGTCGGACGTCGAACCTTGAGAGGTGGGGGATTCTGTGCACAGGCTAGTCGCCCGTGCACAGAATCGATCTCTAGAGGTTGAACTCCACACCTTGCGCCAAGGGCAGCTCGGTGCCCCAATTCAAAGTGTTGGTCTGGCGGCGCATGTAGAGCTTCCAGGCGTCGGAACCGGCCTCACGACCGCCGCCGGTGTCCTTCTCACCGCCGAAGGCGCCACCGATCTCGGCTCCGGAGGTGCCGATGTTGACGTTGGCGATGCCGCAGTCGCTACCGGTGGCGGCCAGGAAGCGCTCGGCGTGGCGCATGTTGAGGGTGAAGATGGCGGAGGAGAGACCCTGCGGCACGGAGTTGTGCAGGGCGATGACTTCATCGAGGTCGTCGAACTCGAGGATGTAGAGAATGGGGGCGAAAGTCTCGTCGCAGGTGATCGGCAACTGCTCGGGCACCTCGATGAGGGTGGGCTCGACGAAGTTGCCGGGACGATCGATGCGCTTGCCGCCGTAGAGCACTTTGCCGCCTTGGGCTTTGGCCGCCTCGATGGCGTCCATCATGACGTCGACGGCCTTGGCGGTCACCAGGGGTCCCATCAAAGTGTTGGGATCTAGAGCGTCGCCGATGCGTACCGAGCCGTAGGCCTTGACCAACCGGGCTTTGAATTCCTCGGCGATGTTCTTGTGCAGAAAGAGGCGCCGCGTGGTGGTACAGCGTTGCCCGGCGGTGCCAACGGCGCCGAACAGCACGCCGGCCAAGGCCAGGTCGAGATCGGCATCGTCCATCACCAACAGGCCATTGTTGCCGCCCAGCTCCAGTAGGGAACGGCCGAGACGCGACGCCACCACCTCGCCGACCCGGCGTCCCATGGCGACGGATCCGGTGGCGGAGATCAACGGCAGGCGGCGATCCTTGGTCATGCTCTCGCCGACCTCGATGCGGTCACCGATGATCAGATTGAAGATGGGGGGCGCATCGTTGCGCTCCAGCACCCGCTGGGCGATGCGGGTGGTGGCGATGGCGGTCAAGGGGGTGATCTCGGACGGCTTCCAGATCATCGAGTCACCGGCCACGGCGGCGACGGTGGCGTTCCAGGCCCAGACGGCGACGGGAAAGTTGAAGGCGGTGATGATGCCGATGGGGCCGAGGGGGTGCCACTGCTCATACATGCGATGCTGGGGCCGCTCACTGTGCATGGTGAGGCCAAAAAGCTGCCGCGACATGCCGACGGCCAAGTCGGCCATATCGATCATCTCCTGCACTTCGCCGAGGCCCTCGCTGAGCACCTTGCCGCACTCCAGGCTGACCAAGCGTCCCAAGGGCTCTTTGTATTTGCGCAGCTCTTCAGCCAGTTGGCGAACCACCTCGCCGCGGCTCGGGGCCGTCCAAGTGCGCCAGACGGCGAAGGCTTCCTGCGACGCACTGGCGACGCGGTCGTAGTCGGCGGCGCTGGCCTGGCGGACACTGGCGATGGGTTCGCCGGTGGAGGGGTTGACGGCGGTCAAGAGCTCGCCCTTGGTATCGATCCAAGAGCCGTCGAAGGCGCCGGAATTTTCCGCTTCAATGCCGAGCTCGGCGAGCAACTCGGCGACGCTCTGGTCGGTACCGCTTGGGGACTGGGTGTGGGTGGACATGGAATTCTCCTGGTCAAAAAACTGAATGAGCCCCGGATGCAGGGCGAGGCATCTCCTCGACTGAGCTTCGGGGGCGAATGGGCTGGGGTACTAGAGTCCTATGGCGACGGGCGACCTGGGGGCGCGGCTCGCAGCTCGGAAACGAACATCGAGCCCTAGGATATCGCAAAGCGGCGCGGCAGGCAGCCCCTCGGGTGGGAAGTGCTGCCGATGTCGCGGTAGGCCGCGGGTTGCCGCGGCGCCGGCGACGTAGGCGAAGCCAAGATCGTACAATGACCTATGCCGCAAGCTATGCAATTTGCCGCGGGGCACAAGGTCGAGGGTCTAAGGCGGGCCACGGTAGCCGTGTTACCGGCCCTGCTGCTGCTCAGCAGCGCGGTCTGGACGGGCACCTTGCAGGCTCCACTACAACCGTGGATGGTGCTGGCCGGGCACGGGGTTTTAGCGCTCTTCGTGGCGCTGATGGCCGGGTCCTGCCGACAAGCCTCGGCCGCCCTCGGCTGGACATGGGTGCCGGTGGTCCTGTTGACCGCTTGGCTTGTCGCAGGGGTCCTGATGTCGCCGGTGCCGCGGGCCGGTTGGCTGGCGCTGGCCCTGTGGCCCATGTTCTTGCTGTTGCCGTCGGCGGTGGCCAACTGTTGGCGTCGTGTTTGGCAGCGACGCTTGGGATTGCAGGCGGTGGCGGTGGTGCTGGTGGTGGTCAGCTCCATCGGCCTGTGGCATTGGTCCTTGGGACACAGCGAACGGGCAGCGCTGCCCCTTGGGCACCACAATCTGCTGGCCCTCTGGTTGGTGACCTTGGCTCCGTTGCTCTCCCGACTGACGTCGTCTCGGAAGGTCTCGACCTTGATGCTGGTGGGCTTGGCCATCGTGGTGTCCGGTTGGACCTTGGCAGCCGGCCGTTCCTTGTCCGCTGCGGTCGGTTTGATGAGCAGCTTGCCGGTGGCAGCGATCTTTGCTTGGCGGCAGGTTTCCTCTTGGCCCGACCTGCGTCGACGCCGACGTCGTCAGCTGGTCGTCGGGGCTTTGATCCTGGGTATGCTTCTCTCGGCTACCTTGATCCACCACCAGGGTGATCGTCTGGCTCGGCTGGCGACCGGAGACGATAGCTCATGGGCGGCCCGAAGCGCCTACTGGCAAGCCGCTTGGCAAGGCGGTGTTGAGCGCCCCTGGGGCTGGGGGGCCGGTTCGACGGCATGGACCTTGAGCCGCTTCATGCCGGTGCGGCCCGGCGTTTTGCCGGCCGGGGCGGTGGTGGCCGACGTGCACAGCCTGCCCTTGGGGGTGCTCTACGAGCTCGGCTGGCCCGGACTCCTGCTGGTCACCTGGCTGCTGGCGTCACAGTGGGGTCAGTTGAGCCATCGCCGGAGATCCGGCAAACATCGAAGGTGGCTGGCCGCCATCTGCTTTTGGATCTTTGCCGTCACCTCCCTGGCGGGGGCACCTTTCACCGTCCTGGCCCTGCCGACCGCCCTGGCGGTCGCCGTCGGCTGGGGACTGCGACCGACGGAACCGGGGCAGGGGAATTGGAAACGGGCCTGGCCGGTCGGCATATTCATCGTCTTCATCCTGCCCCTGGACCTGGCGGCCATCCACTACAGTCGAGCCATCGACGGTGAGACCTTCGACGATCAACGGCGCGCCTTGGTCAAGGCGACCGATCTCGATCCCCGTTTTCCGCTGTACCGAGCGCAGTTGGCGATCCTCGACGGCTATCGCCAAGACACGGCGGCATCGCCGTCGCCGCAGGTGCCTGGCACCGATTTCGGCGCCTATCTCGAAGCGGCTGAGCAAGCCCACGCCGTCGCTCCACTGTGGCTGCTGGCGGGCGCCAAGGGGCAGGTGGCCGGCGTGGCGTGGGACCAGCGGGCCCTAGTGCAAGCCTGCGATCTCGATCCTCTTTCTGCCATGGCCCCCTTCCTCTTGGCGGCAGGGGAGCCGCCACAGGAACGTACGGCGCAATGGGGAGCGCGGGCTCTGGCAGCGGAACCCCGCCTGCTGGCGGCCACGGCCTGGCGACTGCGTCCCGCAGAATTCGCCGCCGCGGTGGCTCTGTTGGTGCAGCATCCAAGCCTTGATGCGGGCTGGCGTCAACGTCTGGAGGAGAGTCACCGCAGAATTGTCCAGGGATATGACACCCCCCCCACCGAGGTGCTGCAGCTCTCCCTGGGCATGGACGGCAAGGCGTCCGATAGCCTGTCCCTCTACGCCTTCCGTCGACCTCCGTGGCCGACTGACTTAGTTGTAGTGGATGTGGATGCCGCTCCGTTGCAATGGTTGGACCTGGCATCTCTAAGCCAGTTGCGGTCGACGGACCCGCACCTATTCGAGCAACAATGTCTGCTGGGACCGACCCGTTGAGAACATCCGCCCCGAGCGAGCTTTCCAGAATGCAAAAAGGACGCACCGGAGTGCGTCCTTTTTTTCCATCCCAGAACGCTGAACCCTGTCAGGGGGCTTCCAAGTCGAACTTCGTGTAGTTCAGGGCGATGAAGGGCTCCCATTTCTCCGGCGTCTCTTCCTCGGGAAAAATGGCTTCCACGGGACAGGCGTCGACGCACAGACCGCAATCGATGCACTCTTCCGGCTGGATGAAGAGCTGTTGCCACTCGTCCTTGTCGTAGATGCAGTCGACTGGGCAAACATCGACGCAGGCGGTGTCTTTGACGCCGATACAGGGCTCAGCAATGATATGGGTCATGCGCGTTCTCCTTGACCAAAGGTTCTGCGTACGAGGCCGGATTTGCGACGGACCTACGATACGGTGGTTTTGAGATGGGTGGTTTCGAGATGCTCTGCCGTGAGCCCAGAGTATAACAAGCTCTGATTCGTCGGCTCAAGGACCGGCACCTACCTTTTCTTCCTCGAGATTCTCCCACGATTGGGGCGAAAACGCTTCAGCTATCGATACTTCGGCGCCCATCGATGGGGCTCAGGCCTCGGCGGCCAAGGCTTGGTCGAAGGCTTCGAAGGTCTTGTTGATCTCTTCCTCGCCATGGGCGCCGGAGACGAACAGGGTCTCATAGGCGGAGGGGGGGAGGTGGATACCGGCCTTCAGCAGGACGTGGAAAACGCGGCTGAAGCGTTCGAGGTTCGAGGCGTCGACATGATCGATGCGCTCCACCGGACCGTCGGTGAAGAAGATGCCGATCATCGAACCCTGTCGTTGGCAAGTGAAGGGAATGCCGTGGCGTCGTGCGATGTCTTCCAGACCGCCGCAGAGCTTAGCGGAGGTGGCCTCCAGGCGATCGTAGATTTGATCGTGGTTGCTGGCCAGCAGGCGCAGGGCGGTGCTGCCGGCGGCCACCGCCAAGGGATTTCCGGACAGGGTGCCCGCCTGGTAGACGGGCCCCGCCGGCGCCACCTGCTGCATCAAGTCGCGGCGTCCACCATAGGCGCCGATCGGCAAGCCACCGCCGATCACCTTGCCGAGGGTGGTGAGATCCGGCTCGATATCGAACAGGGTTTGGGCGCCGCCCCAGGCGACGCGGAAGCCGGTCATCACCTCGTCGAAGACGAGCAGCGCGCCGTGTCGACGGGTCACCTCGCGTAGAGCCTCGAGATAGCCGGGCAGCGGCGGCACCAAACCCATGTTGCCGGCGATGGGCTCGACGATCAGCATGGCGATGTCGTCGCCGTGACGCTGGAAAAGCGCTTGCACGGCGTCGAGATCGTTGTAGGGAGCCACCAGGGTGTCGGCGGTGACCGCCGTCGGCACGCCGGGGGAGGAGGGCACGCCGAGGGTGGCGGCGCCGGATCCGGCGGCCACCAGGTAGGCGTCGGCGTGGCCGTGGTAGCAACCGGCCAGCTTGATGATCTTGTTGCGTCCGGTGGCGGCACGGGCCAAACGCAACGCCGACATGGTGGCCTCGGTGCCGGAGTTGACCAAGCGCACCATCTCCATGGCGGGAAAGGCGGAGCAAATGCGCTCCGCCAGCTCCACTTCAGCCCGCGTCGGGGCGCCGAAGGTGGTGCTGTGTTGCAGGGCCTCGGCGATGGCGGCGGTGACCTCCGGCGGACGATGGCCGAAGATCATCGGGCCATAAGAACCGATGTAATCGATGAGCCGCCGTCCATCTTCGGTTTCCAGGTAGGCGCCGTCGGCTCCTTTGACGAAGACCGGGTCACCACCGACGCCACGGAAAGCCCGCACCGGCGAGTTGACGCCGCCGGGCAAGACCCGCCGGGCACGTTCGATCAAGCTCATTCTGTCCATCCTTCGTGTAACAGGCGCGCCGCCTGGCGGGCACCGTAGGTGATGATCAAATCCGCCCCGGCCCGACGGATCGACACCAGCGACTCCATCAGCACCCGGTCGTAGTCGAGCCAGCCGTTGTTGGCGGCGGCATGCAGCATGGCGTACTCGCCGCTCACCTGGTAGGCCACCAGGGGGTGAGGGTGGGCCCGGCGGACGTCCCGCAGCACGTCGAGATAGGGCAGGGCCGGTTTGACCATCAACATGTCGGCCCCTTCTTCGACATCTAGAGCCACCTCGCGGGCCGCCTCCCGACGGTTGGCCGGGTCCATCTGGTAGGTCCGGCGATCGCCGAAGGCCGGCGCCGAGTCGGCGGCGTCGCGGAAAGGGCCATAGAAGGCGCTGGCGAACTTGGCGGCGTAGGAGAGGATCGGCGTGGTGTGGAAGCCGGCGTCGTCGAGGCCATGCCGCAAGCGCAGCACCCGGCCGTCCATCATGTCCGAAGGGGCGATGATGTCGGCTCCGGCTTTGGCCAAGGACACCGCCTGCCGTGCCAGGTTTTCCAAAGTTCGGTCGTTGGCCACGTGATGGCCCTCGAGCACCCCGCAGTGACCGTGGTCGGTGTATTCGCAAAAACACACATCGGCGATGGTGATGAGCTCCGGCGTCTCTTCTTTGATGGCCCGCAGGGCGCGCTGCACGATGCCATCCGGCGACCACGAGGAGCTGCCGACGGCGTCCTTGCTTTCGGGGATACCGAACAGCAGCACCGCGGGGATGCCTTCGGCAAACGCTAGGCGGGAGGTTTCCACCGCCCGGTCGACGGAGTGCTGAAAGACCCCCGGCATGGAGGCTACCGGCTCGGCGAGATTGAATCCGGGGCGTACAAAAAGGGGCAGGATGAGGTCGGCGGCGGCGAGCCGAGTTTCCCGCACCATGCGGCGCAGGGTTGGGGTTTGGCGGAGCCGTCGCAGTCTGGTTTCTGGGAATGACATGACAGCGGATTTCTACCACAGGCGGTGCTCAGCAGCCAGCCTGAGGTGGATCGTGGTACCATTCGACAAGCTCACGCCGCATTGCGGCAATGATCGCTGGGACGAGCAACAGCATGGGTGATTCGACCCTCAGCCACGGGTCGCCGGACGACGGAAGGAAGGGTTGTGATCGAAGCCTTGCTCACCGGCTGGGGTTTGGGTTTGGCGGCGGGCATCAGCCCCGGACCGCTGCTGACCCTGGTGATCACCGCCACCTTGGAGCGGGGTCTAGGGGCTGGATGGCGGGTCGCCAGCGCCCCCCTGTGGAGCGATGCGCCGGTCATTTTGGTCAGCCTGTGGCTGGTCTCCAGCCTGCCGTCGAAGTTTCTTGCCGGCTTGGGATTGTTGGGCGGCGGCTTGGTCGTCTTCCTGGGCTTGGAGGCCCTGTGGCGAGCCCGCCGGCCGTTGATCTTGGCGCCCCCGAGTGGCGGCGGCCGGCGAGATATTTTGACCGGAGTCCTGGTCAATCTTCTGAGCCCGGCACCGTGGCTCTTCTGGTTGACCGTCGGCGGCCCGTTGAGCGTCGCTTTGTGGCGCCAGTCGGCCGGCCATGGGCTAGCATTCGGGGTGTCGTTCTACGCTGCCTTGGTGGGCACCAAGGGTGGGTTGGCGGTGCTGGTGGCCAGCGGTCGTCACCGCCTGGAGGGACGGGGCTACCGCATTGTCCTGGCCCTCTGCGGCCTGTTGATGGTGGGCCTGGGCATCGCCCTCGCCATACAAGGTTGGAATATCCTGGAGCAAGGAGATGGCCGTGCAGACTTCTGAAGACACCCCCCGGGACGCTGCCCTGGAGCATCTCGACGCCGACTTGGGCAGCCGTCGTCTGATCGTCGTCACCGGCAAGGGGGGCGTCGGCAAGACCTTGGTGGCGGCGGTGTTGGGGCGACGCCTGGCGGCGGCGGGACGCCGTACCCTGCTGCTCGAGGTGGATCGGCGGGAGAACCTCCATCAATTGTTGGCCGTGCCCCCCTCCGGGGGTGAGGTGGTGGCGGTGGAGGAGGGGCTCTATCTGCAGCATCTAAAACCCAGCCGGGTGGTGGATTGGGTGGTCGAGAAGAAGATCAAGCTGCGGCCGCTGATCAAACGGGTTCAGAACAGCCCGGTCTACCAGCGCTTCGTCGAGGGGGCCCCCGGGCTCACCGAGCTGGCCATCGTCGGCCATGCGCTCCGCATGGTGCGCGGCGACTTCCCCAAGACCCCGAAAATCGACACGGTGATTCTCGATGCCCCGGCCACCGGCCATGGGTTATCCCTGCTGCGGGCTCCGCAGCTGGTGGCGGAGGCCATCGGCAGCGGCCCCTTCTTCGACCTGGCACAGGAAGTGGCGGTCTTCGTCGAGAATCCGACCGAGACCGGTGTGGTCATCGTCACCCTGGCGGAGGAGATGCCGGTGCAAGAAGCCATTGAGCTGCGCCAAGGATTGGAAGAGCAAAGTGCGCACCGACCGCAGCTGCTGGTGGTCAACGGGCTCTATCCACCGGCCCCGGAGGGCAGGGCTGGGGGCGAGCTGGAGGATCTTTGGCGCCATCGACGAAAAATCAATGAACGGGAGCTGGAGCGGCTGGAGGCCAACTGGTCGGGGGCCCGGGTGCACCTGCCGCTCCTCGCCATGGACGAAGGACGCCAGCTGGTGCAGGCCCTGAGCGAAGTCTTCGCCGACGGGCTGGAGATGGATGGTTCAGAACATCAGGCGATGGAGGATGGACGATGAGCGGGGAAGCCGGCGTCGCCTTCGATCTGACCACTTCCTGGCCTCCGTTGCTCATCGTCGTCGGTTCCGGTGGCGTCGGCAAGACGACCCTGGCGGCCTCCCTGGCCCTGCGCTCGGCGGCGGCGGGGCACCGCACGTTGGTGATGACCTTCGACCCGTCGCTGCGTCTCAAGGACGCCTTGGGAGTCGGCCGAGAGGCCCTGGACGACATCGTCGAGGTGCCGAGCGGTACCCCTGGCAAGCTTTACGCCAGCCTGTTGGACGCCCGCCGCACCTTCGATCGCTTGGTGGCCCGCTACGCCCCGGACGAAGCGGCCCGTCAGCGTATCCTCAACAACGCTTACTACGATCGTCTGGCGGGCCACCTCGGTGGCATCCTCGAATATATGGCCGTCGAGCGGCTTTACGAGGCGGTGGAGGAGGGCAAATTCGATCGCATCATCCTCGATACGCCGCCCACCAGTCAGGCCATCGATTTTCTCGAGGCACCGCGGCGAATCGTCGATTTCCTCGACAGCGGCGCCTTGCGCATCGCCCTCAAGCCTTGGTTTGCTGCCGATGGGGAGCTCGAGAGGCGTTCCGTTTTCGGGTTTCTCGGTCGTGGTTTGGAAGAATTCCTCGATCGCATGGTCGGCCTGCAGCTGCTGCGTGACATGTCGGAGTTCTTCCGCGCCTTTGAGCCATTATTCGAGGGATTTCGCGGCCGTGCGGCGGCGGCGGAGGCCCTGTTGGCCGATGAAGACACCCTCTTCATGCTGGTGGCGGGACCGGGACCGACGCGCATTCCGGACACCCTGTTCTTCGCCCGCCGTCTGCTGCAAGCGGGCCATCGTCTTGGGCCGGTGGTGGTCAATCGACTGCATCCGCAGTTCCCGGGGGGCCACAGTATTAAGGTCAACGACCCTGAGGACGCCAGCCCCGGCGTCCAGAGCACCGACGGTCGCGCCCTCTTCCACTGGCTTGGGGAGCGACATCAGCGGGGCCTGGAGGAGCTGCGGCAGTTGCTGCCCGCGGCACAACCCCTGCTGGCTTTGCCCTTGACGGCGGAAGAGCCCACCGACTTGGAATCCTTGGCGGCGGTGGGCAAGCGCCTCGAAGAGGCCATGGCGGCAAGTTCCGACGCAATGGCGCGGTGACTGCGGTGACTGAGAGGATTGAGGAGGCCCCACTCGAGGGTCTCACCAGGGGGCGCCTATGGCTTTTCCGCGTCCTGGCCTTGGCCCTCTTGCCACTGGCCTTGCTGCTCGGTGAGATGGTCTTGCGATGGACCGGTTTAGGCTACGACAGTGCTTTTCTGGTACCGGGACCGATCGCCGGCACCCAGGTGAGCCATTATCGTTTTGGCTGGCGTTTCTTCTCACCGGAGTTGGCTCGCGAGCCGGTTCCTTTCGAGCTGCCGCCGCGGCAAACCTCCACCCGCCGCATCTTCGTGCTCGGGGGCTCCGCCGCCCAGGGGATTCCGGAACCGGGTTTCAGCGTCGCCCAGCAACTTCAGTCGATGCTCGAGCGGGGCCACCCCGGGCAGTCCTTCGAAGTGATCAACGCCGCCATGACGGCCATCAACTCGCACGTCGTGCGCCAGATCGCCCGCGACTGCAGCGGCCAGCAAGCGGATCTCTTCATCGTCTACATGGGCAACAACGAAGTGGTGGGCCCCTATGGCTTGGCGTCGGTTTTTGGTCGCTATTCTGCCAGCTTGCCCCTCTTGCGTCTCGACATGACCTTGCGTGCCAGCCGTTGGGGGCAGCTGATCTCGAGCTGGCGACGGGGTGCCTCCTCGGCAGGACGGTGGCGAGGCATGGAGATGTTTCTGCAACAGCAGGTGACGGCCGAGGATCCTCGGTTAGGGGGCGTCTACCGACACTACGAACAAAACCTGTTGGACATCCTCGCCATGGCGCGGCGCTCCGGCGCCGAGGTGGTGCTCTCCACCGTCGCCAGCAATCTTGGCCAACCTCCCTTCGCTTCGCGGCACGGTGGCGAGCTGTCGGAGGAGAGCTTGGACTCCTGGCAGCAGCATTTTGATGCCGGTGTGCAAGGCTTGGCAGCAGGACATGCACAGTCCGCCGAGCAGCACTTGGCCCACGCGTTGCGCATCGACGATGGCCATGCGGCCTTGCTTTTCCATCATGGTCGAGCGCTGCATCGGCTGGGCAGGCCCGAGGAGGCCCGGCGGGCCCTGATCGCCGCCCGGGACCTCGATACCCTGCGCTTCCGGGCCGACAGTCGTCTCAACGACGTGGTGCGACGGGTGGCGTCGGAACACCGAGTTCCCATGTTAGACGCTGCGGTGTTGATCGATGGGCTGGAAGCTTGGCAGGACGGCGATTCCGCGGCGGCGGCTGAGCCGACGACCCTCGAGCCGCTGTTCTACGAGCATGTTCACTTCACTTTGCATGGCAACTATGCCTTGGCGAGGGCTCTGCTACCCATCGTGCAACAAGCCCTGGAGCTACCCGCGGCGTCGCCGCAGACGGCCGCCGAAACGGCCCCAAGCTTGGACGCTACGGCCCGCGATCTGGCCTTCACCCGCCTCGATGCTCTGACCATGGAAAGTGCCATGCTCGGTCTCGTGGAGGGGCCGCCGTTTGTCGATTTGTGGCAGCACGAGGACGATCTACAGCGCCGCCGCCAAATCATTTGGCGGTTGCGCCAGGGCCTCGACGGGGACCTCTGGGCGGCCGTTCAAGAGGTCTACGAACGACGTCTGGTCGAGCATCCGGAGGATCTCCTGACGATCCGTCGCTGGGCCCAGCATCTGGATGGCCGAGGCGAGCATCGACGGGCCGCTGAGCTGTGGCGAGAGCTCAGCCGGCGCTATCCCGCAGGCGGTGCCTGGCACGCCGCTCTGGCCTCCAGCCTGTCCGCCGACGGGCGTCTCGACGAGGCCCTCGCGGCGATGCAGGAGGTCTATCGAAGGTCGCCGGAGCGCCGGGCGGAGATCCAGATCAACGAAGCCGAGATGCTGATCCACCATGGCGAGCTGGAGGCCGCCGAGGCGCTGCTCCAAGAGGCCGCGGCCCAGCGTCCCGACGATCCGATCCCGTCCTACAACCTGGCGCAGCTGGCCTTACGACGGCAGGATTTGACGGCCGCTGGAAACGCCTTTCGGCAGCTCACGGAGCGCTTTCCCGAGCTCGCCTTGGGGCACTACAACCTGGGGGTGGCGCAGTCGCGCCGGGGAAACAACGGGGCGGCGGTCGCCAGCTTCGAGATGGCCATACGGCTCAGCCCCTATCACGCGCCGTCCCACAACGGCTACGGCCTAGCCCTCGAATCCCTGGGCCGACTGGCCGCCGCCCGGCGGGCCTACGAACGGGCCCTGCAGCTGGATCCGGGTTATGCCCTGGCAGCCTTCAACCTGGCCGATCTATTGCTGGCCGAGGGGCAACCGGCCGAGCTGCGACGGGCCGTCGAGCTCTACCGCCGAGGCCTGGCGCGGCAACCGGACAATCTGGCGGCGCGGCGGCAGTTGGCCACGGCGATAGACAAGCTGGAATCTATCCCGCCAGAGTAGAGAAGGTGCCTGAGGAGCTATACCGACTCTCCCTCCTTTTTTCTTGTCACCCCCCAGGGCCTCGACTAGACTTCGCCTCCCATGGCCAGCTGGTTAGATCATCAAGACGATACGACCCCACCTATCCGCCGCCCCGAGTCCGAGCTCCTGGTTCCCGCCTTCACTCTCCTGGCCCATCCGCAGACCTGGCGCATCGGCGAGCAAGCCCTGCTGCTGGGCCTCAGGGGCGGAGCCTTGCTCAAGGTGGGACCGAGAACGCCACAGTTGGCGCCCATCGGCGGTACCGTCTACCGGGGCCTCGAAACGGAAGGCTCAGAGGACGCAGCTGCGGACGAGGGGCCCCCGTGGTTCGAGGTCCATGGTTTGACCGGGGCCCTGTCGTTGGTCGCCTCCAACCCCGATTTCGAGATCCACGTCGACGGCGAGCCCCTGACGGAGCCACGGCGGGTGACCGCCGACGCCTTGGCGGAAGGGGTGGTCATCCTGGTGCAGCGGCGCTTCGCCTTGGTCATGCACTGGCAGGACCCGAGCCCCGAACGACCGCCGGGTTATGGATTGCTCGGCGAAGGCCCCGCCATGTTGCTGGTAAGGCGGGAAATCGGGCGTCTGTCTCGCCTGCGTTTCAATGTCTTGTTGCATGGTGAGCTCGGCACCGGCAAGGAGCAAATCGCCCGTTCCATCCACGACCACAGCATGCGGGTTGATCGTCCCTTCCTTTCGGTGCGCATCAAGGAGCTGAGCTGCGCGGAGGTCGGGCCCACCCTGTTCGGTGCGGCGGCCGATCCGCAGGGCGGCACGGGACCGCGACGGGGTCTCTTTCTGGAAGCGGAGGGCGGAACCCTGTTCATCGATCAGGTGCTCGACACCCCCGGCAATGCCCAAATGCCGTTGCTGCATACCCTGGAGAGCCGGGAGATCCGACCCATCGGTGGCCGCGGCTCGGTGGAAGTGGACGTGCGGGTGATCGCCACCACCGACACGGACCTTCTACCCATGACCTGGGAGGCGCGCACCCGCAGCGCCCTGTTGCATCGCTTGGGGGGCTACGACATCAATGTTCCCGCTTTGCGCCAGCGGCGGGAAGATCTGGGCCCGTTGCTGTTGTACTTCTTGCGCCGCCACGGGGCTGCGGAGTCGCAACCAATTTCTGCACCGCTGCTCTACCGCCTGGCCTTAGCACCGTGGAAAAACAACCTGCCGCAGCTCGAAAAGGTGGCGCAACACCTGTTGGTGGCGGCGCGGCCCGGCGAGCCCCTGAGCTGGTCCGACGATCTCGAGGCTCTATGTAATGGATAAGGTCTGGATAATGGAAAAAGCCTGGGCAATGAATAGGGTTTGCCCGGCGGGGCGAGTGCCATGAGCGCCTCGCCGTTGCGGCCGCGCATCCGCAGTCAACCCGAGGATTTTGTTGTCGAGGAGCTGCCCGTCGAGGAACCGACGGGCCGAGGAGAGCACCTCTGGTTGTGGATCGAGAAGCGCCTGCGCAATACGGAAGAAGTGCTCGACGACCTCGCCCGGGGGCTCGGCATCGAGCCACGGGAGGTGGGTTATGCAGGCCGCAAGGACCGCCGTGCCGTCACCCGACAGTGGGTCTCGATTCCCGCCCGCGTGGAAGAGCGCTTGGCAACTTGCGAGCTGCCCCAGACCCAAATTCTGAGATCGGTGCGCCATGCCCATCGCCTGCGCCTCGGGGAGTTAGTGGGCAATCGCTTCCTGCTGCGGGTACGGCAAATCGATGCGGCGCAGCTGGCCCGGATGGCGGAGCCCCTGGCCACCTTAGAGCGTCGTGGCATGCCCAACCGCTTCGGTTCCCAGCGCTTCGGCCGGGACGGTCGTAACGCCGAGCGGGGCGCCGAGATGCTGCGCCGAGGTCGTTTGCGGGGCCCCCGGCGTCGCGCCATGCTGATGCTGTCAGCCCTGCAATCCGCCGTGTTCAATCGGCTGCTGGAAGCACGGGCTGAAGCCTACGATGGGCTCCTGACGGGGGATATCGCCTATCTCCATGCCAGCGGTGAGCTGCTGCCGGTCGGCGATCCCGAGATCTTCGAGGCGCGGCGTCTGGCGCTGGAGGTCTCCGCCACCGGTCCCATCTTCGGCAGCAAGATGCGCTGGCCCCGGGGCGACGTGATGGCCGCCGAAGAAGCGGCCATGGAAGCCTTCGATTTGCCCCCCCTCCGGCGCCTCGATCTGCCGCGGAGCTTCAAGCTGTTCGGCGATCGACGGCCCTTGAGGGTGCCGGTGCAAGAGCTGTCCTGGGCTCGGCTCGGAGACGCCTCGAGCGGCGGGTCGCAAGATGTGGAGCTACGTTTTGTCTTGCCAGCCGGCAGCTACGCCACGGTGCTGCTGGAACATCTGCTGGTCGGCGGCTACGAGGAGGGGGAGCCCGGGACGGCGACGGTCTCAGAAGAGGGCGGCGATCTTGCCGGCGCCGATGAAGGTGCCGATGACGCTGCCCAGACCCGGTAGCAAAAAGCAGAGGAAAATCCTCAGCAGGCGATTCTTCCACCACTTGGAGAAAACCCCCAAGTCGTCGGCCACGGTCTTGAATTCCTTCACTACCGGAGGCCTGAGGTAGGTCTGGACAAACGCCGTCACGTAGTGCGCCCCCACCAAAGGCGACAGGCTGGTGAAGGGAGCCGCGACACCCCCCGCCAGGATGGTCAAGGGATGGCCGCCGGCCAGCAGGGCGCCGATGGCGGTGGGTATGGCGTTGGCCAGAAACCAAGCCGCTAGGCCCGCCCCGGCGACATCGAGGCCCTTGCTATAGCCCAAATAGGCGATGGAGCCGAGGATCAAGAGAGGAATGCCCCAGCCGATGATTTTCCACCATGGGGAGACCGGCGGGATGACCTCCAGGGCCGCCAGGTCCACCGGCTCGTCGGCTTCGAGGGCACGGCGAATGCCCCGCAGGTGCCCGGCACCGACGACCGCCACCACCTTGGCCCCTTGGCTGGTGTGGATCTTCTCCTTCAGGTAGGCGTCCCGCTCGTCGATGAGCACCCGCTTGAGGGCCGGGTAGCGGTCGCCGAGGGCCCCCATCAGCTCGTTGAGGGCATCTTTCTGCTTGAGCTCCTGAAGCTGCTCCTCACTGATTTCCGGGCTCTCGACCATCCCCACCAGCAGCTCCGCGAGCAACCATATCTTGCGCCACAGGGAAGTGGCGGCGCCGGCCCGGCGCAAGGTGGCGCGGACGTCACGGTCCGCCAGCACGACGGGGATATCCAACTGCTTGGCCACCTTGGTGGCTTCCAACAGCTCACTGCCCGGCTCGATGCCGAGCTGCCCTCCGAGGCGTTTCTGATACGACGCCAGGACGAGGTTGGCCAGCAAGGTCGCCAGCTGTTTCTTGCGGATCACTTCCTTGAGATCGAGGGACTCCCATTTCTTGCGCTGGGTCAAGGTCTGGTAGCGCTGGGGATCGAGCTCGACGCACACCACGTCGGGGCGCTCCCGCTCGATGACTTGGCGCACCAGATCGACGGAATGCCGGGAGATATGGGCCGTACCGACCAACACGATGCGCCGACCTTCGAGCTCTAGGATCTCCACTTCCTGCGGATAGTCCGCCGCCGTCTCGGCGTGTTCGGCCGACCAGGGCGGGGAGGTGTCGACGACGATGGCATCGGCGCCGCTCGGTTGGGTGGGGGAGTCTTGGGTCATCAGTTGGCGTCTTTCCCGTGACCCTGCCAGTCGTCCATGCTGTTGGTGGCGCCAAAGGCGTCGGAAAGGTAGTCCCCCACCGCCGTCGGCAAGCAGTTCTTGAGGAAAGGCGTGATCTTGACCAACCACGGCTCGAGGACCCAGATGCGGCGCTTTTCCACCGCCTCGATGACCTTTTCGGCGATCTCCTGGGGGTCGAGCATGGAGGTCGTCTTAGGCGGTGCGACGCCTTCGAACATGCCCGTATTGATGTAGGTGGGGCATACCGTCGTCACCCCGACGGACTTGGCTTGGCGCTGCTTGAGCTCGGTGCGGATGGACTCGGCGAAACCGATGACCCCCCATTTGCTGGAGGCATAGGTGCTGCCGTTGGGTAATCCGACAAAGCCGGAGGCGCTGGCGATGAACACCAGATGGCCCCGGGGCGAGCTCAGCACGTCCCTGAGGAAAGCGTGGGTCACGGCCACCACCCCCTCGACATTGACCCGGTAGGTGAGGCGGTGCTGTGACATGGGAACCGACTCGAAGGGTCCGCCGAAGACGACGCCGGCGTTGTTGACCAAGACATCGACGGTGCCCGCTTCCTCGTGCAGTTGCTGCCGCACGGCCAGGATGTTTTCGTCCTTGGTGACGTCGAGCACGTAGGCTCGGCACCGGGCGCCGGCGGCTTTCATCTCCCGTTCGGTGGCGGCTAGGCGGTCGCCATCGAGGTCGGTGAGCACGACCTCCGCTCCGGCGGCGGCGAAACTTTCCGCCATGGCTCGGCCGACCCCTTGGGCCGCACCGGTGATCAAGACGCGCTGCATCTTTAGAATGCTCATGGAATCTCCAGAAAAACTTTTGGATGAGGCTCGCGGGAGCTCAGGGGACGACGACGCTGTCGACGTCGGTCTCGCCTTCGGAGCGAGCGATGATGGCGGCGGCGCAGGAGTCGCTGAAAACGTTGACCGCCGTGCGTGCCATGTCGAGGGGACGATCGATGGCCAGCATGGCCCCCACCAGCACATCCACCTCGGGACCCCGCAGGCCCACCGCCTCCAAGACCAGGAAGATGATGACCAAACCCGCCGAGGGGACTGCGGCGGCGCCGATGGAGGCCAACAGGGCTGTCAACACGACGATCAGCTGCTGCTCGAAACCCAGCGGTACGTTCAGCGCTTGGGCGATGAACAGGACCCCGGCACACTCATAGAGGGCAGTGCCATCCATGTTGACGGTGGCGCCCATCGGCAAGACAAAGGACGAAATGCGATTCGAAACGCCGACTTTCTTTTCCACCGCCTGCAGGGTGACCGGTAGCGTTGCCCCGGAAGAGCTGGTGGAGAACGCCATGGCTAGTGGCTCGGTCATATTACGGAAATGGATGGAAGGTCGGATGCGTCCCAACAGAATGAGCAGCAGCGGCAGGACGACAAACATGTGGATGGTGAGACCTGAGGCGATGGTCACCATGTACATGCCGAGGGCTTTGAAAGCTCCGAAGCCGGTATTGCCCACCACCCGCGCCATGAGGCCGAAGACCCCCAAAGGGGCAAACAGAATGATGCCTCCGGTGAGTTTCATCATCACCGCGAACATGGCCTCGAAGAAGGAGGTCATGGTCGTCCTTTGGCGCTCCGGCAGGGTGGCGATGCTGGCCCCGAAGAGAATGCAGAAGAAGATCACCGCCAACATGTCGGGCCGGCTGGCCGCCTCGATGATATTCGTCGGCACAATGTCGAGCAGCACTTCTTTGGCCGAGCTCGGGGTCGACAACTGGGGAATCGTCGCCGACTCGGCGCTGCCCAGGTCGGCATGGTCGCCCGGTCGGATGATGTTGGCCAGGGTCAGCCCGACCACCACCGCCAAGGCGCTGGAGAGCACATAAAATCCGAGGGTCTTGCCGAACAGGCGTCCCAGATCGCGGCCGCCGCCCACCGAAGCGACGCCGGAGATGATCGACGTCACCACCAGGGGAACGATGACCATGCGCAGCAGCTTGACGAATATTTCGCCCAACCAACCGACGTAGGGCACCGCATCCGGGCCTCCGACCCAGCCGTAGGTGATTCCCAGGATCATAGCGATCAGGATTTGCCAGTGCAGCCGTCTATACCATGGTAAATTGGCTTGGTTTTCCATAACGGCTCGACGTTACGGCATGCGGCCGGGGACTGCAACCCTGGGCTCCGAATCTCCTCAGGATCTGACAGGCAGGGTCGAGGCCGAAGGAAAGCTAGCATCCATTGTCGAGCCCAGGACTTAGGCACTCGAGCAACAAGATTGAATGACCGACGGGGGACGCGTGAAGGGACTTTCGAAGATCGACCGATTCGAGGTATTGGAGCCTCTGGCCGAAGGTAGCTTTGGTCCCCTGCACAAGGGCCGGGATGCAGCGACCGGTCGGCAGGTGGTGATCAAGCTCTGCACCCTACCGGGGCAAGGTCTACGGCAGAGCTTTTTCACCGAATCGAAGATGGCGGTCAAGCTTCGGCACCCCCATGTCGTCGAAGTATTGGCGGCGGGTTGGCAAGACGACATGCCCTATCAAGTGCAGGAGTATTTGTCGGGCGAGGACTTGACCCAAGTGATCGCCGAGCGTCGGCCCTGGCGAGGTACCGACAAGCTCAGCTTGCTGTTGCAAGTGGCCCAGGGCCTGGCCTACGCCCACGGCCAAGGGGTCGCCCACCTCGACCTCAAACCCGACAACGTGCGCCTCAGCGGCACCGTCGCCAAGGTCATGGACTTCGGCACCTCTCGCTTGGCCAGCTCGGAAACCCGCTCAACCCAGCGCGGCGTGACCTTGGCCACCGCCAGCTACCTACCCCCAGAGCAAGTGCGTAGCGCTCCCTTGGACCAGCGGGTAGATGTGTTTGCATTCGGCGCCTTGGCCTACGAGCTCTTCACCTATCAGCGCCCCTTCCGCGGCCAGACCCTGTCGGCCTTGGTCTACCAGATTCTATACAAGGAACCGGTGCCCCTGAGCTCCGTGTGGCCCGAGTGCCCAACGCCGCTGGAGAAGATCCTGACCACCTGCCTGGCCAAGGATCGAGAGCAGCGCTACGCCGGTTTTCCGCCACTGCTGAGTGCCTTGCAAGACCTTCAGGGTGAGGTCGAAAAAGGGGTCTACCCGGCGCTGAATGATGCCATCGCGGCGCGGCAAGTGAGCGTCGATCCGCAGGACGTCATGTCCCAATCGCTGATCACCCGCACCGCGGTCAAGGTCTCGCCGCCAACCGCACCGCCACCGACCACACCGCCGCCAACCGGACCGCCGCAGCCTCCCCGGGCGCCCACCCCCTCGCCCCCGGCAAACGGAACCGCAACGCCTGTATCGGGTGGCGCTGTCACCCAGCGCTTGGCCCGCCTCGACAGCGCCCCGTCCCCTACGGTGCCGCCGAGTGAGGATGTCGTTCTACCGGCGCCCGGCGGAGATTCGGCGACGGTGCGCATTCCGGTCCTGGCGCCACCGCAGGCAGGCTCCGATCGGCAGGGTGACGGTGAATCGGACGGTAGCGAGGAGGCGACGGTGGTGATGTCGAAGCTGCCGAGCCCCACCCCTCGGCGCACCAAGGTAGGCGCCACCACCCGGACTTCACAGCCGGTCGGCCAAGGGCCCAGCGCCGACGTGGCCCACACCGCCGTTCGGGCGGCGACACCGCCGCGTCGCGGCACCGTCGAGACGCAACCAACAACCAAGAGTGGGGGGGAAAGGACGACCGATCCTCCAAAAACCGTGCCTTCCAGTAGGCCCCCGGCGCCACCGTCGGCCGCCCCTGCGAAGCTTGCTGCTTCTGAAGAGCTAACCGCCACGACGCAGGCCCCACCACCGGCCACAGCGCCTCCGGCAACTCCCACCAAGGCCGCTTCCAAAGGGGCTCCTACCCCCGCAGCCGCGGCCTCGGCACCCCTTTCAGAAACCGGTAAGCTGGCCCTGTCGGCCCAAGAAATCAGTGCCTTGGTGGCCCAGGGCAAGCTCGAGGAGGCGCAACGTCACATCGAGGCCATGCAGCAGCACACGCCGGCCAAACCCACGGGTCAACCAGCGGCCGGACCCCAAGAAACGGCCAGCAGTGAGCTGCCGACGACGGTGATGCCCGCTACGAAGGGAAGAAGGCCTGCGGGGCCACCTGAGGCGGGGCCACCTCAGGCGGGGCCACCCCAGGCGGGGCCACCCCAGGCGGCGCCACCCCAGGCGGCGCCACCGCCTATGGCCTCGCCGCCCGCCACGCCTCCACCCCGAACGCCGTCCGCCGCCCCGGCGACGCCGTCCCCAGCCGTTCCGTCCCCAGGCGTTCCTTCCCCGGCCGCCACCACGACCCCCGGGCAACGGGACCTGGACCGTTCCGTGGCGCCGCCGGCTCCGACCTCAACGGTGGCCGCCTCCGGCAATCGCAAGTGGTTATGGTCAGCCTTGGCGGTGGTGGGTCTGGTTTGCCTGGCGGGGGTCGGATGGTGGCTCATGGGCCGGGGCGAGGTGGCGCCGGCTCCGGCCGAGGTGGCCGTGCCGCGACCCCAATCAGCGCCGCCCGGCGACGCGGCGGCCGCCCTGCCCACTGGCCGTCTGCAAGTCGACGCCTCACCCTGGGGCACGATCACCGAAATCACCGACGGCTCCGGTTATCTCGTCGAGCTGCCGGAGCAGCGGGTGACGCCCCTGTTTCTCGATCTGCCCTTGGGCAACTATCGCATCGTGGTCAGCCGCGGTCCGGAGGCGCCGTCCGTCGCCGACGGCGAAACGCCGCCCGCCGCCCAGACAGCGGACGGCAGCAATGGCGAGGAGGTTCAGCGTTGCGAAGTGGAGCTCGTCGAGCTGGAAACCGCCGTCTGCCGGGTGGTGTTTGCACCGCCGGCCACCGTCGATTACTTCAAGCAAGTGGGGTGGTGGCAATGAGCTCACGATCAGTCATCGTGGCCTTGGTGTTGTGCAGTGGATTCTGGACCCTCAGCTCGCAGGCGGATTTCCGGGAAAGCTACAAGGCGGGCCTAGAGGCCCTCGAGGCCGAGCGTTGGGAGGCGGCGGAACGCTTCTTCAGCGCCGCCGTCGCCGAGCGCAGTGAAGAGCGTTTCAATGCCCTGCTGGGGCGTCGCTATTTTCCCCACTATTACCTCGGCGTGGCGCGCAGCGAGCAGGGCAAGTGCCAGACCGCCCTGGCCGCCTTTCGCGAGTCGGAAGGTCAAGGCAAATTGCAGCGGGTTCCCGATCTGGTGAAAGACGTGGCGGCACGGCGCAAGGCGTGCAAAGACCGCAAGGCGGCGGTGGAGACCCAGGCAGCGTCGGTGATGGAGCTGCTCGAGCAAGCCTCCGATGCCCTCGAAAGCCTCGAGCAGGCTAAGAAAAATCCCCAGCTGGCCAATTTGTGGGCCCAGGGGCCGAACAGCTTTCAACAGCGGCAACAGGGTCTCGAGGGGCAGTATGGCCAGTTGCAAGCGCAGCTACAAGCCTCCAAAGAGCGCCAGAGCACCGATGATCTGCGTTCCGTCGAGACCCTGGCGCAGAAACTGCTGGTCGATGTGGAACGCACCATCGCCGACGCCCGTACCGAGCTCGGTGATCGCAACGCTGTCGCCGCCGGCCTGTTGGCCAAGGTGGAGGCCTTGGAGGTCAAAGCCCGTTCGCAATTGCGGGGGGTCCGAGATCTGGCCCCTTATCCGACCACCTTGGGCCGACGCGTGCGTGCGGTGGAGGGCCTGCTGAGCGAGATCAAAGCCGGCAAAGACTCAGCCAAGGCCTCTCAACTGTCGCGATTCCAAGAGGATCTGGACAGCGCCATGAAGCAGCTGACCAGCGCCGCCCGCCGGCCGCCGAGGGTGCTGCAAGATGCGGTGGAAAGCTTCCTGGCCGGTGACTACGAAGACGTCCTCGATCGCTTGGAAGGGGCCGGTCTGGGCGGTGACCTAGGGCAAGCCCAAGGCTGCCTTCTGCGCTCCGCGGCGCGTTTTTATCTCTTCATTCTAGGGGGCGAAGAGGCCATCGAGCTGGAGGCACAAGCGATCGACGATTTGCGTGGCTGCACCGCCGATGCCTTGCAGCCGCCCAGCGAGCGGTTTTTCTCGCCCCGCTTTCTCCGCTTCTTCGAACGGGCCCTCCAGGATCCTGAAAGCGATACCCTGGAGGAGCTCGACGGCTCTGAAGACACCTTCGGCGAAACCCTCGGCGACGTCTCTTCTGGGGACTGAGCCGCCCTCCAGGATTGCCGGTTGATCCCTCGATCGGCACTCAAACCGTAACCAACCTCAGAGGACCATCTGCGTGCACTTGAACCCACCGTCATCCCGCCGTCTTGCCCCGACCCGCCTCGCTGCCCGGCGCCTCCCAACCCAGGGCATTTCCGCCCGCCGCCTTTGCGCTTTCTCCGTGGTGGTGCCGTTGCTCTGCCTGTTCCTGGTCCAGCCCTCGATGGCCCAAAGTGAAAGCGCCTTTCCCCTCGAAGAAATGACCATCCGGCAGCTGCAAGCGGCAATGGCCGACGGCACCTTCACCAGCCATCGGATCACCGCCCTCTACCTGGACCGAATCGCCGAGCTCGATGGACGCCTGGGCTCCGTCCTCGAGGTCAATCCCGATGCCTTGGCCATCGCCGAGGCCCTCGACGCGGAACGCCGGGAGAGCGGGCCACGGGGACCGCTGCACGGCATCCCGATCCTGCTCAAGGACAACATCGCAACCCAGGACGACATGGAAACCACCGCCGGTTCTTTGGCGTTGGTCGGAGCCCGGCCCAAGGACGATTCCTTCGTGGCGCAACAGTTGCGCCAGGCCGGCGCCGTGCTGCTGGGCAAAGCCAACCTCAGTGAGTGGGCCAATTTCCGGTCCACCAACTCCTCCAGCGGTTGGAGCGGCCGCGGCCGCCAAACCAACAACCCTTACGCCTTGGACCGAAATCCCTGTGGTTCCAGCTCCGGTTCGGGCGCTTCGGTGTCGGCCAATTTCGCCGCCGCCGCCCTGGGTACGGAAACCAACGGCTCCATCGTTTGCCCGTCCTCGGCCAACGGCCTGGTGGGGGTGAAACCCACCGTCGGCTTGGTGAGCCGGCGGGGCATCATCCCCATCGCCGACGCCTTCGATACCGCCGGGCCGATGACCCGCACGGTGCACGATGCGGCGCTGGTGCTCAATGCCCTGGTCGGTGTCGACGCCGGGGACCAAGCCACCGCCGCCAGTGCCGGGCATATCGCCGACGACTACACCCAAGACCTGCGGGCCGATGGGCTGAAGGGGGCCCGCATCGGTGTCGCCCGCACCTTCTTCGGCTTCGATGCGCGGGTGGATGCCTTGATGGAAGAGGCCATCGAGGTGATGCGCCGCCAGGGTGCCGAGATCATCGATCCGGTGGAGGTGCCCAGCTATGGGGATTTCGAGGGCTCGTCCTATCAAGTGATGCTCTATGAATTCAAGCACGGCCTCGAGGCTTGGTTGGCGGATCTCGGGGAGGCCAGCGATCTGGAGACCATGGACGATCTGATCGCCTGGAATACAGCCCATGCCGATCGATCCATGCCCTATTTTGGCCAGGAGATCATCCTTGCCGCAGCGGAAAAAGGTGGCCTCGACAGCGCCGAGTACCGCGATGCCCTGGCCAAAGCCCGTCGCATCGCCCGCCAGGAGGGCATCGACAAGACCATGGACAGCCACCGTCTCGACGCCATCATCGGCCCCACCGGTGGCCCCGCCTGGACCACCGATCTGGTGAACGGCGACCACTTCGGCGGCAGCAGCTCCACACCGGCCGCCGTCGCCGGTTATCCTAATGTCACCGTGCCGGCGGGTTTCATCCAGGGTCTGCCGGTGGGGATTTCCTTTTTTGGTCGGGCCTGGAGCGAAATGACCCTACTGCGCTTGGCCTACGCCTTCGAGCAAGCCACCGGCCACCGCCAAGCGCCCCGTTTGTTGGACCGTCTCGAACAACCCTGAAGCGTTGCCATGACGGATATCTACGCATACGAAAAAGAGCCCTTTCGCCGCCGCCAGGAGGTGGAGGTGTTGGTCATCGGGCGCCAAGGGGATCACCTCTACGCCGTCTTGGATGACACCTTGCTCTTTCCCGCCGGGGGAGGGCAGCCGGCGGATCGCGGTCGCCTGAGCGGCGCCGCGGCAACCTCCGGGGAGGTCAGGGTGGTGGACGTGCAAAGGGTCGAGGGCGAGGTGCGGCACTACCTTTCGGGAGACCTACAGCTCGGTCCGGCGACTCTGGAGGTGGATTGGAACCGGCGTTTCGATCACATGCAACAGCACAGCGCCCAGCATGTGTTGACCGCCGTGGCCCTGGGGCGTTTTGGTTGGAAGACCACCGCCTTTCATTTGCGTCCTGAGGTCTGCGACATCGAGCTCGATGTCGCGGCCCTCGATGGGGCACAGCTCAGGGACCTGGAGGAGGCGGTCATGGAGGAGGTCCGGGCGGCACGGCAAATCACCGCCCGCCGCGTCTCCCAGGATGACCTGGCCAGCTTGCCCCTGCGATCCCGCGGCCTGCCCGCCGGTCACCACGGGGATGTCCGCTTGATCGAGATCGAAGGTCTCGACCTCAACAACTGCGGTGGCACCCACCTGCAGTCGACGGCGCAGATCGAGTGCATCAAGCTGTTGGCCAGCGACAGCCTGCGGGGTGGAGCCCGTTTGACCTGGATCGCCGGCCGCCGGGTGCGTCACCGTTTACAGGAAGCCGAAGCCCGACATCTCCAACTGCGCCATCTACTGAGCACCGGCGACGGTGAGCTGGTGGCCGTCACCGAGCTCAAATTGCAGCAGCTCAAGGACAGCGAACGCCAACTGGCCAGGCGCTTGGCCGAGCTGGCGGAGCTGCGCCTGGCGGACTTGCTGCGTCAACCGGGACCCTGGGTGACGGCCCACTACGACGAAGTCGACATGGCGTTTCTGCAACGGCTGAGCAGGGGGTTCCTAGGGGCCGCCGAAGGCCGTTGCCTGTTTCTCACCGCCAGCCCCGGTGACGGCGACCATGCCTTTCTCCTAGCCCAAGGGGAGGGGAGCGATATCGATTTAGAAGCCGTGGGGCGGCGTGTGGCGGAGCTTCTGGGGGGCCGCGGCGGAGGACGTCAGCCGATGTTCCAAGGCAAGGCGCCCAGCCTGCGACGGCGGGACGAGGCGGTGGCTGTTTTGTCTGGCGGTGACATCGATGGAATCTGCCACCCACTCGCTGGGCAAAAGGTTGGGTGAGCTAAAAGCTCGTACGGGTCGAGGCCAACCATTGAAGACTCTTCGAGTCGTCACCCGTGTCGTTGAGGGGCATCGCGAGATCGAGGTGCAACACCGAACCCTCACTGGACCGATTGAGCCCGAGTCGTAAGCCGATACCGATGTCGCTGAGCGCTCCTGAGCCCGGATCGTCGGGCAAGTCGTTGGCCCAAGCGCGGCCGATATCGAAGAAGACCGCTGCGCCGATATCGGCTATTCGGAGGAGGCTCCAGGGGGTATAGAATCGCTGTTCGAGGGACAGTAAGAATCGCTGGTCGCCATCTTGGAAACGCAAGGGGTAGCCACGCAGTCCGCTGTCACCGCCGAGCAAGAGCTGGCTATCTGCGTCCCGCAGGTGGTCCAAGGTGAGATTCAGACTGGCGAAGAACTGATGGTGCCCCCAGACCCGGCGGTGATACTTGACGTCACCATTCCAACGCATGTTTTCGAAGCCGGTGTTGGCCCATCGACCGACGAGCCCTGTCCTCAGATCGAGTAACGAGCCATTGGTAAACTCTCGCGTATTGCTGAGGTCGGCCTCGAAAAGGACCCGATCGAGATCACCGCCAAGGGCTTGCGTTGAGAACCCTAGCCGGGCATGGAATCGAGTTCCGAGATAGTGATCTTCCGTCCGTCCTATGTGGTCCACATTCTGCGTTTCCAAGTAGGCGCTACCGACGCGCTCGAAGTCGATCCATGGGTAAGCGAAGGTTCGATCCACCAGGGTTGGTGGTGAATCCGAGCTCGCGAGCGTACCTTCGGCAGCCGTCGGAAAGCGCTCCTCTTCAAAGGTCAGCCCGAAGGTCCATCGATGGGTCCGACCAGCGATCAAACCCGCAGAGAAACCACGATAGATTTCGAAGTGTCGGCTCTCTTGCTCAAAGCTGTCCACGATGTTCCCGCGGTGGTAGAGGGACACGGTCCGCTGATCCGAAAAAGCTTTCAGGCCAAGACTTCGGCGGCTGTCGAGAGCAAAGAACGGAAGACCGAGATCGACCTGCCACCGTTGCCCGTCGCTGTTGTCGGAGATTTCCGTGGACCCCTCATAGCGGCTGCCAAATAGATTCGGGTCTTCATAGCGGGCTAGGAATTGGTCTCTGTCGACATCATAGGTTTTCCGCAAGACGATCTTCTTACCGCTTCCTAGAAAGTTGGTCTCCCTGATCTGAAAGCTAGACCGATTGGTTCCTCCCTTCCGTCCAAAGCTGAAACCACCGGAGAGTGACCAGGTATCCCGGGTCTTGACCAACAGGTCAACCTGGTGATCGGACGTTGACCTGGCCTCTATCTGGGCATCCGACAGATTTGCACTCTGGCGTAGGACGCGCTCGGCCTCGGCCAAAATCTGCAGGTCGACGATGTCGCCATCCTCAAAAAGTAACCGCTGGCGAACGACAGACTGTCGGGTATTGCGGTGTAGACGATTGGCGAAACGATAGGCGATACCGTCCTCGCGGGAATCTTCGAGGTCGAAGACGTCACCCACTTCGATAGTAATGGATCGAACGGTCTGGGCATCTGGTGCAGTCAACTCTTCGACGGTCGGATGACTGCTCGACAGACTGGAGAGCAAGAGGAGGAACGAAAAAAAGCCATTCACTTTACACCTGCTTTCTGGTGCTTCCTCGGCCACAGTCGACCTCGAAAGGGTCCAAGATAGAGGCCCAGTGCAACGATCCAACAAATGAAGGCTGACCACAGATCGTGAGATACAAAATGGGCCCCGCGTACCCATTGCCCAAAAGCAAACAGAGCTCCAAGCCCCAGTGTCCCCAGCAAGGCGAGCTTGGCTTTGGGGCTGTTCCGATCCTGCAAGATAAAAAAGACGCCAAAGAGAGAAAAGGCACCTGAGGAATGACCGCCGGGGAAACAGCGGCCAGGGGGAAGCCCCTCCGGCCGGTTTTCGAAAATATGGACATAGGGACGGTTGCCGCCGAAGTCTTCCAGATTCCATGGGCAATCGACCTCGGTGATCTGTTTCAGACCCGCCACGACCCCTGTGCCCAGCGCAATGGAAGCCACGAGGTAGAGCGCCGGTCGACGCCATCGGCGGCAGTTGCCCCGTAGATAGGAAAGCACCAAGGTGGTGATCGCTGAGACGCCGACCAAGAAAATAAGATCCCGTCCGCCCTTGTGAAGCCAGGTGTTGGCCCACGCCGTGTCACCATAGGTCCACAGGGAGAGATCGGCGTCGTAGAAGTTGCGGGAGACCAGCAGGTCGAATTCCGTCACTTCGGCGACGGTGGCGCACGCCAGAAAGACCAGGCCTGGAAAGAGAAGATACCGCCTGAGCTTGAGCACAGGCTCCGGGGTCATCGGTAGTTACCGTCTCGGAACAGGTCGAACGCCGTCTGGTAGTAGGCGGTGGCCAGCTCGACGAGGTCCCCATCGGCGGGGATTTCCTCGAAGCTGTTGGTGCGGCGCTGATAGTTGTAAGTCCCCACACTCTGCCCCAGTCCCAAGACGACAAGGCGGTCACCGCGCAGGGCGCCCACGTCGTGGTTGTGGTTGAACAGCAGGACGGGCTGGTGATCTGGCGGCCGGATCATCACGTCTTGGCCGAAGAAGGGAGCCTCGTAGGTTTGACCGAGAAACCCCAGGACCGTCGGGGCAAGATCCATCGAGCTGATCGGCCGGTCGACGACTCCCGGCTCAATGCCTTCCGGCCAAATCAGCAGCAGCGGGATCTCGTAGCTGAAGAGCGGTATTTGAGCGGCACCGTAGACCCGCGCACCATGGTCGGCGACGACAACAAACAAGGTGTTCTGGTACCAACTCCGTTCTTTCGCCAGCGCAAAGAAACGGCCGATTGCATGGTCTGCATAGCGGATACCGGCTTTCCGTCCTCCACCTTCGGTGGGAACACCGGGGATGCCTTCGGGAAAAGAGAATGGCTTGTGATTCGAGGTCGATAGGACGATCGAGAAGAACGGTTCTCCGTTTTCCTGCTGCTGATCGAAATGCTGGATCGCGAAGCGAAAAAGATCCTCGTCACAGACGCCCCAGATGTTGGCGAACGTCTGATCTTCGATGTCCGTCCGATCCTTGACCTCGAAGCCATTGCCGGAGAAGAACTGATTCATATTGTCGAAATACCCGTATCCTCCATAGAGAAAACTGGTGTCGTAGCCGAGGGAGCGCATCACTCCCCCCCAGTTCGCCACATGGTCGCCTCCGGGTCGTTTGACGATCGAAACGCTGGGAATGGGTGGGAACGAAGCTGTGATCGCCTCGAGCCCGCGCACCGTCCGTGTTCCGGTGGCATAGGCGTTGCTGAACAGCAATCCTTCCTTGGACAGCTCATCAAAGGCCGGAGTCAAGCCGGTGTCGTTGCCATAGACCCCGACGAATTCGGCTCCGAACGATTCTTCGACAAGAACGACTACATTGGGCTTCCGGGCTTGACTCCCCGGGCGTGGTGGCGAGAGCCAGCCGAGACGCTCCTTTCCCGGAGGAACGATATTTGTCCTGGAGGTGCCAATTTCCGAGACCAGGCGTTCTCGAAGCTTGGTTGGCTCACCGGTGCGGTAGTACTGGTGATAGTCCAGCTCACTGGTGCGAAGGGCCTCGGCAAAGGAGGCGAGACCATTGCTCGCCATCTGTTCCGCTGAGCGATTCTCAGAGAACGGTTTGGCGGCAGAGGTCAAGGGAACCAAGGCGAGTAATAACAAGGCGAGGTGTCCGAATGCCCACCGGCTGCGCGTCTTGAACGACTGAATGGCGGATAACCCAGATCTCAGGTATCGACGTAGCGCCCAAGAACAGATGATGGCGAAGAGCCCGATGGCTGCGACCGTTGCAGGAACCGGGTAGGAGTCCCAAATGTTCGTCAGGACTTCATGGGGGTAAAGGAGGTAGTCGACGGCGACAAGGTTGAACCGGGAGTCAAATTCTTCGAAAAAGAAGAATTCGACACAGGCAAGATAACCGGCAGCAAAAAAAGCACAGAAGGCGAGTGCCCATCCTAGGGCTCGGTGGCCCAATCGGCGAAAAAGCTGATTGGGTACAAGCCATAGGTAGAGAGACACAGGGGCCAGGATAATGATGGCGATTCGCAGATCGGCCCAAATACCGTAGAAAAGAATTTTAGGTACGGTCCCGAGGGTGACTCCAGAGCGTTGGCCCAAGGCCATCCAAAGTACGATTCTCAGTCCGAAACCCAGGCCGATAAATAACGAACCGAACAAGGCCGGAAGCCGCCAGCGGCCCAACTCGGGCCAGTGCATTCTGCGTGCTCTCACCAGCCGCTCCGTCCGCTGTATAGCCGCACTGTCGGAAATTAGCTGAGCCATGGTGTCCTCCTTCAGGATGAAGATCGCTTCGATCGACTGTTACGATCTCTATGTTCTTGGTCTGGCGAGCCACCACAGGCGAGGAAACGCTCCTACAGGTGAACCAAGGTGCCAGTTCCTTATTTAGTGCTAGGTCTTGCCAAGATCCTTCGATTTTTTCGGAGACATCCAGGGATGTCTCCGGTGTCTCCTAGAAGATATGGGAGCGGACTTAAGGTAAGCTGAATCGACTTAGAAAATCCGTATCGCCAGACAGATTCAACGCAAGGCAAGGCTTCGCTGGCCGCTGGCGAGACGCGGTAAGAATTTTCGAAGGATTGGGTCGTCGCCGGACACCTACCGCAGAAGGGAGATTCTTCCCTACTTGACCCACCGGTTCGTCCAAGTCGGGAGCTCCGAAGGCAACATGAAAACCGTCGACATTTCGATCGTCATTCCGCTCTTCAACGAAGCAGGGAGTTTGCAGCAACTCTGCGAGGAGATCCGGCTAGCCCTTCCGGAAGCGGAATGGAACTACGAAGTCATTCTTGTCAACGACGGCAGCACCGACGACAGCCGACAAATCCTCAGCGAGTTGGCCCTGGAGAACCGGCGCATTCGCCCCATCCACCTGACTAGAAACGTTGGCCAGTCGCTGGCCTTCGTGGCAGGATTTCGTGCCGCTCTGGCACCCGTCATCGTCACCCTGGATGCGGATCTTCAGAATGATCCGGCAGATATTCCGCAACTCGTCAAGGCTCTCGAGGAATGCGATCTGGTCTCGGGGATCCGTGCTAAGCGCGAAGATACCTGGCTGCGGAAAATATCGTCACGTCTGGCCAATGGGACACGTCGACGAATCCTCGGCGATTCGGTGACCGATGTCGGGTGTTCCTTGAAGGCATATCGAGCCCAATGGCTGCGGGAGGTCCCGGCCTTCAACGGCCTGCATCGATTCCTGCCGTGTCTGCTAGAGGCCAGCGGTGCCAGGCTTCGAGAAGTCGATGTACAGCATCGGCCACGGCTCCATGGGGAGAGCAAGTATGGCTTGCACAATCGTCTCTGGCGGGGGCTCTATGACCTCGTCGGCGTCCGTTGGTTGATGAAGCGTTGGCAGGCCCAACTGCCGATAGATCGTGATGGATCGAGATGAGCGGGAGCCATGTTGCGCCCAGCTCGGTGATCGGCAGGGAAGTAAGTTAGTTGGGTTTCAGGCCGGGCGAACCACCGGCAGCCCCTGGTGCTTTAAGGTCTTGACAAAATCATCGATCGCCGGACGTAGCAGATGGTCGTAGAGACCGGCTCCCATGCCGACGGCGAGGTGGGGAGCGTACAGTGCCTCGCTCAGCCCCCGCAGGTAGGCATAGCGAAAAAGGGGCGCCAACAGCCGATCGGTGGCGCTGAAGGGCAGCGGGTCGTAGAAGTTGGCCAGGCGCAGCGCTTCCCCTTCCCATTGCTCCAGCTGTTGCGAGGTCACGGCGGGTAGGCCGTTGACGGCCAGGTGGGTGGCCAGGTTTTCCAGGATCTCCAAGTCCAGATAGCCCCTCAGCTCCGGACGCTGACGGTAGAGGATGGCGCCCATGGCGCCGCAGCGCCGTTGTCGGGCGAAGAACCCCGGCGCCTCGTAGTGGTGATGATGGTACGCCACGGCCGAGGCTCGGTAGACGATGCGCAGGCCGTGGCGAGCCAGGCGGAAACCGAGCTCGGCGTCCTCAAAGGCGGCGGCGGGGAAGTCGGTGCTGAAGGCTTCGGGCTCGCGGTCCAAGAGCTCCCGGTACAGGGATACGTTCGAGGTGTAGAGATGGCGGAAGTCGTACTCCGTGCCGTCCTTGAAGAAGTGGTAGCTGAACTGCTGCGCCCCCGGTCCATCGATGTGGCGCATGGTGGCGGTGGTCTCCGCCTGCGGATGCCAGCAAGTGAGGCCGAGCACCGCGGCGTGGACGTCCGCCAGCAGCCGATGGCCTTCGAGGTGCTGGGCCAGCAAGTCCGGCGTCGGCTCGATGTCGTCGCCGGTGAACAGCACGATGTCGCCGCGAGCCATCGCCAAGGCCCGGTTGCGAGCCTTGGCGGGGCCGGCATTCTCCTGGCGGGCAAAGCGCAGCACAAACCGGTCGCTGCGACGGGCCGCCAGCATCTCCGCCGTGCCGTCGTCGGAGCCGTCGTCCACCACCAGCACCTCGAAGTCGATGTCGGCGGGCCGTTGTCGTCCATAGGCGTCGAGCACCCGCACCAGGGTGTCGCGGCGCCGATAGCTGGGGATGATGATGCTCAGCATGGGGCGGTTGCTCGTAGCCTCACTCGTCCAGCGGCAACGGGCTGCGCCGGATTTGCTCGATGTCGTCCTGGTACTTGAGCAGCACCCCGAGGGTGTCGTTGACATTCTCCGGCGTCAATTGGCGGGCATCGAGGGCCACCAGGGCGTCGACCCAATCGATGGTCTCTGCGACTCCGGGGCGTTTGTAGAGGTCCTCTTGCCGCAGCTTTTGCACAAAGCTAGCCACCTGCTGGCGCAGCCGCTCGTCGGCGCCGGGGCAGCGATACTCGAGAATCGTTTGCTCTTTGTCGAGGCTGGGGTAGTCGAGCCAGTGGTAGAGGCAGCGGCGGCGCAGGGCGTCGTGAATTTCCCGCGTCCGGTTGGAGGTCAGGACCACCAGCGGCGGCACCTCGGCGCGCAGGGTGCCGAGCTCGGGGATGGTGACCTGGAAATCGGACAGCAGCTCGAGGAGGAAGGCTTCGAATTCTTCGTCGGCTCGATCGAGCTCGTCGATCAGCAGCACCGGCGGCGGAGCGTCTTGGCGGCTGGCGGTGATGGCCCGTAGCAGGGGGCGTTCGAGCAGAAAGGAGCGCTCGAAAAGACGGCCGCGGGTGCCGTCGATATCCACCTCTCCCGCCGCCTCCAACAACCGCAGATGCACCATTTGACGGCTGTAGTCCCACTCGTAGACCGCCGTCGAGATGTCCAGCCCCTCGTAACATTGCAGCCGCATCAGCGGGCCCCCCAGCAGCCGGCTGAGGGCCTTCGCCACCTCCGTCTTACCGACCCCCGCTTCGCCCTCCAGAAACAAGGGACGGCGCAGCCTCAGAGCGAGGAAGATGGAGGTGGCCAGGGGACGCTCGGCGAAATAGCCGACCGCCGCCAGGCCTTGCTGCAGGGCGTCGATGGAGGTCACCTCGGCCTCCGAGGTGACCGTCCCGACCGCCGTTTCCCGTTGCCTCGCCAAGGGTAGGGCGCCTCAGGTCAGGGCGCGGTCCGGCGCCGCCTTGATGGCCCGTTGGCCGTGGGCCTCAACCAGGGTGACCCTGAAGTCGCCGGAGTCGAAGGTGCCACACGGGGGCGCCTCCCCCTGCACCGTGCCGTTGACCGGGAGACGAATGTATTGGCCCATGGAGCAGCTCCTTTTCTTGGGGGGAGAGAGGGAGGAGGGGGAGGTGGTCTCTGCCTGTTGCGGGGTTGTGGCGGCAGGGGTTGCGGTTAGATTGCGCTTGGCGCCAGGTAGCGACGTCAGCTCCACAGATGAATGGCCAGAATGACCAGGATCACCAAGATGCCCATCCACGGCATCGACCACAGCAGGCGCTCTGGGGGAAGCAGCTCTTGCATCATGCCCTTGGCCACTCCGGCTGCAAACTCCTCCTGCGTCGGGGCGGCGAGGCTCGGTTTGGCCACCGCGGTCGCACCGCCCACATCGGCCGGCGTGGCCAAGGCGTCGACATGTTTCCCGAGACCTTCCATGGCCTGTCGGGTGATCGCTTGGGTGGAACAGTCGAGCAAGCGCTGACCCACCGAGGCGATCCGGCCGCCGACTTTGGCATCGATCTCATAGCCGAGAATAGTGGCTTGGGGACCGTCCTCCCGCAAGGTCAGGACACCCATCCCGTCGACGAAACCCGGTGCTCCCTTACCGCTGATCCGCAGGTTGTAGCTCGATGGCTCTTGCAGATCCGAGAGCTCGACTTTGCCTTTGAACTTGCCCTTGACCGGGCCGACTTTCATCACCAGCACACCTTCGAACTGGTTTTCGGCCACTTGATGGAAGTCTTCGCAACCGGGCAAGATGTTGGTCAGGACGTCGGGGTCGAGGACCGTCTTCCAGACGATCCCTCGGGGGGCTTGGAACGTGTATTCGCCTTCGAGTTTCATAAATCCTTCGCGTCACCGCCAGGGAGTGTCGTTGGGCGACCTCGCCATGGCTGACCGAGGTCCCTGCCGGACCTCAGGCATTGATTGTCGGTCGGCGTGAAATGTGATGTACCGCCGAGTTTATACCAGGGATGTCCCATCTCTTACCTCTACAAGCTCCGATGCAAACGCTCGATGCCCTGGTCGGAGGCCAGATCGAGGATCGTCCGCCTTGCCAGGGCGATGATCCGTCGTCCGCTGTCCTGTGCTCCATGCCGTCCCGTCGGGATGCCTTGGTCGAAGCGCTCGAGATTTTCAGCCGCCCGAACGGTCAGCTTCTGGAGGACTCGGAAGGCGCCGTTCGACAGGGCCGGCTCTCCCCGGTAAATGGCCAAACGCCCGTCCGGCCGCCAGCACTGCCGGTCTTCCAGCCCCATGAAGTGAAGAAACCAATCGGCGCGGAAGTGGCCCTCCGCCGCCACGATGCCGGCGTAGTCGGCGATCAGCTCGTCGAGCAGGTGATTGTGCATCGAGCCAAAAACCCGTCGGGTGAAGTAGTGGGTGCACTCGTGCTCCCGTCGAATGAGCAGGGATTTGGTGCGCCAACTGTCTTCCGACAGACCGAGGGCGGTGGCGGGCACGGCGCTGTAGGGGCCGTCCGAAAGCAGCACCAAGCGGTCTTGATAAAGCTCCTTCCGTTGCCGGATGACGGCAAAAGCTTCCGCCCAGGTGGCCTCCTGCCGTGCCCCATCCGGACTCGCCTGCCAGGCCTGCCGCAAGGCGTGGATACGGCTCCAGTTGTTGAATCCGGCGATCATCTGTGCCCCCATGGCCTGGGGAATGGGCTCCGGCTCATTGCGCTTGCTGAGGGCGCGGACCATGGTCTCGAACTGGCCCCGGCGGTGCGTCTCGATGACCGGAATGCCTCCGGCCAGGCTGGGGTAGATGTCGAATCGCAGGCGCTGCGGCTGCTCCAAGGGCAAGCCGGTGGCGGTGGGCAGGGTATCCGGATCGACCCCTTGCAGGGTGGCGAGCCGATAGTCTGCCGACTGGCTGATGCCCTGCCGGATGGGGAAGCGCAACTGGGGTAAATGGCGACACAGCACCTCGAAGGCGGTGGAGCCTTGGTCGACGGCCGTTTCGGACTCACTCACCCAGGCTCGCCAACACTCGACAAAGGGCTCGTCGGGTAGTGGAAAGGTGGGTACCGCTTCCTGGTTCTCGGGCTGCTCCGCAGGCGTCCGACGGAAGTGGTTCTTGTTGTAAACCAAAAGCTCGTCGATTTCCTGGCCGACGGCTCCGGCCTCACTGAGCAATCGCCGGTACAGATCCGAGCTCATCGTGCCGCCTCGAAGGTGGGTTTGCTAGGTGGGTTTGACAGGACTCAGTCAACATTCTAACATCCAACATAGGTAGCTCCTACAAGGGGAGCGATGGTGACCAACAGGGTGGCTCGCCGCCCGTATCCCCGGAGGTGACGAAGATGTCAGAGACCAAAGTAGACACACTGGTCGAGGAAGAACCTACCGTCAACGAGATGGAGGAGCTTTCCGACGATGATCTCGAGAATGTTGCGGGTGGATGGAGTGGCGACGAGCCCGGCGGAGGCGGCACCGGCGGCTGAGTCGAAGCTCTCGGGCGCCCATTGGCTGCCGGTGGTGGAGCCGCACCTGTCGTCGGCTTTGGTGAAGCCAGATCAACGTCGGCGTATTCAGGCCCTCGCCTCGGTCTTGCCCCACAACGCCCTCTATGCCCTCGAGGTGCCGCTGGCGGCTACCACCCACCAGGTGGATTTTTCCCTGAGGTTGGACCGGACCCCGCAGTTTGAATCCGTGGCGTCTCTGTTGCCCCCCGGTCACCGCCGAGACCTTCTGGCGTCTTGGGGAATGGCGGGGCGATCCGCAACCCAACCCATCCCTGAGGTTTGGCTGGAATTCGACCTACAAAATGGTCTTCAGACCGCGGTCCCCGAACCGCTGGTCTGTGTTCGATTGCTGCGGGACTTCGGAGAAGCTTGGTTTCTGCATACTCTTCTGCCGCAGCTGCTCGGCCAGCGGCCATGCCCACGCCTCGAAGAGCGAGTCCGAGCCTGCCTTGGGGCCTTGGACCCAAAGACTAAACTGCTCTATGCCTTTGATCTTTCCGCTCGACCGGGCCAGATGCTACGTCTTGAAATCTATGGCTCGGAGTGGACCGCGCTGATCGACTATTGCCGCCGCCTGTCAACTCAGGCCGCTGAGCAGCTGTCGGGTCTGCGCCACATCTGCGGCGACGGGGACCGCTATCATCTGTCCTTCGACCTCGATGCAAACGGCCGACTTGCCGAGCGCCTTGGAATCGAAATCTCCTATCGGCGCTTGCCGCACCGGGAGCCCCGTTGGCGGCGCCTCTTCGATCGCTTGGTGGAGGCTGGTCTGTGCCGGGCCGCCGAGCTCCCGGCGATCTTCCAGTGGCCGGGTAGCGATTCCGCCGTGCGGTCCAAACATTGGCCGCCGGGGGCAACGGCGGGACACTGTGCTCGCTGCGTGAGCCATGTGAAGCTCGTCACTTGGCCGGACAGGGCGCCGCGGGCCAAGGTCTATCTCTTGTTTCAGCAGGTGGCGGCGTCGGCTGCCAAGAGGACCGCCTGAGCGTTGGGGCAGGGTCTTGATGCTCAACGGTCCTCGAGGCTCAACGGTCCTCGAGGCTCAACAGCCCTCGGGACTCAGCGATCCTTGATGCTCAACAGTCCTTCCCGGATCAACCGCCGGGTCAAAACCAGCTTGCTATTGTCACTCAGGGGAGCGGGCAAGTCCGCCACTTCGAGCTGACGGTTGTCGCAGATGAATTGCAACGCCGGCAGGACGGCGATCGGTGTCGAGACTTCGGTGGGGCCGAAGTGAAGAACGGCATGTTCCGCCGATTGTGAGATGTGGCAGACGAGGCCGGCCCGGCGTTGGACCGTCGAATCCAATTGCAGATCGGTTAGCCTTTCCAGGTCCGCGAAGTGCCCGTCCGGTGGATGGATGCGGGCACGGGTCTGGGTGCGCACCATGGAATCGAGGGCGGCCTCGTAGGGCAGATCGTCGGCGAGGATTTTCGCCAGGCGTTGCATGGTGTCCGCCATGTCCCGGCGCACGGCCGCCGAATCGAGAAATCCCGGCCTCAGGGCACGCCGCAGCTCCGGTTGCTCGAAGGCGGTGAAGTCGAGGCTCTGTTTCACCAAGTCTAACCACGATGTGGGGTGGATACCGACCGAGATGTGCAGTGACGTTTCATCCGTCGTCGCCACCTTGTGGTAGAAGCCACGGGGCACGTAGAGCAGATCGCCCGCTTCGAGGTGGATCCGCTGGCGCAGGGTGACCGAGTCTTCATCGACCACCTGGGGTGGCATTCGGCCTTGGGCGCAGCGCGACAAGCTCTCCATCGGCAGGGGATACTCGGCTTCGAAGACGGACCAATCCTTCGAGCCTTGGATTTGCAGGACAAAGACATCGTTGTAGTCGAAGTGGACGGAGAAGGCCTGGGACTTGGGCGGCGTCAGGTAGACGTTGAGCTCGGTCGTCGCATTGAGGGTCTGGAAGATCTCGCCGGCCAGCACCGCGGCTGCCGGCCAAAAGCGTTCGATGTCCAGCAGGCGGATCGTCGCACCGCCATGGAATTCGTTGTAGACCTGATCCAAGGAGGCTTCACTGACCGGAAGATCCTGCATCACACGACCGCTGTCCGATGGGGGAACGACCGTCAATACCTTCTCGGGGAAGGTACGGGCCGTGTGCAGGCATTTGTCGATGTCCGCCAGGGAGAAAAGGGAGTGATAGAAGGTCGGCTGCCCCCTGGGAACATGGAGGTGCGCTTGCTCCCAGTAGTCCTCGATGAAGGCGTTCGGGGAATGGGGCGCGATCAGGTCTTCGAAGGTCAGGGCCATGCTCGGGGCTCCTATGCTTGAAACGTGTTGCTCAAGGAGCCGGTGGCGGGTCGAGCAGCAAGACCGAGGGCACGCGCTCGGGGGCCGCTTGCCGCAGCAGGCCGAGGCCGATGCCCGCCAAGCCGCTCATCAAACCGGGGGTTTCCGCTTCCAACGGCACGCCGCAGCGATAGCCATGCTCGTCCAAGGTTCCGAGGACCCGCGCCGAGACGCTGCGCAGCTCCTCTTGCCATCGCGGATCGTCCAGGCTCCGGCTGGCTTCGAGCACCAGCTCCAAGTTGCCCAGGTCTCCATGGCACAGGCAATGGCTACTGCCGAATCCGTTGCTCAGGGTTGTTTCCACCGCCGCCTGGATGTCTTGGCTGAGGTCCATGTCCGGCAGGTGACGCTGCATGCGGAGACGCGCCAAGCCAATGCCCGGGGCGCCGTGGCACCAGGAGGTCATGTAGATGCGTTGTCCCTTGGCGAGATTGTGCCCACCCCGCAGATCAGGCCAATTTTTGAGCTTGGGCGAAAACAGGCTGTTTTCAAAGGCCAAGCCTTTCAAACCCATCTCGCGATAGGCGTCCTCTCCGGTCGCTCCATAGAGCTCGATGAGGGCGTATGAAATTCCAGCGGCGCCGTGGGAGAAGCCGGTGAGGGCTTGAATCGGGCAAGCGGCGCCCTTCCAGCCCACTCCGACCTCCATGGCTTCGGCCCGGTCGATCAGCCGATCGCCCATTTGTCGGGCCAGCTCGAGGGCCCGGGGGGAGCCGGTGACCCGGTGATAGCTCAACAGGGGGACGATACCGCCAGCGCAACCGCGCATCATGTCGAGCTCTTCGTCGTCGGCGATCAACGGCGCCAGGTCTTCCAAGAATTCTTCCGCTTCCGCCAGAAGATCCGGCCGTTGCAGCAGCACACCGAGGTGGGTCCAGGCATAGATCAGCCCCGCCCAACCGTCGTAGGCGCCCACCGCTTGGATGGTCTTGCGCCGGTTGTGGACCTTCTTGCGCAACACCGGCAAGGTCCGCAGAGCCAAGGCGTAGTACTTCCGGTCGTCGCTGACCTCCCCGAGGTAGCCCAGGAACAGGAGAATGCCCGGCAATCCACCATAGAGGTCCGTCTCCAAGGACCGGAGCTGCCAACCGTGCTCGGCGACCATCGCCATGCCGAGCCAGGAGGCCTCGTCCTCATCGGTGTGAGCCAGCTCTACGATGCGGTCGGCGACGGCGACGGCCGCCGCCATCAGCGTCGGCGAATCCGCTTCGATCGGCGGACGGGTGAGGGTGTACTGAACGGCCCCCGGGTCGCTGCTCATCTCCAGGCCGATCAAAGATTTATGAATGAAATCGAGCTGCTTTTGGAGATCGTCCTGCGAGAAAAACCCTAAATACCGGCGCACCATGTCAAATCCCGAGCGGATGAAGATGTTGCTGAGCTCGCCACCATCTTCCAGGGGAACATCCCGCGATCCCAATCGGTTGGTGAAGTAGGGAAGATCTCCTCGCCAAATCGACTCCCGTTCCTGGGGAATCAAACGCAGGGCGATATCGGGAAATTTTGTGCGCTCGAAACCAAACCACAGACGATCGATCAGACGATCTCGATCAAGGGCATTGCGTAAGAGATCCGGATGATAGCTCTCGCGCAGAATAAAGGAGTAAAAAGCGCTGGCGCGAAAGATGGCCCGTACCTCAACACCGAGAAACCGCCTCAGGGGGGAGTCTCCGTCGAGCAGCGTCGTCCGGTGCTCGAGCAACAGCCGATACATGGCCTCGAATCCTGACATCAGATGGCGGCGGTAGCTCAGCGGATTGACCACCTCACCGTCCAAGGTCGGGCGATTTCCCGCCGCCGAGATATTCTGGCGCTCTCTGGCCAAGGTCATTTCTTCCGTGCCGATTCCCTTCCAGGTTGGAATCTCGTCGGAGGAGAGTTGATTGCCATCGCCGCCCAGACCGCTGGTGTCGACCACGTGGCGCGCCTTCAGGCCCTTGCGCAAGTAAGGCAGGAGCATGACCCGCTTGACCGAGCGGTAGAGGTCGAGATCCGCCAAGGATTCGTGGGCGGGTCGATCATCCATGCCGTAATCCGCCGGGCACAGGGACTCCAGATCGATGAGCATGGGATGCTCCCCGAAGGCGATCAAATTCTCTCGATGAAAATCGTTGGCGTTGAGGCCATATAGCAAAGCCAAAAAGGCACCTTGCCGCCGGTAGAAGCGTTCGACCTCGGCCTCGGATCGACAACCGACAAAGGGGATGAACTCGCACCAGCCATAGTGGTCCCGATTGAGGATTTTGGCAGCGCGTAGCTCCGGTGCCCCCTTGCTGTTCAACCAGTCGAGGAGCTCTCCGAAACGCAGGTCGATGGTGAGGTCCCGCGGCTTGTAAACTACCTTCAGGCCCGAATCGAAGTGCAGCACCCGCACCGTGCGGCCGCCGCGGTGGCTGTCCCCCAAACCCCCGGAGACGCCGGTCAGCTGTCCGATCTCCGTTCCCGGTTGAAAGGTCGAGGCGAGGCCCTCACGATCGGCGGCAAGGCGCTCCAACAGCTCCCCGCTGACTTCGGCCCAGCGCATCAGGCGCTCGGCCAGCAAGCGGGCCAGGACGCAGTACTCCTGCAGAAAATCTAGGGCCGCCTCCGGTTGGGCGAGTTGCCAGACAAAACGCTGGAAGCGCTCTTCTTTACTGTAGGCGTCGAGTTTGCCTTGCAGACCGGCGACTCGCATTTCGAGCACCACGGTGCGGCTGAGCATGGCATCCAGCTCTTCTGGGAGACCGGCCAGGAGCTGGTGGGCGACGATGGCGGGATCAAACGGAACCGACGGTGTTGCTTGGGCCAAGCGGTCGGCGACGGCGCTCAACTGGGCGATGGCGGCTCGGATCATCGGCCTGACGATGGCGGTGAAGGAGAGCTTTTCGGTGGCGGAGATTTCAACCCGGTGCTCGCCGTAGGCGTGGGCGATGAAGCGTAGCCAGGCGGGCTGAGTCGGGTGGCGCCGGGCGAGGCTCTCCGCCGACTCTCCGAGCATCTCAAAGAGCTCTTCTTGCGCCAGTCCATCGCTCCGCAGTCGCTGCAGGAAACAGGACTCGACGTCGAAGGGCGATTGGGCCCGCCACTCGCTCAAGCGCCGGGAGGCTTCCGTCTGTTCGATGTCGGTGGACGCGGCCTCGGCGGGGAAACGACGACGATCCCGCAGCCGCTCGCTCAAGGTAAGGGCCTGGTACCAGTCGGCTGCCTCGAGGCGAGGATGGCTGCCGCTCGGGTCCACCGGACTCGGATCACGACGACCTTTGGTAGTCACAGTCATGCTCTGGCTTCCGAAGACATGGCGCCCGTTCGGGAGAGAGCGAGGAGGTCTCTCCGGAAGGCGTGGGGTTCGTCAAACTGGAGTCGCGGATCGCAAGGGCCGTCGGGAGCCCAGACATGCAAAACCCTCCGCCCGCCATCAGCTCCCGAGGGAGAGTGAACGAGCGGAGGGTGATGACTAGCTGTCAACCTGAGCGGGTGCTCAGTTCGGGCCGGGGAGGCTCGGGCTGGTTTCCTTCTGGCAACCACAAGCGCAGTCTTCGGTGCCGAAGCCGCTCGTACAGGAGCACGAACCGTTGGTGGTGGTCGTGGTCTCGATCTGGGTGGCGCCGCCGCCGATGCCGCCGCTGACCGAATCGAGCTCGTCGTCCTGCAACTCGACGTTGCCGGCTGGGTTCGCTGCCTGGACCTGGGCCTTCTCGGCGTCGGACAGGCTGTTGAAGTAGCTCTTGTCTTTCAGGGCACGGGCGATGTCTAGTTTAGCCATTTTTGTCGAACCTCTCTTTGTAGCATTGATCGGTTTCTAACTTCTTCCACAAGTCCCTAAATCCGGTATTTAGGGGGATCATTTCCTCGCGGTGTCTGTACTTTGTTGGGTGCTAGCTCCCGGCCTAAAGTACCCCCGAGGGATGATCACAACGTCAGCGCTTCTGCACAGATAGATTAGTCTGAAGCCCTTCTTGGGTCAAGCTATTTAGGTAATTTTTGGTGTAATGAAATTGTCAAGGGTTTGGCTCAAAAAGGGGCGAAATCGTCTGTTTTTTTGAGAGACAGCCGGCGGCTACTCCATGGCCATCAGACTGGGCAACGAAGCTCTCCCCGAAAGGCGCAGGAGGGTGTAACCGACGCCGGTCAAACCCACAAAGAGACGCGGATCGAAGCGAAAAATCTCACCCGGCATGAGGGCAAAACCGCCCGCACTCTCGGCCCGTTGGATGACCTTCGCCGCCAGTTGGTGCGCTGTCCTCGACAACGACGTTCGACGCGAAGCCGAGTGGGCCATCCGCTGGCTGGCATAGAGGAGCACATCGACCCGCCCCAGGTTGCCACAGCAGATGAAGTCGCCTTCGCTCAAAGTCTCGGATTGTGTCGTCGCGAGGGCCCAATCGAGATCTTCACGAACCCTGGGTGTATCGCATAGGTGGAGCGAGCCGGCCCGTCCGAGGGCGACGCCGGGTGCCCCGTTGCACCAGCTGTTGGAGAAGCAGTCGCCGGGTCCGAAGGAAGCGATCCAGTTGCGCCGCTCGGGCACATACATGGTGCGTTCGAAGGCCAAGCCTTCCTCGACCGCCTGCCACAAGCGTGGATCTTGCGTCAGCTCGTGGAGTTGCAACAAGGCGTGGCAGATACCGGCCGCCCCGTGGGCGAAGCTGGCCGCCGGGCGGTGGTCTGCATCTTGGGTCCAGGCCTTGGGGCGCCCCTGGTAGGAAAGGCGCTTGGCGACCAGATGATCGCCGCAGGCGGCGGCCAACTGCAGGGGTGTGTCACCGTTGGCGTTCTCCTGCGGCATGACGCGGTGCAATGCGAGAAGCGCCAGGATCGCCCCGGCGCTTCCCGACATGACATCCAAGTGCTGATCGGCGGCGATGCGCTGCTGGGTGATCAGCGCCGAGAGGCTGTGGGCGTCGTGGTACAGATCGGCCAGCTCAAGAAGGTCACCAACCTTGATCAGGCTGTAGATGAAGGAACCGAGACCGCAGAGGCCGCCGAGGCCATGCTTGACGCCGAGAGCGCGCTGGGGATCGGCCGCGATGGCCGCCGTTTCCCGTCGCATGGGCGCCATGGCCTTGAGGCATAGGTCGTAGTCAGCCCGCTTGCCGGTGGAGCGATGGAGCGCCGCCAAGAAGATGGCGATTCCCGAAACCCCTGCATAGAGGTGCGGACTGAGGAAGACGCGGCGGGGTCCTGGGTGGCTTGCGGGATATTTGAAGCACCAAGTGGCCGTGCCGTCGCGGGCGTGGACGGCGGCACTGCTGATTTGCTGGCCAATCGTTTCGGCCAGGGCGAGATAAGAATCGCCGGTCATTGCGCTCTCCTCGAAGTTGCTTGTCGGGTCGGACGCCGGTGCATCACCCGTCGTCGGACCGTACGCCGAGCTCTTCGCACAGCGCTTCTGTCCATTGGGAGTAGCCGGGTAGCTGAAGTCTTTCGAAGGTTTCCCGGGCTTCGTTCAAGAGTCGTTCGACCTCTTCCTGTCGAGACAACCGGTGGGCCAGCTTGGCCTGCTCCAGACGCAACCTGGCCAGCTCGAAGGGCGCTTCGAGCTCGAGCAAAACCTCCTCGCAGGCGCTCAAGTGCCCTTCGGCCGCAGACCAATGCTCGGCGGCGGCTTCGATCTTGGCGAGGGTGAGCCGCGCCAGGCCGACTCCATAACCAAAACCGACGGTGCGGGTCGTTTCGAGGCCCGAAAGGGCCGCTTGACGGGCCTCGTCAAGCCTGTTGCTGTCGAGCAGCGCTTTGGCGAGGAAGACCGAGAACCAGCCTTCCAGCTGCTGCATGCCAGCCTGCGCCATGCGCTCGACGGCGTCGGTCAAGAGCTCGAGGGAGGCCGTCAAGTCGGTGCCCTGGGCCCACAGGGCAAACCCCAGAAAGCCGCTGGAGACCGCCGAGTTGAGGGGATCTTGGGACCTTTCGAGCCCCAACCGACAGTACTCGATCCCCCTGTCGGCCTCGCCCAAGGAGGCATAGAAATAGCCGAGACTCCAGGAGGCATCTAGCCGGTAGTCGTCCAGTGCCTGGCCGATGGCGCAGCAGCGCTCCAAGGCGTCGATGGCTTCCTTGAACTGACCCAGGGCATAGTGATTGAAACCCGCCACCCAATGGGCCTGGCCTTGCCACCAAGCTTCACCGGTGCGTTCGAGCAGAACCACCGCCCGCAGGCTGCTTTCGATGCCTTGGCGAAACTGGCCCGACCAGAATCCATCCCGTCCCAGGACGTAGCAGGCTTTCCCTTCCGTCGCCTCGTCTTCGGCCTGTTGGGCTGCGGCGATGGATTTTTTGGCGAATTCTCGCGTCTTCTCCTGATTTCCCAGGTAGGTGTGGGTGTGCGCCAACCAGAAGTAGTAGCGCCCTTGGAAGATGGCGTCGGCAAAACTTTCGAGCTCGTCGAGATAGTTTTCGAAGAGCTCCAGGGTTTCGGGGAAGGCGGCCAGGGGAAGCAGCGATTCGGCGAGCTGTAGCAAGACCTCCAAGAGGCGCCGATGGCGGCCTTCCGGCGGCAGCTTCTCGACATGGAGCAGCGCTTCGCGCAGCGCCTTGGCCGCTTCCGCATGGGCGAACATGGCCGCCGAGCGTTCGGCGAAGAGGGTCAGGTAGTGGACGGTTTTGATCGCATCGCCGGCCCTGGGGTAGTGGTGTATCAGCTGCGGATAGACCTCGTCTAAATGATCAGCGTGCAGCATCTCGAAGGCTTGGGCGGCGAGGGTATGCAAGGCCTGACGATGGTTGGAGAGCAAGCTGTCGTAGGCCACCTCTTGGGTCAGGGCGTGCCTGAAAATATACGTCTGACGCTCCTCCGAAGGATCTTTGTGGATCAGCTCCCAGCGTTGAAGGTCTTCGAGCAGCGGGTCCATGGGCGCTGGATTGTCGTCCCAGAGAACCTCCAGCACGTCTCGGTGCAGGGTGCGCCCCAGCACCGAGGCGGTGCGCAGCAGCCGTTGATGCTCTTTCGGCAGCCGGTCGATGCGCGCCATCAGAATGCCCTGTACCGTGTCCGGAACCCTGGCGCCGTCGCCACCGCTTTCGACCAGCGAGCGGGTCAGCTCTTCGAGAAACAGGGGATTGCCCTCGGCCTTGGCCAGCAAGCTTTCGTCGAGGTCCAGGGAGAGCTCGGAGCGCGCCAGTAGATTGAGGGCCAGTTGCCGACTGTCCCCATCGGAGAGGCGGCGGAGAACGATCTGCGAGGCAAAGCTCTTCTCCAACCAGTTGGGTTGATAGCCGGAACGGTAGGTCGTGACCAGCAGCAGACGGGTCACCGCCATGATCTCCACCAAGCTGCTGAGAAACTCAGCGGAGGTGTCGTCGATCCAATGCAGATCCTCGATTTCGACCACCACCAGACCTAGACGACCGGCGTCGAGCAGCATGCGGCGCATGGCTGCGAAGGTGCGCCCTTGCAGAGCCCTCGGCTCCAAACCGGCGACGGCTTCGGTGCCCTGCTCGACGCCGAGCAGACGCAGAAAGTAGGGTAGCGAGCCAGGGTCTGTCCCCACCTGCTCCAGGCTGCGGCGTGCCTTGGCGATGACGGTTTCTGCGTCGTCGCCAGCGGCGATGTGGGCGGCTTGTCGGAACATGTCCACCAGGGGCAAATAAGGCACACCGCTGCCATAGGAGAGGCATTGACCCCGCAAGTAGCTGACCCTCCCTTGGCCACGGGTGCGGCGATAGAACTCATGTAGCAAGCGGGATTTTCCCGCTCCGGCATCTCCCGTCAAGCCGATGATCTGGCCCTGTTGTTGAGCTGCCAAGTGGCGCAACTGCTCGAGTGCCGCAATTTCGTGCTCCCGCCCCAGGAAGGGGCTCAGGGAGTCCCTGTCGAGGATCTGCAAGGCCGCCTCCCCGGCCCCCCCTGCCGAGAGCACGCGGAACGATGCGATGGTCTGTCCGTCGAGGACGATCGCTTGGCCGGCGTCGAGAACGGCTTGTCCCTGCACTCGGTGAGCCGTTCGTTCGCTGATCAAGATTTCGCCGGCGCGGGCTTGTTGCTCCAGGGCCCCGGCCCGGGTCATGGTTTCTCCCACCACCATGCCACCGGCTCCGCCGATCACCACGTCACCGCTGTCGATGCCGATCTGCAGACCATGGCCGGCGCCGTATTGCAGGTTGATCCTGGGCACCACCTCAGCCTGTAAACCACGGGCCGCCAGCAGGGCACGATGGGGGTGGTCTTCCCACACGACGGGGGTCCCGAAGAGGGCCATGAAACCGCTGTTCATGAGGCGACTGAGCCGACCGCCGAAGCGCTCCACCTCGGGTTGGGCCCATTCGAAGAAGTGGCTGAGCAGATCGTGTTGCTGGTCCGCCGACGGCACCTTGTCGCCCGTCGCAGGGGTCACCAAGGTGCATCTCAGGATGGTCACTTGCTTGCGCTCGCCTTCCTCCGCCGGCACGGAGGTGGTGAGCCTGGAGGGGGCCGCCACCTCCAGCATCGACGGGGTCGCCCTCGACGGGGTCGCCCTCGACGGGGTCGCCATCGACGGGGTCGCCATCGACGGGGTCGCCATCGACGGGGTCGCCCTCGGCGTTGTCGCGGCCGTCGGGAGAGCTACAGGGTGTGGCCGTGGCGTCGCCGTTTTGGAGCCCATGGGTTGTCCGCAGGCGCCGCAGAACTTGTAGCTCGGCTGCATCTCGCTACCGCAGTGGTCACAGCGCAGCCGCAAGGTGGCACCGCACTCGACGCAGAACTTCATCGCGGCGGGATTGTCGAACTGGCAACTTGTGCATTTCATGGCGCGGGACCTTCCTAGGGAACACGGCTATCGATCGCGGTTGTGGGACACGGCTGCGGGCTACGACCTCTACTCATGTCAATTGCCGGGCGGCCAAGCGGGCGAAGGCGCCATCCAAGGCCATCAACTCGTCGTAGCTCCCCACCTCCACCACCCGACCCTCTTCCAGGACGTAGATGGCGTCGGCATTGCGCACCGTGCTCAAACGGTGGGCCACGATGAGCCGGGTGGCGCGCAGAGATTCCAGGCTCTTGCTGACGATTTCCTGCGTCCGGTTGTCCAAGGCGCTGGTCGCTTCGTCGAAAATCAAGATGCGGGGTCGACTGGCGATGGCCCGGGCGATCAAAAGGCGCTGCTGCTGGCCGCCGGAGAAGGTCGAAGCGCCTTCGCTGATCATCGTGTGCATGCCCATCGGCATGGCCTCGATGTCTTCCGCCAAACCCACGTTGCGGGCCGCTTCCCAGGCGTCCTCGAGATCGAGGCTGGTATTGCCGACGATGTTGCGGAAGATGTCGCCAGCGATCGGTTTGCTGTTCTGTAAGACCACACCCATCTGTCGCCGCACCGAATGAATGGCCAAAGACGGCAAGTCTTGACCGTCGAAGTATATGGAGCCCATGTCGGGAGTCTCGAATCCCAAGACGAGGCGCAAGCAAGTGGATTTGCCCGAGCCGGAGGAGCCGACCAAGGCCACCATTTGACCGGGGCGGGCGCGGATGGTGACGTTGTCGAGGATCAGCGGCCCGTCCGGATGATAGCGGAACGACACATGGCTGAGCTCGATGTCGCCGGCCAGCTCTCCGGCCTCCACCTTGGCGTCATCGACCTCCGGGGCGGTATCGAGGATGGGTCGCAGGCGCTCATAGAGCGGAGCCACCACCAGGGCGCTCGAAAAGACTGAGATCAGCGACATGATTGCCGCCTGGAATTGTCCGAAGGCGGCATTGAAGGCCAAAAAGCTACTGACACTCAGCTTCGAGTCCAGGGACAGCCCCATGACGCCGAACAGCACCAAGGGGGTCAACAGGGCCCAGGTGGCGTTGAAGGCCGATTGCACATTGGCCAGGCGGCGGGCCCGGATGGTGTAGCGCCGCTCCTCACCGAAGTGCTCGGCCCACAGGGCGTATCCGCGGGCCTCGGCGCCGGCGATGCGCAGCTTGGGCAAGCCGTGCAGCAGACCAAAAAGCAGGCCCGCCAAGCGCCCTTGGACGGCCAGCAACTGCCGTTGAAAGCGCACTTGCACCACCACCAGGAGGATGGTGAAAGTGGCCAGGGTGGCGGTCAAGGCGGTGGCCACCAGAGCCAGCTGTGGGCTGTAGTAAAACAGCAGGGCAAAGCTGAAGACGGAAAACACCGCATCCAACAGGGAGGTCGCCACCTGGCCGACGATCAGATCGCGGATGGAATCGATGCCCATCGAGCGTTTCACCAGATCACCCACCGAGTACTTGCGGAAGAAGCCCGCCGGCAGGGACAGCAGACGATCCCAGACGGCCGCTTGCAGGGTGCCGTCGAGCTTGCCGGAGAGTCGCAGGACAGCCAGCCCCCGGACCAGGGAAAAGGCGGCCGACGCCAGGGCCGCCGCCAGCAACGCCAGGACCATCGGTTTGAGCTGTGAGCGCTCGGCGCTGGGGATCACCTGGCCGATGATGTGACCCATGAGGATAGGGACCATCAGCGCCAGCAGACCGCTTCCCAGGCCCATCAGCACCAGGGTGCGCAGATCATGGCCTTGGCGGCGGAAGGCGAGGCGCAGCAGATCTTTGATCCCCACCGGGCGGGCCGGCAAGGATGGATAGAGCATGAACGCCTCGCCTTGCAGCTGGCTCGCCACCGCGGCGTCGACGACGGAGGTCTCACCGCTGGTCGGGTCGAACAGGTCATAGGAGGTGGGCGAGGTCGGCAGCAGGGCCACCGGAGCCTTCGACTCGCCTTTGTTTTGGCCCTCGGGGCCCGGCCGCTCGAGGGCACGGAAGGCGATCAAAGGTCCGTTGTCCTGTTGCCACCAGGTATCGCGCAAGATGACCTGTCGGGTGCGGACATGGGAGGTGGCACAGATCAGCTGGAGGTCGCGGGCCAAATCCTTTCTCGGCCGCCCGCCGGGTGGCACTTTGAGCTCCAAGCCCAGGCGCTCGGCCACCTTCCTGGCGGCCATCAGCAGGGGATCGGTCGCCTGGCTCAGGGGTTTGGCTCCGGCTTGCATCACGTCGTCGGTCAGCACGCTGGCCAAGCGCCGGGAGGCGGTGTCCATGGCCCGATGGTCCAGCTCCAGGCGGTGCTCGAGGCGTTGCCGATCGGCCTCTTCGGAGCTGGCGATCTCGCTCTCGACATAGCGCAGGAACAGTCGGTTGAGCTGACCTAATCCCTCCCACAGGCTACCGCTGCGCAACAGGTTGACCGTCGCAACACAGCTCAGAGACGTGGCCTCGGAGCTCTCCAGCCAGGTTTGGCCGGACACCGGTAACAGATGGGCCGCCGGCTCGACGGGCATTTCGCGACGGCTCAGGAAGAAGCTCTTGCCCGACACATGGCGCACCCACACCACATCCCCTTGGGTGCGGGCGAAGATTCCGCCTTCGTCGAGCTCGAGGCCGCTTCCCGAACGCAGGGTTTCGAAGCGTGCCGGGGCGGCGGCCCGGGTGATCTTCTGAAACAACGCCGAGATCCAGAGGTCGACGCCAGCCGCCAGGATGCCGGCCAGTCGGTCTTGCCGGGCCAAGGCCATCACCGCATCGAGGGACAGCCGTTGCAGACGCGTCCCTTGGCCACCGAGAGCGAGCAGGGCGGTACCGGCCCCCGGAGTCGCCGTTGCCGCGTCGGAGACCGCGGTGAGGGGCGAGGCGGCGCCGGGACGGGGCGGCAGGACGCCGAAGAGCAACTCCCCCGGCTGCAAGGTGGTGAGGTGGATGCGGCCGCCTTCGAGACCTCCCTGGGGCAAGGCGAAGAGCTCGATTCTTCCCCGCTCGATGAGCCAAACGCTGGACTCCTGGTCGAGGTGCAGGGGCTGATTGCCGCCGACCTCCTGGGGTGTGGAGCCGGCTTGTTGAAAGACCTCGAAGAGGGTCTCGGCTGTGTTGCTCGGGGCTGGCATGTGGGCTCAGAGGCTGGCGATCAGCCGGGCGTAGGGACCGTCCAAGTCTTTGAGCCCGTCGTGGGTACCCCGCTGCACCACCTTGCCCCGTTCGAGCACCAGGATCTCGTCGGCGTCGCGGATGGTGCTCAGGCGATGGGCCACGATGAGGCACGAGCAGCCGCGGCGGCGCAGAGCTTCGTCGATGCGTTGCTCGGTGGTGGGGTCGAGGGCGCTGGTGGCTTCGTCGAGGACTAGCAAGGAGGGTTTGGGCACCAGGGCGCGGGCGATCTCCAGCCGTTGTCGCTGGCCGCCGCTCCAGTTGTTGCCCCCCTCTTCGATGATGCTGTCGTATCCCCCGGCGCGCACCGCCACCTCCTCGTGAATGCAGGCATCGCGGGTGGCCTCCACCACCTCGGCGAGGGGGATCGTGGCGTCCCACAGGGTCAGGTTCTCCCGCACCGAGCCGGCGAAAAGATAGATCGACTGGTCGACGGCGGCCAGGGAGGCGCTGAGCACCGCGCGCGGAATATCCTCCCGGGGCTGATCATCGAACAGAATCTCGCCGGACCACGGGGCATAGAGGCCGGTGACCAAGCGCGCCACCGTCGACTTGCCGCTGCCCGAGCCACCCACCAGGGCCACCCGGTCGCCGGGTCGTATGGTGAGATCGAAATCTTCGATCAAGGGCGGCGCCAAGCGGCTGTAGCCGAAGGTGAGGCCGCGCAGCTCCAGCTTGCCGCTGAGCTTGGCGGGTTGATCCTCCGGCGGTGCCTCCGGTGGCCGTTCCAGGCCCGGCTCAGCGCCGTAGCGCAACACATCGTCGAGCCGGTTCATGTCCCCTTCGACGGTCTGCAGATCACCCCCCAAGCGCACCAGCCGCTGCACCGGGGCGATGAATCCGCCCATCAAGGCTTGGAAGGCCACCAGGCCACCGAGGGTCAGCAAACCGTCCATCACCCGAATGCTTCCCAGGCCCAGGATCATGGCGGTGGTGAAGGCGGTGAGCAGGGGAGGCACGGTGCCCAAGAGACGGGTCTGCAGCTCCAGCCGCTGACGGATGTTCACCACCTTCGCCTGGTAACCGGCCCAGCGCACGAAGAGGTCGGACTCGCCGCCCATGGCTTTCAAGGTCTCGATGAGCTGTAAGCCACCGTAGGCGGTGCCCGAGAGCTTGCCCTGCTCTTGCAGCAGCTGGCGGCTGGCGTCGACCCGCAACCGCGAGAAGTAGCGCAGGGCCAGAATGTTCAGGGAGACGACGCCGATCCCCAGCAGCGTCAAGACGACGTCGTATTGCAACATCAACAGGACGTAGAACACCACCATCACCGAGCCCAGGATGTTGGTGGCCAGGTCCCGCGACAGCAACTTGGCGACCCGGTTGTTGAGATCGACGCGATTGGCGATGTCACCGGCATATCGTTGGGTGAAGAATTCAACCGGCAGCCGCAGCACGTGCCAGAGGAACTGGCTCGAGGAGGTCAAGGCGAGGCGCGTTTCGAGACGCAGCAGATAGTTCTGTTGCAGCCAGGTGAGACCGCCGAGCACGACGGCGGTCAGGCCCATGCCCAAGAGCAGGGGCAGCATCCAATCGCTGTAGTCGCGCAGCAGGATTTGGTCGATGAACACCTTGGTGAACACCGGCGCCACCAATCCGGGTATCACCAGGGCGAGCCCCGCCAGGACGACAAAGAGCAGCGCCCTGTGCAGGCCCTTGAGGCGTCGTAGCAGGGCCGGGATGAGGCGTGGCGGCTCACCGGCCGGCGCCATGTCGGGCCCCGGCTCGAAGGCCAAGGCGACGCCGGTGAAGGCCTCATCGAGCTCCTCTTCGGTGATCCGTGTCGGACCGACCGCCGGGTCGTTGAGGAAAACCTCGGCGCCACGGAACCCCTCTAGAACCACAAAATGATTGAAATTCCAATGGATGATCATCGGCGGCGCCAGCTTGCGCAAGGACTGCGGCTCAGTCTTGAAACCCTTGCTCACCAGACCGTGCCGCCGCGCCGCCTTGAGCACATTCGAGGCCTTGCTGCCGTCCCGCGATACCCCGCATTCGAGGCGCAGTTGCTCCAGCGGGATGTAGCGGTCGTAGTGGGCCAGGACGATACCGAGGCAGGCGGCGCCACACTCCAAAGCCTCCATTTGCAGGACCGTCGGGGTTTTCACCCGCCGCGGCAGCAGCCGTTGTCGGGCCATGGCTTGCAAGCGCTCGCCCAGCGGGTTGTGGTCCCAAGAGAGCTTGCTCAAACCTTGGGACAGGGCCTGCCAGCAGCGCTTTTCGAAACCCCTGAAGACGGTGCGCAGATGTTTCCATGGAGTGGCCACGGCTCAGTTCCCCAACAATTCCCGCAGCTTGGGGATGACCAAGGCGATGGGGCGGTCACGGCGGACGATGACGCTGCCGTCCGCCAAGGTGCCGCTGGAGATCTCCACGTCGGGCCCCCTGGAAGAGGACCAGCGAAAGCCGGTGGGGGTGGCGGGGTCCAGGTGTAGCCGTACATTGACCTGGATCGGCGAGCCTTCGGAGATCAGGCGGGCGATCAGCTCTTCATTGGCCAACAGGCGCTGCATGCCACGGGAGGTGGAGGGAAACTCGGCGACCCAGATCACCTCCCCGAGGATGAAGCCATGCTCCTCCCGTTTCACCGTCGACGGTGTGATGCGGGCCTCCATCTTGGGCTGCACCTGTTTGCCCAGCTCAGCGGGCACGAAGAGGACGGCGATGAGCTCGTCGGAGGTCACCTCCATGCTCAGAATGGCGGAGCCGGGGCTGACGACGTCCCCGAGATCGACGATCATCTCCAACACCCGACCGCCCTCGGCCGCCACCACCTCGACGTTTTCGCGCAGCGAGGCCCGCGTCTCCCGCAGCTCCAGCTCCAGGTTGCGCAGCTCGCTGCGGCGCGTCTCGAGTTGCTGCTCCAGCTGTTGCTCGGTGTCGAGCCTCTTGAGCTCCAGGCCGTTGAGCTCGAGCCGTTGGCTGGCCAACTGGTCGCGGGTCTGATTGACCTGCTGCTCGCTGGCCAAGATGGTCTGTTGGGTGATCAAGCCGTCTTCCAGCAACTCCTTCTGCACTTGCAAATTCTCTTCCAACAACTGCAGCTGGCGCTCGAGGGTGGCGATGCTGCGCTCCAGGCTGGCCCGTTGTTGCGCTTCGTTGCCGGAGGAGAGGCGGCGTTGCTCACGGGCATAGACTTGCAGCTGTTCGTAGTCGTCGCGCAGGGCCGCCAAACGGGCCTCGTTGTCGGTGATCTGGCGGGCGATGCCCTGTTGACGGATGCGCGCCACCACTTGACCGGGCTCGATGGTGTCGCCGACCCCCACCAGAACCTCTTCGACCTGGCCGCTACCCGCCGACACCACATCGGAGACGCCCCCTTGGCGGATGAGGATGCCTTCGCCGAAAGCGTTGGTCGGCACGGAGCCGAGCATGCCCCAGCCGAGGGCCACCATGATGAGCAGCCAGAAAGCCGCCAGGGCCAGCCAACCGCGGGGATTGGTCACCTGCATCAGCTGGTCGAGCTGCTCGGGGGAGGAGAGCCGTTCGAGGGCCACCTTGCGGAAGATCTTGGATTGCTGGGCCATGGTGTAACTCTATCCCTTGTGGCTTCGGGGCCGTCGGCCGCGCCGGGACGAAGGCAGGGTGAGGGCTTCGAAAGCGCGGCCCCCGATGGCGGGGGTTCCCATGGCAAGGATCCTCACGGCGCCGACCGCCGAGGCGGCAGGGTGGTGAAGTCGTCGTAGCTGATCCGGTAGCTGTCCGTCTCCAGGGTGTCGACATCGGCGGCGATCAAGGTGCCGGTCTCGAAGCGCAGCTCCGCCAAGGCAATGGCCACGGCCAGTTGGGCGGCATTGCGGGATTGCAAGGCGGAGGTCAGGCGATCCCGCTGGCTGATGACATCGATCAGAGTCGAGGTCCCTGCCCGCAGCTTCTTGTTCTCGTTTTCCAAGGTGCGCTCGAAAAGCTCCACCGCCTGCTCCAGACGTTCCAGACGTTCGGCATTGCGGCGCACCTCCTCGAAGGCTGAGGGAACACGGCTGTCGATGCCTTTGCTGTCGCGCTCGAGGCTCAGGCCTCGGGCCGCAACGGCGGCCTGGGCCTGCAGCAGGGCGCCGGCCGCCACCCGCCGACGCAGGGGCAGGCTCAGCTCGATGCCGAAGGTGGTGCTCAGACCCGGTATTTGGGTCCACAGGGAGCTCAGGTAGTCGTCGCCGGAGGCGCCGTCCACCAAACCGCTGTAGGAGGGCGTCCATACCAGGTCGAGGCGGGGCTCGAGGGCGTCATCGGCGGCCACCAATAGCTGCTCGTCGGCCAGTAGGCGCTGTTGACCGGCCAGCAGATCGGCCCGACGCAGCGCCGCTTGACGCAGGTAGGGGGCCACCTCGACGGGCACTTGCTCGGCCTCGACGGTAGGGAAGGGGTCCGTCGGCATGGCCAATACGGCGATGCCATCGGCGTCCAATCCCAGCTCGTTGCCCAACCTTTGAAGGGCCTGGAAGAGGTTGCGCTCGCCGACTACCCGATTGGCTTCCCGCAGCACCAAATCGGCTTCCAGCTGCACCAACTCCGCCGCCGGAGTCAATTGGGCCTCGATCAAACGGCGGGTGGTGACCAATAGGTCTCGGGAGCTGGCCTCGGTGGAACGCAGGATCTCCAAATCGAGCCACGATGCCTTGACCGTCCAGTATTGGGAGACCACCGCCAGCAACCGTTGTGAGGTGATGTGTAGCCAGTCGAGACGTGACGCCTCGAGTTGATATTCGGCGGCGCTCTCGAAGGCCCGTACCGCTTCTCCGCGGCGGCCCCGCAGCAGGGGCTGGCGCACGGTGAAGGAGAGGGTGGCGGTGTTGAGGGTGCCGGAGTCCTCCGGTCGGCGCTCGATCGACAGATTGGGCTCGAGGCTTTGGCCACTGCGCAGCAATTGTGACCAAGCCACCGTCGTTTCCAAGCTCTCCGAGGTGGCGGTGGAGCCGTCGGCCTGCGGGGTGCGGAAATCGTCGGCGGTGAGACGCGAGGTGAGCAGGGGATCGAAGGCGCCGCCGGCGCTGATCAGCGAGCCGCGGGAGGAGGTGACTTGGGTCGCCGCCAAACGCAGCTCGGGGTCGTTCACCAAGGCCAGGCGAACGGCCTCCAGGAGGCCCAAACCGGGGGCCTGGGGAGGAGGGTCCGAAGGGAGGCCCTGGGCGGCGGACCACGGGGCGACCCAGAGCAGCAAGAGGGGGGCAACCCAGCCTCCGATGCGGCTCCCGACGGCGCGATGACGACGACAATTCTGCACAGTCCTGGCGGCACGCATCGAGTCGTTTTTCGAACCTCCGGAGTCGGTCAGGTGATGCATCTCAAGACATTCTGTATAGGCGAATCTATCGATTTGATGGCTCGGTTGCAACCGCCGTGGCCGGTCTCTCGGGGGTGGTCGACGCGGCCGAAGCCGGTCCACCTCCCGTACTGTGAGATCATCGGCTCGAGAAGACTGACCGTTCGGTGCGTCCCACGGTCAGCGGATGAAACCTTGCCACTGGACGATTCAGGGCCGACGCGGAAGTTAATTCGTTGCGGACCCTTAGGAGGCCTGCCCATGCCCATCATGCCCGAGCCCCGGTTCCCTGTCGTCTTCGTCGGTCAAGGGGTCTCGACCAGCCGTCGAGGCTGGACCTCGCGTCTTGGCCTGATGCTGCTGCTGGCCCTGCTCGGCTGGCTGCTTGGCGTCCGGTGTCTCGACGCCCAGGACGGTCTAGCGGACGAGCCGTCGCCGACGGTGGTGCGTCTGTTGCCGATCCTTGGCGAGCAGGTGAGCGGCAAGACCCAGGTGGAGACCTTGGTCATCGACCAGGACGTGCGGCAGCTGGTTTTCTACTTGGACGGCGAGCCGGTGGCGCGCCGCAAGCGCCTGCCCTGGAACGCCGACGTGATCTTTGCCAAGCCGCCCCGTGAGCAAGTGCTGAGGGTGGTGGCCCTGGGCCCCGGTGACCGTGCCTTGGGGGAAGACAGTCTAGCGATCAATCGCCGGGAACCGGTCTTTGCAGTCAGGATCCTGGCCCTCGAAGGGGACCCGGACAGTGGGCAAATGATGCTGCGAGGCGAGGTGACTTTGCCCCGCCAAGGCGAGTTGGCCAGGGTCGAGGTGCGGCTCAATGAGCACCTGATCGCCAACCTCGAGCAGACGGAGATCTTGCTGCCCATCCCCGTCGATACGCCGTCGGTCGAAGATTTTGTGCAGGTGGTGGCCCACTTGGAGGACGGTCGGCAACGGGAGGACAGCGAGTTGCTCCTGGCGCCACAATTTGGCGACGAGGTGGACATCAACTTGGTGCAGCTACAGGTTCTGGTGACGCAACGTAATGGGGCGCCGGTGGCGGATCTGAAGCGGGACGACTTCAAGGTCCAGCAGGACGGCGCCGTGCAGACCCTGGAACAGCTGCAGTTGGCGGAGGATGTCGCCCTGGTGCTCGGCCTGGCCCTCGACTCCTCCGGCAGCATGGCCCGGCAGTGGCAGACCGCGCAGGGGGCGGCCTACGACTTTCTCGGACAAACCCTCGAACCCCGGGATCGCGCTTTTGTGGTGGATTTCAATACCGAGCTTCAGCTGCGGCAGGCCCTCACCGGCGATCGTCAGAAGCTCTTCGACAGCCTGGCCGAGATCGTCCCCGACGGCGGCACCGCTCTCTATGACGCCGTGCTCTTCTCGCTGATGCAATTCACCGATCAACCGGGTCGCCGGGCCCTGGTGGTGTTGACCGACGGCTTCGACGTCAACAGCTTGGCCAACCCCAAACGCACCGTCGAGATGGGGCGTCGGCTCGGGGTGCCGGTCTACGTCATCGCCATTCCCTCACCGGGGGGCGGCGGCTCACCGGGTCCCGGCGTACAGGAGCTCAAGTTGCTGACCGAGCCCACCGGCGGACGTTTGCTGCGCCTCGGTGCCGGGGGCGGCTTGCAGCGGGCCTTCCGTCAGATCAATGTGGAGTTGCGCCACCAATATGTGCTCACCTACTACGCCGAGCGACGACCCGGGGAAGGCAGCAAGATCAAAGTGACCTTGCCCGGTCGCAAGAATCTCGAGGTGCGGGCGGTGGTGCCGTTGGATCAAGTGCAGCGGGTCGTCAAGCCTTGACAGGCTTCGAGATGCTGGAATGCGGTATGCTGAAGTAGCTTTTTCTTAACAGGGTTCAGGGGCCTCCGTTGGCACCGATTTTGGTAAATCTGTACGGGAACCAGCTAGTGTTGAAGCCACAAAAAACCTTTGCCCGAGTTAGGAATCAACGATGTTACGAAATCTTTTGCTGAGTGTCAGCCTTGCCATGGCGATCCTGGCCACCGGTTGTGCGACCCAACACTATGGAAAACCTTCTCCCGGGGCCGTCGGCATGCCGGGAGCGACGGGAACCTTCGAATTCCAACCGGCTGATTGGCAAGAGGGGCAAACCACCTATTGGAGTGATACCGACGGCGTAGCCCCCGGTGTGGCCGGTTGCCATCTCGGCACCGACGCCGACGGCAAACCCAATGGACGGATGTTCGGCGAGGCTTGCCTTGAGAATGGACGGTTGGTGGAATCGAACCCCGGCAAAGACGAGGTGCACAGCCACAGCAACGATACGGGACATCCCGATACCTTCGATTGCGATGCCTGGTGCATTGGCCAAGGCAAGGCCAGCGGCTCCTGCGTCCCGGCGGACGCTCCGCCCTGCAAAGCCTCCGCCAAGTGCGCCTGTAAGTAAGTCAGCCCTGCCCCCCGACACGACCCGTCGGGGGCAACTCACCCCTTTGCGTTGTGCCTGGGATGCGGAGCTGCTGCCATGACCTTGAACGAGTCACTACCGTCGGTCGAGTGGCGAGAAAGTGAGCTGGAGCACAGCGCCCTGTGGCGTTCGGAACGGCGGCCTTTGCCCCCCAAACGTCTGCTGGTGGTCGACGACAGTCTCTCCGCCGACAGGGCGTTTCGCCTGGTTTGCGAAGGGACGACACTGCTCTGGCGAGGCGACTATCATCTCGCCAAACAACTGTTGCAGGCCATGGGGCGACGCATCGATGCAACGGGCCAAGGCAAGGGTCGGCGACGCCAGGCCGACACCCCAGCAGAGCTCGTCTCCGACCTTCAGTCATACCACCAATACCGTCAACGGCGGTCCCGCCGCGCCCAGCTGATGTCTTGCCTGGTGGTGCCGATGGGCGGCGACTACCGGTTGGCCCTGCGCCGCGCCCCGGACCTGCGGTCAGCCTGCGCCCAGGCTTGGGGCCCACCCCCGGAGACCTCGAGGGCCGAAACTTGGCTAGTCCCCTTGACCGACCTCCTGGGTATCCTCGGGGCCCATCAATGGCACCTCACGGGGGTGCGGGTTGCGGCGTTGGGCCCCCCGCCCGGCGATCGGATCTATCCCCACTATGGCGTCTTTGCGCCAACCCGTGACGAATATGTGGAGTTGGTGAGCCGGGCGCCCCTGCCGCAAACCGGCGCTTCCCCCTATGTGGCCTTCGACATCGGCACCGGGACCGGTGTCTTGGCGGCCGTCCTGGCCCGGCGGCGGGTGGAACGGGTCATAGCAACGGACATTTCGCACCGGGCCTTGGTTTGCGCCGCCGACAACCTCGAGCGTTTGGCTTTGGCCGAGACCATCCAGCTGCTGCAGACCGAACTTTTTCCGCCGGGCCTGGCTTCGCTCGTGGTGTGCAACCCGCCCTGGCTTCCGGGGCGGGCCGGCTCGTCGCTGGAGCGGGCCATCTACGATCCGGAAAGCCGCATGCTGATGGGTTTTCTGTCGCGCCTGGGGGATCATTTGGAGGCCGGCGGTGAAGGGTGGTTGATCCTCTCGGACCTGGCCGAGCTGCTCGGGTTGCGCTCCCGGGAAGCACTGCTGTCGGCGTTTGCAAAGGCCAACCTGCGGGTGGTCGGTAAGCTCGAGATCAAGGCCCGACACGCCAAGGCGTCGCGCCTCTCAGATCCCCTGCACCGTTTCAGGGCGGCGGAGGTGACGTCCCTGTGGCGTCTGACAACCAAGCCCCCAACATCCTAGTATCCATCCGAGAAGGCGATGCGGGGGCGGGAGCCCTTCGGCTGCGCACGGCCTCCGCAAACTCGCCCCAAGGCTGACGTGTCGATCTAAACCTATTGAGATCAAGGCTTGATCCCGTTCCCATGGTCCTGCGGCTCAGACAGCACTCCGTCCGTGCTCGCTCGAAGTGCCTCCCGCTGGCACCGACTTGGGCAAAACGGGATGGGAGCTTCCTAGGGATCTTCGGTGGACCCGGGGCAGAGGGCAAAAAAAGAGCCCTCGTTGGAGGGCTACTGACGCCGTACAGGCAGAATCGCTTCGTGTGACGGTCCGTTGTTGGCCCGTCATTCGTTTAGGCGAGATCCGGCGGCGGATGCCTTCAACTTTCTTTGGCTATTTCCAGAGCTTGCACATTCTTGCCCGAGAAACTACCCTCGCAGGGCCAGGCTGAGTGCCCCCGGGAGCGTGTCCTATGGCGGGGTCGTGGAGGAGTCGGATAGAGGAGAGAGTGTGAAGACCAATATTCCGTCCTTGGGCGAACGACCTCCGAAACGGGGCAATCGTTTCTCCCGCGCCATGGGTCGCCTGATGCTGCGTCTGCTGGGCTACCACTTCACGGGCACCATTCCCGACCGTGAGAAATTTGTCGTCATCATCGCGCCCCATACCTCGGCGATGGATTTTGTCGTCGCCATGTTCGCCATCGCCGGTCTCGGGTTGCGGGTTTCATGGATGGGAGCCGAGTGGATTTTTCGCTATCCCTTCATCCGGTGGATGGGCGGCATTCGTATCGAGCGCAGCAAATCGACCGGCGTGGTGGCCCAAACCATCGAGCAATTCGAAAATCACCAGCGTTTGGTCATCGCCCTGTCCCCCGAAGGAACCCGCAAGAAGAGCGTGCCATGGAAAACGGGATTTTTCCGTATCGCCGAAGGTTCCAAGGTACCGATCCTGATGGCGGGACTCTGCCATCAGAGCAAAGAAATCCGCCTCGGACCGGCGGTGGAACCAGATATCGGGCTCGACGCCTTCATGGACGAGGCCCGCAGCTTCTATTCTGAGTATCTGGAACGGTATCCCGATCGCTTCGGTATTTGATCCTGAGCCCCGGAGCTCAAGGACTCGGTAGAGCCGTCAAGCTGCGATCCAAGGTTTCGGCGAAGCGCTCCGCGTCCCGGCGGTCGACCACCAGCGGCGGTTTGATCTTCAGCACGTTGTGCAGAGGGCCGTCGGTGCTGAGCAGGATCCCCTGCCGTTTCATGGCCTCGATCACCTGTCCGGCCTCCTGCGCCGCCGGCTCCAAGGTCGTTGCATCCCGCACCAACTCGACGCCGAGAAAGAGACCGCGCCCCCGGACATCGCCGATCATCGGGTGCCGGTCCGCCACCTGCCGGAGGGTGGTGAGGAAGTGCTCACCCACCTGCCGGGCGTTGTCCTGCAGGGCCTCGTCACGGACCACGTCGAGCACCGCCATGCCGACGGCACACGATACCGGGTTGCCGCCGAAAGTATTGAAGTACTCCATGCCATTGTCGAAAGCGTCGGCGACGGCCGCCGTCGTCACCACGGCCGCCAGCGGATGCCCGTTACCGATGGGTTTGCCCAGGGTGACGATGTCGGGGACCGCCCCTTGAGCCTCGAAGCCCCATAGGTGACTGCCGACGCGGCCGAAACCGACCTGCACCTCGTCGGCGATGCACAGAGCGCCTGCCTGTCTGGCGTGCTCGAAGGCCCGCGACAAATAGCCCGCCGGCGGCTCGATCTGGCCGCCGCAACCGAGCAGGGACTCGACGATGAAGGCCGCCGCGCCACCCCCCTGCGCGGCCTGCTGCAGAGTCGCACGGACGTCTTGGGCATACTTGGTCCCGGCGTCGGCTCCACGGTGCTTCCCCCGGTAGACATCCGGACAGGGCACCACATGGATGTGGGGGGCACGGCCGTTACCCCCGGCGCTGTCGAATTTGTAGGGGCTGGCGTCGATCAGGGCGGCGGTATGGCCGTGGTAGGCGGCGTCCACCACCACCAGATCCTGCCTGCCGGTGGCCTGCCGGGCCAGGCGCAGGGCCAGATCGTTGGCTTCGCTACCGGTGCAACAGAGGAAAACCACCTGCAGCGGATCGGGCAGCAGGCTCACCAAGCGCTCGGCATAGTCCACCAACAGGGGATGGAGATAGCGCGTATTGGTATTCAAGCGTGCCGCCTGACTGCGCAAGGCTCGCACCACCCGGGGGTGTGCGTGGCCGACGTGGCAAACATTGTTGACCAAGTCCAGGTAGGCGCGGCCTCGCTGATCGAAGAGGTACTGTCGGCTGCCCCGAACGATGGTCAGGGGTTGCTGATAGGCGAGGCTGAGATTGCGCCCCAAATGCCTCCGCCGTGCTTTCAGGATCGCCCGCGGCCGGATGGCCGGTAGGTCGTGGCCGGCAGCCAAACCGCAGCTCAGCCGGAATTGCTCCGCCAGGTTTTCAGGCTGCCGCGCCATGAGGAGATCGAGGGCCCGCCAAGCACCATCCTGTGAGGTGGTCAGGTAGGCATTGTCCGGCCGCGCCAGAATGCCCTCCGTCGATTTGAGGACGCTGGTCACCAGGCGGCCGGCGATGAGTCCGGGCAGCAAAGCGAGCTCTTCGTCCCTCAAGGCCATGACCTGATGGTAGCCAGCGATCAGGGGGCCGAGCCTGGTCAAGTCTTGGCTGCGGATGAGCACATAGGCCGCTGCGATGGCCACCTCACAAACGGTATGGGTGAGCACCAGGTCGCCGAAGTCGATGAGTCCCAAGACGCTGTTTTCCTGAGCCCTGGAGGCGGCGCCGGGTTTCTTGTGTAGCAGGATATTGTGCTCGTTGGCGTCGTTGTGGATGATGCTGCGCCGGGTCGTCGCCAAGCGGGGTAGGACTTCCATTTCCATGTCCAGCAGCACATGCTCGACGATCGCCCGGCGCCTCGAATCGCCCACCAGCGGAGTCAATGGCCACAGGTCCATCGCCCGGCGCAGATCCCAGACGGTCTCGTGACGGGCCGCCGGATGATCGAAGTCGGCCAAGGCTTCATCGAGCCTGCCCAGACACTGACCGAGCTGGCGCACCAGCGCATCCTCGATGGGATGTCGATCCGTCCATGGCGACCCCGCTACCCACGACAGGAGCCGCAGCCATCGCGGCGGTCCCGCGGGCATCTGGGCCGAGACCAAGGTATCGCCTTCGAGGGAGGGCTGGGGAAGGCTGAAGGTGTAGTCCTGCAACGTCGCCTCGAGATGCAGCATGGCTCCGTTCTGGAGCTGCAACAGGCCCTTTGGGGTGTCCGGCGGGGAGATCTTCAGCACCCAGCGTTGGCCTCCCTGCTCGGTGACCAGGAAATTCTCGTCGTTGTAGCCAGGGAGTCGCGTCGCCGTTCCCGTGCGGCCGAACCACCGCTCACAGAGCGCGGCGGCGGTGACTTCCGGCAGCAAAATGTGGTCAGCCGGTTGCTCCATAATCGCTTTCCTCGGTGGTCTGGTGGAGGAGCAGAGTCGAATTCGAGACGGTGCTCGTTCTATCGCATCGCTGGAGCTTCGACAAGTTGTTGTCGACGAGATTTCCGGGCAGGAAGTCCGGGGGCCAGGTAAGATTGTCCCCGACAATCGAACCCCAACCGACACCGATATAGGAACGTGCTTGCGCGTTTGCCAGTTTTTCAGGAGCTATAGAATGGACGATCTCACTCAAAAACTAAATGCCCTCAGTGTTTTAGGACCCTGGGAATGGCCCGAAGGCGGCAAGGAGCTGGTGCTCCACGGTCTGCAGGCGGAGACTCCGGAGGCTCGCCTCGCCGCCTTGGAAAATGCCGGTGAGAGTTTCGACAGGGACTTGCTGACGGTCACCATGGAGCTCTTGCGCAACGATCCGGAGGCTGCCGTCCGGGCCGCCGCCGCCATCTCCCTCGGCCCGAGCCTGGAGATGATGTTCACCGAGGTCGATGACGACGTGCAGAGTGAAGCGGATTTGGATGCAGACCTGGTGGAGGATCTTCCCCTGTCCTTGGCCGACTACCGGGCCCTCGAAGAGCAGCTACGGAGTATCGTCCTCGATGAGGCGCAGCCCGAGGAAGTGCGGCGTCGAAGCCTCGAAGCGGCGGTGCGCTCGCCGCGCCCTTGGCAGAAAGACTCCGTGCGCCAAGCCTTCACCAAGGCGGAGACCGCATGGCGCATGACCGCCGTCTTCTGCGCCGGCTACCTCGAGGGCTTCCGCGGAGAAATCGCCGAAGCCATGGAGCATGAAGACGCCGAAGTTCAGATGGAAGCGATCCGGGCCGCCGGAGAGATGGAGATCGAAGCCTTGGGGCCGGAGATTCTCGACCTGGCCAAGGACGAGGATGCCCTGGTGCCGCTGCGCCTAGCGGCCATGGACGCCTTGGTCTCGCTGCGGCCGGACGGCACCATTCCCTTCCTGGAGAAGATGTCGCAAGGCGAGGGCGAGCTGGCCGAGATGGCCGACCTGGCGATGCAAGATTTGCTGAGCCTGGAGTTGGCAGAGGTGGACGATCCGTCGGAGCTGACGGGTCTTTGGGATGACGAAGAGGATGGGGACGCAGATGGCGACGGGGCGACCGCATCGCCGGACTGAAGCCGCTGCAATATTCCGCAGAGTACGATGCTGGGCCCCCTTGTGGGGTGGTGCGAGAACGACGAAATCGAGGCCAGGCTCATGGCGCAGAAATATAGACATATCAAATGGACGCTGAATTCGTGCTAGATTACAGAGGAATTACTTAGGAAAGAGGGCAGCGGCCAGGAACGAAGAGCGGTTTGCTGTCCGCGTAATATTGCAGTGAGCGGAACTTCCACCCCTGGCAACCCGCCGTCGTCTCCAGATCCGGAGTCGGCGTCCCACCCGATGGATGCCTCCCATTTGCTCCGTCGTCCAGAGCTCTTCCGTCTCCTGGTCGAAACCATGAACGAAGGGCTCGGCGTGCGCAATGCCGAGGGCGAGATCATTTATGTCAACGAACCCTTCTGCCGCCTGCTGGGGCACCGACGGGAGGAGATCCTGGGACGGCAGGTGGAGGACTTCACTCAAGGGGAGTCCCGGGACCTGCTGCAGGAAGAGTTCGAGAGCCGTCGTCAGGTCTTGAGCAGCACCTACGAGCTCGAGCTGCGCCGCAAGGACGGCCAGCTGATGTCCACCATCATCTCGGCCATGGCCCTGCACGACGAAAAGGATGGGCAGTTCCTCGGCTCCTTCGCCGTCATCACCGACATCACTCGTCGTCGGCAGGCGGAGGAAGAGCTGCGGCGTAGCGAAGAGCGTTTTCGACTCATTTTCGAGCAGGGGCCCATCGGCATCACCGTCGTCGACCTCGATCGGCGTTATTGCCAGGTCAATCCTGAGGTCTGCCGCATGCTGGGCTACCGTCGCGACGAGCTTGTGGGCCAACGGCCTTGGGAATTCACCCTGCCCGAGGATCGGCACATCGACGAAGAGCTGGCGCAACAGATTTTCCGCGGTGAGATTCCCTATTATCAAGTGGAGAAGCGGTTTCAGCGCAAGGATGGCAGTATCCTGTGGGGGCGCCTCACCGCCACCGCCTTGAAGGATCGGGCCGGTCGACCGATCTACGGCATCGGTTTGATCGAAGACAGCACCGCCCGCCGCCGGGCGGAGGAACGCTTGCAACACGAGGCCTTACATGACGCGCTGACCGGGCTGCCCAACCGAACCCTGTTCATGGACCGCCTGCGCCACAGTTTGAATCGGCAGACCCGGCATGTCGACGGTCAACGGCCGGCGGTGCTGTTCATCGACCTCGACCGCTTCAAGGTGATCAACGATAGCTTGGGCCACCTGGTGGGCGACGAGCTGCTGATAGAAGCCGGCCATCGCCTGCGGGCATCGGTGCGTCCCGGCGACACCCTCGCCCGTCTTGGTGGCGATGAGTTTGCCGTCTTGCTCGAGGACATCGTCGAGCCCGGCCCGGCGGTTCGGGTGGCGGAACGCGTTCAGCGGGCCCTCGCGGCTCCGTTTCTGCTGCAGGGTAGGGAGGTCTACAGCTCCGCCAGCATTGGCATCGCGTTGAGCCATCGGGATACCGAGCAGCCGCAAGACCTGTTGCGCGATGCCGACACCGCCATGTATCGGGCCAAAGCCCAGGGCCGGGCATCCTATGCCATTTTCGACGCCCGAATGCATGCCCAAGTGGTGGCCCAGTTGCGTTTGGAAACGGAGCTGCGGCGAGCCATCGAAGAAGATCAGTTGGAGGTCGTCTATCAGCCGGTGGTGGAGCTGGCCAGCGGGGGGATCGTGGGTTACGAAGCGTTGGTCCGCTGGTTGCACCCGGAGCGCGGCACCCTGCTGCCGGGGGAGTTCATCCAAACGGCGGAGGAGTCGGGCTTGATCTTCCCCCTGGGCGAGCGGGTCTTGCAGTTGGCCTGTGTCCAGCTGGCCAAGTGGCAGCGCCACCGAGCTCTGCCCGAACCGTTGTTTGTCAGTGTGAATCTCTCGGGGAGACAGCTGCTTCAGGGAAACGTCGTCGCCAGCATCACCCACTGTTTACACGAGCATGGTTTGGAAGGTCGACACTTGATGGTCGAGGTGACGGAGAAGGGGTTGATGGCAGAATCCGAGCCCACCTCAACAGCCCTCGATCTACTGTTGCAAGCCGGGGTTCGTCTGGCCCTCGACGATTTCGGCAGCGGCCATTCCTCCCTCGGATTATTGCAGAGCTTCCCCTTCGAGCAAGTCAAGCTGGATCGCTGGTTCGTTCACGGCTTGGGGCGCGAGAAAGGTGCCGAGGAGCTGGTCGCCGGGCTTCTGGCCCTGTGCCGCTGGCGCGACATGACCACGGTGGCCGAGGGGGTCGAGAACGGGCTGCAGGCGAAGCACCTGAAGCAGCTCGGCTGTCGCCTGGCCCAGGGCAACTTTTTCAGCCCACCCCTCTCGGCGGCGGCGGTGGGTGCTCAGGTGGAGTTTCCGGGCGAGCTCTGAGGGACTGGCCGCAAGCTCCTTCAGGGGAGTCGAGCTCGAGACATGCTAAGATCGTCCGTTGGCAGTATTGCCAATTTGAGCTGTTCATCGTAGGGACAACCCCCTTTCCTAGGCCAACCTGGTAAAGCCGATATCAGGGCCATGCATTGTTTGCTGTCGACTCCGCCAGCCCAACTCGACGCCCCCCGGCCACCTTGCGTCGGTGGGGGAGTCTAGGATGGCTTTGCGGAGCCCTCCGGAGCCCCATGTCTCGAATAGACACCGCTACTTTGCTGACCCGTCATTCTGCTGCGTCCGGAGGCGCCTTCCGGTTTCGCAAGATCGTCCTGGGCCTCTTGCTTCTCGTGCTACTGCTGGCCAGCCTTCTCATCCTCCTGCGTGCCCAAAGCTTTCGCCAGGGCGGTCCCCTCGGGGACTTGCTACCGGGGCTGGGAGTCCTCGGCCAGACGGTGCCGCCGGAAATCTCCAAGGAGGGCTGGCCGCATCTCGAGATCTTGCAACCCCGTGACGGGGATGTGCTGAGCGGTACGGTGTTGCTGCGTTGGCGCGGGGAAGCGCCGGCCGGTTTTGGCGGCATCGAGGTGCGCATCGATCGCCGACGGGTTTTCCACTTCCTGGAGCCGACCTGGGAGAAGACCTTCGACACCTCTTTCCTGCCGGAAGGGGAGCACACCTTGGAGATCCGCCTCATGGACGTGGATCGGCGGCAGGGTATCGAAACGGTGAAGGTCCGGGTACGACGTCCGCAATTTGCCTTGCTGCGCGTCGCCCAGCGGGATCCCGGTGCTGTGGTCAATGGCCAAGAGGTTGTCGTCGAGGTGGCCACCAACGGTCAAGAGTTCGACCCCAAGGCCGATTTCTCAGCTCTCGACAGCAACTTTGATGGGTCACGGGTCCATTGGCAGAAAAGCTCGACCCAGGAGGGGGCCCTGGAGGTGCGATACCGCATTTCGGAGCTCAATCAACGGCCGGACGGCAGCTATTGGGTGACCATCTCGTTGGCCGACCAACTGGCCCCCCAAGTCGAGCAGAGCAAGAAGCTGCTGGTGACCTTGAGCCATCCGACGCCGCCGATTTCCCGCAGCGCCCGGCCGGTGAATATCCCCTGCGCCGTCTTTCGCCACGAGGCCTTGCCGCCGGCCTCCGGTCGGGAGTCACCGTTTGAGGTGCGAGGTCCCTCGTCGGTGCGGGTTGGCGAGCAGGTATCGTTGCAACTGGTCTGGAAGGAAGAATCGCAGGATATCGAGCGGCGTTTTCTCCGGGTCAGCGTCGATGGCATGCGCGGCTATTTTGCGTTGCTCGGTTCCTGTGGCGCCGACGACCGCATCACCATCCAAGCGGAGCACCTGACTTCGCAGACCCTGCGCCTGGCCATTTGGCCGGACGAAGGGCTACCCGCGGTGCATGGGTTGCGGGTCAATCCTTAGTACACCTTTTCAAAAATACGCTGGTATTCGAGCCCCGATACCTCCACGTCCGCGGCGGCCGCAAGGGAGGGGCAACCCACCGGCCCGACACAACGCCCTGGGGCGTCTCCGGTCCGGTGGATGTGACCCTCAGAGGTCGATCAGCCCTTGCCGGGGCCCTGGTATTGCACCACCACCTGAACCTCCTGGCCTTCCTGCAGGGAGATGGCGGCGTTGAGCACTTGTTTGCCGCCGTCCCGGGTGCCGCTGACGATGTCCTGCCGCTGGCCGCCGGCGCTGTAGCTGGTCACCGAAACCTCATAACCGGCAGCCTCCATCTCCTCTTGGTAGTAGGACTTGACCTCATCCAAGGAGTCGCGGCTCTTGGCCGAGACCGCTCCGGTGGACAGGTCGGCGTTGGTGACCGAAAACGAGCTCTCCACGTTGAAGGCATTGGGCGGTAGCAGAACCCACTGCGGGATGTCGGCGCTGGATCCGGTACCGAGGCGGGTTTCCCCCTCCGGTGAGGAGTAGGTCACCTGGCCACCTTCTTTGACCTCCGAGGCGTTGATGCCATAGGTACCCTCGCTGGTGGTCCAGGAGAGGTTGCCGTTTTCGATGTCCTCGAAGCTGATGACGAACTCTTCGCCGGTCTCTGTCTTGACGAAGGTAACCGTCTGGGCCGCTTCATCGCTGTCGGTGATCTCGACCGACGGATCGGCGAGGTCGATTAGCTTGGCGGCCGACAGAGCCGGGTTCTTCTCGAAATCTTCGGCCACTTCCTTGACCTTCATGCCGATGAAATAAAAGGCGATGACGGCGACGATGGCGCCGATCACGGCCAAGCCGCCGCAACCGATGGCGATCCAAGCCAGGGGGCTGAGCCCCTTTTTCTGAGTTTGTGGTCCGTTGGTCACTCGAGTCTCCTCATCCGTAGTTCAATGGGTGGCGTAGGTTTTGGCGTCAGGGGCCCAAGGAGATGTCTTCGTAGGGCCCAAATCAAAAAGAAAGCTGTCACCGGCAGAGCACCATCAGGTGGGTACATGGTGAAATCGATCATGGCCAGGTGGACACATGGCCAGCTGGACACATGGTCAGGTCGATCATTGGCAGGTGGATTATTGGCCATCGCCGAGGGTTCGTCCACTGCTCAATGCATCTCGAGTGCCCCTCGACGATACAATGGCCCAGCGGGCGCCCGTTGGCGGGGCGAGGCATCCATTCACCGGGGGAATTCATGAAGCTCACGAAGTTTACATTGTTACGACGTCGCATCGTCCGGGGTTGCCTGGTATTGGCCTGTTGCCTTGCCTGGCCGGCCGGGCAGTTGGTTGCCGAGCCCATGGACATCGATGCCGGCTGGTTGGAGATCGAAGGCGAAGATCTGAGCTTGATGACCAATGCCGGACGCCAACGGGGCCTCGAGATCGCTGCAGCCTTGCACCAATTCCGAGCCGTCTTTGCCCGGCTGGCCCCCGCCATCGAGCTCAGCTCACCGGCGCCGACAACCCTCCTGGCCTTCCGTGATCACCGCAGCTATGCGCCGTTCAAGACCGTCGCCGATCGCGGCAACAGCCGGATCCTGGGGCAGTTCCTCAGCAAGCCGGACGGCAACTACCTGACCATCGATGCGGGGGCCGAGCTGGTGGGCTCCCTGGCGGTGATCTACCACGAGTACGTGCACTACTTTGTGCGCAATAACTTCCCGGGCGTGCCCCTTTGGTTCAACGAAGGGTTGGCCGAGTTCTACAGCACCCTCACCCAGGAGGAGGATGCGGTGCTGATCGGCGGCGCGGTGGAGCGTCATCTCGATCATCTGCGCCGTCGTGGCGAGCTCGACTTGGTATCTCTGCTGGAGGCGGACTCCCGTTCCGAGAGCTACCATGCGCCGAACAAGGTGGGAGATTTCTATGCCCAATCTTGGCTGTTGGTGCATTACCTGCTGTCGGGCAGCGGCGAGCGGCTGGAACGGGCGGCGGACTTCTTCTCCCGAGTGCAGGAAGGGGAGGATGCCATCTCCGGTTTCGAGGAGGCTTTCGACCTGCGGTTGAGCACCCTGGAGGAAGAGCTACAGCGCCATCTGGTGGAGGGGGACTTCACGGCGGTACGTGTGCCGCTTGCCGACCTCGGTAGCGGCAGCTGGCGGGTGCGCCCCTTGTCGGCCGCCGACACCAACGTCCACTTGGCGGATTTGCTGTTGCACATCGATCGGCGGCGGGAGGCGGAGTCCTTCTTGCAGCGTGCCCTCGATTTGCAGCCGCAGCACGGCGATGCCTTGGCGGTCATGGCCCGCTCGCGGGACATGGGCAACCGGTTCGACGAAGCGGGCATCCTCTACCAAGAGGCCCTGGCCATCGGAAGCAATAGGCCGCAGACGTATCTGCATTACGGCATCCACCTGCTGCACGTGGCGCATCATCGGAGCCCTTCGGAGGGCGGCGACCCGGAGGGCGAGACGCGGCACGGCCAGACGACCGACGGCGATACCCCAGGGGCCCGGCGGCAGCGGCTGATCGAAGGGGCCAGGGAGGTGCTGCGTGAGGCCATCGACCTCAAAGGGGATTACGGCGAGGCCTGGTACATGCTCGGCCAAAGCCACAGCCTCGAAGGGGGGGACCCGGCCGCGGGCTTGGTGGCCCTACAGAAGGCCCACGCCCTGCTGCCGGCGCGCCTCGAGGTGGTGGCGGCACTGGCCTTGACCCATGCCCGCATGGGCCAGCGGGGTGACGCCGAGATGCTCATCGACGGTCTACTGCGTCCCCGTGGGGAGCTCGAGATGGTGGTGCAGGTGGAGGACGAGGTCGAGCGCCTGCTGCTGTTGCGGGCCTCCCGCCTCGCCTTTGAGAATGAGGACTACGCAACGGCCATCGATCTCTTCGACCGAGCCATCGACTACACCCGCGACAACGACCTGCGGCGCCGGCTGGAAGCGGATCTCTTGAGGATGCAGGAACGGTATCGCTAGCGGGCTTCCCAGACGCTAGAAGCTCCCCAAGGCCAATAGCCGTGCCGCCGCCCGGGGCGCCACGAAGGGGCCGTCGTGGTGGTCGAGACGGGCCTCCGGCAGGCTGGCGGCGCGCTCGAAGGCTTGGCGGGCGGCGTCGCGGTAGGTGCCGTCGAGATTCGCCAGGGCCAAACCGAGCCAGTAGTCCACCGCCGCTTGCCCGAAGCCGTGGGAGGTCTGGGGGGCATCGACATCCCGCAAGTGACGTACCGCCTCCTCGTATTGCCGCGCCGCCAGCAGCAGGCGGCCCTTGTCGAGGCGGAGCAGCCATGCCTCCTCCGGTCCGGCCTCCTCGGCCGCAACCTGTAGATCTGCGAAGACGACGGAGGGCAACAGATTTGGCCGCCGCAGATTGACCACTTGGGGCGAAGCGCGCAGCGTCATGCGCAGGGCATGGGGGCCATCCAGGCGTTGCACGCCGAGCTCCAGGACCTCACCCACCTCGGCCGCCGCCAGGCGGCTTTCGACGTCACCCTGGGAGAACACGGGCACCTGCGACACGGCGATCAGTTGATCTCCGGCCTGCAGCCCCGCCGCCTCGGCCGGCCCCCCCGGCGTGACGCTGAAAACCAGGGGATGTGGCGACATCGGGCTATTGCTGAGCACCGCCCCCAACCACGGACGCCGCCTTTGCAAAGGACGATTCAAAGCCTCTTCCAGGCGCTGCAACGCCCCGATGGCACCGCTGGGCAGCACGACGCGATCGGGCACCGGCGGTCCCGGGGCGGCGGGCCAGAGGAAGACCGTCGCCTGGCGGGCCAGCAGGTTGTCGTTGACCACCGCCAAGGCATACAGCAGGCCCGGGGAGCGCTGATCCGCCGACCACTGCAGCCGAGACCAGTCGATGTGCTGCCCGACCACGATGGCCTCCGCTTCCGCCCGCAAGGCGTCGCCGTCGATGTCGAGACCCCTGAGCAGGGCGCCCGTATCGGAGCTGCGATCGAGGATGGACCATTTGCCGGACCGGCCGAACGCCTGGCGTAGGGCTTGATCCAGATCCCGCCGCCGGTCGGCGTCGTCACCGATCACCCCGAGAAAGGCCAGACCGGGGCGCAATCGAACTTGCACTTCCACGGTCTGGCGATCGGCGAGTCGCAGTTGGGTCGAGAACATGCTCGAGCGATCGCTCTCGATGGTCAGTTGGTACTCGCCCGGCGGCAGGCTCAACTGGGGCCGGCTGGACGTGGGATTGTCGAGGGGCCGGTTTCTGCCGTTGATCGCCAACTTGCCCCCCGGCGGAAAATCTCGAAATACGATGAGACCGCTCTCCCCTTCGAGCACGATGGGCGGGATGGGGTAGTCGAGGAGATCGTAGACCTCGAGCTCCGCCCGGTAGGGGCGAAATCCCGCCTTGCGCACCTCCAGCCGTCGGATGCCGGTGGCGATCTCGCCGAGCACCAGCTCCGAGGAGAACTCCTCTGGACGATAGCGACCGACATGGACCTGCCCGGGGTTTGCCTGGCCCGATGTGGTGCCGGCCCGCTGGCCGTCGAGATAGACCTCCGCGCCACTGGGGCGAGTGTAGAGCCGCAGCACCGGGCTCAGACGCTCGAGCACGATGTCTTCGCTCCAGGTCTTGCCGGCCCTCAAATCCAGTTGCTGCTGATAGGGCGAGTAGCCCGGGCGCAGCACCTGAATCCACGGCGAGCCTGCCATCACCCGCTGGCTTTGATCGATGGAGATTTCCCGACCGTCCACCAAGACGATGGCGTCCGCCGGCTCAACCGTCACCTTGACGGTGGCTAAGCGCTGGCGCTGCAGCTTGGCGAAGAGGTCTAGCAGGTCGGCGGGCACGGGAACGGCGGCGACGCCTTCGGCAGGATTTGCGGGATCGAAGTCGGGACTGATTTCCAGGAGTCGGCCGAGGCTGGCCACCGCCAGCTCATCCTCACCGAAATCATGGCCCAGGATGGCTCGGTAGAGCAGGCTGTGGGCAAAAATCTGGCGCCGCGCCGCGTCGAGGAACCGCTGCGCCGGTGGCGCCGGTGGCGGCCCCGGCTCGGTGCCGTCCTGTGGCACCTCGTCTGCGGGCGGGCTCGCCTCGGGGGTCGTCGTCCCGGTGGGCACTGTCATACCGTCGGGCTCGATGCCGCCGCCATCTGCGGGCTCAGCCAGCGCTTGGCTGGTTTCGGTCATCGTCGCCAGATGATTCTCGAAGAGATCCACAAGGCGTCCGAAGGACGAGAAGGCGGCCGGATCTTGGGCCTCGAAGGTCGCCTGAGCCTCGTCGAAGAGCTGTTGCAGCGCTGCCGTGTCGAGCTCCGCCGGGGGCGCCTCGAGGCTTTCGACGTCGGTCTCTTCGAGGTCCTCGACCACCACGCCGAGCCCGTCTTGAGCAAGGCCGATGGACGGCAGGCCCAAGGCGTAGAGTAGGACCAGGACGTGCAGCAGCCGGGGGGCCGACTGCCACAGGAGCTGCAGACGAGGGGCGGGCCGGGAAGGCTGCGACGAAGGGCGGGCGGATTGAATTCTAAACATCAAATCTCTCGCGGAAAACGGGCTCGAAGTGAAGGTTGGGGCAGGGTGGGCCTGTGGTGCTCGAAAGGTGTGGTGGCGCAGCCGTGTTTCACTCCAGCACCACAACAAAGGGTAGCTTGTTGTCGGCGATGAAGACTCTGCCGCCGCCGTCGACGGCGACATCGACCGGGGCCCGCAGCTCGATGCCGCCGGCAAAGGTCGGCCCGAGGCCGGTGAGCCGTTTCCCCTGCGGTGAATAGATATGCACTTTGTTGTCGCCGCGGTCGAGCACGTAGAGGCGCCCGAGGGGATCGAGGGCAAGGGCCTGGGGACGTTTCCAGGACCCTTGCAGGACCACTCCGTCCCAAGAGCCATCGCGGCTCAGGCGCTGGACTTGCTTGCTCTTACCGTCGAGCAAATAGATGCGACCTTGCAGGTCGCGGGCCATGTCGACGAAGGCGGGACGGTCCTTGGTCAGGATTTCCCGTCCCTGACGCGGGGTCGTGTAGGCCAAGACACTTTTCCAGCCCTTGGCCAGCACATACCATTCACCGAAGACGCCGCGCTCGGCGGCCAACATGCCATCGAGCTGCACCTCACGATCGGGTCGGGGCTCGAGAAAGCGGTTGCGCTCGCCGGAGAAGGGCAGACGGATCTCCTCGTCGGTGACGACGTAGGGCCAGCGCCCATCGTTCCAGGACGGGCGCTGTGGATCATCGAGGGTCGCCGCTTCGACCAGACGGCCGGAGGCATCGAGCAGCAGAACACTCTTCGATTTGCCGTCCACTACCAGGACTCGTCCGTCGGCGGCGGCGGCGACCCCATCGGGTTGCCGCAGCGGGCTGCCGCCCTGGGGAAAGCGTTGCACCGTCGCCCACGAGGCGGTGCCGAGGCTCGGACGCAAGTGTAGGCGGTGCATCAAGGCGATCAGAGTCTGACCTTGTTGGAACGCTGTTCTGGCCATGATGCCCGCCAGGGTCTCCTGGCCGGGCTCGACCGCTTCGGGCTGGTGGACCGAAGCCAGGACTTCGGCCGCCGCTTGCCAGTGGCCAAGCTCGACCCAAGCGCGGGCCAAACTGACCCTGGCTCGGGGGGTCCACTTGTTGGGCGGCTCGTCTTCCACCGCCGCCAAGAGCTCCGCCGCGGCGGTCTCCGCATCCCCCAACAGCAAGCTCATCTCGCCGCTGCGCACTCGGGCTTCAACCCGGCTGTCGAGCAGCGGAAAGGCTTCGCTACCATAGAGCAAGGGGACCCGCCGCCAGGAGGCTCGGGCCTCTTCGAGCTCGGCGGTCGAGTTGGCCTGGGCCCGTCGCAGTTGGCCCTGCTGGACAAATCCCGCGGCCGCCTCGGGGGTCCGGGGATAGGTGTCGAGCAGGTTGCGTAGCACCGCTTCGGCACCGGCCAGATCGCCGCGGGCGGAGCGCAGCTCCACGGCTTGCAGCAAAGCACGGGGTGCCAGCTGATCACCGGGAAACTGTTGTACCAGCAGCAAGAGCTCTTCGAGGGCCCCTTCTTGGTCGCCGGCGTCTTCCATGCGTGACGCTTCACGGTAGAGGCGTTCCGCCGCCGGATCTTGCGCCACGGCGTCGATCACCCCGAGAAAGGGCGACAAGGCGAGCACCGTGAGCCAGAACAAGCCGGGCAACGGGTGTCGGCGGGTGAGGAAGCGAGCTAGTGTCCATCCAGAAATAGCTCGAGGAGGGCGGAGGCCCCATTGGGCTCGGCCGGGGCTCCGAGCTCGCCGGGCCCTTAGAGGGCGCCATAAACTGTTGCTGCTCAAGCCTTTACCGGATATCCAATGCTGTACAAGCTCAAACACGCTCGCCCCTTGCTCGCTCCAAGGGGCCTCCGTTCGCACCGATTCTGGTAAATCTGTACGGGAACGAGCTAGGGGGTGCGGCAAGGGGTCGGGGATGCGGTCTCGGTTCTGCATAGGGGAAGTCTGCCTGAATCTCGCCTCACTGGCAACAGCTGTAGCGACGGGTTCGGCGGCCACCACCCTCGGTTTGGGGGCCTCGAGGCGAGATTCCTGGACCAGGACCTGTCCTCCGAGGCTAAAATATGGAGTGCCGTCGACGTTTCGAAATCTGATTCCCCAGGCTTTGGCCGCTTCCGGTTCCTCCTGTGGGGGCCCGGTGGCTGGACGCCTGATCTTGAAAGCTCCGAATTGCCACTGTTAGCCAATCTATCGATCCGCAACAAGATTGCCGGCATCATCCTGCTGACCACCGTGCTGGCCCTCAGCTCGGCATTTCTGTTGATGTACCTGACGACGGTGCGGATCTTCGAGCAGCATCTGCTGCAGACCATCAACTTGATCGCCCGCGCCGCGGGGGACTACTGCGCCGTCGGCCTGGCCTTTGATGATCCGCAGGAGGCGCAGACCGGCATCGACAAGCTGAGTGAATTCCCCAACATCCTCGAGGCGCAGCTCTTCACGACGGAAAAAGAGCTGTTCGTCTCCTTCAGCCGCAACGGTACGCCGACCCAGCGCGGTGAGGTGCTCGACGCCGACGCCCGGGTCGAAGAAGGTTTGGTGCATGTGTTTGCACCGGTACGTTGGCGGGGCGCCCAGTATGGGACGATTTACGTCATGGCCTCGACGGCGGAGCTGGCGGAGCAGAAGCGAACCTTGATGGTCACCATGGCGGTGCTGCTGGCGGGTCTAGTCCTCGCCGCCGTCATCTTCGCGTATTTCCTCCAGGGCCTGATTTCGAAACCCATTCTTCATCTGGCGGCACGGGCCCAGCACATCACCGAGGACGGTGATTACAGCATCCGAGTGAGCAAACCCGGCAACGACGAGATCGGCCTCCTCTACGATGGCTTCAACGACATGCTCGCCCAGATCGAAGCACGACAGCTAGATCTACAACGCTCCAATCGCGACCTGGACCAGTTTGCTTACGTCGCCTCGCACGATCTCAAAGCGCCGCTGCGAGCCATCAGCACCCTCTCCGCATGGTTGGAGGAGGATTTGCAGAACGATCTCGAAGACGAAGCCAAAGAACAGCTACGCCTGTTGCGCAGCAGAGTGCACCGCATGGATTCCCTGATCGACGGCGTGTTGCGCTACTCCCGGGCCGGTCGAATGGACACCGAAGGCGAGCGGGTGGATGTGGGAGAGCTGCTGCGGGAGCTGGTGGACTTGCTCGATCCACCGCCGGGCATGAGCGTCACCATCGAGGAAGGCATGCCTGTCCTGATCACCAAGAGATTGCGCCTCAGTCAAGTCTTTTCCAACCTCATCAACAATGCGATCAAGTATCATGACAAGGATGAAGGACACATCAGGGTGACTTTCGAGAAGATGAGCCCCAGTCTCTTCGAGTTTGCGGTCAGCGACGATGGCCCCGGTATCGCTCCTCAGCACCACCAACGGGTTTTTGTCATGTTTCAGACCTTGCAGGCCCGGGACGAGGTGGAGAGCACTGGGCTGGGCCTCTCTTTGGTCAAGAAGCTGGTGGAGGAAGAGGGCGGCGAAATCAGTGTGATTTCGGAGCCCGGTGAGGGCGCCACTTTCCGCTTCCTGTGGCCAGCGGTAGAGTCGGTGGAGCCTTCACAGGCGGGGGGTAGCCGAGAATGACCAGGGTCGAAGCAGGGGTTGGGAAACAGTTGTTCCTGGGGAACAAGCTCATCGGGCTGGCTGAGCACCAGTCACCGGACATCAGGCCGTCGCCGACAACGGCCGGGGAGAGGTAGAACAATGCAGCACGGAGAGCAGAGGCACTGGATACGCAATACGCGATCCATCCTTTTGGTGGAAGACGACGAGGTCGATGTTTTGATGGTGCAGCGCGCCCTGCGCGATCTCGAGGTGGAGAATCCCCTGCGGGTGGCCAGCAACGGCGAGGTGGCGCTCACCCTCTTGCAGGACGAGGAAGAGGATCGACCCGCCTTGATTCTGTTGGATCTCAACATGCCGCGCATGGGCGGGCTCGATTTCCTGCGGAATCTGCGGCAAACGGGTGCCGCCAAAGGAATACCGGTGGTCGTCCTCAGCACCTCACGGCAAGACCGCGACGTGCTCGAGTCCTTCAATATGAATATTGCCGGGTATATGGTCAAACCCGTCGACTATCAGAAGTTTGTCGAGCTGATGCGGACCATCGACCGCTATTGGACCTTGAGCGAGCTGCCCCCCTAGCACCGCCAGGAGGTTTCAGCGATGACGCAACCCAAGATTTTGTTGCCTCCCGGCCAGTCCGAAACCAAGAAATTTCCCTTGGTCGGGGAGAAGACGCCGCCGCCGCAAGCCCTCGACCCGGCCAATTGGCGCTTGTTGGTGGGGGGGCTAGTTCGTCGGCCCCTTTCCCTGACCTTGGACGAGGTGATGGCGCGACCCAGCCGCCAGCGGCAAGTCGATATCCACTGCGTCACCGGCTGGAGTCAGCTGGCGATGACCTTCAGCGGCTTCCCCTTGAGCGAGTTGTTGCAAGAGGCCGGTGCCGAGCCGCAGGCCCGGTTCGTCCGCTTTGTCGCCTATTCGCCCCGTCACCACGACACCTCGTTGCCGCTACCCTTGGCACTGGAGGACACCTGGTTGGTGCACGGTTTCGATGGTGCCCCCTTGACCCCAGAGCACGGTTTTCCGCTGCGCACCCTGACCCCGAGCCGTTATTTCTTCAAGAGCTTGAAGTGGCTGCATCGCATCGAATTGGTGGCGGAGGACGCCCTCGGCTACTGGGAGCGGGAATCGAGCTATCACAACGTCGGCGATCCCTGGCCAGGGGATCAGCGTTTCACCTCCGGCTCGCTGCGTCCGGAGAAGGTGGAGAAGCTGGTCCAAGCCGAAAGTCTCAATGCCTTCCGCGGTGCGAAAAAAATACTGATCGGCCTGGACTTGCGACACTGGAGTCCGAAGGATCGGGATTTGCGACAGCTCCATCTCAAGCAATGCGACCTCAGGCACGCCGATCTCTCGGCGGTCGATCTGCGGCACGCCAACCTCAGCCTCTGCGATTTGCGCTTTGCCGACCTGAGCCATGCCGACCTGCGCCAGGCGGATATCGAGGGTGCTGATCTGAGCGGTGCTGATCTGCGCCACGCCGACCTACGGCAAGCACTTCTCAGCGCCACCCGTTTCTTCACTGGCGACCTGGCGGCACCCCGAGACCCCGCCAAGATCGACCACTTGCGCTTCGAAGAAGCGTCCGGGATCTTGGAAGATCAGGAGCGATTCCTGCTCGGTGGCTGAAAGGCCCCCGACCCAACCAACGAAAAAAACGGAATCCCGTGAAAAAATGTGAGATGACCGGCCGGTTCGGTGCAGCCTGCAAGGGCAGGGTTGCTGCAACGATTGCTTGAAGTCATGATAAGTTGAGATCAAATTCTGACCGTCGCCGGGAATTCCTGGTAGAGACCCAGCTTTCAGGCGAAGCCTTGATTGATTTTTAGTCGTCAAGACCTGGCGTGCCGTCGAGTCGACTGGCGTGAGATCCGATCGGAACGGAGAAGGAAGGGTGCCGTGATAGGCCAAAGTTGCACGAGATGTATCGTCGTTGTCTTGGGTCTCATGGGAATGTTTGGTGGTGGCGTCGCGCCCCTGTGGGCTGCGGCCGCTGAAGGCGTGGCGGCCGACGTTGCGGCGGGCGAAGCCGTCGTCGACAAGAGCCTCGATCCCAATTTCCCGCTCACCAACCTGTTGGCCACCCTACCGGCCCAGTCGACGGTCACCATAGAGTTTGAGGTTCAGGTCAAACCCTACGCCCAGTGGTCGGGTTTTCCCCTCAGCCAGATCTGTGATCAGCACACCGTCACCGACGGTGCAGCGGGCCTCTCCGTGGTCACCGACGATCCCGCCGTCGGCGGAACCACCGACCCCACCTGTCTCAGCCTCGACACCGCCGACCTGGTGATCAGCAAAACCGACTCCGCAGACCCGGTGGTGGCAGGCACCGCCTTGGCCTACACCGTGACGGTGCTCAACAACGGGCCGGCCGCCGCCCAGAACGTGGTGGTCACCGACACCCTTCCCGCCGGTGTCACCTTCGTTTCCACCAGCGGCTGTGCCGAGGATCCGGTCGGCGTGCCGACCTGCACCCTGGGCAGCATCGCCAACGGGGCGATGGCTCAATACACCGTCAATGTGACCGTCGACGGCGATACCACCGGCTCGATCACCAACAACGTGTCGGTGGTCTCGGCCCGTGAAGCGGCGCCGGGCAACGAGACGGCCAGCGAAAGCACGACGATCGGTAGCGAGGCGGACTTGACGATCAGCAAGACCGATTCCGTCGATCCGGTCAACGCCGGGGACCCTCTGACCTACACCGTATCGGTCAGTAACGCCGGGCCTTCGACGGCGGCGGATGTGGTGGTGACCGACACCTTGCCGGCCGGCGTCACCTTGGTGTCCACCAGCGGCTGCGCCGAAGATCCGGTCGGCGTGCCGACCTGCACCTTGGGCAGCATCGCCAACGGAGCGATGGCCCAATACTCCATCGACGTGACGGTCAACAACGACACCAACGGCTCCATCACCAACAACGCCACCGTCGCCTCCAGCACCGTCTTGATCAACACCGGCGACGACAGCACGGACGAGGACACCCAGGTCAACGGTGAAGTCACCCTGACCCTCAGCAAAACCGACGCACCGGACCCGGTGATCGCCGGCAACCAGCTGACCTACAGCTTCAGTGTCGACAACGGTGGCCCCGGGGATGCCATAGGGACCCAGCTCTTCGATCTGCTGCCGCTCGGCACGACCTATGCCAGCGACACCCTGGCCGCCTGCACCGAGCCCCCAGACTTGGTGGGTTACGCCGCCAGCCTCGACCAGACGGCGGTGGCCAGCGGTAGCCCGGCGACGGCCGCGGCATCGTTTTTCCTCGATACCACCGGCGAGGAGCTGCGCTTCGTCCTCGATGTCGATGACATGGCCAATGCCATCACCGGCGCCACCCTGCGCAAGGCGCTCGACGATTCCTTAGTGCACGACCTCTACGCCAGCGGAGCGACCTTCGACAACGGTAACGGCATCAGCGGCGTCATCCAGCTGACCACGCCGCAGGCCATGGAGTTGCAGGCCGAGACACACTACGTCGACATCCGCAGCGCCGCCTTCCCGAACGGTGAGATCCGCGGCACTTTGATCGCCGCCGCCAGCGGTGCCCTGGTCTGCGACCTCGGAGCGGTGGCCAGTGGCGGCAACGTCAGCTTCGATTTGGTGGTCGACGTGGCCTCCGGTGTCGCCGCCTCCAGCCTGCTCACCAACCTGGCCCTGGTGGATTCCGACCTCGGCGATCCGGCGGCCGTCGTGGTTCCACCGGCCGGCATCATCACCGGCGACCGGGCCCGCACCGACACCACCGTCCAGACGACAGCGGATCTGGTGATCACCAAGACCGACGATGTCGATCCGGTGAGCGCTGGCAACAATCTGGTTTACACCCTCAGCGTCACCAACAACGGGCCCTCCGATGCCCTGGACGTGGTGATCACCGAAAGCCTTCCGATGGGCGTCAGCTTGGTCAGCACCAGCGGCTGCGCCGAGGACCCGGCGGCGGTGCCCAACTGCACGCTCGGCACGGTGGTGGCCGGCGATACGGCCATGGTCACCATCACCGTCAGCGTCGGCGCCGGTACGACGGGAACCTTGACCAACCAGGCCAGCGTCACGGCCTCGACCCCCTTGAGCAACCCCGGTGACGACTCGACCTCCGAAGACACGGCGGTGCAAGTCCAGTCCGATCTGGTGATCAGCAAAATCGATGATGTCGACCCGGTGCTGGCCGGCAACGCCCTCAACTACACCGTGACGGTGCTCAACAACGGCCCCTCCAACGCCAGCGGCGTGGTGGTGACCGACACCTTGCCGAGCGGTGTCACCTTGGTGAGCACCAGCGGCTGCGCCGAAGATCCGGCCGGGGTTCCGACCTGCAACCTGGGAGATTTGGCGGCCGGCGGCAACACTCAATTCACCATCGCGGTCGGTGTCGACAGCGATGCCTCGGGCGTCCTGACCAACAGCGCCGCGGTGACCGCCGCCAGCCCCTTGGTCAATACCGGCGACGACAGCGTCGACGAAATGACCACCATCGAGGTGCAGGCAGACTTGGCCATCACCAAGGTGGACGATGTCGACCCGGTGGTCTCCGGAGACGACCTGACCTACACCCTGACGGTGACCAACAACGGCCCGTCCGACGCCCTCGCCGTGGTGGCGACGGACACCTTACCGGCCGGCGTCACCTTGGTCTCGACCAGTGGCTGTGCCGAAGATCCGACCGCTGTGCCCACCTGTAGCCTAGGCAACCTGACGGCGGGCGCCTCGGTGCAGTACAGCGTGGTGGTCAATGTCGATCTGGCGACCAGCGGCACGATCACCAACATGGCCTCGGTGACCTCCGACACCGCCGACCCGACGATGGGCAACAACTCCACCAGCGAGGATACCGAGGCGCAGGTGCAGGCGGATCTGACCCTGGTCAAGAGCGACTCCGAAGACCCGGTGGCAGGGCAGTCGTTCACCTACACCCTGGAGGTCACCAACAACGGGCCGTCCACCGCCACCTCCGTCGAGATTACCGATGATCTGCCCAGCGGCTTGGTCTTCAATTCGTCGCCGGACGGGTGCACCGAGATGGCCGGCACGGTGACCTGTGTCATCGGCGACATGACCGCCGGTCAAATGGAGAGTCGTAGCTTCGTGGTCGACTTGATGCCGCCGTTCCCCGGCGTGGTGACCAATACCGCCACGGTGAGCGCCGATCAGGTGGATCCGAATCCGTCGGACAATAGCGACAGCGAAGACACCACCCTCGACATCGTGCCGCCGACGGTCACCAACATCGACACCGTCTACGACACCGGCGACGGTAGCCTCGAGGAATGCGAAACCGTCAACCGCAACTGGGTGCAGCGCCTGCTGGTGACCTTCAGCGAAAGCATGTTCGATCCCATGGGGGACAGCGACGCCGACGATGTCACCAATCCGGCCAACTACCAGCTGTTGACGCCGGGTGCCGACCGCAGCTTCCAAACCGACGCCTGCGGTGGGCCCCAGGGGGACGATCAAGTGATCGCCGTCACCGGGGTGAGCTACGACGACGGCAGCTTGACGGCGGATCTGACCCTGGCCCTCGAGCTACCCGACGACCTCTACCGACTGGAGGTCTGCGGCTCCACCACCCTGGTGGATCTGGCGGGGAACGCCCTGGACGGTGATGGCGACGGCACCGGTGGCGACGATTTTCAACGGGGTTTCCGGGTCGACAACGCCAATCGTTTTGCCAATGGTCATTTCGACTGTGACCTGACGGCTTGGACGGTCACCAGCACCAATCCGGCCGAGATCGTCCACGACGGTCTCGACTTCGAGGCCTCGGACCAGTCCGGCTCCGCCAGGGTGGAGAATCTCACCCAGAGCCAGGCCTTCCAGCTCGACCAATGCGTCGACGTCTTGGGAGGCGGCGAGCATCGCCTGAGTCTCGAGCTAGATTTGACGACCGATCCCGAAATCGCGGTCACCTTGAATCGTTTCTGCGAGCTTTTCAGCGCGCCGAGCTGTGGCGGCGCCAACCTGGGGCCGGAATTTGCGGCGACGCTGATCTTCTCCTCCGGCGGCGACTTTGTGTCCTTGGATTTCGACTTCATGGCGCCGGCAACGGCCCTTTCGGCCCTCTGCGGCGTCAGCTTGAGCACCTCTTCCGGTGACTCGTTTGTCGCCCATGTGGACGCCTTGACCCTGGTCACCCTAGGCTCGGTATTCAACGACGGCTTCGAAAGCGGTGACCTTTCCGCTTGGTCGGCGGCGGTGCCTTGAGATGCCCGGCGGTGGAATTCCAGGAACGGGCCCAGGCGGGGCAGGGGTGGAGAGTTGCCAGGGTGTGCAGACCCGGTCCGCAACGGACCGTTGGATCGTTTTGAATGGAGATGCAGGCATGAGCGATACGGTGGAACGATGGACGAGCAAAGCGAGGCGCTGGAGCGCCTGTGCGGTTGCGATGATGGGGCTCTGTGGCCTGTGCGTTGGGCGAGCCCAGGCGTTACCCGAGCTGATCTATCAACCGTTGGCTGACGCCACTGGCGAGGCCTCGCCGCCGCTGCCGGATGCGGGAACCTTCCCCGTCCAGTTGGTGCTCGATGACGACGGCGCCGAAGGCAGCTTCGGAGTCGGCGCCCCGAGCGCACAGCAATTCATCTGGCTCAATCAATTCGACCGCAGCGCTTTCGCCGCCCTCACCTTGGAAGAGGTCTGGGTGCTGTTTCCCGCCGGACCCGAGATCACGGTGGGGGAGAGCATCGAGATCGCCGTCTATTTGGACCCGGATAGCGATCCGAGCAATGGCGCCGAGCTGCTCCTGGCCTTCGATGCCACCATTCAGGTGGCGGACGGTGACACATTCTCCATCTACCCCTTGCCACAACCCTTGATCATCAGCGCTGGCGGCGATGTCCTGATCGGCGTCGTCAACCGCTACGTGACCAGCGGCGTGACGCCGGAAACCCGTCCGGCTGCCCTCGACACCAGCGCCAGCCAAGGGCGATCCTGGGTCGGGGTGTGGTCGACGGACCCACCGGCGGATCTGACGCTGCCGGCGGATCTGATTTTCGAACCCATCGACGGCACGGTCCCCGGCAATTGGATGATCCGTGGTTTTGGTACGGAGGCGCCGGTGGTCGTGGTTCCGACCCTACATACCTTGGGGTTGGTCGGTCTGGCCTTGCTGTTGGCCGGCAGCGGCCTGTGGGTCAGCCGTCGGCGTTCTGTACGGGGCGGCGGGTGAACGAGGACGACATGTTGAGATCGATGTTGGGATGGATTAGAAACCCCATGGGTGGTGCATCGTGAGACACCGAGCTGCAAAGGTGAATGCCGTGAATCGAGTGAGCTGGATACTGGGCCTCGGCCTACTGCTGATCTGCCTGACGGGCCCTGCCATGGCGGTCAGCGTCGATGACTTTTCGGACGACCAGGGGCCGGTGAGCCTGACCGATCCCGGCGACGCGGCCGGCGATACGGCCTTTGACTTCACGACCGGCAGCATGATCGGCAGCGAGCGCACCCTGCGACTCCTGCTGATCTCGGTGGCCGCCACCGAGGGCACCATGGTAGACGTCACCGGCGGCCAATTGGTGTTCAGCGCCGATGCCGGCAGTCGTGGCCAGGTCGACATCGGTTATGACGGCCAAACGGGCGATCCCGACAGCCCGCTGGATGTCGCGGTGGGTCTCGGCGGCGTCGATCTGACCGCCGGCAACCATAGCGGTTTACGTCTCAGTGTCGGCTCGACCAGCGCCGCGGGGGCCGAAGTGGAGCTCGAGGTCCATTCCAGCGCCACCCAATCGTCGCGTTTTGCCTTGCGCTTGCCACTGGTGGCAGCTTCCCAAAGCTTCATTTGCTCGTTCGGTGATTTTGTCGACACCGGCAGCGGCGGCGGCGCGGATTTCACCGCCGTCACCGCCATCGTCCTGCGGCTGCGGGGCAGCGCCGTGAGCCTAGAGCTCGACGGCCTCGAAACCGTCGGGCCGGAGCTGCTGCAAGCCAATGTGCTCAATACCGACACCTTGACCGACGGCGACTTCGACGGTTTTGCCGATCCCGGCGAAACGATCAAATTCACCATCACCTTGAGCAATACCGGGGCCGAGGCGCAATCCATCAATCTCGGGGATATGCTCGACGCCAACGTCACCGGCCAGAGCATGACCCTGTTCACCACCCCCATTGCGCAGCGAGATACCTACCAGAGCTGCGGCAATGCGTCGCTGGTGGTCGATGCAGCGGCGGGCGTGTTGGCCAATGACTCCGATCCAGACGGCGACAGCACCCTGCCCGATGTCGGCGATCCCATCCTCACCGTCACCGCCACCGATACCTCCCAAACCTTGGGCTCGGTGAGCCTCAATCCCGATGGCAGCTTCACCTATGGCCCGCCCGCCGGTTTTGAAGGGGTCGATACTTTTGGCTACACGGTCACCGACGACGATGGACGCACCAGCACTGGCCAAGTGGTGGTGTTGATCGAAGGCATCCTGTGGTTCCTCGACGACGACGACGGCACGGGCCCCTTCGAGGGGACCCAGAGCAACCCCTTCAACGACCTGCTGCAGGCCCAGGCAGCCTCCGGCCCCGGCGACATTCTCTACGTGTTGTCGGACAACGGCACTGTCGAGCGCTTGACCCAGAGCATCGTGCTCCAGGACGATCAGCAGCTGATCGGAGGCGGCGTCGCCCTCGAGGCCTGCGGCCTGAGCTTTGCCGCCGGCACGACGCCGGGCATCACCGACACCACCTCGGTCCCCTTCACCGGTGGCGGTAAGGCTCTGGCCGAGGGGCGCCTCGGTAGCCGTCGAGATGGCATCGGGCGCAGGGCCGATGTGGGTCGCAGCCGCACCACGCGAGACAAGGGCATCATCGCCCTGCCGGTGGTGACCTTGGCGAACCGCAATGTCATCCGCGGTATCCAGCTCGAGGCCACGCTAGTGTCGGCCATCGAGGGCACCTCGATCACCGAGTTGACGGTAGAAGATACGATCATCGATCGCACCGCCCTGGCCGAGGGCATCATTTTCACCGATGTCCAAGGAACGGTGCTGCTCGACAACTTGACCATGCAAGGGCCTTCCCAGGCGACGGCGCTGACTCTCTTCGGCAGCGCCGCCGATATCGATGTCACCAACGCCACCTTCACTCCGGGAAGCGGCGCTCTGGTATATGCCGAAATGGATGGCAGTAGCCTCGATTTCATCGGCGGTACCATGGAATTGGCGGCCGGTGCGTCGATCCCGGCCATCGAGCTGGTCGACAATTCGGGGACCTACAACTTCCCCAGCCTCGGAGCCATCGTCACTTCCGACGCCGGTATCGTGGCGGACAACGGCGGTACCTTGACCGTTGCCGCCACCGCCACCGTCACCAGCACCGGCGGACCCGCCCTGGTGGCCACCAACGGTACCGTGTTCGGCGTCGATCCCTTGGTGGTCGCCGGCCTCTCGGCCTCGGGCACCAACAACGGCATCACCATCTCGAACGTCGCCCAGGGATTGACTGTCAACGGCCCGGTGAGCGTCGTCTCCACCGGCAGCGGCATCGTCGCCTCGACCACCGGCCCGTTGAACATGGGCACGGCGTCCAATTCCGTCGTCGCCACCGGCGGCCCGGCCCTCGACTTGGAGACGGTCCAAGTCGCCATGGTTTTCGACACATTGTCGTCCTCCGGCTCAGCGACGGAGGGTATCGATCTGGACTCCGTCACCGGCTCGCTGATGGTGACCAACGCCGCCTCGTCCATGGTCAATACCGCGGCGGCCTCGACCGTCGATATCAATGGCGGCAGCGGTACGTTCAGCTATGCCGGCACCATCACGCAGAACGGCAGCGGCCGCTCCGTTGCGGTGCAAAACCGCAGCTCCGGGGTGCATACCTTCAGCGGTGCCGTCGACGACAACGGCAGTGGCATTCGGCTGACCAACAACCCGGGCGCCACGGTGACCTTCCGTGGTGGCTTGGCGCTCGATACCGCTGTCGCCACCGCTTTTTCCGCCACCGGTGGGGGCACCGTCAACGTGTGTGCGACATCACAGTGCAGCGGCGGCGGCTCGGCGGTGCAAAACGACATCGGCGCCAACGCCGCCCTCTCCACCCGGGCGCTGGAGATCGCCAACACCACCATCGGCGTCGAAGGGGTGACCTTTCGTTCAATTTCGGTCGACGGCGGCGGGCTGTCCGGCATTCGGCTGTCGGATAGTGGCGCTGGAATATTCACCGTCACCGGAACCGCCACCACGGATGCCTCCGGCGGCACGATCGAGAATCTGGCCAGCTCCGATGCGGTCATTCTCTCCAACACCGACGGCCGCGTAACCCTGCGCAACATGCTCATCGAGGACATCGGCTCGACGGCCGGCGGTTTCGACACCCGCAGCCAACACGACGCCATCCACGGCGCCCAGATCAATGCGGGCCTGACCTTGGACAACGTCACCATCCGCCGGGTCAGCGACATGGCGGTCAATGGCGCGAGTTTCGTCGACGGTATCGGCGGCACGGTTTGGGATGGTTTGGAGATCTTCGACAGCACTCTCGAATTTGCCAACCGCTACCACGTGGCGGGCACCGGCGATACCAGCGATGAAGGGCTGGTGAGAATTGTCGGCATCCGCGGCACGGTGACGATCAGCAACAGCACCCTGCAAGATGGCGGCGAGCTGATCGACTTCTTCGTCACCACCGGCAACCTCGACATGACGGTGACCGGTAGCAACTTCAACCGTTCCTACAAGGAATTCAGTACCGGCAGTGTCGCCTCCATCGGCAAGCTCTGCCTCGACGTCACGATGCAGGGTTCAGCCACCTCGTCGATCACCATCGGCGACCCGAGTGATGCGGTGTTGGGGAACAGTTTCCTCAACTGCCGTGTCGGCTCCATAAGGATTGGCAACGATACCGGTGCCATCGGTGCCATCGATGCGATCGTCGCCCGCAATACCCTGAGGGTCGATGATCACTCCAGCGGTGTTGGCGGCGACTTCGATTTTCCCCAAGGGGGCATGAGCTTCATCAGCCGAGGCAACATGACGGCGGATTGGGACGTCATCGTGTCGCGCAACACCTTTGACGAGATCACCAACGCCGACGGCGGTGTTGGGCAGCTCACCTTCGACATGGACGGTGGAGCCTGGCAGACCCGGGTGGACAACAATATTTTTGACACTCCGGGCAACGCCCCATGGTTCGTTCGTGCCGACGGCAATGATTCGGCACACTTCCAATTCATGGACAACAGCTACATTCGCGGATTCTTCACCTGTCCAGACCCCTCCTGTGGCGGCGGCTACTTCGGGCCCGGCTTGAGGTCGTTGATTCAGGTCCAGAACGGCGGCAACATCGACTTCACCATGGACGGCGACGATCTGGCCGAGCACGATGTCGGTTTTGATCCTGGGCAAACCATGGAAGCGCAAGTCATCAATGTGGGGGGCGGCGGCAACATGTGTTTGCATCTGCTGAATAACACCTCTCCCCATGGCTATTCCCTCGAGGAGGAAACCGGTTCTCTGAGTCTTTTCCAAGGGGCTTCAGGGGTGGTTGGCAGTTGCAGCGGTGGTGCTCCCGCCAACTGCACCAGCGTTGTCGACGACAACGGCAATACCGGCGGTGGCGGCAACCCGGCGACGGATCCACCCTTCGTCAATGTGATTGGGACCATCAGTATCACAGGAACGGCCTGTACCCTGCCCAGCGGTGGGATTTTCTAGAAAGCTACTTTGGGTAGGGGGCTGACCTTGGACAGCGGATCAAGTCAGGGTGAGGGAGCGAAACATCACCCGCCAGTGTGGTTGTAGAAGAGTGACCGAACGACAAACGGAGGATCAGAATGTCGGAACCTTTCCTGGCTGAAGTACGCATCGTCGGCTTCAACTTCGCGCCGCGGGGTTGGGCCTTTTGCGATGGGCAAATCTTGCCGATCAATCAGAATCAGAGTCTGTATTCGCTATTGGGCACCACCTATGGCGGCGACGGCCGCACTAGCTTTGCCCTGCCCGACCTGCGGGGCCGTTGCCCGATCCACGTTGGAGCCAGCAATGGGACTTTTCACCGAGAAGGCCAAAAGAGCGGCGAGGAAACCCACACCCTGTCAGCCAATGAGATGCCGCAACATGACCACGTCTTGGCGGCCTACTCGGACACGGCGGATACAGCCGACCCCGACGCAGCGCGGTTGGCCAGAGCTTCGGCTTCCTTGGGTTTTCCTTACAGCGGCACCGATACGATCCTGAACAAGCAGCTCGCCTCCGAGTCCGTTGCCAACGTCGGTGGCAGTCAGGCGCATGAGAATATGATGCCGTATATTGCTGTCAATTTTTGCATTGCCCTCTTAGGGCTTTTCCCATCCCGGAACTAGGAGGAACGGCCCATGTCTGAACCCTTTGTCGGTGAAATCAGAATGTTCGCGGGGAACTTTGCTCCTCGGGGTTGGGCCTTCTGTGACGGTCAGCTGCTGGCGGTGTCACAGAATGATGCTCTCTTTTCCCTGCTCGGCACGATCTACGGCGGCGACGGTCGGACCACCTTTGGTCTACCGGATATGCGGGGACGCATTCCCATCCATGCCGGTAGCGGTCCGGGATTGTCGCCGCGTCGCGTGGGCGCCAAGGGCGGAGCGGAGAAGGTCACCTTGACGGTGAACCAACTGCCGTCCCACAGGCACGATTGGCGGGTGACCGATGGCCTTGGCCAGAACGAATCCCCCAAGGACGCTGGCCTGGCCCAGCCGACTGTCAACATGTTCAATACTTCCAAGACAGGATTGGTCAACATGGATACCAACAGCCTCTCCAAAGTCGGGGGTAGCAGATCACATTCCAACCTTCAGCCCTACCTGTGCATTCACTACATCATTGCGCTGTTTGGCATCTACCCGTCAAGGCACTGAGGAGGAGTTTCAGAATGTCGGAACCTTTTATTGCTGAGATTCGCATTTTCGCCGGAAATTTTGCCCCTCGCGGCTGGGCGTTTTGCAACGGTCAGCTATTGCCCGTCTCCCAGAACACGGCCCTCTTCTCGCTCATCGGCACCACCTATGGCGGCGACGGTCGCACGACCACCGCCCTTCCCAATCTCGAGGGTCGAGCTGCCATGCATCCCGGGCGGGGGCCCGGCCTCACCTCCAGGCGGTTGGGGCAGCGGGGCGGAACCGAGATGATTACCCTCAGCGAGGCGCAGATGCCAAATCATACCCACAGCGCGCAAGCCAATAACTCCCAAGGCAATACCAACGATCCGGCTGGACAAACAATCTCTCGACCTTTCGGGCGTGGTTCCAACCTTTTTAAGAAGAACGGCGCCGACTCGGTGAACATGCGCAGTCTCACCGAAACGGGTGGCGGCCAGGCCCACAACAATATGCAACCTTTTTTGGCCATGAACTTTATTATCGCCTTGGTCGGCCTGTACCCCAGTCGTGGTTGAGACAGAGATCTGAGGGCCGGACCCCCATCGTCCGCGAGCCTCAGCTCCCGGCCTGGCAACGGGTGTCCTAAGACTCGCCTGCCGGGCCGGTCTGCTTTTAACGGAGTTGGCTAGGCGGAGCGCCTATGTATACGAATCCCAAATACTTCAAATCCGACGTCCCCACGGGCCGCTCCGGTGAGTGGGTTGTCGAGCGTGTCGAGATGCCCGAACGCCCACAGGATAGCGCCTCGCAACAGGTGGTCAATTGCTTCAAGTACCGATCCGGCACCTATACCTGTCTGCGGCGCGGCCCCGTCCATTTCATGACCGACCTCTACGACGAATGGCATACCCAGCAGCGGGCCATCGAGCAGGGTAGCCGCCGAGGAGGTCATATTCTGATCACCGGTCTGGGGCTCGGTTTGGTGGCGGAGGCCCTCCTCAAAGCCGAGGACAGCACCGTGGAGCGCATCACCATCGTCGAATACTCGCCAGATGTCATCCGCTTGGTGGCGCCACACCTGCTGGCCCGCTATGGCGGCAAGCTGGAAATCGTCGAAGGGGACGCCTATCGGTGGCAACCGCCTCCAGAGGCCTGCTACAGCGTTGGCTGGCACGACATCTGGCCGGATCCCCATGATCCCGTGACCCTTCGGCAGATGGAGATCCTAGAGGCAAGATACCGCCCCTTCTGCGACTGGCAAGGATGCTGGCCGAGGGATTACAAGTTGGCCGAGAAGGAAGAGTTGGTGGGAACGGGGAGCTGACCATGGGTGACGAAGAGATCCTGGCCGACATATCCTTTCGCCCCATCCGTCCGGCGGACGAGCCGTTCCTGAGCCGTCTCTACGCCAGCACCCGCGCCGAAGAGATGCAACAGGTGGTGCAGTGGAGCGAGCAGCAGAAAAGGGATTTCCTGGAGATGCAGTTCCAGGCTCAGCACAAGTTCTACACGGAGCAGTTCACCGACGCCGAGTTTCTCATCGTCCGCCGACGGGGGACGAGCATCGGCCGTCTCTACACGGACGACAGGGACGACGAGATCCGCCTCATCGATATCGCTCTGATGCCGGAATACCGGCGTCACGGCATTGGCGGTGCTTTGTTGCGCAAGATTTTGCAACGGGGTCAACAGGCCGCTAAGGCGGTACGCATCCATGTTGAGAAGAACAACCCGGCCTTACATCTTTACTATCGTCTCGGCTTCGAGAACATCGAGGATCAAGGGGTCTACTATCTGATGCAGTGGGCTCCCCAAACTGATACCCCATCGGGTTGAAATCCAGAGGCAGCTGGCGCCCGGCTACACGTAATATGTGCGGTTGACGATATCTTGTTTGACGCCCAGCCTAGCCGCGTCTAAACTCTCCTACAAGTGTTTTAGCCGAGTTGGGATGACCCCATGGATCAGGCCCCTAGGATCACCGCGATTTTCCTATGCCGAGGAGCTCTGAGCCTGGAGAGCTGATGAGTCTCCCTGCCATGGATTCGGAGCCGTCGTTGCACAATAGCGAGTTTCTGCAGACCGTGGTCGCCGACACTGCCGAGAATACCGGCAGGGACTTTTTTCGTTCCCTCGCCAGGTCCCTGGCCAAGGTGATGCAGGTTCGTTATTGCATGGTCACGGAGTGTTTGGATACGCCCCCCAGTCGTGTCAGGACCTTGGCTTTCTGGGCCGGAGACCAGTATTTGCCGGACTTTGAGTACCAGCTCTTGGCAACGCCTTGCGAAAAGGTCGTCGCTGGCCAGTCGTGCATTTACGGCAAGGAAATCCAGGCACTGTTTTCCGAAGATGAAGATCTGGTGACCCTCGGTGCCGAAAGCTACGTCGGCACGCCCCTGTTGGATAGCGAGCAGCAAACGATTGGGCATCTAGCGATTCTCGACGACAAACCCCTCGACAGCAACACCATCGATTTTACGCTGCTGGACCTGTTCGCTGCCCGGGCCGCCGCCGAGGTAACCCGTCTGCAAGCCATCGTCAAACTGGCCGATAGCGAAGCTCGATTACGCCAGGTCATCGATCTAGTACCCCATTTCATTTTCGCCAAGGATCAAGAAGGCCGCTTCATCCTGGCGAATCAGGCCGTTGCTGAAACCTTCGGCACCTCCGTCAAGAACCTCATCGGAAAGACCGACGCAGATTTCTCCGCCAGCGCTGAGGAAGTCGAGCAATTCCGTCGCGACGGTCTCAGTGTATTGAAGACGGGCAGACGCAAGTCCACGGAGGAGACGATCACCGATTCCGAAGGTCGGACGCGGCACCTTCAGACGATGAAGATACCGTTCACCACCGCTGATTCGGAGTCCCCCGCAGTCTTGGGAGTGGCCGTCGATGTCACCGATTGGAGGCGTTTACAGCGTCGCCTGCACTCTCTCCTGGAAGGTATCGGTGGTGCCGTCGGCGAGGCTTTCCTGCGTTCGCTGGTACGGCATCTGGCGGAAGCCTTGGGCACCCGGTTCGCTGTGGTTGCAGAGCTCGATGGGGAGCAGGTCCATTCTCGGGCTGTCTGGGCCGGCGACGGATTCGCTGCGGGGCTTGACTATCCTTTGCCCGGTAGCCCTTGTCACAAAGTGGTCAGCCTGAGAACGGCCGTTTGTTATGAGTCAGGTCTACAAGACCTGTTTCCGATGAGTGAGCTGATGGGGCAGCTGGGAACCGAGAGCTACCTGGGAACACCATTGCTGGACACCTCCGGAGAGCCCATCGGCATCTTAGCGGTGCTCGACACCCGTCCCATGCAAGCGGAGCCGGAGGACCGAGATCTGCTGACCATTTTTGCCTCGCGGGCCGCCGCTGAGCTGCAGCGGGAACGCATCGAGAAACAGCGCCAGCGGCTGCAAGACCAACTGTTGCATGTGCAAAAGTTGGAGAGCCTGGGTGTCTTGGCGGGGGGAATCGCCCATGACTTCAATAACCTGCTGAGCGCCATCATGGGCAATACCGGGCTCGCCCAAGCCAGCGTCGGCGCCGATTCCTCGGTGGCGGGTTTCCTCCGTGGCATCGAAACCGCGGCGCAACGGTCCGCCGAGTTGGTGGGCCAAATGCTCGCCTATTCCGGAAAGGGCCGCTTTGTCGTCGCCCCGGTCGATCTCAACAGCCTGATCGAGGACTTGCTCCCCTTACTCTCCACCTCCATCAGCAAAAAAGCGAGCCTGAAGCTGGGTCTCGAGGCCGACTTGAAACCCCTTCGCGGAGACGCGACGCAGATTCGCCAGGTGGTGATGAATCTGGTGATCAACGCCTCGGATGCCATCGGCACCAGCAGTGGCACGATTCGCCTGACCACCGGTATGCGGGCTTTTGATCGCAGTTTCCTGAGCCAGACGTACCTGGACGAAATCCCCGAGCCCGGCATCTACCTGTTCCTGGAAGTCCACGACGATGGCTGTGGCATGACCCACCAGACCCTGGATCGGCTTTTTGACCCATTCTTCACCACCAAAACCACCGGCAGGGGGTTGGGGCTGGCGGCCCTGCTGGGCATCGTGCGTGGACACGGCGGCGCCGTACGGGTGGAGAGCGAGGAGGGTGTTGGCTCGAGCTTCACCATCCTGTTTCCTTTGGCCGAAGGTTTGGAAAAACACACCGATTCCCAAGGGGTGGCCGAAGCCTCCGCCGTGCAGCGGCCGGTCAAGGAGGGGTATCTCCTTTTTGTCGACGACGAAGAGCTGGTGCGGGCCGTCGGCCGCAGCGCCCTGGAGAAGGCGGGTTACCAAGTCCTGCTGGCGGAGAATGGGCGTCGAGCGGTGGAGATCTTTCAGCAACGGCATGAAGAGATTGTGGCCGTCATCCTCGACATGATGATGCCCGAGCTCGATGGCGTCGAAACTTTGGCCGAGTTGCGGCGGCTGAGGCCTTCGATCAAGGGACTGCTGTCGAGCGGCTACTCGGATCATGCCTCCGTCGGGTCGATGGAAGCGCATGGTTTCCATGGTTTCCTGCAGAAACCTTACCGACCTGAGCAGTTGGTCGGGTGCGTCGATGAGATGTTGGATGGATGAGGGGCAAATCTTGGGGCCTCCATCTGCGTCTACGACTTGACCTGCATCGTCCCATGGACAAAACTGCCGCACACCATCTGGCCATGCTTCCGGAGCTACTCCGCGGGCGTGTCATCCCTGGAGGCTCCCATGCAGCAACTCAACATGCGTCCGATCGCTTACGCCCTGGTGGGCGCGATGTGCAATTTCTGGCTCTTCGCTTGTGCCGCTGAGGTGGACGGCGATGCCTCTTCCGAGACTGCGGCACCCACCGTCGAGTGGGCATTGGCTATCCACGGGGGGGCGGGGGTCATCCCCAAGACCATGGAGGAGGACAAGAAGCAGGAGTACGCACGCATGCTGCAAGCTGCCCTCGATGTCGGCAAGGAGTCCCTGGCGGCCGGAGAGCCGAGCCTCGACGTGGTGGAGAAGGTGGTGGCCATGCTCGAGGATTCCCCCTTGTTCAATGCCGGCAAGGGCGCCGTTTTCACCAACGCCGGCGAGCACGAGCTGGACGCCGCCATCATGGACGGCCGGGACCTCAACTGTGGGGCCGTAGCGGGCCTGAAGACGGTCAAGAATCCAATCCATCTGGCGCGCCAGGTATTGACCGAAACCCACCACGTCTTTTTTGTCGGTCCGGGGGCCGAAGTCTTCGCCGACGAGGTCGGCGTCGAGCGGGTGGAGCAGGACTACTTCTTCGTGCAGCGACGTTACGATCAATGGCAGCGGGCCCTGGACAAGGCCAAGGAAGAAGATAAACACGGAACCGTCGGTGCCGTCGCCCTCGACAAAGACGGCAATTTGGCGGCCGCCACCTCCACCGGGGGGCTGACCAACAAACGCTATGGCCGGGTGGGGGATGTGCCGGTGATCGGAGCCGGCACCTACGCCAACAACCGGACGGCGGCGATCTCTTGTACCGGTTTCGGCGAGCAGTTCATTCGCCACAACGTCGCCCATGACGTCTCGGCGATCATGGAATATCGAGGTCTCGGGGTGCAGGAGGCGGCCGAGGCGGTGATCCACGGCAAGCTGGACAAGGGCGACGGTGGCCTGATCGCCGTCGGCCACGACGGCAGCATCGCCTTGGTATTCAATTCCGAAGGCATGTTCCGTGGCGCCGCCGACTCGACGGGCAAATCCGAAGTGGCCATTTGGCAGTGACGGGACGGAAGGTGAGCGCAGAAAAGGAGACGCAGGACGACGGGCAGCCCTCGGTGGAAGGCACCCCGTCGTCGATGTCGGGCGGTGCACGATTGAGGCAGGAGATCAGCCCCTATTTGCGCTCCCAGGCGGCGGACCCCGTGCAATGGTACCCCTGGGGCGAGGAGGCCCTCGGACGAGCCCGGGACGAGGACAAGCCGATCTTCCTTTCGGTGGGTTATTCCACCTGTCGCTGGTGTCACGTCATGGCACGGGAAACCTTTCGCGACACCACCATGGCCCGGTTCCTCAACCAGAATTTCATCAATATCAAGGTGGATCGCGAAGAGCGACCGGACATCGACGAGGTCTACATGGCCGCCACTCAGATCTACAGCCATGGCGGCGGCTGGCCGAATACGGTTTTTCTGACCCCCGATGGCCGTCCCTACTTCTGCGGCACCTTCTTTCCCTTGGACGACGGGCCGGAGAACGAGCCGGGATTCCGCACCGCGGCGGAGAGCATGGCCCATGCTTGGCAACACCGACGGGGGGAAGTGCTCGAACAGGCGGAGGAGCTGGCCACCGTCATGCGGCGCTTTCTCAGTGATCGCAACTCCGCCGGTGAGCTGCCGGGCCCCGACATGGTGGACGCCGCCCTGGGGGCTCTCAGGGAGCGCTTCGACGATACCTGGGGCGGATTCGGCGACGGCGCCAAGTTCCCCATGCCCGCCAGCCTCCTGCTGCTCTTGGAGCTGGCCGACGAAGAGCCGGAGGCGGATCGCATGTTGCGCTGCAGCCTCGAAGGCATGGCCCGGGGCGGAATCCACGATGTCCTGGGGGGCGGTTTCCACCGCTATGCGACGGACCGCGCCTGGCGCCGCCCCCATTTCGAGAAACTGCTGGCGGACAACGGTTGGTTGTTGCAGATCTATGCCCGGCAGGCCCGGCGCGGCGACCCTGCCGCAGGTCGAGTCTGCCGCCGCCTGGCGGATTTTCTGTGCCGCGACATGGCAGCTCCCCAGGGGGCGTTTTTCACCGCCATCGACGGCGAAACGGACGGCCTCGAAGGGGCGACGTACCTCTGGACCTTGGGCCAGTTGGTGGCGGAGCTCGGGGAGGAAAATGCCGCCTTCCTGGCGCCGTTCCTGGGCTACGACGGTACCTCCGAGAGGGGGCAAGGCTACGTCCTGCGCTGGCAGCGCGACCTCGACGAACAGGCGGCCCGCCGCCGCTTGCCGGTGGAGGAGCTGCGCAGCGAGGTGGAGCCGTTGATCGAGCAACTCGCCGTCGCCCGCCGTCGGCGGCCGCAGCCGATGATCGACGACAAGATTCTCTGTGATGCCAACGGCATAGTGATCGCCGGCTTGGCCATGGCCGCCGACGTTCTCGATGATCCTATGCTGCTGCAGCGGGCGGCCCAAGCGGCCACCTGGCTGCTCGAGCACCTGCGGGGGGACGACGGCACATTGCGCCATGTGCAGGCCGCCGAGGGGGCCCGCTTCGGCGCTTTTCTCAACGACTACGCTGGCCTGCTGTGGGGTCTCCTGGCCTTGGCGGAGCAAGACGACACCGGACCGTGGCTGCGCCAGGCGACTTCCCTGGCCGACGAGATGGTAGAGCGGCTCGAAGATCAAGATCTGGGCGGCCTGTGGAACGCCGAGGCGAGCCGCCAACGTCCCTTCCGTAGCAAGGAGATCTTCGACGGCACCTATCCCTCCAGCAACGGCTTGGCCTTGCTGGCCCTATTGGAGCTCGAGCGCTTGGGCGGCCCATCCCATCGAGCGACGGTGGAGCGTGCCTTACGTCTCTACGCCACGGCGGCCCAACAACAAGTGGAAGGTCTACGTTTGTTGGCGGTGGTGGTGCACCGCTGGCACCGGAGTGAGCCTTAGTTGAGCCCCCAGCAAGCATCGACTAGCGGTGCCAGGTGGGTGGCCCTGGGTATTCTGTCTAGCAAGGTCTTCGGACTGGTGCGGGAGGTGGTGCTCACCTTCTTCTTCGGCGTCAGTCCCCATGCGGACGTCTGGCGTACCGCCACACGGGCCCCCAATGTGCTGCAGAATCTGCTCGGCGAGCAGGCCCTGTCCGCCGCCTTCATTCCCATCTACTCGCGTCTCTTGGAAGATGGACGGGACAAGGACGCCGGTCGTTTTGCCGGTGCGGTGCTGGCCCTGTTGCTCTTGGCGGTGAGTGTCTTTGTCTTGCTGGGCATTCTGCTGGCGCCTTTTATCGTCTCCATTTTTTCAGCCGGCTTTCTCGGCGACGCGGCGCGGGTGGCCGAGGGGTTGGAGGCGGTGGATCGTTATCCGCGGACGGTGCAGGCGGTGCGCATCATCTTCCCGATGACCGGTTTCCTCGTCCTATCCTCGTGGTCCCTCGGAGTGCTCAACAGCCACCGGCGTTTTGTCCTGCCCTACCTGGCGCCGATCGTGTGGAATATCTCCATCATCGGCGCCCTCTTCTGGGCCGGACAGCGCAGTGGGTTGCTGGCGACCCCCACCTTGGCGGGGGTTGAGACCTTGGACCGCTGGCTCTACAGCGCTTGTTGGGGAGCGGCCCTCGGGGGCCTTCTGCAGTTCCTGGTGCAACTACCCCTGGTGCTGCGCTGTGTGCCCTCCCTGCGCCTCGCCCTGTCGACCCGCGTCCCGGGTGTGCCGCAAGCCCTGCGGGCCCTGGGCCCCGCATTGGCGGGACGCGGCGTCGTGCAGCTCGGATTTTTCATCGATACGTTCCTGGCCAGCTTTTTGGCCGGAGGGGCCCCCAGCGCCATCGGCTTCGGTGCCGTGCTCTTCAATCTACCGTTGAGCGCCTTTGGCCTGTCCATCGCCGCCGCTGAGCTGCCCGAGCTGTCGCGCAGTGATCCGGCGACCATGCAACGGCGCATCATCGAACGGATCGAACGGGCCATCCGTCAATCGGCCTTTGTCATCGTGCCCTCGATCTTCGGCTTTGGTGCCTTCGGATTTCTTGTCGTCGCCCTGCTATACCGCCGTGGCTCCTTCACCCTGGAGGACAATTGGCTGGTCTATCTGGTGCTCGTCGGTTACACCTTGGGGCTCTTGGCCTCTGCCATCTCCCGGCTTCTACAGAATTCGTTTTTCGCCCTCCAGGATACCCGCACACCGGCCAAAATCGCCTCGGTGCGTCTGCTGGCCGCTGCCGTGGTGGGCAGTGGGTTGATGCTGCTTTTCGATCGCTTGGCGGTGGCGTCGCTCTTTGACCTGCCGTCGACGGCGGACGGGCTGCGCCTCGGGGCGGTGGGCCTGAGCCTGGCCACCAGCCTGGGGGCTTGGTGCGAGCTCTTGCTGCTCTTTCATTTTCTGCATCGCCGGTTGCCGAGCTTGTATTTGCCTTGGGGTGCCATCGCTCGCACGGGATTCCGCTCCTTGCTCATCGCCGTGCCCTGCGCCTTGCTGTGGTGGTTCTTGGCGACGGGCACGGGTTGGGGAGCCCATCGCCAGGCCCTAGTGGTGCTCCCCACCTATGCCACGCTCTATTTGGCTTGGGCTTGGTGGCGGCGCTTGCCCGAGCTCGAGATGTGGTTGGGACGGGGACGCCGCTGATCGCCGAAGCCAGGCTGGCCTGAGGTAACATAACGCCACTGAAATGCGGGGGACAGCAGGCGGCATGAGACGACGGCAAGGCCTCGAGGTATGGTTCCGAACGCTGGCGGTCGCCGGCTGTTTGGCCATGGCCTCGTCCGTCCCGTCGGGCGCCGATTCGACGGCGGGCGCTGCGGCGTCTCTTGCGGACCCATCGAAGGTTCCCGTCTTGACCCCCGGAATGGGCCTCGAGATTTCCGGCCGGGCGGGAGACATTCAGAGCTTCGAGCTCTCGACATCGTCCCGGTGGGTCGACTTCCGGCTGGACAAGGGCGGCGGCGTCGCCAGCCTCCGCCTTCTGGATGCCTCGGGTCGCCACCTGTTGTGGCCGCAGGGACCCGACAGTCGCTTCGGCAGCGACTGGCTGGTTTGGCAGGCCGACGACGGTGAGCCCAGGACTCGTCACGACAGGACGCGTCTCGACAGGTATCGCCTCGAGGTCCATTTCGCCACCACGGCCAGTCATCGATTGACCTTTGAAGAGCCGATGGGGGCCGAGCCGGGATCGGGTCACGGTGACGCGGCACGCCGTCTCGGCGCCCGACGCCTGAGCGCCGAGGCGGCGGATGCCTTCCGCCAGGGCGATGCACTGTCACGGCACCGCAGCCTGGCCCTCTATGGCAAAGCCGCAGAGGCGTGGCGTGGCCTCGGCGAGGTGGTTTCCCAAGGTCATTGCCTACTGGCCCAAGGCATTCTCCATCAACGTTCCGGAGCGCTGCAAGAGGCCCGGCAGGCGGTCGAGGTGGCGGGGCTCCTGTTTCGGCAGGCGGCGGACCGGCACGGCGAGGCCCGGGCTCTCAATTTGGCGGGGGCGCTGGCACGGTCGATGGGGGAGGGGCAGTCGGCGGGCGCTCTCTACGATCGGGCCTTGGGCCTCAATCGCCAGCTCGGGGACGCCTGCGGCGAGGCCCGTTCACGGCTCAATCTAGGGCTCTTACGGCAGCATGCCGGACAACCGGAGGCGGCCCGTCGCCACTTCCAGGCGGCCCTCGTGCTCTGCCCGGCGATCGACGATCCGCTGCTCGCAGCAGAGCTCTTGATAGACATGGCGGCGGCCGACGCCAGCTTGGGAGACCAGCAGACGGCGATGGCCTCGCTGCGCCGGGCGGTGCCCCTTCTGCGACACCAGGGCAAACACTCCCATCTGGCGGCCGCCCTCGGCAACCTGGGGGCCCTCGAACGCAAGGCGGGAAACTACGGCGCCGCGTTCGAGGCCTTCCACGCCGCTCTCGAGGTGGCCCGCGGGGCCGGTGATCGGCGTCGCCAAGCCACCCTGCTCAACAGCTTGGGGTATGCCTACCTGCGCCTCGGCGAGGCCCCCAGGGCCCTGAGCTTCTTCCTTGAAGCCCTGCCCCTGCGTCGCCTGAACGGCGACAGGCGAGGCGAGGCGGTGACCCTGAGCAACCTCGGTCGGACCTACGTCGAGCTCGGCAAGCTGAGTTTGGCTCGGCAGCACTATGACCAGAGCCTGACCATGCGGCGTCAGATCGGCGATCGCCGAGGGGAAGGGACGACCCTGCTGCGCTTGGCCCAGGTGGAGCGTCTGGACGGACATCCCGAGCTCGCCGCCCCGCTGTTGGCGCAAGCCCAAGGTCTGGCGGCGGCGAGCGGTGATCGTCGGGCCATGGCCCAGGCCACCTTCCAGATCACCGCCGGCCGGTTGCAAGATCAGGAGACATCTACCCAATCCATCGATTGGCGCGGCTCGTTGCGGCAGGTGCAGCGGGCCCTCGACGAAGTCGCCGAGATGGGGGACCGTGAGCTTCTGGCCGAGGGCCTTGGGTTGATCGGCGCCATACACCACCACCTGGGTGAGCAGCGCTTGGCCTTCGAGGCGCTGCAACGGGCCATGGATGTGCTGGAGGCGGTGCGCTCGGAGGTCACCGACGCGGATTTGCGGGCCAGCTACCTGGCTCGACAGCGTCAGACCTACGGTTTGGCCATCGAGGTGGCCTTGGCCCTTGGACGGCAGAATCCCGCCGCTGCCTGGCAGCATCGAGCCCTGGCCGTCGCCGAGCGTTTTCGGGCCCGCAGCTTATTGGATCGCATGGCCTTGGTGGGTCGTTCCCAGACCGAGATGGATGCCACAGGCCCACGACGGAACGGTTTGCATCGTCGTTTGCAACACCTCGAAGAACAACTGGAGGCTGTGTCCCAGTCGGATCGCGGCGCCGTGCAGGTGGAGCTGCATCGGACGGTCAGCGAGCTGGAGCGTCTCGAAGCGACTCCGGCCTCGAACCGGCGCCACCCGTCCACCGAGCCGACGGCAGTGGCCAGGGTGTTGCCGGTGGACGCCATGCAACAGCAACTGGACGATGGGACGCTGGCCCTGCAAATCTTTCTGGGGATCGAAAGAAGCTATCTCTGGGCCATCGATCGGCGAACCATCCAGGTGTTTGAGCTGCCCTCCGAGGATGAGCTGACCTCCCTGGCCCGGCAGCTGCATGCTTCCTGGGGCAGCCTGGAGATGCGGCAGGATGGCCACCAAGGGGCGCTGGCTCGCCAGCTCAGCGCGGCGCTCTTGGCACCGTTGGCATGGCGCTTGTCGAGCTATGAGCGTCTGCTTTTTGTGGTGGACGGCGCCTTACACTACCTGCCCTTGGCAGCCTTGCCGCATCCTCGACCGGAGATCTCGACGGAGCCCTTGGTGGCCAGTTTCGAAGTGGTACAGGTGCCGTCCCTGTCCACCTTGGCGTGGTTGCGGCAGCGTCGAGAAGGTCGCCGCCAAAGCCGACAGGTCGACGGTTCCTCAGCGGACGTTGGGCCGAAACGCCTCCTGGTGCTGGCGGATCCCGTCTTTTCCGCCCAAGACCCTCGCCTACCCGAGGTTGCGGACCAGATCTTCCCGACGACGGGGAAAGAGCCGTTGCCCCGTCTGCCCGGCAGCACCTTGGAGGCCCGCCGCATTGCCGAGCTGGCGCCCCTTCGCAGCCATCTGCTCCTGGGGCCGGAGGCCTCACGGCAGGCGATTCTGGGGGGAGCCCTCAGGCACGCCGACATCGTCCACTTCGCCACCCACGCCCGCATCGACGATCAATTGCCCCGCCTATCCGGGCTTTCCTTGAGTGCCTTTGACGGTGCGGGACATGCCATCCCCGATCGCCTGACCTTGGACGATATCTACGATCTCGATTCGGCCGCCGATCTGGTGGTGCTCAGCGGCTGTCGCACCGCCCTCGGCAAGGCGCAAGCGGGGGAGGGGTTGTCCGGTCTCACCCAAGGTTTCTTGCATTCTGGAGCGTCGCAGTTGGTGGCGACCCTGTGGTCGGTGCAGGACGAGGCCAGCCAAGTGCTGATGACGCACTATTACCGGGCCCTCCTGGGCCAAGGCCAAACCTCCGCCGCCGCCCTGCGAACGGCGCAGAATGAGATGCGTTCTCAGGCGCGTTGGCAAGATCCCTACTATTGGGCGGCCTTTGTGCATCAGGGAGAATGGCGACCATGAGCTCCCGGCAAGAGAAGCTCGGCGACGCCGCGGGGCAGAACGACGCCGAGTTACGAGGTATCGAGCTGGTGGGTCGCATCGTGGCCGGTGAGCGGCAAGCCGAAGATGAGCTGGTGGCCCTCTACAGCCGAGGCATCAGCTATTTGCTGCGTCACCTGACACGGGATAGGCAGCTCAGCGATGATCTCTTTCAGGAAACGTTTCGCATCGCCTTGGAAAAGATCCGCCGTGGTGAGGTGCGCCAACCGGAGCGCCTTTCCGCCTTTGTGCGCGGCATCGCGCGCAATCTGTGGGTCGGCGAATGGCGTAAACGTCGCCGCCGCCCCAGCGAGGAGCCGGTGGAAGCGGGAGCTGAAATCGCCGACCCATCCCCCGGTGCCTTGGGGGCGGTGGTGCTGAGTGAGGACCGGCTGCGGGTGCGGCAGCTGTTGCAGGAGATGGCGTCGCCGCGGGATCGCGAGGTGTTGTTCCGATTCTATATCGCCGAGGAGCCCAAGGAGGCCCTGTGCAACTCCTTGGGCTTGTCGCCGGGGCAGCTCAATCTGGTCCTGTTTCGGGCTCGACGCCGTTTTCGGCTGCTCCTCGAAGCACAACCCAACACCTTGCCCATGGAGGGCTGGTAAGAAAATATGAACCCGAGAATGCAATACTTTACCGCCCCGCGGCACAAGGTCATCAGGGGGGAGCCTTGGGCGACGGCATCACCGGCCCGCGGAAACCCTCTGCGTCGCACCGAGCCATCGATCAGGGAGACGCCATGAGCCTTCCGTGGACAGAGAGCCGACCCCAGGATGAGGAGGCCCTGCATCGGCAATTCGACGAGCAGCAAGTGATCGAGCGCAGCGTCCTCGGTACCTTGAGCCCGGCCGAGCAGGAGATCTTCGAAGAGCATTTCCTCACCTGCGACCGCTGCCTCTCCCAACTGGAGGCGAGCCAACGGTTGCACACCGCCCTGAAGGGTGTGGCGGTGGAGGAGGTGGCGCGCCAGCAGCGGCTCGGCTGGTTGGCCCGGCGAGCCGTCTCCTGGCGACGCTTGACGGCGCGTCCTGGGACCTTCGCCGGGTTGGGCTTGGTCCTGGTGCTGGTCACCGCGGCCATGGTCTGGTGGCGTCTCGACGCCGACCGCCAAGCCCTGCGGCAACAGCTGGAGCTGGCGATGGCGCCGCCGAACCGGACCTTCATCGTGCCCCTCGATGCGACCCGCTCCTCCTCGGGCAACGGCGGCACAGCGGGCCAAATCTTGGAGCTGGGAGCGGGGCCGGAGTGGATCGTCTTGACACTGCCGGCCGGCGAGACGGAGCAGGCGTCCTTCGACCGCACGTTTTCAGTGAGCTTGGAGGATGCCCAAGGGAAAATCCTGTGGCAGCGCCAGGGCTTGAGAATGGGGAACGACGGCCGCATTGTCTTTGGGCTTCCATCCGTCGCCCTTGCCGCCGGCCGCCATGAGGTGATCCTCCGACCCGAAGCCGGCTCCGCCGAAGCGCGACGTTTCCCCGTATCGATTCAATTCATAGATCGACGAGGCTTGGCCCCTCGCCGTTCACCATGAGGAGACCGAGATGACCCCGCAATCCGACGACCTGCCTGAGATTTCCTTCGAACGACCGTTCCTGATTCGCCTCAGCACCCACCCCCGTGTCGACCGTGCTTCCCATCTTAGGCTACGCTTTACCGGCGAGGGCTGGGAAGGGGGCATCCATCATGGGGGCTCCGCTCAGCCCGACCTGCCCCTCACGGACATCGAGCCGCCGGAAAAAAGCGCCAGCCTTCTCACCGTCCACCTGGATGGCAAGCGCTTCAGCCTGAGCTTGATCGACAATCGCCTGCCGCAAGGCGGAAGCCTTCGCATCCCCCGCAGCTTTATCGTGGCCCGTCCCCTGGGCTCCGACGGGCGCATCGACGAGACCGACATCTGGGTGGCGGAGGAGGAGGATCCGAAGGATCCACCGGGAAACACTTGAGGCCGGAATGCCTTGCAGCTGCGAGGCAGAGATTCCAGCACAAGGCGCTATCATAGGCTGATCCGGCGACCGAGGGACCCAGCCCCGATCGCCGCACAATGACGCCGAGCCCCTCGGCCTGGAGAGCAAATGACCCCCTACGATGCGGTGGATGAAATTGTGCGGTGAGGCGGCGGCCGTGAGATGGTGGCGACTGGCTCTGGTCGCGGTGGCTTGGTGGTGCTTGGCCTGCGCTGCGTCGTCCCCCAACGGCGTGATCGATCCCCCGGAGCTGGAGCGTATCCTGCAACGTCGTGGTCTCCTCGGGCAGGCGGTGATTCCCTATCGGCTCAGCCCTGAGATGAAGGCCTGGGCTCACCAGGTGGCCCCGGCGGAGCTGTCCGCCGAGCAGCGCATCGAAAATCTGCGGCAGCGCCTGTTGCTCGGGGAAGAGCGTCCCCTGGAGTACACCTGGGGTTATACCGGCACAGCGGAAGAGGTGTTCGCCACCCGGCAAGCCAACTGTTTGGCCTTCACCAATCTCTTCGTCGGCATGGCGCGGGAGGTGGATGTCCCGATCTTTTTCTTGGCGGTTGAAGATATCGAGACCTACCGCAAGGAAGGCGATTTGGTGGTCATCTCCGACCACATTGCGGTGGGTATCGAGGTGGATTTCGAAATCAGAATGTATGACTTCTCCGAGCATGGCATGCAGGAGCAGGCCTCGGTGCGCCGCATCTCCGATCTCACCGCCTTGGCCATGTTCCACTCCAACCGAGGGGCCGAGGAGCTCCAGAAGGGGCACGAAGAGGCAGCCTTACAATGGCTCCGCCTGGCGGTGCAATTGGACCCCACCTTGGCCAATGCCTGGGTCAACCTCGGCGTCGTGCTGCGTCGCCGCGGCGAAACGCAACATGCGGAGCTGGCCTACACCACGGCCATGGAGGTCGACCCCCGTGCCATGTCGGCCTATCAAAACATGTCGTCCTTGCTGCATTGGCAGGGGCGCGAGGAAGAAGCCGCCGCTTTCGAGCGGGTGCTGCGCAAGTCACCGAATCGCAATCCGTTCACCTACATGAGCTTGGGGGATCTGAGCCATTCCTATGGCAAGCTGGAGGAGGCCAGACGTTTCTATCGCCGGGCGACCCAGCTCAGTCCTGAAAACGCCGCAGCCCACGCCGCCCTCGGCCAGGTGGCATTTGAGCTTGGCAATTTGCGGTTGGCCCGCAAGATGCTGCGCAAGGCCCTGGCCCTCGATGCCGACGAGGGCCGGACCCAGAGGTTGCAGGATCTGCTGGGGGCGGACAGCTGAGCGGCACGGCGGCGGACGGTCGAGGGACGGTCGGTAGCCCAGGGTCGACGCAAAGCCCAGGATCGACGCAAAGCCCAGGATCGACGCAGAGCGCAAGGGCGCCGCAAAGATCAAGGGCGACCCTGGCCTCCTCTTGGAAGCTATGGATCGATACCGGGGGTACCTTCACCGACTGCCTGGCCTTCGATCCCCAGGGACGCTCACACCGGGTCAAAGTGCTCAGCAGCAGCGCCCTGCGGGGCCGTGTAACGGCCCGCCGGCAGGATGATGGCAGCGAGGCGTTGCGTCTTGCCTTTGCCAGCCCCCTGGTGCCCGGCTTCGCCGTCGGGGCGGTGCTGCTGCCGGTGGCTGGGGATGCGACATCGGCGGTGCGCGTCGTCGAGCAACCGGAGGCCGATCTGTTTCGCCTCGACGCCCCCTTGGGCGCTCCGTTGGACGCAGCGGTGGAGCTGCGATTTGACGACGAGGCCCCCATTTTGGCGGCCAGGTTGGTGACCGCCTGCCCGGCGCACCAGGCGCTGCCGCCGATGGAAATGCGCCTCGCCACTACCCGTGGCACCAACGCCCTGCTGGAGCGTCGAGGGGCCCGCACGGTGCTGTTCACGACCTTGGGATTCAGCGATCTGCTGGTCATCGGCGATCAAGCCCGGCCGGACCTTTTCGCCTTGGAGATCCGGCGTCCGGCGCCCCTCTACGAGCGGGTCGTGGCGGTGGACGAGCGCCTCGATGCGGAGGGAGGCGTCCTCCGGCCGCTGCGCCTGGAGAGTCTTGCCTCGACCCTGGACGAGCTCGAGGCGGCGGGTTTCGAATCGGCCGCCATCGCTTTGCTGCACAGCTACCGCAACCCCCGGCATGAGGAGCAGCTGGCCCAGGCTTTGCGGCGACGCGGTTGGCGCTACGTCACCTCCTCGGCGGCTCTGGCACCGCTCATCAAGATCTTACCGCGGGCCCAGACGGCGGTGGTGGACGCGTACCTGGCACCGGTCATCGGAAGCTACTTGCAGCGGGTCGACACGGCCTTGGGGGAGACCAGCCGTCTGTTGGTGATGAGCAGCGCCGGTGGGCTGATGGAGAGCCGTGCCTACCACGCCAAGGACAGCCTGTTGTCAGGCCCGGCCGGTGGCGTGGTGGGGGCGTCGCAGAGCGCCAAGACCCTGGGCTTGGAACGGCTCATCGCCTTCGACATGGGGGGCACCAGCACCGACGTCAGCCGCCTCGGGAGGCAGCTCTCCTATGTCTTCGAGCACCGGGTGGGGGACGCCCAGGTGGCGGCGCCCGCCCTGGCCATCGAGACGGTGGCGGCGGGCGGTGGCTCCCTCTGTTGGCTTGACGGTGGGCAGGCCAAAGTTGGGCCCGAGAGCGCCGGTGCCCGTCCCGGACCGGCCTGTTACGGTGCCGGCGGGCCCTTGACCCTCACCGATGTCCACTTATTGTTGGGGCGTCTGGCGGCACACCGATTTGCTCTGCCCATCCATCCGCCGGCCGCCGAGCAGGCCTTGGCAAAGGTGCTGCAACCCCTCGCCAGCGGCGACCGGCTACGACTCGACAGGGACTCTTTTCTGCAGGGTTTCCTGACCATCGCCAACGAGCGCATGGCCGATGCGGTGCGGCGCATTTCGGTGCGCCAAGGCTACGATCCCCGCGACTACGCTCTCCTTGCCTTCGGCGGCGCCGGCGGTCTGCACGCCTGTGCCGTCGCCGAGCTGTTGGCCATCGATCGCCTCCTCTTGCCCCGCCACGCCGGGTTGCTCAGCGCCGTCGGGTTAGGGGCGGCGGTGATCGAGCGCTTCGCCCAACAACAGATCCTGGCGCCCCTCGCCGAGGCCATCGCATCGCTGCCCGAGGTGCTCGAACGGCTTCGGCGTCGGGCGGCGGACGAGGTGGCGCAGCAGGGGGTGGGTGAGGAGCACATCGAAACCCGTCGATGTCTACTTTTTTTACGTTTTGCTGGCCAGGAATCCAGCCTCGAGATCCCGCTGCGGCCGCCCTTCTCGACACCCTCCGCCGAGCAGCTGGAGAGCCGTTTCAGGGATCGCTACCGCCGGCTCTTTGGCTATGAGCCGGAAGGGCGCGCCGTCGAAGTGGAGTCCCTGCGGGTTGTGGCTTCGTCGCCGCCAGGGGAAATCCAGACCTGTGCCTGGCCCGAGGCCAAACGCCCGGCTCCGGTGAAGGAGCAGGGCAAGGGATACTTCCAAGGCCAGTGGCAGGAGGTGCCGATCCTCCTCAGCGAGGATCTCCAGACGGGGGACCACTGGTCCGGCCCCTCCCTTTTGCTCGACGATTACGCCACCTTGGTGGTGGAGCCGCAGTGGACGGCGACGGTGGCCGCCAACGGCACGGTTGTCGTCGAGCGGACCTCACTCACCTCGCCGTCCCGTCGATCCTGAGATCGATCGCGGTTGACCGCAGCCAAGGCGAGCTCGCCTCAGGCTTTGTCCTCGTCGTCGTCGCGGAAACGACTCAGGGCCTTGGACACACCGGCCGACAGCTCCCGAGCTCCCTTGCGAATCTCGTCCCAGGAGCTGTCGACACCTTCCTTGAGATCCGCCAGGGCTTCGGAGCCGCTGCCCTTCAGCTCGCCCATGCGGGCCACCAGGGCCTTGCGGCTCTCTTGCAGGCTGGCGAGATGCTCGCGGGCGCTCTCGGAGGCGCCTTCTTTGAGCTTCTTGCCCCGTTCTTCGAGGGCTTGGATTCCGCTGTCGATCTCCGCCAGCCGGGCATCGAGACGCTGACCCAGAGTTCTTTTGTCTTCAGCGCCGGATTCGGTTGGGGTGTCGTTGATCTTGCTCATTTGCGGATCTCCTGTGGCTTGGGGCGGCATCTTGGGCTTCTCAGCGTTTTGGGGTGCTGCCGTTGGTAGTTGCAAGGTTTCACCCTATTGTACGCCCTCGGGCACGATCAAGGCTGTTGCTATAACTTCCCCCTAGATCGAATGGGTCGCTGGCTTGTCAACGGAGGAACACTGAGCGTCTTGGATGGCATCCAGCTTGGTCGTATCCGGAGATATCGGGGACGGTGCTGGGGAAGGTTCTTCGGGGGTTACGTTGGATGACGAACCGGCTACCGATGTCCCCTCTCAATTCTGGTGATCATCAGAGGCAACTTTCAGCTCAGGTAAAACCTCGAGCACATAGCGGCGGATCTCTCGTTGCTTGGCGGAGTCGATGTCCTGCTCGTCGGTCTCGGAGAGCCAGCGTAGCTTCTCGGTCCAAAGGAGGGCAGCCTCGGAGTCGTTCTCGTGCATGGCGATCTCGAGCAATCTCTTGCCAGCCCGGTTTGTCAGGACGTGCCGGGATCCCAGCTTCGCCTCTAGCCTCTCGACAGCTGCCTGGGCGAGCTCTTTCGCCCTTTCGAGCTCGCCCAGCTTCCACAGCGTCCCTGTGAGCTCGATCTTCACCTCTAGGGTGATTTGATGGTCAGGTGTATAGACCCGTTCATAGGCTTCGAGGGTCTCTTCCTGAAGCCGCCTCGCTCGACTCCAATCACCGCGCAGCGAGACGATTTCCCCCAGGTTTTTCATGGAGCTCAAGGAGAGCCGATGCTTATTTCCGACGGTCTTTGTAGCGGTTGCCAGTACTTCTTGTTGAAGCTCTTCGGCTTCATCAAGCTTGCCCTGTCGGCTGAGAGTCATCGCCATGGCATTCATCGAATAGAGCGTCGAGGGGTGATCGACACCGTAGACGCGTTTCTTGAGCTTCAAACACTCCTCAAATAATTCAAGGGCTTGCGAGTACTCGCCGAGGTCCGAGAGGCTGCTCGCCAGACGGCCTATCGTCGAGAGCGTGTTGCGATGTTCAGGGCCGAGCACGCGGGTCTGAATCTCCAGGATCTCTTCGCGGAGCTGCTTGGCTTCTGCATACTCGCCGAGGTCCGAGCGGCTGCTCGCCAGACTGCTTAGTGTCCTGAGCGTGTCGGGATGTTCAGCGCCGAGCACTCGGGTCTGAATCTCCAGGATTCCTTCTCGGAGGCGCTTGGCTTCTGCATACTCGCCGAGGTCCGAGAGGCTGCTCGCCAGACTGCTTAGCGTCCTGAGCGTGTCGGGATGTTCAGCGCCGAGCACGCGGGTTTGAATCTCCAGGATCTCTTCGCGGAGGCGCTTAGCTTCTGTAATCTCACCCAGCCCCGAGAGGCTGCCTGCCAGATCGTTCATCGTCCAGAGCGAGTGGGGATGTTCAGCGCCGAGCACTCGGGTCTGAATCTCCAGGATCTCTTCTCGGAGGCGCTTAGCTTCTGTAATCTCACCCAGCCTTGAGAGGCTGTTCGCCAGGCTGCTTAGCGTCATGAGCGAGTGGGGATGTTCAGCGCCGAGCACGCGGGTTTGAATCTCCAGGATCTCTTCGCGGAGGCGCTTGGATTCTGCATACTCACCCAGCATCGAGAGGCTGTTCGCCAGACTGCTTAGCGTCATGAGCGTGTCGGGATGTCTAGCTCCGAGCACGCGGGTTTGGATCTCCAGGATCTCTTCGTGAAGGCGCTTGGATTCTGCATATTCCCCAAGCATCGAGAGGCTGATCGTCAGGCTGTACATCATCCTGAGAGTGTTTGGATGTTCGGCTCCGAGCACGCGGGTCTGAATCTCCACTACCTTTCCTAGAAGCCGCTTGGCCTCTGCATGCTCATCCAGCATCGAGAGGCTGATCGCTAGGCCTTCCATCGTCATGAGCGTGTCAAGATGTTCGGCGCCGAGTACCTGGGTTTGAACCTCCAAGACGGGTTCTAGGAGTCGCTTGGCCGCTGCAAAATTGCTCAGAACCATGGGGTAGGTCGCCAGCTCTCCCATCGTCTTGAGCGTGTCGGGATGCTCGGCGCCGAGTACTTTGTTTTGAATCTCTAAGACTTGTTCTTTGAACCCCTTGGCCTCTGCATGCTCACCCAGGGTCGAGAGGCTGCTCGCCAGTCCTTTCATCGTCTTGAGCGTGTCGGGATGTTCGGCGCCGAGCACCCGCTTGCTGACTTGCAACGTCTGCTCCAAGAGTTTCTTGCTTTGGGCATATTCACCCCTCGCATGAAGAACTTTGGCTAGACCCTTCATGGTCAGCAGGGTGTCGGGGTGCTCCGCTCCAAGCCAGTCCCGCCTCAAGGCGAGGGCTCGCTCGTACAGCGATTGGGCCCTTTCATAAAGCCCCAAGGAGCGGTAGATGCTGCCGTAGGCATCCATCAATCGGGCTTGCACCAGAGGCTCGTCGGTGAGCTCGACGTCGATGCGCTCAGCCCCTCGATCGAGAATCTCGCGGGCCGTGATGTTCTGCCCACGCTTCTCTCCGGGGTCCCCCTCACTGTAGGGATCGGTGATCTCAAAGACGCTGATCATGAAGTCCAGCACCCTCTCCGTGGTCTCTCGGGCTCGGCGCTCCTCGCGACCGGCCCGCAGGGCCCAAATCGCCAACACCGACACTGCCACCAGCGCCACCAGGGCAGTGGCGGCCACCGTCTTGTAGACCGTACGCCTGCGGCGGGAGGTCTCGTGGGCTCGCCGGCTGGCTTCGGCGGCCTGGTGCTCCTGCCGCCGTTCTTCGAGCCCTCGCAGACGTTGCGCCACCTCTTGGGCGCTCGAGGGCCGCCGCTCGGGGGAGCCGTCGACGAACGAAGCGATGTCGCCCGTCAGTAGCTCGTCCTCGAACTCTCGTTTCCAACCCTGAGCCAGGGCGCGTCCGAAGTCCCCCACGACGATCTGGTAAAGCAATACCCCAAGCGCATAGATATCGGCCTGAAGCGTCGGTGCATGACCCTCAAGCAACTCCGGGGCCATGTAGAGCTGGGTACCGGTCTGGCTCGACGAGGTGTCGCCTTGGTTGCGACGGCTCAGACCCAACACCGTGATGCCGGCCGCGGCGAGGCGCTCCTGCTCCGTCGCCTGTCCGACGCCAAAGTCTGCCAGCTGTGCCTGAAGGCGCCCATCGGAGGTCTTATGGATCAGAATGTTCGAGGGTTTGACGTCCTTGTGCAGCACCCCGACCGAATGGGCCGCAGCCAGGGCAGTCGCCACCTGCGCCACGATCTCCAGACGCGTTGCCAGAGGCACCCGGGCCAGGCCACCTTCACTCTCGGCCCACCGCACCAGGTCACCGGCGCTGGTATATTCCGACTCGATGAAGTACGGCGCCTCGTCGAGATTCCAGTCGAGAAGACGGTTGATGTCTTGGCGCTCACCGAGCTCTTCTTTCAGCAGTCGGAAAAGGGTGATCTCCCGTTGCAGACCCCGCAAGCGCTCGGCGTCGAAACAGAATTTGAAGCATCGCGGCTCGCCGGTCTTGTCATGCTGGACCAACCAGGCCTCGCCAAAACCTCCCACTCCCAACCTCTCCTTCACCTGCCAGTAGGGCCGCCCCGGCACGCTGAGACCCGGCGCTGGACGCCAGCCCGCAACTCGCGGCTGCATCAGCAGTCGGCGCACCTTTTCTGACTCGGAGGGTGCTTCGAGCGGCGCTTGCCCCTCGCGTCCTACTTCATAGATGTCGACAGGATCGGCGACTCCGTGAAGACGCCACGCCCCGTGATCGAGCCAGCGCAGATCTTTTGCCTCCTCCAATCCAACCGCCGCCCGTCGGGCCAAGTCGAAGGCCCCTTGGCTGAGCAGTGTCTGCCTGCCCTCGGCGAGCGACATCAGGCGTGCCGCCACCGCCTTGGCCAGCCCTTCGACTTCGATCGGTTTGGCACCGCGGCGCACGTCGGCCGGCAGATTCTCCCGCAGCCACACTCCGCCGAAATGAATGCCGACCCGAGATTCGAGCTCGCAGCCTTCTTCGAGAGAGAGCCGCTCGAGCGCTTCGTGATAGTCGAGGGCGAAACGCAACGCCTGGATCGGACGCTCGAAGAGCAGCAGAAAGCCGTCGGTCTTGTCGATCTCGCGACCCAGGTGGCGTAGCAGCAGATCCCGAGCCAGTCGGTCGTGCCGGGCCCCGAGCTCGGCCGCCCGCTGATCGCCTAGCCTCTCGACCAAGGCGGTGCTTCCCACCAGATCGCAGAGCAGCAAGGCACGCAGCACGTCTCCTTGCCCGATCGAGTGATCGACGGTTCCCGATCCCTCATCGTCGTCTTGGGCCAGGGCTTCGGCGACCGCCTCTGCCGATGCCATGCGGTGCTCAGGAACCTTCTCGAGGCAGGCGAGGATGACCCGCTCGATCCCAGGATGGAGATCCTCCACGTGGCTGGACGGCGTTTCGGGCTGGTACTGGAGATGGCGCCAGGCGTACTCCCGGGGGGACTTGGCGGTGAAGGCCCGCTCGCCGGTGAAGATCTCGTAGAGCACCAGGCCGAGGGAATAGACATCGCTGCGCACCGTCGTTCCCTGCTTCGTGTGTTGCTCGGGCGCCATGTAGGCCGGCGTCCCCCCCAGCCCGGCCGCCTCGGAATCAACGATCGCCAGGCCAAAATCCGTCAGCCGAACCTGCCCTTGACCATCGAGCATGACGTTGCTCGGTTTGATGTCGCGATGCAGAAGACCGCAAGCATGAACCGCTGCCAGGCCGGCGCAGAGTTGGCGAGAGACTTCGAGGGCCTTGTCCCTCGGCAGTCGCCCGATGCGTCGCAGCAGCGAAGCGAGATCTTCTCCGTCGATGTACTCCATGGACACGAAGTGCAGCTCGCCAGCGTGCTCGCCTCGATGGATACCGAGGTCGTGCACACGGCACACGTGCTGGTGGGACACAGTGCGAGCGATCCGCGTCTCGGAGAGCAGCATGGCGAGGCGACGCCTGTCATGCTCGAGCTCGCCAGGCAGGAATTTCAGCGCCACGACATCGCCAAGCTCGAGGTCGTCGGCGCGATAAACCTCGCCCATGCCTCCGCGTCCGAGAACGTTGGCTATACGGTAGCGGTCAGCGAGAATCGTGCCCGGCTCGAAGCGTGGCTCTTCAGACGGGTTGGTGGGCCGATGCAGGCCTTCGGTGTCCGGTGAAGTCTCTTGCAACCCGCCCGGAGCTGGGGTGGCCAAAGGTGGGGAGGCGCGTGCAAGCTCCAGAGCCGTGCTGCAGGTCGTACAGAGTGTTGTGCCGTCGAGGCATGGTGTGGAGCAATGGGAACACGTGGGCATCGCGAATCTCCCAACTCAGAATACGCACATCGGGTGGCCAGGCGCCAATCTTGCGGATAGCCTAGGAAGTCGATGTTCACTTCGGAAGTCGAGAACCTAAAGCTCGTCGCAGAAGACGAATGCTGCGTCCATTCGTACCTCGGCTCAGCGCCGAACCCGGGTTGCTTTCAGGGCACAAGCTGCGGAAAAATGTGCACAGAATCATGGCACACTTCGAGTCTGAGACAGTAACAGTCCTGACCCGATTCTCTGCGAGCGGGAACGCAGCCCCTCTGCCTATCGCAACCTACTTACGATTATTCTCCCTGAAACCAAGATGCTTGCCCTGTCTGCTGCACGTCACAGGGCAGCTCTATTCAGCCTGTCATGAGGCGTCTAGTCTTCTCTGCGAGGGACTCTTGCCCACCCGTACCGCCTCAAAGTACTTGTAGAGGGTTGGCTTGGAAATACTCAACATGTTGCAATCTCTTCACGGTGTGCCGTCTCTCGTCATATAGATGACGATGATCGGCCCGCAGGGGCGGACCACGCCGCGTGCCTCTAGAATTAGGGCAATATCTTGACGGTCAATCTGCTGGGGTGCTGCGGGCTGTGGTGGACGGTTTGGGTCGCTGGCACAAAATCCTCCGGGCGGGCCTCGAAGATGTTGGGGACGTATTTCTGAGGATTGCGGTCGACGAAGGGAAACCAGGTGCTCTGGATTTGCACCATGATGCGATGGCCCCGTTTGAAGGTGTGCAGGATGTCGTGGAGCTCGAAATCGACGGCGGTCACCTGGCCGCTGACGAAGGGTTCCGGTGTCTCGTAGGAGTTGCGGAAGCGGCCGCGCATCACCTCGCCGCGCACCAGCATTTGGTAGCCCCCCAGGTCCACGGCCTCTTCGTTTTTCTTGGCCTCTTCCTCAAAGCCGGGGATTTCCCCCGGGTGCTCGTCGACGAGCTTGACGATCCAGTCGGCGTCGGTGCCGGTGGTGGAGACGAAGAGCTCCGCCATGACGGCGCCGGAGAGGGTGACGTCTTGCTCCAGGATGTCGCTGCGAAAGACCAGCACGTCCGGGCGCCAAGCGGCAAAGCGCTGATCCTCGGTCATGTACTTTTTAGCCCAGCGGTTGGTGATCTCCATGGTGTAGGGCACCGGTTTGGCGGGGTCGCTGGGATAAGAAGAGGAGGCCGTTAGCTCGGCGCTCGGCGGTGTATCCAAGGCCAGTTTGCCGTCGCCGTGCAGGTAAAGGCTCTTCTCCTTGGCCGCAGCGGGTGGCCAGGCGTCGAAGCTGCGCCAACGGTTGGCGCCGGTCTCGAAGACCCAAGCCTCCGGCAGGGTGAGGGGGCCGCTCTCTTTCAAGAAGTGGTTGAAGAATTGCAGCAGCCGCTGCTGGAAGAAATCGGAAGTATCGAAACCGAAATCCGCCATCCCGAGCTCCCGTCCGCTGGTCCGTTGCCAGCCGCCATGGGACCATGGCCCCATCACCAGGACGTTATAAGCCTGGGGATTGTTGGCTTCGACTTGGCGGTAGATATTTAGCGGACCGTAGAGATCCTCCGTGTCATACCAACCGCCCACCACCATCACCGCCGCGCTGATGTTGCGCAGGTGGGGCAGCAGGTTCCGTGACTGCCAGAAGTTGTCGTAGTTGGGGTGGGCGACGATCTCGTTCCAGAAATCGATCTCGCCTTTGAAGTACCGTTCGTTGGCGTTGCTCAAGGGACCCAAATCGAGGAAGAACTGGTAGCCGTCGGGGGTGCCGTGTTCGAAGGGCTCCGCCCGTTGGCTGGTGGGTTCGGGACGCGCTTGGCCGAAGGTGGAGAAGAAATTGAACGCCAAGGGCAAAATGAACGCCCCGTGATGGTGCATGTCGTCCCAAAACCAATCGGCGATGGGGGCCTGTGGCGACACCGCCTTCAGCGCCGGGTGGGAGTCGATCATGCCGGCGGCGCTGTAGAAACCCGGGTACGAGATGCCCCACTGACCGACCCGGCCGTTGTTGCCGTCGACGTGCTCCAGCAGCCACTCGATGGTGTCGTAGGTGTCACTGCTCTCGTCGATGTCCTCCGGCCCCTTCTTGACCGCACGATGGGGGCGCATGTTGACAAATTCGCCCTCTGACATGTTGCGCCCGCGGACGTCCTGGAAGGCGAAGATGAACTTCTCTTGCTCAAACTCGGGGTTGGGACCCAGGGTTTCCTTGTAGAGGTCCGCCCCGTAAGGCCGGACGCTATAGGGCGTGCGAAAAAGCAGGATCGGCAGCTTGCCGTCGGCATTCTTCGGGCCATGGGGATCATTGGGCACATAGACGCTGGTGAACAACTTGACGCCGTCGCGCATCGGGACCTGGTACTCGAACTTGGCGTAGTTGGCACGGATATAGGCCGCCCGTTCGTCCCCCTCCTCGTCGGCGAAGGAAGGTGAAACGAGCGTCAGCGTCAGGAGCAGGCAGGACAGAAGGCAGGGGAGTCGCCGGAAGAAAAGATCTTGCATGGAATGTCCTCTGAGGATGGGGAAGGTGATCTTTATGGAGTCGAAAAAAGGCGAGGGTATTGTACCGCTCTCAGTCCGGGACGGGGCATTCTAGCGGGCTTCTTGCGGGACCCAACTAGGCAGGAGTGCCTTCTGAGGATGGGGTGTGACCCTCGCGGTGTCGAGGCAAGGCGAGCGCCCGGTATCGTTCCCGAGGTGGGGAGGAGGGGGATTTTCTGCTTATGGCTCAGGGTCTGAGGCGCAGCCTCCCTAAACCTAAACCCCGCAACCCGATCACTCCAACACCATCTCCCGCGCCTGCCGGGCCAACAGCTCAAATCCGGCGGCGCTGGCCTCTGCCTCGACATTGGCCAGGCCCTGTGCGGCGGCCTCCGTGCGTCCGGCTCGCTGGGCTAAACGGGCTCCGGCCAGGGCGGCTTCGAGACGCAAACCGGCGTAGCCGTCGGCTTCGATCTGCCGTTCCAAGTCGCTGAGGCGTTGCATTTGGGCGATGCTGGGTCTGCCATTGGCGGCTTCCACCAGGCTGGCGGTGATCTCCAGTTGCAGGCCGACGGCGCGGCGTTCGGTGTCGGAAGCCAAGAGCAGGGCTTCGGTGATGGCGTCCCGGGCCTCGGCGGCACGGCCGCCGGCCAGTAGGGTGCGGGCCAAGATGTCGAGCCCGAGGGCGGTTTCGCCGGGACGTTGATCGGCCCGCAGGCGGCGCACCACGTCACGGGCCATGGCCTCGGCTTCGGCAGCTTCGCCGCGGGCCTCTAGGATGCGGGCCAGCAGCAGACGGACGTCGTCGACCTGGCGCTCCTGTAGCAGCTCCTGACGCAGGGCCAAGGCTTGCTCGGCGGCATGTTGGGCGCTGTCGAGCTGGTCCCGCTGTAGGTCGAGGGCGGCCTGGCGGCTCAGTACCTCGGCTTGGCCGGCCCGATCTTTCATGCCGTCCGCCACCTCGCCAGCCTGCTCGAGGAGCTCCTGCGCTGTTTGTAGCTCGCCCAGGTCGAGCTGCAGGCCTGCCAGGTTGGTGAGGGAGGTTACTTGGCCGGTGGGCTGGTCGATGGCCTGGCGAATGTCCAGGGCTTGCTGATGCAGGGTACGGCTTTCCCACAGTTTGCCTTGCAGGGCCGACACCGCCCCCAGATTGTTGAGGGCGTAGGCCTGCATGGCCCGATCCCCGGCTTCTTCCCAGACTACTTTGGCTTGCTCGAAACGACCCAGGGCGTCGGCCAATTGGTCGCGGCCCACCAGCAAGACGCCGAGGTTGTTCTCCGTATTGGCCAGGCCGAGGCGATTGTCGGTTTCTTGGTAAATGGCCACCGCTTCCCGGTATAAACCCTGGGCCGTCTCCAGGTCCCCCTTCTGGCGTAAGACCAACGCCAGGTTGTTGAGCAATGAAGCGGTGGTGGCACGATCGCCGATGGCGCGGTGGGTCTCGATGGCTTGGCGATAATGACCGGCGGCGGCGTCAAAATCACCGCCTTCGGCCAGGGCGTTGGCGAGGGCGGTTTGGGCCATGGCGGCCCCCGCCTGGTGCTCCAGGTTGCGGTACAGATCTTGCGCCGAGGTCGCCGCTTGGGCCGCTTCGTCCATGCGGCCGAGTCGCCGCAGGGCCTGGGAACGGGCGATCTGCGCTTGCGCCGACAACAGCTTGGCCCCCAGGGCGTCGGCCCGTTGCAGGGCACGGTCAGCGGCCTCTAACTGTGCGCCGAGATCACCCAGAAGGGCGTCGGCGGTGGCCTCCGCCAGGTCGATCCGCGGATCTTCCGACAGGGGAACCGGCAGAGTGCGCAGGCGATCGATGGCCGCCAAAGCCAAGTCCGGGCGCCGGGCGTTGTTTTCCGCCGCCACCAGGCGCAGACCGTAGTCCAGGTCATCGGGGAAGAAATCCCACAGCGAGCTATAAATGGTGCTAGCGGCCTGCCAATCGCCCTGTAGCTCGCGGAAATGACCCTCCACCACCAGGCGATCTTCCTGCGGTAGTTGGCTCGATAGCTCGAAGGCCCGCTCGGCGGCCTGGGCTGCCCGGGCGCGATACCCTTCCGCCTCCCAGGCGCTGGACAGGGCCGAGTGCAGCAGGGCGTTGGTGGGCTCTCGGCTCACCGCCTGCTGCAACAATTGGCGAGCCCCGCCGGGATCGGAGCCCCGCAACCCCTCCAGCGCCTCGGCGTAGAGTCTCGAGGCTTCGCCGTCCTGGGGCAGACCGGCGAAGGTATCCTGGCCCGTCTTGCCGATGCCCAAGGCGCCCCGGACCTCTTCCCCCAGCTCTGCGATCATCGGAAAGAGGTCGGCCTCCGCCCCCTGCCGACTGGCGGTGGCGACGGCGGTATCGAGGGCGGCATCGCGCAACTTGAGGTCGATGCGCAGGCCATTGTCGCCGTCGCCGAGGCGTGTGTAGGAGCCGGTGAGCACAAAGTCACAAGCCAGCAGGGAGCGCATACTGGACAGCTGCTGGGCCTCGACGGCGCTGACATCGTCGATCCCCATCTCCTGACGCACCCGGGCCACCTGCTCACTGCTGATCGAGCGCAGAGCTTCACCCCGGCCGAGCTCGGTGGCCATCATTTCCGTCAAGGCGGTGGACAACCAATCGGCGTCTCCTTGGCCGGTGAGATTCTTGAAACCCAGGACGGCGACGGCCCGGCGGGGCACCAGGCGATGTTCTTGGTCCTTGAAGCGATTGAACAAAAAGAGCCCGGCGGAAATCAGCAGCACCAGCGCCAGGACGGCCACCAGGGTCTTTTGGCGACCGCCATCGTCGGCCCGCACCACGGCCACCGAGGCGGTGGTCGGTGGTCGCATGGGACGCTCGGGTGTAGCCGGCGGCGCCCCGACGGACGCTGCCGTCGTCAGGGTCGATGTCGGGCCTGGCGGCGCTACCGGGATGCCTACCGTGCCGGTCCCCGGAGTCTCGGGTTGACGACCGCCGACCGGCGGACGGTTTGGCGAGCTCAGGGCCTCGGCTACCTCAGAGGCCTTGGTGAAGCGGTCCTCGGGCTGCCGTTCGAGGCAGCGCATGATGGTCCTTTCCCAGTGGGCGGGAATGTCCGGGACGTGGATCCGGGGTGTCGGTGCCGCTTCCTGCAAGCGCTTGACCGCCGTCGAAAGTGGGGTTGGCCCTTCGAAGGGCAGGCAGCCGGTGAGCATCTCGTAGATCACCACCCCGAAGGCGTAGATGTCCGCCGCCGGGGTCACGGCTTTGCCTTCCACCTGTTCCGGTGCCATGTAGGACGGCGTCCCGACGATGCCGGTACCGGTCACCTGGGCGGCGAAGCGGTCGGCACCGTCGCTACCGCGGGCGACGCCGAAATCCGTCACCACCACGCGGAAACGATCGTCCACCGGCACCAGGAAGACGTTCTCGCTCTTGAAATCGCGGTGCACGATCTTGGCCCGGTGGGCGGCGTCCAAGGCCTCGGCCATTTGGCTGATTAGCGGCCGAGCTTCCTCCGGGCTGAGGCGCTTGCGACGTCGCAGGCGGGCGGCCAGGGTTTCCCCCTGCAATAGCTCCATGGTGAGGAAGTTGATGCGCTCCGTCCGACCCGCGGCATTGACGAAGGTATGTTGCCCGAGATCGAAGATGCGGCAAACGTTGGGATGGGTGACCGCCCTGGCCAAGGCGATTTCGCGCTTGAAGCGATCGATGGTGGCCACATCCTGGGTCGCCCCGGCGGCGGGGGAGATGGTCTTCAAGGCCAGGCGCTGCTTGAGCTCCAGATCCTCCGCTTCATAGACTTCCCCCATGCCGCCATGGGCGAGGAAGCGGACGATGCGGTAGCGCTCGGACAGCACGTCCTCGGGCGCGAAGGCTTGCAGCTTGAAACTACCTCCGGGGGTGCTTTGCAGGGAGAAGGCGCTGCCAACGGGTGGAGAGGCACCGCTGCTTGCCGGTGGTGTCTTGGCCGGCTCGGCAACGGGTGCCTGGGGGGCCGAAACGGGCGCCGGCGTCTTGACGCGATGCCGGGCCGCCATGGAGGGGCTGAGCAGCTGGGTTGGCTGATCGTCGTCGGGCTCCTCAAGGCCGCTTGGAGAGCTCGGCTCGGGGCTCGGAGCGCCGGTTGGCGGCGTCTCCGGCGGCGTTATTGACGTCCGGGTTTCCTTCCAGGGCGAGGATGGCACGCTGGACAGTGGGCCGGTCGGACGGGCGGCGGAAGACAGTGTGCCGGTTGGACGGGCAGAGGTCTGTGGGCCGCGGCGCAGGCGGTACCCCGCGCCACAGCTCGGACACTCGACCCTCGGTTCCGGAGCCTTCTTGACCTCCGGCGGCACGACGATGATGGCGCCGCATTTCTTACACTTGAGCTTCATGCTCCCCCAACGACGGTGTTCGGCTCCGACGACTCCTGCTATTGTAATGGACCCCGTGCTCAACAACGCGATATTAACCGTTCGAAACCCTCAGCGCTCAGGACCCAAACCATCGATGATGTGTCTCCGCGGCAAGAAAGCGAAGCCTTGAGCCACGACATCTCACCCCATCCTTCGTCCGTGGGCAGCCCTGGGGTGGCCTCCGAGGAGGGTAGCATCGCCGCCACGTCGCCGCCGCCGCAAGTGGAGCTGGAGCTCTTCAGCAATCGCTTTGCCGCCATCACCGCAGAGATGGGGGAGATGCTACAACGCACCGCCCTGTCCACCAACGTGCGCGAGCGGCTCGACTTTTCCTGTGCCCTGCTGGACGCCGACGGCCAACTGGTGATCAATGCGCCCCACATTCCCGTGCACTTGGGAGCCCTCGGGCTCTGCGTCCGTCGCTTGCGTGAGGCCGTGACCATGGCCCCCGGCGACGCGGTGGTGAGCAACCATCCCGGCTACGGCGGCTCGCACCTGCCGGACGTCACCGTCGTCCACCCGGTGTTTTCCGAGGCGACGGGGGACGACATCGAGGGCCGTCAGCTTCCGGGTCATCGTGAGCTACTGGGTTATGTGGCCAGCCGAGCGCACCATGCGGAGATCGGCGGTTGTCGCCCCGGCTCGATGCCCCCCGACGGCCGCTGCCTGGCGGACGAGGGGGTGGTGATCCGTCCCCGCCATTTGGTCCAGGGTGGGGAGGCCCAGTGGGCGGAGCTGCGGCGGGTCTTGGGCAGCGGACCCTATCCGTCGCGGGCGGTGGCCGAAAACCTGGCGGACCTCGACGCCGCCCTGGCGGCCAATCAGCGGGGCGTCGACGCCCTCCAAAACCTGGCCCGGCGCACCTCGACGGCGACGGTGCAGCATTTCATGGCGGCCCTGCGCCGTCAGGCGGCTGAGCGCTGTGGCGCCGCTCTGCAACGGCTCGGCCAACGGCATTTCGAAGCTCGCCAGGAGCTCGACGACGGCACGCCGATCCAAGTCCACATCGCCGTCGCCGACGGCCGGGCCCATTTCGATTTCAGCGGCAGCGGTGGGGTCCACCCCGGCAATCTCAACGCCACGCCGGCGATTGTGCAAAGCGCCGTGCTCTACGTGCTCCGACTGTTGTTGGACGAGCCCCTGCCGCTCAACGAAGGTTTGATGGAACCGGTCACCTTGCAGGTGCCGCCGGACTGCTTCCTGGCACCCCACTTCGACGACGACCCGCGGCGCGCTCCGGCGGTGGTGGGGGGCAACGTCGAGACCAGTCAACGCCTGGTGGACACCTTGCTGCTGGCCTTCGGCCTCGCCGCCTGCAGCCAAGGCACGATGAACAACGTGCTCTTCGGTGACGCCACCTTCGGCTACTACGAAACGGTGTGCGGCGGTAGCGGCGCCGGGCCCACTTGGCACGGCACCAGCGCCGTGCACAGCCACATGACCAATACCCGGATCACCGATTCGGAGGTGCTGGAGCACCGTTTTCCGGTGCGTCTGGAACGCTTTGAGATCCGCCACGGATCCGGCGGACGCGGCCGGTACCACGGCGGCGACGGCGTCGTGCGGGAGCTGCACTTTCTACAACCGGTAGCCCTGTCGCTGCTGTCGCAACATCGGCGGGTGGCACCCTACGGCATGGCAGGGGGCGGTGACGGGGCGGTGGGAGAGCAGCACATTCTGCGTCGCGACGGCAGTCGCCAAGACCTGGAGGGCATGGATCGTGCTGAGCTGCAGGCGGGGGACCGTCTCGTATTGGCGACCCCGGGGGGAGGCGCATGGGGCCGCGAGGAACCGTGAGCGGCTGGTGGGCCAGGGTGGGGGGCGCCGTCATCGCGGCCGCTTTCCTCGGGCCCGGCACCGTCACCACCGCCGCCCGGGCCGGCTCGGGGCACGGCCTGACCCTCCTCTGGGCCCTGGTCTTCGCCACCGTGGCCTGTTACGTCTTGCAAGAGGCCAGCGCCCGCCTGACCATCACCTCCGGACGTACCCTCGGCGAGGCCCTGCGGCGGCATTTCGACCACGGCCTCGGCGCCTGGTTGGTATTGGTGGTGATCCTCGGTGCCATCCTGCTGGGTTGCGCCGCCTACGAGGCGGGCAACATCCTCGGCGGGGTGGCCGGTGCGCGCTTGGCGGTCGATCTGTCGCCGCAGATCCTGACCGTCCTCTGCGGCGTCTCGGCTGCTCTGCTGCTGGGCTTCGGCTCCAGCCGCCAGGTGGTGCTTGTGCTCAGCCTGCTGGTGGCGATGATGGGGGCCGGTTTCCTGGCCACCGCCATCGTCCTGGCGCCGCCCCTGTCGCAGCTTGTCAGCGGCCTGGTGTGGCCCCACCTGCCCGACGGCAGCGGCCTGCTGGTCATCGGCCTGGTGGGCACCACCGTCGTGCCCTACAACCTGTTCCTGGGCTCCGGCCTGGCCCAGGGCCAAGAGTTGCGCCATACCCGCCAGGGCCTGGCGGTGGCCATCGGCCTCGGCGGTTTGATCTCCATGGCGGTGGTGGTGGTGGGTAGCGCCGTCGGCGGCGACTTCAGCTTCGAAAGCTTGGCCGAAGTCTTGGCCAGCGAGCTGGGCCCCTGGGCCCCCGCCTGCTTTGCCCTCGGTCTCTTCGCGGCGGGGTTTTCGTCCGCCATCACCGCCCCCCTGGCTGCCGCCTTGACGGCCCGTAGCCTGTTCCACAAAGGGTCTGAGGATCTCCGCTGGGCCGACGGCGCCTGGCGCTACCGCCTGGTGTGGCTCGCCGTGCTCGGGGCGGGGGTCACCTTCGGCCTGTTGGAGGTGCGCCCGGTGCCGGCGATCATCGCCGCCCAAGCCCTCAACGGAATCCTGCTGCCCTGGGTGGCTCTCTTTCTCTTCCTGGTGATGAACGATCGGCAACAGCTTGGGGATGCCGCCAACGGCCCAGGCCAGAACCTCGCCCTGGGGGCCGTGGTGGTCATCGCCGTGCTGCTCGGTGTGCGGGGGGTGATCAGCGCCGTGACCAATCTTCTCGACCGCCCGTCCCTGTTGTCCACCGCCTCCGTCGTCGCCCTCTCCGCCGTCGTGCTGGCGGTGACGGGCCTGTGGCTCGTCGCCAAGCTGAAATCCGGTCGACCCGGGATTTGACCACAAGAAGCGGATAGAACCCGCCATCGCCTACGCCATACGCTCCCGGTGACCCGGTGACCCGGTGACGATCCGGGAGACGGTAACAACCCAGGAGACGGTAACAACCCAGGAGACGGCGATGCCAAATGTTCATCCTTTCCAGATTTCCCCCCTACCCATCGAAACCTTCCAACCCCTGTTTGAGCTCAGCGACGAGGCCCTGCGAGCCCGCGGCGCTCGGCGATGCCGAGTTGAGGCCAGACCCGGCTACCCCTGCCGGGTGAGCCTCCAGGACGCCGAGGTGGGGGAGACGGTCATTCTCTTAGCCTACGAATTCCACGACGTCGACAGTCCCTACCGGGCCAGTGGTCCGATCTACGTGCGGGAGAACGCCCAGCCCGCCAACCTGGCCCCCGGCGAGCTGCCGCAAGTGGTCCACGGACGGCAAATATCGGTCCGTGCCTACAACGCCAAGGGCCTGATGCGGGCTGCCGATGTCCTGCCGGGGGAAGAGCTGAAGGAGCGCATCGGCAGCTTCTTTGCCGATCCGAAGGTGGCTTACCTTCATCTGCACAATGCCTTGCCCGGCTGCTATAGCTGTTTGGTGGATCGGGTCGAAGGCTAGGACGCGGACGGCCACCGGAGGAGGTTGGAGAGGTCGTGGTAATGTTCGGCATGCCCCGACCACCGTCCCAAGCACCCCACCTCTCTCCCCATCGACAGCGCATGGCGTTGGATACCGACCCGGCAGCCGAAGCGGCGCAATTCCGCATCTTTCGCCGCATGACAGCGGCGCAAAAAGTCCGAATCGTCGAGCAAGCGTCGCAGACCGCCCGCCAGTTGGCCATGGCTGGGCTACGGGAACGCTTTCCTCAAGCCGATGAAAAGGAATTGCTCTATCGCTATGTTGCCTTGGAGCACGGGGAAGAGCTGGCGCGGCATGCCTATCCTGAGATGGTCGCAGGCTTGGAGCAGAGGGAAGGTGTCAAGGGTGGTGGGAAGGTTCCTGGAGAGGCCTAGCCCGACGCTGCCGCAGCACCTCATAGACGGCCAAGGCCGTCGCCGTCGACAGATTGAGAGACCGCACCGGCCCCTCGACCATGGGTAGCCGCAGCAGATGGGATCGATACTTCTGCCGCAGCTGCCTGGGCAAGCCGGCGGTTTCGCTACCCAGCACCAGCACGGTGGGGCCCTCGAAGTCGGCTTGCCAGATGTCGGTCTCGGCTTCGGCGGAGAATAGCCACGGCGTCCCGAGCCCTGGCAGCTCCTGCTCGAAGGCATTCCAGGAGTCCCACAGCTTTGGGGCGACGTGGGGCCAATAGTCGAGCCCGGCCCGTTTGACTTTTTTGTCGTCGAGGGAATATCCGAGGGGACGCACCAAGTGTAGCTGGCTGCCGGTGGCGACGCACGTCCGCCCGACGTTGCCGGTATTCCAGGGGATCTCGGGCGCCACCAGCACGACGTGCAGGGGGAGTGTCGTCAGCGATTTCGGCGGCGTAGCCGCAGGTAGAGTCATAGCGTCGCCTCCAAGGCCGACTGGGGTGAGGGGGCTTGACGCAGGACCCCCGGTAGGGCCGCCGCCAAGGTGACCACCCGGGCCAGCATCAGGGCGATCATCGCCAACCACAGGATGTGTACCTGATGTTGCCACACGGCGACGGCGGCGATCGGTGCGAAGACGGCCAGCGAGCTGATCAACATGGAATTGCGCAGCTGGCGACCGGCGGCGAGGGCGAGGAAGACGCCATCGAGCACATAGGCGGAGGCGCCGATCAATAGAGTGGCCACCAACCAAGGGGCGAGGCGAGCCCCGGCGGCGACCACCGGCTGATGGTCGGTCAACCAGCCCAGAATCGTACCGGGGACCAGCAGGGTGGGAATGGCGTACAGCGCCGCAAAGGTCAGGCTCACCCCAAAGGCGAGGCGCAACAGGCGACGCAGGGCGGCAACGTCACCGGCCCCGAAGAGACGCCCGGCCAGGGTCTCGGTGGCGTAGGCGACGCCGTCGATGAGCAGAGACGCCAAGGTCAGGAGACGGATCAGCAGGTTGTTGGCGGCCAGGACTACGGTGCCGAAAAGGGCGCTGGCGGCGGTGAAAGCGGCGAAGCTGCCGACGATCAGCAGGGTGCGGATGAAGATGTCCTGCTGCAAGCGCAGCAGGGACGCCCATTGCCCCGGTTGCAGAATCTCCGGCCAGCTCCAAGGGGCGGCGCCGCGACGTCGGCGATAGAAGGCGAGGGCCAAGGCAAACATGGCGTATTGGCTCAGCATAGTGGCCAATCCGGCCCCCTGGGCCGCCAGGTCGAGGCGCAGGATGAAGAGGTAGTCGAGGGCGATGTTGCCAAGGCTGGCGACCAAGGTCATGGCCAGCACCAGCCGAGGCTCTTCGCGACCCAGGAACCAACCGATGAAAGCCAGATTGGCCAGCACCGCGGGGGCACCCCAAATGCGGGCCGCGAAATAGGTCTGGGCGGCGGCTTCCACCTGCGGCTCGCCGGCCAGCAGAGCAAAACCGAGGTCGGCGATGACACCCCGCAGCAGCAAGATGAGGCCGCCGCTCAGCAGGGCGAGGAGCAGAACCCGCTGCAGGATGCGTTCCGCCGCCGCAGAATCACCGGCCCCCATGGCCTGGGCGGTCAGGCCGGTGGCTGACATGCGCAGGAAGCCGAACGACCAATAAAGCAGGTCGAAGACGACGCCCCCCAGGGCCACCCCGGCCAGGAAGCGGATGTCCGGTAGATGACCGAGCATGGCAGCGTCCACCAACCCCGCCAGGGGAACGGTGACGTTGGCCAAGATGTTGATAGCGGTCAGGCGTAGGAATCGTTGTCGCAAGGGACCGGCTCCATGGACCAACGGGTGGGCCGACGCCCCCTGTTGGAGGCCGCGGCGCGAGTCTTATTGCAGGTGGATGGCGACGTTCCCGGTGCCGACGTCCACTTCCCACTCGGCTTCACCGCTGCCTTGCCACTTGAGGGACCGGGGAAAGCCGGTGCCTTGGATGTGCCCCTCGCCGAGCCAAAGATCAGCCTTGCCCACCGCCACGGAGGCGCTCACCTTGGCGACGTCGGACTGCTGGCCCTTGAGGTCGACATCGCCCACCGCCACATCCACCTCGATGTGGGAGCTGAGACCCGAGACCACCAAGTTACCCCCCTGGAGGTCGACTTCGATGCCCAGTCGCCGAGGGATGCGCAGCACCATATCGGCGGAAACCCCACCGGCTCGTCCCCGCGGCGTGCCCTTGAGGCGAACCTTCAAACGCCCCTTGTTGCGCCGTGGCACCAGCTCGATGCGTTCGGCACGGCGTTGACACTTGACGGCATCCTGACGCACGCAGAAAAGCTCGATGTTGATCTCCACATCGCGGCCATCGGTGCCTTCGATGTCGATATTGCCGACCCCGAGGTCGACCTCCAGGGTGTGCACCTCGCCGGCAAAGACCTTCTGCTCGAAGCGACGCACGGGTTCCTCGGCCAGGCCCGGGACGGCGGCGACCCCAACCAGGGCCAAAGCGAGAAAGATTTGTTTCAAGGGCGACATCGAGGCTCCTTAGTGTCCTAGCGGACCCGTTAGTATCCTAGCGGACCCGTTTGCGACGGTTGCGGATGTAGTCGGCGAGGATGAACTCGCCGAGATTATTGGGGGACGCAAAGTAGGCCCGTCCGCGGTTGATCTGGGTCATCTTCTCGACGAAGCTCTTGAGCATCGTATCGGTGGCGATCATGAAGGTGGTGATGATCACTTGCTGGCGGCGGCACATGTCCGCCTCTTCCAAGGTCAAGTTGACGATCTTCATGTCGAGGCCGAAGGGGTTCTTGTAGATCTCGCCGCCTTCGGAGATGGCCGAGGGTTTGCCGTCGGTGATCAGGAAGATCTGCTTGTTGGGTTGCTTCTGGCGCGACAACAATCCCCTGGCCAGCCGCAGGGCGTCCCGCGTATTGGTGTGATAGGGACCGGCGGCGATGTAGGGCAGGTCCCGCAAGGGCACTTCCTCTGCATAGTCGCCGAACAGGATGACCCCGAGGTGGTCCTTGGGGTATTTGCTCTGGATCAGCTCGGTGAGGGCCAGGGCCACCTTCTTGGCCGGGGTGATGCGGTCCTCGCCGTAGAGCACCATGGAGTGGCTGATGTCGATGGCCACAATGGTGGCGCAGGAGGTCAAGTGCTCCGTCTCGTGGACCTCGAGATCCTCCTCGCTGAGGCTGAGGACCCCCTCGTTGCGCTTCAACGAGTTGTGAAACGAGCGCACCATGTCGATGTTGTGCAGCTCATCGCCGAAGCGAAACGGTCGTGTCTCCGGTAGCCGCTCGACACCGTCACCGGCGGCTTGCACCGCGTGGTAGCCGGGGCCGCCGCGCCGCATCTGCTGAAAGATCTCATCAAAGGCGCTGCGCCGGATGCGCCGCTCGCCGACGCCGGTGAGCTGCAAGGTGCCCTCGCCGTCGGGGGCCACCACCTGTTGCTCCTGCAATTGCTCGAAGAAGGCGTCGAGGTCGAGGCCTTCGGGGAGGTAGCCCTGCTGCTGTAGATACCGCATCCACTCCCTAGCCTGCTCGACATCACCGCCGCTGGCCAGGATGAGCTGATTGAATACGTTCTCGAGGTTGAGCCCCTGCAGCAGCTGCTGCAGGAGCTGCGGATCCAGATAGCTGTAACGATGTCGCATCGTCTTGGGTTGCCTCCGGGCTGCGGCGGATCAGTGGAGTTGGTCGTCGTCGTCGAAGGGGCTGCGTTGGCGGCGGTTGGGGTTGAGCAACTGCAACTTGACCATCTCTTTGTAACTCACCTGACTGTCCAGGTCCTCGCGGGCCAGCTTGAGATGCTGATGCAATCCTTCCAGGGCCAGCTCGGCGTAGAAGGCGACCTCGGCGTCGTCGCTGGCACCTTCCGTGCTCGCCACGCCCTCGGCCAGATCGAGGAGCCCGGGCACGGCGTCCAACTGCTCACGGTACTGGGCGAAGGGTAGATCGTCGGCAAGGTTGACCTGGTTGCCGGCAGCGAACCAGTGGACCATCTCCGACCACGGGCCGATGTCGTCCTCACCCCCGGAGCCGACGCCGCGCTCCACCTTGGGGAAGCGGCTGTCGAAGAAGCGTTTGGCCGCCAGACCGATGAGCGTCCGCGCCACCACCTCGCTGCCCTGTTGCTCACCTTCGTACACCATCTCCACCTTGCCGGTGAGGGCCGGTAGCAACATTTGCAGATCGCAGACCCGTGGGTAGACGGGCGAGTCGCCGGTGATCAGGGAGCGGCGCTCCAGGTTGGAGACCAACAGCTCGAGGGCCGAGATGGGCATGCGAGCGCTGACCCCGGAGGCCTGATCGACCAAGTCCGATTGCCGGGCCACAAAGGCGATTTCTTCGATCAGCAAACGCACCGCCTCGGGGATGCGGATCTTCAAGGGCGTCTCGCCGTCGACTTGGCGTTCGGTCCAGGCTTCCTGCTGGGTGATCTCGGCGGAGGTCTCCACATCCACGGGATAGTGGGTCAGGATCTGCGACGAGATGCGGTCCTTGAGGGGGGTGATGATGGTCCCTCGATTGGTGTAGTCCTCCGGATTGGCGGAAAACACCAGGAGAATGTCGAGGGGAATGCGGATGGGAAAACCCCGGATTTGCAAATCCCGCTCCTCGAGGATATTGAGCAAACCCACCTGGATTCGCGGCGCCAGATCGGGCAGCTCGTTGATGGCGAAGATGCCGCGGTTGGTGCGCGGGACGATGCCGAAGTGGATGACCTCGGGATCGGCGTAGGTCAGTCGCTGGGTGGCCGCCTTGATGGGATCGATATCCCCCAAGAGATCGGAGATGGAGACATCCGGCGTCGCCAGCTTTTCGTTGTAGCGCATTTCCCGTGGCAGCCAATCGACGGGGGCGTCGTCGCCGAGCTCGGCCACCATCTTCTGACCGGGCACCGATACCGGATCGAAGGGATCGTCGTTGAGCTCGCAACCCCGCAAGACCGGGATCTCGGCGTCCAGGAGCTGGGTCAAGGAGCGCAACAGGCGGCTCTTGGCCTGACCACGCAGGCCGAGGAGGATCATGTCGTGACCCGCCAGCACGGCGTTGATCAAGCCTGGAATGACCGTCCGCTCGTAGCCCAGGACCCCCGGGAACAGGGGCTCACCGGCCGCTAGCTTGGTCTTGAGGTTGTGCCGTAGCTCCTGACGCACGGTGCGGCTGCGATAGCCGCTGGCCTTGAGCTGGCCGAGGGTTTGCGGCCGGCTTGCGGCCTTGCTCTTGCTCATAGGTCGTTAGCCTCCAGCCAGCGTTCGGCGTCGATGGCCGCGGCGCAGCCGGTGCCGGCGGCGGTCACCGCCTGGCGATAAATCGGGTCCATGACATCGCCGGCGGCAAAAACGCCCTCCAGCGCGGTGTGGGTGGAGGGGCTCTTGACGATCAAATAGCCGGTGGCATCCATCGCCAACTGATCCTTGAAGAGGGCCGTGTTGGGCTGATGACCGATGGCCATGAAAACACCCTGGGTCGGGTATTCGGTGATCTCGCCGGTGACCGTATCGCGCAGCTTGACGGCATGCACGCCATCTTCCCGCGAGCCCAAAATGTCGACCAGCTGTTGATTCCACTGCCATGCGATCTTGGGATTGGCCAGGGCGCGGTCCTGCATGATCTTCGAGGCCCGCAGGCTGTCGCGACGGTGCACCACGGTGACCTTGGTGCAGAAGCGGGTCAGGTAGACCGCCTCTTCCATGGCGGAGTCGCCGCCGCCGATGATCACCACTTCTTTGTCCTTGAAGAAGAAGCCGTCGCAGGTGGCACAGGCGGAGACGCCATACCCCATCAAATGGCTTTCCGCCTCGAGGCCCAACAGCTTGGCGCTGGCGCCGGTGGCGATGATCAGGGCATCGGCAGTGTACTTGGCATCGTCGCTGGCGACCTTGTAAGGACGCTCGGAGAGGTCGACGGAGGTGGCCTCCTCGAATTTGACGACGGCGCCGAAGCGCTGCGCCTGGTCGCGCATCTTGTTGACCAGCTCTGGGCCCAAGATACCTTCGGGGAAACCGGGGAAGTTCTCTACGTCGGTGGTAATGGTCAGCTGACCGCCGGGCTGCAAACCTTCGAGCACCAAGGGCTCCAGGCCGGCTCGGGCGTTGTAGAGGGCGGCGGTGAGACCCGCTGGGCCGGTGCCGATGATCACGACACGGTGGTGCTGAGGTGCTTCTGGGTTGTCGTCGGGGCGGTCGGACATTGCGTTCGATACTCCTTGCAAGGGACGCCGGGACAAACCAACGGCGCCCAAAATCTTCGGTCGAAACGCCTTCGGGCGTCGTGGCAACAAATCGCTTGAGAAAGAATCGGTCCTCGAGTGCGGAGACGGCGAGCGGTCGCCGTATGCGGGCAGTATAACAACGCCTTCCCGTCGTCGCGTCCCGACCGCTGGATGAGGCGGCGAGATCCCATGGCGAGATCCCACGGTATCGATCGAGTATGATCGCACCCCGTTGCGGCCATTCGAGCGCCGTGCCGACGGGGCCGGCGTGGGCGGGGACAACCTTCCAACCCGCCGACGGTCCCCAGAATTCCCCGTTGCCTGGAGCCTGAGAATGTTTGAAGCCATGCTGCGCCAACTCCTTTACCCAGCGCCGCCGATCCCGGTGCCGTCGCCGCCGCCGACACCGTTGCGGCAAGTCGCCGTCGAGGCCATAGGACACCCGGTCAGCGCCTGGTGGCACCCCCCTGCCGAGCAGCACCGCAGTGGCCAAGACGCCTGCCTCCTGTTCTTGCACGGCAACGGCGAGAATCTCGAAACCGTGCGCCTCGGGGGTCTCTTCCGCTCCCTGGCGAGGATGGGCATCGGTTGCTTGGCGATCGACTATCCCGGCTATGGGCGCAGCGGCGGCGAGCCGAGCCAGGCGTCCTTGACGGCGGCGGCCGAGGCGGCCTGGGAGGCCTTGGGGAGGGACCAGCCCAAGGCTCAGCGCCTGCTCATGGGCTGGTCCTTGGGGGCGGCGGTGGCGGCGCAGTTGGCCGGGCGTTTGGTCGACCGGGGGCAGGACGCACCGGTGGCTTTGGCACTGCTCAGCCCTTGGAACGATCTCGCGTCCTTGGCCAAGGTTCATTTCACACCCTTCTTGGCGGCGGTGGGGGTACCCGACTCCTATGATTCCGCCGCCGCCTTGGCGCACTCTCGCTGTCCCATCATGGTGGTGCACGGTACCGACGACGATCTCATCCCCCTGGCGCAGGCCGAGCGTTTGGTCGCCAGCCTCGAGACCCATGCCCCCACCTCGCCCCGCTTCCTCGCCCTGCGAGGTGTAGGGCACAATGATTTGCTGGGCCGAGATCAGGTATGGCAAGCCCTCGACAACTTTTTCACGGAGTGCCTGCAATGACGCCTAGACGACGATCTCGCGTTTCGCAACCGGCGCAACCGACGGCCGGGCAAGTTTCCGCTTGGCGAGGCCTCGCTTGGCGGTTGGGGTGCCCCCTTGTTTTGGCTTGGTTTGTGGGCCCGGCGGCCCAGGCAGCCACCTTGCAAGTGCCGGCGGACTTCGGGACCGTTCAGGGGGCCCTCGACGCCGCCCTACCCGGCGATGTCGTCGAGGTGGCGGCGGGCACCTACTTCGAGAAGGTGAGCTTTCCGCGCAGTGGCACGGTGGGTAACGTCATCGCCCTCGACGCCGCCCCCGGGGCTCGTCCCGTCCTCGACGGCACGGGGGTCAATGGCGCCAACATGGTGTTGATCGACAACCGCAGCCATGTGCGGGTGCGGGGTTTCGAGCTGCGCAACAATTTGAACGTCAACGACGGCTCCGGCGTGCGCATCCTGGGTTCCGGCCAGAACATCGAAATCGACGACAACATCATGCACGATATCCGCGGCGACCACGCCATGGGCATCACCGTTTACGGCACCGAGCCGCAGCCCCTCGAAGATCTGCGCATCACCGGCAACCAAATCTACGACTGCGAGCCGGCCCGCAGCGAAGCCTTGACCCTCAACGGCAACGTGCGGAATTTCTTGATCGAAGGCAATCTGGTGCGTGACGTCAACAACATCGGCATCGACATGATCGGCGGCGAGACCAGCATCCAACCCAACTCCACCTTGGTGGCCCGGGAAGGGGTGGTACGGGGCAATACCGTGCTGCGGGCCAACAGCATCTACGACGACGGGTATGCGGCGGGCATCTACGTCGACGGCGGTCGCGACATCGTCATCGAAAACAATCTGGTGGTGGGTTGTGACTTGGGCATCGAGATCGGCGCCGAGAACGCCGGATTGCTCACCGAGAACATTACGGTGCGCAACAACGTGCTGCGCCGCAATGAAAAAGTGGGCATCATTTTCGGCGGCTACAAGTCCACCGTCGGCCGGGCCAACAACAACGTCTTTCGCGGCAATACCCTCTACCACAACAATACGGTGGGCAAGAACGGCCAAGGGACACACTTTCCCGGCGGCGGCGTCGGCGAGATCTGGATTCAGTTCGCCGAAGACAACGTGCTGGCCAACAACTTGGTGGTGGCCGGGCCGGAGAACGCCTTCATTGGCTCTTTCGATAGCGGCAGCAGTGTCGACAACAGCTTCGACCACAACCTCTACTTCAGCGCCGATGGGGTTGAGAATGGACTCTTCAGCCTCAACGGTGTGGACTTCGGGGGCTTCTCCGGCTGGCAAGGCGGCACCGGCAACGATGCCCACTCCTTGAACGCCGAGCCGCTGTTGGTGGACGCCGCCAACGGCAATGTCCACTTGCAGGCGGGCTCGCCGGCCATCGACGCCGGAGATCCGGCCTATTTGCCGACGGTGGAGGAAAGGGATCTCGACGGCGGACCCCGCCGCAACGGAGCGTCGGTGGACATCGGGGCGGACGAAGTCGCGGTGGGGGAATTGTTCTTGGATGGCTTCGAGGTCGGCGACGTCACCGGCTGGGACGCCGCGGTTCCTTGAGTCGAATCCGTTCAAAGATCGTGCCGTCCAAGGCCTAGCTGGTGTCCATTCAGGAATGGCTCGAGATGGGCGGAGGCCCCATTGGGCTCGGCCGGGGCTCCGAGCTCGCCGGGCCCTCTAGGGGTGTCATAAACTGTTGCTGGTCAAGTTTTTACCGGATATCCAATGCTGTACAAGCTCAAACACGCTCGCCCCTTGCTCGCACCAAGGGGCCTCCGCTGGCACCGATCTTGGAAAATCGGGAAGGGAGCTAGCTGATGAGCAACGAGGCCACATCCATTTCGGTGATCATCCCCACCTGGAATCGCTGGCCGCGGGTGGGGGAGGCGGTGGCCTCGGTGCTGCGTCAGACCTTAGAGCCCCTCGAAGTGCTGGTGGTGGATGACGGCTCCGACGACGGCACGGCGAATGCCTTGACCGCCATGCTGGCGGGCGACGCCTGGGGCGACGCCGACCGGGCCCGTTGTCGCATCCTGCGGCAAGGGCAGCGGGGGGTGAGCGCCGCCCGCAATGTCGGCATCGGAGCGAGCCGGGGGAAGTGGCTGGCGTTCCTCGATTCCGACGATCTGTGGCAGGTCGACAAGCTGGAGCGTCAAATGGCTGCCCTCGGGGAAGCCCAGGACGGAGGGCAGAGTTTCGACCTCTGTCACTGTGATGAAATCTGGATCCGCAACGGTCGGCGGGTCAACCCCCGGCGCCGCCATGCCAAAGAGGGAGGCTGGATCTACCAGCACTGTTTGCCCCTGTGCGCCATCTCGCCGTCGGCGGTGCTCATCCGACGCGACGTCTTCGAGCGCTTCGGGGGGTTCGACGAAAGCCTACCCGCCTGTGAAGACTACGACCTATGGTTACGCCTCTGCGCCGAGTTACCAGTGCTCTACGTCGACGAGCCCTTGGTGATCAAGCACGGCGGCCACCAAGATCAGCTGTCCCGTCGCACCCCGGCCCTCGATCGTTATCGCATCCAAGCCCTCAGCAAGAGCCTGGCCAATGCCGCCGTACGAGGCGAGGACCGACGCCAGACCTTGGCCATGCTTAGTGCCAAGATCGAGGTCTATGGGGCCGGGGCCCGCAAACGAGGACGGTTGGAGGAAGCCGATGCCCTCGACGCCTTGAAAGACCGCTGGCTGGAGGAGGAGGCAGACCGTGCGATCGATGTTTGATGAGGCCACCGAAGGCGGCGGTGGGGGACGCGCCGAGTCCGTCTCGACCGGCCTGATCACCGATCTATACCAGCTGACCATGGCGGCGGGCTACTGGCGTCATGGCATGGCGGAGCGGTCGGCGGTATTCCATTTGTTCTTCCGTCGTGCCCCCTTCGGCGGCTCCTACGCCTTGGCCTGTGGTCTGGCGACCGCCCTGGATTTCCTGGCCGCCTGGCGTTTCTCCGCCGAGGATCTGGGCTATTTGGAGACCTTGCGGGGCAACGACGGTGGGCGCCTCTTTGCCTCCGACTTCCTCGACGCCCTGGGGGATCTGCGCTTCACTTGCGATGTGGACGCCGTGGCGGAGGGCACGGTGGTCTTTCCCCACGCTCCGCTGCTGCGGGTGCGGGGCCCCCTATGGCAGGCGCAAATGGTCGAGACGGCCTTGTTGACGCTGATCAACTTTCAGACCTTGATCGCCAGCAAAGCGAGCCGCGTCTGCCGGGCGGCGGGTGGCAAGCCGGTGCTGGACTTCGGCCTGCGGCGGGCCCAAGGGCTCGACGGTGGCCACTCGGCCAGCCGCGCCTGTTACGTTGGCGGCTGTGTCGGCACCTCCAACCTCTGGGCGGCGCGGCGTTTCGGCATCCCGGCCATGGGCACCCACGCCCACAGCTGGGTATTGAGCTTCGACGACGAGCTCACCTCGTTTCTCGCCTATGCCGACGCCATGCCCAACAATTGCACCCTGCTGGTGGACACCTACGACACGGTGCGGGGTATCGATCGCGCCATCGAGGCGGCTCGACATTTGAAGGAGCGGGGCCATCGCCTGGCCGGCGTCCGTTTGGATTCGGGCGATTTGGTGAGCCTCAGCCACCTGGCCCGCCAGAAGCTCGACGCCGCCGGTCTACACGACGCCAAGGTGGTGGCCAGCAACGAGCTCGACGAGCATCGCATCGCCGCCCTCGAAGCGGCCGGTGCCGCCATCGATGTGTGGGGCGTCGGTACTCGCCTGGTCACCGGCGGTGGGGAAGGGGCCCTCGGCGGCGTCTACAAGCTGGCCGCCGTCGCCGATGCCGCGGGGCGGCTGCAAGACCGCGTCAAGATCTCCCAAGAGGCCATCAAGAGCTCCCTGCCCGGCGAGCAGCAAGTGCGGCGTTTCCACCGCCAAGGCCAGCCCGTCGCCGATGTCCTCTACGACGCCAAGCAAGAGCTGGTGCCGGCCGTTGGATTGCGTCACCGGGAGGGCAGCCGGCTCGTGCTCGCCGCCGACCTGGACGGCGAGGACCTGCTACAACCGGTGCTGCGACGGGGAGAGCCGGTGCGTCCGGAAGCCGGCCTGGAAGCCATTCGCCGGAAGGCGGCGGAGCAGCTGGCGACCTTGCCTGAGGAGCTCACCCGGCTGGACGGTCCTGAGGCCTATGATGTTGGGATGAGCGAGGATTTGTACCGTCGCTGGCGGGTGGGTTTGGCTGGCTAGCTAACCGCCGTGTTCTGGGGGCGGATCCAACGGAGCTGCTACACTCTCGCCATGGAAGACCGCACCATAGAGTTTGAGACACGGTTGGCCTATCAAGAGAAGCTGCTCAGCGATCTTGATGAGGTGGTGCAGGCTTTTGCACTGCGCGTCGAAATACTCGAAAAGAAGCTTCGTCACCTCCAAAGTGCACAGCTCGAGCCTCAAGATGAGATGGAACCCCACAATACGCCGCCGCCTCACTACTGATCGTCGAGACGATGTGCGAGGGGTTCTCGGCCATGTCGCACCGTCGGCGCCTCCAGGTCCATGACCACCGACGGGCCCGTGTTTGTAGGGGAGCCTCGCGAAGATTTGCCCGAAGAGGTCACCGGGCTTCTGCGTCGCTGGACGGCGGGTGATCCTGCGGCACTCGAGCAGCTGACTCCGTTGATCTACGGGGAGCTGCGGAGGATCGCCAGCGGGGCGCTCAAGAAGGAGTCACGGCATGTCCCGCTGGAGACCACGGGCTTGGTGCACGAGGCCTTCTTGAGACTGCTCAAAACCGATGTCGATTGGCAAGACCGGCGGCATTTTTTCGCCTTGTCCGGCCGCTTGATTCGCCGAGTGTTGGTGGATTTGGCGCGCCAACGCAAGAGTGACAAGCGTGGCTACGGCATTCCTCACTTGTCGTTGGACAGCGCTCAGCTGACCGTCGTCGACAAACCCCCCGGCATCCTGGCTCTGGACGAAGCGTTGGAGGCGCTTGCTAAGTTTGACCCGCGCAAGGCCCAGGTGGTCGAGCTCCGGTTCTTTGCCGGTCTGACCATCGAGGAAACCGCTGAGACTCTGGAAATTTCCCACGCCACGGTGGAACGCGATTTCCAAGCCGCCAAAGCTTGGTTGGCTTGCGAGATTCGCCAAATGGCGCACTAGGTCGAGACCCGCCGTGGATGCCGCACGATGGCAGCTCGTCGAGGCACTGTTCCATCAGGCGAGGGGGCTCGTCGGTGCCGAGCGGCAAACCTTTCTGGAGGCTCAGCGCGCCGAAGGATGCGACCTGATCGATGAAGTTGAAGGCATGCTCCTGGCGGCTCGCCAATCGAGCGCTGAGATCGGCGGCATCGTCGAAACTGCGATTTTCGGTGCCCTAGAGCAGCTTCCCGATCGTATCGGCCCCTACGAGGTGGTGAGTCAGATCGGCAGCGGCGGCTTCTGCTCGGTATTCCTCGGCAGGTTGCCGCAAGAGCCCAGGCAGGACGTTGCCATCAAGCTCCTGCGGCGCGGTCTGGCGACTCGAGAAACCGAGCGGCGACTGATGCAGGAAGGCGAAATCCTGGCCCGCCTCCACCATCCGAACATCGCCCGTTTGTTGGCTCACGGAACCAGCCGTCGCGGCGAGCCTTACTTCGTCATGGAGCTTATCGACGGCGAGCCCATCGACCGCTACTGCGATAAGCACCGATGGACCATCGACCAGCGGTTGAAGCTTTTTCAGCAAGTATGTTCGGCAGTCGACTACGCCCATGCCAACCTGGTGATCCACCGCGATATCAAACCAAGCAATCTCTTGGTGACCCAAGACGGAACACCCAAGCTACTGGATTTCGGTATCGCCAAGCTGCTGCTTCCCGAGCTCAGTCGCGCCGAACCGGTGCAAACGGTCGCTGGCAACAGCTTGATGACGCCCGATTTCGCCAGTCCGGAGCAGGTGCGTGAGGAACCGTTGACCACGGCGACCGACGTCTATTCTCTCGGTGTTCTGCTCTACCGACTGCTCTGTGGTAGGCCACCCTACCGATTCCCCAGCCGATCCCCACGGGTGATCGAGGAGGTGATTTCGAACCTCGAGCCGGCCGCACCCAGCACCCGGTTAGCTGGCCCATCCTCGACCTCCAATCGCTACGCGGGCGAAACCAGCGCTGAAGAGCTGGCGCGCGGTCGGCAGATGACAGTCCCACAACTCCGCGGCCGCTTGCGCGGCGACCTCGACAGCATCGTGCTGATGGCTCTCAGCAAGCGGCCTGAGCAAAGGTATTCGTCGGCCCTTCAGCTATCGCAAGACATCGCCAATCACCTGCGCTCTCTACCGGTCTCAGCGCGCCGCATCACCGCCTTTTACCGCGGCCGCAAGTTTGTCCGCCGCCACCGCGTCGCGGTCGCTTTTGCCACCGCGATCCTGGCCATCATGTCGACGGCGGTGGTGGTGACAACGCGGGCTACGAGTCGCGCCGAAGCAGAGCGTAGCCGCGCCGAGCGACACTTGATAGAAGCGCAGCAAGTGACCAACTTCTTGGTGGAGATCTTCGAGGTACCGGATCCTGAGATCGCCCAAGGCCGTGACATCACCGCCAAGGAGCTGTTGGATGAAGGGGCGCAACGAATTGCCACCCAACTTCGGCACCAGCCGGAGATTCGCTCTTCCTTGATGGCGACGATGGGCAGGGTTTATCGCAACCTGGGAGATCATCGGAAGTCCAGGGAGCTACTGGAAGAAGCCCTGGCGCACCGCCTCCGAGACCATACGGAGGGCGACCCATGGGTGATCGAAGCTCAGCAAGAACTGGCCCGTTCGCTCCTGGCGCAAGGCGAATACGAGGCCGCGCAAGTGCTGCTGCGGGATACCAGGACCACCCTGCAGGCCATGGGTGAGACGTCGACTGCGTCCTATGCCTTGACGCTTTCTTTGCTAGCGGGCGCCACCAAGCAGCTGAACCGGCTGGATGAGGCAGAAGATCTTGCCCGGCAAGCCTTTGAGATTCAGCGAGAGCTGTTGCCACCCACCGATCCTGAGCTGATCGAAAGCATGTCGAAGGTGGCCGAGGTCCTGTCCCTGAAACGCGATTTCAGCGCCGCTGAAATCCTGTTTCGCCAGACCCTCGAGCTACGCCGTTCAGAGCTCGGCGACACCCACCCGGACGTCGCCACCAACCTTGGCAACCTGGTCTTTGTGCTGCATGGGCAAGGGCGGCTCGAAGCTGCGGAACAGGCGGCCCGCGAGGTCGTAGGGATTCGCGCAGCATTGTATGGTGATGATCATTGGCTCGTCGGCACCAGTTACAACAACCTTGGCCAAATTCTGGCCGCCCGAGGACATATCGACGAAGCGCTGCTTTGGGTGGAGAAATCCTTGCAGATTAGCCGAGCTCGGCTCGGCCTTGAACATCCGAAGATCGCCGGTAGCTTGGTCAATCTGGCTCAGCTGTACCAGCGGGTCGATCGGCTCCAAGAGGCAGAGGAGCTGTATCTTCAAGCCTTGGAGCTGCACCGGCGGACCCTCGGTGAGCAGCACCCATCGACGGCACGAAACCTTTTCAAATTGGCCGATCTCTATGCCCTGCAGGGACGCCGGCTCGAAGCCCTGCCCTTGTTGGATCGGGTGGTTTCCAGCCTTCACTCGTCGATGCCGAAGGACGACTATCGGCTCTCCCACCCACTGTTGCTGCGCGGCCGCATCTACAGGGAAATGGGCGACTGTGCTCGGGCCCTACCCAATTTGCGCCAGGCTCTGAAGCTTCGCCGGACAGAGCATCCGGGCGGCCACGGGGACGTCGAGGCAGTGGCCGCCGAGCTTGACTTCTGTGGGGTTTCAGAGCCGTGACGCTCAATCGTCCCAGGGCTCGATCTGAGGTTCGCCGCAATCTTCAGTCCTGACCCCGCCGGCCGAGGTGAGCTCCGCTTCACGGGTGGGCTGTAAGGCGCAATCCGCATGGCCCTTGGCCTGTAGAAGGGTGCCCGTGAAGTTGGCCATACCATAGCTCCAAGCCTCGTCTGCGTCTGCTTTTACATCGACCGTCGCTGTCCCGGAGAGGGTGGTGGTCACTCCGCGGGTGTCGCTGTTGAGGAGGACCCCCTGCGTCGGGATCCGGATGCCACCGCTGGCGGATGCAAACAGGTCGCCTGGCGTCCACTGGAGCCCCGCTTGCCAGGATGTTTCTTCGGGGGGCTGGGCCGTATCGTGTCTTCTCAGGATAGCCTCGACATAGGCCCCAGCAAAGCTCGACTTCGAGGGGTGCTGACGGGCGCCTGTTGTGAGCTGATAGCCAAGGGTCGCCGAGGACTCGACAGCACCAAGGCAGGAATCTGGACAAGCCTCTGTGACCGGGAAACGAACCGTCTGCGGTGGCGTGCCAGGGGAGGGGACTAGCGGCAGATTTGTTGACTCGATCCAACGGTGTATCTCCCAGCAGCGAATCTCCAACGTTTGTTCACTCGAACCGGTTGCAGTGGGGAAGGGAGCCACCGGAGAGGCGAGAGCTTGGGCCGCCACCGTGGCGGTGGCGCCTTTGCCCAAAAGCACGAGCTGCTCGCTTCCAGTCTCGTCTGGCAATTTTCCGGGTCCCTTGTACTGGCATTGTACTCTCTCCGGCGAGTCCGTTGAGGAGTGGAACCAGGCGCAGAAGCAATCGACTCCCAGGTCCAGCCGTTGGTCGAGCTGGTCCAGCTGAGCGGCCAAAGAGAACACGGGCCCCCGCAGCTCCGGATGTCTCTCCAGAGCGTCTGTCAGCAGATCGTTGGAAGGCTCCGCTTCGAGGGCGTCCAAGGCAGTCCTGAGCGGCGCGGAGATGGCCAGGGCATCGGTGTAGAGACCATCTTGGGTTGTCCAATGGCAAGGTTCCGTGAGCCGTGGGCACTGGAGCACCCCGCGAAACGCATGTCGCTCTGACACCTCCTGCCCTGCGGAGTCGCGGATTGTGGCGAAGAATTGCAGCCCATTCTCAGGAAGCCGTGGTAGGAGGTTGGCGAAGGTCGTCTGCGTGCGCTGGCCGGGTGTTGGCCAGACGAGCTGTGCGGCGATCTGGAGATCGTCGTCGTCGAAAACGGCGATTTCGAGCCACCTTTCGGTGGCTGATCCCGGCCACGCGATCGTCACGACCAGGTCTTCGAGATGGGCTGACGTGCCTGCGATTTCAGTGGTTGCTTCTGGGTCGTATCCCCGAGCGTTCACCGGATGGTTCGCGATCAAGACGAAGCTCAACAAGACGGCCGAAGAGGCCCACCGCCTCGGCGCGGATCGATGTTGGCTAGGGCTGATTAGGGTTTTCAAAGTCCGAGTCCTTTCCTTGGCTTGAAATTCATGACCGCAGGCCGGGGTTTGTTTCCACTTGCCGAGCTTGGCCGCTGCGGCTGGCCAATCATCGATCCCTGAGCTGGGGGCTTGCCACAAAGCGCCTGGCCGCACTTTGCACGGCCAGGCGTAGCCAACGGCAGCTAGTTTAGGATCCCTAGCCTAACCACATGCTCCTTCGCCGCAGGCACAGCCTGGGAAGCTCGTGATGAAGCCATCGGCGAGCCTGCGAAATAGGGCGACATCGTCCAAGTCATAGTCGCCATCGTTGTCAGCATCGACGTTCGGACAAACCTTGTTTTGGAAGATACATGTCATGTACTCCTGCATGTCGTCGGCGGGTCCAGTCTGGGTATCCCATTCCAGGGTACCGTCACCATCGAGGTCACCACAGCGCGGAAAGGTATCCCGGAGGCCGAGTAGATACTCGCGGATGAGGATCAAGTCGTTGTTTGTCACCATGCCGTCGCCATCCACGTCGCTCTGGCATTGCTCCTCCGCGGTCATACAGGTCAGGCCCAACAGATGCTTGTCGATGGCCAGCAGGTCGTTGGATTTCAGTGTACCGTCACCGTTGGCGTCCCCCAGATTGCAACAGGGTGGGTCGGTGGCCGCCACAACATTGGAAATCGATGCCAAAACCAAAAACAAGATCAAACTCATGGTTTTCATGGAGGCTCTCCTGGAAGTGTGTCGATAGAGGTGATGCGAGTCGACTGCATTGGATCGCGATCGCCGCTTGCCCTCTGTTGAGTTTTGCGTTGCGGGCCCAAAATAGCTGTCTGCTCTCTTGCTCCCGATTCGCTTCTACCGACAACCAGCGGAGCGTCCGTCAATATCCCCTCATCGACGAAAAGTATTTTTGCTAGAGAGCCCCTAGAGTCGGGATAGATCATTGCTTTTCTTATGCTCATATTGAGTATAATTGCCCGTCAGGTGATGGCAGAGCTCCGGTCTTATCGACTTCGGTTGTATCCACGACGAGGGCATCAGTGTGAAATGGATCCGTGTCGGCGCCGCCGTCTTGAACCAGATTCCGTTGGATTGGCGGGGTAATCAGGCGCGCATCGTCGAGGCCATCGAGCAGGCGCGGCAGGCGGAGGTCAGCCTGCTATGCCTGCCGGAGCTGGCGATCACCGGCCATGGCTGCGAGGACGCTTTTGTCTCGCCGTCGGTGCAAGACATGGCCTGGCGGATATTGCACGAAGTGGCCCCCGCCAGCCGCGGCATGATCATCGCCGTCGGTTTGCCGGTGCTGTATCGCAATGCCCTGTTCGACGCCGTCGCCCTGCTGGTGGATGGACGCATCGCCGGCTTTGTCGCCAAGCGTTTCCTGGCCGGCGATGGCCTCTACTACGAGCCCCGCTGGTTCAAGCCTTGGCCCGCCGGGGTGCAAGGGGAGCTTCGTCGTGACGGCGAGAGCTATCCCATCGGCGATTTGGTCTTCCTCTGCGACGGCGTCTGCTTGGGATTCGAGATCTGCGAGGACGCCTGGGTGGCCCATCGGCCGGGAAGCGGTCTGGCGGCCCGCGGGGTCGATATCATCCTCAATCCCAGCGCCAGTCACTTCGCCTTCGACAAACACCGCATCCGTCGGCGTTTTGTCCTGGAGGGCTGCCGCGCCTTCGGTGTCAGCTACCTCTACGCCAATCTCCTGGGCAACGAGTCGGGACGGATGATTTTCGACGGCGGCGCCATGGTGGCCTCCGGTGGCCAGCTGTTGAGCGAGGGACGACGTTTCGGTTTCACCGATGTGGAGGTGACGGTGGCGGTGGTGGATGTGGATCAAACCCGCATGCTGCAAACCCGAACCGGCAGCTATCGTCCGGACTTGACGGCCCCGGCCAGCGGTCAAATCGAGGTGGCCTTCGACTTTCCCGAAATCGAGGAGATCGAAGCCCACCGTCAAGTGGCGGACGGGGCGACGGCGGAGTGGAGCAAGGAAGAGGAATTCACCCACGCCATCGCCTTGGCTCTTTTTGACTATCTGCGCAAGAGCCGCTCACGGGGTTTTGTCGTTTCCCTGAGCGGTGGCGCCGACTCCTCGGCGGTCAGCTGTTTGGTGGCCTGCATGGTGGGTTTGGCGCGCCACCAGCTGGGGGACGATGGGGTACGGCGCAAGCTGGCCTACCTGGGTTTGCCGGACGACGCCGACGGTTGGCTGCGCCAGCTGCTGCTCTGCGTTTACCAATCCACCCGCAACAGCTCAGAGGTCACCCGCCATGCGGCGTCGACGGTGGCCCAGGCCATCGGCGCCCAGTTCATGGAGCTCGATGTCGACGCCATGGTGGCGTCGTATACCTCCATGGTGGCGCAGGCCGAGGGCCGAGAGCTGACCTGGCAGGAAGACGATGTAGCGCTGCAGAACATCCAAGCCCGGGCCCGCGGGCCGGGCATTTGGATGCTGGCCAACCTGCGGGGGGCGTTGTTGCTGGCCACCAGCAATCGCTCGGAGGCGGCGGTGGGCTACGCCACCATGGACGGCGACACCTGCGGCGGCCTCAGCCCCATCGCCGGTATCGACAAGGCGTTCCTACGGCAGTGGCTGCGCTGGATGGAAACGGAGGGCCCCGCCGCCTTGCAACCCATCCCCGAGTTGGCGGCGGTCAATGTGCAAGCGCCGACGGCGGAGCTGCGTCCCCCCGGGGCCGGGCAGACGGATGAGCAGGATTTGATGCCTTACGACCTGCTCGACGCCATCGAACGGGCCGCCATCCGCGACAAGAAGGCCCCCCTGGGGGTTTACCGCACCATGCGCGGCCTGTTTCCGGAGATTTCGCGACAACAATTGGCCATCTGGGTCGAGCGCTTTTTTCGTCTCTGGTGCCGTAACCAATGGAAACGGGAGCGCTACGCCCCGTCGTTCCATGTCGATGATGAGAACCTGGATCCCAAGACTTGGTGTCGATTTCCCATCCTCTCCGGCGGCTTCGAGGTCGAGATCGAAGCGCTGCGTCGCTGGGTAGAGGAACGCAGCCAACGGACGGAGGTGCCTTGATGGAAGCGCTACTGGTGGTTGATATTCAGAACGACTTTCTGCCCGGTGGAGCCTTGGCGGTGGACGACGGCGATGCCGTCATCGCGGTGGCCAACGCCCTGCAACCCCATTTTGAGAGGGTGATCGCCACCCAAGACTGGCACCCCGCCGACCACGGCAGCTTCGCCGCCAACCATACCGGTAAACAACCGGGCGAGCTGATCGAGCTCGATGGCCTGTCGCAGATTCTGTGGCCCGTTCACTGCGTGCAAGGCACACCGGGCAGCCGCTTGGCGGCGGATCTGGAGACCGACGGCATCGAGAAGATCTTCTACAAGGGCACCGATCCACGGGTCGACAGCTACAGCGCCTTTGCCGACAACGCCCATCGCCGCAAGACCGGGCTCGGCGACTATTTGCAAGAGCAGGGGATCGACAGCCTCTACATGCTCGGCCTAGCCACCGACTACTGCGTGCTTTTCTCAGTGCTGGACGCCTGCCAGGCGGGTTTGCGCACCCATGTGGTGGTGGACGGCTGCCGCGGCGTCGAGCTGCAACCCGGTGACAGCGAGCGCGCCCTGAGGCAAATGCAGCAGGCTGGGGCCCAGTTGGTTGACAGCCGGGAGATCTTGGGGACTGCTACTCGCTCCAGGGCATCGGCCTGAGGGTTCGCCGTTGATTTGCTTGCTCACCGCCTTGCCGTCGGAGGCCAAGCCGTTGTTGCGCCACTTCGAGCTGCGCGGTGAGCCCTTGCCGGGCCCTTTCCCTTGCCATCTCGGCGACGGTCTGGCCGTCGTGGTGAGCGGCATCGGCAAAGCCGCCGCCGCCGCCGGCTGCGCCTATCTCTACGCCCGGTTGCAGCATGGCGGTGAGGTCTCGGCCGCCGAGCTGGCCAGCGCCGCTTGGATCAACCTGGGCATCGCCGGCCATGGCAGCCTGCCTTTGGGGGAAGCTCTATTGGCCCATGAGATCCGCGACCGTGCCTCCGGCCGTCGGCACTTTCCGTCCCTGGTCATCGAGCCCCCGTGCCGCACCGACACAGTGATCACCGTCGATGGGGTAGAGCGGGCCTACGATCCTCCGGTGGCCTACGATAGGGAGGCCGCCGCCTTCTTCGAGGTCGCCCGACGTTTCACCCACAGCGAGTTGGTGCATTGCCTGAAGGTGGTGTCCGACAGTCCCGCCGCTGCGCCGGAGCAGATTACCGCCGCCAAGGTGGAAGCCTGGATCGGCGACCGGTTGGGGGTGCTCGATCGGCTGCTCGACGCCTGCCGCGTCCTGATGGCTGAAGTTGCACCGTTGCATGCCGATCCGCCCGACTTCCAGGATTGCCTCGAACGCTGGCACTTCACCACCAGCGACCGGCATCAGCTGAGGCGTCTGCTGCGGCGACGGCAGACCTTGGTTCCCAATTCACCTTTGCCACTGGAATATTTGGCAGAGAATGGCCAAGGGCGGCCCTTGCGTGGGCGGCAAGTCAATCGGAAGATCTCGGCCTGGTTGGATACTTTGCCGATAGGTTTCTGAGGCAGCTTCCGGGTGGGGCCCTCAGCTCGCCAGATCTTACTGAGCGCGATAGTCTAGGCGCATGGATCCTCATCCCATCCTCAGGCATTGCTACCTTAGACGGCCCATCCCTGCTTCCATTACCCTGGGCCTGTGGCTCACAATCTCTGCTGCGACGGCGAGCCTGGCCCAAGAATCTAACCGAGTGGTCTTTGCTGCTGGCAACGTCGAGCTGTCACCGGTCTTGACCTGGACAGGCAAACGTCCCCTCGGCGTGGCGCCGCAGCAGCTCATCGGCACCGGCGACTCCGGTTGGGTCGTCTTGGAGAGGCCCCGTACCGACTGCCCCGATGCTTACGGCCGAATCTGGGCGCAGGTCAAGGAGCGTCGGCTGCTGGGACCTCGAACCATCCATACGGTGGGCGAGGGGGGAGGAGCTTGCAAGGTGAGCTCCGAACGAAGGCTGCAGCAAATCTTCGCCAACCTCGGGGAGTGCGCTTCCGGCTGCGAGCATATGGTGACCGTGGCGGTGGGCCCGGCGGCGGTGGACCCGACGCTTCGATCGGACCCAACCAAGGTCGCAGGGTTGGCCACCGAAGCCCTCTTCGACAGTCTGCTGGCAGCTTCGTCGCTGACCGCGGTGCGTCCACGCCATGTGGAAGCGTTGCTCCCGAAGGACGCTGCGGCGCCCGGAGCCAGCGACCTGTGCCAGCGTTACGCCGCCTCGGCGGCGGCCCAGCACCTCGAGAACCAAAGCAAAGGGTGCGGCCTTTCGGGCTCCGGCTGGAGCGCTGATCCGCAAGAGCATCTCAGCTGGTGCCGCCAGGGGGACAACCGAAGAGTGTCGAACTTGGAACGTCGACGAACCTCGCGGCGTCGTATCCTCGACCAATGCCGTCCCCGGGCCACCAGCCACCAATGTGCGGAGCTGGCCGCCGCCGTCGCCGCCTTGCAGGATGAAAATCTGTGGCTGGGTTGTGGCCTGGAGGGCGCCGACTGGAACGCCGACTTCGCCAAACACTACGATCGCTGCACTCGCGGGGGCAAGCTCGAGCATCTCCCGCAAATGTTGGAACGCCAACGCTCCGCCCTCGGGGCTTGCAAGCAGCGCTGAGTCTCGAGCCGGAAAGCCCCCGAGGGAAGGCCACCGTCAGGAGGCCATCCTCAGGGGAGTGGTCGATACTCCGCCGGGGGCTCAAAGATGTCATTGAGGGCACCCGCCAGGCGGACACCGGCTTGCAAAAGTCGACGATGCACCAAGGGCAGGTGTTGGTAGCTGTATTCCCAGCTCAGGCTCGGCGGCGTCCCCGCCGGGCCCTCCCAGGGGCCGAGGTCGTAGCATTGCTGACGTAGGGCCAAGGATTCCTCGACCCAATCGCCGAAGCTGCTGTTTTGCCAGGCAGCCACTTCCTCGGGGGTCGTGTGGTGGATGAATCGCACCAGCTCAGTGAAGCTCAGCTTCTCCCGGTCGATCATGCCGGAATCCCAGACCGAGTGCAGATTGCTCGGCTCGCGATAGTAGATGACGGCGATTTCGTTGCCGCCCCGATCGCTGGCCCGTCCGGCGTGGAGAGGTTGGTGGATGTCGCCGATGAAATGCACCAAGAAACGCAGGGCGATGACTTTGTCCTGGTAACTGGCGTCCCCATCCCGCAGCGTTGCTGCGAAGCGCTCCATGGCTTCCAGCACATCCCCCTCAGGATTGCGCTCGAGGGTGTCGAGGGTTTGGCCATCTTCGAAGTTGATGTAATGCCAGGTATGGGTATGATCCCAAGAGGCGTCGGAGCGGATTTCGTCGGGCCAGGTGGAGGATCGGGCCAAGCTCTCGGTGCCCAGGAGGGCACGCACCTGGGCGGCCGCCCAGGGGGTCAAGTGGGCTTCGGCGATGGCGCCGACGGTCCGGTGCCCGGTGGCGCCCCAAGCCAGGACGGCGGGCGCTGAGGCGAGCCACAGGCAAGCCGAGAAACCGAGGAATCGCAGGGGTCGAAAGAGATTCACCGAGTTTCCTTTCTCCATGTGAGATGCCGCTGGACCTTGGAGAAAATCTCTACAGGCGGGCCTCTCCAATTGACAGGGATGCCTGCCGTGGGCCGTTGCAGGGCCCGACGACAGGCAGAGGGGATCAAAGGGCTGCCAAGGCTGCTGCGTAGTCGGGCTCTTGGGCGATTTCCGGAACCTGCTCGGTGTAGACGACCTTGCCTTCACCGTCAACGACCACAACGGCCCGGCTGCACAGGCCCTGCAGCGGTCCATCGACGATACGCAGGCCGTAGTCATCGGCGAAGCTGGAGCGAAAGCATGACAGGTTGACGACCCCGTCGAGGCCCTCGGAGGCGCAGAAGCGCGCCTGGGCAAAGGGCAGGTCGGCGGAGATGTTGAGCACTGTCACGCCGTCTCTGCCGGACGCCTGCTCGTTGAATTTACGAACCGAGGTGGCACAGACCGGTGTATCGACACTGGGGAAAATATTGAGCACCCGGACACCGCTGAAGTCGTCCAAGGAGGCTTCGGCCAGCCCGGAGCCCACCATGGTGAAGCCGGAGGCTTTGCTGCCGACGGTCGGCAGGTCGCCACTGGTGTGAATTGGATTGCCCTTGAGTGAAATTTCGGCCATGGGTTGGTTCCTCGCTGAGTTGGGGTCTCGATCAGCGTACCGCTGGCCGGGGTGGCTCTGCGGTAGGCGAGTTATCCTGGGGTATCGTAGGCTTCGGTTTGGCCGAAGCGGCGGCAGTCTAGCAGATCCATCGCGGCGGAGCAGAGGGCTATCGGTGGAGCAGAGGGCCAGCGGAGGAGCAGGGCATCGCCTCGCTGTCCGCCGCTTTCAGGGGCCTGAAAAGAGTAGACCTCGCAGGAAGGCCCAGCGGCAGGCCGCCTCCCATGCGGCGTGGCGCCGCCGCTGCGGGTCGGCGGACCAGCGGCGGCGGCAGAACACCCAAGGTGCCATGATCAGTGGCTGCAAAGCGACGCGCCAAGCGAGGCCCGGATGCCGCCGGATGGCGTAGCGGGCGGCCCGTCCAGCCCGCCGTTGACGTTGCAGGAACGAAGCCAGCTCAGCGTAGTGATGGTCGTGCCAACACAGGGCCCGGCGGGCGAAAACACTACGCCAACCACGCCGCTCAAAGCGATAGGCGAGCTCGGTATCTTCGAGGGCGGCGGCGGGAAATCCCTCGTCGAAGGGTTCTTCGACAAACCAGCGCCGGGGAGCCGAGTAGTTGGAGCCCAAGACAGCGCCGTAGGGCACTGCTTCGCCGTCTCGCAAGCCGGTGAAGTAAAACTGCGGTCCGCTCGGTGCCAAAAAGTCCATCAAGGGGGTGATCGGTTTTTCGGGGGCCCAGTCGATCATGCCCTGTACGCCCACTTCTTCGGCCGCTGGCTCGGCGGCCTGCTGAGACACCAGAAGATGTGTCTGCAAGGCCTCCGGAGCCGGTCGAGTATCGTCCCCTAGGAGTAAGATGCGTTGGCCGGTGGCGACGGCGATGCCGCGGTTGCGGGCCGCCGCGGGGCCTTGCCCATCCTGACGCAGCCAGCGGCAAGATAAGCGGCCTTCGAGACCCGCCGGGGGCCGCAGCGCCGGCGACGAGCCGTCGTCCACCACCAAGACATCGAAACCCTCGCCGGGGGGGCCGGTCCCCAGGCTCTGGTTCGCCAAGGCGTCGAGCGTCGCTGCAAGCTGCAGTGGTCGATCGCGGCTGGGAATGACAATGCTCAGGGACGGTGACCTACTCGGGGACGGCGACATGACGACAAGCTTAGCAGCTCGTGGTAGCATTCGACTTCCTTGCCGGAGCCTCCAGTGACCACCTCATCAGCCCTTTTCGACGACCTCCCAGAGACTCTGCCTGCCGCCCTGGGGCGGGCTGCCGAGCGTTTCCCCGAGCGCGGTATAGCCCTCTTCGACGGCCGTGGCCGGCGTCATGATCGACGCACCTTCGTCCAGCTGGCGGCCGCTGTGCAGCAAGCGGCCGGCCGTTGGCGTGCCGCCGGGGTCGGTGTAGGGGATGTGGTGCTGGTGGCCTTGCCCACCACCTGGGCTTGGTTCGAGGCCTGGTTGGGGGCGGTGCAGATCGGCGCCTTACCGGTGGCGGTGGCTCCGGCGGTGGGTTTTGGTGCCGCCGACGCCCAGCTCGACAAGCTGTCGAGCCTGGTGGAGCGCCTGGACGCCAAGCGGGTGATCGCCAGCGCTCCGTTCTTGGCCGCCGCGGAGGACGCCGGCCGTCAGGGTTTGGCGACGGCGGGCATCGCCGTCGATGCTTGGCAGAAGCTGACCCCGGTGGCAGGCACCCAACCCGTGGCCAAAGCGCAGGATATCGCTTTTATGCAGCTCACCAGCGGCTCCACCGGACATCCGAGGGCGGTGATGATCCGTCACCATGGGGCCTTGCACAACGCCTGCACCATCGACGAAGCGGTGGGCGCGGGCCAAGGGGGCCCGGCCCACACCTGGGCGGATGCCATCGTCGGTTGGCTGCCCTTGCATCACGACATGGGCCTGCTCGGTCAACTGCTCCTTTCGCTGCTCACCGGCGTCGATCTCTGGCTCTTCCCTCCCACCGCCTTTCTGGCCCGGCCGCGGCTGTGGTTACAGGAGCTGTCCAGTCATGGCCAGTGCTTGGCCCATGGTCCAAATTTTGCTTACCAGCTGTGTGTCGAGCGCCTCGACGCCGAGGCCCGCCAGGGGCTGGATCTCAGCCGATGGCGGGCCGCCCAAAGTGGTGCTGAGATGATCCGCCCGGAGACGGTCAAGGCCTTCATCGAGCGCTTTGCGCCGGTGGGATTTCGCGCTTCCGCTTTTCAAGCCAGCTACGGCTTGGCCGAGGCGACCTTGGCGGTGAGTGTCGACCGTCGCGGATTGGGTATGCGCACTCGACCGGTGCCCCAGGGGAGCATCGCCAGTGAGCTCAGCGAAGTGGTTTGTCTGGGCCAGACGGTGGTCGATACGGAGGTGCGCATCGTCGACGCTGCGGGACAGCCCCTTGGTGCCGAGCAAATCGGCGAAGTCCAAGTACGGGGCCCCGGCGTCTTCGCCGGCTATTACCGGGAGCCGGAGGCCACCGCCGAATGCCTGGTGGACGGCTGGCTGCGCACCGGCGACCTGGGGTTCCAGGCCGATGACGAGCTCTACTTGACCGGTCGCAGCAAGGATCTTTTGATCATTCGGGGCCACAATGTCATGCCCCACGAGATCGAATGGCTGGCCGAAAAGGTTGGCGACAGCGGGGGCAGCCATCGTTGCGGTGCCTTTTCCATCGCCCGCGGCGGCCAAGGGGAAGAGGCGATTCTGGTGGTGGAAAGCAGCGACAAGGATCTCGAGGTCCGGGCTGGGGTGGAACGGCGAATACGGCTCGAGGTCAGCGAGGCCTTGGCTTTGCCGATCGCCGACCTGGTATTTGTGAGACGGGGTAAGATCCCCAAGACGACGAGTGGCAAAGTGCAGCGTCGGCAACTGAAAGAGCAATACCTAGACGGTCTCCTGGAGCGCCTCTGAGGGCTCCTCCGAGCGGCCACCACGGAGAGTGAGATAGCGTCATGAGCGAGCAATCCCAAGCTTCCCAAGACATCCTGCGGTTGATCGGCAGCATCGCCGGCAAAGACCCCTCCACCTTGCAGCGCGGGCAGCATTTGACCGTCGATCTCGGTTTGGATTCGCCCAAGGCCCTCGAATTGCTGATGGCCTTGGAGGACGACTACGGTATCGAGATCAGCGATGAAGAAGCCGCCGACCTGAAGACGGTGGGGGACATCCTCGATCTGATGGCCGAACGGAGCTCGCTAGCTTGACCGACCGGCCCCTGCGTCACGGCCTGGAGTATGGTGTCTTTCGGCTGGTGCACGGCCTGGCGGGTCGCTTCAGCTTGGCCCGGGTGCGTCGCTGGGGGGGGAGGCTCGGCCTCCTGGCCCTACGTCTGGCCGCCAAGAAACGGCGTTTGGCCATGCAGAATATGGCCTTGGCTTTTCCCGACAGTGATGTGGCGCAGCGCCGCCGCTGGGTCCGCCGCTGTTTTGAGCACCACGGTAGTCACTTCTGTGAGGTGATCGCGGCGGCCCATTGGACCCCTCAGCAGGTTCCCGACCTGTTCACCATCGAAGGGTTGGAGCATCTGCAGGACGCTGACGATGCCTTTGGTGGCTATTTCCTGACCACCGGCCACTATGGCTCCTCCGAGCTGGCTCTCTATCCCCTCGCACTGTCCGTGGAGTCGCTTTACGTGGTGGCCAGACCGCCCAACAATCCGCGTATCGAGGCGGCGATCCGTCAAATCCGTGGCCGCTTCGGCGTCGAGATCATCAACAAACAAGGGGCTGCCCACCGGATGCTCAACGCCCAGCGACGGGGGGGGCATGTGGCGGCGATCATCGATCAACACGTGCGTCCCAGCGCCGGAGCTGCCGTGCCATTTTTTGGTCACCCGGCGTGGACCAGTGTCACCCTGGCGATGCTCTCCCTGCGCCAGAAGGTGCCGGTGATCCATTTCACCTGCGAGCCGCGGGGCGAGGATCGTTACAGCCTGCGTTTCAGCCCCGCCATGGAGCCGGAAGGGACGGGGCCGGAGGCACGCATCGAGATGACCCGCCGCTACATGGCGAAAGTCGAAGAAGATATCCGCCGCCGTCCGGAGCTATGGCTTTGGATGCACCGTCGTTGGCGCCCTTGAGTTGGCGTCCTGGCGCGCCAGACCTTAGTACACCTTTCCGGAAATACGGTGACGTATCGAGAGCTCCGAGGCGCCGCGTCCACAAGGCTTGCGAGCGAGGCATAGTGGGGCTCTGTTGCAGCGAGCGTAACGCCGCGTCCACAAGGCTTGCGAGCGAGGCATAGTGGGGCTCTGTTGCAGCGAGCGTAACGCCGCGGACGTGGATGCTTCGGCGCTCGAATACCAGCGTATTTTTGAAAAGGTGTACTTAGTTGGGGCGCCGACCGACGACGATGTATTGACGCGGCAGGGGCTCTTCGATCAGCTCGGCGTCGAAACCCCCGGCCTTGAGCTCCTCGATCACCTGCTGGGGTGGCAAGCGATGCTCTTTGGGAGGACCACTGGGGCTGTCGAGGGTGAAGTCGACGACAAATAGCTCTCCGCCGACATTCAGACCCGCCAAAATCTTGCTGGCGTATTGTTCCCGATCCTGGATGTGGTGCCAGGTATTGACGATCACCAGCCGATCGACGGAGCCGTCCGCCAGCTGTGGATCGTCATAGGGGATTTGACGCACCTCCACTTGTTTCAGACCTGCCTCATCGGACCGACGGCGCATGTGCTCCACCAGATTGGCTTCCGGATCCAGGGCCAGGACCTTGCCGTGGGGGGTCGCGGCGGCCAAGAAAGGCAGCAGGAAGCCCGTACCAGCCCCCAAATCGGCGACGGTCTGGCCGTCGCTGATCGCCATCAGCTGCACCAACTCGCCGGGGCGTTGCCATTCGAGTCGCTCCGGGGCGTCGAAGATCGCTGCCCAGCGCTCGGCGTCGCTGAAGTCGTGGCGCAGGTCGTGGCTGGTATATGGCTCTGCGCCGTCCTTGGCCTCCTTGCCGTGATCGTGGGCCCCTCCATGGTGATCGTGGGTCCCTCCATGGTGATCGTGGGCTCCTTCAGGATCGCTAGCCCCATGTGACGGCGGTTGCGTCGCCGTCTCCTGCGCCACCGTCTCCTGTGCCACCGCGCCACCCGCCAAGGTGAGCAGGCCGAAGAGCACGGCAAGAGGGAACTTCCAGCGGTGCTGGCGGCGGCCGGGTAGTGGGAGTGGGGGAGTGGGCTGCGGCTTCGTTGAATGCTGAAACATGATTTGCATGGTGTCTCCGATGGTTTTCTCTGGAGATTCTACTCTTGGGATCGCTATTTGTCCCTACTCCGTGGGGTGGCTTCAGCATGCTAGGCTTCCTTTCAGTTTTCTGTCTAATCCCTAGAGAAGCAGCCACCGCTTCTCCCCACCCTTTGATGGAGGAAGCTTGCCGATGGCCAAGGTTCATGCCTACGAGAGCAGCGCAATCCGGGTTGTCTACGATCCCACACGTTGTATTCACGCTGCCGAGTGCGTACGCGGGCTGCCCAGCGTTTTTGATCCACAAAGTAGGCCCTGGATTCAACCCGATAGCGGCAACGCCCACGAGATCGCCGCCGTGATCAGCAAATGTCCCACCGGAGCGCTGCAATACGAACGTCTGGATGGGGGAGCCGCCGAGGCGACGCCGGAGCGCAACACGGTGACCATCGCCCCCGACGGCCCGCTATTCCTGCGAGGCCAGATCGAGGTCCGCGACAGCGATGAGAATCTGCTGGCGGAGGGATCCCGTCTCGCCCTGTGCCGCTGCGGCGCTTCGAAGATCAAGCCATTGTGCGACAACAGCCACAGGGAAGCCGGGTTCGTCGCCCCGAGCTCCATCCCCGATCCGAAGATCCGTCAAACGGAGGCGGACGATGGGCGTCTGCTGGTGGTGGTGGCGCCCCAGGGACCGCTGATCTTGCAGGGGCCCATGACGGTGATCGACGATGCCGGGAAGGACCGCTGCGAGGGCACCAAGACGGCCCTATGCCGTTGTGGCGCCTCCGCCAACAAACCCTTCTGCGATGGCACCCACAGCAAGATCGGATTTGAAGGCTAGCGAGATCCCATCCGCAAAAACGATGCGGGGCGGGAGCCCTTGCTGTGCGCGGCCTGCGCCAACTCGCCCCAAGGCTGACGCATCGATCTAAACCCATTGATATCAAGGTTTTATCCCGTTTCCATGGCCCTGCGGCTCAGGCAGCCCTCCGTCCGTGCTCGCTCGAAGCGCCTCCCGCTGGCACCGGTTTTGGTATCTCTGGATGGATACTAGCGAAAGTTTTCTTCCTCCTCGGGACGATTGCCGAGGATCTCCTCGATACGTTGCAGGATCTCCGGCGTCAGCTTGTCCAGGTCATCGATGGCCTTCATGTTCTCGCTCACCTGCTCGGGCCGCGAGGCGCCGGTGATCACCGAGCTGACCTCGGGATGGCGCAAGCACCAGGCCAAGGCCAGGCGGGGCAGGGTGATGCCGAGATCCTCCGCCAAGGGGCGTAGACGGCTGGCCAAGGCGATGCGCTGACGCCCCTGGTCGCTTTCGAAGCGCTCCCGCAGCCAGTCGTAACCGGGGGCGTTGGAGCGGCTGCCTTGGGGAACGCCATGTTCGTATTTACCGCTCAGGATGCCACCGGCCAGGGGGCTCCAGATGGTGGTCCCGAGGCCGATTTCCCGATATAGCCGGGCATACTCCCGCTCCACCCGGTGGCGATGGAACATGTTGTATTGCGGCTGCTCCATGGTGGGTGGCACCAAACCTTGCTGGCGGGCGATGCCGTGGGCGGCGGTGATCTGCTCGGCGCTCCATTCGCTGGTGCCCCAGTAGAAAGCGCGACCGGAATCCACCAAATGGCTCATCGCCCGCACCGTTTCCTCGATCGGGGTCTCGACGTCCGGCCGGTGACAGAAGATCAGGTCGACGTAGTCCATCTGCAAACGCTCCAGGGAGGCTCTGGTACCTTCGATGATGTGTTTGCGGGACAAACCACGATCGTTGGGCCCCTTGCCACCCCAGAAAATCTTGCTGGCGATGACCAAATCCGAGCGCTTCCAGCCGGCCCGGCGGATCACCCGCCCCATCATGGTTTCAGCTTTGCCGCCGGCGTAGGTCTCCGCCGTATCGAAGAAATTGACCCCGGCGTCGTAGGCGGTGGTCATGCATTGCTCGGCCATCTCTTCGTCGATCTGGGCGCCGAAGGTGACCCATGAGCCGAAAGATAGGGCGGAGACTTTCAATCCTGAGGATCCGAGGTGTCGGTATTGCATAGGGGCCCCCTAAGAGTTGCGTTGATCGATCAAGGTTACACCGAAGCCCACGTCGGTGGTCGACGTGATGTAATGCGACGATGAAGAATGCGACGATGAAGAATGCGACGATCAAGCCATCGCAGCGTCTATGGATCTATATGTCGATCCTTGGGGGGCTTTGCCTCGTCCCCTGGCCGACTGCCGATGCCGGCGACAAGACCGCGGCCGACGCTCCACCCGGCATCGACACCGGAGCGGCGCCTGGGGCACCGTTCCTGCGGGTGCTGGGTATCGCCCAGGACGCCGGGGTGCCGCAGGCGGGCAGTATCGAGGACGCCGCCTGGCATGACCCGGCACGGCGTCGCCACGCCACGTCCTTGGCGGTGGTGGACCCGGTCAGCAATGAGCGGTTGCTCTTCGAGGCGACCCCCGACTTCAAATATCAGCTACGCCACCTGGACGAGCGTTTCCCGGTGGAAAGCCGGCCGGGGATCGACGGCATCTTCCTGACCCACGCCCACATCGGCCACTACACCGGGTTGATGATGCTGGGACACGAAGTCATGGGAGCAAAAGAGGTGCCGGTCTATGCCATGCCGCGGATGGCCGAGTTTCTGACCCACAACGGGCCTTGGAGCCAGTTGGTGCGCTACCGCAACATCGTCCTGCGGCCGCTGGTGGCCGGGCAGCCGGTGCAGGCCACGGCGAACGTGAGCGTCACGCCATTCCTGGTACCCCATCGCCAAGAATTCTCTGAGGTGGTGGGCTATCGCATCGCGGGGCCCAACCGCACGGTGTTGTTCATTCCCGACATCGACCGTTGGGAGGACTGGCAGGAGGATTTGGCCAGCCTGCTGGGCAGCGTCGACGTCGCCTACCTGGATGCCACCTTCTATGCCAACGGCGAGATCCCCGGACGCGACATGAGCGGCTTTCCGCATCCCTTCATCACCACTACCATGCAGCGGTTGGCCCACTTGCCGGCGGCGGAGAAGGGGAAGGTGCGGTTCATCCATTTCAACCACACCAACCCGGTGCTGGATGTCGACAGCGCCGCTGCCGCCGAGGTGCGACGGCAGGGTTTCAAGCTGGCGGCGGAAGGCGAAGAGCTGGGGCTCTAGGAACCGCCAACCGCAGCCAAGGCTTCGAGCCTGGCGGCCTCGAACTCGTCGCCGGCATTCCAGGCAGGCAGCCCGTCGCTATCGGCGATGGCCAGTCCGGCCCAGAACCCCACCCGGGCGTCCTGCACCATGCCCTCGAAGCTCCAGGAGTCGTCCACCTCATCGCTCTGTTGATGGTAGTTGTTGGCGATCCACGCCTCGGCGCGCTCCTTGTTGCCTTCCCCGGCGACAAAATCGGTCCCGGAGCTCAGGTACATGGCGGGCACGCCGATCTTGGCCAGGCTGAACTGGTCGGAGCGGTAGAACAGGCCCTTGTCGGGAAATTGATCCCCCTTGACGACCCGGTCCTGCTTGGCGGCCGCCGCGATGGCGATGCCGTCGAGGCTCGACTTGCCGAAGCCGATGTAGCTCAGATCTCTGGTGGCTCCAAAGATGTTGCCGCTGTCGAAGTTGATGTTGGCCACCAGCTGACCGGCCGGGATGGTGGGCTGTTGGGCGAAGTACTTGGAACCCAGGAGTCCCTGCTCCTCGGCCCCGACAAAGGCGAAGAGGATCGAACGGCGGGGCGCCTCGGGTAGCGCCTGGTACGCCTTGGCGATGGCCATCAGCATGGCGGTGCCACTGGCGTTGTCGCGGGCGCCATTGTAGATGTCGTCGCCACTGTCGTCGGCGTTGCCGCGGCCCAGGTGGTCGTGGTGCGCGGTGTAGATCACCGCCTGCTCGGCGAGGGCTGCGTCACGCCCGGGAATCCGGGCCAAGACATTGGCGGTGGTGGTATCCCGGCTGACCCGATTGTCCAACTGCAGGGAGGTGCGGATGCCCAGGGAGACCGGCTGGAAGTCCCGCGATCGGGCGGACTCGATCAGCTGGTCGAGATCCTGACCGGCCAAGGCGACGAGCTTCTGGCTGGCTTGCCAGCTGGTCCAGGCGGCGACCTCGATGCGCGGCTCATCGGTGGCCGGCAGCTCGAATTGCGGTCCCGTCCAGGACGATTGCACCACTTGCCATGGATAACCGGCGGAGGCATCGGTGTGGATGATGATGGCCCCCGCTGCACCCTGCCGCGCCGCGCTCTCGTATTTGTAAGTCCAGCGGCCGTAGTAGAGGCGGCGATTGCCTTCGAAGAGCTGCGGGTCCCAGTCCGGGTCGTTGTTGAGCATCAGCAGCACCTTGCCCCGCAGATCGGCTCCCTTGAAATCATCCCATTGGTGCTCCGGCGCCTCGATGCCGTAACCGACGAAAACCACCTCGGCGTCGTCGATGGCGGCCTGCTCCGACTGCACACCGCTGGCGGCGATGAATTCCTCCATGAAGTCCAAGTCGAGGGTTTTTCCAGCATGCTCGAAAGTCCAGGTTTCGGGCACCGTGGCGTCGGTGCCGATGATCGGGAAGACCTGCTCCCAACCGCCGTTCTCGCCGGCCGGCTGCAATCCCAGGGCTTGCAGTTGCTCGATCAGATACTGCCGGGCCGCCTGGTCACCGGCGGTGCCGGGGCCTCGCCCTTCAAAGCGGTCATCGGAGAAAGCACGAATTTGCTCTTCGAGAAAGGCGCCGTCGATTTGTAGCGCCGCGTCGTCGGCGGCAGCGGCGAGCTCGAAGCTGACGCTGGGCGCCGCGGTCGTCTCCGAGTCCACTGCGGCGGTGTCCTCGGGCGGAGCACTACAACCGGACATCAGAGAACCGGACATCAAAGTCAGGCCGGTGAGGGCGAGGGCCCAAGGGGTGGCGAGGGCACGACGGGAATATCGTGAAAAGAGCCGTTGCGACATGGTGTCTTTCCTCCTGCTTGCGTGATCTTCGGGGATGGTAACCGCTGGGGCGCTGGGCCCGAGACTGGGCCCCAGGCCGGGGTGGTGGATGGTGGCCGGTTAGGGCCGTGGCGCGGTCGAGAGCAGGCTCACTGTACCAGAGGCGCCGTCCTTTGGCATGGTCGCCGATGACCCCAGGATCCTCCGCCCCGAAAGGGCTCTTCAGAGGTAGAATGTAGCCGATGCGATGGAGCACCTGCGCCCGGGATTGTCTTTATCTGAACTGGGCCTTACCCCGCGATACAGTTCCCGAACTGCCTGCCCCCCTGAGCTATGAAGTGCATCGCTCCGGCGGGCAGGACTATGTCTTTGTATCGGCCTTGCTCTTTCGGCTGTCGGGTCTGCACCCGGAATCGCTGCCCTGGCTCCGCTTGTCGTACCCACAGATGAACCTGCGCCTGTATGTCTTGGATGGCGACGGCCGCCCGGCGATGCTCTTCCGCCGCATGTTGGTGCCCTTTTGGGTGGCCCCCGTATCTCGCTTCCTAGGGCGTCAGCCGGCCTTGGCGGCGCAGCTCGATTATCCGCAGGTATCGCAGGATCTCGAGGCTCAGAGTTGGCGCTGGTGGGTCGAGCGCAGCGGCCAAGGGCTGGACGTCTCCTGCCGGCTGGCGACGCCGCAATTCGGCCCCGGCCCCGACCTCGGAACCTGGCAACAAACCCTCTTACATTTCCGCAACCGTTCCCGCGGCTATGTGCTGTGGGCCCAGCGCCTGCGCCCCATCCGCACCACCCACACCGGGGACGAGGTGATGCCCCTGTCGGTGGAAATCGAAGACGCCAGCCTGTTGGCGGAGGTCCTGTCGGAGGGCGATGAATCCCTCTGGCAGCGTCCCCATTCCGCCTGGCTCTGTCCGGAGATTCCCTTTGCCTTCGAGCTCGGCAAGACCATCCATCTACCGCTTACCCGGCGACCGGTGGCGGCCGGCGAATGGACCTCCTGCCGTCTTTTTGAGGGCTGATTGCACCACCTCGCAGAGCCCGCCGAGGGATCATGCCAGACCCATTCCTGTGGTAGCATTTGACGATGTCCAAAGGCCAAACACAACATGTCGCCGTCTTGGCGGGGGACGGAATCGGACCGGAAGTCACCGCTGAAGCGATCAAGGTGCTGCGCGCCGCCAAAGAACGCTGGCGGCTACCGCTGGCCTTCGATTTCCTGCCGTGGAGCGCCGATCACTACCTGGAAACCGGTGAAACCTTGCCCGAAGGTGCCCTAGAGCGTTTGCGCGATGAGTATGCGGCGATTTTTGTCGGTGCCTATGGCGATCCGCGGGTTCCGGACAACCGCCATGCGGCGGATATCCTCCTGGGGCTGCGCTTCGGGCTCGATCTCTACATAAATTTCCGTCCCATCAAGCTCTTCGATGCTCGGCTCTGCCCATTACGTGACCGCGGCCTCGGCGACATCGACATGGTGATTTTTCGCGAGAACACGGAAGGGGCCTATGTCGGCTCCGGTGGGCACCTCAAGAAGGGCACCGCCGACGAGGTGGCGATCCAAGAGGAAATCCACACCCGCAAGGGCGTCGAACGCATCATCCGAGCCGCCTTCCAGTGGGCCCGCGACCACGACCGCCGCCGGGTGACGATGAGTGACAAATCCAATGTCATGCGCTTTGCCCACGACCTCTGGCAGCGCTGCTTCCGCGAAGTGGCCGAGGAGTACCCCGACCTCGAAGCGGCCCATATGTATGTCGACAACCTGACCATGCAAATGGTGCTCGATCCAGGGCAGCTCGATGTCATCGTCACCAACAACATGTTCGGCGATATCGTCACCGATCTCGGCGCGGCTCTGCAGGGGGGCCTCGGGCTGGCGGCCTCCGCCAACCTGCATCCCGGCCAAACCTCGCTCTTCGAGTCGGTGCACGGTTCGTGGCCGCAAATGGCCGGGCAAGGCATCGCCAACCCGATGGCGTCGGTGCTCTCCGCCGCGCTGTTGTTGGACAATCTGGGCTATGGCGAGGCTGCCAAGGCCATCGAGGCGACGGTGGTGGCGGCGCTACAAGCTGATCAAACAACTCCGGATCTGGGGGGAAACCTGAGCACCGAGCGAGTGGGTGACCTGCTGGCCGCCGGGCTCGGTAATATCGACGTGGGTAATATCGACGTGGGTGACATCGAGGTGGAAAGACAACCGGCGGGCACAGCGGCCCCGTCCAAAGTAGCCATCACCCAACGGGGGGGCGGAGTGTGATGATTCAGATGAAGCAAGAAGACATGATCTTCGATTGGAACGGCGAGCCGGTCATCGACCCGGCCGAACGGCGTATCGAGCTCGATGACGAAACCCTACGCGACGGTTTGCAGTCCCCCTCGGTGAGCAATCCCACCATCGAGGAAAAACTGCGCATCCTGCACTCGATGGCCGATCTCGGCATCGATGGGGCGGACATCGGACTCCCGGCGGCGGGGCCGCGCATGTTCGAAGACACCCTGCGCTTGACCCAGGAAATCGCCGATCAGAAATTGCCCATCATTCCCAATGCAGCTGCCCGGACCGTGATCAAGGACTGTGAGCCCATCGTCGAGATTTCCCAGCGCTCCGGTATCGCCCTCGAGGTGGCGGCCTTCATCGGCTCCAGCCCGATTCGCCAGTACACCGAGAACTGGAGCATGGATCGGCTGCTGCATTTGACCGACGAGGCGGTGCGCTATTGCACCGACAACGGCTTGCCGGTCATGTATGTCACCGAGGACACAACCCGGGCCCGCCCCGAGGACTTGCGGCGCCTCTACACAACGGCGGTGGAGGCCGGTGCGCGCCGGGTGTGCATCGCCGACACGGTGGGCCATGCCACGCCGCGGGGTGCCGAGGCCATCGTGCGCTTCATCCGCCAGGTGGTGGACGACACCGGCGAAGAGGTCAAAGTTGATTGGCATGGCCATCGGGACCGTGGTCTGTCGGTGGCCAATGCCTTGCGCGCCGCCGCGGCGGGTGCCGATCGTCTGCACGGTACGGCCCTGGGGGTGGGCGAACGGGTCGGCAATACGCCCATGGATCTGCTGTTGGTCAACATGCAACTGCTCGGCTGGATCGAGCGGGATTTGACCACCTTGCCGGACTACTGCCTGGCGGTTGCCGAAGCCACCGGCGTGCCGTTTCCCGACAATTACCCGGTCTTCGGTTGCGACGCCTTCCGCACCGGCACCGGGGTGCACGCCTCGGCCATCATCAAGGCCCGGGAAAAGGGCGATGCCTGGCTGGCGGACCGGGTGTACTCCAGCGTCCCGGCGGACCTTTTCGGCTGCGCTCAGGTCATCGAAATCGGCCCGATGAGCGGCGAGTCCAATGTCATCCACTGGCTGAAGGAGCGCGGCGTCGAGACCGATCCCGATCTGGTGCGGATGATTTTCGAGATTGCGAAACAGTCCTCCGGGCTGCTCAAGGAGCACCAAGTCCTGGAGATCTGTCGTCAGCACGAGAGCCGTCCGGTCGCCTGAGAGCGCGTGCCATGAGCTTGGCAGTCGAATGACCCTGGCGCCCGGAAGCGCTCGATCCCCGGCGGCGCGACGGCTCGGCGCCTATCTCGATACCCTCGAGGTGGAGCGGGGCCTGGCGAGGAATTCCGTCGTCGCCTACCGCCAGGACCTCGTCCGCCTGCTGAGCGATCTGGAAGCCGCCGGCATCGACCTGCTGGAAGCCAAAACGCCGCAGCTGCAGCAGCATCTGCGCTCCCTCCGGCAGCAGGGTTTGGCGGCCCGGACGATCACTCGGGCCCTCGCCGCCATCCGCGGTTTCTACACCTATCTCGTAGACATTAAAGAGCGCCGGGACGATCCGTCGTCGCAGCTGGTGGCTCCGAAGCTGATGCGCTCCTTGCCCAAGGTGTTGTCGCAGGAGAACGTGGAAGCCCTCTTGGGAGCGCCGGACCTGTCGACGCCCCTGGGGTTGCGCGATCGGGCCATGTTGGAGCTGCTCTACGCCAGCGGTTTGCGGGTCAGCGAGCTGGTAGGGTTAGAGCTTGGCCAGCTACGGCTCGACCAGGGATTCCTGGTGGCTTGGGGCAAGGGGAGCAAAGAACGTATCGTGCCGGTGGGGGAGAATGCAGAGCTGTGGATGCGTCGTTACTTGGGGGAAGTCCGAGACCAGCTGTTGAAGGGACGTCACGAAGTGGTATTTGTCAACCACCGGGGGGGGCCGATGAGCCGTCAGGGCATGTGGAAGAATCTCAAGCAATACAGCCTGGCCCTGGGTCTGCCTGATGTTTCGCCCCATGTCTTACGGCACAGCTTCGCCAGCCACCTCTTGGAGCACGGCGCCGACCTGCGGGTGGTACAAATGATGCTCGGCCACGCCGATATTTCCACCACCCAGATCTACACCCACATCCATCAACACCGTTTGAAGAGCCTCTATGATCGATTCCACCCCAGGGCCTGAGGGCCCGCAACCATCCACCCAACGTCGCCAAAGCCTGCGTCGTGCTCTGCCATGCCTGCTCGTCGCCTGGATGATGTGCTGCCTGGCCGGCCCAGCCGGCGCCGAGTTGGTGGTCTTCACCCATGGTGGATATCTGAAGGTCAAAGACTTCGAAGTGCAGGATCAAATCGTCCGCCTCGACCTGCTGCGAGGCGGGCAAATGCACGTGCCCCTGCTCACCGTGGCGCGCATCGTCGAAGACGAAGTGTCGACCCGCAAGGTGGAGATCGAGCCGGCACCCCCCAGCTTTGCACTGCGTTTTGAGCCACAGCACGCCGCTCCCGCCGCCCCCTTCGGCGACCTGATCTACGAGACCGCCAAACGGCACGGTCTCAATCCCGCCCTGGTGGCCGCGGTGGCCCGCGCCGAGTCCAACTTCAATCCGCGGGCGGTATCCCACAAAGGGGCGCAGGGCCTCATGCAACTAATGCCCGCCACCGCCCAACGCTTCGGAGTCAACGGCGATCAAGTCTTCGAGCCCTCCCGCAACCTCGAAGCCGGCAGCCGCTATCTCCGCTGGCTGGCGGATCGCTTCGACGATCAGTTGAGCCATGTGCTCGCCGCCTACAACTCCGGCGAAGGCACCGTCGCTCGGTACTCCGGGGTGCCCCCCTACAAAGAAACCCGCCGCTACTTGCGACGGATCTTCGATGAATTGGGACTGCCGGATCCGGTGACGGACCCGGCGGGGTAGCCGCTGCGACAGCTCAGTAGTTTTCGACGAAAGTACGGACCGACTCCACCGGACGACAGATCAGCCGGAAGCCGCTGATCGACTTGCCATCGGCGCCGGGTCGCAGGTGCATCTCGAAGCGCACGGCGACGCTGCCGATTGGACATTCCGACGCGGTCCGCCAGTTTTGATCGCAGTTGGTGCGATCCTCCGATTTCTCTCTGGGGATAGGGAACAGACTCCGCGACGGGGCCTGAGTCAGAGAAGCAAACGTCTCAAGTCGCTCAGTAACCGTCCCAGGTGGACGACAAAGCGGGCCGCCGAAGCTCCGTCGATCACCCGATGATCGTAGGACAACGACAGCGGCAGCATCAGCCGCGGCTCGAAAGCGCTGCCGTTCCACACCGGCTTGAGCTGCGACCGGGAGACCCCGAGAATCGCCACTTCGGGGGCGTTGACGATGGGGGTGAAGGAGGTGCCGCCGATACCGCCAAGGCTGGAGATGGTGAAGCAGCCACCTTGGAAGTCGTCCGGTTTGAGCTTGCCATCGCGGGCCCGGCCGCTGGTTTCCATCAGCTCCTTGGCGAGCTCCGACAGGCTCTTTTGATCGACATCGCGGATCACCGGCACCACCAGGCCCTGGGGTGTGTCGACGGCGACACCGATGTGCATGTAGTGCTTGAGGATCAGGTTCTCGCCGCTCTCGTCGAGGGAGGCGTTGAAGTCGGGAAAAGACTTCAGGGCCGCCGCCGCCGCCTTGAGCAGGAAGGCCACCGGCGTCAGCTTGTAGCCTTCCTTCTTAGCGGCCTCGCCCTCGGCCTTGCGGAAGGCCTCCATGTCGGTGATGTCCGCTTCGTCGTGCTGGGTTACGTGGGGCACATGCAACCAACTGCGATGCAGATTGCGCGCCGCCACCTTTCGGATGCGGCTCAAGGGCTTGCTCTCCACCTCGCCGAACTTGGCGAAATCGATGCTCGGCATCGCTGGCCAGGCGAAGCCGGAGACCCCCCCGCCGACGCCGCCCGCCGGCCGTTGGAGCGCCTCTTTGACGAAGCCGTGGACGTCCTCTTGGGTGATGCGTCCCTTGCGTCCGCTGCCGCTGACCCGCCCGAGATCGACCCCCAGCTGGCGCGCCAAGCGACGCACCGACGGGCTGGCGTAGGCGAGGCGAAAGGCCGTCTCGTCGATCTCCTTGTTGGCCGCGGTGGCTGCCTGGGGGGCCGGGGGAGAGCTGGACGCCGACTCCTGGGGCTTGGGTGCCGGAGGAGATGCCGGAGGAGGTGCCGCAGGGGTCGGTGTCGACGCCGCGGGCACCTTGCCTTTGGCCTCGGCCTCGGGCGGCCTTTCGGTCTCCGTCTCGGCAGACGCCTCGGCGGGTTTCTCGGCCTTCGGCTCTACCTCTGTTTCGTCCGCCGCGGCGCTCGCTTCGAGAATCAGAATGAGGCTGCCCTGGGAAACCTCGTCGCCTTCAGACACCTTGATTTCGCGCACCGTGCCCGCCGAAGGAGACGGAACGTCCATCGACGCCTTGTCGCTCTCCAAGGTGATCAGCGAGTCCTCGACGGCCACCTGGTCGCCGACGGCGACGAGGATTTCCAAGACGGTCACCGCATCGATGTCACCGATATCGGGAACCAGAACTTCCTGCCTATCTGCCATGGTCATGTCTCCGCTTCCGGGGCCTCAAACGGTGGTGGGGTCGGGCTTGTGGGGATCGATGCCGAGCTCGTCGCGGGCCGCCGTCACTTGATCCTGACTCAGGACGCCGTCGTCGGCCAGGGTCTTGAGGGCCGCCAAGGCGACCCAACGGTGATCCACCTCAAAAAAATCACGCAGTCCTTCGCGGGTATCGGAACGCCCAAAACCGTCGGTGCCGAGCACAGAATAACGCCGCTCGACGAAGGGGCGGATCTGATCGGCGAAGGAGCGCATGTAGTCGGTGGCCGCCACCACCGGGCCCGCCGTCGGGGCCAGGGCGTCGGCCACGTAGCAGGTCTTTGGCGGCGCATCGGGGTTGAGCAGATTCTGGCGTTCGGTCCGTAGGCCGTCGCGTCGCAGCTCGGTGAAGCTGGTGACGCTCCAAACGTCGGCGGCGATGTCGTAGCGTTCCTCCAACAGCTCAGCGGCGGCCAGCACCTGGCGCAAGATGGCGCCGCTGCCCAACAGCTGCACCCTCTTCTTGCGGGCCCGGCTGGACGACGCCCGCAACTTGTACATGCCCTTGCGGATGCCCTCTTCGACTCCCTCGGGCATCGGCGGATGCACGTAGTTCTCGTTCAGAGTGGTGACGTAGTAGAAGACCCTCTCCTGCTCCTGGAACATGCGGCGCAGGCCGTCCTGGAAGATCACCGCCACCTCATAGGCGTAGGTGGGATCGTAGGCGATACAATTGGGCACCGTCGAGGCCACCAGATGGCTGTGGCCGTCCTCGTGCTGTAAACCTTCGCCGTTGAGGGTGGTGCGGCCGCTGGTGGCACCCACCAGGAATCCGCGGGCCTGCATGTCGGCAGCGGCCCAGATGAAATCGCCGATACGCTGGAATCCAAACATGGAGTAGAAGAGAAAGAAGGGGATCATCTGCACACCGTTGGTGCTGTAGGAGGTGCCGGCGGCGATCCACGACGACACGGCGCCCGCTTCGGTGATGCCCTCCTGGAGGATTTGACCATCCTCTTCTTCCCGGTAGTACATCAGCTGATCCGCATCCATCGGCCGATATTTCTGACCGAAGGGGGCGTAGATGGCCAACTGCCGGAACATGCCCTCCATGCCGAAGGTACGGGCCTCGTCGGCGATGATCGGCACCAAGTGCTCTCCCACCTTCTTGTCGCGGGTCAGCACGGTGAGCAGACGAACCACCGCCATGGTGGTGGACTGCTCACGCTCGCCGCTGCCCTTCAGCAGAATGCCGAAGGCTCCCAAATCAGGCACCTCGAGGGCCGGGGCGTCGTGGCGGCGGGCCGGCAGGGGGCCGCCGAGGGCTTGCCGACGCTCCCGCAAGTACTCCATCAGAGGCGTGTTCTCGGGCGGTTTGTAGAACGCCGCCTCCGCCAGCTGCTCATCGGAGATAGGAATGTTGAAGCGTTCGCGGAAGCCGTGCAGGGCCTTATCGCCCATCTTCTTGAGCTGGTGGGTGATGTTCTGGCCTTCGCCGGCTTCGCCCATGCCATAACCTTTGATGGTCTTGGCCAGGATCACCGTCGGTTGCCCTTGATGTTTCACCGCCGCGGCATAGGCGGCATAGACCTTGTCGGGATCATGGCCGCCGCGCTTCAGACGCCACAGGTCGGCGTCGCTCATGTCGGCCACCATTTCGGCCAGCTCAGGGCTATCGCCGAAGAAATGCTGCCGTACATAGGTACCCGTGGAGTCGGCAGCATAGGCTTGGTAGTCGCCGTCGACGACGTCTTCCATGCGTTTGCGCAGCAGGTGGTCCTTGTCCTTGGCCAGCAGCGGGTCCCAGTTGCCGCCCCACAGCACCTTGATGACATTCCAACCGGCGCCGCGGAAGTTGCGCTCCAACTCTTGGATGATCTTGCCGTTGCCCCGCACCGGTCCGTCGAGGCGTTGCAGGTTGCAGTTGATGACAAAAATCAAGTTGTCGAGCTTCTCCCGCACCGCCATGGAGATGGCGCCGAGGGATTCCGGCTCGTCCGTTTCGCCGTCGCCGAGGAAGGCCCAGACCTTGCGCTTCGAGGTGTCGGCGATGCCGCGGTGGTGCAAGTATTTGAGGAAACGGGCCTGATAGATGGCCATCAGTGGCCCCAAACCCATGGAGACGGTGGCGAATTGCCAGAAGTCGGGCATCAGCCAGGGGTGGGGATACGAAGAGAGCCCCTTGCCGTCGGCTTCGCGGCGGAACGCGTCGAGCTGCTCTTCCGTCAAGCGACCTTCGAGGTAGGCGCGGGCGTAAATGCCCGGTGCCGAGTGGCCTTGGATGTACAGCAAGTCGCCGCCATCCTCCTCGTCGGGGCCGCGGAAGAAGTGGTTGAAACCCACTTCGTAGAGGGTGGCCGCCGACTGGAAGGTGGCGATGTGCCCGCCCAGACCATCGAACTGGCGATTGGCTCGCACCACCATGGCCATGGCGTTCCAGCGGATGAGACTCTTGATGCGCCGTTCCAGGGCCGGGTCGCCGGGACGCTTGGCTTCGTTCTGCGGCGCGATGGTGTTGATGTAGGCGGTGTTGGCCGAATAGGGCAGATAGGCGCCGGAGCGCCGGGCCTTATCGATCAAACCTTCGATCAGGAAGTGGGCCCGTTCGGGGCCATCCCTTTCGAAAACCGCCTCCAGGGCATCTTTCCATTCCTGGGTTTCCAGAGGATCGAGATCTTCGACGGCATGATCCGGGCTCTGCGGTTGGTCAGACATCCTGTCGGTCCTCGCTGCTGACTAGGCACCCGTTGGGCACCCGAATATCGAAATGGCTTGGCTGAGTGTGGTCTGTACCGCCTGCGGACAGCTCATTCGGCGATCTATGACGCAACAATCTTCGGTTGCGAAGATGATGGGTAGAGCGTATCCCAACCGGCCCGTCGGTGCCACCGTCGAGGTTCGGAGATGAGGTGGTTTCAGCAGCTAGAATGGGCGGGTAGGATCGCGGGTCGAAAACCACGGAGGATCAGTCAAGGAGGAATAGCGATGAGCATGTATGGCGATGGAATGTATGGCGATGGGGGGCATAGCGATGGGGACCTATGATGACACGCTGGCAGCTCTCGAATCCTGCGGCACGGCGCAGAACCGCAAGACCTACCGCCGACACGGCGTTCTGGGGGAGCAATTTGGGGTCAGCGCCGCCAATCTCAAGAAGCTCCTCAAAGGCCGCAAGGGGGACGAGGACCTGGCGCGGCGGCTGTGGGCCAGCGGCAACCACGACGCCCGGGTATTGGCCACCATGATCGCCGACGGCAAACGGCTTCAGATCGAGCAGGCGGAGCGATGGGCGGATGACCTCGACAGCTACGTCCTGGCCGATGCCTTCGGCAAGTGGGTGGCAAGGAGCCCGCACGCGCAAACTCTGCATGAAGCCTGGAAAGATGACCAGCGGGAGTTTGTTGCCCAGACGGCCTGGAATGTCCTTGTCTCCTTGGCCGACAAGGGCGATCACCTCGACGATGCTTATTTTGCGGCCCGCCTGGAACAGATCGAGAGGCAAGTGCACCAGAGGCCCAACCGCGTCCGCCATGCCATGAACATGGCTTTGATCGCCATCGGTGGGCGCAACGAAAACCTGCGAAAGCTTGCCATCGCTGCCGCCGACCGCATCGGCAGCCTCGACGTCGACCACGGGGAGACCGGCTGCAAGACCCCAATGCCTGAGCCGTACATCGAGCGCATGTGGCAACACAAACGCAAGATGGCGGCGAAGCGGGCCGCTAGGCGGTGACCTCCGTCCCACCTCGCCAATGGCGCTCCAACAGGACCCCCACCAACAACACCGCAGCCCCCACGTTGACCACGTTGATCGGCAGGCCTTCGAGCCACGGTACCCCAGCGAAAATCATCTGACCCCCAGGATAGAGCAGCCCGACGGCCGCCAAGGCCAAGAGGATGCGGTGCGGTAGCCGCAAGGGACGGTTGAGGAAACCGGTGCTGGCGGCGGCGACGGGTACCATCGCCAGGGCCGCCAGGCCGAAGGCGAAGACGATGCTCAGCCAATCGGCGGTGTTGCCGTCGGGGGCCAGCATCAGCAATTGGGGGCGATAGACGAAGACAAAGGGCAGAATGAAGCCCACCAGGGAATAACGGAAGGCGGTCACCGCGGTCCGCATGATGCCCGAGCCGGCGATGGAGGCGGCGGTGTAGGCCGCCAAGGCCACCGGCGGCGTCACCATCGACATCAATCCGAAGTAGAAGATGAACAGGTGGGCTGCCAAGGGCACCACCCCGAGCCCTGCTAATGCCGGGCCGACCAGGGTGGCGAGCAGCAGATAGCACACCGCCGAGGGCAGCCCCATGCCGAGCACGATGGACGACACCATGAGCAGCAGCAGGGCCAAGAAAAGATTGTCCTGGGCCAAGGGAATGAGGGTGGCGGGTAGCTTGGAGCCCACCCCGGTGAGGGTCACGACACCGAGGATGACGCCCACCGAAGCGGCCGCCACCACCAAGGTGACACCCCCCCGGGCTGCCTTGACCAGGGCATGCACGCCCCTTCGCCAGTCGACCCGGGTGCGAGAGCTGAGCTGGCTGGTCAGCACGGTGATCACCATCGCCAGGCTGACCGAGCGGAAAACGGTGTAGCCGAGCATCAAGAAGAGCAGCAACGAACCGAGGCTGGCAAAGAAGATCAACCCTTCTACCTTGCCCGCCGGTTCTCCCACCAGGGTTGGCTCGGTGGGGGAGGATCCGGTGGCGACGGCCGATGTCGGGCTGGCCAGTTTCTTCGCCGCCAGTTTTTTCGCGGCAAAGTGCACCACAAGAAAGAGGGAGAGGTAGTAGAGGATGGCCGGCAACAGGGCGGCCCGGACGATCTCCAGGTAGGCCACCGGCGGCTGGATGATCTCCAGCATCATGTAGGCCCCGGCCCCCATCACCGGCGGCACCAGGGCGCCGCCGGAGCTGGCCGCCGCCTCGATGCCCGCCGCTTGGTGCGGGGCGAATCCGGCGCTGCGCATCAAGGGGATGGTGAAGGTGCCGGTGGTCGCCGTATTGGCTACGGCGCTGCCCGACAGGGAGCCCATCAAACCGCTGGACAGCACCGAGACTTTGGCCGGACCGCCGGCGCTGTTGCCCAACAATCGGCGGGCTAGGTCGATGATGAAGCGGGTGGCCCCGGTGACCTCCAACAACGCCCCGAAGACCACAAAGAGAAAGACATAGGTGAACATCACCCGTAGGGCGATGCCGAAGACCCCTTGGCTGTGCAAGAAAGTCTGGGACACCAAGCGCTCGACGCCGTAACCGCGGTGCGGAAAAAGCCACTCGGGGACGTGCTGCCCCCAAAAACCATAGGCTAGGAAGAGTAGCGCCAGCAAGGGGATGGCCATACCGACGGCGCGGCGCGCCGCCTCCAACACCAGCACCAAACCGACGGCTCCAACCAGAATATCGAGGGAATTCTCGGCCCCGGCCCGATCACCGAGGGCCAAGCCGTCGAGCCACAGGTTCTTAAAGCGTGGCTCGGTTTGCATCACCACCCAACCACAGACCAGGGCCGAAAGCCCCGCCAGGATTAGATCGAGGCCCCGCGACCACGCGGCGCCGCGGAAGCGCTGCGCCATGGGCAGGGTCAGATAACAGATCACCAGAGCGAAGAGAGCGAATAGGGCGAGCTGCGACAGTGGCGCCAAACGAGGGTAGTTGACCTCGGCCAAGGTGAAGAGGCCCAGGCCCACCGCCAAGCCGGTGACGACCCGTTGTCGCCACCCTTGACTCACCGTCGGCTCACCCACCGTCGGCTCACTCACCGTCGGCGGCGCCTCCGGCATCGCTCACCGTAGCGTCAGTGTCGGAAACAGCGGCGTCGGGGGTCTGAGGGGCCGTCTGCGGCCAGATACCGATCTCTTCGTAGTAGCGACGGGCCGCCGGATGGAACTCCAGGCCGGTGAAGCGGGCGGCGTTTTTGGCGTTGATCGCCTTGCCAGCCGGGTGGCGCTCGATGACCGCCTCGCGGTTCTCATAAATGGTCTTGGTCAGCTGGTAGATCATTTCGTCGTCCGCCGAGGCAGAGGTGATCAGGTGCATCGAGCCCACATTGAGACCGGCATACTCCGTATCCTGGCCACGGTAAGTACCGGCCGGGATGGTGGCCGGAGCGAAGAAGGGATAGTCGGCCAGCAGTTGGGCCTTGGCCGCCTCGTCAAAGGGCAGCAGGCGGATGTCCATCGACGAAGCCGCCTGGACGATCGATGCGGTGGGCACGGCGCCACCGAGGAAGGCCGCCGCGGCGCTGCCGTCGGACAGCAGGTCGACGGCCCCGGTCTGGGTGGCGTTGAGGGGCTCGAAGTCGGCGTAGCTGATGCCGTGGGCCGCCAGTAGCGGCTCGATGAACATCTCGAAGCCGGCCCCCGCCGGGCCCACCGCCACCCGCTTGCCAGCCAGATCCGCCAGGTTTTCGATGCCGGAATCGCGGCGCGTGATGAACAGGGCGACATTGGGCGCCAAGGTCATGACGGCTCGGATGTCCTGGGGAGCTTGCCAGCTGGCTTCGCCGCGGGCTCCGAAGTAGGAAATGGCGGCATTGCTCAAGGCGGCGTCGAGCTGGCCCGAGATCAAGCGGCGGATGTTCTCCTGCGAACCGGCGGTGGCTTCGGCGCTCACCGTCCAGGACTCGGGACCCATCTGATCGGCCACCTCGGCCAAGGCGCCACCGACGACAAAAAAGGCGCCACCGGTGGGGGCGGTGCCGATGCTGAGAAAACGTTTGGAGTCGTGTTGCCCGTCCGCCCCTCCGTCGGTCGACTCACCGCCGCCACAGGCCAGCAGAGAGAAGAGGAGGAGAGTCAGCAGTAGGGCCAAGGAGGGACGGAAGCGAGAGGTTCGTGGCAAGCTCATTGGGATATCGCCTTCTAGGTAAGATGCTCAAATCAAGGTTGCGGCGTCGCCGGTCGCGATCGTCGGTCGACGTGGCCTCGGTGGTGACTTGTTGAAGATCGGGCTCAGGGACGGCGGCCGTTTGAAAACTGGCCCGGCTAAAAGACTGTAGCCCCATTCAAGACTGTAGCCCTCTAAAGACGAAACTGGTTAAAAGCTGAAGCTGATCAGAGGCCGAAGCCCGTCGATGCCGGGGCGTGACATGTCACACTGTGGTACGTATCTTGAGGTGGTTGAGGTTAACATGACGTGATGTTTGGCGTCGCGCCCCATGCAAGCTTTACAATTCCTTGACTGGGGCCCCAGAACCGATCCCCTATTGCAAGTTTTCTTGAAACCCCTTCCGATGACTAGACGCGGATACTGGATTGGATGATGCAGGAGCGCACGATGCTGCAGCGGATGAGGCCCCATCGGAGGTGAAGAGTCTAGGGGATGGTGGTTTCGACTCGCCGCCGGGGCACGGCATGCAGACGGCCATGTGCAACTTCCGGCGTCGGGTTGCCCGGCTGACCTTCGCTGCCCACAGCCTCCGTAATCTGACCCTCTGGTGCCTGCTTTGGGGCACCGTGACGTTGATCCTGCGGCTCGCTTTCGGCCTGCCGGTTGGCATCGCTTTCTGGGGTGCCCTCGGCCTGCCCTTGGCCGTTGCCCTGGGATTCTGGAGCAGTCGCCAGCGAATCTTGGACGAGGCTGCCCTGCGAGCCCTCTTCGATCGTAGTTTCCGGGCCGGTGGCCTGTGGATGGCGGCGGACCGGGTCGAGCTGGCAGCCTGGCGACAGCATTTGACAGGCCCAGCGCCGGAGTCCTTACCGCAGCCCCGCTGGCGGGCAGCGCCGAGCTTGATGCGCGGGCTCCTGGCGGCGGTCTTTGTGCTGGCCTGTTGCCTGCTGCCCGTTGATCTGGCCGCTGTGGCGGGGCCGCAGGCGTTGCGAATCGATACGCCGCTGGAGTCCCTGTCGGAGCAAGTCGCGGTGCTGGAGGAGGACGGTTGGATCGACGAAACAACCGCCGAGACCTTGCAGGACAGCGTGGAGGCGCTGCGTCGAGAGGCCTCCGGGGACAACCCGGCGGCGGCCTTCGAGACCCTCGACCAGTTACAGGAGATGACCCTCTGGAGCGCCGCCCAAGCGGCCCAGGCCAGCCTCGAAGCGGCACAGCGCCTGGCGGTGACGGACGCGGTGGTGGAGGCGCTGACCGTGCAGCCGGGGGCCCTACCCGACCACGGCGCCCAGGCGTTGCTGGAGATGGCGGTCCTGCTCGACGACCTGAGCCAGACCGGCCCCAGGCTCGACGAAGCCTTGGTGGAGGCCCTGCGCCGGGCCGCCGCCGAAGCCTCCGCCGCGGGGCTGCCGGACGCCTTGGCGGCCAGCAAGGAGGCTTTGCAGCAGCGTCTCGAACGGCTACAAGCCGCCGGACTGCTCGACGCCGCGTCGTTGCGGGATCTTTCCCAAACCCTGCGCGGCGGCCAAAGCCAAGGTGAGCGAGACCTTGAAGAATTTCTGAGCCAACACCCGGCGCAGGCGTCGCGAGAGCTCCTCGCAGCTCAGCCGCGCTCCGCTGACTCCGGGCGGGGTGGCATCGAGCGGGGGCCCGGCCACGTGCCGTTGACGGTTCGCGACGCCGCCGACTTCGAGGCGACGCTGACACCGACCGTGCTACCGCCGAGCGCCCTCGGTGATCTGGCCCGAAGTCAAATCGTCGCTGAAACCTGGACGGCACCCTCGTCGCAAACCGACAGCACCTCGACGACGGTCGGTTTAGGGGCCTGGGCGGCGGACGGCGGGGGAGCTTGGACGCATACGTTGTTGCCGAAACATCGACGGGCGGTGCAAGACTACTTCACGCCGTCACGGCCGGAAGACAGTCCGCCGGCAGACGGTGGTTCGCCGGCAGACGGTGGTTCGCCGGCGGACGGTGGTTCGCTGGGAGACAATTGAGACAATTGAGACAATGGGAGAACGGATGAAGCCGGAATCTAACCTCAACCGGTCCGAGCTCGAAAGAGGCGGTACCCAGCCCTCGGAGTCCTTGCCCTCGCCTGAGGAGATGGCGACGGCGGTGGCCATGACCGGGCGGGTGCTGGCGGAGCTGGACCGCTTGCTGCTCGGGCGCCAGGATTTCCACCGTCTGGTGCTGGTGGGCATCTTGAGCCAAGGACACATCTTGCTCGAAGGGGTTCCCGGGGTGGGCAAGACAGCCTTGATCAAAGCCTTGGGAGAGATCCTCCAGCTGCAATTCAAGCGGGTCCAGTTCACCCCCGACTTGATGCCCTCCGACATCTTGGGCTCCCATCTGTTGCAACCCAACGCAGACGGTGAGCGGCAAATGGTTTTCCAGCCGGGGCCGGTGTTCACCCAGATCCTGTTGGCGGACGAAATCAACCGCGCTTCCCCCAAGACCCAATCCGCCCTGCTCGAAGCGATGCAGGAGCGCTCGGTGACTCTGCACGGCACCAGCCGTCCTCTGCCGCGGCCCTTTTTTGTCATGGCGTCGCAGAATCCCATCGAGCTGGAGGGGACCTATCCGCTACCCGAGGCGCAGCTGGATCGCTTCCTCTTCAAGCTGAAGGTGGGGGAGCCCAGCGCCGAGGTGTTGGAGGGCATCATCTCCAGCCGTCGACGGGGTGAGCCCCCGGCCGTCGAGCAGCACTTGAGCCAAGGGGCCCTCGAAGACCTCTTCGCCATTCTGCAGCGGATCTTCTTGCCACCGGCGGTGGCCCGTTACGTGGCTCGCTTGGTGGCGGCGACCCATGCCAAGTATCTCGAGACCACGGCCAGTCCTTACGGTGCGTCGATCCAGCGCTATGTGCAATACGGCGCTTCGCCGCGGGCGGCCATCGCCATGGCGGAAGCGGCAAGGGCCGTCGCCCTGCTCGACGGTCGGCCGACGGTGGGGTTCGAGGATGTGCAACGGATCGCCCCGGCGGTGCTCGAGCACCGGATGATCCTCAATTACCAGGCATCCTTCGACGGCGTCGACAGTGGCCAGCTGGTGCAGCAACTGCTGCAAGGACTGGAGGTGGCTGACCTGGGGTTGGACGGCGCCTTGGACTGGGTGGCGGGGGCTCCTTGAATCTAAGCCGGTCCCTTCGACGGCGCTTAGACCGCCGTTGTCCCCAAGATGCCTTGGCTTCGGCGGCAGCGAGGTTGGTGCTCTGGGTGGGCATCATCTTGGGTTGCCTAGGCTGCACGGTTGCGGTGGCCGAAGAGGTGCGGCAATTCGGTGAGATCACTTTGCAGCGGCTGCCCGGTTTACCGGAGGGTAAAACCCACGGTAGTCACGAGTATGTCTTCCGCCTGAGCAACAGCTCGCTGCAACAACCCCACGAGGTCATCCTGCGCCTGCCGGCGACCCAGGGCGGGGGGAATTACGGTTTGGCCTCCTTCGAGACCCAGGTCCGCGTCGCCCCCCAAGCGACGATGGAGGTGTCGCTGTTGCAGCCGGAGCTACCCATCAACGGCCAGGACATCGCCGTGGTGGTGGATGGCGATCTCCAGGACACGGTCTATCCCTGGAACAATGAGCATCCCCTGGGGCGCATGACGGTGGGGGGCATGCACTCCACCTCGCGCACCCCGATGCGCCTGTTGGTGGGCCGGCGCAGCAACGCAGCGGACTTGCCCGATCCCGCCGATGATGGTGGGACGAGTCCCTTGATCCCCTTCCAAGTGCTGGAGGCTTCCGTCCCCATCGCCCAATGGAGCGAGCGCTGGTTGGCCTATTCCGGCTACGACGGCATTGTCCTGTCGTGGCAAGAGATGAACGCGGCACCACCGGGCGTGGCGGCGGCCCTCTGGCGCTACGTCGAGGCGGGGGGCAATTTGCTGTTGTTCGAGGTCCCTGCCCTCAACCTTCCAACGACCCGATTACCGAGCTCGAACGGGCTCCCGAGCGAGCGGCCGAAGATCGGCGGGCGTTCGCTACCTTTCCCTGTGACAAGCCGCCAAGACGGACCCTGGGTGGATGCGGACGGCAATCGGCTCCCGGCCGATGAGCTGGCCTGGAGCTATGTGGGTCTCGGCGAGCTGCTGTGGACATCGCAGCAGCTCGCGGCCCTTTCCACCACCGCCATGGAGCGCTTGGGACAGGCCTGGACAAGCTCCCGGGCCCCCTGGGCCATGGCCCGCAATATTGCCCAAGTGCATCGTCAAATGCCGGTCATCGAGACGATCAATGTACCGTTGCGCAGCCTGTTCCTCTTGGTCTTGGTATTCAGTCTTTTGGTGGCGCCGATCAACCTCTGGTGGCTGAGCCGTCGCCGCCGTCGCATCTGGCTGCTGTGGACCGTGCCGGCGATGTCGTTGCTGGCCTGTGTGCTGGTGGTGGTGGTGGCCTTGGTGGGGGAGGGGTTCCAATACAAGGGACGCAGCCTAGGGCTGACCTTGCTCGACCAATCGCAACAATGGGCCACCACCCTGGCCTGGAGCGGCTATTACGCCTCCACCGGCACCGACGGATTGCGCTTCAGCCTCGACACCGAGGTGGCGGTCCTGGGGGGCGGTGACAACCGTCGACGCCTGAGGGTCGATGGAGAACAGCGTTTGACCCAAGGCTGGTTGGTGCCACGGCTACCCACCTACTTGCTGGAAAGGCGTCACCAGAAGCGCCGCGAGCGCCTCGAGGTGACCTGGGGAGACGACAGCATTTGGGTGGTCAACGGTCTGGGGGCGGATCTGGAATGGCTGGTGGTGGCGGACGCCTCGGGACGCACCTACCGCAGCCAAGGGCCGCTGGCGGCGGGGGCCAAAGCCGAGCTGCCGCAGCGCATGGGGCAAACGGCGGGGGCAACGCCGGAGGTATTGCGCGGCGTCTTCGGCGGTGATTTCCCAAGGCAGCTTCGCCACCTGTGGGAGGCGCCGGAAGCCGCGTTGCAGCCGTCCACCTACCTCGCCCTGAGCCGCCGGAGCCCATTTCTCGAAGTGGCCCTGGCGCAGATCGAGACGCCACGCCACGACGGGTTGATCTACGGCCTCTTGGGGGAGACGCCATGAGGCTCGAGGTGCGACAGCTACAGCGCCATTTCGGCGACGTCAAGGCGGTGGATGGCTTGTCCTTCGAGCTGCGGGCCGGTCAGATCTATGGCTTCGTCGGTCCCAATGGAGCGGGCAAGACCACCACCCTACGCATGTTGGCAACGCTGGACATCCCCACCGCCGGAGACGCCCTCCTCGACGGCCGATCGATCGTCGATCACCCGGAGGAGGCGCGACGGCGAGTAGGTTTCATGCCCGATGGTCTACCCACCCACAGCGACATCACGGTGCACCACTATCTCGATTTTTTCGCCCGTTGCTATGGCCTGCAGGGCACGGAGCGGCGACGGACCTTGGAGCAGATCCAAAGCTTCACCCAGCTGGAGAGCCTGCGGGAGCGGCTGATCAACACCCTGTCGAAGGGCATGAAACAGCGGCTTAGCCTGGCGCGGGCGCTGATTCATGACCCCCAGTTGTTGATCCTCGACGAGCCCGCCGCCGGTCTCGATCCACGGGCCAGGGTCGAGCTGCGGGAGCTGTTGAGCGCCTTGGCCTGCCAAGGCAAAGCCATCTTGATCAGCTCCCACATCCTGGCGGAGCTGACGGAGATCTGCGACGGCGCGGTGATCATCGAGAACGGACGCCTGGTGCGGGCCGGGGCGATCGATCAATTGCGCGGCCAGAGCCGCCAACGGCTCACCCTGCGTCTGCGCAGCCTCGATGGGCGGGAGGCTTTGCATCGTGCCCTGCTGCTGCGACCGGAGGTGGAGGGTGTCCGTGCCGTGGGGGAAGAGCTAGAGGTGGACCTATTCAGCCAAGACCCGGTCCGCCAAGGCCCGGTGAGCCAAGACCCGGTCAGCCGAGACCCGGTCAGCCGTGGGCCGGTAGACCACGAGACGGTGGCAGCCAATCTATTGACGGCGTTGGTGGGGGAAGGTCTGCGTTTGGTGGAGTTTCGCCAGATGCGACGGGGCCTGGAAGATGTCTTCATGCAGATGACCCGCGGGGACCTGCCATGAAACGTCTGCTGCCGTGGCTCGACGACCACATCCATCCCATCGTGCTCAAGGAGCTACGCCAGGCCACCCAGGGGCGCTTTCTCAGCGGCATGCTGCTCACCTTGGTGCTGGCCCAGCTCGGCAGCGTCGGCCTCTTTCTGTTCAGCAGCGACCTCGACAGCGCCGCCCTGCTCTCCCAAGGCGGCTATGGCGGCACCATCTTCACCATCTTGATCGTCATGTTGTTGTTCTTGGGCGGTCTCTGCCTACCGGTATACGCCACCGTCCGCTTTGTCGTCGAGCGGGGCGGTGAGGGCTTGGCCCTGTTGTTCATTTCCGACTTGACGCCGGGCCGCATCATCGGCGGCAAGATCATCTCCAATTTGGTGCTCGCCGCCTTGATGATGTGCCTGTGTTTGCCCTACATGGCCTTGACGTATTTCTTGCGGGGCATCGACTTGTTGGCCATGGGCCAAGCCCTGGTGCTGGTGGCGGCGAGCATCGTCTGTGCGGTGGTGATGGCGATTTTTGTCGCCGCCGTCCCCTGGCAGGGCCTGGGACGCATCCTGCTGTTGGCCGGCAGCCTGATCGGCCTGGTCTGGTGGTTCTTCTGGTCGACGGCCGTGGTGGTGGCGACCATCGAAGGGGCCAACTGGATAGGCCATACCACCCTTGGGTGGTGGCTCTTGGTGCCCTTGATCGCTTGCCTGATCATCCTCGGCCTCTTCTATTTCATGTCAGTGGCCTTGATTTCGCCGTCGGTGAGCAATCGAGCCAAACCCGTGCGGCTCTACATCACAGGGCTCTGGCTGCTGAGCGGCGTCTCGGCCACCTGGCTCTGGCATCAACTCGGCTGGCAAGAGATGGTGTGGATTTGGCTCAGCGGCTCGATGATCGTTTACTGTGCTGCGGTCCTGGTGGCGACGGTGGCGCCGGACACCATCAGCCGCCGCATGCGGGGCGAAGTGTCGGCCAAGCGGTTGCCGAGAATGGTCGGCTTCTTGCTCGCCAGTGGCTCCGGCAGTGGCCTGGTGTGGGCGGTGAGCGGACTGATGGTGACCCTCCTCTGGCTGGAGCTGGCCCAGCTGGGGCCTGAGACATCGCGCCATCCGGCCCTCTGGAAAGTTGGTGGGTCCGCCGCCTTCATGCTGGCCTATTGCCTATTGGCCATCCGCTGGCAGCGGGGACGCTGGGCCTCCCGAGTGCGCCGTGAGCATACCTGGGTGCTGGCGACGCTACTGATAGTACTGGCCAGCCTGGTACCGCCGATGCTCCTCTTTCTCTTCAGTTTTGGCACCGGCGATGACTTTCTGGTGGCCGCCGCCTGGGGAATTCTGAGTCCTTTGGGTGTGGGCGATGACGTGCTGGGCGATGTCACCGCCGGCCTCGGCTTGCTGTTGGCCCTGCTCATGGTGCAATGGCAGATGCCGTGGCTGCGTCGCCAGATGGCCGACTTTCGCCCGCCGGAAAAAACCTTGGCTCGGGCCGAGGGCGACGCCGCAGGATCCACCCATGGTGCACAGAGCGCCACCGGGGAAGGCACCGCGCCGTGAGCCCTTGGTGGCAGGACCCAGCGGCGGCTAGCGATCACCTCGACCGCGAGCTCGACGCCACCTCCGTCACTGCCATCCGGCAAGGTCTGCAGGGGGCCCGCGGCTTGGCCCTGTCGCTGCCGCGGCTCCAAGGCTCGAGCGGTCAGGGTGGTCGCTTTGGCCGTCGCCCGGGAAGCTCGTTGGAATTTCAGGACTATCGTGACTATCAAGCCGGTGACGACCTGCGGCACCTCGACTGGGCGGTCTATGGCCGCAGCGACCAGCTGGTGATCCGGCGTTTCCGCAGCGAAGTCAGCCCCCACCTCGATCTGGTGCTCGACGGCTCCTCGTCGATGGGCCCGGCGTCCAGTCCGAAGGGGCGCGCCGCCGCGGCATTGGCGGCCTTCTTCTGCCGTTGCGCCGAGCACGGGGGGTTTCACCATCGGGCCTGGACGGCGGCATCGGACTATCGGCCCTTGGGGACCTCCGCCAGCCCACCGGAGCGTTGGCGGGGGTTGGCTTTTGACGACGAACACTCGCCCGGCGACTTGTTGCGTCGGGGCTCGCCGGGTTGGCGTCCCCAAGGGGTGCGTCTGTTGATCAGCGACCTGCTGTGGCCGCAGCGTCCCCTCGACGCCTTGCGCGGGCTCAGCGGCGGCGGCGCCGCAACCTGGGTGGTGCAGGTGCTGGCGGCGGAAGAGGTGCAACCGACGGTGCGGGGTTATGTTCGCCTCGAGGACAGCGAGAACGGGGAACGCTTGGATCTGCGTCTCGATAGCGCTGCCATCACCGCCTATGGTCAAGCCCTGGCACGCCATCGCCAAGCCTGGGAAGAGGCCTGTCGTCGATGTGGCGCCTGCTTCCTGAATCTGGTGGCGGAGGAGCTGCTGGCCGCCCTGGGGGCCCGGGCCGAAGGAAATGCCGGCGATCTGCTGACCCTTCTGGCGCCTCTGCTGGAGCGGCGGCTGCTGACCACCGAGGCCCAGGCATGATCTGGCAGTGGCCTTGGGCGCTGCTCTGCGGGCTGTCGATTCCCCTGCTGGTGATCCTCTACTGGCTGCGCCGCCGGCTGCGCCATCGGCGGGTCCCCAGCCTGCTGCTGTGGGCACAACAACGTCCTAGGATGAGCGCCGGTCGACGTTGGCAGCGCTGGCACAGCTCCCGTCTGTTTTGGCTCGAGCTCGCCCTGCTGATGCTCTTGACCTTGGCCGCGGCCGGCCCCCGCTGGCTGGGCGAGGCGCAAGAACCCCTCTACATCATCCTCGACGATTCCCTGTCGATGCAGGCCGGGGGAACCGACTCACCCCGTAACCTAGCGGCGGCGGCGTTGATGGAGTTGCTCGAAGACGAGCCTCGCCGTCCCGTCCACTGGCTGCTGGCGGGGCGCCGGGTCCGTCTACTATCGGCCCGGGACGGGGATCCCGACCCCAACCCTGCGGTGGATTTGCCGGAGGATTGGTTGGAGCAACGCTGGAGGTGTCTGGCACCGACCGCCGACCTGGTGAAAGGCATCGCCCAGGCCGTGGAGCTGGGGGGCCCGACGGCGCACATCCTGGTGCTCACCGATCATTCGCCGCCGGACTCCGTCGATACGTCGCAGGTCCGTTGGTGGGCCATGGGCGTGCCCCGCTCCAATGTTGCCTTGGTGGGAGCCGGACGCCGCACCGACGGCGGCGTCGATCATCTGCTGCTGGAGGTGAGCAATTTCTCGTCCCAGCCGGTGAGCACCCGATTGCAGGTCGCCTGGGGGGCACCGGTCACGGCCCGGAGGCCCGGCGACGACGGCGGACCCCTCGCCGGGCAGCAGCAACCAGCGATGACGGCCGCTCCGCCGGTGCAGCTGCAGCTGGCCGCCGGAGAAAGCCGCCGCCAGCGTTGGCAGGTACCCATCGGAAGCCTGGTCGAGGCCAAGCTACCGGACGATGCCCTGGCGGCGGACAACCGCGTTGTTCTGCTGGGGGAGGTGCAACCGGCGGTGAAGGTGGCCTTGGAGCTGGTGGAGGGAGCACGCCGCGATCTTCTGGCGAAGGCTCTGGTGAGCAACGATTTGGCCGAATTAGTGTCACCGTCGAGCCCCGAGGTGGACCTGCGTATCCAGGTGGGCAGGGCCGAAATTACCGGGTCGGGGGGCGACTCTGCCGACTCCGCAGGTGCCGACTCCGCAGGTGCCTGGCACCTGTGGCTGGCGCCATCGACGGACGATGCCCAGCCCTACACGGGCCCCTTCATCGTCGATCCTCACCATCCCCTGAGCGATGGCCTCAGCCTCGACGGGGTGATTTGGGGCGCCGCGCCGGACCTCCGAGTGGCCGATTTGTCGCCCTCGGAGCAACCGGTGATCAGCGCCGGGGACGTGCCGCTGCTCATCGACCACGGCAGAGGGTCGGGCGGCCGACAGCTCAGCCTGCGCTGGCAGGGGGAGATGTCGAATCTACAGGCCACCCCCAACTGGCCGGTGCTGTGGTGGAATATCTTGGCCGCCTGCGCCGCCGACCGACCGGGCTTAGAACCCATCAACGGGCGTCTCGGCATGCCATTCCACTGGCGGTCCGCAGCGTCGGCGACGCCGCTGGCGACCTTGCGATCGCCCGGCGGTTTGCGCCGCGAAGTGGCCCCGGGGATGGTTGAAAGCGACGGCTTGGAGCTCGGCGTGCACACCTTGGAGTGGGGAGAGCAGCGGCAGGCTTTTGCCGTCAATTTTGCCGTCAATGCCTTGAACAGCGAGGAGTCCGATCTCCGGCAGGCCGCCTCGGCACGCCTGGGAACCTGGCGCCCTCAGCGGCTCGCTGCTCCCGTCCAGCATCGCCTGTGGCCCTATCTATTGCTCCTGGTATTGCTGCTCTCCAGCCTGCACTTGGTCTGGTCGCGGCCCGGGACGGCGGCCCTATGACGCTGCTCGATGCAGGCTGGCTGTTGTTGGCGGTGCCCTGTGTCTGGCTACTGCGCCGTTGGCCGCCACCGTCCGGTTGGCGGCGAGGTCTGCGCTACGGCTTCGTCCTGCTGCTACTCCTGGCCCTCTGCCGTCCTGCCCTGTGGCTGTCCCAACGGGCGGGGGCGGTGGTGGTTTTGGTCGACCGCAGCGCCTCGATGCCCGACGATCACGGGGCTTTGGCGTCGGAGGTGATCCGCCGTCTCGAGGCCACCCGGCAGTCCCAGGATCGCTTGGCGGTGCTGGCCTTCGGCGAGCAGGTGGCGGTGGAGACGACACTGGACGGGCCACCCTTTGCAAATTTCCATGGGGTCACCGGCGACCAACTTTCGCGTTTGTCGGCGGCCGTCGAGCGTGGCTTGGCCATGGCGCCGCCGGGGGGGCGTCTTCTGGTGCTCAGTGACGGCCGCCATACGGACGACCCACCGCAAGACTTGGTGGGGTTGGCCAAACTGCGCCGGGTGGCCATCGACTACCGGCTTTTGACTAGACCCGCGGTGACAGACCTGGCCATCGCGCAGCTCGATGTGCCCCTCGAGGTGAGCCCGGGGGAGGGCTTTCTGCTCACCGCCTGGATCGAGTCCTCTGGGCCGCAGGAGGTGGGATTCGAGCTCTGGCGCGGCGATCAGCGTATCGCCGAAGGGACACGACCGGTGCCCTCCGGGCGCAGCCGTCTGACCTTCCGGGATCTGGCCGGCGGCGCCGGCACCCAAGCCTACCGGCTGGTCATCGACGGGCAGCAAGACGACGACGTCGAAGGCAACAACACGGCTCGCTTTTTGGTCTCGGTGCGCGGTCCGCGGCCCCTACTTCTGATCACCGAGGGTGCCTCCGACACCTTGGCGCGGCTGCTGCGTGCCGGTGGCCTGGAGGTGCAGCTGCAGCGTCCGGAGCAGCTGAGCGGAAGTTTGGAGGATTTAGCCGGCTACGCTGCGGTGATCCTGGAGAATGTGGGCCTGGATGCTTTGGGAGATGCCACGGCGGCGCAAATCGAGGCCTGGGTGCGGCAGCACGGCGCCGGTTTGATGATCACCGGCGGGCGTCGATCCTATGGCCTCGGGGGTTACTATGGCTCGCCCTTGGAGGAGGCGTTGCCGGTCTCCATGGAGATGCGGCAAGAGCAACGCAAGTTGCCCTTGGCCATTGCCGTGGTGCTCGATCGCTCCGGCTCCATGGCGGCGGGCGTATCCGGTGGGCTCGACAAGATGGACTTGGCCAACCGGGCGACGGTGGAAGTCCTGGAGCTCTTGACCCCGATGGATGAGCTGGCGGTCATCGCCGTCGACAGCGCCCCCTATGTGGTGCAACCCTTGACGCCGGTGACGGACATCGCCCAGCGGCGACGGGAGATTCTGGAGATCGACGCCATGGGCGGCGGAATCTTCGTCTATGAGGGCCTGCACGCCGCCAGTCGGCAGTTGCTGGCGGCGCGGGCCCAAGTGCGTCACATCCTGCTCTTTGCCGACACCGAAGATGCCGAAGAACCCGGGGCCTACGAAGAGCTCCTGGCCAACGGACGCCGGGCGGGCATCACGGTCAGCGTGGTCGGTCTCGGCAGCCCCATGGGGGTCGATGCCGAGTTGTTGCGCCGCATCGCCGACCTCGGGGGCGGACAGATCTATTTCACCGAGAGCGCCGAGGCTTTGCCGCGGCTTTTTGCCCAAGATACCTTCCTGATCTCCCGCAGCGCCTTCCTCGAAGAGCCGACGGCCGTCCGTCTGACCGCCGGCTATGGCCTGTTGGGCGGTCAGTCCCTGCCCACACCGCCGTCGGTGGGGGGCTACAATCTGACCTATCTGCGTCCCGAAGCGCAGTTGGTGGGCGTCACCGAGGATCAGCAACAGGCCCCCTGGTTGGTCACCTGGGCCTACGGCCTGGGGCGGGTGGTGGCGGTGACCTCGGAGGTGGACGGCGACGCCACGGGAGCCATCGGGCACTGGCCACCCAACGGACGTTTATGGACCACCTTGGCCCGCTGGGCGGCGGGCCGGGGCAGCGACTTTCCGCAAGCGGTGGTGACCCAGCGCTTGGACGGCGGGCAGCTGCATGTGCAAGTCCATCTCGATCCGCAGCTCAGCGGGCCCCTCACCAGCCTCCCCAAATGGCGCACCTTGCGGGGGGTGCCGGGCAGCGCTCCGCAAGCCGCCGAAGGCGAGATGACCTGGCGTGATCCCTTCACCTTGGAGAGCCGTCTTGACCTCGAGGGTGAGCATGTCGCCCTGACCACCGTCGAGCTGCCGGGCCGGGGTCGGGTGACGCTACCGGCGGTCCGTTTGCCCTATTCGCCGGAGCTCCGGCCGGATCGCAGCGGCGACGGGCATCGCACCCTGGAAGGCCTCGCCAAGGCCACCGGCGGGCGCCATCGGCTCGATGTGGGCAGCCTCTGGCAATCCTTTCCTCGCCAGCGCCAAACCATCGAGGTGACCCCTTGGCTATTGGCCCTGGCGTCGCTGCCGCTGTTGCTGGAGATCCTGGAACGGCGTACGGCCCTGTTGTCCTCTTGGAGCGCAAGCTGGGGGCACACTTTGAGGCGGCGGTCCAAGGCGGAGGGTCCGGCTGATGCTGCAAAGCACCGGGCAGGGGTCGGGGAGGCGAACCCGGATCGTCCGCCTGCCAGTGACCGGAAGCGTCCGGCCGAGCCAGCCACGGGCGCCGCTACCGCCAGCCAGAAAAGCGAGATCACCCCGCAGCCCGAACCCCCGAGGGATCACCGGGCAGCCCCTGGACCCGGTCTGAGCGACGCCTTGTCGAAGGCCCGGCAGCGTGCCGAGCGACGGCAGCGCCGGGGATGAGCACTCGACTAGGCTGTGTTTCTTTCCAGTTCTTTGGCGGCGACCTAGTCGAGATCGAGGGTGCCCCAAAGGGTCCAACTGAGCGAGAGTGTGTCTCAGATAGTCTTTGGGGAGCCGCTTTGGAGTGTCCCCCCCATGCTTTCCGTCCCAAGCAGAAAATCACCGATCCAGTGCGCCACAAAGAGGACGAGGAATAGCAGCCTGTGGTGAAAGTGCTCCGCGAATGAGAGCGAGAAGTTTTTCGTCAGAACAAGGCGCAGAATTGCATGAATATTGGTGATCTTCAGAGATTCTGGAACACAGTTCTGGCGGAAAAGAGCCGCTCTCAACGCGGTCCGACTTTTGCCACAGGCTGCTAGGGTGGGTGCATCTTGCATG
>JAJCXR010000052.1 GCA_029263315.1 Acidobacteriota bacterium | reverse complement strand
TGGCTGCATCGCCGAGGTTGGATCGAGAACCCTCACGCCTCCACCCCTGAGGGGCGCGTCGTTCCACTGGTCTGTTGGCCCGGCCAACTGGCCTACATCTGGTGGTTGCGTCGCGGCTTGGAGGAGGGCATGGCCACCGGTCGTGAGGTCCCCAGATTGATCAACAAGGCCCGCAGCGCCGGGGTGAGCTGGAGCTGCTGCCACCTGTTGGCCCACCGGCTGCTCTTCGAGAGCGGTTTCGCAGGCAAGGTCGGTTCACTGACCGGACGCGAGGTCGACGACGGCACCAGCTACTCGCTGATGGGCAAAATCCGCTTCATCTGGGCGCAGCAGCCGACGTACTTGCTGCCCGACTACCCGTTGCACTACGAGCGCTTCGAGGAAGCCGTCGGCTTTGTGCGCTCCCGCGTCGAAAACCGCTCCCTCAAGTCGGTGGTGCGCGGTGAGAACATGACCCGCAACTTCGGCCGCAGCGGTCGCGAAACGGTTGTCGTCTTCGATGAGTTCGCCGGGCTGCCCGCCCGCCTGCAGGAGGAGATCCGGACTGCTGGCACGTCGGTCTCGGTGAGCACCTGGTCCGTCTCGACACCCCGCGGTCGTGGCAACCGCTTCCATCGCGAATTCGAAGCCTCACCCGACGAGCACAAGGTCAACGTCCGTTGGACGGTGGACCCGCGACGGGACGATGCATGGTTTGAAGGATTGCTGATCGAGAACGGCGGCAGCCTGACGTGGGATCAGCGGGCCCAGGAATATGGCTGCTCGTTCGCCGGGATCAGCGGTCACCGGATCTGGCCCCACGACCGCGATGCCGTGCTCTATGACGACGACACGCCGGAATGGGTCGAGGTTCGTGACATGGCCCGCCGTCGCTGGACGATGATCGGCGGCATGGACTTCGGCGACGGTCCGTCTGCCACTGTCTACCGTGGCGCTCTCGTCGACTGGGATGGCGGTCTGCCGCATGAGGAATATGGACGCCTGCCAAGGCTGTGGTGGGACGTCGAGGTCTACGGTTTTCGCTCCCTCCCCGACGAGATCGGGCCGCGCATCGTCGAAGCCCAACGTCCCTACGGCGGCCAGTGGCGGGTCTACGGAGACCCATCGGGCAAACACAAGATGGTCCGCGACACCCCGAGCTGGGAGAGCGATCTCAAGCGCCACGGTGTGCCGCTGGTGTGCCTGCCCGAGGACCCGTTCGCCCGTCGCTACATGTTGGACAAAGCAATCGAGCTCATCGGCGAGCTGATGCGCCTCGGCCTGTGGCGCGTCCATCGTCGTTGCGAGCTATCGCTCACCAGCGAGGAGCAATGGGCCTGGGACGTGCCCGACGGCCTGACCATCGAGCAGCTCAATCGTGCTGGGGTCAAATGGAGGAAGGACGGCCCGTCACACGCCTGTGAGGCCGGTTTGTACGGTGCCATGGCGACGATTCTCTATCACCAACCCCGGCCAGCAACCGCCGTCGAGGATGACCTCCCGATGGGTCTGCACGACTCCCTCGGCGGCGATCTGGCCAACATCTGGAGGTTCTGATGAGCGATTCCAAGACCGAGCAACCGGCCGTCGATAGCAGCAGTCCGACCCCGATACGCACCCCACCTGACCGCAAGGCGATGCCGTCGCCGAGCGATCCCAAGGTCACCCGCTGGGGCGGCCTGATCACTTTGGAAACCCGCTAGGCCCCCAATGGACAACCCCGCCGAGCTCCGCCGCATCGTCGCCAGCCTGGGGGCCGAGGTGCGTCAACCGTCGCTCTTTGGCGCCAAGGTCGGCGGCGTCGCGGTGGAGCCCATCGGCGACCCCATCTTGCGGGAGCTGGCCGAAAAGCCGGACTGGCGCGAGTACGAGGAGATGTGGTGTACGCCGGAAATCTACGACCCGTGGCGGCACATGACCGCCAGCGTGTTGTCGGAGCCCTTCGAGATCCAACCGGCGTCGAACCGTCCCGCCGCCAAGCTGCTGGCCAATGCGGCGCAATGGATGTGGAGCAGCCTGCCCACCATGGACCGGGCCGTCGTCCTGCAACGGCTGCTCGATGCCGATTGGTTCGGCTGGCGTCCAATGCAATGCCTGCTGGCGGAGTCGACCTGGTCGAGCCCCACCGGCGGGCGGCAGTCCATGTGGATTCCCAAACGGATCATCGACAAGCCACCGCACCACTTCCGCTGGACCACCGAGCCCGAGCGTCGGCTGGTGTTCCTGCCCGGCCGCGGCGGTGAGGTGCGTCTGTTCTCGCCGGAGGAAGTACGGGCGGGTTGGATGGTGCCGAGGGTGCGCTCCCTCGACGATCCATACGGCCGTGGCCTGGCGAGCTACTGCTGGATGATGTGGAAGGTGGCGGCGTCGGTGTCGCGGCGGTTCTATACCTCGGTTGATCGCGAGTGGAACATGATCCACCTGAAGCTGTCGAACCTCGGCGCCACCGAGGATCTGCGCACCCACATGCAGCAACTCCAGGCCGACCTCTCGGTCCTCAGTGAGATGCTGACGACCAAAAGCGTGCTGATCAATCCCGGTCGCTTCGAGACCACGTTCATCGACAAGCTGGAGTTCATCCAAAGCGGCGTCGAGCTCATGCAGCACATCAAGACCTGCCTGCAAACACTGATCGAGGGTCAGACGTTGACCAGCGAGACCCGTACCGCCGGACCGGCCGGTAGCAGCGTGGTGCATCAGGAGGTCAAAGCCGAGTACGCCAAGATGACCATCGCGTCCACCGTCGAGGCGGCGATGTCGCAGGTGTTCCGCGACATGTTCTGGCTCAACTACGGCGAGGAGGTCGACCCGAGCGACCTGCCGAGCTTCGTCAGCTGGTTGCGGCTGCGGTTGAACGTCACGACGGCCAGGGCGTTGTACGACATGGGGCTGCCGCTGCGGGGTCGCAGGATGGCGGAGTTGTTGGGTGCCGGTAGCATCGTCGATGCGGTGGCGGCCATCGAGGCGGACGACGACGAGATCCTGGTGCAGAAAGATCGTCCGGAGTTGGTGTTAGAATCGCCGGTGAGTCAAGAGGTCGAGGACGATGCCCCGCGATCCGCTTGATCCTCACGAGATGGCGCCCTTACGGGATGCGATCCGTCGGCGGATTCATGAGCGCGGGCTCAGTCATGGCGAGGCAGCGGATCGGATTGGAGTGGAGCGTCGGCTGTTGACGCACTATCAGAATTCGTTGCGGTCGATGCCGTCGCCGGGTCAGTGGAAGCGGTTGGTTGAGGGGTTGGGGTTGGATGCGGTGGAGGTGTTGAGGGAGTTGGGGTATCTGGGTTGAATTTCACTAAAGTGACGGCCTCGGTGATGTTTTGACATGGCTCCTGATTCTGATTCTAGAACCAAAAAAAGCAAATGTCTATCAGATCTCTTCGTTGGCTACACCTTGCTAAGCAATGAGACAGCTGTTCACTGGATGTGCGGGCTTCCCCCATCCTTCCAAATCTCGAAAAGGGCAAAGAATGAATCAAGTGAGATTGCGATGATTAATACAGAGCCGGCAAGTATATTTTATAGTTATTGTCACGCAGATGAGTCGCATCGAAGCGAATTAGAGAAGCATCTGGCTCTCCTAGAACGCGAGAATCTCGTGAGAGGATGGGCAGATCGGTCAATCAAAGCGGGCGACCCTTGGTCCGAAGAGATCAGAAATAAGCTTAACGAGGCAAACCTAATTCTTCTGTTAGTCAGTTCAGACTTTCTTGCGTCAGACTATTGCTGGGGAGTCGAGTTGAGTGCCGCGATGTCGAGACATTCTAGGAGAGAAGCTCGTGTGGTCCCGGTTATAGTCCGCCCATGTGACTGGCATTCCGCTCCTTTCGGTTCTCTACAAGCGCTTCCTAGGGACGGAAAGCCGATAACAGCGTGGCAATCAACTGATGAGGCCTGGCTAGATGTAGCTCGAGGACTAAGAAAAGTAGTCCAGGTCGCCGCGGGAGTTAATATTGATGAACCTGTTCAGAGCGATGTGATTCGAATCAACCCTGGTAGCCGCGAAACTTGGAGAATAACCCTACGCGCCGAAATTGAGGAACTCGACGACGAACTTATTGGCCGTATTACCGAGGAACTCAGGAAGGCTTCTGGTGATTCCTCTCTGACAATAGAGAAGGTCTATCGAGGGAGCATTAATCTGCATATTCAAGTGTCTTACAGAGGTGCGAGACGCTTGAGAGAAGGTATAGAGACTGGAGAGCTTGGGCAAATTGCCGGGCTTGAGGTTCTAGCATTCCGTTCTGTGAAACCTAAGGTGCCTGTGGGCGCAGTGTTTCATTTTGATCAAGTAGACTTCGCTTCTATTTCGGCAGGTCAGGTAGTTGGCCACGACGCATACCGCGAGACAGCCTTTCGACTCTTGTTCTTGCCGGCGAATGCGATGAAAACCAGTCTTCTACAATTAAGGGATGAGATCTCGGAATTAGGCTCACGAGTAGAAAACGCTGGCCGAAGGGAGAAAGCCCAAAGACCTCGGCCATCGTGGCTTCTTCCATCTGGTGATGTTCTAGAGACTATTCGGAATACGGGTCCTGAGATTCTACACTTTAGCGGTCACGGAAACGCTAGTGGAGACTTCTCTCTAGGAGACTTGGCAGAAGGAATCGAACCACTTGGAGACGTCAGGGCATTTGCAAAAGCTTTGCGATTGCAAGGCGAGGGAATTAGGGTTGTTATGCTTAGCGCATGCTATACGGCAAGTGTTGCGGAGTCTTTCGCTGATCTCGCTGAATGTACCATTGGGGTTTCCAGATCAATGAATGATGAGCAAGCATTGACTTTCGCAGCAGGATTCTATTATTTTCTAGAGTCTGGGTTCTCCGTAGCTGACTCGATGAATAGAGCGAGTTCTCTTCTTGCGCTTCAAGGATACGACGACTTCGAAGCTCCTCGGTTGCATGTCAGGCCCGGTGTCGATCCGACCGCAGTAAGGCTTGTTGCACGGTAATGGTAAAGAGTGATTTAACGACTGTTTGTGCCAGAGATGGCTTGCCGGTCAGAGCCCAATTCACGGTCGAGTCTGCTGGAGGAGGAATGTCTGTAGTGGTGGAGTCACGGGGAGGTTCGATCGGCGCTCAGAATGAAAGGAATTCTCAATACAATCTGGGAATCGACCTGATTCTGGCTAGGCTTGCCGAAAATGGATGCATTATTGAGGATGCTGTGATCGATACGAAAGCAACGCAAAGGATGGGTTTGTCTCGAGAAAAGCGGCGCCTTTTGGTTGATTGGCTCCCAATTGATCTGAGTACTGTTGACCTGCCCACATTGAGAACTTCGTTGTGTGCTGCACAGCGAACAATCGGAAGGGTCCCCGGGGCCAAGGGCTCCGGCAACAACACCAAGCGGATGCGCCTATATGTCTCAGGACTTCCATCGTCTGTCGAAGCCGCAGTGTCAATCTTGTCTAGGCGTCCAATAAGCTCAACTTCGGATGAGTCCATCAGTCCGTTCGTGCGACCACTTCGCAAGAGTCCTCGACAGGGTCGAGGACTAAATGTACAGGAGCGACGCATGGTCGAGCTTCGTGCGATGGAAGTCGTTCGTGAGTATCTAATGAAATCTTGGACCAGCGTTGAGGATGTTTCCGCTGTCGGATCGTGCGATTTTATTTGCTGTTCAGGTAAAGAAAAAATTTTTGTGGAGGTCAAAGGGACAACTGGGTCCGGCGGTGAAGTAATCGTCACAAGAAACGAGGTGGCGCTCGCTCGCACGCAGGAACCCAACACTATGTTGGCTGTAGTGCATTCGATAGACCTTTTGCGAGAATCAGATCATCCGCCAGCTGCCACAGGTGGAGTCCTTTTCGTGCTCAGCCCGTGGGTGCCAAGTGAGGAGGACTTGGAGCCATTGGCCTACAATTACAAGGTGGACGCAAAAGAACCTACTTGAGGGGCCCATCAAGTCAAAGAAACTATTCCTTAATAAGGCGCATTTGTAACCAATTTTTCGCGCTGGACCATTCGCTTTGAACAGTCTTTTCTTCAATGCCCAGCACCGCCGCGGTCTCTTTGGCAGACAGGCCTAAGAAGAATCGCAAGTCAACTATCTGGCCTTGTGTAGAATTGAGCGAAGAGAGTTCTCGAAAAACATCTTCCAGTTTTCCAGCCGGGTCTACGGATTTCGAACGAGTCTCGGATACCTCTCCAGGAAAATCTCTAATTGCATCCGCTTCGACGACGATTCGACGCATGAAGGCGGCCGCTACGAGAAGGAAATGACTCTTATCCTTCCATTGGAAAACATCTTGCCTGAGCAAGAAAAGATAAAATTCACTGATCACTCCCGTCTCCGTCAGAGCACGCACGTTCTTGGCACTATCGAGATGAGTTCTTGCAAGGCGACGCAGATCTTCTTTGAAGACAAGGATTAGCTCTGTGATCTGAATTTTCTCGCCCTTTTTCCACAACTCTAGGAGAGATTCCGCCTCAGGCTCGGTGTTTTCCGCAGCCTCTTTCACCTTAACTTGGCTGGTTGTCTGGCTGGAGTCCGAACTCACGTGGAAGTGGATCTTTGAAATCTCTAGTTTTCCGAGGGCTTCCTGAAAGTTGGCATCATTTTCGTTAAACGCACGAATGACCTTGGAAGCACAAGCTCGAGGAATTGCGACCACTACTTTTGTACTACCACTGCTCTTCTTCAGAATCACCACTGAATCTGGGGAGATTTCTAGGAATCCAGCAAGGCCGTATTGAAGAAGTCTCTCTTGAACATCATCAAATCTAGAAAAGTCCATCTTCAAGACCACTTCAATTTCGGTGTTCTCGATTCCTGGTGATTGCGTGACCCTCTGTCTTTCGACCCACGGCCGTGCTTTATAGGAAAGAAGAGTCTTTTTTCCCCATTTCTCGGTGTCGGCTCTTTGGTGGCAATTCGCACAGAGGCATAATAGATTCTCGACCCTGTGTACTTGGCACTCCCGCCATGGTTCGATGTGGGCGATTTCTAGCGGCTTCTCTGCTCCACAAGCAGAGCATCGATGACCCGCCTGGAGCAGTACCTTTCTCCTGGCTTCCGCCGGCACACTGGGTCTTCGTCTGTTCGACAAGAGGATAGTCCTGACGTAGATCTGGTTGAACCTGTGAATAATGGCTGCGACGAGATCTCTTGTCCCAAACGACGGTTCATCCAAAGAATGAAACTCATTGATATGGGAGAAAAAGACTCTTCGCCATAAGAGGGAATCAGTATCAACTCCCCGAAAATCAATCTTTCGACGGTCAAGATGTGTCTCTCGTGCCAGGTAACCCGATTCCTATCCCCACCCCGACAATCCCGCCAAACTTCACCCATGAAGAAGTTCGGCGACCACCTCCGCAACCTGGCCGAATCCCTGATCGCCCGCGATCAGGGCCTCCAATTCGGCCCACCCCGCTGGCTGGTCATGGCCCGCACGGAGGACGACCGCTCTGACTTCCCGTCCGAGGCGCGAATTACACCGAGCATTGTAGTCGATTTCGTAGCGACTTTTGACCCGTCCCGCCGTCGCGTCCCGATCATCTGCGCCCAGGGACGCAACATCCCGGCCCACTTCACCGACACCTTGCCGCCGGTCGGTGAGATCACCGTCCTCGACAGCGACCGCATCAACCTGTGGGGCGCCGCCCGTAGCGTCATCGACCCGGTGCTCGGGGTGCCGCGTCTCGATCTCTGTGTGTCAAGCGGCTACAACGACCGTTCCATCGGCTTCCTCAAGGCGTCTCGCGAAACCGACGGACGCCCCAACCTCTTCCATCTTGCTCTCCTGGGCGGCGAGCCGCCGGGCGTCCCCAACATGCCGAGCCTCGCCGAGCATGGCTTCGGCCTGGACGCCGAGCAGCGGGCGGTTCTCATCCAGCGACGCGCTTCTCTGGACCTCGATCGCCTCAACGCCGCCGAGCTGATCGGCCAGGCGGTGGGTGATTTGGCCCGCGAGTGGACGGCCATGGGCGGGTTGGAGCAGTACCGCCAGCTCGGCGACGAGCTTCAACATCGAGCGACCTGCCAGGTTGCGTTCCGCGAAGACGACGACCTCATCCAAGGGGCTTTGCACATGAAACCCGACGACTTGACCGCCCTCTTGGAGGGCCTTCGAACTGGAATCGAGAAGCTCGGCGCGGTGGCCGATCGGCTGACGGCTTCCACTCCCACGGACGACACCCAAGGGCCTGTGTCCGACGCCGACCGCGCCGAGCCGTCTCGTTCCTCTGATGACTCCGACTTGCAGCGCCGGGTGGGTGTGGCGGCGCATCGCGCCGTCGCCTTCGGCTTGATGCCTCGACAGGCGGCAGAAGAGCAGGCCCGCCGCGCCTTGGACGATGGTGCTACCGCCGTCGAGGTGTTCACCACCACCGTCGACGAAATGGCGCGGGCTCAGCAAGGGCAAGTCTTCCGCGAGGTGCGGACGTCCTCCGGCGCCACGATCAACGTCAACCTCGCGGCGCAGCAGTTCCGTGTTTTCTCCAACCCCGAGATGGGTGTCCATGAACGCAAGCTGGCGGTCCTGTCCCAGGCGGTCGACGAAGTGCAGCGCACCCACCCCGGCCAGGACGACGTCAACCCGCGCCACCTGGAACGGGCGGCGCAACGCATCCTGCGATTGGAGGTGCTCTGATGCGCGCCGAATACCTCGAGGGAATCTCCCTGCCCACCGGCGGCGTCGCCAAGGTCGACGAAGTCACCATCGGTGGCGACACCACCATCGGCCTCTACCCCGATCAGCGGGGCGCCCAACCGATCGCCATCGACTTCCTGCGCGCTCCCAACCTGGCCAACGACATGTTCCGTTCGTCGTCCCTCGGGCAGAGTCACGTCGCCGCCTCGCCGGTGGACCCTCTGACCACGGCCATCGTGCTGGGCAAACAGTTCAAGTCGGTGGCCTGGGTCGATCTATTCTTCCCGCCGACGACGCCCCTCGAATCTGCCGCTGGTGGGCTGGCTCGCAGCCTGTCGTACCAATTCCCGTTGTGGGGCACCGAGCACCTCGACGAATACGATACGCGCTTGCCCGAGGGCGCGCCGTACTCGGTGTCGGGTCTCGACGTGGCCTGGCTCAGCGGTAAGATGCAGCCCCATGGTTGGGCGGCGCTGGTGACCCTCGAAGAGGCGGCGCGGGCTGCATCGAGCCTCAACTGGGTGGCCCGCAAGGCGACATTGCCCATGACCATCGTCAACCGGGCAATGCAGTTCAACGCGGCGCGCCGTTTGCTCGACACCACGGCCGAGATCACCTTCGCGACGGGCCATGTGCTCAACAAGGCGCCCGGCACGTCGTGGGATGAGCCCGGTGTCGACATGCAGGCGGACGCTGAGATGGCGATTCAGACCATCGCCTCGAAGGTCTCGGTCGACCGTCGCGCCATCACCTGCGTCATGAGCGAGGCGAGCTACGGCGCAGCCTTGCGCAACGAGGGTTTCCGCTCTTGGCACACCGGCATCATCCTCCAGCAGAGCACGGATTACTCGATCAACGAAACTCGGTTGGCCCAGTATCTCGGCGTCGGCGAGGTGCACATCATCAACCCGACCGGAGCGGGTGGGCGATCGCTGTTCGATGACGTCTGTTGGTTCCTGGTCCGCACGCCGGATCTCGAAGACTTCGACGACAGCTACGGCGCCGAGCGGTTTGCCGCTCGCTTCGCTGCCAACGACGGCGTCGTCTTGGAGCCGTGGCAGGAGCGGATGATCCGGGCGACGCTCTACCCGACAATGAAGGAATACGACCTGCGCGTCCTCAACACGGGGGCCGCGTTCCTGATCACCAACACGAGCTCGGTGATGTGATGGACGGTGCGACTGATCGCCAGCTGCCCGAGCTTCCAGAGCGCGTGACCCGCTGGACCGTCGATCGCCACTACACGGCGTTGGTGGATTCCTTGCGCGGCGACGGCCCGCCGGGTGCGGTGTCCGAGGCGGCCCACGAGGCCCTTGTCGCCCAAATGCGGACTCGGTTTCCCAACGCCCCGGTGCCCGACTACGTGACCCGACTTGGCCAAGACACCGAGGAGACTGCCGATGAGTAATCCGAAACCCCAGCCGCCGAAGTCTCAGCCGCCGAAGTCCGAACCACAGGCCCGCAAGGAACCGCTCAAGGTCCGCCTGGCGCAACACGTCCAGGTCCGCCTCGACGACGGCACCGTCAAGACGTTGCGTGCCGGTGAAGTGCATACGGTGGGTAAGGGCCCCGGCGAGGTTGATCCCGGCTGGATCGATCGCCAGCCGTTGCTTGACTTGGACGCCGAGCGCAATCAGAAGGCGGTTGCCGACCGTCGCAAGATGCTCGGGCAGATCACCGACCAGCGCGAGACCGCCGAGTCGAAGGGTCGCCAGGCCGCCCGCCGGGTGGGCCGTCCAGAGCTGCGGGACTACGGGATCGTCTGATGCTCGTTCCCGAGTCCAGCCGCTTGACCGACCTCGGTGTCGACGTCGAGGCCATCGACAAGGCCCGGTTGGCGGCCAGTCGTCAGCTGCGGGAAGCGATCGGGGCTCGCTACGTCTGTCCCGACTCCCTCGACACCTTTCCAGGGACGGCGCAGGGCGCTGAGCTGCGCGCCCTGGTGGAACAACATGGCGTCGCCCTGGCGGCGGCGTTCCTGTCGCAGCACGACGGCGGACGGTCGCGCAAGGTGGCGGCCGAGGGTCAAGTGGCACGGGCTTGGTTGGACGATGTGAAGGCGGGCCGGGTGGATCTCTCCAACGTCTTGGCGCGGCGCTCGCGGGCATCGAACCCGCTGCGCCAACTGGTGGTCGTCGACGGTGGCGACTCGACGCTGCGGGATGAATTCTGGCCCGGCGGCGATCGACCGCGACGGCCACGCAGCGGCAAGGTCTTCCTATGCTGAGGGCGATCGTCCGGGCCGACCTGGCCAAGCTGCGACGGCCCATCGAACGCGCCGCCGACGGTGAACCGGCCTTCCGCGACATCATCGACGGCTGGCGTCGCGAGGTCTCCCGCCAGCTCGACGCCGGGGCGGTGGGCGGCATCCGCTGGCCACCACGCAAGCCGTTTGGCAAGCAACCGGGCGGGCCCTCGCGGTTGCAGAGGACAGGCGTGTTGCGTCGTGCCTGGCTCGGCGGTCCGGGGTCGATCACCAAGGTGGGGCCGACGGGCGGTCGCTTCGGCATCGATGGAGCCCGCGTGCCCTACGCCCGCGTCCATCGCGGCACAGCGGGGCCGATCACCCCGGCGACCTTTCGCGTGGTGACGCGCCAGCCCGTCACCGAGCGCATGCGCCGCGCCCTCGCCGCCCGCGGCGTCTTCCTCCGCAAGTCGACCCGCTTCCTGGTGACCCCAGCCCGGCCCCACGGCGTCGCCAGTCCGGTGATCGTCGGCCAGGCGGTCAACATCTACCGTCAACACCTCGTGGGGGCGTCGTGACCACGGCCCGCCAGATGACGGCGTCCCTGGCGTCGAGGGCCCACAGCGAGCGGTTGGCCCTGGCGGTGGTGGACCTGCTGACGGCCGATCCGATCATCGGTGGCGACAGCTGGTGCAGTCGACGTGTGTACCGGGTGCCCGAGGCGACCCTCTATCCCGACCGTCCGCGGCCGATGATCACCGTGGCGCCGGATCTCGTCGGCCTTCCTTTGCGCTTGCAGGGCGAAGCGGAGGTCGAGCTGCGGTTGCTGGTGACTCTGTTCTACGACGAACCCCGCGAGATCCTGGCCGAGGACGATCGCGGGCTCGATTCCATGATGCACCACCTGTGGCGGGTGCTCACGGGTTCGCTGGACGCACGGTCGCTGAAGGTGGAGCGCTACGACTTTCGGCCGTTGGTGCAGCGCTCGCCGTCGACGGCTGACCTCAGGTTGGCCGAGGTGGTCGAGGTCCTCGACGACGGCACGCCGGTGGTGCATCGGCAACCACAGCTCCAGCTCACTTACCGCTATGCATTGTCCCGCGAGACGGGACAGCCGGAGGGCTTCAACGATGACGACTGAACGTTGCCGTGTGACCTTGCCGACGGAGGCTCGGCGTCCCCACCAGGTGGTGACGGGACTTCTCGGCTATCCGCGTTTGGCCTTCGATGCTTTGACGCCGTTCGAGCTGCCGACGTCGAACCGCAAGCGGACGTTGCCACGGGCGGTGGTGGATCAGCTGATTGCAGCCGGTGGCCAGAGCGTCACCGTATACCTGCGCCAGGCCCTGCGACGGGACGGCGTCGAAGTGGAAGCGGGTCAGGACATGCTCGATCATGTGCCGGGCAAGCTCTATGGCGAGTTGCTCGAGCAGGTCGAGCTGGCGTCGACGGCGCCGTCAAAGTGGTTGCAGGTCTCAGGCCGAGAGCGTCGAGACTTGGTGGCCTTGGGCTTCACCGTAGAGCTCGCGTCCGATGCTTCCCAGCCTGCCACCGACCCCGAGACGCAGGAGGTCTGACCGTGCCCGCCGCTTACGATCCGTCCGAGGCGCGGCTGCGCATCGCCATCCCACCCGTCGGCAACGAGGACCACCTCGACCACGGCGCCCCGTGGCAGGATCACCGCTTCACCTCCGAAGAGCTGGGGCTCGAGCAAACCCTCATCGAGTCAGCGTCGCTCAACCCCGGCGGCCAGCGGACCCAGGGCACACCGGGCAAGATCCGCACTGGCCCGGCGCCCATCAATGTGGAGCTGGAGCCGGAGGGGCTCGCCGCCTATTTCGCCTTGTTCCAGCGCTTCGCCAAGACGCCCGAAGCCCTCGCCGCCGGTGCCTGGCGTCACTGGCTATCGCCCACCGCCGCCGACATCGACCATCGGTCCCGCCGTCTGCAAGCGCAGATCTATCGCGACGACACGGCGATCCAGGGCAGCTACGGCGCCTCCGTGGCGGGCTTTTCGTTCTCGACGCAGGTTGACCAGCTGTGGACCGGCAACGTCGACATCGTGGCCGCACGCTCCGACTATTCGGGCGCCGCCACCCAAACCACCGGCGCCGGTTCGACGTTGCCGCAGATCCGCGGCCTGGCCCGTCTCGATGTGCTCGAAGGGGTGGCCAAGGTCCGCCTGCAGGTGACGGACACGGCTCCCGCCGTCGGTGATTTCGAGGTGGCCGTCGCCCTGGACGACGACGCCATCGGCGCCGTCCATGTCGCTGTGACGGCCAACCAATGGAACCGCGCCGTCCTCTCCAGCGACGGCAGCGGTCTCGGGGCGGCTCCGAGCCACGTGGAAATCCGCTGGACGGACGGAAGCGTCGCTGTGGGCGACGTTTTCGAGATTCCCGTGCGCGTTGCGTCCCCCTGGGTGTCATCGCTGCCGACGGTGCGCGGGCTGTCGGAAGTCGAGACCGACATCTATATCGACGGCACTCGCCTTCCCATCCCCATCACGTCTCTGTCACTGGCGGGCTCGCACACCGCTGAGCCCGACGAAGGCATCGGCGGCGTCTGGCCGGTGGGCACCATCGCCACCGGCCTGCGGCAGATCACCTGGAACCTCGATCGCCGCATGACGGACAACTTCCTGCAACGGCGTCTCGAAGCGGGGCGGCCACTGCACCTCGATGTAGTCATCACCTCGCCGGTGCTCATCGGCGCATCGACGGTGCCCTACCGCGCCCGCTTCGTCTCCCCCAACTGCTTGCTGTCCGGCAAGCGACCCACCGTCACCGACCCCAACACGCAGCGCGAGAGCTACCAACTCAACGCCTTTCCGGCCGTCCTACCCGACGCCGAGGGCTTCGTCGACGACCTGACCGTCGTGCTCGACAACGGCACGGCGTTTTACGGCTGAGCCCGCCGCCGTGGCCTCCGAAGACATCCTGCTCGAAGCGCGGGGCGATGCGTCGAACCTCGAAAGCGAATTCGAGGGGGCGCAGGTTGTCGTCGAGCGGGCCATGGACGGTGCGCAGCGGGCCATCGAGTCCGTCGATCCGTCGGCCTTGGAGGATGCCGGGGCCGGGCTGGGGGACGCCCTGGCGGACGGTGCGGAGCGGGCGGGGGATGCCTTGCGCGAGCTGGCCTCGGATCTCGATAACGCGGCGTCGAGTGCTCAGGAAGCCTCCACCGCCGCGGCCGAAACGGCGGACGCCCAACGCCGGGTCGAAGAGACGGCGGCCGGTGCGTCCTCAGCAGTCCACGATCTGGCCAGCGCTGAGGACGACCTGGCCACCACACAACGGGCCGTCGCCGAGTCGAGCAGCGACGCAGCCGAGCAGACCCACCAAGCTGCCGACGCCGCAGACCTGCTGAGCACCGCCACTCGCAACGCTGCCGATGCAGGGTCCGAAGCCGGGCAACGCATCCGCGACGCCATGGAGGCCATCGCCCGCAGCACCGGCGACGTGACGGAGGGCGTGCACTCCGCCGAGCAGGCCTTCGAGGCCCTGGGCGGCAGCCCGTCGGAATTCATCGGCGCCACCAATTCGGATCTCGAGAAGCAAGTCGTCCTGTTGGCGGATCTACAGAAGAACGTCCGCCAGCTCGACGAGGAAAGCCGCGAGGGTCTCGGCGGATTCGCCGATCGGGCGGCCAAGGTGTCGCAGCGCATGGCCGAGCTGGATCGGCTGGTGGAAAAGCAGGGCGACCAGACGTTGCCGCAAGTGCGCCAGGAATTGGAGCGACTACGACAGCAGTATCGGCAGACCTTCGACGAGGGAGCACGCCGCGCCGCCAACCTCGAGGTGGAGATCGAGGGCCAGGAAAACGCCCTCAAGCGGTTGAAGCTCGAAGCCCAGGGCTCGGCAGGTGAGCTCGTCGACCTCACCGAGGCCCTGCGCCTGCGCTTCCCGGCGGCGGCCAAGGGCATCGCCTCGGCGGTGTCGGCCCTGGCGGCGTTTCAGGCCGCCTTCCAGGGGACGCGCTCGTTCATCGAGTTCCTGGAGCGGGATTTCGGCATCGGCGTCGATGCCTTCATCACCCGCGTCGCCGGTCTCGAAGACACTGCCGACGCCGATCCCAAACCGCAACGAGATGGCTATCTGCTCGGCGTCTTTTCTGCCGCTCCATCCGACACCTTACTCTGCCACGATTCTGCTGAAGAACGAAACCAGAATCGCCAGGAGCAGCAGGAGAACCGTGATTCCAAAGAATAGGTTTCCTCGTTGCTGAAAAACCTCGGGTTGGGGATTCGGTAGACCCCTTGCCGCCCACCAATGAAAAGCGTGAGACTTCCCTTCCAGCAAGCGCCGATCATGAGGAGGGCTGGTACGATCCGACGTCGGAGAGAAGACAAGAAGTGGTTGTCTATGAAGTTCACAGCCACAATAAAATGGGTGTCTTCAGCCCTAGACTCTGTTATGAATGAGTTGTTCTGATAGAAGAGAGGTCTAGTGTTGGCTATGGTCTCGGCCAAGAAAAGCCATTAGCTGCTTCACCCAGTCTAGGATCTGGGGCTGAGACACTCCTTCAACTCCAGAAAAGGCGACGCGGTCGGCGGACGGATCTGGGCTATTGAAGCCAACTTCTCGAAACTCACTCCTATTAGAAATCCGGAAAATGATTGAAAGGTTTGGGAAATATATTGAGCTGTTCTGCTCGGTCGAAAACGAAAGTGATTCTGATTCAGCCCAAAGAGCAGCGAGTTTCCCGTTCTCTTCCAGAATTTCACTTTCTCTGAAGGTGAGCTTTTTGGAAGCAGAGTCAATTGTCAGGCCCTTGTCTTTTCGGCGACTCTTCAAAAGCTGTTCGCATATAGGCTCTTTGTTGGCTTCCGCCAATACCAGCAGGATACCATTGCTCGTTTTCAGGAGGGCAGCGAAGGTGTCGGGAGTGAACTCTCCCGCCATCCTTAGGCCGACGTAGGAACTCGGCTGATGACGGTTAAGAGAGGCTTGGAGAAATTCTTCAAAGGCAGTGCGAGTTACCATTGAACAGTTCCTTGCTATCCATGTTTGGTCAAGCCCAGCTTGAACATTGGGAACCCCATTCCCCAGACACCCAAGAGAAAGAGACAAGGCAAAGGCCAGGATCAAGAGTCTTATTCGCATGGCTTTTCACAGGGTTTCTTCACATCATTGAACCATTTTTTTGCGAGTTCTTGTGTGATGGAATCTTTTTTGGGGTCGTATTTCCATACGCCCGAAGGGTGAATGGTGTAAATTGGCAAGCCTGTTCTTTCGGAAACGTCTATGTCGCATCCCGGACAAGAGCTAGGCGGCCCGGGTTTCTTCCGTGGATGAGTATGGAATATTCCGCAAGCGTCTTTTGGTCTGGGACTCGAGGTTGTCGTACTTGTGGTTGTAGTTCCTTGACGAGCCGTGGATGGCCAGAAGCTGCACGAGTAACTTGTTCCATCGCACACCAGCCAAAAGCCTTCTTCTTCGTTACTGAAACCTAGGCCGGCACTTGTAAAAGCGCAATACATACAAACTTGAACCGAGGGGTCATCGGTTGCGGCATCTAGACCCAGAGTATCAAGAAAATGCATAGGGCTATTCTGTAGGAATCTATAAGGCCCATCAGCATTTCTTTCTGGAGGTAGCAATCCCAACGGATCCACCCGGCTATACCGCCCCAACCCCGCCAAATACCACCGATGGACATTGTAATACGGCCCCGCCTCATCCATCTCCCAACTCCCATCATCCCACTGCCCAGGGAACCGCAAGAACACCCCCGCCTCTTCCGCCTCAGTATAGTCTGCACCGAAAGGCTCAAACCCACCACCCCACACGACGCCACCGTCCGCCCCGGTCGCCAGGACCGGTGAGCCCAGATGATCCGTGGTCAGGAAGAGCACCTCCCTCGCAACCTCCTCATCGCCTCCCGGCTCCTGCGACCGTCGCACGGACACTTGCGCCACGGGACGCCCGGCGAAGTAGAGGATGTCGTCGTGGCCCGCAACGCTGGGGGCGTTTCTTGGCTGTTGCGCCGTTCTCGGACGTTGGATCTCCCGGCTATGCAGGACGCCGGAAGAGTCGTAGACGGGTTGCGTCGTCCACTTCTCGTTGGGGAAGGGCAGCCACGTCTTCTCCGATTGATCGAGGAAGCTGCGGCCGTCGTAGCGTAGCTGTGTGACCGTCGGACCGCGGTTGGCGGCGTCGTGACGGAGGGTGCTCAGGCGTTTGGCGGCGTCGTATTCGTA
>JAJCXR010000051.1 GCA_029263315.1 Acidobacteriota bacterium | reverse complement strand
GCTGGTATTCGAGCGCCGATCATCCACGTCCGCGGCGTTACGCTCGCTACAACAGAGCCCCACTATGCCTCGCTCGCAAGCCTTGCGGACGCGGCGCCTCGGTGCTCTCGATACGTCACCGTATTTCCGGAAAGGTGTACTAAGGTTTGGGGGGGTCGTCTGGAGCCGCGGCGTCTGGAGCGGCGGCGCGCAGGCCTGGAGCCCCATATTGACGCCGCCAGGCGTCATAGGCGTCACATTCCTGCGGCGTGCGGCAGGGCTGTAGACGGCCGATACGACGCGCCACCTCGCAGGGGTCCAAGTCCGTTGCATGGTCGGCGGTGGCCAAGCAAGGGGTCACGTCGGGGTTGCCGTTGGGGTTGCCGCCCGGCAAGCCGGTAGCTGTCCGCTGAGACGCCCCGAGCAGCCTGCCCTGGAGCCCGATGGCGCCCCCGTCCTGGCGCCTCGCCGACTTCGCGCCGACCGTCGCTCCGCCCCTCGGGCCCGCTTTCCCCGACTTGGTTTGCTCTAGGGTCTGCTGCGCCGAATCGGCCACCCACAGGCGTTGCGCCATGGCTTCCAGGGCGGCGCGATCTTTGTCGTCCCGCGCCTTCGCCGCCTTGCCCGGCGCTGCTCTGCCCGGCGCTACTTTGCCCGGCGCTACCTTGTCCTTCGCTGCCTCGTCGGCGGCCGCTTCCTCAGCTCTCACCACCTCGACTTTGCCATCCGCCGTCGTGCGGATGACCATTCGGCGGGGCGCCGACTCCGCCGCCTCTTGGGCCTCGGCAAGTCCCACAGCTAGCAGGCCAGCGAGCGCCATGACGACAACCGCGGCGCGCCGCCGGGGCATGCGAGTTATCCGGTTGATCCTCGAGCGTTCCATGGGTACCTCCACAATTGAAGTCAGTACCGCCAAAGCTTATACCAGCCCCGCCGCGGCGCCTACCGCCCTGCCATGGGACCGGAGCCTTCGAACCGCAAGGCCCGCACTTCGTGCAACAGATCACGGGCCGCCACCAGCACGGCATCGGCGGGGCGGCTCGAGGCAGCGTCCGCTGCAACCGGCGCCATGGCGTCTGGCGAAGCGACTCCCTGTGAGGTGGCTCCCTGCAAGGTGCCCTCGTCCACGGCAGAATCCCGTGCAGCCATCTCGTGGTCGGCCTCATCGGGATCGCCGAGCCCCGAGGCCGACAGCCGTCGCAGGTGGTTCATGATCAAGTCGCGGATCTCTTCAGCGTTGTCGACACCTCGAAAGTAGCCGATATGCATGTTCTCGGCAGAGGGATTTTCGTGCTGACCTCCGCCGCTGCCGCCGCCACCACCACCGGCGGTACGAACCTCGACATCGGCGATACCGAAGAAGCGCTGCAACGGCCCCTGGCGGATCGCCACATTCTGGATATTGGAAAACGTCATGGTGCGTTCCTGGACTTTGAAGATACCTTCCCGCACCCGCAAGCTCCGGTCGGTCACCATATACCAGCGATAGTTGAAGTCCAGCGACACCATGAAGAACGAGATGGGCAGATAGATCACAGCAAAGGCAAAGGCCAAGATCTCCATGCCGAGCATGGCAATCCGAAGGTCACCCTCCAGACTGTTGAACATGAAGAGACCGACGATGACGCCGAAGAAGACGCTGATCTGCTTCAGAATCCAGGACAGGATGCGGTAATGGAAAAAACCACGGGCTGCACGAAAAATCTTCAAAGTGCCGCGCTCGCCCCCCACCGGCGCCTCGGGCTGCGGTGGCACTTGCAAAAAGCTCTGAATCCAGCCCTCGATCATCCGGCTCACGGTTCACCACCCTGACGCTGCCGGGCTAGATCCTGACGCAGGGCTCGAATTTCCGCCGTCGTCGCCTGCAATGTGGCGGTGAGCTCGGCCAGGGCGTCCGCCGACAGACCGACAGCCGTCTCACCACCGGCTTTGGCGGAACGCTCGCTGGGCCGGGTGCCGCGCATGCGATCGTAGAGAAAGGTGCGCAGGGCTTCGAACTGGTGCAACCCTTCGACGGTCATCTCCGCTTTGGCGCTGCCGCTGGCCGTCTGGACCTTGATGCGGGCCAAGCCCAGCCAACGCTCGACGACATTCGACACCAAGTGGATGTCTTGAATGCGGGCGTAGGTGAGGTTGATCTCCCGACGAAAGAGGATGCCCCAACGCATGGAGACCCCTTCCTTGTCGAAGCGATAGCGCAGGGTATGGTAGCGAAAGAATAAGGGGATCAAGAGCACAAAGAAAAACGGCCCCAGCAACAGGGAGCTCAGGGCGTAGTAGGTCAGGAGCTTGGGCTCGGGACGCTCGAGGGCGAAGATCTCGGCCTCGCTGATCTGTGGCGAATGGGATGATGGCTGCATGGTCACCTCTGAAATGGCGTGAAGGTAGCATCTTACCCCGTCCCGGCCCCCCGGGACGGGACAGGCTCCTCCAAGGCTACAGCCTCTTTCGAGGCATCGACGGCCGACCACTGGACTCGCAGCAATCGGCTGCCCGGTTGCAAGTAGAAATAGAAAAAGTACTTGCCCTCACTGGCCAGCTCCAGCGCTGCGCCGCCGCCTTGCAGAGGGAGGCGAATCACCTCCCGATTGGCCATGTCGCGAACCAGGAGCTCCCCCGCGATGACTTCACCGGCGACACCTTCAGCGGCGACACCTTCACCGGTGACCGAGACGCGCTGCCATCCCTTGGGCCGTGGCACCTTGAACAGGGCGAATTGGCCCTCCCGCTGGAAGGTGATGCTGTTCCCCGTCGCCAGGGCCTGATTGGGCAAGAAGGCTTGGTCGGCGGTACGCTGCGTCTCGGCCTCGACCCCGAGATCCTGACGCAATCGGTAGAGCATCAGTCGCGGACCCAAGCGCAGCGACCCGGGAGCGACAGAATGCACTTCGTCGTGCTGGGCAAAAAAGCGGCGGTACCAGTCGGCCTGCATCTCCGTCTGGTGCTCCGGACGAAAAAAGCGGCCATGGGCCTGGCTGGCCAGCAGGGCGAAGTCGGTTGCGGGATCGCTCAACGCCTGCTGCGGAAAACGCAGCAGGAAGCGCAGCTCATGGGACGGAAACCACACCTGCTGAAAATTCGGCGTGTAGGACTCCTTCAGCAGGCTGGCTCCCCGCGGCACGTTGTGCAGCATCCAGTTGCTCATCAACTGACGGGTGCTGGGCTGGGTCATGGCCACGGCCTGACGGGTGGTGCGCCAGACGGTGGGCAGCAGAACCAAAAAAATGAGCGCAGCGGCCACGCCGACGGAACGGGAGGTGGGAATCCAACGTTGGGCTAGGGTCACCGTCCCGGCCAGGCCCACCCCGAGAAAAATGGCCAGCGGCGGAATCAAAGGAAAGAGATTGCGCACCACCACCATGTTCATCGAACAAATCAGGATCCAGAAGGCGAGGGGGAAAATCGCCAGCGCGAGCACCCGGCGACGGACGGCGGACGACAACCCCAATCCCCCCAACAGGGCCAAGGCCAACACCGGAGCACCGAAGTTGTGGCGCAACTGCTGCCAGTAATAGCTGGAATTGCTGGTCGGCATGACACCGATCCATCCCCCTTGGCTGTACTGACGGACTCCGAAGAAGAGACCCCGATCCCCCAGCAAGGTGGCTTGCGGATACACCAACAGGCTGGGATTGAGGAACAGAAACGTGGCCAGGGAAATGCTCCCCGCCGCCAACAATCCCCAACTCCAATCGCGACGACGCCAACGCTGCAGAAGCCAGACGCCGACAATCGCCGTGGCCACCATACCGGCCGGGTACTTGGCCGCCGCTGCCAGGGCGGCGGTCACTCCGGCCCACAGATAGCGGCGCAGGGTCTCTTTCTCCGCCAGCAATGCCACGAAGTAGAAAGTCCAGGCGGCAAAGACCGCCGACGGCACGTCACAAATGTTGACGTGAAAGCCATCATGGTAGTGGGCCGAGAAAATGATCAGCACCCCGGCAAGGACCGCCGCCAGCCGCCCACCGAGCCGCAAGGCGGTGAGGAAAACCGGCAAGAGGGTGCTGACCGCCAAGGCGGCGTTCACCCAGCGCAGCACCAGCCATGGCAGGGCGAGGCCTTCGTCGACGCCATAGAGCCCCTTGGCCAGCCCCGCCACCGACCCGGGAAAGAGCTCCGCTAACCACAGGCTGAAGCCGTCGCGGTAATAGAGCAAGTGGGGATAGATCATCGAGCGGTGAAAAATCTGCCCCGAATTCACCAACTGCGCACGGTGCAGATAGTGCCCCTCGTCGGTGTAGTAGCCATCCCCCACTTCGTGCCCGAGGCCCGCAAAACCAACGCCGACGGCCACCACCAGGAGCACCAGGAGCCACATGCCCCAGCGACGACGGGGCGGACGTAGCAGCTGGCGAATCGCCACCACCGCCAGGCACCCGGTGGCGATGAAGGCGGCCAGGGCACATCCCTTGACCGCAACGCCTCCAAGACCAGGCGCAGCAAGACCAGGCGTTTCCGGGCCACGGCCGGTGATGTCGAAGAGCCAAAGGCCCACCAACAACGCCCAAAGGGTTGTCGTCACTTGACCGCAACGTCGCACGGACAGCAGTCCCTCGCTCCGCGGGGGCTCTGGTGGTTGGTTGGCCGATTGCACCTGGACGTCCGTTTCCCGAGTCCTATTGGATATAGCCCAAGGCGCGCAAGGTCTTTTCCATTTCTTCGTTGTGGGCTTCGATCTGACCCTTGGGCGGTACGATCCACCGACGGCCGGCCATCCAATCCAACAACTGACGGCGCAGGACCCGCAATTGCTTCTCCTGCTCCGCCGTCAAGGTCTCGGCGGTCGAGGTCTCGGCGGTCGAGGTCTCGGCAGCCAGCAGGTCCACCTCTTCCCCCCCATCGACGGTCAAGTCGAAGAGCTGCCAGCGCTCCGGACGCTCACCTTTGCGGGTTTTCATGGGGGGATGGTAGATGAGCTTGAAGCGCTCGTTCTGGACGCTGCGATAGTGCGTCAGGGGGGCGCCGCCGCCGGCACTGGAGAAGGCCAAGCCAGGCCAGGAGTCGGCGCTGGGCGTCGATGGCCCTTGAGTCGCCGACGCCGGTTGCTGCGACGCCGGTTGCTGCGACAGAAACGGCACCAGGCTGCGTCCTTCCAGACCCGGCACTTCCAGATCCGGAACGATCAGCTGGCGCAGGGTGGGATAGAGATCCACCAACTCCACCGGCTCAGAGACCCGATGGCCGAGACTCTGCTGCCGCTGCGCCGGTTGGGAAATCAACAACGGCACGTGGGAGCCCGGATTGTGGGGTAGACGCCCATGGCCGAAGTAGTAGTCGTGCTCACCCAGGCTCTCGCCGTGGTCCGCCGTCATCACCACCAAGGCATCGTCCCAAATTCCGTGTTGCTTCAGGGCAGCGATGGCCTTGCCGATCTCCTCGTCGGCCAAGCGGACGTTGGCATCGTAGGCAGCCACGTAATGCTTCAAGTCACGCCGCTGCCCCAAGGCGGTGGCACGGGGGTTCTCCAAGGAGACCGGCGCTTCGCCGACGTAGAAAGCATCGTCGATGAAGGGATTGGCGAAGTCTTCGGGCAAAAGATAGGGCGCATGGGGGTCGGAATAGTGCAACCAGACAAACAGCCGATCGCCCTGGGCCCGCCGCTCGATCATCGGCAAGGCCAGCTCGTTGACCCGTCGGCCGTTGATCCAGCGCCGATACTCCTTGGGATCGTCGGATTGTTCCGGCGCCAGATCCCAGGTTTGCAGGTATTCGTCGAAACCGCTCTGCCATCCCAGATGCTTCGCCAGGACTCCGTTGGAAGTCACCCCGAGGGTGGTGAAGCCCGCATGCTGAAAGAGCTCCGGCAAGGTCAAATAGGACTCCGGCACCCGCTGCGCCGCCTTGTGAGTCAAGCCGGTGGTGTGCGGGTATTGGCCGATGAACAACGAGGCGAAGGAGGGGCCGGTCTTCGGCCATTGGGCGAAAGCTCGCTCGAACAGCGTGCTCTCCGCCGCCAGGGCATCGAGCACCGGGCTGGTATCTCGGCCATAGCCATAGCAACCCAGATGATCGGCCCGCAGGGTGTCGACGGTGATCAGCACCACATGGCGCGGCGGTGCTTCGTCGGCGGTGCAAGCCAACCACAAAAGGAGGCCTAGGCCCAGCAAGGCCAAGCTCATACGTCTGGAAATGGTTTTAGCGCGCAAACGAATCTCCAAGTCAGCGTGGGCTTGAACCCCACGGCGAGGCGATCTTAGCCTATTCGCCAACTGCCCAAGGTCAGCAATTGCGGTAAGCTGCGTTGCCATGCGGCGCAACTCATCCCTCGTCTTCGCCTGTCTGGCGACCTTCCTCATCGCCACCCCCTTGGTGCTGGAGAAGCCGGGTTGGCCCGCCGGTCTCAAATCCGACGAGCCGGCCTACTACCTGATGGCCCTCAGCCTAGCCCACGACGGCGATCTGCGCTGCGAGCTGGCGGACATCCAACGCCTGTTCCAGGAATTCCCGTACCACGTCGTCCACAACTTGATCTTGGCCACCGACGACGGTTGGCATACCGTCTACTTCGGCAAACCCTACATCTACTCCCTGTTCGCCGCCCCCTGGGCCCGCCTGTTCGGTGGCAGCGGCTTGGTGGCCTTCAACATGGCCATGATGATGGCCATGATCTGGCTCGGCAGCCGCTACTTGGAGCGCTTCAACCCACCGGCCATGGCTTTGCTGTACTCCTCCGGCTTCTTCCTCGCCAGTTGTGCCTTCTCCTACATTTTCTGGATGCACCCAGAAATCTTCAACATGGCGGCGGTAACCCTCAGCCTCTATTTGGCCCTGGCCGATCCCGCCACCTCCCCGGCCCGTGATCAACGCCGCGCCGGTGCCTGGCACCGCTGGCTGGAGCGCCCCGGCCTACGTCTGCTGATCTCCGGCGCCGCCTTGATGCCCGCCGTCTACAACAAACCCATGTTGGCGGCCTTTGCCTTGCCGGTGCTCTACGGGTGCTGGGAGCAGCAAAAAGCCGGGTCGCTGCTGGCCCGGCTGCTTTCCCGTCAGGCTCTGATGTGGTGCGCAGGCTGCCTGCTGGGCATGGGCGGCGTGGTCGGTCTGGCGATGCTCCTCACCGGCCATCCGTCGGCCTACTTCTTGAGTCGCGGCGGCCAGAAAGTATGCCTCACCGACGAAATGCCCATTCTGCCGACGGCCCCGCTACCGACCAGCCTGCCGTCGACCGCCGCCGTCGCTCCTCAGGCCGACGCGGCGTCCCCGGAGATGGCGAATGCGGAGACGGCCGACGATTCGGTTGCCAACAGCTCGCAGACGGTCGAGCAGCCAGAGGTCGCCGCCAAGAAACCGCCCAAGGCGTCGTGGTATTGGATGTTCCGCATTCCCCGTCCACCCCTCGGGGAGGTGCTGGAAAACCTGCGCTACTTCCTCTGGGGACGCCACACCGGCCTTTTTCTCTACTTTCCCTTCGCCCTTCTGTCCCTGCTGCTCTTTGCCCTGCACGGCCGACGCTCGGCGAAGCTCTGGACCCTCTTCGCCTCCCTCGCCGTCATCGCCCTCTTCTTTCTGCTTTGGATTCCCTTCAACTGGCAGGGGGGAGGCGGCTTCGTGGGCAATCGATACTATGTCAATGCCTACCCCGGTTTCCTCTTCCTGGTGGGACGCATCGCCCCACGGCTGATCAGCCTGGCGGGCTTCGCCCTCGGCGGTCTGCTGCTCGGCCCAACGGTCTTCTCGCCCTTCGGCAGGGCGGTGCCGTGGCCCACCCTGCAGGCCCACGTGCGCAATTTCCCCTTCTCCAACTTTCCCCTGGAGCTCTCCTTGCGGGAGATTCCCGGGTACGACCAGAGGATCTGGGCCGGTGCCCTGGTGCGTGGCCGCAATGACCTCTTCTTGCCGCGGGGAGCCCGCTTCTGGGTGCACGGCGCCACCACGACCGAGCTGTGGGTGCAGAGCGCCACCCCCCTCGAGAGGCTGAGCTTCGAGGTCTCCACCCTGGGCAGCGCCAATCGAGTCCACTTGCGCCTCGAGGACGTCGAGCAGCACTTGACTTTCGACGCGGTAGAGGGCGGTGGCTCCCCCGCTCAGCGAGTGCAGCTGGCACCGTCGCGACCCAGCCAGGTGCGTAGCAAGGATGGGGTGCCGATTTACGTCTACCGCCTCGAGGTGACCCCGGAGCGGGGCACGGTTCGCACTTGGGACCGCCGCTTCCCGCCCCAGGACTGCTTCACCTTCGCCTACAACGAGAGCATCCAGGAGTCCTTCCTGGTGGGTGCTCAAATGGCGTACCTGGGGGATGGCGAGCGCCTCGAGCGGGACCTCTACGCCGTCGACTGGCAACCGTTGACCGCTCCGTCATCGGTGACGGCCGGTGAGACCTTCGTCCTCGAGACGGCGGTGGGCAACATCAGCCAGGCCGCCTGGCCGGCGGACTTGCCCACCCGCGTCGCCCTCTCCTACCGCTGGAAGACCGCCGATGGAGCGGTGGTGGTGGAAAACGGCTTACGCACCCATGCCAAGCAGGACATCCACCCGGGCCAGATCTTCCGCGCCCAGCAGGAAGTCTTAGCCCCGGACCTGCCCGGGGACTACATCCTCGAGCTGGACTTGGTCTACGAGCTGGTCTCCTGGTTCTCCTGGCAGAACAATGACGATGTCCTGCGCTTACCCATCCAGGTGAGCGCTTCCGACGAGGCCACCGACAGGGCGGAGGAGGACATCGCGGCCGATATCGCCGACACCGCCCCTCAAACCAATTGACGGTGTAGGAAACGCCGGCCCTGCGGTCCATAGTCCGCGGCCCCTTGCCCCTCGCCGCGCAGCAACCAGCGGCTGGTCAACAGGCCGTCCACCCCCACCGGTCCGCGGGCATGGATGCGGCCGGTGCTGATCCCCACCTCCGCGCCCAGGCCGTAGCGGAAGCCGTCGGCGAACCGCGTACTGGCATTGACAAAGACGGAAGCGGAATCCACCTGCTGCAAAAATCGCTGACCCGCCAGCTGGTCGGCGGTGACGATGGCCTCCGTATGGCCGCTACCGTGACGATGGATGTGGGCGATGGCTTCCTCCAGGCTATCGACGGTGGCCACGGCCAGAATCAAATCCCCGTACTCCCGCCCGAAGTCGTCCGCCGCCGCCGCCACGGCCCCCGTCCCTTCGAGACGGGGCAGACTGCGAGCATCGGCCCGCAAGGTCACGCCGCGCTCCGCCAAAGCCTGCCCCACCGCCGGCAGATGAGCCAGGAAATCGACGTGCACCAATAGCGTCTCGGCGGCATTGCAGGCGGCGGGATAGTCGCATTTGCTGTCCACCGCCAGATGAGCCGCCATGGCCGGATCGGCGGCGGCATCGAGATAGAGATGGCACACCCCCTCCGCGTGGCCGAGGACGGGGATGCGGGTCGACGATTGGATGGACCGTACCAGCTCCCCCGAGCCGCGGGGGATCACCAGGTCGATGAATTGGTCGAGCTCGAGTAGGGTCTTCACCGCTTGCCGCCCTTCGATGCCCAAGACGACGTTTTTGTCGTAGCCTTCGTAGCTCAAGGCTTGGCGCAGGCAGCTGACCAGGGCACGATTGGAATGGCTGGCCTCACGGCCACCCTTGAGGATGACGCCGTTGCCCGAACGTAGCGCCAGGGAGCCGATCTGGATGACGGCATCCGGACGGCTCTCGAAGATGATCAGCAAGACCCCCAAGGGGCTCTTCACTTGGGTCAGCACAAGCCCTTCGTCGAGCTCGGTGCGGCGCATGACTTCGCCAATGGGGTCCGGCGATGCCGCCAGTTGCTCGACACCCCTCCGCAAAGCCAATAGCTTGCCGTCGTCGAGCTGCAAACGACGCAGCAGGGGTAAGGGCAAATCCTGAGACTCGGCGAGGGTCATATCCTGTGCGTTGGCGGCGAGAATTTCATTCTTGCGCTCTTCCAGTTGCTGCGCCAGGCGCCACAGGACGGCGGACCGTTGGGCGCCGTCATAGCTACCGTAGGTGCGTTGGGCCCGGCGGACCGCCTGCGCCCGCCGGGCAAGATCGACGATGGGTTGCTGACTCATGGTATGGCCTCCTGAGCCGTCCCGGGATCGAGGGACGACGAGCTCTCGGGGTAGGATTCCGGTGTTTCTGTGTTGGATCTTGCGCCCTCCCGCTTGGTTTCTAAAACCACATGAGTACGGCGCAGCAGGGCGTTGGGCCCCTTCTGCTCGGCGGACAAACGATCGTTGAACAGGCGTGCGCCGCACAGACCTCGCATGGTCTCGGCATCGTAGAGGGCAAGACCCCGGCCGACGGTTTCCCCCGACGGCCCCAGCATGACCACCACATCGCCCCGCTGGAAGTGGCCTTCTACCCGCACCACGCCCACCGGCAGCAAGGAGGCATGACGTAGGCACAGGGCTTCGACGGCCCCTTGATCGAGGTGCAGAACGCCGCGGGGCGCCGTGGCGAAGGCGATCCAACGGCAACGGCTCGACAGGGCTTGCCCGGCCGGCAGCCAGGTACCCACTTCTTCACCGGCCCCCACCCGCTGTACCACCGCCCGGTGGTGCCCGTTGGCGATCACCGCCTGGCAGCCCCCGGCACGGGCCACCGCCGCCGCCGCCACTTTTGAGCCCATGCCGCCGCGCCCGCCCCGGGTGCCCGGCTCGGCGCTGATCTCACCCAACTCGGCCAAGTCATCGACCCGGGACAGCAAGCTGGCCTCGGCGTGACGCCGGGGATCGCGGTCGAAGACTCCGTCCACGTCGGTCAACAACAACAGCAGATCGCAGCTCAGCTCATTGGCCACCAGGGCGGCCAGGCGATCGTTGTCGCTGAAGATCAAGCGTTCGACGACCCCCTGCGCCAGGCGCTCGGCGGCCACCGCATCGTTCTCGTTGAGGATCGGGATGACCCCGTTGGCCAACATGGCTTGCAGCGCTTGGCGCAAGCCCAGACAGCGTTGCCGATCGTCGAAGTCCCCTTGGTTGAGCAACACTTGACCGCAGACCACGCCGTGCCGCGAAAGCTCCTGCTCGTAGAAGGACATCAGCTTCGTCTGGCCGATGGCGGCGCAGCTTTGCCGCAGCTGCACATCGAGGGCTTTGGGCTCCAAGCCCAGCAGGTGGCGTCCCAGGCCGACCGCCCCGGAGCTCACCAAGACCACTTGATGACCGCGATGCCATAGGGTCGCCAAGGCCCCGAGATGATGCCGTAGACGGTGACGGGCCAACTGACCATCGGCCTCGGTCAATACACCGGTGCCGAGCTTGACGACCCAGCGTCGCGCCGCAGCCACGGCTGGCCGCGCCAGCTCTGGGAGTGTCACTGCTGGCCGCGCCGGCTCCTGCCCCGAAACCAGCGCCCCCTGCGCTACCGAGGCCCCGTCCAAGTCTTGACCTGGTGTCTCTGCGCTGCCATCGGTCGGCCGCATTCTCGTCGACATATGCATGGCAAATCCTTTACGTCGCCTTTTGTCACGGGACCTTGACAGCCTGTGGCAAAAGTCAGACCGCGTTGAGAGCGGCTCTTTTCCGCCAGAACGGTGTTCCAGAATCTCTGAAGATCACCAATATTCATGCGCTTCTGCGCCTTGTTCTGACGAAAAATTTCTCGCTCTCATTCGCGGAGCACTTTCACCACAGGCTGCTAAACCACAAAACCCCCGGCACTGCCGGGGGTTTCAATTCGAAGTCGAGCTTTCGCGGTGATCGATTTCGCTTCAGGTCCTCCCCGGCGCCATGTCGCTGACAGGACGGCGGAATCGCGGCGAAATACACGGAAGCACTCGGGCCAACACCACGGCACACGCTCCATCGACGGTGGCGGACCGTGCGATCGAGGCGGTGGAGGGGTGGTAGGTATTTTGGCCCATGATGCTGTTCATGGTACGGGTCAGCCCGGTCCCTTGTCAACGATGTCGGGTCAGCTCGCGCGCAGCTGTTTCAAGGCACGGCGGAAAAGCCCCCACACCGGCATCAGCAGGGCGGCCACCGCCAACAGGGCGACACGCAATCCCCAGCGGTTGCCCATCGCCCCCACCAGGGGTCCACCGGAGACTTGACCGATCGAGTCCATCTGGTTGACCGTCGACAGGACGGTGGCCCGGATGGCCGGATCGAGACCTCGGTTGACGCACGATAGGAAAAGAGGTCGCGCCAGGCGTCGCAGCACGTTGACCATGACAAAGGCCAGCGCCGCCACCAGGAAGCTGCCGCTCAAGGCGAAGATGGTCAGGCCGATGACCAGCAAGACACTCTGCGCCACCAACAAACGCAGCAACAGGCGTCGGTCGAGGGGGAGCGGCAAGGTCGGATCCGTTCCCATCTCCTTCTCGAGGCCTTCCCGACGCCGCCAAAGTCGACGCTGCATCCATTCCGTTGCCACCAGGGTGCACACCATGACGCTGGCGCTGAGGATGCCGAACCACACCAGGTTGGGCAACCCGGCCAACGGCGGCAGGTGGAAGTTGCTGAGCAGATGGGCCTCCCACAGACGATCGAGCCCTTCGCTGGACATGCCGTAGCACAGGGCAACGCCCATCAGGGTGAGCAGCAGAGGATGCTGACGGGTGAAACGTGCGCCTTGGCGAAAGGTTCCCCACATGCGTTGCCAGTTCTCACCGAGGCGTTCACCGGCGACCTCCAGCTTGCCGTGGTCCGGCTTGGCGGCTGGAGCCGGTCGTCGGGACTCCGGCATCCATCGCCACAGCAGCAGAGCTTGCAACCATAGGCCGGCGGCGCCGACAAAAAACGGCCACCGCAGGTCATGGCTGGCCAGAACGACGCTGGCAATGATGCCGAGAAAGGCCCCCACCTGCTCCGCCTGAGTACCCCGCAGGGCGGCCCGGGGAAAACGCTCTTCGCCGATCTCATCCGCCAGCCAGGCGTCCTCGGCACCGCTGATCATCGTATAGCCGAGGCCAAAGATACATTGCGCCAGAAGGATCGGCCCCAGGCTGGCCCACATGCCCTCCACCAGAAAGGCGAGGCCCATGACGCTGTGACCCAGGATCATCGACAGACGACGGCTGTAGACATCGGCGATGACGCCGGTGGGCACCTCGAAAAGGAAGGTCGCAAGCTCCATGACGGTACCCGCCAGCACAAGGTACAGGGGGTCGAAACCACCCATCTCGATGCGGTAGATAGCCGCCAGGGTGAACACCGTGGTGAAACAAAACCACGTGCCCCCCCTCATTGCCAGGTAGATGGATTGAGCTTGCACCATCACTGCACAACTGGCACCCGGTGCTTGCCGATGGTGGTGACCAATCCGCGGGCTGCAGCCGGAACGGCAGCACCGTGGCCCTGTCTCTTGCCGTCCAAGCCTGAGCTACGCCCCTCGGCGATGAGATCGACAGCTCGACCGTCGCTGGTCTCGAAGGAGAGCACGTCCATGGGGCAAACATCGATACAAATACCGCAGTGGATGCAGGCGGTGTTTGAATTGTCGAAGGGTTGCTGATTCTTGGCGAAGGCCATGACATCGACCCCCACCTGGCAGTATTTCGAGCACTCGGTGCAGGTGATGCATTTGTCGTTGGAGACGATTTTCAAACGCCCGTACCACTTCGACAACAACCCATTGTAAGCCGCCAACGGGCACCAATAACGACACCACACCTTGCCGCCGAAGAATGGGTAGAGGGTGATCGGAATCACCGCCACCAGCCAAAAGTCCACAAGATAGTTGTAGCTGCGCCACCAGGCGTTATTCCCGTCGGTCTTGAACATGCCGATCACCACGACCCCCACCATGACGCTGGCCAGCAGGATCAGCACCCCTTGAAATTCCCAGGAGCGGGAACGTTCCCCCTTCGGCGACAGGTGGCGCCAACGATCCCCCAAAGTCTCCGCCAAGCCGCCACAGCCACAAACCCAGGTGCAAAATCGCTTGCCGTGGTTGCGCGACAAGATGGGAATGGCCACCAGGCTGCCCAAAGCGCCAGCGATGACGAAGGTATAGACGATCCACGTGGGATCGGACGGGTACCACCAGAAGAAGGTGTTGAAAAACAACGGAAACGGTTGATAGAGCCCCCAGGCACGCCAAGCGTATTTGACCGTCAAGGCCTGTACCGCAATGACGTTGACCACCAGGAAAAAGACCACTTGGAACGCTATCAACGTGGTGTAGCGCCAGGTCTGGTAGCTCTTGTGCTTGGCCTTGCTCCGCCACCGCATCAGGGCTTCGTAGCCAAAGCCCAGCATCAGGACGGTGTAGAGCAAGCTGTAGAGGTAGCCCTGTTGGTAGCCACGATCGGCCATCATGTCGCCGATGGCCTCGGCGGAAAATAGCCAAGCAAAAGGGGCGAAGGCGACGCTGAACAACTTGCCCAGCCAGAGATCGTAGGTCTCGGCGGCGATCCAACCTTGAAACGGCCACGCCACCATCCCCTTGCCGTAGCTCTTCAAGGCATAGAGGGAGTAGACGAAGGCGAAGCTGGTCAGCAGAAAGGCCCAGCGTTTGCCGTACCAGCTGCCCGCCAAACGAATGCCAACTTTCTTCAGGAAGGGTAAGGGCAACTCGGCGCCGATCATCTCGAAGACGACGCTGTTGTCGATCTTCTGCGTTTCGCCGCCGGCCAACTCGATCTCCACTTCCTCGGCAGCAATGGATTGGACCGAGCTTTCGAGCAGAATCGTCAACTTGTCATCGGCTTCGAGCCGGCGCACGGCATCGATGTTGCGCTTCTTAGGGAAGACAAATTCCTTGTCGATGGCCGACAGGGTCACCCGATTGGTTCCCTTGTCCGCCAGGGCGATGGCCGCTTCGCAAGCCACATCGCCGGCTCCCACGATGAGGATGTCCTGGTCGTCGAAATCGTCCGGATCGAGCAACCGATGGTGCACCTTGGCGGCCTGCTCCTTCTCCCCGGGCACCCCGAGCTTGCGGGGATTGCCCGCCTTACCCAAACACAGCAGGACACGACGACAACGGTAGGTGCCGCTGTCGCTCTTGACCACGAAGTCGTCTTTGCCGCCGGTGATATCGAGGACCTTTTCCTGCTCCTGGATCATCAACTGCTGATCCCGCATCGTCTGTCGCCAGTTGTCGAGCAAGTCCTCCTTGGTGCATTCCTCGAACCAAGCATGGGAACGATTCTCGACGTCCTCCGGCTCGGCAAACAACCACTTGCCCTTCATCATGGTGACGAAGGTATTGGCCAAGGCCGCCGCCTCCAGCGTGACATACGACAGACCGAGCTCATGGGCCGCCAAGGTGGCGGCGAAGCCGGAGCTGCCACTGCCGACGATCACCAAATCCAATTGATCTTCGCCCGCTGCGTCACCGAGCTCGGCGGCCAGCCGGGTCACCAGATCATGACCCGCATTGAGCCCCAGTTTGACCAACGGCGTACCGGCCAGCTCCCCGGCCGCATAGATACCCGGCACATTGGTTTCGCCGCTGCCCTCGTCCACCTCCGGCAAGGCCGGATAGGAGGGCTCCGAGCGTTTAGGGACAACAAGACGACGGATCTTTTGCGCAGCCTGGGCCAACATAGATAGGTTTCCTCAGCGGGTTGGGATGACGAAAGGTGGCAAGTCTTAGCAGCCTATGGTGGCTGTTACGACCTTTAGAACGGTTCGGTTTGCCGGTCGTCGTAGGGATCCACGGACTACTCCGGATCGCCTAGCGACAGGACCCGCCGTTCGACACCAAGCTCCGCCCAAAGTTGCGGATCTAGGCCCGCCCCCCCACCGGTCGCGTCGGTCGCCGAGCCGCCGAGGCCCGGCACGATGAGCAGGCGGCGCAAGCGGCGATGGCGTTTGGGGGTGGCCACCAACCCACGATGCAAGGCCGCTTCTTCCGCCACCGAAGCCAGCAGCAGCGAAGGTCGGACCCAGGTGGCGGTGGCGGCATAGGCGTCCCGTTGCGGCTCGAGCACCCAGGCGGCGTCGCTCAGCAGCGTCGCCCAAGCGATGCACCACAGGTCGCGGGGCCCCAGATAAGGGCTGGCGCAGAGTATGGGACGCTGACCCTTCGGCCCGCGACAGCCGTCGAGATGACGAGCTAGGGTCTCCGCCCTGGCGCCAAGCCGGCGTATTGCCACCGGTCGCGGCGAAACCTCAGACTCCGTGGAAGCCTCAGACTCCGTGGAAACATGGAAAAGCTCTCCCAATGCTTGGTCGATCATGCCCTCCGCCGACAGGGGCTGCAAGGACCGCTGCTCCAACTGACCGGCTGCGGCGGGCATGATGAGCCGCTGCGGCCCACCAACAACAGGGTCCGCCAGCCCGGTCTGCTCTCCTTCCGCCGCCACCTGCAGCCACACATCCGAGGATCCCCGACCCAACATTCTCGCCAACGTCCCATGGGTCGACGGAGTCGCCGACGTGGCGGGCGCCATGGCACCCGCTGCGGGTGAGTGAAGCACGGTGGCTCCCCCGTGGCCCAAAACGGCGAGCACCAGGGCAAGCGTATCCGGGTGCTGGGTGCCGTGCAGGTGGGCCAACAGCTTCGTGTGTGCCGATTCGGCAGCAAGACGCCAGGTCGCCATGCCGCGGCTCACTTGATCCGCCACTTGCCCGTAGGAACGCCACCGCCAATGCCAGGAACGGCGATAGAACAACCATGGCTCGGCCCCCTGTCGGGCGGAACGCTCCGACAACAAGGTACCCGGCAGGGGGGTAAGCTCTTGGACAACAGAGGTTTTGGCGTCCTCAGGCGGCGCATTGGACATGGGATGGGATGACCTCAGAAGCGGCGACATTGAAGGCGATGCACCGACGTCGGCAAGCTATCACAGCAGATTTACCATCCCCTCCGGCGTCGAGACGATGATACCCAGGGCTGGCATGGGATCTGCTTGGTACAATGGCACCATGCGTTTACCATCCCCACCCCAAGGCCACCGAACCGCGACTCGCCGACGGCCGGTGATGCAGTCGATCGCCCTCCTCCTGTTGCTCTCCTTGGGGACGGCCGGCGCCCAGACCATCAGCAACGTCAAACTCTTCGGCAAGAGCTTGGAAGCAGCCTTCGAAGCCTATGAGCATTTTGGCTCCAGCGCCGAGCCGGCAGAGCTGGAGAGGGTCGCCGCGATCGGTTATTTGGTGGCAGCGCACTCGGACTTCCGCGAGTTTCCGTTTTCCTTCTACCTCATCGACATGCCGGAGCCCAATGCCTTCGCCCTGCCCGGCGGGCATATTTTCATCACCCGCGGCATGCTGGGGCTGGGACTGGATGACGACATGCTGGCTTGCCTGTTGGGCCACGAAATCGCCCATGTCACGGAACGCCATGGCACCCGCATGCAGAAGCGGGCCATCTTGCTCAACATCCTCTCTCAAGCAGCTCTCATCGGCGTGCTGGTGGGTGCCGACGACAGCCCCGAGAACCCCCGCGATCCCTATGGCTACACCGGCAGCCGTAAGGGCAGCCTAGTGCAGGGTACCGCCGCCGCCGGCATGGTGCTGAGCGAGCTCCTGTTGCGCAGTCACAGCCGCGATTTCGAGGATGAAGCCGATGTCGTGGGCCAACGCCTGGCCGCCGCAGCGGGTTTCGACCCGCATGGGGCCCACAAGCTGTGGGAGCTGATGAACAAGCGCATTCCACAAGCCAAGACTTACGGTTATTGGCGCACCCATCCCTTCTCCGATCGCCGTATGCGGGCCGCCGAGGCACGGGGCGACGAGCTTAAGATCCAAGAGCCGAAACCGGCCGAAGACTACCGTGCCATCAGCCAGAAGGTGCTCTTGGAGTACGCCGAGCAGGACAACCGAGAGGTCGAGCTGCGTCCTTTCCTCGAAGCCTCCGCCCTCACCGCTTGGCCCCAGGGCCCCCGCGCCGAAAGGCTCCGCCTGGCCTCCCTAGAACGGCGCAGCCGCGTCGTCATGGAGAAAAACCCCCTCGACCGCGACTACGGCGATTTGGTTCGCGCCTACCGTGCTGAGATCGAGGCCGTCCGACGGCTGACGCCGGAAAGCGCCTTCGTCGCCACCTTGGAGTCGGAGATGACGGCCTTGAGGGAGGAGTCGGAGGCCCTCTATCCCCAAGCCCTCGCCGTGTGGAAGGAAGGGATCTACCAGACCCCCTTCCTCGAGACCTTCCTCAGCAACTACCCCACCGCCGAGGTGGTTCCCGAGGTCGCCCTGACCCTGGGCAACGCCTATAGCCGTTTGGGACGACAGGCCGACGGCGTGCGCCAGTATTTGCGGGCGGTGGAAGCCAACCCCCAGTCCGAGGCGGGCCAGCAAGCCCTCGCCGGTCTGCGCAACCTGGCCCCGGTGCTCGACGACTTAGCGGCGCTGCAGGAGCTCCGTGACAACATCGACGACGATGCCCTGGGCACCCTCGCCGCCACGCGGTTGGCCAAAGTAGCCGGAACCTACGACAATCTCGAATATGGCGCCACCTACCTGCGCCGCTACCCCGAAGGCGAGCACGCGGAAACGGTACGCAACCGCCTCGAAGCCCTGGCGCAGAATCTCTATGGTGAGGTGGTGCTCTACCAAGGGCTGGGGGACCATGTGAAAGCCCTCGACCGCATTCAGAAGATCCTCACCTTGGCCCCGGATTCCGCCGCCGCCGAGTCGTTGCGCGAAAGCACCGTCTACGACGCCTGAGGCGACCCCAGCCATCCCGGCCGTCGTTGCTTCGCGGTCCTTGCAGCACCTCCCATCGCCACCTATAGTTGACCCTCGATTTCGTGTCTCAGCGTCTCCCATCTGCGCTGGCCCGCCCCACGGCGGCCGGCTCGCCTACCGGCTCGTCCGTCACCATCCGAGGTGCTGGCCTTTCCCCAAAGGAGCTGCCAATGAATGCCATGTTCTCTCGCCTTCGTTCCATCCACACCCTCCTCGCCATCGTTCTGCTACCCCTGGCCACGACCGCCTGCGTGCCCAAGGGCGATCTCGAGGAAGCCGAGGTCCAGGTCGCCAATTGTCAGGACGAGAAAGCTCAACTACAAGCCGAGGTCACCGCTTGGGAAGAGCGTTTCGACCGCGAGTCCAGCCGCTGGACGGACATGCAGGCGTCGATCACCGACACCGTGCCCGCCGCCCTCAACGAATTTCACGCCGAGCGCAAACGTATCCTTGAAATGGTTCCCGAACAGGTCCAATCGGAGGTCGAAACCTACCTCAACGACTACTTCGCCACCGTCATGCGGGGCGTCGAGATGCTGAGCAAGGACAACGCCGACATCAAGTTGCAGCTCCAGGCCAGCAGCATGGCATTGCAAGCCCTGGGCAAGGATACGCGCTCCATCAACACCAAGATCGACACCACCCTGGCGGAAGAACGGGCCCGTCAACAGGCGGTGCAGCGGCGCATCGACGACGTGGCGGGCATGCTGGCGGACACCATCAACGAGATCAAGAACTTCGACCAAACACGCATCAACTGCAAGACCTGCCCCGAACGCCTGAAGCTCAACCGCAAAGAGCGCGAGGCATTGCTCGGTTTCCACGCCGAGCTCACCTCCGCCTTGGCGGACTTGCAGGCCCCGCCGCCGATGATCGACGACGGTGGCGATTCGGAAGCCGGTGAGCATGGGGCCATGGACGCAGATGCAGAGGCTGAAGGCGAGGTCGACACCCCCCAATGAATCGACGTCGCTGGCAACCGTGGGCCCTCAGTCTGGGAATTCTGCTGAGCCTTTGCCTGGCCTTCGTCAGCCCACGGGTGCCGGTGTCCAAGGGCGATACGACGGCTGGCGAGGCGGCCTATGCCGACAAGATCCAACGCTTGTCGGCAGCCCTTGCCGGCGGCCAAGCCCAGCAACAGGTGTTGAGCGAGGACGAGATCAATGGCCACTTGGCCTACCTGCTCGACCATCGCGTCGAGGAGGCGCCCTCCTCCGGCCTGACAATGACCTTGGACGATGCCAGCGTCGAGCTCAGCCAAGGTCGCATGACCGTCTTCCTCGTCGGGCGGCTGGCCAAGCTGCCGGTGGTATTTCGTGTTCGCTTCGCCGATTGCACCGAATACCACCCCCTGCCCCGGCGCTCCATCTGGGTGGGGCAGCTGCCCCTGATCGGCCCCCTCGGCCAATTCATGGCCGGTCGAATGAAACCGTTGCTCAGTCCGCTACGAACCGAAAGAAGAGTGGTTTCGCAGTTGGAAACCTGTAAGATCGAAAACGAGAGCATCCATCTCACGGTCGCCGCGGCGCAGTAAAACGGCCTGATTCCCCCGCCTGAAGCCTGCCTCGGCCTTGATCGTGAGCCCTCTGACCACCGCAATCGTTCGAGAGCTGGTACCCCGCCCCTTGGGGGGAACGCAGAGGCTCTCGACGTGGGAGATATACTCATGAGCCTCCTCAGTGTCGACACTGCGCCTCCGACGGCAGATCTCACCACCACCCGAGCCCCCTTCCTGGAACAAGCCCAGGGCCGTGGCGAGCTCTTCATCGAGCAGCCTTTCCATCTCTACAGCGAAGACAACCACGAATCTTGGCGCCGGCTCTACGAACGCATGCTCCCCCGCTGGAAGCAATACGCCAACGACAAGTTCCTCGAAGGCATCGACTGCCTGGCCCTCGACCCGGAACGGGTACCGCGCCTGGAGGACGTCAATCGTTTCCTGGAGCCCTTGAGCGCTTTCAAGGCCAAAGCTGTGACCGGTTACGTGCCCGCCTACCTGTTTTTCGATTGTCTGCGGCAGCGGGAATTCCCCACCACCATCACCATCCGCGACAAGAGCTCCCTCGATTACCTGCCCGAGCCGGACATCTTCCATGACATCGCCGGCCATGTGCCGATGCACACACACCGTCGATTCTCCGATGTCCTGGTGCGCTTCGGCGAAGTCGCCAAAGCGGCGGCACGCCGCGCCACCACCATCGAAGATCAAGAGCTGCGGGTCAAGATAGTGGAGAGCAACATCAAGGCGATGGCTCGATTTTTCTGGTTTACGGTGGAATTCGGCTTGATGAAGGGTGGCGAGCATGGGGTCTGCGTTTACGGTAGCGGACTGCTGAGCTCCTTCGGCGAGATTCAACACTCCGTGGAGTCACCGCTGGTTCAACGCTACCCCTTTCAGCTGGAGTGGGTGATCAATCAATACTTCGAAATCGATCAGTATCAGCCGTTGCTCTTCGTCGTCGACTCTTTCGCCCATCTCTTCGAGCAAGTCGATCGGTTGGAGGATTGGTTGCACGACGGCAAGCTCGACCAGGTCAGCCCCGGTGAGCCACTGATCAACGAATCCGATTTGCAGAGTTTTCTCGACGCTCGGCTCTGAGCACAACGTCGATGCAACAAAAGAGGCCCTCACCTTCGCAGCAAGGGAGGGCCTTTTTTCATTCAACGCCGGTGCTCGCCGGCGGTGCCAATGCTCGGCGCTCGCGCCGACAACGCATCAATACTCGTGCAAGTAGCGCTCCTGCTCCCAGGGGTGTACCACCGAGAGGTACTCGGCCCACTCGCCCCGCTTGGCGCTCAGGAAATGGCTGGCGATGTGATCGCCCAGGGCCGCGATGAGCACCTTGTCGCGCTCCAGATTGTCCAGGGCGTCGGACAGGTTGGAGGGCAGCTGGCGGATCTTGAGGCGGCGCTTTTCGCGCTGGCTCATGGAGTAGATGTTCTTGTTGACCGGCGGTCCGGGGTCGAGATTGCGCTCGATTCCGTCGAGACCGGCGGCCAACATGACGGCGAGGGCGAGGTATGGGTTGCAGGACGGGTCCGGCATCCGCACCTCACAGCGGGTGGACATGCCACGGCGAGCCGGCACGCGCACCAGGGGGCTACGATTCTTTTCCGACCAGGCGATGTTGGTGGGGGCTTCGAAACCCGGCACCAAACGTTTGTAGGAGTTGACCAAAGGATTGGTGACGGCGACGATGGCCGACGCGTGATCGAGGATGCCGCCGATGTAGCCCATGGCCAAGGACGAGAGCTGGTGCTCCGCCGCTTCGTCGTAGAAAGCGTTTTCGCCCTTTTTCAACAGGCTTTGGTGAACGTGCATGCCCGAGCCGTTGGTGCCGTACAGGGGTTTGGGCATGAAGGTGGCGTGCAAGCCACGCTCATGGGCCACCTTCTTGACCACGAAGCGAAAGGTCGAGACGTTGTCGGCGCAGGCTAAGGCCTCGGAGTACTTGAAATCGATCTCGTGCTGGCCCGGTGCCACCTCGTGATGGGCCGCCTCGACCTCGAAACCCATGGCCTCGAGGACGATGACGATGTCACGGCGCGCCTCTTCCCCACGGTCGACGGGAGTGAGATCAAAATAGCCACCGACATCGTGGGTATCGAGCAGGGTATTGCCGGCCTCGTCCTTGTTGAAGAGAAAGAACTCCGCTTCCGGCCCGGCCACCATGGAGTAGCCCATGGCCTTGGCGCGCTCGATCTGACGCTTGAGGGCCAAACGGGGACAACCGGGGAAGGGGCTTTCGTCGGGCAAGTGGACATCGCAGATCATGCGCGCCACTTTGGAACCGTCCGGGTTGGTCCAGGGGTTGACCTGGAAGGTGCCGTAATCCGGCACCAGCAGCATGTCCGACTCTTCGATACGGGTGAATCCTTGAATCGACGAGCCATCGAACATGATTTGGCCATCGAGGGCCTTTTCGAATTGGCTGCGGGGAATCTCGACGTTCTTGATGACACCCATCAAGTCGGTGAATTGCAAACGGATAAAGCGCACTTTTTCATCATCGGCAAGGCGCAGGATCTCGGCTCTTTTCATGACTTCCTCATCGGGACGGTTGAACGGTGGCGGAGCGTTCCACTCCGTTACTGAGCTTCCAATAGGTAACGATTCGCTGATCCTAGGCGCTCAAATGCTAGTTGACAAGTCTAATCATGCGGTTTGACGACAGAACAATGATCATCTTGCAAATTTCTGCCCTTGGCCGAGGCCATCCGAGGGCAACGGTCTGCCGTGCTAAGGTGCCCAGAATCATCTCGAATCCACCAGCTGGCCACCAGGACGTCAGCATCTTCCTTTTACCTTGAAACCACTCCACCGCAGTGGTACGTAGATCCGTGCACCACTGAGGCCCCTACGACCACCATGCACAGACTCCAGAGATAACCATGACCAGCGATACAACCTCTCCAGCCTCCGATGCCGAAAAAGAAGACGACGGCGGCCCATCTTCCCGTCTCAAGTGGGTGCTGATCGCCGTCGGTATCCTCGGCCTTGGGCTCGCCATGCATTTCCTCGGCCCGCAGATCAAGACCTACGTCAGCCAGTTCAGCCAATGGATCGAGAGCCTGGGCCCGTGGGGGCCTGTAGCGTTCATCGTCGGCTATATCCTCTTCACCATCGCCTTGATACCCGGCTCGGTCTTGACCATGGCCGGTGGCGCCCTCTTTGGCCTCTGGTACGGCACCCTGTATGTCACCTGTGGCGCCGTCATCGGCTCCACCTTGGCTTTTCTGATTTCTCGCCACCTGGCGAGGGAGCGATTCGAGAAAAAGCTAGCCGACAACCGGCGTTTCAACGCCATCGATCGCGCCATCGGCGAGCAAGGCGGGAAAATCGTCTTCCTGCTGCGCCTGTCCCCTGTCTTTCCCTTCACCTACTTGAACTACGCCCTCGGCCTCAGCCGTGTACGGCTTCGCGACTACGTCTTGGCCGCCGTCGGCATGGTGCCAGGCACCTTTCTCTACGTCTATTACGGCAAGGCCATCGGGGATGTGGCCGCCATCGCTGCCGGCTCCTCCCCGGACAAAGGGGCCGAGCAGTGGGTGATGCTCGGGGTCGGCCTGTTGGCGACAATCGTCGTCTCGGCGTACATCACACGCTTAGCTCGCAAGAGCCTTTCGGAGGCAGCAGATGTCTGAAACCAACATGGATTCCCCGACCCACTTAGGGCCCCTCCAACCCTTGGACGAGCATAATCGCCGGCTCAGGGATCACGTCCACCCCGTCGATTGGCAAAATCCTCCCGCCGCCCAGCGGTACCACTTGGTGGTCATCGGCGGTGGCACCGCGGGTCTGGTGAGCGCCGCCGGAGCCGCCGGCCTGGGGGCCCGTGTCGCCTTGGTGGAACGCGAGCTGCTGGGCGGCGATTGCCTGAACGTCGGCTGTGTGCCGTCCAAGGGATTGCTCAGTGCGGCCCGCGCCTGGCAAGAGAGCCGTGAAGCCGAGAGCCGTTTTGCCGGCCCCAGCGTCGCTGGCGAGGGGGACTTCGCCGACGTCATGGAACGCATGCGTCGCCTGCGGGCGGATATCAGCCATGTCGATAGCGCCCAGCGTTTCCGTGATCTCGGCGTCGACGTCTTCCTCGGCGACGCACGCTTCGTCGCCGCCGACGCCGTCGAGGTGGGGCAAGAGCGTTTGATATTTCGCCGCGCCGTCATCGCCACCGGAGGGCGGGCCGCCGCGCCACCCATTCCAGGCCTCGACAAGGTCCCCTATCTGACCAACGAGAGCATCTTTTCTCTCACCGAGCTGCCGCGGCGTCTCGGCATCATCGGCGGCGGTCCCATCGGCTGTGAGATGGCCCAGGCGTTCGCCCGCTTCGGCAGCGAGGTACACCTCTTCGAGCACTCCGAGCGCCTACTGTCAAGGGAAGACCCCGATGCTTCGAGCATCGTGGAAAAGTCTCTGCGGGACGATGGGGTCCACCTGCACCTGGGCGTTGAAGTGAAGAGCGTCGAGTCGTCTGCCGACGGAATCCAGCTGCGTGTCGAGAAGGACGGCGGCGGGCCCGCCGCCAGCTGCGACCATTTGCTGGTGGCGGTGGGGCGCAAACCCAACATCGATGGCCTGGGGTTGGAGGCGGCGGGGGTTGAGAGTGGTCGCCACGGGGTGGAGGTCAACGATCGTCTGCAGACCACCAATCCCAGTATCTTCGCCGCCGGCGACGTTGCATCGCGCTACCAGTTCACCCACACGGCCGACGCCCAAGCCCGCATCGTGCTGCAAAACGCCCTCTTCTTCGGTCGCAAAAAGACTTCCGATCTGATCATTCCCTGGACGACGTACACCAGCCCGGAGGTGGCCCATGTGGGTTTGACGGCCGAAGAAGCGACGGCCGAAGGTGCCGCGGTGGAGACCTTCACCATACCCTTCGACGATGTCGACCGGGCTCGACTCGACGGCCAAACCGAAGGCTTCCTGCGGGTCTATGTCAAACGTGGCAGCGATCGCATCTTGGGTGGTACTTTGGTGGCTGCCCACGCCGGTGACATGATCGGCATCCTCAGCTACGCGATGCGGCAGGGCCTCGGTCTGTCGAGCTTCGCCGAAACCATTTTCCCTTACCCGACCCAAGGGGAGGTCTTCCGCAAGATCGGCGATCTCTACAACCGGGGCCGTTTGACGCCGCGCATCCGCACCTTCTTCGACCTCTGGTTCCGCATCTTCGACTAGCACTACATAGCAGCCTGTGGCGCTGAGCCTTGAAATCAGGCCGCCCATGACCGAGGATGGGGCAATCCTGCCATCGGTGCTCAAGCTCGGGCGCCCACATCTTCGAGGTCGTACATCATGGAATTTCAACGCCCCTCCGTTGCTTCTTGCATTCGAACCCTGGCCTTGGTCAGCCTCGCCGCCCTCGGCGTCGCCTGTGGCTCCCTCTCCATCTCACCCGATGTCGATGCTCCGCGGGCAGTGCCACAGGGCGGAGCCTGGCCCGCGGGACGGGACCCGGTGACCACACAACGGCCGACCGCGCCACAGCGTGGGGTGGTGACCGGCATCAAGGTGGCATTGGCGGACATCCCCACCGAGTGGTCGTTTCCCGAGCGCGGCGACAGGGGCGGTCAGGGTCGCATTGAAGGTCGATACAGTGACGCGGAGATCGCCCGTCTCACCGCCGAAGCCTACGCCCTCGAGCCGAGCAGCCGTATCCAGCTCATCGAACCCACCGAGATGGTGGGCGGCGGCCCGATTCCCCAGGGCGGTTTCGACAGCATCGAGGTCACCGAGTGCTGCGCCTCTGGTACCTTGAATCCGCCGGACCCGGAGATGTCCGCCGGTCCCCAGCACGTCATCGCCGCCGTCAATGCCGCCCTCGAGATCTACGAGAAGGACGGCACCTCGGTCTTCGGACCCACTCCCCTCGAGGTGTTCTTCTCGTCCCTGGGTGGCGGCTGCGCTGCTTTCGCCTTCGATCCCAACACCGTCTATGACGAAGACTCCGGCCGCTTCATGGTGGCGGCGGACGGCAACGGCGACGACTACTGCGTCGCCGTCAGTGAGACCTCGGACCCGACGGGCAACTGGTTTTTCTACAGCTTTCCGGTGAACGTCAACGGCTCCTTCTTCGACTACCCTCACGCCGGCGTCGGCCGTGACGCCTTCTATGTCGGCGCCAATATGTTCGGTCCCACCGAGGGTCGGGTCTTCGCCTTCGACAAGATGGCCATGTATGCCGGCGATCCGGCCAACTTCACCTCGCGGAATATCGGTGGATTCACCCCGCAGCCGATCAATCTGCACGGCGCCAAGGCCGGCACCTGGCCCGCCTCGGGCCCCCACTACATCTTGACCGACAACTCCGGAATCTCGGTGTTCAGCCTCTTTTCCTGGGAGGATCCCTTTGGCGCCAACATCCTCGTCCAAGAAGGCAGCCTCGATGTCGGCGCGGCCCACGGCGCCAGCGTCGGTCTCCCGGTGAGCAATCGTCAGCTGGACGGTTTGAACATCACCTCCGGCGATGGTCGGCCCTTGGGTTTTGAGTACCGTAACGGCTCCGGTTGGTTCACCAACGGGGTGTCCTGCAATCCAGGCACCACCACCGTCAGCTGCGTGCAATGGGCCGAGGTCGACCTGGCCAGCGCCAGCCTGGTGCAAGCCGGGGTCTTCGGCAGCGATGACGAGTACCGCTTCTACCCCGACATCGCCGTCGACGCCTGCGGCGCCGCCGCCGTCGGTTACAGCAAAAGCAGCGCCACCACCTTCGCTGGAGTCTCCGTCGCCGGTCGCCAGGCCAGCGATCCGCCCGGCACCATGGCCGGTGAAGCCCTCGGCGTGCAAGGCGAGCGGGATTTCCTGGCCGGAGACCGCTGGGGCGATTACACCGGCATGACCATCGCCCCCGACGGCTTCACCTTTTGGTACCTGGGCCAATACAGCAAAGACACGACGACAAATCGCAACTGGGGCACCTACATCGCCTCCTTCACCTTGCCCGGCTGCGACGGCAACGGCCTGTTCACCGACGGTTTCGAGAGTGGCGATACGTCGAGCTGGCAGACCTTGCCGACGTTCCTGGAGCGTTGAGGTTGTGCTCTCGCTGAGGGTAGCGTCGCCTGAGGCGGCGCCCGTGATCAGACCGAGCGCGTGATGCCGCCGTCGACACGGATGTTCTGGCCGGTGATGTACTGGGCGCCATCCGACAGAAGAAAAGCCACGGTCTCGGCGATCTCGTCCATGGTGCCGTAGCGTCCCATCGGAATGCGATTGCGGTAGACCTCCTTCTCCGGCAAGCTGTCGATGAACCCCGGCAAGATATTGTTCATGCGGACGTTCGAGGCGGCGAATTCGTCCGCGTAGAGCTTGGCAAAGGCACCCAATCCGGCCCGCACGACGCTGGAGGTGGGAAACACCGGATCCGGTTCGTAGGCCGCAAAGGTGGAGATATTGACGATGGCGCCGCCGCCCCTGGACTGGAGAATCGGCGTCACCAGGCGAGCGACGCGCACCACGTTGAGCAAGTAGACGTCCATGGCCAGGTGCCAATCTTCATCACTGATCTCGAGGATCTTGCCCTTGGGGCCGTGGCCGGCACTGTTGACCACCGCATCGATGCCGCCGTAGGCGTCGACCGCGGTGTCGACGAGGCGCTGGAGATCCACCGGTTCGAGGTTCGAGCCGGTGATACCCACGCCACCGAGCTCCTTGGCCAGGGCTTCACCCCGGCCCGACGACGACAGGATCACGACCTTGTAGTCGAGCTTGGCGAGATTGCGGGCGATGGCGGCACCCATGCCGCTACCGGCGGCGGTGATCAAGGCTACTTTCGGGTTCATTAATGTCCGTCTCTCTCAGCTTGTCTCACATCAAAACCTTCTTCGTCGAAGCTCAAGCGCTCGACAGGATTTTGAAGCTCAGCAGCGTTTCTCTTCTGTTCGCAGCTCCCCCAACACACCTTGCAAGCCACCCCCTTACGGCGCTTGGCCTCGGACCGCGGGATCTCGATGCAATTCTTCGTGCAAGCAACAGCCCAGCGGCACTTGAGGCAATGGTACTTCTTGGACTGCACATTGAAGGCAACTGTTTCGTCCTCCACGCCTGCGGCGACGGACAAAGCCAGGACGACCACCATGAGCACAGACGCCATGCTGGCGCCGCGAAGACTCTTCATAAGACCTCCACACCTGACGAAATATATTCCCCACTGAGCTGGCTGAGCGAGCATATCAGCCGCGGTGGACTAGCCGCCCGGCCGCGGCTGTCCGTCCGAGACCGTCGCGGGGCTGATAGGCTCGTCCCGATGCGCCAGCATCGCCCTATCACCTTTCCCGCCGACGACGTCATGGACGAATCCATGGTGCAGGTGCTACGTGCAAAAGCGGCGTCGAGCGCCTGCAGATCGCCTTCGACATGTTCGACGCCGCCAGCGAGATGCTGACCCATCACCTACGGCGTCAGCACCCGGAATGGGACACCGAGCAAGTGCAACGGGAAGTGGCGCGGAGGATCTCCCATGGGGACATCTGAGCTACTGCGACGGGTCGTCGAAGCTCTCTCGAACGCTCCGCCGAGATCGTCTAGCTAGGCGGCCTGCAACGGCTTGATGCGTTGGACCTTGGCGCCGATGGCCACCTCTGCGTCCCAGAGATCGACCGCACGCTGTGCTTTCAACCAGAATTCGGGACTATTGCCGAAGAAGCGCCCTAGACGCAGGGCCATTTGGGGGCTGACAGCGCGGCGCTCACGCAACAACTCGTTGATCGTTTGACGTGTGACGTCGAGCGCAGAAGCCACGGCGGCGACGGTCAAATCGAAGTCAGGCAAGAAATCCTCTCGCAGCATCTCACCGGGATGGGTCGGCCGAACCTTGCGTGGGATCGTATTGGGGATACTCAATGCACACCTCTGTATTAGTGGTAGCGTCACGTGACACTTGCAAATATACCCCCTTACCTCCGCTCCTTCATGTTCGATGCCGACAACGAGATGCTGACCCATCACCTACGGCGCCAGCACCCGGCATTTTCGTCTCTCCCGATCAAAGAAACTTTGAAGTGATCTCCTGACCTGCACGCCGCTCCCGTCTTGACACTTCCCATCTTGACACTTCCCGCCGCCAGCGCCACAATCGACCCATGGCCACCCTGCACCCCCTCGACTTGTCTTGCCGCTGTCTGCTGGACACCGGCCAGTGCTCTCCCGTGGCGATTCGCGGTCTCAATTCCAATACTCCCTAAACCCAAATGCCCAACGTCTCGCCGTAGGTCAGGGTGACCGCCGCGGGGCGACCCCAGGAGGTCTCCCATGTGCGGAATCTTTGCCATTCTCGACCATCAGCGGTCCTTGGACGAGGCGCGGGCCTTGGCCCTTGCCCAGAGCCGCACCTTGCGCCACCGGGGACCCGACTGGTCCGGCATGCAGGTGGACGAGCGCTTCGCCTTGGCCCATGAGCGCTTGGCCATCGTCGATCCGTTTTCCGGCGAGCAGCCATTGGCGGATAGCTCCGGGGAACGCTTGCTGGCGGTCAACGGTGAGATTTACAACCATCGGCAGCTACGAGCCAAGTACCCCGACTATCCCTTCAAGACCGGCTCTGATTGCGAGGTCATCCTCCCCCTCTACGAGGAGCTTGGCCGGGACCTGGTGCATCATCTGCGGGGCATGTATGCCTTTGTCTTGGTCGACCGCAGCAACGGCCACTTCCTGATCGCCCGCGACCCCATCGGCATCATCCCCCTCTATTATGGTCGCGACGACTCCGGGGCCCTCTTCGTGGCCAGTGAGATGAAGGCCCTAGCGGGCATCTGCACCAGCTTACGCCCCTTTCCACCGGGCCACACCCTGTGCCACGACGACGAGACGCCGCAGCGCTACTTCCAGCGGGCCTGGATGGACAGTGATCCAGTCAGCGAGGAACCATCCGGGCCGGCCGAACCGAAGGCTCTGTACGATGCCTTGAGCGACGCCGTGCACAACCACTTGATGACCGACGTCCCCTACGGCGTGCTCATCTCAGGCGGTTTGGACTCTTCGGTGATCGCCGCCCTGGCTGCCCGGTTCGCCGCCCGGCGCGTGGAATCGGACGATCGTAGTCGAGCTTGGTGGCCCCGTTTGCACTCCTTCGCCATCGGTCTCGAGGGATCTCCCGACTTGGCGGCGGCGCAAGTGGTGGCCGACGACCTCGGCACAGAGCACCATCCGTTCACCTACACGGTGCAGGAAGGACTCGACGCCCTCAGCGACGTCATCTGGCACCTGGAGACCTTCGACGTCACGACTATCCGCGCCAGCACCCCGATGTACTTGCTGGCCCGTCGCATCAAAGCCATGGGCATCAAAATGGTGCTCTCCGGTGAGGGGGCGGACGAGATCTTCGGCGGTTATCTTTACTTTCACAAGGCGCCGACCGCCCGCGCCTTTCACGAAGAGACGGTGCGCAAGCTCGACCAGCTGCATCTCTACGATTGTCTGCGGGCCAACAAGGCGATGTGCGCTTGGGGTGTCGAGGCGAGGGTGCCGTTTCTCGATCGCGATTTCCTCGACCACGCCATGGCCATCCATCCGCGCCACAAAATGTGCGGCGAGGGACGCATGGAAAAGCACCTACTGCGCACCGCCTTCGACGGCCAGCTACCGGATTCCGTGTTGTGGCGTCAGAAGGAGCAATTCAGCGACGGCGTCGGCTACGGTTGGATCGACTCCCTGAAGGAGCATGCGGAGGACAAGGTCAGCGACCGCATGCTGAGCGAGGCCAAGGATCGCTTTCCCATCGGCCCACCGGCCACCAAGGAAGCCTACCTCTACCGCTCCATCTTCGATCAGCACTTCCCACAGCCCTCCGCCGCCGCCACCGTGCCGGTACAAGACAGCGTGGCGTGCAGCACCGCCGCCGCCATCGCCTGGGACGAGAGCTTCAAGAACAGCGCCGATCCGTCGGGCCGGGCGGTGGCGGGGGTGCATCAGGACGCCTACTGAGGGCCGCTAATCCGCCCGTGCCAAGCTGGCGGAGATGTCGTGGTAGCAGACGGCGTCGCGGGCCGTGTAATGGCAGACCACAGACTTACGGGACCGCTTAGGATCTTGGCGGGCGGTGCCGCCGTGCAGCAGGTTGGCGTGCCAAACCAGGACATCCCCTTGATTGGGGGTGAAGACCTCAGCCTCCGCCTGGCGCTGGTCGATAATCTCCTGGATGAAGGGCTCGTACTTGCGGTTGTACGCCTCTTGATAGCTCACCAGACTTTCGCGCTCGGTGATTCCCACAACTTTGGCCGAATAGAAGGGCCAGCGATGGCTGCCGGGGTAGTAGACCAGCGGCCCGGAGTCGGGATGGATGTCTTCCATGGCGGTCCACGTGCCCACTAGATAGCCCTCGGGGTATGTCGTCATGTGGATCGAGTCGGAGTGGGCCGGTTGCTGGCTGCCGGCAAAAAATGCGATGGTCTGGAAAGGGTGAGCCGGACGCCCGAAGAGCAATTGCAGGATTTGCAGGATGCCGTTGTGGCGCAGGATCTTGGAGACCTCGGATACCCGCAGATGGAGATCCTGGAAACGGTCCTCGTAGGGTCCGTCTTCGACCATGGCCTCCGGCCGTACCGGCAACACACCGGAGGCCATCGCCTCTTCGACCGCCTGCCAGATTTCGGCGACAAAATCCGGAGCCAAGAATCCGGCGAGGTGCACAAAACCGTCACGGTGCCACTTTCGGCATAGGGACGCTTCCAGGTCGGTGATTTCGCCACGACGCAATTTGAGATCGATGCGCTCCAAAGCATCGTCGCGATCGAGCCACGGGACAGGTCCCGATTCAGGAAACCGCTCCCGGCGGAAAAGACCCATCGACTCCAAATCCACCGGGGTGTCTGCAAAGCAGGGGCGCCGGGCCCAGGCGGAGAGCAATGGCCGGTTCTTGAAACGTCGCCAAGCCAGCAGGGCCGGCAGTGGTAGGTGGCGGCGCAAGGTGTCTTTCATCTCGCCTCATCCCCCAGAATCATGCGCTCACGCCCTTCAGTCTTACCGGCATCTCAACCCCCCGCCTTCTTGACCTTCCAGCCCATCTTGGTGAGCTCGTCCAGCAGACGGTCCCGGTGGTCCCCCTGGATCTCGATCACACCATCTTTGACCGTGCCGCCGGAGCCGCAGCGTTTCTTCAGTTTCTTGCCCAGCTCGTTGAGCTCCGCCGACGCCAAGGGTACCCCTTTGATCAAGGTCACCCCTTTTCCCTTGCGTCCCTTGGTCTGACGCTCAAGACGCACGATACCGTCCGCTGGCGGGCTCGAGGTTTTTGGGGAAGCGGCCTTCTGGGAAACACTAGCAGCCTTCTGCCCGGAGCAGGCGCAGTTGGACAAGGGCCATCCACAGCGGGGGCACTTGCGATCCCGTTCCGTCGAATAGACGAGCCGGCTGGCTGAGCTCTTGGATTTCATGGCCGCAACAATACCTTGAGCACCCCCGGCCGGGCCGCATGGGCCATGGCTTCCAGGCCCTCTTCGAGCTCGTATTCGGCGGCCACCAGGGCGTCCACCTCGACGTGTCGACGCTCTAGCAGGCGCAGGGCCGGAGCAAAGGGGCCGCAACGGGAGCCGACGACGTTGATCTCGGCGACCACGATTTTGGTCAGGTCCACCGCCGGGGCGGCGGCGAAGGTACTCTTCAGGGCCAAGGTGCCGAGGGGCCGTACCAGCCGCAGCGAGGTCTCCAGCCCGGCAGCGTTACCCGTCGCCTCCACCACCAAATCGTAGCGGTCGCTTTCGGCATCGGCGGCCAAGCCGGTGTCGAACCCCCAACCGGCGGCCAACTCTAGACTCTCGGCTCGCCGTCCCAGGACAGTGACGTTGCCACCCGATAGAGCCAGGACTTGGGCGATCAGCAGACCGAGACGCCCGGGCCCCACCACCGCCAGACGATCGGTCGGCGAGATTCGAAGTTGCTGGCGCAGGCGCAGGGCCGCCGCCAAGGGCTCGGTGAAGACCGCCTGGGCGTCGCTCACGCCATCGGGAACCGGCAAGAGATTGGCCAGCGGCAAGGTGAGGTAGTCGGCAAAGGCGCCATCCCGCCGGTAGATCCCCAAGACACTGCGCTGCGGGCAGTGTTCCGGACCGCTACCCAAACACACGGCGCAGCGTCGACACCCCAGGTTGATGGTGCCCACCACCCGACGCCCCACCCAGGAATCGTCCTCCGCTTCCTCCACTGAACCCACAAATTCATGGCCGAGCACGCCCTCGAATCCCATGTAGCCCTTCACCAGCTCCAGGTCCGTCGAGCATACGCCGGCCCGCAACAGGCGAATCAGAGCCTCCCCTTGCCCCGGCTCGGGTCTGGGGGCGCCCCGCCGAAGGCACAACCCTTCGCTGCTCAGTTGGATGGCTCGCATCGTCCGTTCCCCTCGTGTCATCTACCGGCCTCGGATGATGTCATGGCTGCCCGCCGGGTGGAAACGCTGCCATGCCCCGTAGCGCACCGGTACAAGGTGACCAGACTGGTGTCGTCGACGGCGGCTTGGGAGCCCCGAAAAAGCCGCCAGTCGGCCACCACGGCATCCAGGATCTGCTGTTCGCCCGCAACATTCTGCAGGTCCTCGAGAACACGCCTTGGACGCTCGAAGCCGTAGGTTCGCCCTCGGCCGTCGATGGATTCGAAAAGGCCATCGGACGATAGGAAGATGGCCTCACCGGGCCGTAGCTCGGCCGACACGTCGCGGTAGACCCTCGGTGGCCCCTGCCCTAACGGCAAACCCGGAAGCTCAATCTCTTCGACGCCCCTGGAGGTCAGATGCCAGGGAAACGGATGCCCGGCATTGGCCACCAAAAGGCGCCCCGTCGCGGGGTCTAAACGCAGCAGGGCCAGGGTCGAGAAGCTGCGCACTTGCCGGCTGGAACGTAGCACCCGGTCCATTTTGCTCAACACCTCCGCCGGTGTCTTGTCGCTGCTCACCAGACTGTGGATGGCCGCTTTGACCATCGCCAGCTCGATGGCACATGAGTAGCCATGCCCGGCCACATCCCCGGCCGCCAGCCAAAGATTGCCCGCCTCATCCTCGACGAAATCATAGAGATCTCCACCCGCCTCGGTGGCCAACCACGAGCCGACGGCGATGCCGTATCCCGGCACCTCCGGTGGCTCGCCGGGAAGCATGCCGACCTGCATACGGGCCAGCAGATCCATCTCGTACTTCACCCGCCGCTCTTCTTCGACCCGCTGCATGAATCCGGGAACCAAGGCCTTGACCGCCTCCTCCGGCGGCCGCCGGAGACCGATCCACGCCACCCAGGGCACTAAGAAGACTATGCCCAGGCTGATACCAAAGGAGCGGGGCGCCCAAGCCATCACCGGCCACAGCAGGGCACTGCTCAGCATCAGCAACGACAGCGTCGAGGCCACCAACAACGCCGCTAAACCAAACCGCCGGTAGACCATGACCAGCCAGCAGGCGGCGAGCAGGGAGGATCCCAAGGCGAAGCTGAGGGAGCTGAAAGGAGAGCTAGGAACCAACAACAGGGCGCCGAAGCAGGCGGTGCCCAAAAACCGCCAGCGGGGCGGCATGAGCCGGTGCGCCATGGGCACCGCCAACAGGATACAGCCCGCCACCATGGGCCCTTGATAGAAGGGATGACCAGTGGGGCCGAAGATGGGCACACTGACGCTCGGTTCATCGATGGCGACCCCTAACCGACGGGCCGCCACGTGGGAAAGTAACCGTAGCCCGGCCAAACCTCCCCCCAGGAGCCAACCGGCCAGCAAAGCCCGCCCACCCCGGGGCCCCAGATGCCCCACCCGGAGAAAGTCCAGGCTGGTGGTGAACCGAGGATCGGTGGAGCGGGCCCACGACTCGCTCACCGACCACAGCAGGAGCAAGAACAGGGAGGCAAAAGCCATGGCCGGTAGCACTTGCCACCACGCCAAACCGCCGCGCACTTGCGACAATACCGTGGGCCATGGCACCATAAGGGCGATGACCATCAAATAGAGGCCGTCGCGAAAATCGATGCGCCGGCTGGCCAACAGGAACAGAAACGCTGCCACGACAATGGCGACCAGGGCACCGCGCAGGGCGACCCGGATCCACAATCGCCCCATCAAACGCTGCGACAATCGCCCCAGCTCCTGATCTGCATCCCCCTGTCGACGCCTGGCTTCAAAGACTTGGTTGTTGGTGACCGCCAACTCGACAAAGGTGGGCGGATCACTGTCCAGCAGGGGGATCAACTGATGGGTGACACCGGCGACGGTGGTTTCCACGGGCTCGCCCAGACGCTCCCCAGGCCACAGGAGCAGGGGCGCCAAATCTTCGGAGCGACGCTTCTCCACATCGCGCCCCAGGCTGAGCTCGATCCAAACACGCAGGGCCACCGGCGACCAGACGAGGCTTTCGACGTGCCCCTGGGTTGAGAATCTGGCCTGCAATCGGCCCTCCGTCCGCAACCACACCGAGCGCTGCGACAGCTGGATCTGCTTTTCGAGCTCGAGATCATTGAGCCCATGCGGAATCACCAACTCGATCTCGGGCCGAGCGCCGAGCAGGGCGATATCCAAGCTCTTGGCCATGTACTCGAGCTGCGTCGTGAAGCGGCTCTCATCCGCCACTTCGACAACGCTCCACTCCGGCAAATGGCGAGTGGCCAGATGGATACCCAGAATCCACAGGACGATCGAGACGATCCCCCAAAAGATCAAAGGCCGCGGCAACCTCGGAAGTCGCGTCTCAACCATCGTCCAAATCGCCCACCGTCACTGCGGTGCGAGGCTTCCCGTCGGGCGGCGTTCCGTCGGGCGGCGATCCGTCGGGCGGCGATCCGTCGGGCGGCGTTCCGTCGGCGGTGGGCAAGCGACCCGAGATCCCGTGGAGAAGCTCCGGCGATCCGTCGGCGGGGCTTCCATCCCAACTGCGCCACAGGAGACGCCCTTCCTCGTCGAGATAGGTCTCCCGCAACTCGGCGCCATCAAATTGCAGAAACGCCAAACCGTTGACCACCCGGGGGGGCACTTCCGGGTCTCCGGCGGCGCGATCCTCGAACCAACGCACCCTTTCATTGTCGTCGAGAACGGCGGCCCGTCCCCGCGGCATGGCCCCATGGCCACAACAACGTCCGCCCACCCCTTGCACGTCTTCGTAGACCACGGCGCTGTGCAAATGCCCCCAATACCAGGTCGCCGGCTGTCCGGCCAGGACGCCCTGCACTTGCTTCCAAAGCTTCTTGGAAGGCTCGCCGTCGAGCTCCAATCCTTGGTGATGGCTCATCAACATCAGCCGGCGCCCGGCCAACCCGTCCCGCTGTTGTGCCAAGAAATCCAGTTGTCCAGCGTTCAGCTTCCCCTTGCGGTACAGGCGGTATCGGTTCGCATGGTAGGCCGTGTCGAGGCCGACGATCACCCAATGGTCATTCTGCAGGGCAAAATACGACGCCTCCTGTTGGGAGCTGAAGGCATCCTGTTTGAGGGTCACGCCAAAGAGCCCTCGCCCTCCGGCATACATCTCGTGGTTCGAGTTGAGGGCAAAAGAGCCCTTCGAGCCCACCGGCCAGTGGGCGAGGAATTTGTCGCGCACCTCATCCTCGGCTCCGGCGTAGTAGACATCGCCCAAGTGCACCGTATAGTCGGCCTGCAAGCGCTGCATCACCCGACGCACTTTGGCCGCGGGACACCCTTCGGAGTAGAGGCCGGTTCCCCAATCCCCCACCAGGGCCATGGAGGTGGTGTTGGGAATCGAGATCACGGGCCCTCGATCGTTGAGCTCGACCCGATCAAAGAGATGTCTGAGCCAACAAATGGTCCCTTCGATCCAATTGGGATCGAGAATTTGATAGCGCCCCGATCCCAAGAGACCACCGTCATTGAGCACTTCGATGACCTCCGGCTCCGGGGTCGGCATCCGACGCCGGAAGGCGTCCACGGCGGGGCTGTCGGCAACGTTGTAGGCGGGCGGCATGGTCTCCGGAAGCTCCTCGTGCAAGGCTCCCCAAGCATCGAAAAGCTCCGGCACATCGGCCAGCTCGGCATCCACGGTCTGGGTGTGCGCAAAGGGAGGAGCGGCCAGGGGTGCGCTACGGGGACGTGCTTGCCCGTAGGCCTGTCGCATCAGAGCATCGACCTTCTCCTTGGCCTCCGGATCCTCCTCTTGCGCTCGGCGAACAAAATACTCATAGGCCTCCCGTAGCCGCTTCTGTTGGTCGCGATCGATCATGGACGTCCCCTCGAAATACCTAGTTTCAGATTCAGCTCGAGATAATGTCAGCTAGTGTCCATCCAGAAATAGCTCAAGGAGGGCGGAGGCCCCATTGGGCTCGGTCGGGGCTCCGAGCTCGCCGGGCCCTTAGAGGGCACCGTAAACTGTTGCTGCTCAAGCCTTTACCGGTTATACAATGCTGTACAAGCTCAAACACGCTCGCCCCTTGCTCGCTCCAAGGGGCCTCCGTTGGCACCGATTCTGGTAAATCTGTACGGGAACCAGCTAGATTCTCCGCTCGACGCAACGACCTATGACGACGATTCATAGCGGCAGCTTCAGGACCAGAATCGTCTGATCGTCTTCCCTTGTGTCGGTGCCTGTGAAGCGCCGCACATCACGCAAGACCCCATCCTTGAGATGGGCTGCACCACCTCGGCTATGACGGCGCAAGCTCTCTTCGAGCCGATCGAAACCGAAGAGGTCGTCGCTGCCGTCACGGCGCGCCTCCACCAGACCGTCGCTGAACAGGAAGAGGCTATCGCCTTTTTCGAGCGCCACCGAGCGGACCTGCACTTCCATCTCGCCACGCACCCCGAGTGGATAGGCGGCGGCCGACAACGCCTCGACCTGTCCCGTGGCAGAGATGCGGTAAGGCGCTAGATGACCGGCGCTGGCATAGGTGAGCTCCAACCTTCGGTGGTCCACCAAGGCGTAGCAGAGGGTAGTCAATAGTCGCTTACGAGCGGAGCGAAAAACCATCCGATTGAGGGTGGACATGACCTGCTCGACCTCGGGGTTGACGGTCACCTGCAATGCCAAGGTCGACTTGGCCATCGACATGACCAAACCGCTGGACACGCCGTGCCCCGCCACATCCCCCACGGCTACCGCCAAGCGGCCGTCCTCGAGATCGAGCACGTCGTAGAAGTCCCCCCCTACTTCCGTCGCCGGTAAATAGGCGTGGGCCAGCTCGACACCGGACAGCTGGGGTGGCAGCTGAGGCAGGATAGAGGCTTGGATACCGCGAGCCGTCTCCAACTCGACCCGCTGTCGTTCCCGCTCGGCGATGCGGCGGACGTGGGGCGGAATGTCTTGATAGCGGTATTCAAAGTGCTTGCCGCTGCCCAAGTACCGCAAGCTGAGCCAGAACGGCAGCGACACCACCAACAGAGGCAGCAGACCTTGCGCCACCAAGGACATATCTTCCGCCAGGAGAAGGGGCATGGTGCTGGTCAACAGGGAGCTGCCCAGGGACGCCATGCCGGCCACCAGCAGGTCGTAGCGCAGAAAGAGCAGAATCAAAAAAGTCGCTTCCAGCAAGGACAATGGGAAGGACCAGCTCAGAGGCAACAGCGAACGGGGCGGCCAGAACAGGAGAGTCGCCAGCACCGCCACCAGGGTCACTCCGAGTGGGCGGCCGAGGTGCCTGACCGCCAGCGGCAAGGCGAATAGCCAGGTGAACAGATTGGCGTAGAGCTTCAGCGCCAAGCTGATCGCCAACAGGCTCACCCCCGGCCAGGCGCTGTTCTCCCACCAAGGGCCAAACGTCTGGCTGATGCCCTCCATGACCTCGAAATGCCCACCGAGCCAGATCAGCGAGGACAACACGGCGTTGAGCACCAACGCCATCACCAAACCACGGGCGGCGGACGCTGCGACGGTGGCGTTGGCCCAACGTCCTTGGAAGAGGGCGTCGAAAGCCGCCAAGCGGTGCCCCCAATGGGTGCGACAACGGGCCTCCCCCACCGCCCAGGAGAGGGCCGCCAGCAGGGCGACGGCCGAAAACCACAGGATCATCATCTGCAAGCCCCACACCCAGGTGGTTTGCTCACGGCTCAACGGACCAAAGCTGCTCCCTTCGGTGACCCCCCGCGAGACGGTGACGGTCACCACCACCCCGCAGGCCCAAACCAGGGCGAATACCTGCATGCCCCGGCGCACACCGATCTCGCCTTCATGGTACTTGCGCAGAAACACCACCGCCACAAAGGGAAAGAGTAGGAACGGCATGAGAATCCAGAGGATCGAAACCAATCCCAAGGAACCGATCCTCGCCACTCGCTCCTGAAGATCCGGATCTTCGATCCACGGCTCGAAACCGGCCAAGCGATCCCCGGCAAAACGTACTTCGACGCCGTAGGGCACGCTCTCCCCAAGAACGGCGCGACGATCCCGAAACCGCAGGCTGACATCGGTACGGGCCACCAGATCTTGCCGCCGTACGGTGGGCGCATCGAACGTCGAGAGATCGAAACCGTAGGTTCCCAACAGCTCATTCCCCTGCCGGATCGCCGCCTCGTCGTCGATCACAGCTCCCGGCTCGTCTTCGGGAATCCGCAACAGAAGGCTCCACAAAGTTCCGTCGGCACCAACCTTGGCGCGGTGGGTCCACTGCCCCGGCCGCTCGTTGGCCTCGTAAACCGTCACCTCCCAGACCATCACCTGCTGGCCGAGGGGGGACGCCCTCAGCTCGTCGACGGCGACATCATGCCGACGCTCGAAGAGCCGTTGCTCATTGAGCAGATCGGTGTCGAGCTCGGCCACCACATAGGGGTCGGGAACGGTCGTCCCGAAGATCTGGAAACTGCGGTTAGCGATCTCGATCGCTTCGGCGCGGGTCACCGTCCACGTTTCGGGGGATAGCTGCTGCGTGCGCGGGTAGAGATAGAAAATAGCCAGCAGCGACCCGACGGCTGCCAATCCCCACAACGGCCAGAAATGCTTGCTTCGCATGGGCTCAACGGACTTTCACGGGGGAGGTCACTCACCCCGTAGGGCAATCAAAGAATCCGTACAGCAGGTTGCGTCGACTGCACAGCGAAAGAACACCCTGAGTATACGCTGAGCCGGTGGCTGGGGTTACCGAGCGTCGGGCTATTGTCAAGGCTACTGTCGGGCTACTGCCTCAGCGCCAGTCACCCTGCACTTGGAATGCGGCCCAGAAGGGAGGCGCCGAAGCGTCGTCCCCATAACCCTGAATCAAATCGAGCTGAGCCGAGCGCAGGGCATCCGCCGGGGACTCTCCGGCGGCCAAGCTGGCGTAGAACCGATCCATCAGGTCGGCCGTGCGGTGGTCATCGATGCGCCACAAACTGGTGACCACGGAACGCGCGCCGTTGGCCAAGAAGGCCCATCCCAAACCCAAGCTGGCGCCGTCGTCCCGATCCGGCCCCAGGGCCGAGTCGCAGGCCGACAACACCACCAATCGAGCCGGCGGCACGTGACCGGCGACAATCTCGCCGACTTCCAGCCGACCGCTGTCGGGGATCGCGTCCCCGCCCTGGCGTCGCGGCGACAGGAACAATGCCGCTTGCCGAGTCCCTTCGGGGAAACGCTGGCCATGGGTTGACAGATGCAAGATATCGACGCCCGCTTCCAGGTCCCAGAGATTGTCCTTGGTGGCGTCCTTGCCCAGAAACAGCCGGTGGTTGTCGAAGTATCCGGCGATGGCTCGTACCTCCCGTCCACTCCCGGGCAGGGCTTGTCGGCCGTGCCGCTCACCACCAATCCTCCCCGGGGAGGTGAGTGGGGACGGCAGGGGACCGTCGGTCATGGCAACTCCGTACTCGGCGTCGCCAAAAGCTACGAGCCGAGAGTAGCGATGAATCGGCGACCGGGGTTCCGACTTGAGGTCGGCATAGAATCTGGCGGAAACCACGGAAAACAAGGATTTCCATTCGATCAAATATTGCTCACCCCTCGGTGCCCTTTCAGATTCACGGATCAAACAGGAAAAAGGCAAACGATGTAACGCCCCATCGGGCACGATAAGCAATCGTTGGCTGTCTTCGATCGGCCCATCCAACGGCGACAATAGCTCACGATAAAACCATCTCGCCAGCTCTTGGAAACGATCGAAATGCTGGGTGCCTTCGTGGCGTGCCCCACCGACGGCCGCCAATAGGTTGTCGACCTCCGCCGCCAGAGCTTCGGCTCCGATGGCCAGGCTGTGACTCTTCGACAGGCCTTTTGCTTGATCGATGGCAAAAACATGCGTCGCGTCATCCTCGACGGCGAACGCCAGAAGCAATGTTCCGGGGTCGAGGGCGGCCCTGACATCGCTGAGGGAGTCGCCCCCTTGCCCTTCCTCCGGGCCGCCGGAGCGCTGACGCCGGAGCTGCAAGAGGGCTTGTCCGCGTCGCCGCTCGAGGGCCCGGAAAGCGGCTTCGGTATCTCCCAACAAAAGCCACTGCCCCACCGTTCTGGGACCCTGGGCTTCGACCAAAGTATTTCCATAGGAGACAGAAACAAGGGAAGGAGGCAACAATAAACTAACTACCCCAAGGCATAACGTCCCAAGACCTAACAGCAGACACACCCGTCCCTTTGATCCTGCAAGAAGATCCATCGCCCACCCCCAAAAAAACTTTTTCTAGACAACCGAAGACCACGGCGTGACCGGGTCTGGTTCGAGGTCTCTTTGTAGGGAAACGCGACGTGACCCCTTGGACGGGATCAAAAAAATTCGCTCAGGAGTCCGGAGCGCTCATCAACTCGATCAAACGCACCGTATCGGGATGGTCGGCCGGCAAGCTCGATTCGAGAATGTCGAGGGCACGGCGCCAGGTTTCGGCCGCTTGTGGGTCTTCCAGAGCCCTCTGGGAGACACCGAGGTCGATCAAGGTGCGGCCGGTCTCGGGATGGTTCTCACCATAGAGCTTTATCTGCAATTGCAGCACCTCGTCGAGCCTGAGAAGAGCTTGCTGGTGCTCCCCAAGGTCCTGGTCGAGGCGAGCCATCTCACGCAGTGCCACAGCCAGGGCCTCTGGAAGACCCGTGGCATATCGACGACGGATCTCAAGGTTTTCGGCCAGCATCCACGAGGCGGATTCCAACTCCCCCTGAAGCCGTCGTAGGACGCCGTAGTTCTTCAGCGCGGAAGCCCGTGATCGTTCCAAACGTGGGGACTCACCCAAGGAATTCAGAATCTCGAGGGCGCTCCTGAAGTGATCCTCTGCGGCTTCCGCTTCTCCTAGGGCCACCAAGGCGCTGCCCAGATTGCTGTGGCCCAAGGCGAGACTTCGGCGCCTTCCGGACAATGTGTTCTCGCCATCCTCCGCCAGCCTTGCTTCGGTCACCAACTGTTCCTTGATGGCCAACGCCTCTAGGTACGACGCAATGGCAGCCGCATGCTTTCCGAGCTCCTTCTCAACACCGGCCAGATTGTTGAGGGCAGTAGAAATCTTCGTCGGGCTGGCCTCTGGAGCAAGACGCTCGAGCCTCAGCGCCTCGCGGTATTTGCCCTCCGCTTCCCGGAAACGTCCCAACGACCTATACGCGCTCCCTTGATTGCTGAGCAAGACCACCAACCCTGGATTGTCGTCTCCCAACTCTTGGCGGCGCAACTCCTCGCTCTCGGTCAACAGCTCCAGGGCTCTGTGAAAATCGCCACGCAGCCTGAAGACCCGCCCCAAGGCGCCAAGGATGATCCCCCGCTGCAACGGCTGATCTTTCAGATCGACTCGGCTACGGGCAGCGGCCTTGTCCAGGATCTGCCCGCCAATTTCAAAGTACTCACGATCGACGGGACCTCCCCGATCGGGATTCACCTCGTCGAAGACGTTGAAGAGCAGCTCACCAAAGGCCTCCGCCGACTTGGCTTCCTCCACTTTCTGCAAACGCTCCTGCTCCGCCCGGCGACTCTCCAAGCCGGCAAGACCCAGACTCCCCACCAGCCCTAGACTGACCGCCCCGACCACCAACCGAGCGCCGTTGCGGCGCACGAATTTACCGGCCTTATACGTCCAAGAGCCCCGCCGCGCCAGCACCGGAAGACGTCGACGATGGCGTTCGAGGTCGTCGAGCAGCTGCTCGACGGAGGCGTAGCGTTCCTCCGGCTCGAGCCGCAGCATCTTGAGCACAATGGCGTCCAGATCCCCGGACAGACGCCGACGCAGCCCCGTCTCCTGGTCGACCGCCAAGCTCGGGGCCACCGGTTGGTATTGGCGTGTCGCTTCCAGCAGGGTTTGGGGATTGCTCTCTTTTTTGGCGTAGGGGCGTCGGCCCACCAACAGCTCGTAGAGGAGAACTCCCAGGGTGTAGATATCGCTCGCCGTGGTGACGTTCTCGTAGGCCAGTTGCTCAGGGGCGGCGTATTCGGTGGTCAACGGGCGCAGCAGGCCGGTCTTGGGATTTCCCCCTTCGCTGTTGAGCAACTTGGCGATGCCGAAGTCCAACAGCTTGGGGGTTCCGTTCTCGGTGACCAGGATGTTGGCGGGCTTGATATCGCGATGCACCACCAGGTTGCGATGGGCGAAGGCGACGGCTTCGCAGACCTTGCGGAAGAGCGCCAGGCGTCCGGCCACCGGCACCTCGTTGGCGGTGCAGTAGGTATCGATGGGCACACCCTCGACGTACTCCATGACGAAGTACGGCAAGCCGTCGTCGGTGGTGGCACCTTCCAATAAACGGGCGATATTAGGGTGCTGCAGATTGGCTAGGATCTGTCGCTCGTGCTCGAAACGACCCACGATCTCGTCGTTTTCGAGACCTCGTGAGATGAGCTTGAGTGCCACCCGTTGCTCGAAATCGACCCGCCGCTCCGCCAGATAGACCACCCCCATGCCGCCGGCACCCAGTCGGCGCAGGAGTCGATAGGGGCCAATCTCATGGCGATCGGCCAACTCTTCACTTTCGCTGCGCCGCGGCACGACCGGTTTGGCGATGAACGTGTCGCCCATCAGCTCGTCGCCCGCCAGAAGAGACAGAACCTCCTCCTTCAAACGAGCGTCGTCGCCGCAAGCCTCCTCGACAAAGGCGAGGCGGGTTTCCGGCCCCTTGTCCAAGGCCTCGGAAACGATGTCCTTGACCTGCTGATACGACCCGCGACTTGGGGATTTTGGTTCCACATCCATGTTCTATCTTCTCCCAAGGCGGTCGATCGGTCGGCGGCGGGTGGCTCATCAAGTCATTTCAAACGAGCCACCTCGAGGTCCGTGGCGAAGATCGGTTGCAGCCCGTCGCCGGTGGCGGGCACCACTCGGAGGCCGTAGGACCCATCGGGCAACAACCCGGCGGGTACGATCACCAAATTCTTCTCTTCCCAGTCGGCGATGCCGATCCGGCTATCTTGCCAGATAACTTCACCGTCGCTGCGCCGGACGATCTCCAGACGAGCTCCATCCCGCAAGGAGGGTAGCTCCAAGAGCATGGCCACCCAGGCCGCCTTTTCGGGCAGGCGGATCACCTCCGCTCCGGAACGTGCCCGGCTACCGTCGATCATCGCCCAGCCCAAGGGACCTGACAGGGTGCCACCGACGAGGCTCTGTAATTGCCCGAGAAGCTCTTTTTTCTCCACTCGCAGCGCGGCCAGGCTCTGCTCCAGCCTCGACTGCTGCTGCCCCATGGCGGCCTGCACTACCACCGTCTCTCGATCCTCCAGCCAACGGCCACTCCAATGGGCCATGCCCAAGGCCAGGAGGACCATCGCCGCCCGCGTCAAGAAGCCGTCCCCAGGACGCCGCCAGCGACCGCCGGGGGAAAGGTCTTGGGTCCCCTGTGAGATCTCGGAAGGTTCGGTCGATGCCGACTTCGGAGATGCCTCCTCCTCGGCATCGCCCGAAAGGGCCTCCGACAGTTTACGACAGGCCAGCGATTCTCCGAGCTCCCGCAGCTCTCGACACCAAGCCTGGTAGGCGGAATCTTCATCGACCTCGAGTCGCGCTTCGTCGACGGGGTCGCCAGCGACGGGGTCGCCAGCGGCGGGGTCGCCATCGACGGGGTCGCCATCGACATCGTCCGTCAACACATCGACGTAGGGGCGCAGTTGGAAGTCTTGCACTTCGGTCGCGAAGTCGTTGAGGACAACAGTCAGCTGCTGCCTGGCATGTTGTGGCGACTCCACCACCACGTCGTAGGTGCCCGCTGGCACTTGCAGTCGGTAGAAGCCGCCGCCTGCTTGGCTGACGGTTTCGAAACTGCCGACACGCACCTGGGCCACCACGGGCTGACCGGTTTCGGCGTCCCGCAGGACGCCTTCGAGGAACGGTGCACTTTGAGGATCGACGACGTGGAGGAAGGCAGCGCTGACGGCTCCGCGGTGGCCGTCACTGTCTTGACCTTGGAAATAGAGGAGGTGGCGTCCGGGGGCAAGACCCGAGGTGTCGAGGTCCAGCTGCGCCACCTCCCTGGGGCTATCGAAGCTGCCGTCGATGGCTTGCATGGCTATACCCCTGGCTCCGGAGCGCCAGGGTGGCAGATCGACAAATACCTCGACGCCGGCCACGTTCTGCACTGGCTCGGCACCGTTGAGCGAGGTGTAGCGGCTGTCGTCGACGGTCGCTGTGAGGGGTACGACCTCACCGGCCAAGACCTCACCGGCCACGACATCACTGGCCGCGACGGCCACCGGCGGAGCGGACGGTGACAATACCTCGGGCCCGGACGGCAGCCGATACGGTGCGGCGGCGACCTTGGCGGCGTAGAGCAAGGCGGGTAGATGATCCCGCACCATGATGGCCTCGAAATCTTGGCAAGACTCGAAGAAATCCGAACCCAGCTCGATGGTGAACCCCGGCGCTCCGAGCTCACCGTAGGCGAAGTCCTTGGTAGGGCCGTTGATGGTGGTAAAGCTTCCGTGCTGCGGTCGGTAGTGGGTGAAGAAGCCGTATTTGCGCCCCAGGGTGTAGAGCTGACTGCCGTTCGGCTCCGCTGGCTGGGTGTCGGTAAAACCCCAGGACCACAATACGTCCTCGCCGAAGCTGTGTAGATCGAGCACCAGGCCGGCGGTGTCGTCCGGCGCCGGTACGTTGAGGGCCGGCGGCCGACGGTCGGCGATGATCTGCCGCAGGTAGGCTTCGATGGCTTGCACTTCCGGCTCTGAGGCGGCGGCGGCGCCGTGGAAGAGAGTGGAGCATGGATCGGCGCTGGAGCCTCCGCAACAATTCCATTGAAAGGCAAAGTTGCGGTTGAGGTCGGCACCGCGCAAGGACGAGCCGGTACAGTAGTTGTTGTTGGCGTTCTTGCGCCACAGGGCCCCCGCTTCCGCTCGCTTGCGGCCGTCGGGATTGGCTTGCAGCAGAAGATGCACGGCGTGGTGGTCGAGCAACCAGGTGACGTCGGGATCGCGGTCGTAGTGGGCCACCAGGTATTCGGCGAAGCGGGTCGCCAGCTCGGCGGTGGTGTATTCGCGGGCATGCAGCCCTGAGTTGATGAACAGGCTCGGTTTGCTGACGCCAACAAAACCGGCGGTCAACCGCAGCACCAAGAGGTCGTAACCCTGGGCGGCGTTCTGTGTCTTCTCCCAGGAATCGCCGATATCGATCCAAGTGGCCAGGTCCGGATATGTCGCCACCAGCGCCTCGGCAGTGGCGAAAGTCTCCTCCACCGTGCGGTAACAGGGGAATCCGGGGATGCCGGAGGCTTGCCCGGGCAGCGTCTGACCCAACTGGGCCAAGCGGGAGGTGCGCTCGAGATCGACCCGGTAGACGACCCCGGCCGCATCGAGGGAAGCAAGCCCATCGTCCGCCACTTGCAGAATGGCCAACCCTGGACCTTCGAGGTAGGCCCAGAGATCGTTGTCCTCGCTCAATCGCTGGAGCTGTCGCCGATCCACCACCTCGACTTCGACGACCCGATAGGAGACGCTCGACGGGGCGTCCTCAGCCGTCGCCACCGCGGCTGTCGTGGTAGCTGCCAGGCCGATCATCAGAACGAGCCAGCCGAGAACGGCGCTCTTCGAGGCACGGCGACGGGGAGACTTGGCGGTCTTCATAACGTCCCAGTATAGTGAGCTCACGACGTTCTCGCCCTAGCAGCCTGACCTCGCGGAGCCCCTGCCATGAAGATCATTCTCGCATCCAAGAACCCCGTCAAATTGCGTGCCGCCCGCGGCGGTTTCGAGCGTATGTTTCCGGACGTGGAGCTCGACTTCGACACCGTCAGCGTGCCGTCCGGTGTCCCCGATCAACCGATGGGTGATGAAGAGACCCGGCGGGGCGCCAAGCAGCGGGCCGAGGCGGCACGGCGAGCCCGTCCCAAGGCGGATTTTTGGATCGGCCTGGAAGGCGGCATCGAGGACCACAACCACCAGCTCTACGCCTTTGCCTGGAGCGCTGTGCTTTCCAAGACAAGGTTGGGGGAGAGCCGCAGCGCCAGCTTCGAGCTACCCGTCGCTGTCGCAGATCTAGTGCGCGCTGGCAAGGAGCTAGGCGAGGCCGACGACATCGTTTTTGGGGATTCTAATTCCAAGCACAAGGCGGGGGCGGTGGGACTGCTCACCGGCAATGTCATCGACCGGGCCAGGCTCTATGAACCGTCGGTGGTGCTTGCCTTGATTCCATTCCACCGGCCGGACCTCTACCCCATCGACGTCGACTGAAACTCGGCGACGCGGCGGCCGAGCGGCGGGTTCACCGCTTGATGGCCGTCCAGGTGGCCAAACCCCTTCCACCACAGGCACCCAGACCGGAGCCGGGCGCTTGCTCGCCAAACAGGGCGCCGCTGGCGCTCTGTGGCGAGAGGGAGCCATCCCAAGTGATCTCCATGGGCAGCGCGGTGAGCACCGGGACATCTTCGGGCAGCTCGATGCGAAAGCTGGCGGGATGGATCACCAGACGCTGCAACCGCACATTGACGTCCGTCTCAGCAAAAAAGGAAATACACCCACCGCCCCCCGGGGGGTTGATCGGTTCGTTGATCGACAAACCGAATTGGAAGGCGCTGATGTAGAGGTCACCTCCATCGCTGGCGACGGTGAATTGAATCTCCTTACCTTGCTCGGTGGTTCCGAAGTAGATGCCGGCAAAAGGCGAGCCATCGGGTTCGGTGCTGTTACTGGAATCACAGCCGAGGCAGAGCGCCGCAAAAAGCAAGCAAAGGCCAAGTCTCAGGGCAATGGGCGACACGAAGGGCGACATTGTTTTGAGCATGGATCGGCTCTCCCAGAATGACGACACCGGAAACGGCGCCTAAACGAGTATTTGCAAAGCGAGCTCAGACAGCAAAGCCACAGGTCTCATCTCTTTATACTCACCAGCCCGCCGATGGTTCCAGAAATTATCTCAGGGAGCCAAAGCCCGCTCCCCCAGACGACGGGCCAGCCACAGGCCGTCGATGGGGCCAGAGAGGGAGAGCCAATCAAAAGCCACGGCCTCACCCTCCCCCGCGAGATCGAGAAAAATGCGCTCACTGGTGGGCAAGGCGAGGCTTTCCGTCAACCCGTCTTCAACATCGAAGCTGATGCGGTCGCTCTCCACCTTGGCGCGCACGAAGCGTCGCTCGGTGAAGAAGCCGGACGGTAGATTCTGATGTTTGCGGTAGTTGGCGACGCCGCCTTTCCACTGGGACCGCACTTCGCCCCATGCCGGACCGTCGGCCTCGGCCTCGATCTGTAGCAAGGCGAAGGAGTCTTCCGCCTCGCCATCGATCTGGGTGCGCCAGGTCGCTACCATGGAACGCTTCCCCGGCGCCCCCACCAGACGGCCCTCGAAGAGAATCGGCGTGGTGAGAGCGTCCGTGGTCCCGAGGTGTTGCTTCTGTCCGGCGCGACGAAACGGCAACACCACCGACAGCTGACCGTCGGCAAGGGCCACCAAGTCGGCATCGGGCTCCACATCGCCGACCAGCTCCCAAGGTTGCGGCGAGGTATCGACGAACTTGAGCGACAGCACACAGCCGAGACGCTCGAAAAGCACCTCGCCAGGGCTGAACAAACCCTCGATGACCTCGTCGGAGCTGTGGGCCGCCACCTCGACGGCGAACAGCGCCGTATCGAACAACGAACCCTCCAACGAGGCCCCGTCCGTGGCCTGGAGGTCGCGCAACCGCCACGCCGCCTCCGCCCAACGTCCATAACGGGCCAATGACAGCGCCAGGTCGATGCGCTGTGCCAGCGCCTCATCCCCGGGCGCCAGCAAGGCCCCGCGCCACTCTCGGTCGAGGGACTGACGCGTCACCCCTGATCGCCGTCGAACCGTCGTCGCATCGGCACCGTCGTTGCTGCCCAAGACCCCCAGCACCTCGCGGGCCAAGATGTTGCCCGGATCACTGACAAATACTTGGGCGAAGGCATCCCGCGACCTGGTGTCCAAACGCTCGTCCTTGGCCCAGAAGCCCAAACGCAACCAGCCGGCCACATCGTCCGCCGCCAACGCCTCTGCCCGCTGCTGGTACTCAGAGACCTCCGAAATCGACGACTCCACCCGCTCGATCATCGTCGTCGGCAAGCTCAGACGCCCCGCCGCCACGTCGATCACCACCTTGGTATCGGTGCGTTCCACCACCGTGCCGTCGAGCACCCGGCCATTCTTGAGGAAGACCTCGTCGGCCCGCAGCGGTAGGGCAATGAGCAGCAGGAGGACAGCGATAGTTATATTTTGGAGATTCAAGGGTGGAGTCTGCCTCGGGTAGTTACTGTAGTTACTGTAATTACTGACCGGTAGTATAAGGGCCGCGGAAGACAATCATCATCCCATCTCCCTTGTCTCTCAACCCGCCAGTTGTGTTGCGAAGCAGCTTCAAGTCGCTACTCCACGTGCCCAAGATGCCACAACTTGGTACCCTAGCCGACCATGGCGATTCACGGCTATTACCTCGGCTGCCCGTTCTGGGGTCTCAAGGACTGGGTGGGCAATCTCTACCGCAAGGGTTCCCGTTCGGGGGACTTCCTGGCCCAGTACGCGACGGTGTTCAACAGCGTCGAAGGCAATACGAGCTTCTATGGCGTGCCGTCGGCGGAGTCTGTGGAGCGCTGGAAAGAGGCGACACCGGAGTCGTTTCGCTTTTGCTTCAAGTTGCCGCAGGAGATCACCCATCGCAAGAAGCTACAGGCGGTGGATCGTGACGTCACCCAGTTCCTGCATCGCATGGCGCCCTTGGAGTCGCGTCTGGGACCGATCATGGTGCAGTTGCCGCCCTCCTTTGGGCCGGATCGCCTAGCCGTGCTGCAACGCTTCCTGGCGACCCTGCCCAGCGCTTTCCGTTTCGCCATCGAAGTACGGCACCTCATGTTTTACACCGACAGCGCCCTGAGCCAACGGCTCGACGACCTACTCTCGCACTTTGCCTGCGAGCGAGTGCTGATGGACACCAAGGCCCTGCGCTCGGGGGATCCAGACCATCCCGAGGTCCAAGGGGCGCTGCAAAAGAAGCCCAACCTGCCCATTACGCCCATCGCCCTGGGAAGCCACCCCATCCTGCGCTTCGTCGCGCACCCGGTGGCGGCGGTCAACGGACCCGACCTGGAGCGTTGGCGTCAGGTGCTTGTGCGATGGATCGGCGAGGGACGCGAGCCCTACTTCTTCGCCCACTGTCCCAACGATTTTCACTCGCCTCCCTTGGCCCGCCGCATGCACAACGCCTTGCGTAAGGAGGTCGATGTCGGGGAGATGCCCGAGTGGCCGGGTGAAGTGGTGGAAGAAGTGCGCGGACAACTGAGCCTGTTCTAGAGTTGCGGACAGATCCGGAGCAGGCTCAGAACAAGCTCAGCTGCTCATTGGGACGGCGAAAAGCGGCGGTGGAATGCTCGATGCCACGGCGCGCCAAGCCGTGCTGACGACGCACCAAGTGGAAGAGGTCGCCCACCTGTTTGGCGAAGATGCCCTCGCCGCGCATGCGTTTGCCGAAGCGGCTATCGTGCAGCTCGCCGCCGCGCATGTCTTGAATGCGATGTAGGACCTTGTCCTTACGCTCCGGGTAGTGGGTGTCGAGCCATTGGCTGAAGAGGTCGACGACACCGTGGGGCAGGCGCAGGACGATATATCCCGCGAAGCGGGCGCCGGCGACGGCGGCGGCTTTGAGGATGGCGGGGATCTCGTGGTCGTTGAGGCCGGGGATCACCGGCGCGATCAATACCCCCACGGGAACCTCGGCGCTGCTCAGGGCGGCGACGGCATCGAGCCGACGCTGCGGGTGGGAGGCGCGCGGCTCGAGCTTGCGGGACAAGTCGACGTCGAGGGTAGTGACGGAGACCGCCACGGAGGCGGCACCGTGCCGCGCCAGGGAGGCCAGCAAGTCGACATCGCGGCTCACCATGTGGTTCTTGGTGATGACCGACACCGGATGACGCATTTCCGCCAGCACTTCGAGACAACCGCGGGTCAAGCGCAGGCGCTTCTCCACCGGCTGATACGGGTCGGTGACACCGGACAAACCGAGCACTTGTGGCTGCCACGATTTGGCCGAGAGCTCCCGACGCAATAGCTCGGGGGCATCCTCCTTGACCACGATCCGGGTCTCGAAATCGAGCCCGGCCGAGAAACCGAGGTATTCATGGAAGGGGCGGGCGTAACAATAACTACAACCGTGCTCACAACCCCGATAGGGATTGATACTGGCGTTGAAGGGGACGTCGGGGCTCTTGTTGTAAGAGATGATCGACTTGGAGCCGTCGCGCAGGAAGAGGGTCTTGGGGCGCGTCTCTGTTTCACCGGGTACCGCCTCGACCTCGTCGTCCACCTCCACTTGCAGGGTCTCGAAACGCCCCTTGGGATTGCTGATCACCCCCCGTCCATGCACCGCCTGGGGACGCTCCGGCTCCATGATCGGCGGTAGGGAGTCGTCTCGGAAATGTGAGCTTTCGTCGTGCATGGCGTCTTATCGTTCAAAGTTGGCTGATCAAACATCTACGGAGCGGCCGTTGCGATCATGTAACCTTTGACCACGGTAGCGCAACCAACACGCAGACGTCGAAATATGTCACGGGACGCTGGGGTCCGTCGGCGCGAGAGCCTGGGAGCTCTTGCCCGCAGCCGGATCTCACCCCGACCAAACAGGTGGACGAGGAGCTGCAATGAGTCAAGGCACGACAGCGAGCACGAGGCGAGTCTGGTACAAAGTCGCCGATCACGATGAGCTACCGGAGAATCGGGTCAAACCCGTCACCTGTGGGGTGCAGACCATTTGCCTGACCCACTTCAAGGGCAAATTCTCGGCCTTGTCCAACAAATGCCCCCACCAAGGTGGCCCCCTGGGGGAAGGGTCCATTGAGAACGGCTTGCTGCGCTGCCCTTGGCACGGCTGGGATTTCGACCCCATCACCGGTCTGCCCCCCGGCGGCTATGACGATGGGGTGCCGACCTTCCCCGTCGAAATGCGCGACGACGGTGTCTATGTGGGTCTCGACGAAGAGGCGCCCCACGTTCGCACCGTCACCGACGTCATGGCCAAGTCCCTCACCAACTGGGGGGTACGCCAGGTTTTTGGCATGGTGGGCCACTCCAATCTCGGCTTGGCCGATGCCCTGCGCCTCGAGGAGGAAGCCGGCAACCTCACCTACTACGGCATCCGTCACGAGGGCGCCGCCTCCTTCGCCTGCTCCGCCTACGGCAAGCTCACCGGCCGACCCGCCGCCTGCCTGGCCATCGCCGGGCCGGGCGCGACCAATCTGCTGACCGGCCTGTGGGACGCCAACGTCGATCGCTCACCGGTCATCGCCCTCACCGGTCAGGTGGATACCCAAGTCCTCGGCCCGGGCGCCTTCCAGGAGATCGATTTGGTGGCCGCCTTCGGCAAAGTGGCCCAATGGAGCCAATCGGTGCTTCACACCTCCAAACATGCCGAGCTCATCAACCTGGCTTGCAAGACGGCGATCCTCAACCGCGGCGTCTCCCACTTGATCTTCCCCGACGAAGTCCAGACCCTCGAGGCTGAGGAAGATGCCGAGGCCGGCGGCCCCGCGGGACGTTTGACCGGCCGGGCCATCGCGCCGCCGCAGGACGCCGTCGACGACGCCTGCCAGCATCTCGAAAACGCCAAGCGGCCGGTGATCATCGTCGGACACGGGGCCCGTTTCGACATGCCCGCCGTCCTGGAGCTGGCGGAGATGCTCAACGCACCGGTGCTCACCACCTTCAAGGGTAAGGGTTTGATCTCCGATCACCACCCCTTGGGTTGCGGTGTGCTGGGACGCAGCGGCACCCCCATCGCCAGCTGGTTCATGAACGAGTGCGACCTGCTGTTGGTCTTCGGCGCCAGCTTCTCCAATCACACCGGCATCACCCCCAAGAAACCGATCATCCAGGTGGACTACGACCCCCTCGCCTTGGGTAAATTCCACCCCGTCGAGGTGCCGGTGTGGGGCGAGATCAGCGTCACGGTGGAGATCTTCAAACAAGCCCTCGACGGCAAGACACAGAGCATCGATCAGCGCCCGGAAGTGGCCGAGCGTTGGCGCATCTGGCGTCACGAGAAGGACAGCCGTCTGCCGGACGACCGGGGTCAAGGGGTTAATTCCTCCGCAATTTTCGCCGCCATGACCCGCCAGGTGCCTGAAGACGCCATCATCGCCGTCGATGTCGGCAACAATACCTACTCCTTTGGTCGCTACTTCGAATGCACCCGACAGTCGGTCTTGATGTCCGGCTATTTGGGCTCCATCGGCTTCTCCCTACCGGCGGCCATGGGCGCCTGGGCGGCCACCCAGGAGGACGACCCCCGTTTCGCCGGTCGCAAGGTGGTGTCGGTGTCCGGCGACGGCGGTTTCGGCCAGTACATGGGCGAGCTCCTCACCGCCGTCAAGTACGACATGAACATTACCCATGTGCTGGTCAACAACGAGCAACTCGGCAAGATCACCAAGGAGCAGAAGGCGGGCAACTGGCATGTGTGGCAGACCTCGCTGCACAACCCCAACTTTGCCGATTATGCGACCCTCTGCGGCGCCCTGGGCATCCAAGTCACCAAGGCGGAGGAGCTCGACGACGCCCTGGCCCGCGCCTTGGCCCACGACGGCCCCGCCTTAGTGGAGGTCATCGCCGACGGCGAGTTGATCTGAGCCTTGCATTTGACGCCGCGGCGGGCGAGGATCTCCTTTGCTGCCAGAGGCCGTTAGACCTTGGGAGGTTGCACCATGCTCGCTCAACGTCCGATTTCCGTTCGACATCTGCCTGGCCGCCGCGGCACCGCGGTGGCCTGCCTCGCCCTGCTGCTCAGCGGCTGCCTGAGCACTCGGTTGCCGCCCATTTCCACCGCCGGTGCCGCCTTCCGACCCCTGCCGGACGAAGTCCAGCTGTGGGACGACGCCGTGGCGGAGGAGGATCAGCTGCTGGCGGAGGCCTACTACTATGACGATCCCCTGTTGGAGGACTACCTACAACAGATCGTCGACCGACTGACCACCCCCGGCATGCGGGCCAATCCAGAGATCGGCTACCAAGTTGCGGTGCTCGAAGAGCCCACCCTCAACGCCTTCGCCTATCCCCACGGCTCCCTTTACGTGCACACGGGCCTGCTGGCCCGCATGCAGAACGAAGCTCAGCTGGCGATGGTGCTGGCCCACGAGATGAGCCATGTGGAACGGCGCCACATGGTCCGTTACCAACGTTCTGTGCACAATCGACAGGTTGGCTTGACGGCGGCGGCCATCGCCGCCTGGGTGATCATCGCCCACGAGCAGGGGGAGGCTTGGGAAGATGGCAAATGGGGCAAGGCAGCTAGCATCGGCGTCCTGGGGAATCTCCTGGTGAGCCTCGGTCTCGAGCTGGCCTTCATCGCCTCGGTCAACGGTTACGGGCGCAATCTCGAGAAGGAAGCGGATTATGGGGCCTTCGAGAAGCTCGAACGGGCCGGCTATGAGCCACGGCAAGCGGCGGCCGTCTTCGAGCTCTTGCAGCATGGGAGCGGCCAGTCGGGGGATCTCGAAGTCTTCTTCTTCGGTAGCCACCCCCAACTGAGTCAGCGCATCGAGAACGCCGAGCAATGGAATGCCGAGCGGCTGCCCCAGGCTGACCCAAATGTTGACTGGGCTGAAGAGACGGCGGCGGAATCGTCGGCGGCCTCCAAGCCGAACCCTCTCTTTCCCCTCGGCGAAGATCTCTTCTGGCAACGGATCCTGCCGGTCATCCGTGACGACGCCCGGCTCAACCTCGACTATGGCCGCCTGACCCTGGCCGCCGAGCAACTGGCCAAGGTGATGGACGCCATGCCGCTGGATCCCGAAGTCCACTACCTTTTCGCTCGCCTGCGTCGGGCGCAAGCGGAGGTGACGCCTGAGGCCCAGGATCGCCTCTTGGACGAAGCCAAGCTGGCCTTGCGGGAGGCCATCCGTCTGCAGCCGGACTATGCTGAGGCGCACCGCGACCTCGGTCTGCTGGCCTACGACAGCGACGACTACCTCACCGCTTGCATCGCCTTCTACCACTACGCCACCCTCGCCCCCGGGGCCGAGGACGGGGCGGAGATCGATCGCTATTTCCAAGATCTCAAGGCCGACGGCCTGTGCCGTCCATAGCAGGGCTGCGCGCTATTCGTCGCTGACCTTGATCAGCTGTTTGCCGATGTTGGCGCCGGAGAAGAGACGCCGTACGCCTTCGAGGGTATTTTCGAGACCATCGAGCACATCGACCTTGTATTGCAGCTTGCCCTCTTGCAACCACTGGCCGAGCTGCGTCATGGCTTCGCCGTAGCGATCCTGGTAATCGGTGACGATGAACCCTTCCATGCGGGCGCGCTGCATCAGGATGTTGCCCAGGGCATAGGGGCCCGGCACCGGCTCCGGGGCGTTGTACTGGGAGATGAGTCCACAGAGAACGATGCGCGCCTTGAAATTGATCAGCCGCAGGACGCAATCGAAGATGTCGCCGCCGACGTTCTCGAAGTCGATGTCGATGCCGTCTGGACAGGCTTCCCGCAGGGCTTCGAAAACGTCCTGCGTCTTGTAATTGATCGCCGCATCGAAACCGAGATCTTCGGTAATCCAACGGCACTTTTCGTCGGAACCGGCGATGCCCACCGCCCGACAGCCCTTGATCTTGGCGATCTGCCCGACGATGGAGCCGACGGCACCGGCCGCGGCGGAAACCACCACCGTCTCCCCCTCTTTGGGTTGCCCGATATCCAACAGGCCGAAGTAGGCGGTGAAACCCACCATGCTGAGCAGACCCATCATCGCCTCGCTGGGCACGCCGGGCAAACGGGGCAGCTTGCTGAGCCCTTTTCCGTCGCTGAGGTAGAAGTCCTGCCAACCGCCGAGTCCGCTGACCAGATCCCCCTTGGCGAAACCTCTGTGACGGGACGTCTCGACGACGCCGAGGGACACCCCCCGCATGACGGCACCGATCTCCACCGGCGGCATGTATCCCTTCTGGTCGCTCATCCAAATACGGTTGGTGGGATCGACGGAAAGGTAGGTGGTGCGCACCAAGAGCTCCCCATCGCCGACCTCCGGCAGCGGCGTTTCGACGAGCTGTAAATCCTGATCGGCGATCTCTCCCTCGGGGCGAGATTTGAGGATCCATTGGCGATTCATGGTTGTCATCGGGGGCTCCTAGTGGGATCTGGGTCGTTGGGGCTGGTCTCTAGGGGACTTGGTCGGGCCGCCGAGCTGTGGTTCGGAGACGGTCCATTCTCTCCCCAGCCACCCCGCGGAGCAAGGGCATCCTCGACGGCTTGGACTCCTTCTCTACCACCCTCGCGAGGGAACCCATGAGCCCGCCCCTGGGAGCACCTACGACAAGAGCCCGCCCCGTTGACCGGAGCGGGCTCTTGCGACGACCCTGTCGGCCTAGGCCTTCAAGGGTCGAGCACTGATCGTCAGGAAGATCAGCTTATTGGTGAGAGACACTCAAATTCACACCCGAGAAGGTGGAGTAGGCCCGCACATTGATGTGGTAGGTGCCACCGCTCGGATTGTTGAAGGTGCAAGTCTCGCTGTTGCCGTTCTTGTACGGGCGACAATCCCAGCTCGAGGTGGTCGGGGCGCTGCCGAACTTGACGTAGAGATCGGCGTCGCCGGTGCCACCGGAGATGGAAACCGTCAAGCTGGTGGCGCAGGACGGAACATCCCAGGTGTAACGGTTGTCGCTGCCGGTGCTACCGGAGATGCCCGTGGCGCCACCGCTGTTGGGGGAGCAACCACCGCCACCACCACCGGTGTAGCTGGCCACCAGGCTGACGCTCGAGTAGCTGCTGTAGCCTCGGATCATCACATGGTAGGTGCCAACGCTCGGGCTGGCGAAGGAACACGTCTCGTTGTTGCCGTTCTTGTAGGGACGGCAGTCGTAGCTCGAGGTGGTCGGGGCGCTACCGAACTTGACGTACATGTCGGCATCACCGCTGCCACCGGACATGGTGAAGCTCAGGTTGCTGGCGCCGGAAGGCACCGTGATGGTGTAGAAGGTCTGGCTGCCGGTGCTGCCGGAGAGGCCGGTCTTGGCGACGCCGTTCGACAACACACCGCCACCGCCACCACCGCCGCCGGGAGTACCGGGAACGCCGACCGCATCCCAAGCCAAGTGCACATTGGCGGCTTCGGTGGCTCCGTAGAGGCTCGTAGCGCCTTGGGCGGTGCAATTACGAGCCGCTTCGAAGTTCGAGGACGAGGTCAAGCAGGAGGTCTGGGCGTAGTAGAAGATCTTCTCCGCCTTGGTGAGACCGATGGACGGCACGCTGACCGAGGTCTTGCCGCGGGGGTGGCTGCCGCCCTGCACCATCAAGTAGAAGGCCAGGTTGGCGATACCGGAGTTGGTGTGGACACCACCGTTGTCGGCGGAGCCGGTGTAACGCTCCGGGTAGTAATCGTAGGACTGGCCATCGGCGGTGGGATTGTTGAGGTAGCGCAAGGCATCACCGGAGATACCCGGAGTGTAGATGTCCTCGCCGAGCTTCCAGGTGTTGCTGTTGATGCTACCTTCGGCCCAAGCCTCGGTGGCGGCGGCGAAGATGTCGGACAGGGCCTCGTTGAGGGCACCGGACTGGTTCGAGTAAATCAGGTTGGACTCGTTGCTGGTCACACCGTGGGTCAGCTCATGGGCCACCACATCGAGGTCGCGGGACAGGGCAATGAAGGTGGAGCCGTCGCCGTCGCCGTAGACCATCTGCGAGCCGTTCCAGAAAGCATTGTTGTAGTTGACCTGATGATGGGCCGTCGAGATCATCGTCATGCCCGCGTTGTTCAGGGAGTCACGACCATGCTTGGTGTTGTAGTAGTCGTAGGTAGTACCGGCGTTGTTGTGGGCCGCATCGATCGCCGCATCACCGGTATTGCAGGTGGAGCTGGAGCAGCGCAGGGTACCCGGCAAGGAAGAACCGTTGTTGCCGTCGTAGGTGCGCAGGGACTTGGCGTGGTGAAAGGTTGGGTGACGGGCCGCCAACTTGCCGGTCAGGGCATCGGAAAAGACCCAATCCCGCTGCGGTCCGACTTCGTCGGTGTAGCTGACCAACGCCTTCCAGGCCAGGGAGACGCCGCGGCCATCGTCGGTGAGCACGTAGGTGAGCTCGGGCTTGCCTTGCATCATGCCCTTGACGCCCATGTGACGGATGGCGCCGCGCAGGGCGGTCTCGGCATCGACCACCGGGGAGATCGGTAGGTTCTTGTTGGCGACGAAGTGACCATTGACGGCGAAAACCTCGCCGGTATTGGCCCTGGCGTGCACCATCATGGCGGCGCCGGCCACCGGCAAGCCATTGATCTCTTGGAGAAAACGAACGTGAACGTCACCCATTTCGTCGCGCTGCACCTTGCCGGCCACCATCTCTTCGTCACCGTTGGCGTCGAGGCTCTGTACCGCAAAATCCTGCATGAAATTCTTGGCCGCCAAGCGGTAGAGATCAGCGTCCTGAGAGACCCCATTGGCATCGAACTTTCCGAGGCTATCGATGACACCCAAGTCGCCCTGAACGAAGGTGGGAGCACCGGTGGCGCTACGGCTGATGACTTGCGGCTCTGCCACCGCGACCAGCGGCAACATGAGCACCAAGGCAATCGAAAGGATGATGTTCTTTTTCATTCTGTTCTCCAAGAGTTCCTGAAATCGACGTTCGCGATGACGATGGGTGGTTTGATGTTCGAGACACCCATCTAGAGAGCAAGGCCTGTGCCAAGCCTCGGGGAAAACATCCACCGGGTTCCTGACCCGCATCGCCGCCTTAGGCACCAATCGCTTTGGCGGCAGCACCGGGGACCCCCGCGTCAGACAATATGCCCAAGGCCACTGCTCGTCTGCCACTCCCCAAACGGAGACCAGCGCGGCGTCCCCGGGCAGCGGCGCTTTCAGACCTGGAACAGCGCTTTATCAAAGATGAGAATCTGCGCCTCGGGCAGCTACCCCACTCCACCGGGTCCGCGGGTCACCGCCGATGACGGCCACAAGCGGGCAAAGAAAAACCCCGGCTCCTAAACGGAAACCGGGGTTCTTCCAGCCTCTGCGCCTCTCTGGACGCAGCGCCGTCTCTCGAATCAGTGCGCTTGGGCGTCGTCGGAAGCTGCCTCGGCGGGCTCACCGTGGTCGGCGGCCATGGCGTCATCCGACATGGCATCATCCGACATGGGGTCGGCGGTGGAGCCGTTGAGGTCGAGCTTGACCACTACTTCGTCGCGGATCAAGTCATCGGCCTTGCCGGGGTACTCAATGCCGAAATCGAACCGCTTGACGGAGAACTCGGCCTCGGTCGAGAAGCCGCCGTCGGTCATGGAGACGTCAGCCGGAAAGCTGATCTGCTTGGTGACTCCGTGCAGCTCGAGATTGCCGGTCACCGTGTGGCTGCCCTCTTCACTGTCCAAAGGCACGATGCTCGTCGAGGTGAAAGTGGAGGTCGGGAACTGCTCAACATCGAAAAAGTCGGGGCTCTTCAAGTGACCGGTGAGACGCTCGTCGTCGGCCCACAGGGAGGTGGTGTCGATCATCATCTTGACGGACGAGCCTTCGATTGTGCCACCGGTGACGTGGAACTCACCGTTGAAGTTGTTGAAGCCGCCGTCGTGGGAGCCGGTCACCTTGGACCCGACAAAACCAACCGTCGAGCCCTCATGCGAGAACGTGTACAAGGTGGCACTCTCGGTGGTCGACTCAGCAGCGGGCTCTACGGCGGGGTCCGAGACGACGGCCTCCGGCTTGTCGTCGGCGGGATTGGCGCAAGCCGCCACCAGCAAAATCAAAGCTAGGGTCAAGAGTTTCAGAAAAAAATGTCCTCTACGCATGGTTCTTCTCCTATCGGCATGTCATGGGGATCTGAAGGTTTGACGAACTGCGCTACTATATCACTACCTGTAGCTCCCCATCGCACCTCCAGATCCCTATGCCGGGACGCCCCTCGATCACCGGCCGACGTCAACTAGACGCTGTGGCACCCGCCGAGTGCTGAAGACTGGCGACTTCATTAACATCGTCAGTTGCATCGAGCTGTAGCGTGCTAGCGGTTGGATCCGAGGCTTACGGGCGTTCCCAAAACACCACGCAGGGCCCACGGCTTGGGGTAAAGTCAACACTGCTTTTCCTAGGCATACCTTGTTTGAAGGAGCGTCTTGACAACCTTCGCCACCAGGAGCGCCATTGACCAGCAACGATCTCGCAGCTTGGATCTCCCGCATTGATGCCCGCCTCGAAGCTGGACAGTTGGACCAGGCCAAGCAACTCCTGGCCGCCGCCCAGGCCGCCTTGGGAGAGCTGCCCCAGCTGCACAGCCTGCAAGAGCGCATCGTTGAAGTCGAGACCTTGGCATCGCCCAAACCCGTCGACACGCTGGTGCGCCAGGCCCAGGAGGAGGTCAATCGAGCCAACTACGAGCAGGCGCTGCATCTCCTGAGTCAAGCCTCGCTGCTGCGCCCTGGCGATGCAACGCTCCTCGAATTGAAGGAGAAGACCGAAAAGGCCGCGCTCCGGCACCATGAGGCACAAGCCCGCCAACGCGCCATCCTGAGCACGGCCGAGGAAATCGGTAACCTGCTGTCCGACCGGCAGCTGTCCACCGCCCGTCACCGGCTACAGGAGGCCGGCATCGAGTTTGGCCGTCACAATGCCCTGCTCGCCCTTCACCAACGGCTAGCAAGCCTCGAAGAAGAGGCGGCGGAGCATCGTATCCGGACCCTCGAAGGGAGGTTGACAGCCCTCGCCGAGGCCGGGAACTGGCGGGGCACCCGGCAAGAGGCCGAGAAGCTGCTGCGCCTAGCCCCCGATCACGCAAGGGGGCAAGCGCTGCTCGACGAGGCGCGACAACAGGTTGAGCGCCAGGAGAGCCAGCGTCACTATCGCTCTGCCCTGGAGGCGGCAAAACAGGACATCGAGCGCTTGCTCACCGCCAAGGAGGTACAACGGGCCGCCCAGCGATTGCAGGAAGCCATCGCCACCCTGGGACGGGATCCGGCCTTTGATGAGCTGCAGGCACGTATTCATCGAGCCCGTTCGGACCACCAGTTCCGGCAGCGGGTCGAATGGGCCGAACGGCGGGCCAACGAAGCGGAGGGCCTCATCCAGGAGGCCAATCGTCTCTCCCTCCAAGGTTCCTTCGGAGAGGCCGTGCAGCGGCTCGAAGCGGCGCAGGAGCTCGATCCGAGCCATCCGGATATCCCCGACAAGCTGGCCACCGCCTACGCAGCGCGGGATCGGCAGCTCAAAGAGCGCCGGCGTTTCGAGGCCCTGTCGGCAAATTTGCAGGATATCCAGGGACATCTCGACGCCCTACGTCTCGATCAGGCCGGTCTGCTGATCGCCCGGACGCGCCAAGAATTCGACGCCGAAGAGCAGCTGCTACCCCTCATTCAACGCTACGAAAAGCTGCGTGCGGCCGAGCAGGTCAGCGCCCGGCTGAGCCAGCTTGCCCCGGAAGACGTCACACCCCGAGCCACCATGACCCTGCTACGGGATCGGCAAGACGTGTGGATCGCTTACTCTTGGAAGCAAGCGCTGCTCTTTCCTTTCCGAGGCCAAGGTCCAGCCCTCTTGACGCTCCTGGTCCTCGGCCTGATCGCCCTCGAAGGGCTCTCTACGTTGACTTGGGTTGGGCCCATCTTCGCCGCTTTGCGGCTAGCCGTCCCCATGCTGCTCCTGGCCTTGGCGCCGGCCCTCAGCCGAGCCACCGTTGGCGGCCAGAATCACCTCCCGGACCTGCTCGAGCTGATGCGCGACAAGCGTTGGCTAGGGGACGCTTTCCGCCTGTATGCCTTAGGGCTGCTCTTGCTCACTCCGGCTCTCCTCTGGATTCTCAGCCGAGCTTGGCATGGCCAGCTTTCCGACACCGCTGGCCCCTTCGGCTGGTGGGTTGTATGCATTCTCCTGTGGCCAGCCTGCGCTTTGGGGATCACTGCCCTCGGAGCCGCCGCAACCTTCGGCGATGATCAGCTCTTTCGCTTGGGCAGCCACTCGAAAGCCCTTCTGTCCATGCCCTCCTCAGGGCTCCTCCTCAGCCACGGTCTATTCATCGTGGGGCTGGCGATCCTGCTGCTACGCGCCGTCGTCGTGCCGCCCCTACCCTGGCTTGGCATACCGCTCCAGGCCATGCTCGAAACCTACGCTCTGTTGACCCTGCCCCATCTCGTGGGCTCCTTGATGCGGCGGCGCGGCGTCGACCTGGCCAAGCTCTACGTCTAACTCCATCCCGCAACGCTTAGTACACCTTCTCAAAAATACGCTGGTATTCGAGCGCCGATGCATCCACGTCCGCGGCGTTACGCTCACTACAACAGAGCCCCACTATGCCTCGCTCGCAAGCCTTGCGGACGCGGCGCCTCGGTGCTCTCGATACGTCACCGTATTTCCGGAAAGGTGTACTTAGCAGCGATGGCCGCCCCCGGGCTAATCTAACCTCCAAGCTTGCACCGCAATCACAGGCTGGCGTATCTTCAGTGCTTATCGACTCGGCAAGCCCATGATTTTCGCCAGCCACCTTTTTTTAGAATACTTCCTGCCCCTTTTCCTGATCGCTTATTACCTATCGCCGCGGCGCCTCAGGTCCCTGACCTTGGCCCTGGCGAGCTATATCTTCTACGGCTGGTGGCGTCCCGATTTTGTCCTCTTGATGCTGGTCTCCACCCTGGTGGACTTCTACTGCGGCCAGCAGATCGTCAATGCACGTGGTCGAGGTCACACGGGCAAGCTCTTCCTGGTCGCTTCCCTGGTGACCAACCTCGGCCTGCTGGCCTACTTCAAATACGCCAACTTCGCCGTCGATACGCTCAACGCCCTGCGCCTTTACAGTGGCCACCCGCCCGTGCCCTGGGTCGACATCGTCCTGCCGGTGGGTATTTCCTTCTATACTTTCCAGTCCCTCAGCTACACCGTCGATCTCTACCGTGGCCAGAGCCAGCCGGTCCGCCACTTCACGGACTTCATGTGCTACGTGGCGATGTTTCCACAGCTCATCGCCGGACCGATCGTGCGCTACCACACCTTCGCCTCCCAGCTGCGCGAACGGCGGCACGATGTCCCGACCTTCGCCCGCGGCGTCATGGCGTTCCAGATCGGCCTGGTCAAGAAAGTGCTGGTGGCAGATTCCCTGGCGCCGCTGGCCGATGCCGCCTTCAACGACGGCGTCCGCGGCGCCGTCGACGCCTGGTTGGGCCTCTTGGCCTACAGCTTCCAGATCTATTTCGATTTCTCCGGCTATTCAGACATGGCGGTGGGGCTGGCGCGGATGCTCGGGATCACGCTGCCGCTTAATTTCTTCTCGCCCTATCGCGCCACCAGCATCATCGAATTCTGGCGACGATGGCATATCACCCTGTCGCGGTTCCTTAGGGACTATCTTTATATACCGCTGGGCGGCAATCGG